>NZ_CP146232.1:0-1477500 GCF_037040815.1 Pararoseomonas sp. SCSIO 73927
CGCGTCCGGTCCTATCCTGTCCAGGGGCCGTGGCCCCCGCCTGCGGGTGCAGGCCGTGTTGTGATCGCTAGGTGGTGATCGGGATGACGGTTTTCAGGCCCGTGGGAAGGCCGGGCCGCCATGCAACGCGGTTGGAGCGGGTGACGGGAATCGAACCCGCATTGCCAGCTTGGAAGGCTGGAACTCTACCATTGAGTTACACCCGCCGACCGAACCCGCCGGTCCGGGATGGACCGCCGCGCGCGCACCGCACCACCAGGGGGATGGGACACATGGAGGGGGTTGGATTCGAACCAACGTAGGCGCGAGCCAGCGGATTTACAGTCCGCCCCCTTTAGCCACTCGGGCACCCCTCCACAGGGTGTCCCCAACCCTGACGGGCGGGAGCCGGGGGACTATCCGAGAAGCGGCGGGCCTGTCAACGCATGTGGATCATGTCCTGCACGCACCGTTAGGATGCCTTGCGGCGGGCGCCGCGATTTGCAGGATGCCGCCATGTCACCGCCCCGCAGGCCCCAAGGCCCCCGCTCGCCCCATCAACCGGGCAACACCCCCGGCGGCCCCGGCACGGGCAAGCCCAGCCGCCCCCGCGCCTTCGACGGCAAGCGCGGCTGGAAAGGCGGCGAGCCGCCGGCCGGCCCCGGCGAGAGGGCGCCCGGCAAGCCGCCCGTCGCCCCGCGCCAGGCCCGGCCCGGCCCGCGGGCCGAGGCGGCACGCCCTGACTCCGCCCGCTCCGAATCCTTCCGGCCAGAAACGTCGCAGCATGGGGCATCCCGGCATGAGGCGGGCTTCCCGCCGCGCCGCGATGCCCCTCCGCGCGGCCGGCCGGACGTCCAGCGTCCCGATCGGCGGGAGGAGGACCGCGCCCCCGCCAACACCCTGTGGCTCCACGGGCTGCACGCGGTAGCCGCCGCGGTGCTGAACCCCCGCCGCCGCCTGCGCCGCCTGCTGCTAACGGCCGATGCCGAGGCGGCGCTGAAGGAGCGCCTGCCGGAGGGCGCGATCGCCGCCCGCAAGCTCCAGCCCGAACGGGTGGAGGACCGCGCCCGGTTCCACACCTTCCTGCCGGAGGATTCGGTGCACCAGGGCGCCGCCCTGCTGGCCGAGCCCCTGCCGGGCATCGGGCTGGACGACGCGCTGAAGGCCTCGGACGGCCCCGTGCTGCTGCTGGACCAGGTGACGGACCCGCGCAACGTCGGCGCCATCCTGCGCGCCGCCGCCGCCTTCGGCGCCGCGGCGGTGGTGGTGCAGGACCGCCACGCCCCGGCGGAGACGGGCGCCCTGGCCCGCGCCGCCTCCGGCGCGCTGGAGATCGTGCCGATGGTGCGCGAAGTGAACCTGGCCCGCGCGATCCGCCACCTACAGGATGGCGGCGCCTGGGTGATGGGCCTGGCCGGGGAGGCCGGGCGGACCCTCGCCGAGGCCAAGCCCACGGACCGCCGGGTAGGGCTGGTGCTGGGGGCGGAAGGCGGCGGACTGCGCCGCCTGCAGCGCGAGACCTGCGACGAGCTGGTGCGGCTGCCGATCACCGAGGCGATGGAGAGCCTCAACGTGGCCTCCGCCGCGGCCGTCGCTCTCTACGAGCTGCGCCGGGCCTGATGGCCCCGCTCTGATCACCTGCCGTTAACCCGGGCCGACGCAGACTGGGCCCGGGCACCCGAGAGGGGCCGTACCGTGCCAGGAGGGCTTCGCGGAGGAGGAAACCCTTCATGCAGCCCAACCCCCGCCGCCTTGGGGAAGTCCCGGCCACCCCCAATGCCTGGCACGAGTTGCCCGACGACCTGCAACTCACCCTCTCGCGCGAGGCGCTGCGGCGCGCGGCGGAAACCCTGGCCGAGCACGCGGAGCTTCTGGCCGCCGAGATGGATGGCGGCACCCTGCTCGACCAGGGCGGGCCGGAGGCGCTCCGCCTCTTCGCCGCCGTGGTGCGCGCGACGAACCGGGACGGTTTCGCCACGGTCGGCAACGCCTGACCCTGGCTGCACGCCGCCCCGGCACCCCGGGCACGCCAGCCCTCCGCGCCATGCATGCATTAAGCCATGGACATGTTGCACCGCAGCATCCACCTTCATCGCAGGGATAGGGAGGAACAGATAAAAGGATCTGTCCCATGCTGATCGTCTCCGCTTTCGCTCTCGCCGGCCTCGTGGCCGCGCAGGTGGTGGCCCGCATCTCCCTCGACCACTTCGAGGAGTTCCGCCGCCTGCCCCGCCTTCCGCAGGAGGCCTGACCCTGCCGCGCCCGGGGTCTCCCCGGGGCGCCAGGGGGCAATGTATCGTCGGCCAGTAACGGACCCGCGCCTATGGGCCACAACGCCAGCCTTGGGACGGGATACCGACCTCTCCAGTTAGGCCGACCGGCCCTTCCCAATCGGGCCGGGCTACTGGACGACTTCCACCTCGCCCGATCCGGATGCGGCTCTGCCGGTGCTCAATAGGGGCGCCGGCGCGCCGCCCAGACCAGCGGCGCCACGGACAGGATGATGCTGGACACAAGGGCCCCGATCGCGATCAGGCCTCCAGAGGAGATATGGACTTCCGCCCTGGCCGATACGGCGCGCCCGATCTGCAGATCCACCTTGGCCATGTGCTTACGGCCTTGCGCTTCATCCATTCCGCCGACTCTCCTGGCTGCTGACCAGGGGTGAACGCCGGACCGGGCCGGGCTTTGCGGACCGGGAACCTCCCCGGCCCGCATCGCCACGCGCCGCCATCGCCTGTATGATCCCAGCATGATTCGGAGAGCCCGCCTGGAGCGTTTGACCGACCAGGCGGGCGATCGGCTGATCCGGGCCATCGACAGGCTTTTGGACGCGGTCGGCTCCGATCGTCAGGCCTCCCTCACCGTGGCGGGCCTCGTCTTCCTGACCGTCCTGATCCTGACCGCGAAGGTCTTTTACCGGCTCATCAGCCTCTAGGGGCGGTTCCCGCGCCCGCAGGCCGACTGAAGCGCTCCAACCCCGGCCTCCAGGTTCACGGGGCAGGAGAAGTGGGGCGTGAGGGTCAGCATGGTGCCGGGTGAGGGGATCGAACCCCCGACCTTCGGTTTACAAAACCGCTGCACTACCGCTGTGCTAACCCGGCCCTTGCTGCACGCCCCTGCTTTCACCTCGGAGCCCGCAGCACCGCCACCTTAGCCCGGGGTCACGGAGGCGTCATCCCCGCCCTGCCGCGGTCGCCCGGCCGGGAGTCGGAATCCTGCTGTAACCGGCCGCTGTCCACCCTATGTTCACGGCCCATGGATACCCTGCCGCCCGTCCTGTTCCAGCCGATCCGCCGCCCCGCGCCGGCGGGCGGCCAGCCCTTGAAGGTCGTCTCTCCTTATGAGCCGGCGGGCGACCAGCCCACGGCCATTGCGGATCTGGTCGAAGGCCTGCGCGCGCGCGGGGAGCGCGACCAGGTGCTGCTCGGCGTCACCGGCTCCGGCAAGACCTTCAGCATGGCGAAGGTGATCGAGGCGGTGCAGCGGCCGACCCTGATCCTCGCGCCGAACAAGACGCTCGCGGCCCAGCTCTACGGGGAGATGAAGTCCTTCTTTCCGGAGAACGCGGTGGAATACTTCGTCTCCTACTACGATTATTACCAGCCGGAAGCCTACGTCCCGCGCACCGACACCTACATTGAGAAGGACGCCCAGATCAACGAGCAGATCGACCGGATGCGCCACTCGGCCACGCAGTCGCTGCTGGAGCGGCGGGACGTGGTGATCGTCGCCTCCGTCTCCTGCATCTACGGCATCGGCTCGGTCGAGACCTACGGCAACATGACCGTGAAGCTGCAGCTCGGCGGCCGGATCGACCGCGACGTGCTGGTGAAGGCACTCGTGGAGCTGCAGTACCGCCGCAACGACACCGCCTTCCAGCGCGGCACCTTCCGCCTGCGCGGGGAGACGGTGGATGTTTGGCCCTCCCACCTCGAGGACCGCGCCTGGCGCATCTCCCTCTTCGGGGACGAGATCGACGGGCTGCGCGAGTTCGACCCGCTGACGGGCGAGGTGGCGGGGGAGATGGAGAGCGTCGCGATCTACGCGAACAGCCACTACGTCACGCCGCGCCCGACGCTGATCCAGGCGATCAAGGATATCAAGATCGAGCTGAGGGAGACGCTCGCCCGCCTGCAATCCGAGGGCAAGCTGCTGGAGGCCCAGCGGCTGGAGCAGCGCACCACCTTCGACATCGAGATGATGGAGACGACCGGCGTCTGCAAAGGCATCGAGAACTACTCCCGCTATCTCTCCGGCCGCGGCGCCGGCCAGCCGCCGCCGACCCTGTTCGAGTACCTGCCCGAGGGCGCCCTGCTGATCGTTGACGAGAGCCACGTCACCATCGGCCAGATCGGCGGCATGGCGCGCGGCGACTTCGCGCGGAAGTCCGTGCTGGCGGATTTCGGCTTCCGCCTGCCCTCCTGCATGGACAACCGCCCGCTGCGCTTCGAGGAGTGGGAGAGCTTCCGGCCCGACACGATCTTCGTCTCCGCCACCCCTGGCGCCTGGGAGATGGAGCGGACCGGCGGCACCTTCGCCGAGCAGGTCATCCGCCCCACCGGCCTGATCGACCCGCCCGTGGAGATCCGCCCCGTGGAGGGCCAGGTGGACGACCTGCTGGCCGAGTGCCGCGACGTGATCGCCGCCGGCGGCCGCGTGCTGGCCACCACGCTCACCAAGCGCATGGCCGAGGACCTGACGGAGTACATGACGGAGACGGGCATCAAGGTCCGCTACCTGCACTCCGACGTGGACACGCTGGAGCGCATCGAGATCATCCGCGACCTCCGCCGCGGCGTCTTCGACGTGCTGGTGGGCATCAACCTGCTGCGCGAGGGGCTGGACATCCCGGAGTGCCGCCTCGTCGCCATCCTGGACGCCGACAAGGAGGGCTTCCTCCGCTCCACCACCTCGCTGATCCAGACCATCGGCCGCGCCGCGCGCAACGCGGAGGGCCGCGTGATCCTCTACGCCGACCGCATGACGGACAGCATGCGCCGCGCGATCGAGGAAACCGATCGCCGCCGCGCCAAGCAGGTGGCCTACAACACGGAGCACGGGATCACCCCGCAGACCATCCGCCGCGACATCGCGGACGTGCTGCAATCCGTCTACGAGCAGGACTACGTCACGGTGGAGGCGGTGGAGGACGACGCCTCCTCCCACTTCATCGGCCACAACCTGCGCGCCAGCATCTCGGAGCTGGAGCGCCGGATGCGCGCCGCCGCCGCCGACCTGGAGTTCGAGACCGCCGCCCGCCTGCGCGACGAGATCAAGCGGCTGGAGAACCTGGAACTGGGCCTCGACGCCCCTCCTCCCTCCGGCCACGAGGCGCGCGCCAAGGCGGACTGGAAACCCAAGCCGCTAGGTCCCGGCGGTGGCGGCTACGACCCGGACAAGCGCACCACCCGCACGGCGTCGCGCGGGGCGCCGCGCCGCAAGAAGGCGGGCTAGGCGCGGCGCATGGCCGAGGATCTCGCCGCCTCCATCGCCCGCTCCGCGGCGAAGCTCGTCGCGCTGTCCCGCCAGCGCGGCGGGGGCGCGCCGCTGGATTTCACCCCGGCGAGCCTGGAGACGGTGGAGGAGATGGCCGGGGAGGCCGCCCACTGGGCCACCGAGCTGACGCCCGCCGAGATCACGGGCCTGGTCCAGGATTTCGGCTGCTACCTGCTCGAGGTCGGCCGCGCCGAGTTCGGCGGTGCCTATCTCTGGCACGAGGCGCGGGACCAGCCCGTCCTCGTCGTCGGCGAACCGGCCTTCCACGTCGCGCTGATGACCTGGGACAAGCTGCGCGGCCGGCTGGGCGGGGACGCCGCAGACAATCTCCCCTTCTTCTACGCCGGCTTCGCGGAGCGTGCCCGGCAGGCCGCCCCGGGCACCCGCGCGCTCTACGTGTGAGGCAGGGCGCCCCGCCTCAGTAGGTCCTCCCCGTCGGCGCGGAAGGCGTCACCAGCCCGCCGCCCTCGAAGGCGCGCAGGCTCGGGTCGTCGGAGACCGCCATCACCCCCGTGCGGTAGCCGCCGGAGTAGGGTGTGCCGGAGTAGGGTGTGCCGGAGTAGGAGCCGGCGGCCTCCGCCCAGACCCCGTCCATCGCCACCGGCGTGCCGAGGTTCGGCACCACCTTGGCAAGGTAGTTGATCGTCTCGTCCGGCAGGATCATCGCGCCGGAGAGGACCCCCTCCACCCGCAGCGGCCCCGCATTGTAGGCGGCCACGAATCCCGGCGCGCCGAAGCGGTCCGACATGGCCCGGATGTAGGCGGCGCCGGCCAGGATGTTGTCTCGCGGGTCGTAGGGGTCCTCGCCCAGCCCGTGCTCGTCGCGCAGCCGCTCATAGGTGCGCGGCATCACCTGCATCAGCCCCATGGCGCCGACGGGTGAGGTGATGGGCAGCCCATCCGAGCCGTTGATCCGCCCACCGGATTCCTGCCGCATGATCGCGCGGATCCAGCCCTCGGACACCCCGAACCGGTTCGCCGCCTCCCGGATGTGCGGCCCCCAGGGATCACCGGAGGAGCCGGGGACATTGTAGCGGCGGCGCGCGGCGGCGGCGCGGTAGGCACGGGCCGCCGCCCGGCTGGCGGCGCGATCATCCACGGACGCCTCGGCGGAAGGAGGCGTGTCATACCCCGCCCCGGGTGCGTAGGCCTGCGGGGCGGGCGCGGGCGTACCGGCGCAGGCGGCGAGCAGGCCGAGAGCGACCAGGGGAAGGGCGGAGTGGAGGGGGCGGAACCAGGCCATGCCCCATTCTGCCGCATCCCCGGCCCCTCCGCGGCCACCGGATGGAAACCCGCCGCCCGATGTGGCGGCCGGGTCACAGCCCCCTACCCGTCCAGCCGGACATCGGCGTTGCGCGCCACCTCCCGCCACTTCGCGATCTCCGCGCGGACGAAGGCGTTGGCTTCCGCCACGCTCTGCGGCGCGGGCGCCCCGCCGAGCTGCACCACCCGCGCGGCGAAGGCGGGGTCGCGCAGCAGGGCCGTAACATCGGCATTCACCCGGTTCACCACCGCCTCCGGCGTGCCAGCCGGCACCGCGATCCCGGCCCAGCCGATCGCCTCGTAGCCCGGGATGGCCTCCGCGATCGCCGGTACCTCCGGCAGCTGCGGTGCACGCGCGGCGGAGGTGACGCCGAGCGCCTTGATCCGCCCGCCCCGGATGTGCGGCAGGGCGCTCGCCACGCTGTCGAACATCATCGGGATGTTGCCCGCCAGCAGGTCCGCCACCGCCGGCCCGCTGCCGCGGTAGGGCACGTGGGTCAGCCGCACCCCGGCCCTGGAGCAGAACAGCTCCGCCGACATGTGCTGGGAGGTGCCGGGCCCGCCGCTGCCGTAGGAGATGCCGCCCGGATCCGCCTTCGCCGCCGCGATCAGCCCGGCGATGTCGTTCGGCGCGAAGGAGGGGTGCGCCACGATCATCAGCGGCACGGTGAACATCAGGGTGACGTAGTTGAAGTCCCGCTCCGCGTCGTAGGGCAGGCTGCGGATCACGCTGGGATTGATCCCGTTCGTGCCGGAGGTGGATGCGACCAGGGTGTAGCCGTCCGGTGCCGCCCGCGCTCCCGCCTCCGTGCCCACCACCCCCGCGCCCCCGGCCCGGTTCTCCACCACCACGCGCTGCGGCCACTTGGCCGAGAGCGCCTCGGCCAGAACGCGCCCGATCGTATCCGTCGCCTGCCCCGGCGGGAAGGGGATGAGAAGGCGCACCGGCCGCGCGGGCCAGGCTTCCTGCGCCGTGGCGGAGCGCAGCGCCGGCAGGGCAAGGGCCGCGCCCAGCAGGCTGCGGCGGACGATCTGGACGGACATGGCGTGACCTCCCCTCGGTTCAGCCCGGCCCATAGGCCCACCCACTTGCCTCAAGCAAGCTATGCCATGCACATGGCCGATCCGCGCAACAAGATTGCTGGCAAGCGGTATTTGAGGGGAAGATTTCCCTGGACGGACGATGCCTGCGGCCGTTCCGTTCCCGCGCTGAAACCCGCCCGGCCCCGCCCGCCTTTCATCCCTGTCGCAGGACGGGGAAGACATATGCTCGGGCGGGCCTGGCGCCTTATCAAGGACGCCGTTCTCGGCTTCGTGGACCACGAGGCGATGACGCGGGGCGCGGCGATCGCCTGCTACACCCTGTTCTCCATCGCGCCGCTGCTGGTCCTCGCCGTCGCGATCGCCGGATTCTTCTTCGGCAAGGACACGGTGAGCGAGGCCGTGTCAGCCCAGCTCACCGGCCTTGTCGGGCAGGAGGGCGGCAAGGCAATCGAGGAGGTGATGAAGGGCCAGCAGAGCTCGGGCAGCGGCGGGATCGCCGCCCTGATCGGCTTCGGCATCCTCTTCATCACCGCCTCGGGCGTCTTCGCGGAGCTGCAGGGCGCGCTCAACGTCATCTGGGCGGCGGAAGCGAAGCCTGTCTCCGTGGGCGCGCTGGTAAAGGCCCGCGCGCTCTCCGTCGGGCTTGTGGGCGCAACAGGCTTCCTCCTGCTCGTCTCCCTCATGGTCAGCGCCCTTCTCTCGGCCTTTGGCTCCTGGCTCACGGGCTTCGTCCCGGCGCTGGAGATCCTGCTGAAGGTCGTGAACTTCGTCGTCGGCCTCGGCTTCACCGCCCTGCTCTTCGGCGCAATTTACAAGATCCTGCCGGACCGGCACCTGGCGTGGCGCGACGTGGCCGTGGGCGCGATCATCACCGCCTTCCTCTTCAGCCTCGGGAAGACGGTAATCGGCTGGTACATCGGCGGCAGCGGCATGACGCAGAGCTACGGCGCGGCGGGCGCGCTCATCGTGGTGCTGCTCTGGGTCTACTACTCCGCCCAGGTCTTCCTGCTCGGCGCCGAGTTCACCCGCGCCTGGGCCGCGCGGGAGGGCGCCTGGAAGGGAAGGATGCCCGCGCGCGGCGCCTCCGCGCCGATAGGGGCGGACGCGCCCTAGCCGCGCCTCACGCCGCGGCGGCGGACCACGCGAACATCAGCTCGTGCTTGTTGTGCGCCCCGTGGAACAGCGCCCCGCCGGGAATGGCGGCGAAGGCGGCCGCGGTCTCGTGGTCCGTCTCGCCCTGGAACTTGACCGTGACGAGGATGTTCTTCGCCGCCCCCGCCTCCATCCAGCGCCGCACCAGCCCCAGCAGGCGCGCGGGGTAGCAGATCACGTCGCTGAACAGCCAGTCCACGGGGAAGGGATCCAGCCCAAAGGCGCTCTCGCGCCGCACCGTTACCTCCGGCATGGCGGCCACGCGCGGGTCCATCTCCGCCTTGTCTACCGCTGTCACGCGGGCGCCGAGCTGCGCCAGCGCCCAGCTCCATCCCCCCGGCACGGCGCCGAGGTCCAGGCAGTGCTCACCGGGCTGCGGCCAGCGGCCAATCCGCAGCAGGGCCTCCCACAGCTTCAGGTAGGCGCGGCTGGGCGGCCCCTCCCGATCCTCCACGAAGGCGGGGGCGCCGTTGATGAAGGGGCTGCTCTTGGTCGGGCTCGCCAGCATCCGGTCCGGGGCCAGCAGGGTCCATGCGCCGAGGTGGGAGGTGGGCGGGGGCGCCGGGAAGACGATCGGCTTCGGCCGCAGCACCGGCAGGGCATCGCGGATCAGCGCGGCGCGGCGGTGATGCGCCACGTCCAGCAGCCCCCAGTTGCGCTGGATCGCTCGCAGAGCATCGGCCGCGCCCTTGATGGAGGGCACGGGCATCTCCCGCGGGTCGCTCCACACGTCCAGCGCCCAGGGCGCGGCGTTCGGCCCCTCGGGCACCGGATCGGGCGAGAGGGCGAGCGGACCGTGCCAGCCGCCGATCCGGCGCCCGACGCGGCGAAGGTCCTCCTCCAGCTCCGGCTCGAGCCCCTCGGCCGCCAGGTAGGCGGAGCGGATCATGCCCGCTGGAACAGCGCGGCCACGGCCAGCAGCAGCCAGCCCAGCATCAGCAGCATCCCGCCCGTCGGCGCCACGGGCCCGAGGCTGCGGCCCGTGGTGGCGACGTACCAGACGGCCCCGCAGAACAGGATCATCCCCGCCAGGAAGGCCAGCCCCGCGCCGTTCACGGCCCAGCCGCCCCAGCGCTCCGCCAGGATGCCGGCCGCGATCAGGGCCAGCGCGTGCCAGCCCTGCTGGGTCAGCGCGTTGTCGATCATCCGCGCGCGGGCGGGGTTCAGCGCCAGCCCGTGCGCGGCATAGGCGGAAAGGCCGACGGCGAGCAGCCCGGCCAGGGCGCCGGCCGCGATGAAGAGACGTGACATCCCCAAAGACCTAGCAGAACCCGGCGCCGGCCGGGAGGCGCACCGCCCGCAGGATCCGGGCAGGCGCCGCCGGGGCTCCGGAAGGCGCCCCTAGCGCATCCCGCGCCGGGTCATGGCCGTGCCCGCCGCGCCGGCCAGGGCGGCGACGGCCAGCGCGCCGAGCAGGGCGCCCGCCATGACATGGGTGGCGAGCACCGCGCCGGCATGGAGGCCGAGCAGGGTGGTGCGGACGGGGCGGAAGGGGTTGGGCAGCATCAGATCCGCCCCCCGGCCATGCGCGCCGCCCCGCCCGCGAGGAGAAGGCCGCCCGCCACGGCCATGCCGAGCGGGACACCGATGCTCAGCCCTGTCAGCGACAGGGCGATGGAGGCGAAGATGGGCATGCGCGGCACTCCCTTGTCCGCCGCGCATCTGGCCCCGGTCCCGGATTTGGGAAGAGGAGCCCCCTACCGGTCAGAAGCTCACCGTCATCAGCAGCCGCACGGTCCGCCCGGGCAGCAGCACCTCCTCCTTCTTGAAGGAGGCGACGTTGCGGATGTCCGAGTCCAGCAGGTTGGTGCCGATGAGGGAGAAGTTCGCGGACCGGGTGTCGTCTAGCCGCGCCGTGTAACCGATCCGGGCGTTCAGCAGGTCGTAGCCCTTGGTCGGCGTCTCGTTCTCGCCCACGCGGTTCTGGTTGAAGGCATGCAGGTAGTCCACGCTTCCCTGGGCGCTGCCGTCGCGCCAGAACACGCCGCCGCCCAGCCGGTGCGGCGGGATGCGCGGAAGGTTACCGCCATCGCCCTCGAACTGCGCGCGGACGAAGTCGTAGCGGCCGGAGACGCCCACCTGGCCGTCCCACAGACGGAACAAGTCCCGCTCCACCTTCGCCTCCACGCCGTAGAAGCGCGCGTTCCGCTGGCCATAGGCGGTCTGGAGGAAGTCCCCGTCCCTCCCCGGCGCGCAGGATGCGAACTCCTCCCCGCAGCTGTTCCCGGTCAGGGAGCGAAAGATGAAGTCGTCGAAGTGGGAGTAGAAGGCGCTGGTGTCGAAACGGAAAGCGCCGGCGGTACGGGAGAAGCCCAGCTCCGCCGTTGCGGCGGATTCCTTCCGCAGGCTGGGATCGCCGACGTCGAAGGTGCCGGAGGCGTCGTGCGCCCCGCGGGAGAAGAGCTCGGCGGCGCTCGGCGCGCGCTGCACGTACTGGCCGGTCACCCGCGCCTGCACCGCCCAGGGCAGGTCGTAGAGCGCGCCGAGGCTGACGCTGAAGGGCGTGTAGCTCCGCCGGCGCCCGCTGTTCTCCAGCTCCGCATCGGGATCGGCGGGCAGGTTGTCCCCGGGGAAGGTCGCGGTGGAGCCGGTGATGCGGGCGAACTCAACCCGCCCGGCGGCCTGCAGCCGCAGGCGGGGCGTCAGCGTCAGCTCCTCGAAGAGGTAGCCGGCGTAGCGGCTGGTGCGGGCGGGCGGCAGAAACTCCAGGAACTCGCCGGTGGTGCGCAGCCGCTCCCTCTCGAAGGAGAGGCCGAAGGTGCCGTTCAGCGGGCCGATGCCCGTGCTGATGGGAACGTGCTGCATCTCCAGCCGGGCATCCCAGCTGCGGTTGCGGAACCCGCCATGGACCACGCGGGCGCCCGCTGCCCCGATCCCCTCTTCCGCGCCATGATCGTGGTCGTGCCCGTGGTCGTGCCCGTGGTCATGATCATGGCCGTGATCATGGCCGTGGCCGTGCTCCGCCGCGATCTCCTCGTGGCGGTAGGTGGTGAAGCCGAACCAGGCGCTGACGCGCTGGATGGGACCGGAGCCCGGCCGGTACTCGCCGCGGGTGGACCAGCGCAGCTGCTCGGCGTCCAGCGCCGTGCGCGCCTCGGCCTCCTCCCCGCCGGGGATCTCGTAGAGGCTGCGGAAGTGCGAGACGGAGGTGCCGATGAAGCCCTGGTCGAAGATGTAGCTCAGCCCGGCGGACTTGCCGTCCGTCCGCACGCCGCTGTTCTCCTGCCGGCGGCCGCCGGGGATGCGGTAGTCGCTGTCGTAGCGGCCAAAGGCGTCGAAATGGGCCACCCAGTTGCCCACGCGCATGTCGGTCGTCGCCACGCCATCCCAGCCGCGCGTGCCGCTGTTCCAGCCGCCGGAGACGCGCCCCTGCACAGCCCGTTCCGGCAGCGCCGTCGGGATGCGGTTGTTGATGACGTTCACCACGCCGCCGATCGCCTGGGATCCCCAGCGCAGAGCCGCCGGGCCGCGCACCACCTCGATCCGATCCGCCGAGAGCGGGTCCAGCGGCACGACATGGTCCTCGCCGAGGGTGGAGACGTCGCCGGAGAGGAAGCCGTTCTCCTGCAGCCGCACGCGCACGCCCTCCAGCCCGCGGATGATCGGGCGGCTGGCACCGGGCGCGAAGGTGGAGGAGGTGATCCCGGGCTCGGTGAACAGCACGTCGCCGAGGTTGCGGGCCGGCTGCGCCGCGATCTGGCCCTGGTCCAGCGTCGTCACCGGCAGGAAGCTGCCGAGCTGGCCCGTGTCGATCGGGCTCGCCGTGACCGACACGGAAGGGATGGAGACCGGGGCCGTGGCCGTCGACGGCGCGCCCGCCGGGCCCGCCTCCTGCGCCAGGGCCACCGGCCCAGTGCCGGCGCAGGCCAGCCCCGCGACGGTGGCCAGGAGTGCTGCGCGGTGTGAGATCGTCATGAGGCCCTCTGCATCCCGGTGCCCGCCAGCGGGCGAGGCACCGCCCCGAACGTAATGTGATAACGTAACTTCCTGGCCGCGCACCCATCCCCCGATGGCGTGCGGCGGCCGGCGATGGTGCTGCCCCCGCGGGGGCGGCGCGCTACTCCTCGCCCCGCATGGCCGGGACGAGAAGGCCGGTGTTGTGGCGGATCAGCGCCTCGTAGGTCGCGGCCGGGCCATCGGGCGGGGAGAGGGCGTCGGAGTAGAGCCGCCCCCGCACGCGCACCCCCGCCTCCCGCGCCAGGCGCTCCAGCGTGGTGCTCTCCGCCATGTTCTCGAGGAAGACGGCCGTGATCCTCTCCGCCCGGATCTGCCGGATCAGCCGGCCCACGCCAGCGGCCGAGGCCTCGGAATGGGTGCTCACCCCCTGCGGCGCCAGGAACCGGATGCTGTAGGCGTCGCCGTAGTAGCCGAAGGCGTCGTGTCCGGTGATCACCCGCCGCCTGCCCTCCGGCACCATGGCCACCGCCGCCCGCACCTCGGCGTCCAGCGCCGTCAGCCGGGCTGAGAACCCTTCGGCGTTCCGGGCGTAGAGGGCGGCATTGCCGGGATCGGCGGCGGAGAGCCCGGCCGCGATGTTGCGCGCGTAGATCCGGGCGTTGCGCGGGTCGCCCCAGGCATGGGGATCGGGCGCGCGGGCGACCCCCTCCCCCCGGCCGCGCCGGCCACCGCCGTGCGAATGATCATGGGAGTGGTCATGCGGCCCCGCCTCCGCGGCGCGGGTGGCCACGCCATCGGTGGCGATGGCGGCCGCGCCGCGGAACCCGGCGGCATCCGTCAGCCGGTTCAGCCAGTCGTCGAAGCCCAGCCCGTTGCGGACCAGCAGCGCAGCGCCGCGTAGCCGCTCCGCGTCCGAGGGCCGGGGCTGGAAGTCGTGCGCGTCGCCATCCGGCCCGACAAGGACCGAGAGCGCGAGCGGCCGGTCCCCCGCCACCTGCCGCACCATGTCCCCGAGGATGGAGAAGCTCGCCACCACCGGCAGGCCCCCCTGCGCGCCGGCGGGGCGGATGGCCGGCAGGGCGAGGACGGCGGCGAGGAGCGTGCGGCGCTGCATCAGGATCTCACTACGTTATAACATAACGTAGAGCAGCACGGGCACGCGCTTGCAAGTGCGAAAACGACGCCTACCGGTCGCGGCGAAACAGCCGGCGCAGCCGATCCCAAAGCCCCGGGCCACCCCGCCGGGCGATGCTGGACTGCGTGGCGTGCGGCCGCCGCGCCGGCGGCGGCAGGGCGCTGGCCACTGTGTGGCGGCCGGAATCGCGCAGCCCGATCAGCCGCAGCTCCAGCGCGATCACCCCCGCCACCGCCTCCACCGGGTGGGAGCCGGCGAGCTGCTCCGCCGTCGCCGCCGCGTCCTCGAAGTTCTCGGACCGGCGCAGCGCATCCACCACCCGGACCGTCTGCTCCGCGTCCAGCGGCGGGCCGGCGCGCCACAGCGCCACCGCCTCGCCCCGCCAGGCGCGCGCCAGGTCGGGCTTGCGCGCGTCGTCCGCCGCCCAGGCCGCCTGCAGCGTCGCCTCCGCCGCCGCGTGCAGCGCCCCCGTCTCCTCCAGCACGTAGGCATAGGCGAGGAAGCGGCGGCTCAACGGCGGGTGGGTCGCGTCCGCGATCAGGGCGCGGAACGGCGCGGTGCCCACCGCCTCGATCACGGCGGGATGGGCGCGCGCGATCTCCGGGGCCACGTAGCCGCAGTGCGGGCACTGCTGCAGCCAGGCGGCCATCGTGCCCCGCAGCGGCTCGCCCGGGCGCAGGTCCAGGTCCGGCGCGCCCTCCGGCGGCACCGGGCGGAAGCGGGCCTGCCGGCTCTCCGTGCCGCAGACGGCGCAGCGCACCTCGGCCGTGCGGGACCCGCCCGCGCGGGGGCCGGGCTGTGGGCCGTTGCGGCTCGCGTGCGGGCCAGGGGTGGGGCGGGACATGATCGTCCAAGATAGGCGCGCGGGGGCGCCGCGCGAAGGGCGCGCGCGGGAAATCGCCGCCGCCGCGGCGGGCCCGTTGCATCCCGCCCGCGCGATGCGCCAAACAGGCCCCATGCCGCGCGGCGACCTTTTTCCCGACATCGCCCCCTACGAGACGGGCCTGCTCCCCCTCTCCCATTCCGGAGCGGGCGGCCCGGCGCACGTGATGTACTGGGAGCAGGTGGGGAACCCGCGGGGCCAGCCCGTGCTGTTCCTGCACGGCGGCCCGGGCGCAGGCGCCGGCGCCGTCCACCGCCGCTTCTTCGACCCGCTGCACTGGCGCGTGGTGATCTTCGACCAGCGCGGCGCCGGCCGGTCCCGCCCGCTCGGCGAGCTGCGCGACAACTCCACCCCGAAGCTGGTGGAGGACATCGAGACGCTACGCCGCTTCCTCGGGATCGACCGCTGGCTTCTCTTCGGCGGCTCCTGGGGCTCCACCCTCGCCCTTGCCTACGCCCAGGCTCACCCAGACCGCGTGGCGGGCTGCGTGCTGCGCGGCGTGTTCCTCGGGCGGCAGGATGAGGTGGAGTGGTTCCTCTACGGCCTGCGCCGCGTCTTTCCCGATGCCTGGGCATCCTTCGCGGAGCACGTCCCGCCGGAGGAGCGCGGCGACCTCCTCACCGCCTATCTCCGCCGGCTGACGCACCCGGACCCGGCCATCCACCTCGCCGCCGCCCGGTCCTGGAGCAACTACGAGGGGCTGTGCAGCACTCTCCTGCCGAGTCCGGAGACCGTCGCCTCCTTCGCGCAGGACCGCTCCGCCCTCGGCCTCGCGCGGATCGAGGCGCACTACTTCGCCCACGACCTCTTCCTGCCGCCGGAAGGCCTGCTGGCCCGCATGGACCGTCTCGCGCACGTGCCGGCGGAGATCGTGCAGGGCCGCTACGACATGGTCTGCCCGCCCACCTCCGCCTTCGAGCTGGCGGAGGCCTGGCCCATGGCGCGGCTGACCGTGGTGCCGGATGCCGGGCACTCCGCGCTGGAGCCGGGGGTGCGGACGGCGCTGGTCTCCGCGGTGGAGCGGTTCCGCCGGCGCCCGCCGGGGTTCTGAGGACGGGCATCGCCAGGCTCACCGTCGGGGGCCGCAGGTTCATGGAGCCCGGAGCAGCCCCTTCGCCGCTGGCAGCAGGGCGGCCGGACCATCGCCCAGGCACCCCCCCTCCCGAAGCAGGACAGGGCCGCCCTTAAAGACTTCGACGCCGGAAGCACAACGGTCTAAACAGGTTGCACGCCCGTGCCGACGCGCTGCCCGCGCCCGTGTCCCGCAGAAACTGCGCGGTCCGAACCCATGAAAGACCCAAATTGCAAATCCAGGTCGGGTACAGGCTCGTCTACGAGCTCCCGCAACCGACGCCCATGATCCTGATGCTCTCCATACATCCGAGCCGTATGGAGGACATTCTCGTCGCCGAGGCCCCTGTCTTCGATCCACCCGTGCAGGCCAACGCCTACCGGGATCATTTCGGCAACGTCGGAACCCGCCTCGTCGCGCCGGCCGGCCGCTTCACCCTGTCCAACAGCGCTGTGGTCCGCGACAGCGGGCTGCCCGACACGCTGAGCCCCGGCGCCCTCCAGCACCGGGTGGAGGACCTGCCGGACGAGGCGGTCGGGTTTCTGCTCGGCAGCCGTTACTGCGAGACGGACCTGATGTCCGATACGGCCTTCCGGCTCTTCGGGCACCTGCCCCCCGGCTGGGACCGGGTGCAGGCGATCTGTGACCATGTGCACCACCACATCGCCTTCGACTACCAGGCCGCACGCGCCACCCGCACCGCGGCCGATGCCTATCACGAGGGAACGGGCGTCTGCCGCGATTACGCGCACCTGGCGATCACCTTCTGCCGGTGCCTGAACATCCCCGCGCGCTACTGCACGGGCTACCTTGGCGACATGGGCACGCCGCCGCCCTGGGGCGTGCCCGACTTCGCGGCGTGGTTCGAGGTCTATCTCGGCGGTGCCTGGCACGTCTTTGACGCCCGCAACAACGTGCCGCGGATCGGGCGCATTCTCCTGGCGCGCGGGCGGGACGCCACCGATGTCGCCATCACCACCACCTTCGGATCCAACCTGCTGAGCAGCTTCACCGTGCAGACCGACGAGATCGCGGCCGCCCAACCCTGAACCGCCGGCCGGCACTGCGCTGGCCGGCTGCTGCCCCCGAGAGGAGGAGAGGAAGGCCGCCTCTCCCGCCCCTCTCAGGCCGTGCGCCGCAGCCAGTCCGACGCCGCCGCGATGGAGCGCCGCGCCGCCGCGACGTGATCCCGCGCGCGGAGGAAGCCGTGCAGCGTGCCGGGGAATGTCGCCTCCTCCACGCCCACCCCGGCCCCGCGCAGGGCGCGCACCATGTCCCGGTTCTCGTCCGCGAGCACGTCCAGTTCCGCGATGTGCACAAGGCAGGGCGGCAGGCCGCGGAGGTCGGCGCGGATCGGCGCGGCGAAGGGCGAGGCCCGGTCCGCCGGGCGGGGCGCGTAGCAGTCCCAGTAGAAGCGCATCCGCTCCGCCGTCAGCCCGTAGCCCTCCGCGAATTCGGCGTAGCTGGCGCTGGCCATGCGGTCGTCGAAGACGCCGTAGTTCAGCAGCAGCCCGCGCAGCACGAGGCCGGGATCGGATTGCCGCAGCAGCAGCGCCGCGCCCAGCGCCAGGTTGGCGCCCGCCGAATCCCCGCCGAGCACGATGCGGGAGGGGTCCAGCCCCCATTTCGCGCCATGTGCGGCCAGCCAGCGCACCACCGCCGCCATCTCCTCCAGCGCCTGGGGGAAGGCCGCCTCGGGGCTAAGCGCGTAGTCGGGGCCGATCACGGCGCAGCCGGAGCCTTCGGCGTAGCGGCGCATCAGGGGGTCGTGCGTGTCCACGCTGTTCCACACCCAGCCGCCGCCGTGCAGGTACACCAGCACCGGCAGGGCGGTGTCCGTGCGCGGCCGGTGCAGGCGGCACAGCACGCGGCGGCCATTCGCCAGCACCCACCGGTCGGCGCTCTCGGCCATGCGCGGCTCGGGGCTGAACAGGGTCATGTTCAGCGCGTCGTTCACGGCGCGGGAGGCGTCCAGCGGCCGCTCCAGCCGCTGCGGCGGGTAGCCGGCGGCGCGCTCGTTCATCATGGCCGTGAAGGCGGCCATCTCGGGATCCAGGCGGGGGTCTTGCGGCATGAGGCCAGTTAGGGGCGGTTCGCCGCACGCCTCAAGGGGCACGTCCCTCCGCCGGGGCTTTGCCCGGTGGCGGCGGAGCGCTAGGGTGGGCGGGCGTGTCTCCGTAGCTCAGCAGGATAGAGCACGGGATTCCTAATCCCGGGGCCATGGGTTCGAATCCCGTCGGGGACACCATTTTCACCAGCTTCGGCACGCGGCAGCACCGGCCGTTCGGCGGCTTATGCCCCGTGGCGCCGCCCGGGCCGGCTATCTCCAGTACGAGTGGACCGGCAGCGCGAGCAGCCTCATCGACCGGCGCACGACAGCGTCGCGGCGGGCGTGGAGCGCCTCGGTCTCGCCGGCCTCCGGACGATGGATCTTCGCGTCCGCGCCGCGCTTCCCCCCCGGCAGGAGGAGCACCTCCGCACCGCCGCCGCGATCCGGTTCCAGGGCAGCAGGAGGGTGGTCACGAAAGCTGAGGCTGTGCCGTCCGCTCCCACCGGTCACGACAAGGACGGTACCGGCGCGGGATCCGGCCTCGAACCCAATCGCGAGCTTGCCGGCGCCGTTCCTGGGACCAGGCATTGCCAGGACGCGGGTGATCCTCGCGGTGTCGTCGAACGGCCTGCTCATCCCAGAATCTCCTGAGTCAGGAACGCCCCACCCGGTCCGGCCTATCCGTGCCTTCGCAAGGGTTGTGCTTCCAGCCGAACCGTTTCCCGCCAGCGGTCATTCCACTGCAACGCGCGAAGGGTCACCTCGTCCCGCGGCGCCAGGCGCTGGATCAGGACCAGCCCCACATCGCGCAGCAAT
Organism: Pararoseomonas sp. SCSIO 73927; assembly: GCF_037040815.1. NCBI lineage: Bacteria > Pseudomonadati > Pseudomonadota > Alphaproteobacteria > Acetobacterales > Acetobacteraceae > Pararoseomonas > Pararoseomonas sp. SCSIO 73927. Next base: position 18,791 of record NZ_CP146232.1, read on the forward strand.
GCCCGTGGCAGGTCCCGCTCGTTGAAGCGGGATACGAGATCCCCCAGCAGGATGTTCAGCTCCTCTTGCTCCCGTGGGCGCGAAGAGGCGACAAGGATCGTCATATCGACCTTTTTGGCGCTGCAGTTTCGTCGGAGGCTGCGCTCACCCTTGTGCGGTGCGGCAGAGCCCCAGGCCAGCTGTTCGGCTGCCTCGTCATACGCTAGGGCGGATCGGGGGCTGCCCACCAATCTTCTACAACCTCCGGTTGATCATATTTCGAGTATCACACCGTGAGAAGGGACTAAGTCACGATCACACAACTCTTGCGACAATTCTGTCGCGGGTTGGAAACGGCATCGCTGCTTCGGGGCGACGCGGGGGGCGGACGGAGGCAACGGCCGGCCCTGCACACCCGAACGCCGAAGCGCAACTCCAGCAAACACAGGTCCAACACGTCCGGCAATCTGCAGGGCAGCTCCATCCGGCGACCCAGTCCGGCACTCGGTCCGGCACCCGGCAGAGCGCCAATCCGCGTCGGATACACCTGCCCAGGCCGGCCAGGCTGTCATCGCGGGGACGGGCGAGGCGGGCGGCCAAGGCGTCGCGCCGGGCGCGCCTTTCCAATGGCCGGAGACTGTGGCTACACCCCGAGACCGAACGTCAATGATTCCGACGTATAATCGATGACAAGTGGGAATCCGCCAGCCAGGTGAGCTCCAGATCATCATGACATCCGGAGACCCGCCGCTTTCCGCCATCCTCCGCGCGATCGGAAGGCGGATCGAGGCCGGGCACCATCCCCCGAACGATGCGGCCCGCGCGCGCCACGCCGAGAGGCTGGACGAGATCGTCGGCCGAATGGCCCAGCTCCAGGCGAACCTCAGCGCCGTTCTCGGGGAGGAGCCGTCCCTGGTGCCCGGCCTGCCGCGCGACCTCGCGGCGGTGAGCGCGGAACGGGCCGACCGCGCCGAGGCTGCCCTGGCCGCCGCCGAATCCCTCGCCGGCGACGCGGCGCGCCGCAGGGCGCGGGGCGTGCTGCTGATGGTGTCGGGCGACCTGTCGGTGCTGGACCGTGTCGCGGCCCTGCGCGACGAAGCGGTCGCCTGCGCCCGGGCCGGGCGCCGGGCCTGGCAGCGCACCGGCGCGATCCTCGCCGGGTCTTCCGAGGAGATGCCGGTTCCGCAGGAGCAGCCTCTTCCGATCCCACTCCCCCCCAGCGGCGATGAGGAGTCCACGGTCCGCTCGCCGCTCCCGTCGGCCGCCCCCGTTCTACCCGCCGCCCTCCCGGAAACCGGGGCGAGCCAGGACGGTGCCGGCGCACCGCTTCCGGGCTTGCGGCGAATCCTGGCCAACAGCTTCCGGTTCGGCGAGGACCGGCTCCTCCTCGCCGGCCGCTACGAGATCCGCGACCTGATCGGGCGGGGCAGCTTCGGCACCGTGCTGGAAGCCTTCGACCAGTCCCTGGGGCGCCTGGTTGCGGTGAAGGTGATGGACATGGCCCAGGCCGCTTCCCCGGAAGACGCGCCGGAGCGCGCGGAACAGCATGAGAGGTTCCGCCGGGAAGCCCGCGCGGTCGGCCGCCTGTCGCACCCGGGGATCGTGCCCGTCTTCGACTTCGGCGAGGTTCCCGACGCCGCCTGGATCGTCATGGAACTCGTTATCGGGGAGACGCTGCAGGTGGCGCTCAGGCGCGACGGGCCGATGGTGCCGCCGGAGGCGCGCCGCATCGCGACGGAACTGCTCGAGGCCCTCTCCTTCGCGCATGGCCGGGGGATCGTCCACCGCGACGTGAAGGCGGCGAACGTGCTGCTCGCGGCCACCAGCGATCATGGCCACGGCGCCGTGCGGCTCGTCGATTTCGGCGTCGCGCGCCTGGAGGGCAGCCAGGCCACCCTCGTGGGCGAGATGGTCGGGACGCTGAGCACCATGTCGCCGGAGCAGGTGAGGGGCGGGCCGGTGGACCACCGGGCCGACCTCTGGGCCGCCGGGGTCGTGCTCTACCAGATGCTCACGGGGACGCGGCCCTTCGAGGGCACGTCCGCCGCCCTGATGAACGCCATCCTCACCGAGGATCCCGAACCGCCCTCACGGCGCGTCCCCGGGGTTCCGGCCGGCTACGACGCCGTGATCCGGCGGGCCCTCGCGAAGCCGGCCGAGGCGCGCTTCGCCAGCGCGGCCGAGTTCATCGCGGCGCTCAGGGAAATCGGCGCCACGCCAGCGGGTCCGGGGCGCGCCGATGCCGTGCAACGGGGGGGCTTCCTGGCGCGGTCGCTGCGGAGAGGTCTTGCCCGCGAGCCCTGAGCCGCGCCCGTGATGCGGCGCGGCGCCGGGCGCTTCCCGCGGCCCGCACGGCTTCGCCCCAATCACGCCCTCGGCCCGCCCCTTTCCCGCGGCATCTGCCGGTCCGCCGTGGTTGGGCCGGGAGGCGGCCCACGAAAGCAAGTCCCCAAGGGGCCGCTCCCCTGCACGACGCGGCCACGGCACCCCGCCCGGCAACCCGCCCCCCTCCCCGGCCCGTTCCCGACAGGACCCCACCAAGGGTGCCGGTGGGTGAGTAGGTCCCGGGGGCTGGTGCCCTCTTCTCCGGGACTGAAGCACCCCCCACGGGGCGGCGGCGCGGGACGGTGCTCAGCGCCGCGCTGAGGCACGCTCCCACTGGTAGATGGCCCGCTCGTTCTCGTGGTCGATGGCGAGCCGGAGGAGCGCCTCGGGCACCGGCTCCGAGAGGATGCCGTCATAGGCGCGATGCAGGTGCCGACGCATCCAGCCGTCGAGATCCACCTGCCGTTCCGGCGTCACGCCGGAAGGAGCTCCCAGGGCACCGAGGCCTGCTTCGGCGACGTCCAGTGGCATGGCGGGACCGCTCTCATTCCGGGGTGGAGAAGTAACCCTAAGCAATCAATCACGTTCAAGTGAAGAAAATTTTGCGGACTGATTCATAGTCGTCGCTCGAGGTCGAGATGCCGGTCCAAGTCGTGCCGGGCTGCCGAGCCCTGCCGGCCTAACGGGCCCGGCGGAAGAGAACCATCTCGCTTCGCCCCTAAGGCGTGTGGCCCAAGGCGTATGGGAGGAATCCAGGGATCAACAGATCCGGCGGGATCGCGATCGTGATCCCCGGCCGTCACGGATTCCCGCATTGAAGCACCCGCCCGGTCGCCGGCGCCCTCTGCTCCGGGCGGTCGCCGCGTGACCGCGCGGACTGGATCGCGCCTGAGCCGGGGAGAGTGGGATTGAGGGGACTACGAGTTCGATTGGCCTGCACCGCCGGCCTTATTGTTTTGTTCGCCATCATCGGGGATGCCGCCTCGGCCCGCACCTCGCAGCAAGGCCACCGGGCCGAGCTGCGTGAATCCGTTCAGCGCGGATCCGGCTATCACGTGGCAGGGCATCGGGGGCGCCCGCGCCACACGGCCGGCCGGCCGGCACGGCACACCTCCCCTCCCGCCGCATCGGCGGGCGCGGCGCACACCCAGCACGGGCACGCCTCCGTCTATGCACGCAGCCTGGCCGGCCGGCGCATGGCGGACGGCACCCGTTTCGATCCGGGCGCGAGCGTGGTGGCCAGCCGCACCCTCCCGCTCGGGAGCCATGCGCGGGTCACGAACCTGCGGAACGGGCGGAGCACCATCGTGCAGGTGCGCGACCGCGGCCCGAACCGGGGCCGCCGGATCCTGGACCTCAGCCCGGCTGTCGCCTCGCTGCTCGGAATGGCGGGCGGTGTGGCGCCCGTCGCGGTCACGCCTATTCTCGTCGCATCCCGCGCCGAGGCTGGGACTCCGGGCAGGCCGTGAGGCGCACAGGCAGTAGGGAGCGCGTGGGCAGACGTCTTCGCCCTCAATAAACCGGGCCGGCTTCGTCGTCCGGCCCGATCACGTCTCCTTGGTCAGCGGGGCCGACACGTTCCGGGCGGCGATTAGGCCTTCTAACCTGTCGCCCGCGCCGAAGTGCGCACGGCACGGAGGACTGGCCCCATTTCTGAGACCACCGGGCGCGCCCGCGCCACCCTCGGCCTCCTTCTCACCACCGTGCTGCTACCCCTGGCCGTGCTGGGCCTGGGCGTCTGGGAAGCGGCGCGCGGAGAGGCCGACCTCGCCGCGATGGAGTTGGACCGCGCCCGCGCGGCCAAGGCCATCGCGGTGCTGGAATCCCGACCCGCCCCGACGAACGGGCGCCCCGATTTTGGTGCGCAGTTCCGGCGCAACGGGCAGACCTATGTTGGTCCCCTGGCCCTGACCCAGGCGCGGGACGCGCTGGAGGACGCCGAGCGCGCCGTCACCCTCTCCCGCATCCGCGGCCACCTGCCGCCCGTGACGATGCTCTCGGGTGGGCTCGCCGCCGCGCTCTCGATCATGGTGCTGCTGGCGGCCGCGCTGCTCGGCCGGGCCGGGCGGGCCTCGCGAGAGGCGCTGCTGCGCGGCTTCTCCGTCATCCGCCGCGCCCTGCCCGGTGTGCTCGGCGCGCAGGTGGTGCTCGTCGCCGTCGCCGTGGTGGCGGTCACGGGCTTCGAGGCGCTGGGCATCCTGGAGGCCGGCAACCTCTCCTCGGGAGGGGCGAAGGTCCTCGGCCTCCTCGCCGTCATCATGGGGGCCAGCATCTGGGTCGCGGGGAAGGCCGTGGTCCAGCTGCGCCGGGCCATGGACCTCTTCACCCCCGATCCCCTGCCGATCCTCGGCCGCCCGGTCACGCCGGAGGAGGCGCCGGGACTGTGGCGCATGCTGGACGACCTCGCCGGCCGGCTGGGCGCGCTGCGGCCGGACAACGTGGTGGTGGGCCTGACGGGCGGCTTCTTCGTCAGCTCCGGCCCGAAGCTGCTGGAGCCCGGTGGCGCGTCGCTCGGCGGCCGCACCCTCTATCTGCCCCTGCCCTACCTGCCCCTGCTGCGGGAGGACGAGGTGGCGACCATCATCGGGCACGAGCTGGCCCATTTCTCCGGGGGGGACACGGAGTACAGCCTGCGCTTCGTCCCGATCTACGCCGGCGTCTCCCGCTCGCTCGACGCGGTGGTGACGGCGGGGCTGGACGCGGGCGGCACCATTTCGCCGCTGATCCGGCCGGCGCTGCGGCTCGGCGTCTTCGTCATGGACCAGTTCCACCACGCGGTGCGCCACTGGAGCCGCCTGCGCGAGTTCGAGGCGGACGCGGCCGGCGCCCGCGTCACCTCGGCGGACGCCGCCGCTCGCGCCCTGCTGCGCACCGCCGCCGCCCATCCCCGGATCGAGGCCGTGCTGGATTCCGCCGCCGAGACCCCTGCCGAGGCCCCGCCCGACCTGGTGGAGGCCACCTTCCGCCTCGCCTCTGAGAAGGGGCTTGAGGATCCCTCCCCCCACCTGGAGGAGGCGCAGCCCCACCCCACCGACACGCACCCGCCCACCCGCCAGCGCCTTGCCGCACTGGGCCGGGAGCCGGGCGCCGCCCCCCTGGCCGAGGCCGCGGAGCCCCCGCCCCCAGAGGCGATGGACCGCCTCGCCGCCCTCTTCGCCGCGCCGGACCGGCTCTGCCGCGACGCGACGGAGGATTTCCTGTCCATGGTCCACAGCAACATCCGCGCCCGGCGGAACGCTCTGGAGGAGGCGGCCGCCGGCGTCGCGCCCGAGGCGACGGTGCTGGGCGAGAACACGCGCGGCGGCGGCCTGTTCCTCATCGGGTTCGGCGCGGTCCTCCTCGCGGCCATCCTCTTCGTGCTGGCGGTGGACGTTCCCGGCGTCGGCCCGCAGGAGAAGGGGGTCATCTGCGTCACGGCCGCCCTCCTCGCCCTTGTCTTCCTCCTCGCGGGATGGCTCACGCTGCGGCGGCACGACCGCACCTTCCTCATCCTGCGCCCGGACGCCATGGAGATCCCCGGGCTGGACCGCCCGATCGCCTGGGCCGACATCGCGGACTTGGACATGACGATGGACCGCGGCTCGATCGTCACCCGGATCCTGCTGCCGCCGGAAGCGCCCTTCCCCGCCCGCCTGCCGAAGGCGCCGCGCCGGGTAAGGGCGGACCCGAAGCGGCGAATCGTCACGCTGGCCTCCGGCATGCCGCGCGGGATGAAGGTCGAGGGCTTCGCGGAGCTGATCGGCCGATACCGCCAGGCCGACCTCGCCCGCCGCCTGCTGGCCGAAGAGGAGGCGGGTGCGGCAGGGCGGAACGATGCCGAACATGTAACCAGCGTGTGACTTTGCACCCTCTTTCACGCGACTAGGATCGCCACCATGCAGACCCAGACCGAACCCCCGCGCCAGCTCACCCTTCCCCCGCAGGGCGGCGGCTGGCGGGAGACCTTCTTCTCCCTCCTCGGCACGCTGATGTTCGGCGCCATGCTCGTCGCGCTGTCGATCTACACCGTGCCGAACCTCGTCACGGACTGGCAGGTGCGCGACGCCGCCCAGCCCGTGGCCGATGGCCGCGTCTCCGAGGGCTCCTGCAGCTCCCGCCTGATGATCAACATCTGCGACGCCACCCTCTCCATTATGACGAAGACGGGCCGCGTCTCCCGCGACGTGAACTACATCTTCGCCGACGCCCACTCCGGCAACTACACCGTGACGGTCCTGGCCGATCCGGCGCGCCCGGAGCTGGCGACCACGGACATGGCGCTCGACAAGCTGTGGAACCGCACCATCACCCTGCTGATCGCAGGCGGCCTGCTGCTGGCAATGACGGTGGCGCCGATCATCGGCCTGTTCCGCAAGATGCGCGCGCGGCGGGAGGAGGCGGCGGCCTGACGGGCCGCCACTCCGGTTGACCCCCGTAACCCCGCGTGCCACGCCGGGAGCCATGCCCCAGCTTCAGGCCGCCCAGGTCCCTGTCACGCCCTTCCAACAGAACTGCGCCCTGATCTGGGACGCGGAGACCGGGCGCGGCACGGTGATCGACCCCGGCGGCGACGTGCCGCGCATCCTCGCCGCGCTGGACAGGGCGGGGTTCACGGTGGAGCGCATCCTCCTCACCCACGGCCACCTGGACCATGCCGGCGGCGCGGCGGAGCTGAAGCGAGTGCTGGAGGCGCGCCAGGGCGGCCCGGTGCCGATCGAGGGCCCGGACCGCCGCGACGCCTTACTGCTGGAGGGCCTGGCCGAGCAGGGCGCCCGCTTCGGCATTGAAGGGATGGAGGCCGTCACCCCCGATCGCTGGCTGGAGGAGGGCGGGACGATCGCCATCGCCGGCCAGGATTTCGCCATCCTGCACTGCCCCGGCCATACGCCGGGGCACCTCGTCTTCGTCGCCGCCGATCTCGGCTTCGCGGTGGTGGGGGACGTGCTGTTCCGCGGCTCCGTCGGCCGCACGGACTTCCCCTACGGCGATAGCGCCGCGCTGATCACCTCCATCCAGGACAAGCTCCTCCCGCTGGGCGACGGGATCCGCTTCCTCTGCGGCCACGGCCCCGGCTCCAGCTTCGGCGAGGAGCGCCGGTCCAACCCCTTCCTGAACGGGCGTGCCTGAGCATGAGCGACGTGATCGACAACACCGCCCGGCACCGCTTCGAGCTGGATGTCGGCGTCGGGGAGCCCGCCATCATCGCCTACGAGCGCGACGGCGACCGCATCGCCCTCGTGCACACGATCGTGCCGGAGGCGGCCTCCGGCCAGGGTGCGGGATCGCGGCTGGTGCGCGGCGCGCTGGCCATGATCCGGTCGCAGGGCCTGCGCGTGGTGCCCCGGTGCTCCTTCGTCGCCGCCTACATCGAGCGGCACCCGGAGGAGCGCGACCTGCTGGCCTGAGGCGCTGCAACAGAACGGAACGGCCCGCGTTGCACCGCACGCAATCCATTCCGTAAGGCCCGGCGCATGCGGCTCTTCAAGTGCCAGAACTGCGAGCAGCTCCTCTACTTCGAGAACACGCACTGCGAGCGCTGCAAGGACCGCCTGGGCTACCTGCCGGACGGCGCGGTGCTCTCCGCCATGGAGCCGGAGGGCGATGCCTGGAAGCCCCTGGCCGCACCCGACACGAGGCGCCGCTTCTGCGCCAATGCCGAGTTCGACGTCTGCAACTGGACCATCCCCGCGGACTCCCCCGACACCTACTGCGCGGCCTGCCGGCACAACCACCTCATTCCCGACACGACCGTGCCGGAGAGCATGCAGCGCTGGCGCCTGCTGGAACTGGCCAAGCACCGCCTGTTCTACACCCTCGTCCGCTTCTGCCTGCCTATGCGCACCCGCAACGAGGATGCCGAGGGCCTCTCCTTCGACTTCCTGGCGGACTCCCCGGACCCTAACGGCCCGAAGGTGATGACCGGCCACGACAACGGCCTGATCACCATCGCGCTGAAGGAGGCGGACGACGCCGAGCGCGAGCTCATGCGCAAGAACATGGGCGAGCCCTACCGCACCCTGCTCGGCCATTTCCGCCATGAGGTCGGCCACTATTTCTGGGACAGGCTGGTGCGCGATGGCGGCCAGCTGGACGCCTGCCGCGCCGTCTTCGGCGATGACAGCCAGGACTACAACGCCGCCCTGCAGGCCCACTACAACAGCGGCCCGCCGCCGGACTGGCAGGAGCACTACGTCAGCGCCTACGCCACCACCCACCCCTGGGAGGACTTCGCGGAGACCTGGGCGCACTACCTGCACATTGTGGACACGCTGGAGACCGCCGCCTCCTTCGGCCTCAGCGTTCATCCGCGCATCGACCAGACCGGCGACCTGCACGCCGTGATCGACTTCGATCCCTACAGGGAGCCGGACTTCCAGCGCATCATCGACGACTGGCTGCCGCTGGCCTTCGCGGTGAACAGCCTGAACCGCTCCATGGGCCAGCCGGACCTCTACCCCTTCGTGCTGTCGCCCGCGGTGATCGAGAAGCTGCGCTTCATCCACGGGCTGGTGCGGAACGGCGGCGTGCCGGCGTGAGGGTGGCCCCAGGGGGCGCTGCCCCCTGGACCCCCACCAAGGGCCTGAGGCCCCTGGACCCCCATCTGGCTGCCGCTGCACCGTCCTGACATGGTGTTTCTGCTTAGGACCTGATCCTGCCTTTGCAGTCGCCTGAGGTCATCGACCTCAGGCGCACCGTCAGCCAAGCCAGACCAACTCGAAGAAGAAGATGATGGAGAGGGGTCCGGGGGGAGGAAGCATGTCTTCTTCCTCTCCCCGGAACATCCCGTCAGCTCAAGCCCCGCCCCGCCGCAGGTCTAGGCTCCGCGGCGTCTCGCGCGAGACGGCCAGCGGCGGCTCCTCCATCGGCCCCGGCGTGTGCCCGAAGGGCTGGAACCGGATGCGGCGCCGTGCCTCCGCCTCGTTCGCGTTCACCGGCAGCGTCTCGTAGTTGCGCCCGCCGGGGTGGGAGACGTGGTGCGTCAGCCCGCCCAGGCTACGGCCGGTCCAGCGGTCGTAGATGTCGAAGACCAGCGGCGACTGCGCGCGCACGGTCGGGTGCAGCGAGGAGGGCGGGTTCCACGCCTTGAAGCGCACGCCCGCCACGTACTCGCCCTGGCGCTCCGTCGGCGTCAGCGGCACGGCGCGGCCGTTGCAGGAGAGGACAAGACGCTCCTCCACCCAGCCCGTGACCTTCGCCTGCACGCGCTCCGTGGAGCTGTCCACGTAGCGCACGGTGCCGCCGGCGGCGGGTTCCTCGCCCAGCACGTGCCAGGGCTCCAGCGCGTGGCGGATCTCCAGCCCCGTGCCGCGGACGGAGGTCTCGCCGATCTGGGGGAACCGGAACTCCAGGAACGGCGCGAACCAGGCGGGGTCCAGCGGGCAGCCCAGCATCGCCAGTTCGTCCAGCGCGTCGTGGAAGTCCTGCGCGACGAAGTGCGGCAGCATGAACTCGTCGTGCAGCCGCGTGCCCCAGCGCACCAAGCGGCGGTCATAGGGGGTGTCCCAGAAACCCGCGATGGCGGAGCGCAGCAGCAGCACCTGCACCGCCGACATGCGCGCGTGCGGCGGCATCTCCGCCGCGCGCCACTCCACCAGCCCCAGGCGGCCGGAACTGCTCTCCGGCGCGTAGAGCTTGTCCACACAGAACTCCGTGCGGTGGGTGTTCCCCGTCATGTCCACCAGCAGGTTGCGGAACAGGCGGTCCACCAGCCAGGGCGGCGTCTCCTCCCCCGCCTTGATGCGGGAGAAGGCCACTTCCAGCTCCGCCACGCTGTCCATCCGCGCCTCGTCCACGCGCGGGTGCTGGCTGGTGGGGCCAATGAACAGGCCGGAGAACATGTAGGAAAGGCTGGGATGGTTGTGCCAGAAGCCCAGCAGAGACTTCAGCAGGTCCGGGCGGCGCAGGAAGGGGCTCTCGGCGGGGGTCGCGCCTCCCATCACCACGTGGTTGCCGCCGCCGGTGCCGACATGGCGGCCGTCCAGCATGAATTTCTCCGAGGCCAGGCCGACCTGCCGCGCCTCCTCGTAGAGCTCCTCCGTGCGCTGCACGCCCTCCGCCCAGGAGGCGTAGGGGTGGACGTTCACCTCAATCACGCCGGGATCGGGCGTGACGGAGAAGCTCAGCAGCCCCGGGTCGCGCGGCGGCAGGTAGCCCTCGAGCACAACCTTGCGGCCCGTCTCGGCGGCCGTCGCCTCTACCGCGGCGGCGAGGTCCAGCCAGTCCACCGCCTCGTACAGAGGCGGGAAGAAGACGTGGATGATCCCGCCCCGCGCCTCCACGGTCATCGCGGTGCGGACCACGTCCGGGTCGCTCTTGCCGACCTCCGGCGGGCTCTGCGGCACCGGGCGGAATCCTTCCGCACCGCCGGCGTAGCTGGTGCCAGGGCCGTTGCCGGGCACGCGCTGGAAGGCTTGGAAGGGCGGAAGGGGCGCAGCTGCGACACAATCCGGCGTCACATGGTGAAGACCGGGCGCCGGGTGGTTGCCCATGGGACGCGCCAGGGCGGGGTGGGGCGGAAGCGGCGAGCGCGGCGCGAAGGGGTCCGCCTCCGTCTCGAAGGTGTTGGCCGCGTCCGTCTCCGACATCCATGGCAGGCTTTGCAGCGGCAGGCGGAAGCCGATGGCACTGTCCCCGGGCACGAGGAACAGGTGCTCCCCCCGCAGGAACCACCGCCCGGACTGCCAGCGCCGCACCCCGTCGCGCAGCACGCGGCGGATCGGCAGCACGCTGCCCACGGGGGAGGAAAGCCCCTGCCCGTACACGCGCGCCAACCGCGCCCGCTCCAACGGGTCGCGCAGCTTCGCGTCCTCCGCCACCACGTTCGCGGGCAGCCGGTACTCCCGCCACAGATAGTAGTGGATGTCCTCGTAGGCCGGCGTCACCAGCGCGGGGTCCACCTGCAACCGCTCCGCCAGCGCCCCGGCGAAGCGCGCCGCGTCCTCCGCCGTCGCGTCGTCCCTGTCGTCGTCGGAGGCCAGCAGCGATGGGTCGCGCCACACCGGCTCCCCGTCCTTCCGCCAGTGGCACATCAGCGCCCAGCGCGGCAGCTGCTCGCCCGGGTAGTGCTTGCCCACCGCGTACTGCAACGCCGCCCCCGGCGCCCAGCGATCCGCCAGCCGGCGCAGCAGCCGCCCGGCATAGGCGCGCTTGGTCGGGCCGAGCGCGGTGGTGTTCCACTCCGCGGCGTCCATGTCGTCCGCCGCGATGAAGGTCGGCTCCCCGCCCATGGTCAGGCGGATGCCGCCGGCCGCCAGCCTGCGGTCCACCTCCCGCCCCTGGGCGAGGATCGCCTGCCACTGGGCCTCCGTGTACGGCTTCGTGACGCGCGGCGTCTCCAGCACGCGCCGCACGCTCATCTCGAAGCCGAACTCCGTCTCCGCCGGCTCCACCAGCCCGGAGATCGGCGCGGCGGAGGAGGGCTCCGGCGTCGCCGCGAGCGGGATGTGCCCCTCGCCCGTCAGCAGGCCGGAGGTCGGGTCCAGCCCGATCCAGCCGGCGCCGGGCAGGTACACCTCCGCCCAGGCGTGCAGGTCGGTGAAGTCCTCCGTCGGCCCCTGCGGCCCCTCCAGCGGCTTCACGTCGGGCAGGAGCTGGATGAGGTAGCCGGAGACGAAGCGGGCGGCGAAGCCCAGGTGCCGCAGCGCCTGCACCAGCACCCAGGCACTGTCTCGGCAGGAGCCCTTGCACTGCCCCAGCGTCTCCTCGGCCGTCCAGACGCCCGGCTCCATGCGGACAACGTAGGACACCTTCCCCTGCAGCCGCTGGTTCAGCGCCACCAGCATGTTGACCGTCGCCTGCCCTTCGTGCTGCGGCGTCTCGGCGAGAAAGGCGGAGAGCAGCGGGCCGGCGGGCTCCACCCTGCGGAAGGGCGAGAGCTCCGATTCCAGCGTGGGGTCGTAGGCGAAGGGCCAGGCCTCCGCCTCCGGCTCCAGGAAGAAGTCGAAGGGGTTGATGGTGGCCATGTCGGCCAGCAGGTCCACCGTCACGTCGAAATGCGTCACCCGCTCCGGGAAGACCACGCGGGCCTGGAAGTTCCCCTGCGGGTCCTGCTGCCAGTTCACGAAATGGCCCGCGGGCTCGATCCGCAGCGCGTAGGAGAGGATCGGCGTGCGCGCGTGCGGCGCCGGGCGCAGGCGGATGACCTGCGGGCCGAGCGAGACCGGCCTCTCGTACTTGTAGGTGGTTCGATGCGTCAGGGCGACGTGCAGGGGCATGGGTCGGGCTTCACCGTCGTCAGTGCGCGAGGGGAACGGGGCGGCGCCATGCAAGCTTCACGCCCGTGGAGCTTTCGCGGGCGGCACCGCGGGAGGGCGGCTGCCGGGCCGGCCACCCGGCGGGGGCGCCGCCGCACCCGCCGGGTACGCCCTGCCCTAGCCCTAGGGGGCCAGCTTGTCCTGCGTGCGCGTCTCGAAGTCGCCCGCATCGTGCCGCTCGTGCAACTGGCCGGAGGGCTCGCCGGTCACGCGGTTCACCATGCGCCCGCGCTGCACCGCCGGCCGCGCCAGGATCCGGTCCGCCCAGCGCAGCACGTTGGGGTACTCGCCCGCGCCCAGGAACTCCGCCGCCGTGCCGTAGCTCCAGCCCTTCACCAGCCCGGCGTACCAGGGGAAGTTCGCCATGTCGGCGATGGTGTAGTCCGGCCCCGCCACGTACTCGCTTTCGCCCAGGCGCGTGTCCAGCACGTGCAGCAGGCGCTTGGTTTCCATGGTGAAGCGGTCGATCGCGTACTCGATCTTCACCGGCGCGTAGGCATAGAAGTGCCCGAAGCCGCCGCCGAGATAGGGCGCGCTGCCCATCTGCCAGAACAGCCAGGAGAGGCACTCGGCCCGCGCAGCCCCGCCTTCCGGCAGGAAGGCCCCGAACTTCTCCGCCAGGTACATCAGGATCGCGCCGGATTCGAACACGCGCACCGGCTCCGGCCCGCTGCGGTCCATCAGCGCCGGGATCTTGGAGTTGGGGTTCACGCCCACGAAGCCGCTGCCGAACTGGTCACCATCGCCGATCTTGATCAGCCAGGCGTCGTACTCGGCACCCGCATGCCCGAGGGCCAGCACCTCCTCCAGCATGATCGTGACCTTCTGCCCGTTGGGCGTGGCCAGGGAGTAGAGCTGCAGCGGGTGGCGCCCCACCGGCAGCTCCTTCTCGTGCGTGGCCCCGGAGATCGGGCGGTTGATGTTGGCGAAACGCCCGCCATTCCCGGGGTTCCAGGTCCAGACCGCCGGCGGCGTGTAGTCGGCCATCTCTCGTATCCTTCCGAGTCTCGGTTGCCGGGAGACTAGGCGCCTCCCGGGGCCGCCGCAGCCCGCCCCGGCCTTCAACCGCCCGCGAGCGCCGCCCCTCCCCGGCCCAGTGCTCCCCCGGCCCAGTGCTCCCCCGGCTCAGTCCTCCCCGGCCAGGAAGTCGAAGTCCACGCCCTTGTCGGCCTGCATCACCGTGTCATGGAACAGCTTGGCGTATCCGCGCTTCGGCGCCGGGCGCGGCGGCTGGAAGCTGGCGGCACGCCGCTCCAGCTCCGCCTCGTCCACCAGCAACTCGATGCGGCGGGCCACCGTGTCCAGCCGGATGCGGTCGCCGGTGCGCACCAGCCCGAGCGGGCCGCCCACCGCGGCCTCGGGCGTGATGTGCAGGACGATCGTGCCGAAGGCGGTGCCGGACATGCGGGCATCGGAGATGCGGACCATGTCCTTCACCCCGGCCTGGGCCAGCTTGCGGGGAATAGGCAGGTAGCCCGCCTCCGGCATCCCCGGCGCGCCCTTCGGCCCGGCATTCTGCAGCACCAGAACGTCCTCGGCCGCCACGTCCAGCTCCGGGTCGTCGATGCGGTTCGTCATGTCCTCGACGCTGGTGAAGACGACGGCGCGGCCCTCGTGCTGGAGCAGGGCCGGCGTGGCGGCCGCGTGCTTGATCACGGCCCCGCCGGGGCAGAGGTTCCCGCGCAGCACGGCCATCCCGCCCGTGGACTTCAGCGGGCTGCTCCGCGGCCGGATCACGGTCTGGCCCGGCACGTCCTCGGCCAGCTCCAGGTAGTCGCGCAGCGTCCCGCCCAGCACCGTCGGCGCACCGAGGTCGAGGAAGGGCTCCAGCTCCTGCAGCAGGCGCGGCATGGCGCCGGCATGGTGCAGGTGCTCCATGTAGTGGTCGCCGCTGGGCTTCAGGTCCACCAGCACCGGTACCTCGCGCCCGATCGCGTCGAACTCCTCCAGGTCCACCTCCAGCCCCGCGCGCCCGGCCATGGCCGCGAGGTGGACGAGGCCGTTGGTGGAGCCGCCGATGGCCTGGAGCACCACCATGGCGTTGCGAATGGAGGCGCGCGTGACGAGCGCCTTCGGTCCCGGCCCCTGGCGCCGCGCCATCTCCACCGCCACCCGCCCCGTCGCCTCGCCGCAGCGCAGCCGCTCCGCGTGCGGGGCGGGGATGGCGGCGGAGTAGGGGAGCGAGAGGCCCATCGCCTCGATCATGCAGGCCATGGTGCTGGCGGTGCCCATCACCATGCAGGTGCCGACGGAGGGCGCGAGCCGGCCGGAGATGACCTCGATCTCCGGCTCGTCGATCTTGCCGGCCCGGTGCTGGCCCCAGAGCCTGCGGCAATCCGTGCAGGCGCCCAGCACCTCGCCCCGGTGATGCCCCACCACCATCGGCCCCACCGGCAGCACCACGGCCGGGATGCCGGCGGATGCCGCCCCCATGATCTGCGCCGGCAGCGTCTTGTCGCAGCCGCCGATCAGCACCACCGCGTCCATGGGCTGGGCCCGGATCATCTCCTCCGTGTCCATGGCCATGAGGTTACGCAGGTACATGGAGGTGGGGTGGGAGAAGCTCTCGTGGATGCTGATGGTCGGGAAGGCCATGGGCAGCCCGCCGGAGAGCATGACGCCGCGCCGCACCGCCTCGATCAGCTGCGGCGCGTTGCCGTGGCAGGGGTTGAAGTCGCTCGCCGTGTCCGTGATGCCGATGATCGGCCGGTCCAGCGCGTCGTCCGAGTAGCCCGCCGCCTTGATGAAGGCCTTGCGCAGGAACAGCGAGAACCCCGCATCCCCGTAGCTCGTCAGTCCCTTGCGGAGCCCTTGCGCCATCTTCCCCGTTCCCGTCCCTCGCGGCCACCGGCCGGTCCTCGCATGAGCCGTTTCCCGCACCGGCTTGTCAACGGAGCCCGCCTTGCGCCCCCTTTCCCGGATCGATATAGCCGAATGGGAACAACGCCAGGCTCGCCCATGCGTCGCCACCTCCTCCGCGCCATCGCCGCCGCCGCCCTCCTCGCGGCCACCGGCCTTCCCGCCCGCGCGCAAGAGGGGCCGACCGTCTTCGCCGCGGCCAGCCTGACGGACGCGATGCGGGCGCTCGGCCAGGCCTGGGCCGCCAGGGGCAACCCCGCCCCGCGCTTCTCCTTCGCCGCCTCCTCCGCCCTCGCCCGCCAGATCGAGCAGGGCGCGCCCGCCGACCTCTTCGCCAGCGCCGACGAGCCCTGGATGGACTACGCCCAGGAGCGGAACCTGATCGTGAACGAGACCCGCGTTTCGCCGCTCGCCAACGCGCTGGTCCTCGTCGCCCCGGCCGACAGCCGGCAGGCGCCGGTCACCATCGGGCGCGACACGGACCTCACCGCCATGCTGGGCGCGAACGGGCGGATCGCGACCGGCGATCCCTCCAACGTCCCTGTCGGCCGGTACGCGCAGGCCGCGCTCACCTGGATGGGCCAGTGGGACGCGCTGAACCCCCGCATCGCCCGCGCCGACAACGTCCGCTCCGCCCTTCTGCTGGTGGAGCGCGGCGAGGCCCCGCTCGGCATCGTCTACGCCACCGATGCCGCCGCCTCCCGCGGGGTGAAGGTGATCGGCACCTTTCCCGCCGGCAGCCACGAGCCCGTCACCTACCCCTTCGCCCTCACCCGCCGCGCCGCGGACAACGCCGCCGCCCGCGCCTTCCTCGCCTTCGCCACCGGCCCCGAGGCCGCCGAGACCTACCGCCGGCTCGGCTTCGGGCTGCGCGGCGGGTAGGTGCTGACGCCCGAGGAATGGGGCGCGGTCCGGCTCAGCCTCTCCGTCGCCCTCCGCTCGGTCGCCTTCGGCCTCCCGCCCGCGGTGCTGGCGGCCTGGCTCCTCGCGCGCGGGCGCTTCCCCGGCCGCGCGCTGCTGGACGCGCTGGTGCACCTGCCGCTGGTGATGCCGCCCGTGGTCGTGGGCTGGCTCCTCCTCGTCACCTTCGGCGTGCGCGGCCCGGCGGGCGCGCTGCTGAACGAGTGGTTCGGGGTCCGCCTCGTCTTCACCACCGCCGGCGCCTCGCTCGCCACCGCCGTCATGTCCTTCCCCCTCATCGTGCGCGCCGTGCGCCTCTCGCTCGACGCGGTCGATCCCGGGCTGGAGGCGGCGGCGCGCAGCCTCGGCGCCGGTCCGATCGACCGCTTCGTCACCGTCACCCTGCCGCTGATCGCGCCGGGCATCCTCTCCGGCGCCATCACCGCCTTCGCCGCGGGGCTGGGGGAGTTCGGCGCCGTGATCACCTTCGCCTCGAACATCCCCGGAGAGACGCAGACCCTGCCGCTGGCCATCTACAGCGCCACCCAGACACCGGGCGGGGAGGCGACGGCCGCGAAGCTCGCCGCGGTCTCCCTCGTCCTCGCCGTCGCCGGCCTCCTGCTGGCCGACCTCGCCGGCCGCCGCCTCGCCACCCTCATCGGCCGCGCCCCGCGCTGATGCTGGACATCGCGCTGCGCCACCGCTTCCCCGGCTTCGCGCCCGGCTTCACGCTCGACGTCGCCTTCGCGGCGCCCACACCCGGCGTCACCGCCGTCTTCGGCCCCTCGGGCTGCGGCAAGTCCACCCTCCTCGCCGCCGTCGCCGGCCTGCTGCGCCCGGCGGAAGGCCGCGTGGCCCTGGACGGCACCGTGCTGCTGGACACCGCCGCGCGGGTGGAGATCCCCGCCGAGCGGCGGCGCTGCGGCGTGGTGTTCCAGGATTCCCGCCTCTTCCCGCACCTCTCCGTGGAGACGAACCTGCGCTACGGCCTGCGCCGCGCCCCGCGGCACGCGGAGGGGCCGGGCTTCGGGGAGGTGGTGGACCTCCTGGGCATCGCGCACCTCCTCTCCCGCCGCCCCGCCGCGCTCTCGGGCGGGGAGAGGCAGCGCGTCGCCCTCGGCCGCGCCCTCCTCTCCCGCCCGCGCCTGCTCCTGATGGACGAGCCGCTGGCCGCGCTGGACGCCCCCCGCCGCGCGGAGGTGCTGCCCTTCCTCGCCCGCGTCCGGGACCGCTTCCGCGCGCCGGTCCTCTACGTCACCCACGCGCTGGACGAGGTGGACCGCCTGGCCGACCACCTCGTGCTGATGGAGGCCGGCCGCGTCCTGGCCGCCGGCACGGTGGAGGCACTCTCGACCCGCGCGGACCTGCCCCTGCTCGCCGCGCGGCGCGATGCCGGCGCCCTCCTCCCGTGCAACGTGCTGGAGCACGATCCCGCGCGCGGGCTGACCCGGCTCCGCTTCCCCGGCGGGGAGCTGCGCGTGCCCCTGCGCGAGGAGCCGCCCGGCACGGGGCTGCGCGTGCGCGTGCGGGCGCGCGACGTCTCCGTGGCCACGGAGGAGCCGCGCGGCCTCTCCGTGCAGAACGTCCTGCCCGTGCTGCTGGAATCCCTCGGCCCCGCCGCGCCGCACGAGGCGATGCTGCGCCTCCGCGCGGGGGAGGCCGTCCTCCTCGCGCGCGTCACCGACGACGCCGTGGCGCGCCTCGCGCTGCGGCCCGGCCAGCGCCTCTGGGCGCTGGTGAAGTCGGCCGCCTTCGCGGCCGCCAACCCCGCACAGGAGAACCCGCCATGAAGCTGTCCGCCCGCAACGTCCTGGCCGGAACCGTCGTCGCCGTCACCAAGGGCCAGACCACCGCCCATGTGCGGATCGAGGTCGCCGGCGGCGCCACGATCACCGCCTCCATCACCAACGAGGCGGTGGACGCGCTGGAGCTGAAGGTCGGCGACGAGGCCTCCGCGATCATCAAGGCCTCCGACGTCCTTGTCGGGAAAGGCTGACCCGCCCCTCCCCGCCCGCTTGCGCGGCGCCGCGAGTGGCGCCGCGCGCCCCGGCCCGGTAGGATCGTCGCAGGTCCCGCCCGTCCCTTCATGACGGCACCGCCCCGGCCAGGGGCGCGCCGGCGGGGCGGATGGGGGGCTGAGGCACAGATGGCGCTGGTGAAGACAACCGAGCTGGCCGGGCGCGCGTCCGCCCGCGCCGCCGCGCCGTCCCCCCCGCCCTCCTCCGTGACGCCCGTGCCTGCCTCCCACACGCCAGCCCCCGGGCCGGCGGCTTCCCAGCCCCTGCCCCCGAGCCAGCGCCGCGCGCAGGAGCGCAGCCGCGCCCGGCGGGAGAAGGCGGCCGAGCGCATCGGCGCGGCGAGCGAGGAGCTGGCCGCCAGCATCACCCAGGCCGCCGCGGCCGCCGAGGAGCTGGGCCGCGCCCTGGCGCAGATCTCCTCCGCGGCGGAGGAGGCGGCCGGCGCCGCGCAGCAATCCCAAGGCAACATCGAATCCCTCGGCGCCGTCTTCGCCGGGGCGCGCGACCGGGCGGAGGAGTCGCAGCGCGGCACCGGGGCGCTGCAGGTCGCACTGGCCGAGCTGGGCGCGGGGATCGAGGCCACGGCCGCCGCCGTGGAGGACAACGCCGCCCGCCAGCTCCGCTCCGTGGAGGTGGTGGCGGCGCTGGAGGCGGGCGCCGCCCGCATCGGCGAGATCACCGCCACCGTCGGCGACATCGCCGACCAAACGAACCTCCTCGCCCTCAACGCCGCCATCGAGGCCGCGCGCGCGGGCGATGGCGGCCGCGGCTTCGCCGTGGTGGCCGAGGAGGTGCGCGCCTTCGCCGAGAGCTCGGAGGCCAGCGCGCGCGAGGTGCAGGCGCTGGTCGCGGCGATCGGCGCGGAGGTGCGCGACGTCGCCGCCCGCATCCGCGCCGCCGCGGCCTCGGCGGAAGGCCAGGCGCGGGAGGGCCGCTCCACCGTCCTCGCGCTGGAGGAGGTGCGGGGCGCGATGGACGACATCGCGAAGGGCGCCCGCGCGATCCTCGCGGCCAGCGTGGAGGCCGAGGGCGCGGCGCGTGAGGCGCAGCGCGGCGCCGAGGGCGTGGCGAGCGCCGCCGAGGAGCAGTCCGCCGCCACCGCGGAGGCGCAGCGCGCCGTGCAGCAGCAGGGTAGCGCGCTGGACGAGAGCCAGCGCACCGCCCAGACCCTGGCCGCGCTGGCGGAGAGCCTGCAGGCCGGCAACACCGCCTCCGCCGAGGCGGTCGCCTCCGCCGCCGAGGAACTCTCCGCCACGGTGCAGGAACTCTCCGGCGCGGCCGGGGAGATCAACACGGCGCTGGACCAGATCGGGCGCGGCGCCGCCATCCAGGCCGCGGCCACACAGCAGGCTGCCGCCTCCATGGCCGGGATCGAGCGCGCCGCCGCCGGCACCCGCGCCGCCGCCGCCGCCGCCGCCGCGCGGCTGGCCGAGCTCGCCCCCCGGCTGGAAGGGGGCCGCACGGCCCTCGCGACCCTCGGCGGGGGCATGGCGGCCGCCCTGGTGGAGACGCGGGCGCTGGCCGCGCTGATCGGCGGGCTGGAGGCGTCCGGCCGCCGGATGGAGAAGATCGTGGACTACATCGCGCTGGTGGCCGTGCAGACGAACATGCTCGCCGTCAGCGGCTCCGTGGAGGCCGCGCGGGCGGGGGAGGCGGGGCGCGGCTTCGCCACCGTCTCCACCGACATCCGCGCCCTGGCCCGCGACGCCGCGGCGCAGGCGGACCGCATGAAGGACGTGGTGCGCGACCTGCGCGACGGCGCGATGCGGGTGCGCGCCGAGCTGGAGGCCGTGGCCGCCGCCGGCGAGGGAGAGGCCGGGAAGGGCCGCGCCGTCCAGGGCCGCCTGGCCGCCGCCGCCGCCGGGCTGGGCGCGCTGCGCGCCGGCTCCGGCGAGGTCCTTGCGGGGACGGAGCGGGTGCTGGACGCCGTGCAGGAGGTGCTCTCCGGCACGCGGCAGATCGCCGCGGCGGCCGATGCGGCCAGCGCCGCCGCCGCCCAGGCCTCCACCGCCGCCGGGGAGCAGGCCCGCGGCGCGGAGGACCTGGCCGCCGCCATCGAGGAGATTGCGAGCCTCGCCGACGAGCTGCGGCTGGCGGAAGGCTGAGCGGGTGGCCGGGGCGGAGGTCCTGACCGTCCGCGCGGGCGGGGAGGCGCTGGCGCTGCCCGCCCCCCTGGTGCGGGAGGTGCTGCGCCCCGCCCCGCTCACCCGGATCCCCCACGCTCCGCCGGCCCTGCTCGGCCTCTCCGGCCTGCGCGGCGCCGTCATGCCCGTCCTCTCCCTTGCGCGCCTGCTGGGCAAGGAGGAGGGCGCACCCTCCCCCGCCGCGCGGGTGGTGGTGGCAGGAGGGGAGGCGCCCTTCGGCTTGATGGTGGAGGAGGTCTCTCGCCTCGGCCCCGCGGGGGAAGCGCGCGCCATCGACCTGCCCGCCCTGCTGGCCCGCGACTTCGGCGCGGCCCGCTCCCCGGCCGCACTACGTCCTTCCGCCACCCCCCGCCCCGCGCCGGCGGCGGAGCCGGAAGGTTCAAGTGTCGCGCTCCTCGCCTTCACCCTTGCCGGCCGGGACCATGCCCTGCCACTGGAGCGGGTGCTGGAGGTGGCGCGCCTGCCCGTCGAGATGACGGCCCTGCCCCGCACGGAGGAGGCGATGCTCGGCGTCGTCCCCTTCCGCGGCGGGCTGCTACCCCTCGTCTGCCCCCGCGCGCTGCTGGGGCTTCGGCCGGGGCCGGGCGCGGGCCTGGCGGGGGCGCGGCTGGTGGTGGTGCGGCTGGGGCACCTCCCCGTGGGGCTGGTCGTCGATTCCCTGCGCGCCGTCCTGCACCTGCCGCCATCGGCCCTTGCCCCGGTGCCCGCGATCCTCTCCCGCGGGATGGGGGAGGCGCGGGTGGAGGCGATCGCGCGGACCGGCGATGGCCGGCTCGTCACCGTCCTCTCCCCGGACGGCCTCTTCGACGAGGCGACCACGGCGCGGCTGCTCGCCGGCGCCCGCCCGGAAGGGGACGTGGCGCCGGAACTGGGGGCGGCGGAGCGCTTCCTCCTCTTCCGCCTGGGCGGGGAGAGCTACGGCCTGCCCGTCGCGGCCGTGGAGGAGGTGGCGCGCCGCCCGAAGCGCCTGTCCCGCCTCCCCCGTGCGCCGCGCTTCGTCGCCGGCGCCATGACGCTGCGCGGCACCGTCCTGCCCGTCATCGACGGGCCTCTCCGCTTCGGCGCGCGTGCCGAAACGGGCCTTGCGGGCCTCGTCGTGGTGATCGGGGCGGGCGGGATGCGCGCCGGCCTGGCGGTGGACGCGGTCTCGGAGGTGCTGCCGATCGCCACCGCGGAGATCCACCCCGCCCCGGCGCTGCCCCCCGGCGGCGCGGATGCCTTCGCCCGCGTGGCGCGGGTGGGGCCGGAGGGCCGGATGCTCCCCCTCGTCGATCCCCACCGCCTGCTGGAAGCCGCCGGCCACGACCTGCTGGCCGCCGCGGCCGGGGGCGGCGCGGAGGCGGGAAGTGGCACGAAGGCTGGGCCCGCCCCGTGACGCGCGTCCTCGTCGTCGATGATTCCGCGCTGATGCGCCGGCTGCTGGGCGGGGTGCTCCGTGCCGGCGGCTTCGAGGTGTCCTTCGCGCGGGACGGGGTGGAGGCGCTCGAGGCGATCGCCGCGGACCCGCCGGACGTGGTGACGATGGACGTGCAGATGCCCCGCATGGACGGGCTGGCCGCGCTCGACCGCATCATGCTGGAGCATCCCGTGCCGGTGGTGATGCTCTCCTCCCTCACCGATGCGGGCGCGGAGGCGACGCTGGAAGCGCTGCGCCTGGGCGCGGTGGACTTCCTTCCCAAGCCCGCCGGTGCCGCCTCTCTCTCCATCGACGAGCTGGCGCCGCTGCTGCTGGAAAAGCTGCGCGCGGCCGCGGGCGCGCGGCTTCGGCGAAGCCACCGGCTGACGGAGCGCGTGCGGCTGCGCGCCGGCCTGCCCCCCGCGCCGCGCCCGGCCGCCCCTGCCCTCCTCCACGCCCCGGCCCAAAGCCCCATCCCGGCCGGGCTGCCCGACGCGGTACCGCCGGGCGACCCGCCGGGGATCGTCCTCGTCGGCTGCTCCACCGGCGGCCCGCCGGCGCTGGACGCGCTGCTGGAACCCCTGCCCGCGAACTTTCCCTGGCCCGTGGTGATCGCCCAGCACATGCCTGCCGGCTTCACCGCCGCCCTGGCCCGGCGGCTGGACAAGAACTGCGCCCTGGCTGTGGAGGAGGTCTCCCGCCCCGTCCGGCTGCTGCCCGGCCACGCCTATATCGGGCGGGGCGATGCAGACCTCATCCTCGGGCGCCGCCCCGCGGGGGTGGTGGCCATGGCCGCCCCGTCCGCCCCGGAGCACCGCTGGCACCCCAGCGCGGACCGCTTGGTGGACAGCGCCCTGGCCCTGATGCCCGCCGAGCGGCTGGTGGGCGTGCTGATGACGGGGATGGGCGACGACGGCGCGGCCGCCATGGCCCGGCTGCGCGCCGCCGGCGGCCACACGGTGGCGGAGGCGGAGGAGACGGCGGTGGTCTGGGGCATGCCCGGCGCGCTGGTGCGGGCGGGCGGCGCCTCGGCCGTGGTCCCGCTCGGCGGCATCGCCGCCGCGCTGCGGGGGTGGCTGGCGTGAGCGGCCCCACATCCGGTCCAGCGGCTGGTCCCGTGGGCAGCCTCCCGGAGGGTCCGGGCAACGACCCCGTCCTGGCGCCGGAGGATCTTCGGCGTGTCTGCGACTTCGTCTACCGACGCACCGGGATGCTCTACGGCGAGAGCAAGCGCTACTACATCGAGCGCCGCGTCGCGCAGCGGATGGAGCGCACGGGCACCGCTTCCTTCGCCGCCTATATGGGCCTGCTGCGCGGCAGCCCCGCGGAGGCGGAGCGGCTGGTGAACAGCTTCACCGTCAACGAGACCTACTTCTACCGGGAGGAGCACCAGCTCCGCGCCCTCTCCCGCGCCATCCTGCCGGAGATCGTCGCCCGGCGCGGCCCGGGCGACCGGGTGCGGATCTGGTCCATCCCCTGCTCCAGCGGGGAGGAGCCCTACTCCGTCGCCATCTGGCTGCTGGAGAACTGGCCGATGGTCGATGCCTACAACATCGAGATCCTCGGCTCCGACATCGACACGGACGCGCTCGCGGCCGCGGCAGAGGGAGTCTATGCCGGCCGCGCCCTCTCCCGCCTGCCGCCCGACCTGCTCGACCGCTACTTCGAGCCGGCGCAGGACGGCGGGCGCCGGATCATCGCGGACCTGCGCGAGTCCGTGCGCCTCACCTCCGCAAACCTCGTCGATCCCGCGAGCATGGCTGCGGAAGGCCGGTTCGACGTGATCCTCTGCCGCAACGTCCTCATCTACTTCGACGAGGCCTCCCGCGCCGAGGCCGCGCGCAACCTGCACGCCGCCCTCGCCCCCGGCGGCTTCCTTCTCCTCGGCCATACGGAATCCATGGGCCGGATCGCCGAGGGCTTCACCACGCGCCGCTTCGACGACGCCGTGGTCCACCAGAGGGCGCCATCGTGAGCACCATCATCAGTAGGGGCGCATGAGCGAGCTGCTGGAGCAGTTCCTGGTGGAGTCGCGGGAGCTGGTGCAGGCCGCGGCCGACGACCTACTGGCGCTGGAGCGCGCGCCGGGCGACCCCGCGCGGCTGGACGGGGCGTTCCGCGCCGTTCACACGCTGAAGGGCTCCGTCGCCCTCTTCGACCTCGCGCCGCTGGGCGCTGCGCTGCACGCCGGGGAGGACCTTCTGGAGGCGCTGCGCCGCGGCGCCGCCGCACCGGACCGGGCGGCGATGGACACCCTCCTCGCCCTCGTCGGGGCGGGCGAGGCCTGGATCGAGGCCTTCGCCGCCGACGGCCACCTGCCCGAGGCGGCGGAGGCGGAAGGGCGCGCGCTGGAGGCCGCGCTGCGCGCCCGCCTGCCGGGCGCCGTGCCGGCGGCGACCGCCCCGCCGCTCGCCCCACCCTTCGTTCTGATGGGCGCCGCCTCCCCGGACTGGCTACCCACCCTGATGGAGCGGGAGGCGGCGGCAATCGCCCGGGCGCAGGCGGAGGGGAAGGCCCTCACCGCCCTGCGCTACGTTCCCACGGCGGACTGCTTCTTCCTCGGCGACGACCCGGTGGCGATCCTCCGCGCCCTGCCCGGCCCCGTCGCGCTCCACATCGCCCCGCGCGAGCCCTGGCCGGCCGAGGGGCCGGACCCCTTCACCTGCAACCTCGTGATCGAGGCTCTTTTCGCCGCGCCGGAGGCCGCGCTCCGCCAGGTCCTTCGCCTCGTCGCGGACGCGGTGGCGCTCGCGCCCGTCCCCTTCGCCGCGGCTGTCCCGGCGGCCGCGCCGCGCGGGCTGCGCGTGGATTCCGGCCGCGTGGACGCGCTGGTGGACCTGGCGGGGGAGTTGGTGGTGGCCCGGAACGGCCTCGCCCACCTCGTCGCCGCACCGGGCGTGGAGGACCCCGCCCTGGCCCGCGCCCTGGCCGAGAGCGCGGCCGGCCTCGGCCGCCTGGCGGAGCGGCTGCACCGCGGCGCCCTCGGCCTGCGCCTCGTGCCGCTCGGCCGCGCCTTCGCCCGCCTGCCGCGCCTGGCGCGGGAGACCGCGGGGGCGCTGGGCAAGGAGGTCGCCCTCACCGTGCTGGGGGAGGGCGTGGAGGTCGACCGCATCGTGGTGGACGGCCTTTCCGACCCGCTGCTGCACCTGCTGCGCAACGCGATCGACCACGGGATCGAGCCCGCCGCGGCGCGGGAGGCCGCCGGCAAGCCGCGCGCGGGCCGGATCACCCTTTCCGCCGCGCGGGAGGATGGCGGGATCGCCGTCACCCTCTCGGACGACGGTGCCGGCATGGACCCGGCCCGCCTGCGCGAAGTGGCGAGGGCGCGCGGCGTGGCGGACCCGGCCGCCATCGACGTGATGGACGACCGCGAGGCGCTGGACCTCGTCTTCCGCCCGGGCTTCTCCACCGCCGGCGCCGTCACCGCGATCTCCGGCCGCGGGGTGGGCATGGACGCGGTGCGCGCGGCGGTGGAGGCCCTCGGCGGGCGCGTCGCGCTCACCAGCACCCCGGGCGCGGGCACCACCGTCCGCCTCCTCCTGCCCGGCGGCGCGGCGGTGACGGGGGTGCTGACCCTTCGCGCGGGCGGCGAACTCTACGGCATCCCCGCGGAGGCGGTGGCCGAGACGGCGCGCGTGCCGGCCGCTTCCCTCCGCCCGGTGGGCGCGGGGGAGGCGCTGGTGCTGCGCGGCCGCACCCTGCCCGTGCTGCGCCTCGCCGCGCTGCTGGGGCTGGTGCCGGCCCCGCGCGGCGCCACCGCCCGCCTTCTCGTCACCGGCGGGGGCGCGGAGGCGGTGGCGCTGGAGGTGGAGGGCTTCGGCGAGAGGCTGGACGTGCTGCTGCGCCCGCCGCAGGGCCTGCTGCGCGGCCTGCCCGGCCTGGCGGGCACGGCGCTGCTGGGCGACGGCAGCGCCCTGCTGGTGCTGGACGTGCCGGGGCTCCTCGCAAGGGTGGAAGCAAGGACGGGGTCGGCATGAGCGTGCGGCTGGAGGGCGACACCATCCGCCTGGAGGGCGCCGTGCGGGTGGAGGACGCGGAGCCGCTCCTCGCGCTCCTTCAAGGCGGGGCGGGCCGCGCGGTGAGGCTGGACGGCGCCGGCCCGCTGCACACCGCCGTGGTCCAGCTTCTGCTGGCCCTGCGCCCCCCGATCCGCGGCGTGCCGGCCGATCCCTTCGACGCCCGCTGGATCCTGCCCCTGCTGGCGCCGCCGGACGCCTGATCCGCCCCAGGTGGTGCTCGCCCCCCTGCCGCCCTATGAAGGCAGCCGCGCGGCGGGACCGCGCGCGTCCGGGAGCACCGCATGGCGACCACCGTCCTGATCGTCGACGACAGCAAGCTGGCCCGGATCGTGGCCGGCAAGGCGATCGCCGCGCTGCAGCCGGACTGGGTCCGCGCCGAGGCCGGCAACGCGGAGGAGGCGATGGCCCGCCTGGCCGAGGGCGGCATCGACCTCGCCCTGCTGGACTACAACATGCCCGGCAAGGACGGGCTGACGCTGGCCGCCGAGATCTGCGCGCTGCACCCCGCCATGCCCGTCGCCGTCATCACCGCCAACGTGCAGGACGAGGTGGTGGCGCGCGCCCGCGCCGTGGGCGCCACCTTCGTGCCGAAGCCGGTGACGGAGGAGGCCCTGCGCGGCTTCGTCTCCGGCGCCGCGCTGCGCCTCCGCGCCGGCCGGTAGCGCCGTGGCCGTCCCTCCCGAGGCCTCGCTCAGCGATCTGGAGCGCGACGCGCTGACGGAGCTGGTGAACATCGGCGTCAGCCGCGCCGCCGCCAGCCTGCGCCAGATGGTGGGCGGCGAGGTGCTGCTTTCCGTCCCCTCCGTCGAGATCATCGCGGAGCGCCTGGCCGCCACCCTGATCGAGGAGCGGGAGGGCAGCGACCTCGTCGCCGTGCGGCAGGACTTCACCGGCGCCTTCAACGGCCGCGCCATGCTGATCTTCCCGCAGTCCAGCGGGGCGGAGCTGCTGCGCGCCGTGGTGGGCGAGGAGGTCCCGCCCGAGGAGGCGGCGGAGATGGAGCGCGAGGCGCTCGCCGAGACCGGCAACATCATCCTGAACAACTGCCTCGCCACCATGGCGAACATGCTGCGCCGCTCCTTCGACATGTCGCTGCCGCAGGTGGTGCGCGGAGACGGCCGGATGCTGCTGGAGGGCACGGAGCCGGGCGGCGAGGGGCTGGTGCTCTTCCTCTACATCAACTTCGCCGTGCGGGACCGCAGCCTGCGCGGCTACATCGCGATGGTGATGGACCTGCCCTCGCTCGGCGCGCTGAAGCGGCTGGTGGCCGATTTCATCGAGCGGGTGATGGACGACGATGCCGATCTCGCACCGCACTGATCGCGCCCCCTGACCCGCGTTCCGGCCCGGGCGCGCCGCCTCACCCTCGCGGTGCGCCGGCCTTGATCAGCCCCTGCTCGTAGGCCTCCCGGTCCTCCGGGCGGCGGAAGGGGTAGGTCTCCACGAAGTTCCGCACGTTGAACTCGGGCTCGATCCGCCGCAGCGCCGCCAGCAGCGGCTTCGCCTCCTTCCGCATGCCGAGATGGCCGAGCGCCGAGAGCACCGGCTTGTAGCCGTTGACGAAGCCCGGCGCCGCCCGCACCGCGCGCCGCCCGAAGGCCAGCGCCTTCTCGAAATCGCCGTTCAGCGTGTAGGCCGTGGTGAAGACGTGGCCGAGGATGCGGTCGTGCGGGTGGGAGGGCGCGAGCGCCCGGTAGCGCTCCATCCGCCGCAGCGCCTCCTCCGGGTCGCCCGAATAGGCCTGGGTGGCGGCAGAGAGCGCCCAGGAGGAGGCCTGGTGCGGGTTCAGCTCCAGGGAGCGGTCCAGGTAGTAGGCCGCGCTGTCGAAGTCCTTGTGCAGGAAGGAGGCGACGTGGCCGTAGATGGCGGCGGCCTCCGCGCTCTCGGGGTCCAGGCTCATCGCCAGCACGGCCAGGCGCTCCGCCTCCGCCAGCGCGGCCTCCGGGTCCGGCGCCCAGTTCTGGCCGATCTGGAACACGTGCCACTGCGCGGCCCAGGCGGCGGCCATGGCGTTCTCCGGCTCCCGCGCCACCGCCTCGGCCAGCATGTCGCCGGCGCGGCGGAAGCGCCCCTCCTCCATGCTGAACAGCAGCGGCATGGCGCGGATCACGATGTCGCTCGCCTCGCCGGGGCGGCGGGCCACGGGGCGCATCCCCTCCGTGTGCAGGATCACCGGCTCCAGCCGCGCCACCAGTCGCCCCAGCGCCTCGCTCTCGACCCCGCCCGCGCGGGGGTCGATCGGCGTGCGCGCGCTCCAGACCGGGCGGGCCAGGCAGGCGAGGTCGATGAGGGAGATCTGCAGGCGCATCCCCTCCCCCTCCTCCCGCACGGCGACGCGGGCGACGTAGTCCAGGCCGTAAGCCGCCAGCCCGCCGGGATCCCGCGGATCGGTTCCCTCCAGCGCCGGCGGGTCGACCACGTCGAAGTGGCGGTAGCGCACCAGCTCCAGCGCCGCGTCCCCGGCATAGGCCTGGGCGAGGGGGAGAAGCGCCTCCGCGCCCGGCTGGTGCACGGCCATCACCCCCACCCGCAGCCGGCGCCCCTCCCGCAGCGCCGGCGGGGGTGGCGGGGGCGGCAGCAGGGCGGGGGCGGCCGGGGCGCGCAGCCGGCGGGCCAGGGCCTCCGTCTCGGCCGCGGGCTCCACCTCCAGCGTGCGGCGCAGCGCGGCCCGGCAGCGCCCGTACTCGGCCAGGGCCCCGGCGCGGTTCCCCGCCTCCGCCATGAGCCGCATCACGGCCCGCCAGCCCGCCTCGTTCGTGGGATCCAGGGCCACCAGGGCCCGCGCCGCCTCGATCGCCTCCTCGCGCCGGGCCGGATCGGCCTCCAGCGCGGCCAGCGCCGCCTCCTGGCGCCCCTGCAGCGCGGAGCGCAGCGCCTCCCGCTCGAGGCCGAGCCAGTCGTCGAACCCGTCGCCGATCCCCTCCAGCCCATCCATCAGCGGCGGCGGCGCGCCCGCCGCGGCAAAGGAGGAGAGGGCGAAGGGGGAGAGGGCGTCCACGTCGCCGAGGGCGAGGTCGGCCCGCAGGCTCTCCCCGTCGCGCCGGACCAGCGGCACCTCGCCGAAGGCCCTCGAGAGCTCCAGCACGGCCTGGCGGAGGCTGGCCCGCGCCTCCGCCTCCCCGGAACGCTCCCAGAGCAGCGCGGCCAGCCGCGCGCGGCTCACCGGGCGGCCGCGGGAGAGCAGCAGGATCCCCAGCAGGGCGCGCACCTTGCGCGTGGGCAGGACGATCTCCCGCCCCTCCGCCCCCCAGGCCCGCACAGGGCCGAGAAGGGCGACCCGGATGCGGGGCGGGGACGATCGCTCGTCCGCCCCGGAGGGGGAATGGGCCGTCACGGCCGGGGCAGGCCGCCCAGGGAGGTGCCGGAAGGGCACCCCGGGGGGGCGCTGGGGAGCGGAACCATGGCGCGCCCATTATGGCCGGCCGCGCGCGCCGGAGAAAGCGCGCGCCGTCCGTTCATGGCTGGACCGGTATGCCGGCCCGCCGCAGCAACGCCTCCGCGACGAGGCGCCCGGGCAGGAATGGCACGGCGCCCAGCCCCGCCATGGCCCAGTGCCCGGTCGGGCCTGCACCGAGTCCCTGGTCCTGGCTTTCCGCCCCGTTCGGCCCGCCGCCGGAGCCGCCGAGCAGGGCGTTGAACAGGCCCAGCGCCGTGAAGCGGTCCCCGTCCGGGAGGGTCAGGTCGCAGAGCGACCAGTCCGCATCGTCTGGCACCGCAGCCTCCAGCCGGCGCGGCGGGCCGGCCAGCCCCTCCCGTCGGGCAGGGCGCAGCACCTCCGCGGTCACGTCGCGGCCGCCGAGGAACAGCAGGCCGCGCTCCGGCACCCCGGCGGACAGGCGCAGGCGGCCGCCCGGATCGGGCAGCGGGGCAGGCTCGAAACCGGCCCTCGCGCCCCCGTTCAGGTGCACCGCGCCGCGGACGGTGTTCCAGGCGTTCAGCGGGTTATAGCTCCCGGCGCGGAAGACGAGCTCGTAGCCCTCCGGCCCGCGGGAGTAGACGTCGGACCGCCAGACCAGATCCTCCTCGCGGATCTCCGGCCGGCCGAGGATGCCGCGGTACAGCAACGCGACCTGCCCCGGCGCCTCCTCCGCCATGGCGGTCCAGTCCTCCAGCGCCTCGAAGGTGTAGGACACGGCGCGGAGGAGCCCGGCGATCCGGCGGCTGTGCCACTCGCAGCCCAGCATCTGCTGGCGGCGGTGGACGGGCACCCGGATATAGGCCGCGCCGCGCCTCTCGAAGAGGCAGCCCAGCGCCAGCGTCTCGCAGGTCAGGTGAAGAAGCCCCGGCCCGGCCTTGCCCGGCACGGCCGGCTTGCGTCCAGGCGGCACGGTCTGTCCCAAGTCGAAATGTCCCCCGCTGTCTTGTCGGCTGTCCTGCCAGCTGTCCTGTCAGCCCCGGGCGAGCCAAGCCGCGCGGGCGCCGCCACACGCCCGAATCAGCGCCCGCATCGGAGCCCACATGGGGCCGGATCGGAGCCTGATCGGCTGCCTAGGCCGAAGGCGTGTCGCGTCAGTGCCCTTCGGGGCCGCCTTCAGGTGGCCGCGCCAGCGCGTCCTGCAGCGCTTCCAGGACCCCGCCGGCAACGTCGAGCCCGGTGGTGCGGGCGGTGCGGACGAGCCGCTGGATCACCTGCTGGAGCTGCTCCTGCTCGGTGGGAAGGTCGAGGTCGATCATGTGCCTCTCCTCTGCCAAGGGTCGAAGGGGCTACCCCGCCGCCATGCCGCGACGTCGGGGGAGCGGTGGCCGCATCCGGCGCAGCACCTGGGCGAGGCGCGGAACCGGGCGAGACAGCGGCCGCTGGCCGGGGCCATGGCCGGAAGGCGGGGAGGAGGACCGGGTGGAGGAGACCGCCGAGAGGGCGGCGCCCGCCACCATGGCCGCGATCGCCGTCCCGGCCTCCGGCGACGGCACCTCTCCCAGCAGCGGCACGGCGATCGCCGCCGCCATGGCCGGGACGAGGGAGAGGCAGACCGTCGCCGGGGTGGGGCCGAGCAGCGCGATGGCGCGGTTCATCGCCACCATCGTCAGCACGCCCACCAGCAGCCCCTGGAACCCTGCCTGCGCCAGGAGCGCCCGCGGCGCCACCTCGGCCAGGTGCGGCAGCCCGCCGGTCAGGGCCAGCGCCACCAGCCCGCCGAGGCCGGAGAGGACGGCGACGAAGGCCGCCCCTTCCAGCGCCGTGAAGCCCGAGTCCCGCAGCCGGACGAAGTAGATCCCGCCCATGAAAGCCGCGAGGACGAACATCGCATAGCCCAGCAGGGCGGAGCCGCCCTCCCCCGCATCCGCCGCAGCCAGCAGCGCCGCCCCGGCCGCGATCATCGCGGCCCCGAGCGCGGCGTTGCGCCCCGGCCGGCGCCCGGCGAGGAGGCCGAGCAGGAGGGTGACCGCCGGCATCAGCCCGAGCGTCAGCGCCGCCCCGTGGGCGGCCGGCGCTTGGGCGAGGCCGGCGGCGATGAGGGCGGCGAGCGGCGTGCCCTGGCAGAAGGCGAGGAGCGCGGCCTCAGCCCAGCCCTGCCGGTCCAGACGGCGCGCGCGGGGGATGAAGACGGGCAGCAGGACCGCGCCGGCCACGAGGTAGCGCAGCGTCGCCAGCTCCAGCGGCGTCATCGCCTGCTGCGTGACGCCCAGCCGGGTGATGGCGGGATAGGCGGCGGCCACCAGCACGGCCACCAGGGCCCAGGCCAGGCCCTGAAGCCTGCTGGGGGGCAGCCGGTCCGGGGCCGGGGCGGTCATGCGCCGGATTCCTCGCGCTTCTTTCCCTTGCGGGACTCGGCGGCATAGGCCCCGCGGCGGCGGTTGGGGTCCTTGTTCGGCTTCACCACGGTCTGGCGGAAGGCGTCCCAGTCCGCCTCGCTGAAGGAGTCCAGCCCCTCGGACACCGCGTAGTTGTCCAGGGTGGGGTCCAGCACCGTGCTCCGCTGCACCGGCTGCACCTGCATCAGCGGGTATCCGGCCTTGAAGCGAACGGGGATGTCGGTGCGGGTCAGGCGGATGTTGAGCAGCAGCGGGCCGAACCAGCGGTCCGTCTCCACGATGCCCTCGAAATGCTCGTAGCCCAGGTCGCGCGGCACGTTGGCGGGCGGGCGGATCAGCAGGTTCCAGCCGGGCGCGGTGCGCGCCACCACGCCGGACCAGATCTGCACGATCCCGGGCTCGATGAAGTTCGCGAGGAACGGGGGCGAGAAGCCCTTCGCGTCCTCCGGCGCCGCCTCGTCGAACTCGCCCGCAAAATAGGGGAACTGGGCGACGTCCAGCGGGTACCAGCCCTCGGCCTCGGGGTAGGTCCACTGGATCTCCGTACCGCCATCCCAGACGAGCTCGAAATCCATGGGCGGGAAGACGTGCCAGCCGAACGCGGCGGCGGAGCACAGCGCCTCGCAGTAGCGGTAGGCGCGGATGGGGATGGTGCCGTAGCCGTCCCGGCCCGCGCGCTGGGGCGGACGGCAGCCCGGGAAGAGGTTGTGGAAGCGGACGATTGGCTCCCGGGCCGGCTCCCGGGCCAGCTCATGCGGCGTGGTGGACGCGTTCCGCGGGACGGGGACGGCCTCGGTTGTCAGGTCCTGATCCATGATGCCGTACGCCATCCCCAGCAGGTCCCGGCCGCCGCGGTGCGCGGAGGCCGCCGGCTTCATCCAACCCGCCCTTGCGGCGGCTCCGGACGGAGCCCGGTAGGCGCCGTCAGATCGCGCGCTGCAGGCCGCCGGTGGAGACGCGGCCGTTGTCGGCCACGGCCTTCGGGGCGGTGCGGATGATCGCGCGCTGCAGGCCGCCGGTGGAGACGCGGCCGTTGTCGGTCACGGCCTTCGGGGCGGTGCGGACGATGGCGCGCTGCAGGCCGCCGGTGGAGACGCGGCCGTTGTCGGCCACGGCCTTCGGGGCGGTGCGGACGATGGCGCGCTGCAGGCCGCCGGTCGAGACGCGGCCGTTGTCGGTCACGGCCTTCGGGGCGGTGCGGATGATCGCGCGCTGCAGGCCACCGGTGGAGACGCGGCCGTTGTCGGCCACGGCCTTCGGGGCGGTGCGGATGATCGCGCGCTGCAGGCCACCGGTGGAGACGCGGCCGTTGTCGGCCACGGCCTTCGGGGCGGTGCGGAGGATGGCGGTGCTCTTCTCGGTCATGGATGGGTCCTGTGCTGAGATCGGCCTGCCGGGCTGGCGCACCACCCCGGGGTGAAGGGACACGGCTTTTCAGCCGGTCGGCCAAAGGCAGCACGGAGGCCGGATATTTCCGTCAGGCCATCGTCAAATCACCGTCAATTGTGGATCGGTGCCTCATTTTCCCGTCGTTCAGCGCCCGACCGGCTCCATGCGGACCACGGCCGGCGCGGGTGGAGGCGGCAGCTCAGGCTGTGCCGGGGGCTGGCGGAAGGCGGAGGCCCCATCCCCCGCGACCGGGGCCATGCTGGGCATCGGCCGCCTCATGCAGCCCCGGACGATCATGGCGCAGACCCCGTCCTGCCCTACCGGCCGGTCGTTGTTGCCTGTGTAGAACAGCCCGCTCACGCGCCCGTCCGTCAGGCGGAACGTGGCCGTGCAGGCGTTGCCGCTGCCGCCAAGGGTGATGTCGCCGCCGATCACGGGAAGCGTCACCTGCACCCCGCCCGTGGACTCGTTCTTCAGGGCGTAGCTGAACAGCTCCGTGCGCGGGTCGAGCTGCTTCGTCCTGTCGGGAATGCCCGCGCAGGCCTGCAGGTCCGTGGCGGTCATGCCCTGCATGTCCAGCTGCGCCTGATGCGCCAGGCGGGAATCCGCGTAGCCACAGGCGGCCAGCAGGAGGAGGAGGGAGAGGGCGGCGGGGCGGTTCATGCGGCCTCCGGCAACGGGCGCCGGCCGCCCCGCGGAGCGGGCCGGCGGCGCGGGCACGGGACCGTCCCGGAAGGGCCGCACGGGCCGGGGGACGGTGGTGGGGGACGGGACGCATCCTGGGGGAAGGCCGGCTTCTGGCGCGCCGGTCCTCCGCGGCGGGTCGCGCCCGCCGCCCGGCATGGCCGGGGCCGCCCCCTAGCGCCTCCGGCGCCCCGGCCGCAATAAGGCCCGGGCCGCGATGACGCGGGCGTTACGGCGCCGCGGTTCTAGTGCCGCCCGCCGCGGCCCCCGAAGCCACGGGAACCGAAGCCACGGGACCCGCCGAAGTGGCCGTGGCCGCCGCGCCAGCCCCCGCCCCCACGGCCATGCCAGCCGCCGCGCCCATGCCAATACCCCGGGCCGCGCCAGTAACCGGGGCCGCGCCACCCTGCCCGGTAGGCTCCGCCCCATCCCCACCCCAGGCCCAGCCCCCATCCCCCGCCCCAGGCGTAGAACGGGGCGCCGTAGTAGCCGTACCAGAGGGGATCGCTCCACAGGCCGAAGCCGTAGCCGGCATACACGGCCGGGCCGTAAGTGGCGGGATAGGCCGCGGGCGCCGCGGCCACGACGTTTCCGCGCGCAGCCATGCACTGGAAGTACAGGGTTTCCGGCGCGACCGGGGCCGGGGTGGCGACAGCCGGCGTCGCCCCGGGCGCGGAAGTAGCGGGCGCAGAAGTAGCGGGCGCGGAAGTGGTGGGCACGGCAGCGGCGGGCGGGGCGGGCGCCGCTGCCTCTTGGCGGCACGTGGCGTCGTCCTGCTGCATCGCCTCGGCGGTCTTGTTCGGGCCGGGATAGGCGACGAGCGGTTCCGGCACCACCGCGCAGCCGGAGAGGGCGCCCGAGGCGAGCAGGGCGGAGACGAGGGGAAGCCTGGACCGACTCATGATGGGTTGCCGTGCCGAAGGAGGAGAACACGGCAGGAACGCCCGAACGGTGCGGCCTGTCCAATGGAAACGGGTAACAGGTCGGGGATCGGGAGGATGGAGCGGGCGATGGGAATCGAACCCACGACATTCAGCTTGGGAAGCTGACGTTCTACCTCTGAACTACGCCCGCGCTCCGAGGTGCCCCACACCTAGCGCAGCGGCGCCCCCGGCGCAATCCGCCGCCTACAGCAGCCCTTCCCGCCGGAAGGAGAGGTGGCGGCCGTTCCCGATGATCAGGTGGTCGTGCACCACCACGGAGAAGATCTCCCCCGCCCGGCGGATCTCCATCGTCATCTCGATGTCGGAGCGGCTCGGCGTCGGGTCGCCGCTCGGGTGGTTGTGCACGAGGATCAGCGCGGTCGCGTGCAGGTCCAGCGCCCGCCGGATCACCTCCCGCGGGTAGACGGGGGTGTGGTTCACCGTACCCTTCGCCTGCGCCTCGTCCGCGATCAGGCGGTTCTTGCTGTCCAGGAACAGGATGCGGAACTGCTCCACCTTCTCGCGCGAGATGGCGGCGTTGAGGTAGGCCAGCAGCCGGTCCCAGTTGTTCAGCACCGGCATGTCGGCCACCTCGGCCTTCGCCAGGCGCAGCGCGGCGGCCTGGACGAGCTTGAGCGCGGAGACGCTGTGCTCCCCCAGGCCCCGCGTGGCCATCAGCTCGGCCTGCGGGGCGGTCAGGACGCCTGCGAAGCTGCCGTACCGGTTGATGAGCGACTTCGCGAGCGGCTTGGTGTCGCCCTTCTTGAAGGCGAAGAAGAGCAGCATCTCCAGCAGCTCGTAATCGGCCAGCGCGTCCGGCCCGCGCTCCAGCAGCTTCTCCCGCATCCGGCCGCGATGGCCCTGCGGCCCCGTGCTCGCGAAGGGCCGGCCGGGGGGGAGGCCGCCGGAGAAGGGCCGCGCGGAAAACTCCTCCCCTCCCCGGCCCGGGCGGGTACCGCGCGAGCCGCCGCCGGTCCGCATGGGGCGGGATCCGTCCTCCACCAGGGCCTGTACGCCGAAGGTACCGAGATCCTCCGCGAAGCCGGGCGGGCGCGCCCCGTGCCGCGTCGGCGCCGCCGGCTGCCGGCGGAACAACTTCCCGAGCCACATGCCCCGCAGACCCCCTCGCGACTCGCCGTCCTGGCGACTCATCGGAATAATTCCGTGTGCCGGCGCCCCGCTCAAGGAGGCGTGAGCGGGCTTCTGCGGCGCCGCCCAGGACTTGTTGCGCGCAGCCGGCGGGACTAGCCTCGGCCGCATCAGCCGCTGGCCCCGCCGGGCGGCCGGTGCTCGCGATTTGTCGGCCAGCTTGCGGCGAGCTTAAAGAAACGCGCTAAACGGCCGTGGCGGGGGGGCCTCCTCTCCGCCCGACCGGGCCCTCCGTGACTTGATGGAACGCCCGCGATGCCCAGGACCCTTCCCGACTTCCCGCTCCGCCCCGCCACCCTCCTCGTGCGCGGCGGCCAGAACCGCTCCTCCTTCGACGAGATGTCGGACGCGCTGCACCTGACCTCGGGCTTCATGTACGAGAGCGCGGGCCAAGCGGAGGACACCTTCCTCGGCAACATCCAGCACTACCAGTACTCCCGCTTCGGCAACCCGACGATCGAGGCGCTGCAGAACAAGCTGGCGGCGCTGGAGGGGGCGGAGGCCTGCCGCGTCACCGCCTCCGGCATGGCCGCCGTCCACTCCGCGATGCTGTCCCACCTGAAGGCCGGGGACCGGGTGGTCGCCTCCCGCGCCCTCTTCGGCTCCTGCCACTGGATCGTCTCCACCCTGCTGCCGCGCTACGGCATCGAGACGGTCTTCGTGGACGGCACGGACCTCGACCAGTGGCGGGACGCCTTCCGCGAGCCCGCCGCGCTGGTGCTGCTGGAGACCCCCTCCAATCCCATGCTGGAGCTGGTGGACCTGCCGGCGGTGGCCGAGATGGCACACGCCGCCGGGGCGATCGTGGTGGTGGACAACGTCTTCGCCACGCCGCTGCTGCAGAAGCCGCTGGAGCTGGGCGCGGACGTGGTGGTGTATTCCGCCACCAAGCACTTCGACGGCCAGGGCCGCGTCCTCGGCGGCGCCGTGCTGGGCAGCCGCAAGTGGGTGGATGAGGTGCTGCAGCCCTTCATCCGCAACACCGGCCCTTCCATCTCGCCCTTCAACGCATGGGTGATCCTGAAGGGGCTGGAGACGCTGCACCTGCGCATCCCCGCCATGTGCGCGAACGCGGAGAAGCTGGCGCACTTCCTGGCAGGCCGCCCGGAGGTCTCCCGCAGTCTCTACCCATTCATGGACACCCACCCGCAGCAGGCCCTGGCGCGGAAGCAGATGTCCGCCGGCGGCACCCTCGTCACCTTCGACATTGATGGCGGCAAGGACGCCTGCTTCCGCGTGCTGGACGCGCTGAAGCTCATCGACATCTCCAACAACCTCGGCGACGCGCGCAGCATGGTCACCCACCCCGCCACCACCACCCACATGAAGGTGGGCGCGGAGGAGCGGGCGCGGCTGGGCATCACCGACGGCACGGTGCGCTTCTCCGTCGGCCTGGAGGACCCGCAGGACCTGATCGACGACCTGACCCAGGCGCTCGACGGGCTGCGGGCGACCGGTGGCGGCAAGGCGGGCGGCGTCGCCCGCGCGGCCTCGCCGGACCGTTGATGCCGGGGCGCTGACCCGTCCCGCCGCACGCGCCGTCGCGATGGACGCGGCGGCGCGCCCGGTGGCAGGCTGCCGCCAAGCGCAGGCAAGAGGACGCCGATGACAGTCGAGACCTGGCTCGCCTTCCTTGCCGCCGCCACGGCGATGCTCGTCATCCCCGGCCCCACCATCCTGCTCGTGCTCGGCCAATCCCTCGGCGGCGGGCGAAGCTCCACCCTGCCGCTCGTGGCCGGCGTCGCGGCGGGCGACGCGCTCGCGATGAGCCTCTCCCTCGCCGGGCTCGGCGCCCTCCTCGCCGCCTCCGCCCTCGCCTTCGAGGCGCTGCGCTGGGCGGGCGCCGCCTATCTCGTCTGGCTGGGCGTGAAGCTCTGGCGCGCCCCGGCGGAGGGCGTGCCATCCCCCCTGCCCCCGCGCCGCGCGGGGCTGCAGGCCTTCCTCGTCACCGCCACCAACCCCAAGGGCATCGCCTTCTTCGTCGCCTTCGTGCCGCAATTCATCGACCCGGCACGCCCCTTCCTGCCGCAGGCCGGCCTGCTGGTCGCCAGCTTCGTCGCCCTCGGCGCCGCGAACGCCCTGGGTTACGCGCTGCTCACCGGCCGCCTCTCAGGCGCCGTGCGGCGGCCCGCGGTGCGGCGCGCGCTGAACCGCACCGGCGGCACGGCGCTCGTCGGCGCCGGGCTGGCCACCGCGCTGCTGGGGCGTCGGGCATGAGCGACCCCGGCGCCTTCACCGCCCTCACCCGCGGCCTGCGCGTGACGGTCCGCACCTTCTACCTCGCCGACAAGTCGGAGCCGGAGGAGGGGCGCCACATCTGGGCCTACCGCGTCCGCATCACGAATGAGGGGCGGGAGACGGTGCAACTCCTCAAGCGCACCTGGCACATCACGGACGCGATGGGCCGCACCCAGCACGTGCACGGCGACGGCGTGGTGGGGGAGCAGCCCGTGCTCGAGCCCGGCGAGGCCTTCGAGTACACCTCCGGCACCCCGCTCGCGACGCCCTCCGGCTTCATGCGTGGCCAGTACCACATGGTGGTCTCCGCCACCGGCGAGGCCTTCGACGCCGAGATCCCCGCTTTCAGCCTCGACAGCCCCTACGGTGGGGTGACGCTGAACTAGGGTTTGTTAGTGCCTGAGCAGATTGAATGACCAAGCCGTCGTGCCGTAGTTCGCAATAAGCCTCCACAGAACGACCCGTCATCAGAACCTGTCACTCGTGGTACTCGATCACATCGAGGTAGCGCAGACCGTCTATCGTCCTGGTGGCCACCTCTGGCAGTGCTTGCGAGAGCGGAACCTCGACCTTGCGTCCCGTTGGGATGAACGTTCCATCCACCTCCACGAAGCACATCGTGTCGAATGGGTCGTTAGCCGTGGTCAGCATTAGAAATACCAAAGTTTCGCCCCGCTGCCTCGCGGCCCGATCGGTCAGAAAGCTAAGGTGGTCATAGCTAGGGTACGTCAAACCGTACTTGGGAAGAGGGGCGGGTAGGTTGGGAATGGCGTTTTCTACTACGCTGCTCACGATAGATGCGAACAGAGCCCGCTCAATGCTTTCCCAAGGATCATATGCCGCTGGTGACCGCCAAGCGATGCGGGCCCGCTCAGCGACTGGCACGAGCGCGACCAGACCTGCTCGAAAAAGCCCGATCAGATCTGAGGTGCTGAAGTTCGTGTGCATCTCTGGGTGAGCCTGGAGGTGCGGGATCTTTGGCGCCTTGATGCCTGCTGACGGACTGCTCTCCGGAGCGGCAACCCCAAAGCTGCTTTCGAAGGGATGCTATTGCGACCCGCGGAGCCAGTCGAGGGTAGCGGCGAGGTGTAGGACGCCGAGGAAGGACGGGGCGGCTTATCGCACCGGGTGGCGGCGCGGCCTGCGCTGTCGGCGATCACGCAGACCTTGGTGCCGAAGCCGTCACTGGAACGGGCAAGCGCCTCACGCTCGTCCCGGTCCGGCGCTGATAAAACCATCGCCCACCCGCCCGGACCTTGCGGGCGGGGTACGCAGCCCTCAGCGGAACAGCCGGTGCATCTCGTCCATGTTGTGCCGCAGTGCGTCCAGCCGGGCCATCTCCACCGTCGCCTGGCCCATCCGCGCCATGTGGCGGCGGAAATCCGCCAGCGCGGCGTCGTTCCGCGCCCGCTGCACGGCCGCCACCATGATGTTCTCCAGCTCGCGCGCGGCATCGGCCACGGCGGGGCTGTCGCGCACCTTGTCGCGCAGCACCGCGGTCACCTCCGCCCTCGCCCGCTCGTCCATGCGGCGCCAGACCTCCTCCACCGTCGCGTGGCGCTGCCCGGCCTGGGTGGTGGCCACGCGCATCCCGGGCTGCGCCTCGTAGACGGCGCGCAGCTTCTCCCGGTCCCCCGGCTCCTCCCGCATCGGCGGCGGCGTCTGGCCGGAGAGGCGCCCGACGAACTCGTTGGTCGCGGCCATGGCGCGCAGGTCGGCCATGGTGACCACCTCCTTGCGCGGCGCGTCC
Source organism: Pararoseomonas sp. SCSIO 73927 (assembly GCF_037040815.1). Lineage (NCBI taxonomy): Bacteria > Pseudomonadati > Pseudomonadota > Alphaproteobacteria > Acetobacterales > Acetobacteraceae > Pararoseomonas > Pararoseomonas sp. SCSIO 73927. The sequence goes on from NZ_CP146232.1 coordinate 58,550, forward strand.
TCCACCAGCACGGGGTCGCGGCGGGAGAGGATGTCCACGGCCGTGCGGTCCTCATGCGCCGCGAAGTGCAAGGCGGCGCGGGCGGCGTGGCGGATCTCGGCCCTCCCGATGGCGTTCAGGCCGCGGTGGCGCGCCAGCACGGAGGCCGCCTCGCCCCAGCTCGGCCGCGTCCCGCCCCCGGCGAGGCGGCGCTCCGCCTCTACCACGGCGGCGCGCTCGGCGGGTTCCAGCCGGATGTCGCCGGCCATCTCCACGTAGTCCGCGATCGCCTCCGGCCCGGCGGCCGATGCCGGCGCGGCACCCTGCTGCCGTGCCGGGGCGGCGCTGCCTTGCGGCGCCCCGGCGGGCGGCGGCTTCGGCGCGCCCGTCCCGCCGCCCGGTGCAGCCGGCTGCGCCGGGGCGCCGGAAGGCAGCAGGAGCGGCAGCGCCGCCGCGACCAGCGCCCGGCGCGAGAGGCCCCAATGCGGGACGCCCCGGTGCAGATATCCCGGGCGGGGGCTCACTCCGCGGGGCACAGCCCGGCCCTCATTGTGTCCAGGTTGTCCGGCGTCACCTTCCAGCGGTCCACGTCGTCGTACTCGTACTGCATCGTCATCTTTCCCGTCGCGCGCCGGACCTGCACGAGGCAGGCGGCCCAGCGGCGCCCGCCGGGGTCCGAGGTGGCCTCCTGCAGCTCCCGGAACAGCTCCACCAGCCCGCTCCCGCGGCTCGGCGTGAAGGCGATGGGCCGCCGCCTCTCGTCGTAGGCGTAGCCGCTGGTGGAGACCACGCCCGGCTCCACCGTCACCACCAGGGCCAGCGCTTCCCAGGGCAGCTCCACCACATCCGGGTCGCGGACGAGGGCACCGCCGATGCGGTGGATCAGGTCGGTGGCGGCTTCGGGGTTTCGCATCGCCGGGCCTCCGCTGCGGACGCCAGGGGAACGCACGAGCGGGCGCGGGGTCCCGTTGAAGGTTCCGTGGCGGTTACCGCCGCGGAAATGCGGCCGGCGCAGCCCCGGCCCGCCCGGCAGCCCGCTTCCAACCCGGCGGCAGCGGGACCATCATTTCATCCCCCCGCGACGATCCGGGGGTTCCGAGAGGACGACGCCGTGACCGACCCCGCGACCATCGCCACCCCCGCCGAGGCCGCCGGCCACGCCCGCCCGAGCCAGGAGGAGGCGGAGGCCGCCGTCCGCACCCTTATCCTCTGGGCCGGGGACGACCCCGCCCGCGAGGGGCTGCTGGACACCCCCAAGCGCGTCGCGAAGTCCTACCTGGAGCTGTTCGGCGGCTACGCCACCGATCCCGTGCAGCTCCTCCAGCGCTCCTTCGAGGAGGTGGCGGGCTACGACGAGATGGTGGTGCTGCGCGACATCCGGCTGGAGAGCCACTGCGAGCACCACATGGTCCCGATCATCGGCCGCGCCCATGTGGGCTACCTGCCGCGGGGCCGCGTGGTGGGCATCTCCAAGCTCGCCCGCGTGGTGGACGCCTTCTCCAAGCGCCTGCAGATCCAGGAGAAGCTGACGGCGCAGATCGCCAACGCCATCAACGACGTGCTGGACCCGATCGGCGTCGCCGTGGTGGTGGAGGCGGCGCACCAGTGCATGACCACGCGCGGCGTGCACAAGCACGGCGTCACGATGGTCACCAGTACCATGCTCGGCGCCTTCCGCGACGATCACGCGACGCGGCGGGAGTTCCTCTCCATCATCAACGGCCGCGCCGGAACCTTCGAAGGGTAGGCACCTTCGAGGGGTAGCCTACCCCACCGCCCGGACGAGGGCGTTCGCCAGGCCGGCCAGGCCGAGGAAGCCGGCCGTCTCGTCCCAGCGGTTCAGGCTGCCGGCCCCCGGCCTCTCCCGGTTCGCGGCCGCGAAGCCGGCGGCCACGCCCGCCGCCGTCACCAGCATCGGCACGGGCGTCACCGGGCGCGCGGTGATCAGGTGGACCACCGCGCACCACAGCCCGGCGAAGCCGAGGAAGAGGGTGAACCGCGCGAGGGTGCGGACCGAGGAGGGGTCCAGCCGCGCGGTGGAGTTCCGCCGCATCGTCAGGCCACCTGCCGGACGCGCGGCATCCGCTCCGCCGCCACCGCCTCCTCCCTCTCCATCACGCCGGCGAGCGCGCGGGAGAGGCGCGCGGCCGTTCCCGGCTCCGCCCGCATCAGCGGCAGGCGCGGGTGCGGCGCGCAGAGGCCGAGCAGCCCCAGCGCCGCCTTCACCGGCACCGGGTTCGTCTCCGCGAAGAGAGCGGCGTCCAGCGGCGCCAGCAGGTCGCGGATCTCCGCCGCGAAGGCGAGGTCCCGCGCCGCGAAGGCCGCTTGCAGCGCGGCGCAGAGGGCGGGCGCGACATTGGCCGTGACGGAGACGCAGCCCTGCCCGCCCATGGCCAGGTGCGCCAGCGCCGTCGCGTCGTCGCCGGAGAGCTGCACCAGCCCCGGCCCGCAGAGCCGCGCCAGCCGCGGCGGGCGGGAGAGGTCGCCGGTGGCGTCCTTCACCGCCGCGATCAGCCCGTCCGCGTGAAGGCGGGCGATCGTCTCGTCCGCGAAGCCGACGCCGGCGCGGGAGGGCACGTCGTAGAGCACGACCGGCAGCCCCGTCGCCGCGGCCACGGCGCGGACATGGGCGCGCAGCCCCTCCTGCCCCGGCCTCACATAGGGCGGGGCGGAGACGAGCAGCGCGGCGGCGCCGACATGCTCCGCCGCGACGGCCAGCGCCACCGCCGCCTCCGTGCAGGGCGCGCCGACACCCGCCACCACCGGAAGGCCGTGCGCGGCCTCGGCCACGCAGGCGACGACCTGGGCGTGCTCCACAGCGGAGAGCGCGGGCGCCTCCCCCGTGCTGCCGCAGGCCACCAGCGCGCCCGCCCCGCGCGCGGTGGCGCGGGCCGCGAGGCGCGAGAGGGCGGCGCGGTCGATCGTGCCGGCATCCCCGGAGAGGAAAGGGGTGACGAGGGCGGGGATGCTCCCCCGCAGGCCCGGAGGAGGGCGCATGGTTCAGGCTCCCTTCCGGGCGGAGGCGAGGCGGTAGAGCATCAGCCCCCCTTCCCCCTCCCCGCGCAGCCGCACCCGTTCGAAGCCGTAGGCGCGGAGCCGGGCGGCGACGGAGCGGGCGAGCGCCGCCGTGCCGTCGCCGATCAGCCGCAGCGCCAGCCGGCCGCCGGAAGGCAGGGCGCGCCGGGCGCAATCCGCCACCGCCCGTCCCGCCTCCTCGGAGCGGATGGCGGGCGCGACGACGACCTCCACCGGGTCGGGATGGGCCGGGGGCTGGCGGAAGGCGGCGGCGCCGCGGCAACCCCGGTGCAGCGCGTCGCACAGGGTCTCGGCCCCGGCCTCGCCGATGCAGAGCACGCGGTCCTCCCGCCCCGCCCCCGCGGCGTCCAGCAGGGCTGCGCCCGCACGGCGCGGCGCGGCGTCCAGCGCGCGCAGGCTCGGCGGCCAGGGCAGCCCGCCCGGGCTCCGCGCCGGTCCCTTCGCCACGTCCTTGGCAGAAGCGGCTGACGCGGCAAGGGCAGGAGACGCGATGCCCGGCGGCTCGGGCGACAGGATGGCGATAGGGGCCATGGGATCCTCCACGCCGCCAAGCTGAGGACCGGCCCGTAAAACCGCGATGCGAGAGAGGGCGGCCGACGATAAAGGCCGCGTAAACGCGTCAGGGACAGCAAAAAGGCCGCCGATCCCTGCGGATCGGCGGCCCCGGTGCCCGCCCCCGGGCCTTCCCGGCCCGGGGTTCGATGCTCAGCGGCAGTCGCGCCGGTAGAAATCCGCGGAGCGCTGGGCGCGGGCGGCGTCGGCGTAGGTGCCGGTCATCGAGGCCTGCTGCTGCGTGCCGGCGGCATTGGCGAAGGCCTCGCGGCAATAGGGATCGACGGCGGCCGCGTAGGGCACGCCCGGCGCCACGGGCACCTGGGCGACATAGGCCGCCTGGTCGTTGCGGTAGGTCGGCGGCACGGCCACGGCGCTCGGCGGCGGCACGGTGTAGTAGCCCTCCGCCGGATAGGGTGCGCAGGCGGCGAGGCCGCCGGCGAGGGCGAGGGCGGGCAGGATCGCGAGGCGAAGGCTCTTCATCGGCGTGGCTCCTTCCAGATGCAGGTTGGAAGGAGAAGCGCCGCAGACCGGCGCGGGGTTGCGCTCCGGGAAAAGCCTAACCCCGCGGCAGATCCTGGCGCTCGATCCCCCCGGGCGCGTCCACCGGCGCGACCGGGGCGGTGGGCGTGGTCTCCAGCAGCCAGTCGCGGAGGTTGCGGCGGACCTGCAGCTCGAACTCCACGTTCAGGTCGTCCATCGCGCCCACCATCACGGTCTCGGCGGCGCGGGCTCGCGCCGCCGCGCCGCTGCCGAAGCCGCTGAGGCTCCGCCGCGCCTCCGCCTGGGCGAAGGCCACGCGCCGGTTGTTGTCCAGCACCTCCACCCCCGCGCGCAGCAGCACGGAGACGGAGTCGCCGGAGCGGACGAGGCTCGCCGCCTCCACCACGAAGCGCGCGCGGGCGGTGGTGCCGGATGGGATGATTCGGTCCCGCCCCATCCGCGCCACCTCGGCGGCGGGCTGGATCGGCGCGGGCGGATCGACGCGCGCCTCCAGCGGCGCTTCCACCACCTCCAGGTCCACGACGTTCAGCCGCAGCGGCGTGAGCCAGGCGTAGCCGGGCGGACGCGCGGGCAACGGCGGCGGCTCCCGCCCGCCGCAGGCCAGCAGGAGGAGTGGCGCGCCGAGCGCGAGGCGCCGCCCGATCATGGATCGCCCGATCATCGTCCCGTCCACACCCCCTGGAGCCAGGAACCGCGTTAGCCGATCGGGGCGGGTTCCAGAAGAGGCCCCGGAAGGAGCGAGATCAGGCCCTTCCGGCGGCGCCCTTCACCTCGGCCCGGTCGAAGCGGAAGGCGATGTTGCAGAACTCGCAGGTCATGGTGATCTGCCCGTGCTCCGCCATCTCGTCCAAGTCGCTCTCCGGAAAGCCCTGCAGCACCCCCGCCAGCCGCGCGCGGGAGCAGCGGCAGCCATAGGAAAGGGCGCGCGGGCGGTCCACCAGCAGCCCCTCCAGGTGGAACAGGCGGTGCAGGAGCTGCTCCGGCGCCAGCGCGTCGTCCAGCATCTCCGCCTCCTTCACCGTGGCGGCCAGGGTAGTGGCGGTGTGCCAGGCCTCGTCCGCCTCCGCGGTGTCCAGCCCGTCGATGCCGCCTTCCGCCGCCACGCGCTCCAGGATCAGGGCGGTGGCGCGCCACCCATCGGCCGTGCGGCGGCAGGCCAGGCGCACGAAGGCCTGGAGCTGCTCGGAGGTGCGGAAATAGGAATCCGTCATCTCCGCCAGCGTCTCGCCCTCGATCCCGACGATGCCCTGGTAGCGGTCCATCTCCGGGCCCTGGTCGCAGGTGAAGGCGAGATAGCCCTTCCCCAGCAGCGCCGCGGCCTCGCCCTTCGGCGCGCCCTCGGCCCGCGCGTAGCCGCGGATCTCCCCGGCATCCGTGCAGTCCGTCACCAGCATCGGCACCGGCCCGTCCCCCTTCGCCTGGAGCGAGAAGGAGCCGCGGAACTTCAGCGCCGCGGCGAGGCCAGCGGTCAGGGCCAGGGCCTCGCCGAGCAGGCGGGAGGCATCCTCCGGCAGCTCGTGGCGGGCGATGAGGGAATCGGCCAGGGTCCCCAGCCGCACGAGGCGCCCGCGCACCGGCCGCCCCTCCAGGTGGAAGGGCAGGATGGCGCGCGGCACCACCATGTCCGGCACGGGCGGGCGGTCATGGTTCAGGAAATCGGGGGTGTCGGAGGGGCGGGTAACGTTCTGCACCCGCCCTAGATAGGGTCCGCCCGCCCGGCATCACAGGGTGCGGAGGGCGCGGCGGGCGCATGGCCCGCCCGCACTCCGGGAGGCGCCGGGGCGGGCGGGATCAGTTTTCGCCCAAGGCCCAGAGCAGCACGCCCTTCTGCGCGTGCAGCCGGTTCTCCGCCTCGTCGAACACCACGCTCTGCGGGCCGTCCATCACCTCGTCGGTGATCTCCTCGCCGCGATGCGCGGGCAGGCAGTGCATCACCACAGCGTCCGGCGCCGCGTGGCGCAGCAGGGCGGCGTTCAGCTGGTAGGGCGCCAGCATGTTGTGCCGGTTCCGCATCTCCCGCTTCTCGTCGCTCATGGAGATCCAGGTGTCCGTCACCACGCAGCGGGCGCCGCGCACCGCCTCGGCCGGGTCGCTGAACAGCTCCACCGTCGCGCCCTGGGCACGCGCCCAGGCCAGCAGATCGGCCGGCGGGGCCAGCTGCGCGGGCGTGGCCAGGCGCAGGGTGAAGTTGAACCGCGCCGCCGCCTGGATGAAGGACTGGGCCACGTTGTTGCCGTCCCCCGTCCAGGCCACGACCTGCCCGGCGATCGGGCCGCGATGCTCCTCAAAGGTCATCACGTCCGCCATCAGCTGGCAGGGATGGGAGATGTCCGTCAGGCCGTTGATCACGGGCACGGTGGCGTACTCCGCCAGCTCCCGCATCTTCTCCACGTTGTCGGTGCGCAGCACGATCGCGTCCACGTAGCGGGACAGCACGCGGGCCGTGTCCGCCGGCGTCTCGCCGCGGCCGAGCTGGGTGTCCTTGCTCGTCAGCGTGGTGACGAAGCCGCCGAGCTGGCGGATGCCCACCTCGAAGGAGACGCGGGTGCGCGTGCTCGGCTTCTCGAAGATGAGGGCCACGGTCTTGCCCGCCAGCGGCTTCTCCGCCGCCTCGCCGCGCTTGGCGCGGTTGCCGAGGTCGAGCATCCGGCGCAGCGTCGCCGTGTCGAAATCCATCAGCTCCAGGAAGTGGCGGGGGGCCGGCCGGCCCCCCTCCCCCTTCTCGGAGAACGCCTTCAGCGCCGCGCTCACTTCGCCGCCGCCTTGGCGTTCCCCGGCGTCATGCGCAGGCAGGCACGGTCGAGGAGCCGCAGTGCCTCGTCCGCCTCTGCCTCGGTAATGATCAGCGGCGGCGCCACGCGCAACACGTTCATCCCCGCCGCCACCGTCAGCAGGCCCTCCGCCACCGCGGCGCCCTGCATCTCGGTGTTGGAGATGGATTCGTGCAGGCGCAGGCCCAGCAACAGCCCCGCGCCCTGCACGCCCATCACCACCGACGGATGGCGCGCCGCGAGGTCCTGCATGCCGCGCCAGAGGTGGCGCGCCACGCGGTCCACGCCGTCCAGGAAGCCGGGCGCCAGGATCACGTCCAGCACCGCGTTCCCCGCCGCGCAGGCCAGCGGATTGCCGCCATAGGTGCTGCCGTGGGTGCCGGGCTTCAGGTACTGCGCCACCTTCTCCCGCGCCAACGTGGCGCCGAGCGGGAAGCCGCCGCCGATACCCTTGGCGGAGGACATGACGTCCGGCTCGATCCCCGCCCACTGGTGGGCCCAGAGCTTGCCGGAACGGCCCATGCCGGTCTGCACCTCGTCCAGCGCCAGGAGCAGCCCGAACTCGTCGCAGACCTCGCGCAGGTCGCGCAGGAAGCGCAGCTCGGCCGGGCGAACGCCGCCCTCGCCCTGCACCGGCTCGATCAGGATCGCCCCGGTCTCCTTCGTGATCGCGTTGCGCACCGCGTTCATGTTGCCGAAGGGCACGTGGTCGAAGCCCTCCACCGGCGGGCCGAAGCCCTCCAGGTACTTCGCGTTCCCCGTGGCGGAGATCATGGCGAGCGTGCGGCCGTGGAAGGCGCCCTCGAAGCAGATCGTGCGGTACCGCTCGGGATGGCCCTCGGAGGCGTGGTACTTGCGCACCGCCTTCACCATCGCCTCGTTCGCCTCGGCGCCCGAATTGGAGAAGTACACGCTGTCCGCGAAGGGCGTCGCCTCCACCAGCCGCTGCGCCAGCCGCTCGGCCTGGGGCACGCGGTAGAGGTTGGAGGTGTGCATCACCCGCCCCGCCTGCTCCGCGATGGCCTGCACGAGGTGCGGGTGGCCGTGGCCGATGCTGGTGGTGGCGATGCCGGCGCCAAAATCCAGGAATCGTCGCCCCTGCTCGTCCCACAGCCAGGCGCCCTCGCCCCGCTCAAAGACGAGGTCGGCGCGGTTGTAGTTCGGCATCAGGGCGGGGATCACGCGGCGTGGCCCTCCGGTGGTCCCGCGGGCGTGGCGGGTGTCGCGGCGCCGGGCGGGAAGACGGTGAAAATGGAGGAAAGGGCGCGCCGGGTCAAAGGATCCGGCGCCCGCAGCCCTGCGGCCAGGGCAGGGAAGACACCCCGAAACGGCAGGTGGAGAAAACGGCAGGGGCGCCGCCCTTCGGCAACGCCCCTCCGCTGCTGAGCCGGGAAGCTCGGTTCAAGCGCTTCCCGGATCAGCAAACCGCCAGTTCAGCGGCCCCGATTCAGCGGCCCCGGTTCAGCGGCCCTGGGTGCTCAGCGTGTTGGGCGCGGAGCCCGGGCTGGCCGGGTTGGGGTTCGGCGAGGCCGGGGTCATGCTGCCGGTGGTGGAGCCCGCCGTGCTGGACCCCGTCGTGCCCGCGCTCGCCGGCGTGGCGCGGCGGGTGGAGCGGGCCTGGCTGCGGCGGCCGCTGCTGCGGGCCGCCGGGCGGCAGTCACTCGTGTCGGTCGTGCCGAGGCTGCGGGACACGGCGGTCCCGGGCGGGTTGCCGGGGGTGCAGTCCGGCGTGCCGTTCACGTTCAGCGGGTCGCCGACGCGGTCATTCGCGCGGGACACGGCGGTGCCGGAGGGGTTGCCGGGCGTGCCATCCGGACGGCCGGCGGTGTTCAGCGGGTCGCCGGCGCGGGCGTTGGCGCGGGAGGCCTCGGTGCCCGGCGGGTTGCCGGGCGCGCCGTCCGGGCGGTTCGCGGTGTTCAGCGGGTCGCTGCTGCAGGCGGCCAGGGCGCCGACCGAGAGGGCCAGGGCGGCGGCGCGGAGGGTTGTGGACAGCATCTTGTGCTCGCTCCATCGGATTTGTTCTGGCCCCGCATGGTGTGGGACCTGTCGGGGCAACGCCGGATTCCCGCGCGGGTTCCTTCGCCCGGCCACCCATCCGAACGAAATCCCGGCCGGGTCCGGGAACCGACCGGCATGGTGCACCCGCAAACAAAGTGGGGCCCGGGCGCGACGCGCCCGGGCCCCTTCGCGAAGCGTCGCCGGTCAGCCGCGGCGGGCGGAGTCGTAGGAGTAGGCGGGGAGCGAGGTCAGGCTCTCCTTCGTCGCACCCGCGATGGTCCAGCGGTTGTCCGCCGCGGACCAGCGGAGGTCCGTCATCGGTACCGCCACGAGCTTCGCGCCGATCCCGAGAAAGCCGCCCACCGAGATCACCGCCAGCGGCGAGGAGTTGCCGGTGGCCAGGATCACGTCGTCCACGGAACCGATCGCCTCGTTGCGCTCGTTGTAAACGTTGGAGCCGATGATCCGGCTCACCCGGTCCGTCTGGGCCATCGGCGCCGTCGCGGCCGGATTGGCCGCCGTGCCGGCCGCAACGCCGGCGGCGGCGCCGGCCGCGGGGCGGCCGGCCGTCCCCGCCGGCGCGCCCGAGGGGCCGGAGGGATTGTTCGGGGCGTTACCGGCGGCCTGGTTCTGCAGCGGCGCGCTGGTGGTCCCGGCGCGGGCCTGGCTGCCGTCCGGCATGGTGTTCACCGCGCCGGGCTGGCCGTTCTGCGCCCGCGGCGTGGCGGAGGTGCTGTTGCCCTGGGCGGTGGCGCCATCGACCGCACGGCCCGCGGCGGTGCCGGGCGGGTTGTTTGGCGTGCCGTCGCTGTTCTGCGGGTAGGCGCCGGACATGTTGGTGCCCAGGGCGCGGTCCGCGGCGCGGCCCAGCGCCGTGCCGGGCGGGTTGCCGGGCGTGCCGTCCGGGCGGTTCTGCGTGTTCGCCGGGTCGCCGGCGCGCTGGTTGGCGGAAGCGGCGCTCTCACCGGCGCGGTCCACGGCGCGGCCCAGCGCCGTGCCGGGCGGGTTGCCGGGCGTGCCGTCCGGGCGGTTCTGCGTGTTCGCCGGGTCGCCGGCGCGCTGGTTGGCGGAGGCGGCGCTCTCGCCGGCGCGGTCCACGGCGCGGCCCAGCGCCGTACCGGGCGGGTTGCCGGGGGTGCCGTCCGGCGGGGTGCGGTTGCCCGTCACCGAATCCGCCGCGCGCTGCGTGGCGGTGGAGGGCGGGTTGCCTGCCGTGCCGTCGCGCGGTGCGGGCTGGGCCTGGGTCTGGGCCAGGGCGGGCAGCGCCAGCAGCGCGGCGGCGGCCGTCATCCCCAGCAGGCCTGTCTTGTAGGAACGGGTCGTCATGCGGCGCCTCCTTCTGTTGGTGCTCGACTCGCCGGAGGAACGCCCGCCGGCGAGGGGCGGTTGCGGGCGGCCCCCTCGCCGTTCCCTGGCGCCGGTGCCACATCTCCCGCATGGCCGAGAGCACGTCCTCCACCGGGCCCTCCTCGCGCGGGCGACCCCGGCGGGAGAGGCGCCTTCCCGCCGCCGGCCCCGCCCCCGACGAGGCGCGGCTGCACGAGGCGGCGCTGAACCACCTCGCGCGCTTCGCCGCCACGGAGGCCGGGCTGACCCGCGTCCTGCAGCGCCGCGTGGCCCGCTGGGCGCAGCGGGCGGAGCGCGAGGGCATGGCGCCGGACCTCATCGCCCCCGTGGTCGCCCGGGGCCGCGTGGCGGCCGCTGCGGTCGCGAAGCGCATGGTCTCGGCGGGCGCCGTGGACGACGCCGCCTTCGCCGCCGCCCGCGCCCGCCGCCTCTCCCGCGCCGGCCGGTCCCGCCGGGCCATCGCCGCGCACCTGGCCGCGAAGGGCGTGGGCGGGGAGCTGGCCTCCGGCACGCTGGAGGAGGCCGCGACGGATGAGGTGGCCGCCGCGCTCGCCCATCTGCGCCGCCGCCGCCAGGGCCCCTTCGACCCCGCCCCGCCGGAAGGGGCGGAGGCGGCCCGCGCCGCGGGGATGAAGGCGCTCGCCGCCCTCGCCCGCGCCGGCTTCCCGCGGGAGGTGGCGTCGGCCGCGCTGGCCCTGGGGCGGGAGGAGGCGGAGGCCCGGATCATCGAGGCGCGGCGGGGCTGACCGTCCGGCCCAGAGGTCTGGACGGGGCGCCACGGCGGGCCTTCCCCGCCCCTGCTGCGCTGCCCGGCTCGCCGTTGGCCCCGCTCTCGGCGGCGCCAGGCGCCCTGCAAGGTCGAGAGCTCGCTCGCCCAGAGGCGCCGGCCGGGGGCGCCGGCCGGGGACGCCCCCGGCGACCGCTCGCGCGGCGGCCTCCGGTCCGCGTTTGACGGAGGGCGAGGCCGCGGCCAGCCTTGCCGGATGGCAGCCACGAAGCTCGGAAGGGCGGCATCCCTCTACCTGGCGGCCCTGATCGGCGCCTATGGCGGCACCCTCCTGCACACCCTGTGGTCCCTGCTGAGGCCGGGCACTCCGGCCGAGGCGCAGGACCTGCTGCTGCTGCCGCCGGTGGTCCTGGGCCTCGGCAGCCTGGCGCTGCCCTTCGTGCTCGTCGGCCTGCTGGTGTTCGGGCTTCCGCTGCTGCCGGCCCTCCGCCCGAACGCCCACCGCCCCTGGGTGGGCGTGGTGGCCGTTCTCTGGGGCGCTGCCGCGGGCAAGCTGCTCTTCGCCGCGGCCGAGGTCCTGATGATGTCCAGGGACTTCGATCCGCTGCGCCTGGGATCGCCGGACATGGGCCTCTGCTACGGCGCCTCCGCCGCCCTCGCGTGGTGGTGGCTGGAGCGCGACCGGGCCCGCCGCGCGGCGGGCTAGCCCGCCGGCCGCCGCCGGCGCAGTCCTTGGACGGGGCGCGCACGAGGGCGCGGGGCGGGCGGGGGCGGCACATGGCGTCCGCCCCCCTTCCCGCCTATACCCACCCCCATGCCGGTCATCTTCACCCGCGACGGGATGCGGCGCGGGGTGCTGCGGGGCATCCCCCTGCTCCTGGGAATCGTTCCGTTCGGGGTCGTGGTCGGCGTCATCGCGCTCCGCCACGGGCTGAGCCTCGCCGAGACGCTGCTGATGAGCGCGCTGGTCTTCGCCGGCGCCTCCCAGCTCCTCGCGCTGGAGCTCTGGACGGACCCGCCGGACATCCTCGCCGTCGCCCTCGCGGCGCTGGTGGTGAACATCCGCATGGTGCCGATCGGCGCCGCCCTCTCCTTCTGGCTGGACCACATCAAGGGCTGGCGCCTCTGGGGCTCGCTTTTCGTCACGGTGGACCACTCCTTCGCCCTCTCGGTGGCGGAGCAGCGCGCGGGCGGGCGGGATGCCGGCTTCCTCTTCGGCCTCGGCGTCTTCACCTGGTTCGGCTGGGTGGCGGCCACCGCCGCCGGGCATCTGCTCGGCGCGGCCGTGGCCCTCTCGGACGAGAACCCGATCTTCTTCGCGGCCCCGGCGAGCTTCGTCGCCATCCTCGCGGCCCTGTGGCGGAGCGCGCGGCAGGACGTGCCGCCCTGGCTGCTGGCGGCCGCGACCGCCCTTGCCGCCCAGGCCCTGCGGCTGCCCGCGCCCCTGCCCCTGCTGGCCGGCGCCTTCGCCGGGGCCGCCCTCGGCGCCTGGTGTGAGGGACGGGAAGCGCGCCCATGACCATGCACTCATGACCATGCGTTGGGACGTTACCCTCGCCATCCTCGCGATGGGGCTGGTCACCTATCTCTGCCGCGCCGGGGGCTACGCGGTGCTGCGCGCCGTCCGCACGCCGCCCCTGGTGGACGCGCTGCTGCGGAACCTGCCCGCGCCGCTCTTCGCGGCCTATGTCGCGCTCTCCCTCTCCCGCCAGGACCTGGCCGCGGCGCTGGCGAGCATTCCCTGCGCCGCGGCCCACCTGCGCTGGGGCAACTTCGGCCTGTCTATCGTCGTCGGCGTCGCCGCCGTGGCGCTGCTGCGCTGGGTGGGGGTCTAGGCCTCAGTCCAGCAGCGCGACGCCGGTGGAGGAGACGGCCATCCCGATCAGGATCCGCAGCATCGCCCGCAGCGGCTCGTCGCCGAAGAGTGGGGAGGGCGGCGCCACATTCGCGAAGATCACCGGCAATCCGCCGAGCAGCAGGCTGAAGCCGACCCACCACATCTCCACGCCCTCCCCGAAGCTGTCCCGGCTCCCCCGGTTCCGGCCCGGGGTTCGAGCCGGCGCCGCCAGGGACCCCACGGCCCGGGAAGGTCCGGCGGCGGCCGTCGCGCCCGCCGCCCGTGATCGCGTCCCGGACAGGTACGGAACACGATAAACAACTTCAGGTTGTGTTCTTCAAGTTTTTTCGCGCGCCCTAGTTCTAGGCTCAGAGCCCCGCGAAAAGGGCCGTCGAGAGGTAGCGCTCCGCGAAGCTGGCCGCGATGCCGACCACCAACCGCCCCTCCATCCCCGGCTCCCGCGCCACGGCCAGCGCCGCGTGCAGCACGGCGCCGGAGGAGATGCCGACCGGCAGCCCCTCCTCCCGCGCGCAGCGGCGGGCGGCCGCGATCGCCTCGCGCTCGGAGACGCGCATCACCGCGTCCATGCGCTCCAGCTCCAGCACCTTCGGGCGGAAGCCGGCGCCGATCCCCTGGATGTCGTGCGGCCCGGCCTCGTCGCCCGAGAGGACGGCGGATTCCGCCGGCTCCACCGCGATCACCCGCAGGCCAGGCCGGCGCGGCTTCAGCGCGCGGGCGATGCCCGTCAGCGTGCCGCCGGTGCCGACGCCGCCCACCACCGCGTCCACCTCCCCGCCCGTATCCGCCCAGATCTCCTCAGCCGTGGTGCGGGCGTGGATGTCGGGGTTGGCGGGGTTGTCGAACTGGCGGGGCATCCAGGCGCCGGGGGTGGCGGCCACGATCTCCTCCGCCCGCCCGATCGCGCCGGCCATGCCGCGCTTGGCCGGGGTCAGCACAAGCTCCGCCCCCAGCAGCGCCATCATCTTCCGCCGCTCCTCGCTGGCGCCGTCCGGCATCACCACGATCAACCGGTAACCCTTGGCCGCGGCCACGAAGGCCAGCGCGATGCCGGTATTGCCGGAGGTCGGCTCGACGAGGGTGGATTCGCCCGGCCGGATCAGCCCCGCCCGCTCCGCCTCCTCCACCATGGCCAGCCCGATCCGGTCCTTCACGGAGGCCAGGGGGTTGAAGAACTCCAGCTTCAGCGCCAGCCGGGCCGTGAGCCCCTCGGCCGCCTCGATGCGCGGCAGGCGCACCAGCGGGGTCGCGCCCACCGCCTCCAGCACGCTGCCGTAGAGGCGGCCGCGGGAGGCCGGCGAGGGTGTTCCTGTGGACATCCCGCGCGGCTTATCGCGGGGGCGGGATGACGTCCATCGCGTAACCACGCCGGGCGGTAGGATCATCCTCCGGATCTCCCGAAATTCGATCGTTCCATTTCATCGACACGCGCCCGCCACGCGTTGAATCATGGGCCATCGGCAACAGCAGCCCGAGGAGGCCCCGACGGTGCCCGCGATCCGGAACGGAGAGAGCTGTCGGCGCTGATCGCCGAGCCTCCCACTCCCCCTCCCCCTCTTCCCGGCCGCTGCCGGGCCCCGGAGACGGACCATGATCCGAATCGCGACCCCTTCCCGCACCGTCAGCGCCTTCCGCGTCCTGCTCGCGCGCCTCTTCCCCCGCACCCCGGCGCCGCCGCGCCAGTCCGACATCGAGCGCGCCCTGCTGCGCGCCCTGGGAGGGCTGTGACGGTGCTGGCCTCCAGACCCATCAGCGTGGAGGGCCGCTTCGTGGGTGTCGCCGTGGCGCGCGAGGCGGACTGGCTCTTCCTCGCCACCGACCCCGTGCTGGAGGAGCTGGAAGGCGCGGCCTTCCCGAGCGCGGCGGAGGCCGCGCGGGTGGCGCGGCTGGTCCTGCTGCGCGGGCAGGGCCGGCGAGTCGCGGCATGAAGCCGCGCCAGGGAGGCTGGGCTTGAGGTTGGGCTTGAGGCCGCGCTGGGCCGATCTGCCGCTGCGGGCCGCGCTCCTCCTCGGCAGCGCCCTGCTCCTGGCCCATCTGGTCGCGGGCTGAACCGCCGCCTGGAGCGGGAGGGAACCTCGGGGAGCGATCCCCGGGGTTCTGTATTTGCGCGGATGGGCGTGGACCCGGCCGGCAGCCGGCCAAAGGAACGGGCAAGAAAAAAACCCCGGGGATCGCTCCCCGGGGTCCTGTCGTCCGTTCCGGCCGCTCGCTCAGTCGTTGGACTGGCGCACGCCCATGAACTGCAGCAGCAGCTGGAAGAGGTTCACGAAGTTCAGGTACAGGCCCAGCGCGTCGAAGACGGAGCGCTTGGCCGCCTCGTCGGAACCCTCCGCGTAGGCGTACTCGATGTAGTCATTCTTGATCCGCTGCGTGTCGTAGGCGGTGAGGCCGGTGAAGATCACCACACCGAGCACGGAGATCGCGAACTGCAGGGCGGTGCTGCCGATGAAGGCATTCACCAGGCCGGCGATGACGATGCCGATGAGGCCCATCATCAGGAAGCCGCCCATCCGCGTCAGGTCGGCGTTCGTGGTGTAGCCGTAGAGGCTGACGGCCGCGAACATGCCGGCGGTGACGAGGAAGGTGCTGGCGATCGAGGTGCCCACGTACACGGCGAAGATGTTCGCCATGCTGGCGCCCATCGCCAGGCAGAAGGCCCAGAACAGCGCCTGCGTCGCGCCCTTGGAGAGGCGGTTGATGCCGAAGCTGAGGACCAGCACGAAGGCGAGCGGGGCGAAGATCGCCACGAAGCCCAGGATCGTCGGCTGGGTCGCCAGGCCGCGCGGGGTCCGCACGACGGTGAAGAACAGCTCGGCCAACTGGGTATTGGCGATCACGTAGGCGGTGATGGCCGTCAGCGCGAGGCCGGACGCCATCCAGTTGTACACGCGCAGCATGTAGGCGCGCAGACCGGCGTCCAGCGTCGCGGCGTCGGTGGCGGCGCGGCCCATCGGCTGCGTCCAGGCGGACTGGCCGCTCTGGAAACGGTTGTCGGGACCGAAGGCCATGTCTGTCAGAACTCCTTCGGGGAATGGCACCCGCCATCCCCGCACGCTGATATATGGACTTCCTGTAATCCAAATCAAGCGGGCAATCCGCCCGACAGGATTCCGTAAGGTTCGGGACGGCCCGGCTCAGCCCCCGCCGGCCGCGCCCGTCCCTTTCCGAAGCCAGTCCAAGGCGCCCGGGGAAGCCGCCCAGGCTCCGCGCGCCAACGCGGCGTACTCCGCCGCTTCCGCCTCGCCGCCAAGATCATCGAGCACGGGCAGCGGATCCGGCAGCGCCCGCCGGCCCGAGAGGAACTCCGCGGCATCGGGATTCGCGGCCATTGCCCCGGCCAGCAACCGACGGCTCCCCGCACTGTCGCCATCCCGGCGGAAGGCCAGCAGGGCTGCGGTCCAGGCGCGCGCCGCCATGGGATCGTCCGGGTACTCGTCCAGCACCGCGGCCGCCTCCGAGTCGCGCCCGGCTTCCACGAGCCAGGCGGCCAGGAGATGGCGCACGCCGAGATCGTCGTCCTCCGGCCCGAGCGCGAGCATCTCCCGCAGTTGCCCGATCGCCGCCTCCCGCTCCCCGCGCTCCCACAGGGCCAGGGCGAGGCCGTGCCGGGCGCGCATGTAGGGCCGCGTCTCGTCGATCGCCCAGAACTCGCCGCGGAAGGCCTCGAACATCGGGCCGATCGCCGCGCGCCCGGCCTCCACGGCCCGCCGCCAGCCCTCGAGCGCCGCCTCCGAACCGCGCGGCGCCTCCCCGGCGAAGATGATGTGGGCGTCGGCGCAGAAAGGGCTGACCGCCAGGGCCTGCTCCGCCAGCGCCCTCCGCTCGGCGCCCTCCGCGTCGCGCGCCCGGTCCGCCAGCAGCTCGGCCCGGCGCAGCGCGGCGCCGTCCACACCTGCCCCCTCCTCCGGTACCGTCATGCGTCCGCTCCCCGAGGTCCTTCGCCGCTACTCGTTCCGCAGCAGCGGCGCCGCCTTCGCCCGCAGGGCCAGCGCGGTGCCGGCGTAGCCCATGCCGAGCGTCAGCACGACGCAGAACAGGATCGTCGCCGCCAGCGTGCCGGGCAGGAAGACCCAGTCCGTCCGCATCACGAAGCGCGTCACCCCCCAGCTCGCCGCCGTGCCCGCGGCGGCGGCCACCAGCCCCGCCACCAGCCCCAGCAGGCCGAACTCCACCAGCCAGGCCCGCCGGATCTGGGACCGCGTGGCGCCGAGCGTCTTCAGCACCACCGCGTCCCGGATCCGCCGACGCTGCCCCGCCGCCACCGCGCCCGCCAGCACCAGCAGGCCGGAGAGGAGGGTGAGCCCGGCGGTGGAGGTGAGCGCCGATCCCAGCCGCGTCAGCAGCGCCGCCAGCGCGTCCAGCGCGTCCCGCACGCGGATGCCCGTCACGTTGGGGAAGGCGTCCGTCACTACCCGCAGCAGCTGGGCGTCCCGCGCCTCCTCGCCCCGCACGGTCGCGATATGCGTGTGCGGCGCCGCCTCCAGCAGCCCGGGGGAGGCGATCATGGTGAAGTTCAGCCCCAGCCCCCGCCACTGGATGTCGCGGGTGGAGGTGACGCGCAGCGGGATGTCCCGCCCCAGCACGTTCACCACGATGGTCGAGCCCGGCCCCGCGCCCCAGCCGCGCGCCAGGTTGTCGTCCAGCGAGACCAGCGGCTCACCCCGGTAGTCCGGCGCCCACCACTGCCCCTGCACGATCCGAGTGCCATCCGGAGGCGCGGCGGAATAGGTCAGGCCGCGGTCGCCGCGCAGCGCCCAGCGCGTTTCCTCGGTGGCCTGCACCCCCTCCGCCGGCACGCCGTTCACGGAGACGATCCGGGCGCGCAGCGATGGCACGCGCCGCACCTCCGTCACGCCCGGCACGCCGCGCGCCACCTCGTCGAAGCGGGCCGCCTGATCGGACTGGATGTCGATGAAGTAGAAGGAGGGCGCGGCCTCCGGCAGGCTCTCCGTGATCTGGGCGCGCAGGTTGCCCTGGATCAGCGCGATCGCCGCCAGCGTCGTCAGCCCTATGCCGAGGGAGACGAGCATGAGGGAGGTCGGCGCCCCCGGCCGGTGCAGGTTCGCCAGCCCGAGCCGCAGGGAGGGCCGCCGATAGGCCGGGATGCGCCGCGCCACCGCCTGCAGCCCGGCAGCGGCCACCCGGAACAGCGCCAGCGTGCCCAGCGCCGCCCCGCAGAAGGAGAGGGCGAAGAGCGGCCGCTCCGCCGTGAAGACCACCAGCGCCACCAGCACGGCCACCGCCGCCGCGTTCGCCAGGATCAGCCCCGGGCGCGGCCGGGCGGCGCCGGGCTGCACGCTGTCCCGGAACAGGGCGGCGCCGGGGATGTCCCGCGCCCGCCCCAGCGGCCACAGCGCGAAGGCCAGCGCCGTCAGCACGCCGTAGGCCGCCGCCAGCAGCAGCGGCAGGGGGTAGAAGCCGAGTCTCGGCGGCACCGGCAGCGCATCGGCCAGGAGCGAGGCGCCGGCCAGCGTCAGCCCGTAACCCGCCGCGAGCCCGATCGCGATGCCCAGCCCCGCCAGCGCCATCACCTGGATGAGGTAGGTGGCGAAGATCGCCCCCGCCGGCGCGCCGAGGCAGCGCAGCGTCGCGATGGTCCGCCCCCGCTGCTCCAGCCAGGAGCGCACGCCGGTCGCCACCCCGATCCCGCCCACCAGCAGCGCCGTCAGCCCCGCCAGGGTGAAGAAGGAGGCGGCCTGGTCCAGGAAGCGGTTCACCCCGGGCTGCCCCTGGGAGGCATCGCGCACCCGCCAGCCGCCATCGGCGAAGGGCGCGGCCCGCAGCGCGTCGGACACCGCCCGGGCATTCGCCCCGGGCGGCAGGGCGGCGCGGATCTCATAGGTGACGAGGCTTCCGGGCTGGATCAGCCGCGTCGCCTCCAGCGCGGAGAGCGGGATGATCGCGCGCGGTCCCAGCACCGCCGGCCCCGCCACCTTGTCCGGCTCGGACACCACGGCGCCGCGATAGGCGAAGCGCTCCTCCCCGATTCGCACCTCGTCGCCCGGGCGGAGGTTCAGGCGCTCCGCCACCAGCGGGTCCATCGCGACCGGCGGGCGGCCCCCGGCGCCGGCGCCCAGCGGCCCGGGCGGATCCAGCTGCAGCTCGCCGAGGAGCGGGTAGGCCTGGTCGGTCGCCTTCAGTTCTACCAGCGTCCGCTCGCCCCCCGGCGCCACGGCCATGGCGCGCATGGAGACCTGATCGGCCACCCGCGCCCCGCGCGCCTCCAGCCAGGCCCGCGCCTCCGGCGGGAAGGGCCGGGAATTGGCCGCGGCCAGGTCACCGCCCAGCAGCCGCGCGCCATCGGCCGAGAGGCCAGCGTCGATCGCCGCCCGCAGGGTTCCCACCGCCGCGATGGCGGCCACGCCCAGCGCCAGGCAGGCCAGCACGATCCGCAGGCCGCGCACGCCCCCGCGCAGCTCCCGCCGCGCGAGGCGCCAGCCCATGGAAAGGTCGCTCATCGCAGGAGGCCGCTATCGGAGACGATCTTGCCGTCCTCCACCCGCACCTGCCGCTCGCAGCGCGCGGCCAGGGCCGGGTCGTGGGTGATGAGGACGAGCGTCGTCCGGAACCGCTCCCGCAGCCCGAAGAGGAGGTCCATCACCTTCTCCCCCGTCGCCCGGTCCAGGTTGCCCGTGGGCTCGTCCGCCAGCATCAGCGCCGGCTCCGCCACGAAGGCGCGGGCCAGCGCCACCCGCTGCTGCTCCCCGCCCGAGAGCTGGCCGGGATAGTGGGAGAGGCGGTGGCCGAGCCCCACGGATTTCAGCGCCTCCGCCGCCCGCTCAAAGGCGTCCTCCCGCCCGGCGAACTCCAGGGGGATCGCCACGTTCTCCAGGGCGGACATGGTGGGGATGAGGTGGAAGGCCTGGAAGACGATGCCCAGACGGTCCCGCCGGAAGCGGGCCAGCGCGTCCTCGTCCATCGCCGCCAGTTCCTGCCCCGCCACCCGGAGGGTGCCGCCCGTCGGCCGCTCCAGCCCTGCCAGCAGCATGAGGAGCGAGGTCTTGCCCGAGCCCGAGGGCCCGACGATGCCCACCGCCTCTCCCGCCCCGACCGAGAGGTCCACGCCCCGGAGGATGTTGACCTCACCCCCGGCCCCCACCACCCTGAAGGCGAGTGAGCGCGCGTCGATCAGGGGCGCGCCCATCTCGGGGGAATCGGCCGTCGCATCCGCGGCGGCCGGGATCTGGGTCAGGGAATCCGGCATGAGGGCGAGATTGGGGCGCCGGGGCTTCCTGAGTAGGGGCGCTGGAGTTTCCGTTCTGTGTCTGGCGGGTTTCCCCGCCCTGGTCGGCTCGGCGGAGGCCCAGGCGCGCCCGCTGAAGCTGCTGATGCTCGGCGATAGCATCACCGCCGCCTACGGGCTGGTGAAGCCGGACGGCCTGCCCGCGAAGCTGGAGGCCGCACTGAAGGCCCGCGGCCGGGACGTGACGGTGATCGATGCCGGCGTCTCCGGCGACACCACCGCCGGCGGCCGCTCCCGCGTGGAATGGTCCCTCGCCGACCGGCCGGACGCGGTGATCGTGGCGCTGGGCGGCAATGACGGGCTGCGCGGGATCGAGCCGCGCAACAGCGAGGCCAACCTGCGCGCCATCCTGGAGGCGCTGAAGGCCCGCAACGTTCCCACCCTGCTCGCGGGCATGCTGGCCCCGCCCAACCTCGGCGCCGATTACGGCCGGGAGTTCGCGGCGGTGTTCCAGACCCTGCACCGCGACTTCCCGGACGCCGTTTTCTACCCCTTCCTGCTGGATGGCGTAGCCGGGGAGGCCGCGCTGAACCAGCCCGACCGAATCCACCCCAACCCGCAGGGCGTCGAGGAGATGGTGCGCCGCATGACCCCCGCCGTCGAGGAACTGCTCAGCAAGGCGAGGCCCGCTTAAGCCCCCATGGTCCGGCTCTTCGTCGCACTCGCCCTGCCGGAGGAGCTGCGCACGCAGCTCTCCATGCTCACGGGCGGGATCCAGGGCGCCCGCTGGGTGCCGCCCGAGAACTACCACCTGACGCTGCGCTTCATCGGCGAGGTGGAGGGCTGGCGCGCCGACGAGGTGGACGAGGCCCTCTCCGCGATCCGCTGCAAGCCCTTCGAGCTCTCGCTGCGCGGCGTCGGCACCTTCGAGAAGGCGGGAAGGATCGAGACCCTCTGGATCGGCGTGGAGAAGACCGAGGGGCTGACCCACCTGCAGTCGAAGATCGAGACGGCGCTGCAGCGCATGGGGCTGGACCCGGAGCGCCGGCGCTTCGCGCCCCACGTCACCCTGGCGAAGACGGGAAAGGCGCCCTCCCACAAGCTCGTGGAGTGGGTGCAGTCCCACAACCTGTTCCGTGCCCCGCCGGTGCCGATGGAGCATTTCACCCTCTTCTCCTCACGCCTGGGAAAGGAGAGCCCGGTCTATATCCCGGAGGTGGAGTACGAGCTTGCCTGACCGCGGCGATCGCAGGAGGGCGCAGCCCGGAGGCGTGCATTCCCGCGCCGCCACGCCCCCCTCCATCGTGGTCCTGACCGGCGCGGGCATTTCCCGGGAATCCGGCCTGCACACCTTCCGCGACCCGGACGGCATCTGGGCCCGCCACCGGATCGAGGACGTGGCGACGCCCGAGGCCTTCGCCCGCGACCCCGCCCTGGTGCAGGGCTTCTACAACGCCCGCCGCGCCCAGCTCCGCGAGGCCGGCGTGCAGCCCAACGCCGCCCACGCCGCCCTGGCGGAGCTGGATGCGCGCTGGCCCGGAGAGTTCCTCCTCGTCACCCAGAACGTGGACGACCTGCACGGCCGCGCGGGATCGCGCCGCCTGATCCCCATGCATGGCGAGCTGATGAAGGGCCGCTGCCTGCGCTGCGGCGCCGTCTCGCCCGCGCCCGGCGACCTCTCGGCCGAAACCCCCTGCCCCGCCTGCGGCCAGCCTGGCGGGATGCGCCCGCACGTCGTCTGGTTCGGCGAGATGCCGCTGGAGATGGAGCGAATCGGGGAGGCGCTGGAGCGCTGCGACCTCTTCGTCTCCATCGGCACCTCCGGCGCCGTCTACCCGGCGGCGGGCTTCGTGCGGGAGGTGCGGGACCGCGCCGACACGCTGGAGCTGAACCTGGAGCCGAGCGAGGGCAGCCACCTTTTCAACGAGGCGCGCCACGGCCCCGCCACGGCGCTCGTCCCCGCCTTCGTGGCGGAACTCCTGGCGAAGTGGACCTGACCACGGCGAAAGCGGGATCGGGCGCCCTCCCCCTTCCCCGCCCGGCCGGCGCCCGCGACCCGGGCATCCCGCCCGACGCCACCATGGCGGAGGCCGCTTCCGCCGCCCGCGCCTGCACGGTCTGCGCCCCGCACCTGCCGCTCGGGCCGCGGCCCATCCACCAGCTCCACGCGCGGGCCCGAATCCTCGTCACCAGCCAGGCGCCGGGGACGAAGGCGCACCTTTCCGGCATCCCCTTCGAGGACGCCTCCGGCGAGCGGCTGCGGGACTGGCTGGGGATGGGGCGGGACCTGTTCTACGACCCGGAGGTGCTGGCCATCCTGCCCATGGGCATGTGCTACCCCGGCCGCCTGCCGCGCGGCGGGGATGCGCCGCCCCGGCCGGAATGCGCGCCCCTGTGGCACCCGCGGGTGCTGCCGCGCTTCACGGGGCTCCGCCTGCGCCTCCTCGTCGGCAACCACGCCGTGCGCCACGTGTTGGGCCCGGGCATGCCGCTGGCCGAGCGCGTGGCGCGCTACGCGGAGGCTCTCCCATCGCACTTCCCCCTGCCCCACCCCTCGTGGCGCACCCTCGTCTGGGCGAAAAAACATCCATGGTTCGACACCCAGGTCATTCCCGCCCTGCGCCGCGAGGTGGCGCGGGCGCTCTCGGACTGACCGCCGCCCTCCTGCTCGCCCCCGCCGCCCTCAACCCCGTCGCCGGGGCCGCCCCGCTGGACCGGGCGATGGCCTTCGACTTCCTCGTGCAGTCCGCCTGCCTCGACCCCGGGGGACAGCCCATCGCCGGCCGCCTGCCCTTCGAGCCGGGCTGCGAGCGCCGCCGCCCCCTGCGCGCCGACGAGAACCTGCCCTGGCGCAAGACGGACTGGCCCGGCCTGGCCCATATCTCCCGGCAACCGGAGGGTTACATGGCCTCCGACGCCCTGCTCGGGACCCTCGAGGGCCGGGAGGCGGCGATCCAGACCTTCGACTTCGGCGGCGGGGAGGCCGCCTTCGGCCGCTTCGACCCCGCCTCCGACGGCGGGCAGGTGGCCGTGCTGGCCGGTGGCCGGGCGGAGCTGGCCGTCACCCAGGATGGCGGCCACCCCGGGCAGCTGCAGTGGTTCCTCTCGCCGGATTGCCGCCCCGGCGCCCCGGCCGCCGCCGGCTGGCTCATCTTCGGCGCGCAGGTGCCGACGGGATCCTGGGGCGAGGCCGTCGTGCGCCTCCGCATCGCCCCTGCCGCCGATGCCTGCCCCGCCGGCTTCGACAGTTCGCTCACCCGCTGGCGGCGGGAGACGATCCCCCTGCCCGTCCGCTTCCACGACGACCCGCGCCGGCGCGAGGTGCGGATCGAGGTGATCGTCTCCGAGCATTTCGGCGGCCCGACGATCCCCGAGGGCAACCACCTCGAGCGCTTCTGGTACGCGCGCGGCCTCGGCATGGTCAGATGGGAGAGGTGGGAGGATCCGGCGCGGAGTCCCCGCGTGAAGGAGCGGGCGGAATGGTTCGCCGGCACCGGGCGGTGCCTGCCGGTCGCCTTCTCCGAACGCCCCGCCCCGGACTGGGAGATGGTGGACTGCCGGACCTGGACCAACTTCCGCCGCCCGCGCGGGGGCGAGGTGCTGCGGAGCACGGGATGGCCAGGGCGGCACGAGCCCCCTCGGGCCGCCAACCCCGCGTAACCGTGAACGATAGGTCCATCTCATTCCGTTGTCGGCCGGCGCACGGCCGGCGTAGAGCATCGGCATCGCTGGCCGTGATCCTGGCTGACGGCGACTGACGGCTGCAGTGCCCTCGCCAAACTTCTGCGATCCGGCCATGACCCGCTACTTCTTCCACGTCCGCGACGGCCAAGCCCTGCCCGACAGGATCGGCACCGTGTTGCCGAGCCTCGTCGCCGCGAAGCAGCACGCCGTGCACCTGACCGGCCAACTGCTGAAGGACGATACGGGCGCTTTCTGGAACGGAGAGGAGTGGCACATGGAGGTCGTGGACGAGGCCGGCCTCGTCCTCTTCACCCTCGACTTCATTGCCACCGAGGCGCCGGTCATGCGGGTCGAGCGGCGGGTGGGCGAGGAGCGGAAAGAGTAGGCGGGGGGAACGGATCAGCCGGCCGAGAGGTCCGCCATGATCGCCGGGATCTCCGCCAGCAGCTCCCGCGCCAGGAAGCCGAGGGTGCCCATGCGCCGCGCCAGCCGGTGCCCGGCCTCGGCGTGCAGCCACACCGCCCAGGCCGTCGCCCGCACCGGGTCCGCGCCCCGCGCCAGCAGCCCGGTCAGGATGCCCCCCAGCGTGTCGCCGGACCCGGAGGTGGCCAGCCCGACATGGCCGTGGGTGCAGAGCAGCGCCTCCCCGTCCGGTGCCACCACCCAGGTCCGCGCCCCCTTCATCGCCACGACGACGCCGAGCATCTCCGCCGCGCGGCGCCCGGCGGCCAGCGGGTCCGCGGAGACGGCGTCGCGCTCCATCCCCAGCAGCCGCGCCATCTCCCCGGCATGGGGGGTGATCACGCAGCGGCCGTGATGGCGGCGCAGGATGTCCGGCCGCGCGGCGAGGTCGCCCAGCGCGCCAGCATCGATCACGACGCCCGGGCCCGGCTCCATGTGCCGCAGCAGCGCTTCCAGCAGGTCCGCCGCCCCGTCCTCCGGCATGCCCGGCCCGACGAGAAGGGCCGCGCAGCGGGACAGGCGGGAGAGCAGGGCACGCTCCGCGCCAGGGGCGATCAGCCCCTCCTCCGTCTCGTCCAGGGCGATCACCAGCGCCTCCGGCACCGCGATCGCGAGATGCGGCGCGACGGAGCGCACGCTGGCCAGGCGCAGCTTGCCCGCACCGGCGCGCAGCGCGCCCTCGCCGGCCAGCAGCACGGCGCCGGGCACCTCGGCGCAGCCGCCCACCACCTGCACGGTGCCGCGCGCGGTCTTGTCCTCGTCCTCCGCCGGGATCGGCAGGGGGTGGGCGCGCAGCCAGGCCGCGTCGATCAAGGCGCCACCGCCTTCGCGTCCGGCTCCGCCGTCACCGGCGTGCCCTCGCGCTCCAGCGGGGCGACGAAGTTGTAGCGCCGCAGCTTCAGCGCGCCGTTGGGGCCGGAGGAGGGGTCGAATCGGTACTCGGTGATGCCGCAGTTCGGCACGTCGCCCTCCCGGTCGATCGCGAGGATCCTTTCCTCCGTCATGTTCTCCAGCAGGTAGCGTAGGCAGAGCACCACCACCTGGTGCCCGACGATCGCCACGCGGCGCCCGGCATGGTGCAGGCTGACCGTGTCCAGCGCCGAGCGCAGCCGCAGGATCACGTCGCACCAGGATTCGCCGCCCGGCGGCCGGTGGTAGAACTTGCCGAGGATGCGGCGGAACTCCGCCTGATCCGGCATCTCCTGGCGGATGCCGTGGGTGGTCAGCCCGTCCAGCACGCCGAACTCCTTCTCGCGCAGGCGCTCGTCGATCACGAAGTCGTCCGGCCCCACGGGCAGCCCGCCCGCCTCATGGATCAGGGCCGCGGTCTGTCGGGCGCGGCGATAGGGGGAACAGAGCACCACCTCCGGCCGGGCCTCCTCCGGCATGGTGGCGAACCAGCGGCCGAGGGAGAGGGACTGCTCCTGCCCCAGCGCGCTCAGCGGCACGTCCACGTCCCGCCCCTCCAGGGCGATCCGCGCGGCGTTGCTGCGATGCGCCTCGTCCCGCGCGACATTCCCCGCGCTCTCGCCGTGGCGGATGATCCAGAGGGTGTCGGGCCAGCGCTGGGCCTGGGGCATGGGGCAGGGCTCCTTCCCAGCCCCAACGCCGCCGCCCCGGGGCGGGTTGGACCGATGAGGTCCGCCGCCCCCCTCGGGGGAGGCTTTCAAGAGGGGGTTCCTCGGCCCATCCTCCCGCGATGGGCGCGCTCACCGATCTAGAGCGGGCGGTGTTGCTGTCGATCTTCTCGGAGACACCGCACCTCACGGCCGCGCTCGTCCGTCAGATGGCCGGGGCCTCGGTCACGGCGCGGAGAAACTCCGGAGTCGGGTTCTTCACCACGATCCTCGTCCCGAGCTCGGTGCCCTCCATCGAGGCCCCCCGGGTGCTGGGCTACGAGACGCATCTCCGCCTGACCGGCTTCAAGGACGGCCTAGGCTTCGTCCTGTTCCTGGAGGACGGGCGGCTCAGCCTCTTGGAGGGCTACAGCTGGAGCGGCGAGAGCACCGCCGAACTGGACCTTGGCACCCGCCGATTCGAGGTGTTCAGGGCTCCCGTGACCCGCGTCGTCTGAGCGCGTGGCTCCCACCTTGGGGGCTGCCCCTCCTACCCCTCCCCCTCAAGCCGGGCGATCCCCTCCTCGGAATAGCCGAAATGGTGGGCGATCTCGTGGATGAGCACGTTCCGCACCAGCCGGAACAGATCCTCCCCACTCTCCACCCACTCCACCAGGATGGGCTCGCGGTACAGGAGGATGGTGTCCGGAAGGGCCGGCGCGTCCAGGCCGGACTTCTCCGTCAGCGGCACGCCCCGGTAGAGGCCCGTCAGCTCCCAGGGGTGCTCCAGCCCCATCTCCGCCAGGGTCTCGTCGTCCGGGATCTCCTCCACCAGGATGGCGGCGCCGCGCACCGCCTCCCGCAGCGGTGCGGGGATGGCGGCGAAGGCGGTCTCGGCCAGCTCGGCCAGGTCCTCGGCGGTCGGCGGGCTGCCCCAGCGGGTGCCGTGGTGCATATCGGTGTTCGGCATGCGGCAAGGGCGCCATAACGGGCCACTAGGTCAAGGAAAAGCGCCGTGGCGACAGTC
Organism: Pararoseomonas sp. SCSIO 73927; assembly: GCF_037040815.1. Taxonomy (NCBI): domain Bacteria; kingdom Pseudomonadati; phylum Pseudomonadota; class Alphaproteobacteria; order Acetobacterales; family Acetobacteraceae; genus Pararoseomonas; species Pararoseomonas sp. SCSIO 73927. Next base: position 85,231 of record NZ_CP146232.1, read on the forward strand.
CAGCCCCTCTCCCCCGCCCGCCGCGCCGAGCTGCCGGCGCTGCTGCCGCTCTGGTCCCCTGCGGAGGGGCGGGACGCGATCCGGCGGGAGTTCCGCTTCCGAGACTTCTCCGAGGCCTTCGGTTTCATGGCGCGGGTGGCGCTGCTGGCGGAGGCGCAGGACCACCACCCTGAATGGTCGAACGTGTGGAACCGGGTGCAGGTCGAGCTGACCACTCATGACGCGGGCGGGCTCAGCGAGCGCGACATCCGTCTGGCCGCTTCCATCGACGCGCTTCTCCCCTAGTCAGGCCCGTTCCGCTTCAGGGATCATCAGGGAAAGGCCTGGTAAGCCGGGCGGAACCCAGGAGCTTCCATGCCCGAGACCATCGACTTCGGCTCCCTCACCCTCCGCTTCCTGCGCGACAAGCACGACACGGGCGGCACCCTCGACCTGTTCGAGATGACGCTCCAGCCGGAGGGGCGAATGCCCGTGCCGCACTACCATGAGGGGTGGGAGGAGACGGTCTACGGCCTCGCCGGCACCGCCACCTTCACGGTGGGGGGCGAGACCCTGGAGCTGGCGCCGGGAGAGACGCTCTTCATCCCGCGCGGCGTGGTCCACGGTTTCCACAACCGCAGCGGCGCGGTGGCGAAGTGCCTCTGCGTGCTTACCCCCGGGGTGCTCGGCCCTGAATACTTCCGGGAACTCGCGGCCCTGCTCCGCCAGGGCCCGCCAGACCCGGCGAGGGCGGGGGAGATCATGCGGCGCCACGGGCTGATCCCCGCGCCACCGGGCTGAGGTATCCGGCCGGGGCCTGACGCAAACGGGCGTTGCAAGCGGCGCCCGCCTCGCGCAGCCTCGCGGCCAAGGCCGCCAGAGCGGCCATGCCGGAGGATTGCCATGCCCATCACCCGCCGTGCCGCCCTGGCCGCCCCCGCCCTCCTCGCCGCCCGGCCGCTGCTGGCCCAAGGGAGCGGGCAGGGGAATGCGCCCGCCGGGGGCTTCCCCAACCGGGCGGTCCGCATGGTGGTACCCTATACCCCCGGCGGCGTCTCCGACATCACCGCCCGCCTGATCGCCGAGCCGCTCGCCGCCGCCTGGGGCCAGCCCGTGCCGGTGGAGAACCGGGCGGGGGCCGACGGCATCATCGGCACCGAGGTCGTCGCCAAGTCCGCGCCGGACGGCCACACCCTGGCCCTCGTCTCGGTCGGGCATCCCGTGAACGCCGCCTTCTACCGCCTGCCCTACGACACGATGCGGGACTTTTCCTTCGTCACCCTTACCACGAGGACGCCGCTCGTCCTCGTCGCCGGCAAGGGCTTCCAGGCGAATACGCCCGCGGAGCTGGTGGCGCGCGCCAAGGCGGGCGGCCCGGGCAGCGTCACCTTTGCCGGCACCTCCGGCGTGGTCCGCCTCGCCCCGCTCCTCTTCGCCCAGCGCGGGGAGATCGAGATGACCTACGTGCCCTATCGCGGCTCCACCCAGGCCCATCCGGACCTCATGGCCGGGCGCGTGGACGTGATGTTCGACACGGTGCCGGCCGCGCTCGCCCACATCCAGTCCGGCAGCTTCAAGGCGCTGGCCACCACCGGCGCCGCCCGCGCGCCGCAGCTGCCGGACGTGCCGACGCTCGGCGAGGCCTTCATGCCGGGCTTCGAGGCCTCGACCTGGGGCATGGTGATCGGCCCCGCCGGCATCCCGGAGGCCGTGCTCAACAAGCTCTCTGCCGATTGCGGCGCGGCGGTGACGCGCCCCGACGTGGTGGCGCGCCACGCGACCCTTGGCGCGGAGGTTGTCCGCTCCACCCCCGAGGAGACGCGCCGCTTCGTGCAGGCGGAGATGGAGAAGTGGGGCGACGCCGCGCGGAAGGCCGGCATCCAGCCGCAGCAGGCCGGGTGACGGGTGCGGAGATGCCCTTTCCCCGGCGCGCGGCGCTTGTCGCCGGGCTGGCCGTGACGGCCGCTGCGGCGCGGGCCCAGGAGCCCGCCGCGATCCTCGCCCCGGGCGGGGTGCTGCGTGCGGCGATCAACTTCGGCAACCCCGTCCTCGCCCAACCCGACCCCGCCACCGGGGAGCCGCGCGGCGTCTCCGCCGCCCTGGCGCGGGAGCTGGCCCGGCGGCTGGGCGCGACCCTCCGCTTCGCCACCTACGACGCCGCCGGGAAGGTGACGGATGCCGGGAAGCGCGGGGAATGGGACCTGTGCTTCCTCGCCATCGATCCCGTGCGCGCGCAGGGCATCGCCTTCACCGCGCCCTACGTGGTGATCGAGGGCACTTACATGGTGCCGGAGGCCTCGCCCCTGCGCGCGATCGAGGATGTGGACCGCCCGGGCATCCGCGTGGCGGTAGGCCGGGGCAGCGCCTACGACCTCCACCTCACCCGCGCGCTGAAACAGGCGGAGCTGGTGCGGGCGCCGAGCTCGCCGGAGGCGATCGACCTCTTCCTGCGGCAGGGGCTCGACGCCGCGGCGGGCGTCACCCAGCCCCTGGTGGCCTATGCCGCCGCGAATCCGGGCATGCGGGTGATTCCCGGCCGCTTCATGGTGATCGAGCAGGCGGTCGGGATCCCGCAGGGGCGCGAGGCGGCTCTGCCCTACCTGCGCGCCTTCGTGGAGGAGATGAAGGCGAGCGGCTTCGTCGCGCGGGCGCTGGCGGAGAGCGGGCAGAAGGACGCGGCAGTGGCCCCGCCCGCATCCTGATCGCGGAGCGGCGGTTGCGCCCGCGTCCTTGTACGAGGGCGCTGGCGGGGAGGAAGCAGCCTCAAGCGGGGTAGGCGCTGTACGGGCTGGCACGGCAGCCCGGGGCACGTCATCGGCATGCCCAGGCCAGGGACCAGCACGGGGTACTAGCCCTCCGTCAGTCTCAAAATTGATACCGAAATTGTCATTTTGGACAGCGTTGACTCTTGCGAGATCGAAGTGATAGGCAGCCTATACAATAAAAACTGCCGATGGATAAGATGAGAACATCCCTTCGGATCAATACTTCTGAGAAATCGTCCAGTGATTTCCATGTAACTCGAACCCTGGACTTGGAATACCTTAACGGAAACCGGATTCAAGAGAAGCGAAATATTTTCTTCGAATTGCACACGGATGCGCCGACGGCGCCGCTCCCCACCCTGAACTACGCGGTCTTGGCCGTTCTGTTCTCGGCCATGAAGTCAGGCCGGACGATCGTCGTCGACGGGCCGGTGTCGCGCCGGTTCCTGGAGAACATCGAAGAGTTCCAGCAGGTCTTCGCCTCCTGGACGCCGGAGCGGTACCGCGTCGTCGACATCGTGGCCCAGAAGGAGGTCGATGATCTCCCGGAGGAGAGGAAGGACGCCGCGGTCTGCGCCTTCTCCGGCGGCGTCGACGCGTCCTTCACGGTCTACAGGCACCTCTTCAAGCGCCCGGGCAAGTTCCACCAGAACCTGAGGACCGCCGTCCTCGTGCACGGGTGGGATATCGCCGTCGAGCAATCGGAGGCGTTCAAGAGGGCGACCGATGCGAGCAGGCGCATGCTGGACGGCACCGGCATCGGCATCGCCACGATGCGCACCAACGGGCGCAAGCTGCTGCCGAGGTGGTCGCAGAACTTCGGGGCCGGCCTCGGGTCCATCCTGCACCAGTTCGCGGGCAACCATGACTGCGGGCTGATCGGCAGCGACGAGCCGTACAGCGACCTGGTGTTGCCCCTGGGCTCCAACCCGATCTCCAACCCTCTGATGTCGAGCGGCAGTTTCCGGATCCTGACGGATGGCTGCAGGTGCACCCGCTCGGAGAAGATCGCCCACATCGCGGACTGGCAGCGGGCGACGGACAACATCCGCGTCTGCTGGGAAGGCCCCACCACGGGCGCGAACTGCTGCAAATGCGAGAAGTGCATCCGCACGATCATGAACTTCCGGGCCCTGGGCGTGTCGCGGCCGGGAGCCTTCCCGGCCGACGTGCGCGACGAGCAGATCCGTGGGATGCGCGCGCTCAGCCCGGTGCAGCTGACCTTCATGACCGACATCCTGCGGACCGCCAGGAAGAACGGGGTGCAGGGCACGTGGGTGGGCGAGGTCGAGGAGCTGGTCCGGCGCCACAACACGCAGAAGGCCAGCTAGCCCGGCGCCACCGCCCGGCTGGACGGCATCCCGGCCCGGGCCGGCGGCCTCGCGTCCCGGCGCCGCGCGGGCGGCCGATCCGGCCTGAGGTGCCCCTCAGCCCCCGCGCGGCGGCACGAGGCTCTGCAGGGCCCTGAGCAGGCCGCGCTGGGTGATCGGCTTCTCCAGCCGGGTCCGGCTCTGGTAGCTCGGCTCGTCCACCAGCCGCACGTCCCCCGTCGCGAACATGTAGGGCACGCCGAGCTCGTCCAGACGGTCCGCGACGGGATAGGCCGTCTCCCCGTCCCCGAGATTGGCGTCCAGCACCGCCGCGTCCAGGGCGCCGGCCTCCCGCTCGATGATGTCCAGCGCCGCGTCCACGTCCGGCACCGGCCCGAGGACCACGGCGCCCGCCTGGCGCAGCCAGGACTCCATCTCGTCCGCGATCAGGTACTCGTCCTCGACGAGAAGAACGCGGCAGCCCGCGAGGGGGCCTGGGCCATCGGGCATGGAGGAGGTCATCCGGAGAGGAGTATGCGGCGGGCTCGCCGCGCCTGCCTTAACCTGCGGCGGTCCGCTCGCCCATGGTGTAAAGCCGTCCGGACGGCGGTCGGCCGCCCTCACGCCAGCGGCAACTCGATCCGGCAGCGCACGCCCGCCGCGTCCAGGGTGTACTCGGTCCGCGCGCGCAGGGCGTAGGAGAGGGCCTTCTCGATCAGCTCGCGGCCGTAGCCGCGCCGCCCGGTCTCCGGCGGCACCTCGTAGCCCGTCTCCACCCATTCCAGCACGAGGCAGCGGCGCCCCCTCCCGGTCCGGCCCACCGACCAGCGCACCGAGAGCGTCCCCGCCTCCCCCTTCAGCGCCCCGTACTTCACCGCGTTCGTCGTCAGCTCGTGCAGCGCCAGGGCGAAGTTCTGCACCTGGCGCGAGGTGAGCCGCACCTTCGGGCCGGCGATGGTGACCTTCGGCCCCCTCTCCACACGGGTCTCAGCATGGCTCCCGGCATGGGCCTCCGCGTAGGCCTCCAGCTCCGCGCGGACGAGCGCGCCCACCTCCACCGTGTCGCTGCCGGACTGGCTGAGCAGCCCTTGCGCGCGGCTGAGGGCCTGGAGGCGGCTGCGGAAATGCTCCACCGCGCCCGCCTGCCCCCCCGGATCGCCGAGCGTCTTGCCCGCGACGGCGGAGACCACGCCCAGCAGGTTGCGGCCGCGGTGCTGCAGCTCCGCCACCAGCACCTCCAGCCGGGCGGCGCTCGCCTTCTCCTCCGTCACGTCCTTGGCGATGCCGGCCAGGCGGCGCACGCGGCCGGCCTCGTCGTGCAGGGGAAAATCAGTGTTGCGGATCCAGCGCAACTCGCCGGCCGAAGGGCGGGAGATGCGGAACTCGAAGCTCGCCCGCGCCCCATCCCGCACGGAGAGCAGCCGCTGCACCACCATCTCCCTGTCCTCGGGGTGGATTAGCGCGGTCCAGCTCTCCAGCGTGTTCCCGGCCAGCTGCTCCTCGCGGCTCCGGCCGTAGATCGGCTCGAAGGCGGGGCTGAGATACTCGAAGGCCAGAGTCTCGCCGTCCCGGATCCAGATAAGGTCGGAGGAGGCCTCCCCGAACTGCCGGAACCGCTCCTCGCTCTCGCGCAGCCGCTCCTCCGCCGCGCGGCGCTCGGTGGCGTCCCGGCCGATCTTGAGGAAGCCGCGCAGATCGCCGCCCTCGTCGAACAGGGCGCGGAGCGACCCCTCGATGAACACGCGGCTGCCGTCCTTGCGGAGGTGCCAGCGGACATCCGGCGCCACGCCCCGCTCCCTGGCCGTGGCGGCCTCCCACTCCGGCTGCCGGGCGGCCCGGTCCTCGGGCGTGAAGAGGAAGGCGCCGGGCTGCCCCACCGCCTCCTCGGCGGTCCAGCCGAAGACGGCGGCGGCGCCGGGCAGCCAGTCCGTCACCCGGTTCTCGCGGTCCGTCACGAAGATCGCGTAGTCCAGCGCGGTCTCCACCGTCAGGCGGAAGCGCTCCTCCGCCGCGCGCAGGTCGCCGAGCTTCAACAGCCGGTCGATTACCGGGCCGAGGATGATGGTGTAGGTACGGAGGAACTCCGCATCCGCCTGCCCGAACTCGCGCGGCTGCGTATCGTCCGCCTGGAGCAGGCCGAAGGGCCGGCCGCCGGGCAGCAGGATGGGCGCGTTGACCGAGGCGACCACCCCGGCCTCCCGCATGAACTCCGGGATCTCGAACCGGTTCTCCGCCCGGCTGTTCCGCATGATCACCGGCCGCCCGACGCTGATCGAGTAGCTCTCGGAGGACCGCTCCCCCATGGGAAGGCGCAGTTCGCCCACGATGCCGGGAGCCCAGCCGGTGCCGGCCCGGACGAGGAGGGAGCGGCCGCCCTCCTGGATTTCCAGGATCTTGGCGCGGCCCGTGCCCAGCGCATCAGCCACCAGGCGGCAGGCCTCGTGCAGGATCTCGTCCAGGTTCGAGGAGCGCAGGGCGAACTCGCCGAAATCGGCCAGCAGCCGCTGCCGCCTCATCATCGTGTCGCTGTCAGCCATCGAGGCCCTGCATCGCTGCCCTTGGTCAGGGCGTCCTTCGCCGGAATCGCACCCCGGCCCCCGCCCTTCCCGGGCTGAACGCCCCCGGGGCCGTTCCGCTGCCTGGGGCGACCGCGAGAGCCCGCCGGGCCGCCCCTACCCGCCCGCCAAGGCCCGCACCGCGGCCGCGTCCAGCCCCGCCGCGCGCATCTCCCGCAGGCTCCGCGCCCCGTCCCGCTTGGCCAGGCGGCGGCCATCCGGCCCCAGCAGCAGAGGGTGGTGGCTGTAGGCGGGCTCCGGCCAGCCCATCAGCGCCTGGAGGAGGCGGTGCAGGTCGGTGGCGGGGCGCAGGTCCTCCCCCCGCGTCACCAGCGTCACCCCCTGCAGCGCGTCGTCATGCGTGACGCAGAGGTGGTAGGAGGCGGGGGTGTCCTTCCTAGCCAGCACGGCGTCCCCGAAGCGCGCGGGATCGCAGCGCAGCCGCCCCTCGCCCACCTCCTCGTAGGTGAGCGGCCCGCCCGCCGCGGCCAGCGCCGCCGCCATGTCCAGGCGCAGCGCGTAGGGCTGGCCCTCCGCGATCCGCGCCGCCCGCTCCTCCGGGGCGAGCCGCCGGCAGGTGCCGGGGTAGAGTGGTCCGTCCGGTCCATGAGCCGGCCCGTGCGGCGCGGCCCCGATCGCCGCGACCTCCCGCGCGATCTCCGCCCGCGTGCAGAAGCAGGGATAGAGCAGGCCGCGGGAGGCCAGGGAGTCCAGCGCCGCGCCGTACTCCCGGAAATGGGCGGACTGCACGCGCACCGGGCCGTCCGGTTCCAGCCCCAGCCAGGTGAGGTCCTCGAGGATCGCCGCCGTGAACTCCGGCCGGCAGCGCGTGCGGTCGATGTCCTCGATCCGCAGCAGGAAGCGCCCGCCCGCCTCCCGCGCCGCGCGCCGGGCGAGGAGGGCGGAGTGCGCGTGGCCGAGGTGGAGGTATCCCGTCGGGCTCGGCGCGAAGCGCGTGGTGGGTCTTGCTGCCATCGCGGCGCCCGGGTTAGCCGGGGTGGGGATCGAAAGGAAGCAGGATGGCCGAGCTGGACGGGCCGCGCTGGGGGCCGGCGAACAAGGGCAGGGTGAGGCAGATCGTGTTCCTGCTGCACGGCGTCGGCGCCGACGGGAACGACCTGATCGACCTGGCGCCGCAATGGGGCCTCGCCGTGCCGGACGCCCTCTTCGTCGCGCCCCATGCCCCCTTCCCCTATGCCGGCGCCCCCTACGGCCGGCAGTGGTTCGACCTGGAGGACCGCACCCCCGCCCGGATGGAGGCAGGAGTCCGAGCCGTGGCGCCGATGCTGGACGCCCTGATCGCCGGGGAATGCGCCGCCGCCGGCCTGCCGGAGACCCATATAATGCTGATGGGCTTCTCGCAGGGCGCGATGACCGCGCTGTTCCTGGGCCTGCGCCGGGCCACGCCGCCCGCCGCGATCCTTGCCTATTCCGGCCTTCTCCTCGCCCCCGAGTCGCTCGGCGCGGAGCTGCGCGGCCGCCCGCCCGTGCTGCTGGTCCATGGCGAGGCGGACGAGGTGGTGCCGGTGGCCGGCAGCCGCGCGGCGGAGCGGGTGCTGCGCGACGCAGGGGTGCCCGTGGAGTCCACCTACTCCCCGCGACTCGCCCACGGCATTGACGATGCGGGACTCTCGGCCGGTGCCCTCCTCCTCCAGCGCGCCGCGGCAGGGCTCGCCGGGGGCTGAGGGCCGCGTGAATCCTGTGTGAATCCGCGCCGCCGGCCCCGTTCCCGCCGTTCCCCGTGAGTTGCGCCCCCCGCGCCCCGCTGTCATGTTCGGCCGCGTTACGGGCGGCGCCACTTGATCTGGGGCCCGACCGCCCGGCCGAGCCCCAGCGCTTGTAGTCGCCGCGCCTCCGGCAGGGAGCAGCGCGTGCCAGACGGTTCACATGGCGGCCCAGTTCTAGGCAGCGGCTTCGACGACCTTCCGGCGTTCGGCGGGCCGGGCGCCCGGAATTTCCCCGCCCTCGTCCTGAACGCCGACTTCCGGCCCCTCTCCTACTTCCCGCTCTCCATCTGGTCCTGGCAGGACGCGGTGAAGGCGGTGTTCCTGGACCGGGTGAGCGTGCTGAACGAGTACGAGACGGAGGTCCACTCTACCAGCCTGACGATGCGCCTGCCGAGCGTGATCGCGCTGAAGGAGTACATCCCCGCCGCCCGGCGCCCGGCCTTCACCCGCTTCAACGTGTTCCTGCGGGACCGCTTCTCCTGCCAGTACTGCGGGCGCGACCACGCGGCCCCGGACCTCACCTTCGACCACGTCATCCCCCGCAGCCGCGGCGGCCGCACGACGTGGGAGAACGTCGTCGCGGCCTGCGGGCCCTGCAACCTGCGCAAGGGCTCCAAGCTGCCGCGCGAGATCGGGATGCTGCCCCGCCAGGTGCCCCGCCAGCCCACGAGCTGGGAGCTGCAGGAGAATGGCCGCGCCTTCCCGCCCAACCACCTGCACGAGAGCTGGCGCGACTACCTCTACTGGGATTCCGAGCTGGAGAGCTGAGGGCGCCGCCTTGGACCGGATGCTGTTCTTCATGTGGCGGATCCTGCGCAGGCCGCCCTCCCGCACCGGGCTGATCGTGATGCTCGTCGCCCTGGCCCTCGCCATCGGGCTCGTCCTGGTGGAGCGCTATGTCGGCTGGCCCGACTGGATGCGGGTGGACCGCCCGCCCCGTCCCCGCCTGCCGCATCTCTGACCCGAGGGCCCGAACCTACCCCCTGGGGCCCCGGCGGGCTAGAAAGCGCCATGCTTCGCCGGGCCGCCCCGCTCCTTGTCGCGCTCCTCCCCCTCCTGGCCGCCTGCGGGGGCCGTGCCGCGCCCGATGCTGGCGCGGAGGAGGCCTTCACCCGCCTGCCCGAGGAGATCGCCGGGTTCCGCAAGCAGCGGCCGGAGCGCGGCGCGGGCCGCACCACCATCGCGCGTTACGCCAGCCCGACGCAGGCCTCCGCCTCCATCCACGCCCTGGACCCGACCCGCCGCCCCGGCGCCCGCGACGGGGAGGACGAGCCGGAGGTGGGCGATGCCGTGGAGGTCTTCGCCCGCGCCGCCGCCGTGGACGCCGCCTCCCGCCGGGAGAACGCCACGCTGCGCCACTTCGGCGCCCGGGTGGCGGAGGCCGGGCCGGCCGCCCGCTGCCTCGACATCCAGCTGCGCGGCACGGCGCCCCGCCGCCAGATCGGCTGCGCCACGATGCTGCAGCGCCGGGTGTTCATCGTGATGATGATGGCGCCGGAGGCCGCCGATCCCCGCCGCGGGCCGCGGGACCCTCTCCTGGCGGTGACACTCCGCCTCATCGGCGCCATCGCCGGCCTGCCGCCGGAGCCGATGCCTGCCATGGCCGCACCGGAGGCGCCCGCCCCCGTCACCACACCTTCGGGCGCCGCGCCCCCGCCGCCCGCGCCCCGCCCGCCCGCGGCCCGACGGCCCCGGCCGAGGCCGGCGCCGTCCGGGCCGATGTGGCGGGCCTGAGCGCGGCCCGAGGGTTGAACAGGGAGCGAACCAGGGGCGCCGCTGGGCCTGGAAAGGCCGCTCCCTCGCCGCGGCGCGCCGTTCCTAGACCCGCTCGCTCACCTTGATCGCCGCCCTGCACCCGGCCTTGATGGCCGCCGCCAGCAGCCGGTAGGCCGGCGCCAGCTCCGCCTCGTTCTCCAGGCCGATGTCGCGGTGCTCCAGCTCCTCCTGTCGGAAGCGCTCGATCCGGTCGCGCAGCGGCCCCTCGTCCTCGCCCAGGGCCGCGTGCTGGGCGGCGTAGTGCTCGTCGATCGCCTCCTCCACCGCCACGGTGCAGGCCATGGCGCCGCGGTGGCCGATGAGGGCGGTGGCGGCCCCGAGCGCGAAGCCGGCCACGTGCCACAGGGGCAGCAGCGCCGTCGGCCGCACCCGGCGCTCCGCGATGAGGCGGGTGAAGGCCTCGAGGTGGGCCGCCTCCTGCTCCCGCATGTGCTCCAGCAGCGGCCCGTACTTGGTGCGGCCGAGGACCGCGAGCTGCCCCTCGTAGATCCGCTTCGCCCCGTACTCCCCGGCATGGTCCACGCGGATGGTGCGCGCCACGTAGTCGCGCGGCGTGGGGTCCCCGGGCAGGCGATCCTGCAGGGTGGTGCGGCGGCTCCCGCCCATGCTCGGTCTCATGCTCGGCCTTCCTGGCGTGATCCTCTGCCCGCCCAGGTGAGGGCCAGGGCGCCCAGCGCAAGCGCGTAGGCGAGGTTCATCGCCGCGAGCGAGACGGGAAGGCCGGGGATGGGGTAGGCCGCGGCGTCGCAAGGCTTGTCCGGCCTTGGGGCGAGGCCGCGCAGAAGGTCGTCCACACTCGCCGCCGCCCCCGCATCCGGCGCGGCGCAGGAGGCGAGCGGGCTAGGCCACCACCCCTGTTCCACCCCCACATGCAGCCCGGCGATGGCGCCCGAGGCGAGCACGGCCACCCCCGCCAGTGCCAGCAGCGCGCGGGAGCGAAGGCCGGCCGCGAGCACGGCGATCACCGCCGCGGCCAGGTAAGGCCAGCGCTGCCACAGGCACAGGGCGCAGGGCGCCATGCCCAGGAAACGCTCCGAGGCCAGGGCCGCGACCGGGGCGGCGGCGGAGAGGAGGGCGACGAGCGCCGCGTGTTGCCGGGTGGTCATGCCGGGCGCAGGCTGGTCCGGCGAAACGCCCCCGGCAAGCCCCGCCCGCGCATGGCGGCGACCTGCGGGACCGGGAGGCGGAAGGAGGAGGGAACATGCGGACCACCGTGAGCAAGGCGCGCGACGCCGCCTACGATGCGGGCCTGCGCGGCTTCTTCGCCTACCGCGACCTCGGCGCGCGGGAGGCCACGGGGGGCACCCACGCCGCCCACATCATCCGCGCCGTGCCCGGCGAAGGCCCGAAGCCGCAGTGGCACACGCACGAGCTGGGCTTCCAGCTCGTCCTCGTGCTGCAGGGCTGGGTGCGCTTCGAGTACGAGGACATCGGCGAGGTGCTGCTGGAGCGGGGCGACAGCGTGCTGCAGCCGCCCGGGGTTCGCCACCGGGAGGTGGAGCACTCGGACGACCTGGAGATGCTGGAGGTCACCTCCCCCGCCGCCTTCCGCACCGCGGAGGCCGAGGCACCGCCCCGGCTCTCCTGAGGTCGGGCCCGCCCCCCGCTGGACGGGGCGGCCCGGGCCGTGGCATCTGGTGCGGCGCGCGGGTGTGGCGGAACGGTAGACGCGGCGGACTCAAAATCCGCTTCTGGCAACAGAGTGCCGGTTCGAAACCGGCCACCCGCACCACCAGGCAAGCAGTTCGCACCGACGATGGGGGCCGGCATCACCGGTATTGCATCCCGCCAGGATGGGCTGATGAACGGCCGTACCCGCCAGAGTGTCCCCCACGTTCCAGAAGCAAAACTTCACCGGCCATCTCAATATTTAGACGAAATTCTATAAATTAGACCATATCGCGCGAAGCTGGTTGTAACTTGAAGCGCGGGTACCTGCTCTGTACGCTCAGGCGTCATGTTTCTTTCAAGCAGGTGCAGATCCGTGACCGCCGCTTTTCACTCCGAATACGGTCACGACGAGCAGAGGCCTTCCGATAACTCTGTTCCGTTCATTTTCGTCCTCGGCCTAGCGCTGGTGTGTTGGGGGGCGCTGCTGGGCGGGGCGGCGGTCGCGCTCGGCTGATCCGGCCAAGGCCGGAACAGATGGATCACACGCGCGCTTAGCCTGCCGGAACCCGCGACCCGGTTCGCCACCGGACAGGGCTTTCCCAGGTCGATTCAGGTCCGTTCCCCCGGCTGTCACAAATCCGGCTCTGGACTGTCATCGAACCAGGCATGAACAAGCCCCTAACGCGAAGTAACCCCTCGCGCGAACCGCATCCACCGCGGGGGGAGAGATCACATGGCCACCATCGCGTCCCAGCTCCTCTGGACGAAGGACAGCTCCGGCTCCGCCGCCGGCGGGGCTGAAGTCGTCGCCTACGACGCCACCAACAAGCTCGTCCTCGTCCTCGGCGCCGACGGCGTGGAGGCCCTGGACGCCGCCACCGGCGCGCTGCGCTTCGCCCTGCCCTCCTCCGCCCTGGGCGCGCTCGGCACCGGCAACAGCGTGGCCGTGTACGGCAGCGTGATGGCCGTGGCCTATGACAGCGCGACGGCCGGCGGCAACGGCACGGTCGCCATGTACAACATCGCGGCCGGCGGCACGGGCGCGACCCTGATCCGCCAGGTCGAGGTCGGTGCGGTGCCGGACATGGTCACCTTCACCCCCGACGGCACCCGCCTCCTCGTCGCGATCGAGGGCGAGCCGAACGACAACTACGGCGTGGACGCCTCCGGCGACCCCGTGGGCGGCGTCTCCGTGATCGACGTGGCGACGGGCAACAACACCTTCCTCGGCTTCGGCGGCTTCGACACCGAGGCGCTGCGCGCGGCCGGCGTCCGCATCAAGGGCGTGGACGGCGTCACCGCCGCGACCGACATCGAGCCCGAGTACATCGCGGTCTCCGCCGACGGCAGCCAGGCCTTCATCACGCTGCAGGAGAACAACGCGATCGCGGTCCTCGACCTCGACACGCTGGAGTACCAGGGCGTCTACGCGCTCGGCACGAAGGACCACTCCGTCGAGGGCAACGGCCTCGACACCTCCGACCGCGACGGCGGCGTGAACATCGGCACCGCCCCCGTGCGCGGCATGTACATGCCGGACGGCATCTCCACCTTCGAGATGGGCGGCCGCACCTACCTCGTCACCGCGAACGAGGGCGACGCCTCCGAGTGGGGCGACTACAACGACGTGGGCCGCCTGGCGAACGCCAACCTCGACCTCGCGAGCTTCGGCGGCGCCGAGGGCGTGGCCGCGCTGAAGAACAACGCCGAGCTGGGCCGCCTCAACATCTCCCTGGTTGACGGCGACACGGACGGGGACGGCGACATCGACGTCATCCACACCCTCGGCGCCCGCAGCTTCTCCATCTGGGAGGTGACCGAGACCGGCCTGACCCAGACCTTCGACTCCGGCGACATGATCGAGAGGATGCTGCTCGCGAACGCGCCGGCGCTGCTGGATGACGGCCGCTCCGACGACAAGGGCCCCGAGCCCGAGAGCATCACCCTCGGCACCATCGACGGCCAGCTCTACGCCTTCGTGGCGCTGGAGCGCTCCGACGCGGTGATGTCCTTCGCCATCACCTCCCCCACCTCCGCCGAGTACGCCGGCATCATCCAGACGCAGGACGCGCCTGAGGTGATCCACTTCATGCCCGCCGAGGACTCGCCCACCGGCGCCCCCATGCTGATCTCCCCCGCCGAGGGCAACGGGCAGACCACCGCCCATGAGCTGACGGCCGAAGCAGGGAACGGCAACTTCACCCTGCAGATCCTGCACGCCTCCGACTTCGAGGCGGGGCTGGCGGCCACCACCCGCGCCGCCCAGTTCGCCGCTATCGTCGACAAGCTCGAGGACGGGGCGGTGAACAGCATCACCCTCTCCTCCGGCGACAACTACATCCCCAGCCCCTTCAACGCGGCCGAGACCGACCCGTCCGTCAAGGACGAGCTGGTCGACCTCTACGCCTGGCTGCTCGGCGTTCCCGCCGCCAGCCTCTCCGGCCTGGCGCTGAACCCGGCCGCCGTGGACATCGCCATCATGAACGCCCTCGGCGTCCAGGCCAGCGTCTTCGGCAACCACGAGTGGGACTTCGGCTCCACCGCGGTGGCCAACGCGATCGACTTCGCCAAGGGCAGCGGCACCACCTCCAACGCCGTGACCTCGATCGGCGCGCTCTTCCCCTACCTCTCGGCGAACCTCGACTTCTCCAACGACGCCGCGATGCGCAACCTCTTCACCGGGGCGCTCCGCGACGCCGCCTCCTACGGGACGACGGCGGCCGACCTCGCCACCCCGGATGCCCTGAACGCCGAGGCGGCGGACCAGCAGGTCTCCCCCTGGACGGTCATCACCGAGAACGGCCAGCAGATCGGCGTCCTCGGCGTCACCACCCAGGTGCTGGCCTCCATCTCCTCCGTCGGCGGCGTGCGGGTGCTGGACCCGGCCGGTGACGGCGGCGTGGACAACACGGACGAGCTGGCGACGATCCTGCAGCCGCTGATCGACCAGATGGCCGCCTCCGGCCTGAACAAGATCGTCCTGCTCAGCCATCTCCAGCAGTACCAGCTGGAGCTGGACCTCGCCTCCAAGCTCAGCGGCGTGGACGTGATCATCGCGGGCGGCAGCCACGCCGTCTTCGCGAACGAGGGCGACACGCTGCAGCCGGGCGACACGGCGAGCGAGACCTACCCCGTGATCGTCACGGGCGCGGACGGCAAGTCCACCGCCATCGTGAACACGGGCAACGAGTACTCCTATGTCGGCCGCCTGACCGTCACCTTCGACGCGAACGGCGACATCATCCCCGACAGCATCACGGACGCGAACTCGGGCCCTGTCGCGGTGAATGAGCAGACGGTCGAGGAGCTGTGGGGCGACGAGGACGCCTACGCCGAGGGCACGCGCGGTGGCGAGGTGAAGGCCGTCACGGACGCCATCGCCGACGTCATCTCGGCCAAGGACGGCAACGTCCTCGGATTCACGGACGTGTACCTGGAAGGCCGCCGCGGCGAGGTCCGCACCGAGGAGACGAACCTCGGCAACCTCACGGCCGACGCCAACCTCTTCGTCGCCAAGCAGGTGGATGCGGGCGTCGTCGTCTCCATCAAGAACGGCGGCGGCATCCGGGCCGAGATCGGCTCCTACGGCCTTGGCGCCGACGCCCCCGAGCTGCCCCCGCAGGGCAACCCGGACGCCGGCAAGCCGGTGGGCGGCGTCAGCCAGCTCGACATCGAGAACTCGCTGCGCTTCAACAACGCCCTCTCCATCGTCACCCTGACGGCGGCGGAGCTGGAGCGGGTCTTCGAGCACGCGGTGGCCGCCACCGCCCCGAACGCCACCCCCGGCCAGTTCGGCCAGTTCGGCGGCGTCTCCTTCAGCTTCGACGCCACGCGCCAGGCCCAGCGCCTGAACGCGGATGGCAGCGTGGCGCAGGAAGGCCAGCGCGTCCAAAACCTCGTCATCCTCAACGAGGATGGCGGCGTGGTGGACACGATCATGCGGAACGGCCAGCTGGTGGGCGATGCCACCCGCGCGATCAAGGTGGTGACGCTGAGCTTCCTGGCGGACATCCCGGGCGGCGACGCCTACCCGATCGGCCTCTACGCCGACAGCCGCGTGGATCTGCTGAACAACGCCGCCCTGACGGACGGCGCGGCGGGCTTTGCGGCGAAGGGCAGCGAGCAGGACGCCCTGGCCGAGTACCTGAAGGCGAACCACGGCACCGCCGAGACCGCCTTCGACCAGGCCGACACCACGCCGGCGGGCGACGAGCGGATCCAGAACCTCGCGGTCCGCGCGGACACCGTGCTCGGCACCGCCGTGGACGGCACGGGCCAGGACCGCGTGCTCGGCGGGGCGGGCCGTGACAACATCCAGGGCGGCGAGGGCGACAACACCCTCATCGGCAACGACGGCGACGACTACATCGTCGGCGGCGCCGGGAACAACCGCCTCATCGGCGGCGCCGGCAACGACTACATGGCCGGCGGCGCGGGCGACGACGGCTACGAGGTGTTCAGCGCCGGCGACCAGGTCTTCGAGGCGGTGGACGGGGGTTACGACCGCGTCACCGCCTGGGTCGACTACACGCTGTCCGCCAACGTGGAGAAGCTCATCCTGACCGGTACCGCCGTCCGCGGCACCGGCAACGAGCTGGGCAACCGCATCCTCGGCACGGACGGGGACAACATCCTCTCCGGCCTCGCCGGGGACGACACGCTGATCGCCAATGGCGGGAACGACCTGCTGATGGGCGGCACGGGCTCCAACCGCCTCACCGGCGGCGAGGGGGCGGACACCTTCCGCTTCGACGCCCCGGCGGGCGCCGGCACCCTGACCCGCCTGATGGACTTCGCCCCGGGCGAGGACCGGATCGAGCTGGACGGCACGGCCTTCGCGGCCCTGACCACCACGGGCCAGCTCGACGCCGCCTCCTTCGGGACGGGCCGGGTCGCCACCACGGCGGAGCAGCACGTCCTCTTCGACGCCGCCACCAGCGCCCTCTACTACGACGCGGACGGCGCGGGCGGTGCGGGCGCCATCCGCTTCGGCACGGTCCAGGCCGGCGCCGTCGTCACGGCGCAGGACATCTGGGTGGTCTGAGCCGCCCCGAGACCGTCGGCCGGGGTCCGCCCCGGCCGCGACGGAGCGCCCGCCCCGGCCCCCGGGGCGGGCGTTTCTTTTCGTGCCCTTTCAACGGGTAAGGGCGCATGCGCCTCGCCCCGCTCCCCGCGGCCCCTGGACTTTTCACCCCATTCCGGTCCATGACCCGCGCCGATCATCCAGACCCCGCCCCTGCCCGGCCCCGAGGCCGCGCCCGGCGCGCCTGACCAGGAGCCGCCAGATGGCTGCCGAGACCACCGCCACCTTTGACCGTGTGGCCGACATCATCGCCGAGAACAGCGAGGTCTCGCGCGAGAGCATCACGCCGGAGAGCCACGTGACGGAGGACCTGGGCATCGACAGCCTGGACTTCCTCGACATCGTCTTCGCCATCGACAAGGCCTTCGGCATCAAGGTGCCGGTGGAGAAGTGGACGCAGGAAGTGAACGCCGGGGAGAAGCCCGCCGAGCACTACTTCGTCATGAAGAACCTCGCGGCCCGCATCGACGAGCTGGTCGCCGCCAAGAGCGCCTGAGGCGCCCATGCGCCTCGAGTATTTCCAGATGATCGACCGCGTGGTGTCGCTGGAAGGCGACGCCATCGTGGTGGAGAGCCGCGTGCCGGAAGCCAGCCCCGTCTTCGAGGGGCACTTCCCCGGCCATCCCCTCGTGCCCGGCGTGCTGCTGGTGGAGACGATGGCCCAGGCCAGCGGCTGGCTCATCCTCGGCCGCAACGGCTTCGCCCAGATGCCCTTCCTGATGTCGGTGAAGGAGGCGAAGTTCCGCAACTTCGTCGGCCCGGACGCCCCGCTGGATGTCACGGCGAAGGTCACCCATGACGGTTCCGGCTACACCGTGACCGAGGCGCGCGTGACGAGCGCCGGCAAGCGCATCGCGGACGCCGAGATCCTTCTGCGCTCCATGCCCTTCCCCCACCCGGACCTGGAGGCCGCCATGCGCGCCAACGCCGCCCGGATCGGCCTGCCCGGGCACGCCGCATGACCCGGCACGAGGTGGTGGTCACCGGCATCGGGCTGGTAACGGCGCTCGGCGAAGGGCCTGACGCCCACTGGAACGCCCTCTCCGCCGGCACCACCCCGGTTGTGGACGAGGCGACCTACGCCCCCTGGCCGGTCCACCCCCTGCCCGCCCTGAACCTGGATGCCCAGATCCCCAAGAAGGGCGACCAGCGCCAGATGGAGCCCTGGCAGCGCCTGGGCACCTACGCCGCGGGCCTCGCCATCGACGACGCGAACGCGCGCGGCCTGGTGGAGGACATGCACCTGATCGTCGCTGCCGGCGGCGGCGAGCGCGACATCGCGCTGGACGAGCAGGTGAACACGGAGCTGGCGGACCGCAACGACGGCGACCGGCTGAACGAGCTCCTGGCCACCGGCCTGCGCCCCACCCTCTTCCTCGCCCAGCTCTCCAACCTGCTGGCGGGCAACATCTCCATCGTCCACGGCGTCACCGGCTCCTCCCGCACCTTCATGGGCGAGGAGAGCGCGGCGGCCGACGCCGTGCGGATCGCCCATGCCCGGCTGGCGGAGGGGCGCGGTGGCATTGCCCTCGTCGGCGGCGCCATGACGGCGCAGCGCTGGGACCTGCTGCTGCTCTACCGGGGCGGCGACGGCTTGTACCAGGGCGCCTTCAAGCCGCTCGCGGAGCGCCAGGGCATGGTGCTGGGCAGCGCCGCCGGCTTCCTCGTGCTGGAGACGGCGGAGCACGCCGCCGCCCGCGGCGCCCGCGTGCTGGCCCGGCTGGACGCGGTTGCCAGCGACACCACCCGCCGCGCCGCGCCCGGCGATTCCGCTGCCGCCGCCCGTGCCCTGCTGCCCCGCGTGGCGCCGGAGGGCGTGGACGCCGTGATTTCCGGCAACTCCGGCTCGCCCGCTGCCTCGGCCGACGAGGAGGCTTTCCTTCGTGAGTTGAACCTGCCGGTCCGCCGCCCCGCCAGCCTGATCGGCCACGGGGTGGAAGGCGCCTTCCCGGCCCACGTCGCCCTCGCCGCCCTCGCTCTCTCCCGCGGCGGCTTCTACGCCCCCATGGACCCCGCCGACACCGGCGAGGCCGCCTCCCCCAACCGCCTCCTCGTCACGGGCTTCGGCCAGTGGCGCGGCGAGGCCCTGGCCACCCTCTCCCGCCCCCCTGCAGCCAAGGCGGAGGCCACCTGATGCGCGACCATCTCGGCCGCCCCGTCGTCGTCGTCACCGGCCTCGGCGCCGTCACCGCCCTCGGCTTCGGCGTGAAGGACAACTGGTCCCGGCTGCTCGCCGGCCAGTCCGGCATCCGCCGCATCACCCGCTTCCCGACCGAGCACCTGAAGACCACCATTGCCGGCACGGTTGACCTGCCCGGCGACGAGGGCTTCACCAGCCCCGTGCGCGTGGAGCGCATGGCCGCGATGGCGATCGAGGAAGCCGTCGCTGAGTCCTCTATCGGCGCGAAGGGCGCCTTCCCCGGCCCCCTCTTCCTGGGCATGCCGCCGGTGGAGGTGGAGTGGCCCCACCGCTTCTCCCTGGCCCGCGCCGGCGACCCGACCTATCCCGGGATGACGCAGGCCGCTGCCGGCCGCGCCGACATCTACGAGACCTGCCTCTACGGCGGCGTGGGTGAGCGCCTGGCCGCACGCTTCGGCACCCGCGGCGCGCCGATCACCACCACCACGGCCTGCGCCACCGGCGCCACCGCCATCCAGCTGGGGGTGGAGGCGATCCAGCGCGGCGAGGCGGATTCCTGCATCGCCCTCGGCGCGGACGGCACGGTGCAGCCGGAGGCGCTGATCCGCTTCTCCCTCCTCTCCGCGCTCTCGCAGCGGAACGACGACCCCACCAAGGCCTCCCGCCCCTTCGAGAAGAACCGCGCGGGCTTCGTGATGAGCGAGGGCGCGGCCGCCCTGGTGCTGGAGAGCTACGAGGCCGCCCGCGCGCGCGGCGCCACGATCCTCGGCGTCGTCGCCGGCGCGGGAGAGCGGGCGGACAACTTCCACCGCACCCGCTCCAACCCCGATGGACGCGCCATCGTCGGCGCGATGCGGAACGCCCTGGCCGATGCCGGCCTGGAGCCCGGCGACATCTCCTACGTGAACGCCCACGGCACCGGCACGCCGGAGAACGACAAGATGGAGAATTTCGGCATGCGCGCCGTCTTCGGCGAGAGCGCGCCGCCGATCTCGTCCAACAAGAGCATGATCGGCCACACCCTCTCCGCCGCCGGCGCGCTGGAGGCAGTGTTCTCCCTGCTCACCATCCGCGACGGCCGCCTGCCCCCGACCATCAACCACGACGAGCCCGACCCGAGCATCACGCTGGACGTGGTGCCGAACGTGGCGCGGGACGCGACGGTGAAGCACGTGCTCTCCAATTCCTTCGGCTTCGGCGGCCAGAACGTCTGCCTCGTCCTCTCGGGGGAGCCGCGCTGATGCGTGCCCTTCGCCTGCACGGCGACCGCGACCTGCGGCTGGAGGATATCCCCGAGCCGCCGCCCCCCGCCCCCGGCGAGGTCCGGCTGCGGATGCGCGGCATCGCGCTGAACCACATCGATGTCTGGGGCTGGCGCGGCATGGCCTTCACCCAGCGCAAGCTGCCGATCTGCGTCGGCGCGGAGGCGGTGGGCGAGATTGACGCGCTCGGCGAGGGCGTTTCGGGCTGGAAGGTCGGCGACCGCGTGGCCCCCTACGGCGCCCAGACCTGCGGCCATTGCCACGCCTGCCTGGAGGGGCGCGACAACCTCTGCGAGAACGTCGCGGGGGTGAAGGGCTTCCACCTGGACGGCTTCGCGGCGGAGTACGTGAACCAGCAGGCCCGCCTGCTCGTCCGCGTGCCGGACGCGGTGGAGACGAACGACGCCGCCTGCGCCGCCATCACCTTCTCCACCGTCGAGCACATGCTTTTCGACAACGCGCGCCTGCAGCCCGGCGAGACGATCCTGATCCACGCCGCCGGTTCCGGCATCGGCACCGTGGCGATCAAGGAAGCGAAGGCGCTCGGCTGCACGATCGTCGCCACCGCCGGCGACGACGAGAAGTGCCGGAAGGCCCTCGAACTCGGCGCCGACCACGTCGTGAACTACAGCGAGAAGAACTTCTCCTCCGTCGCCCGCCGGGTCACGAACAAGCGCGGCGTGGACGTGGTGTTCGAGCATGTCGGCGCCAGCACCTGGGCCGCCTCCCTCCTCTCGCTCAAGATGGGCGGCCGCCTCGTCACTTGCGGCTCCACCTCCGGCGTCTCGGCCGAGACGAACCTGATGATGATCTTCCAGCGCCAGCTGAAGATCTTCGGCAGCTTCGGCGCCTCCATGCGCAACGTGGCGGACGGGCTGGGCAAGATGGCCGGCGGCATGTCCCCCGTGCTGGACCGCGTGATCCCGCTGGAGAACTTCGCGGAAGGCCTGGACCGGCTGGAGAGCCGCCGCGTCTTCGGCAAGATCGTGGTGACCATCTAGGCATGGCGAAGAAGGGTGGTGGTGCCGCGGACGCCGCGCTGTCCGCCCTCACGGGGCTGGGCTTCGCCGTCCCGCGCGCCCTCGGCCCCGATCTCGGTCCGCGCGTGGGATCGGCGCTCGCGCGCAAGCTGGGTCCGCTGACCAAGGCCCACCGGATCGCCATGGAGAACATCGCCGCCGCCTTCCCGGAGAAGGACGCGGCCTGGCACCGCCGGATCGCGGACGAGGCCTGGGACAATCTCGGCCGCGTCGCCGCCGAGTACGTCCACATCAACACGATCTGGGACCTGACCGAGGCGCGCGACCCGAAGGCCCGCATCCAGATCGACGACGCCACCTTCGCCCGCTTCGCCGAACTGCACGAGACCGGCGGCCCCTGCCTCGTCTTCGCCGCCCACCTCGCGAATTGGGAACTGCCAGCGGTCGCAGCCGCCAAGCACGGGCTGGACGCCGCCGTCCTCTACCGCACCCCCAACAGCAAGCCCGTGGCGGACGCCATCCTCAAGCTTCGCAAGGACATGATGGGCGAGTTGATCCCCGCCGGCCTCACCGCTCCCACGAAGCTCGCCAAGGCGCTCCAGCGCGGCGCCGTGGTCGGCATGGTGGTGGACCAACGCTTCGGCCGCGGCCCGGTGGTGGATTTCCTCGGCCGCCCCGCCCACGCCAACCCGCTCCTCGCCAACCTCGCCCGCCGCTTCGACTGCCCCGTGCGCGGCGCCCGCGCCATCCGGTTGGAGGGCGGCCGCTTCCGCCTGGAACTCACCGACCCCATCCCCATGCCCCGCGACGCCGAGGGCCTGATCGACGTGAACGCCGCCACCCAGGCCGTGAACGACGTCATCGCCGGCTGGGTGCGGGAACACCCGGGTCAATGGCTCTGGATGCACCGCCGCTGGCGGTGATCCCGCCTCACCCCGGCGCCAGCGGCCAGAAGAAGGCGATCAGCGGCACACCCGCCAGCACCACCAGCACCGAGAGCGGCAGCCCCAGCCGCGCGTAGTCTCCGAACCGATACCCCCCCGGCCCCATGACCAGCGTGTTGCACTGATGCCCGATGGGGGTCAGGAAGTCGCTCGCCGCGCCCAGCGCCACCGCCATCAGGAAGGGATCGGGACTCAGCCCCAGCTGCTTTGCCAGCGTCGCCGCGATCGGCCCCATCACCAGCACCGTCGCCGCGTTGTTCAGGAAAGGCGTCACCGCCATGGCCAGCACCATGGTCACGCCCAGCGCCACCATCCCCGGCAGCCCCTGCAACACCGCCGTCAGCCAGCCCGCCAGCAGGTCCGTCCCGCCCGTGTGCTGGATCGCCCCGCTCACCGGGATCAGCGCGGCCAGAAGCACCACCACCGGCCAGTCCACCGCCTCGTAGGCCTCACGGGTCGTCATCACGCGGAGGGCCAGCAGCGCCACCACGGCCCCGAAGAAGGCCACGCCCACCGGCAGCGCGCCGAAGGCCACCAGCACCATCGCCCCGGCCAGCACACCCAGCGGGATCCAGGACCGCCGCCCCCGCCCCAGCGCCATCCCGCGCTCCGCCAGCGGCAGCACCCGAAGCTCGCCCAGGTTGTCCGGCATGGTCGCGGCCAGGCCGCGCAGCAGCACCACGTCGCCCGCCCGCAGCCGCAGCTGGGACAGGCTCTCCCGGATCTGCCCCCGCCCCCGCCGGCTGACCGCCAGCAGGGAGACGCCGTGGCGGCTCCGCAGCGTCAGCGCCGCAGGGGTGCGACCCACCAGCGGGCTCTCGCCGGTCACCACGCCCTCAACCACACGCTGGTCGTCGGCGTCCGTTTCCGGGTCGTCCGGCACGGCCCGGTCCTCGTCCAGCGCCAGCCCGGCGCGGGCCACTAGCCGTTCCAGCTCCTCCGGCTCGCCCCGCAGCAGCAGGCCCTCGCCCGCCTCCAGCTGCCGGTCGGCGGAGGGCGCCGCCGTGATCGGCGCCACGCCCGATCCCAGCTCGCCCGTCGCCGGCCCCGTGCCCTTCGCCGGCAGGATGGCGGAGACCTGCACCTGCCCCTCCGCCAGCGCCTCCAGCCCGGCCACCGTCATGCCCACGGCATCGCCCTCGCGCGGCACGCGGGCCTCGATCGTGTACTCCCCGATCTGGAACGCCGCCTCCATGGAAGCCGCGCCCTTCCGCCCGCCCGGCAGCAGCCGCCATCCGACCGCGAGAAAGCCCAGCGTCACGAGGCAGACGCCCAACCCCACCGGCGCGTAGTCGAACATCCGGAAGGCCTCGCCCGTCAGCTCGCCCCGCACGCGGGACATGATGATGTTCGGCGCCGTGCCCACCAGCGTCACCACCCCGCCCACCATGGCGGCGAAGGACATGGGCATCAGCATCGCCGCCGCCGGCGTGCCCGTGCGCCGCGCCAGCTGCAGCGCCACCGGCATCATGATCGCAAGCGCGCCGACGTTCTTCGTGACCATCGCCAGCAGCATGGTGCAGCCCGCGAGCACCGGCACCTGCAGCGCGGCGCCCTGCAGGTGCGGCACCAGCGGCCGCATGATGACTTCCACGGCCCCGGACTTCGCGACCGCGTGGCTGATCACCAGCGCGGCCGCTACGATCACCACCACGTCGTCCGCGAAGCCCTCGAACACCTTGTCCGTGGGCACCACCCCGATCAGCACCCCTGCCAGCAGCGCCCCCAGCGCCACCGCGTCGTAGGCGAAGCGCCCCCAGAGAAAGAGGGCAATGGTCACGCCCATCAGCCCGAACGCCAGACCCTGATCGAGTGTCATGAACCCCCTGCCGCCATGCCCGCTGAAACGGGCATCCCCAACCGGCAGCCCCGATCGGCCGCAGCAGGGCGAGAACCGGGCGGAGTGTCCGGGGTTGCGGGAGGGGGCGGAGAAGAGCGGGGGCTCCTAGTCCCGGAGGGCGTGCGGGCTGAGCCGCTCCTCGATGGGCCGCGAGCGCACGACGAGCGCGCTGAGCGCCGCGCCGAGCAGCAGCACGACCCCGACCGCCCTGCCGACGCCGCCGAGGAAGAAGATCAGCGCGATCCCCGCGGCGCCGGCAAGGATGCTGATGCAGTAGGTGACAAGTGGCGTCATCTCGGGCTCCCGTTACGGGCGGCCCGCCGATGCCGGCCGCCCGCGGAAGCTGACGGCTGGAGGTTGCGATTCCGTTAGGAAGCGGGCGCTAGGAGGTGGGCGCGGCCCCCTCCCCCCGCAGCATGCGGATAATGCCGGAGAAGTCCGTCTCCCCGCCGCCCGCCTCCACGAAGCGCCGGTACAGGTCCAGCGCCCGCGCGCCCATCGGCGTCTCCAGCCCCGCCTCCGAGGCCGCCTGCTGCGAAAGCCCCACATCCTTCACCATCAGCGCGGCGGCGAAGCCCGGCCGGTAGTCCCGGTTCGCCGGGCTGCCCGGCACCGGCCCCGGCACGGGGCAGTAGGTGGTGAGAGACCAGCACTGGCCGGAGGACTTGGACGCCACCTCGAACAGCGCCTCGTGCGAGAGGCCGAGCCTCTCCGCCAGCACGAAGGCCTCGCAGGTCCCGATCATGGAGATCGCGAGCAGCATGTTGTTGCAGGCCTTCGCCGCCTGCCCCGCCCCCGCCCCGCCGCAGTGGACCACGCTGCGCCCCATGGCGCCGAGCACCGGCTCCGCCCGGCGGAAGGCCTCCGCCGGCCCGCCCACCATGAAGGTCAGCGTCCCCGCCTCCGCCCCCATCACGCCGCCGGAGACGGGCGCGTCCAGGAAGGCCCGCCCGCAGGCCTCGGCCACGCCGCGCGCCGTGCCGACATCGATGGTGGAGCAGTCCAGCAGCACCGCGTCCGGCTCCGCCGCGGCGGCCATGCCGCCCTCGCCGAGCCAGGCCTCCCGCACGTGCTTCCCGGCGGGCAGCATGGTGATGACGAAGCCCGCCCCCTGCGCCGCATCGGCGGCGGAGGTCGCGCGCCGCGCCTCCTCCACCCGCCCCATCGCCTCGACGGAAAGGTCGAAGACCGCCACCTCATGCCCGGCGCGCGCCAGGTTTCGCGCCATCGGCGCGCCCATGTTGCCGAGCCCCACGAAGCCGATCCGGGCCATCGCTCCCTCCGTCCCTTGTTCCGGGAAGGCTAGGGCGCGGCCCGGACCGGGTCCACCTCAGTAGGCCCCCTCAGTAGCCGCCCCTCAGTAGCCGCCCCTCAGTAGCCGACGGTGAAGCGCTGCCGGACGTGCTTCGGCGCCTCGATCTCGTCCACCAGGGCGATGGCGAAGTCCTCGAAGGAGATGCGGCTCTCGCCCTTCGCGTCCACCAGCAGACTGTCCCCGCCCAGGCGGAAGGTCCCGGTGCGCTCCCCCGGCACGAAGAGGGCGGAGGGCGAGAGGAAGGTCCAGTCCAGCGTCTCCTCGCGCCGCAGCCGGTCCAGGAAGGCGGCGCCGGCGGTCGCCTCGGCCTTATAGGCCGCGGGGAAGTCCGGCGTGTCCACCAGCCGCGCCCCCGGCGCCACTTCCAGACTGCCGGCCCCGCCGACGACGAGGTAGCGGGGCACGCCGGAGGCCCTCACCGCGGCGATCAGCTTCTCCACGTCGCTGGCGATGAAGTGCACGCTGCTGATCACCGCGTCATGGCCGCGGAGGATCGGCGCGAGGGCCTCGGGATCGTTCGCGTCCCCGGCCCGGAAGGTGGCGCCGTCCGGAAGGATCCCGGGCGCCTTGCGGGCAACCGCCGTCACCCGGTGGCCGCGCCGGGCCAGCTCCGCGAGGATGCGGGACGCGGCATTCCCGGAGGCTCCGATCAGGGCAATGTTCATGGGAAGATTTCCACTCTGGTTTCAGATGGGAACCAGCTATTCTTCGTGATCCCTGGTGTGAAGAAGGCACTTTCCGGTGCTCAGGTCACCCCGGGGTGACCACTCCCCCCGCGGAACCCGCCATGCAGCCCGACGCCTACAACCCCGCCTGCCCCACCCGCCTGGTGCTGGACCGCATCGCCGACAAATGGGCCGTGCTCATCCTCGGCCTGCTCGCGGGGCGGCCCACGCGCTTCAACGCGATCCGCCGCGCCGTGCCGGGCCTCTCGCAGAAGGTGCTGGCCGAAACGCTGCGGCGGCTGGAGCGGGACGGGCTGCTGACCCGCACCGCCTTCCCCACCGTCCCGGTGACGGTGGAGTACGCCCTCACCCCGCTCGGCGAGACCCTGGCCGAGACGGTGGACGCGCTGCGCCTCTGGGCGGAGACCCACATCGGCGCCGTGCAGTCCGCCCAGCGTGCCTACGACGCGCGGGCGGCGGGGATCGCCGCCTAGACCGGCACCTCTCCCGGCGGCTTCAGCGCGGTCAGCACGAAGGAGGAGCGGGTCTCCTTCACGCCGGGCATCCGCAGCAGCGCCCGCATGGAGAACTCCGCATAGGCCTCGAAATCCGCCGCCAGCACGTGCAGCAGGTAGTCCATCTCGCCGCTCATCGCGTAGGCGGCCAGAACCTCCGGCCGGGCGGAGAGCGCCTTCTGGAACCCCTCCACCACCTCCTCCGCGTGGCTGGAGAGGGCGACCATGACGAAGGCCTGCAGCGGCAACCCCACCCGCCCGGGATCCAGCACGGCGGCGTAGCGGGCGATCACCCCTTCCTCCTCCAGCCGCCGCACCCGCCGCTGGCAGGGCGTGGGGGAGAGCCCGACGCGCTCCGCCAGCGCCACCACCGGCAGTCGCCCGTCCCGCTGCAGCGCCCGCAGGATGCGCCGGTCCGTCCCGTCCAGCACCGGAGTGTCTTTCGCCAAGGATCGGCCCTCCCGAGGTGGATCTCCCTCAACTTAGCCGCGAGCCGCGTTAACTTCGCCCGATTCTCGCTCCCCGGCCCCGGCTAGCCTCCTCTGCAACGAGAGGAATGGGAGACGCGATCATGGAAGGCACCATCCAGCCCGCCGCCGAGAGCGCGGCCGGCATCATCGGCACCGCCACCCTGCCCAGCGGCCTGCGCGGGGACTACCACCGCGCCGCCGCCGACGGCACGCTGCCGGAGGAGGGCATCCGGCGCTCCGAGGCCGACCACGCGGCCTGGCGCACCCTCGTCTCCCGCCAGCGCGCGATCTACCCGGGCCGCGCCGCCACCGCCTGGCTGCAGGGCCTGGACCGGCTGCGCTGCGACAGCGCCGTGCCCTCGCTGCGCGACGCCTCCGCCATCCTGCGGGACGCCACGGGCTGGTCCCTCGTCCCCTGCCCCGGCCTGCTGCCGGACGCGCAGTTCTTTGCCCTGCTGGCGTCCCGCCGCTTCCCCGTGACAGAGTGGATCCGCCGGCCGGAGGAGCTGGACTACATCGTGGAGCCCGACATCTTCCACGACTTCCTCGGCCACGTCCCCCTGCTGACCCAGCCGGATTACGCGGGGTTCCTGGAGGCCTACGGCCATCTCGGCCTCCAGGCCGAGCGCCGCGGCGCCCTCGCCCCGCTCGCGCGCTTCTACTGGTTCATGGTGGAGTTCGGCCTCGTCGCGGAGCCCGAGGGGCTGCGCGCATACGGCGCCGGCATCCTCTCCTCCCGCACGGAGACGCTCCACGCCCTCTCCGCCGCGCCCCGCCGCCTGCGCTTCGACATGGCCCGCGTGCTCCGCAGCACCTACCGGATCGACGACGTGCAGCCTGTCTACTTCGTCATCGAGAGCTACGCCGAGCTCTTCGACGCCGTCGCCCGCGCGCCCGCCCTGCTGGACGCGGCCCTCGCGGCCGAACCCGTCCCGCCGGGCGGCACGAGCGCCGAGGACGAGCCCTGGCGCGGCTGAGGCGCGCCCCGGCCGGCCGTACCTACCTCGCCGCGCGGCGGACGCGGGCGGCGCCCGCCGCGTCCAGCAGGCGCCCTTCCGCCCGCAGCGCCCCTCGCCGCGCCTCCGCGGACCGCAAGGCCGCCAGTTCTTCCACCGCCCGCTCCGCCGCGCGGGCCGCGCCCAGCCCGCCCGCCGCTTCCTCCGCCCGCGCGGCCGCGCGCAGCACCGCCTTCCCCGCCGCGTCCCGCGCCGCCAGCCCGCGCGGCAGCCAGGCCGCGTGATCCGGCCCGCCAAGCCCCGCCTCAAGCCGCAGGGCCGCGCCGGCCTCTGCCGCGCCCGCCTCCGCCAGGGCCAGCACCGAGGCCGCTTCCGCGACGCGTCGGCGCGCCTCCATCACCTCCGCCCCGCGCAGCCGCGTCAGGACGGCCAGGGAATCGCGGGAGGGATACCGCCTCACGCGGAGGGTCCCATGGCGAGGGCGAGGGCGGCGAAGGCCCCGGCCACGCTCCCCGCCTCGTCCTTGCCCTGGCGGAGGACGTCCTCGATCAGCGGCGCCAGACGCACCGCCTCGTCCACCGCCGGGTCGCTGCCGGCTCGGTAGGCGCCCAGGCGCACCATGTCCGCCATGTCCCGGTGCAGCGAGAGGATGCGCCGCGCCCGCGCCAGGATCGCCCGCTCCGGCGGCTCCAGGCAGCCCGGCACGGTCCGGGACAGGCTGCGGAGCACGTCCACCGCCGGGTAGCGCCCGCCCTCCCCGATCCGCCGGTCCAGCACCACGTGCCCGTCCAGGATGCCGCGCACCGCGTCCGCCACCGGCTCGTCGTGGTCGTCCCCCTCCACCAGCACGGTGAAGAGACCGGTGATCGAGCCCGCGCAGCCCTCCGAACCCGCCTTCTCAGCTCCAGGCCCAGCCCGCTCCAGCAACCGCGGCAGCTCCGCGAAGACGCTTGGCGGAAAGCCCCGGGTCGCCGGCGGCTCCCCGGCCGAGAGGCCGATCTCCCGCAGCGCGAGCGCAAACCGCGTCACGCTGTCCATCATCAGCAGCACGCGCTTGCCCTGGTCCCGGAAATGCTCCGCAACGGCCATGGCCGCCAGCGCCGCGTCCCGCCGCATCAGGGGCGCCGAATCGGAGGTGGCGCAGACGACCACGCTCCGGGCCAGCCCCTGCGGCCCGAGATCGTCCTCGATGAACTCACGCAGCTCCCGCCCGCGCTCCCCGACCAGCCCGATCACCGCGACATCGCAATCCGCGTGGCGCGCCAGCATGGACATGAGGCTGGACTTGCCGACGCCCGAGGCCGCGAACAGCCCCAGCCTCTGCCCCCGGCGGCAGGTCGCGAAGGCGTCCAGCGCGCGCACGCCGAGGTCGATTCGCGGCCCGAGCCGGGCGCGCGTTCCGGCCTCCGGCGGCGCCGCACGCAACGGGCGCGCCACGGCGCCCAGCGGCAAGGGGCCGCGCCCGTCCACCGGGCGCCCCATCGGGTCCACCACCCGTCCTAGCCAGGCCGCGCAGGGGTGCAGCACCACTTGGCCTTCATCCTCCACGCGCGCGCCGACGGAGACTCCGTCCAGCCCTCTCCGGGCCACTGCAATGGCCAGCCCTTCCCGGACAGCCACAACCTCCGCGTGTAGATCTTTCTGAGACGGACCAACAACCTTGATGCAACCTCCGATGGGAGGAAGTGGAAAGAGACCCCCTACTTCGAGGGAAAGCCCCTGTACCGCCCGGACCCGTCCATGAGAGATCAGATCCCTGTTATCACTCAGGAATCTTTGACCCAGCTGCACCTGGCCCTTCATCGCCCGAGAACGGCGTGCCATTTTTTGCTCCATCGTCTCGCAAATTAATACGCGCAAATAGTGAAAATACCCCTTCACTACTCGCGCATAAGTTGTCCTAATGCTCTCAGAACGAGAGGAGAACACAGGATGCGTGTCCTGCTTGTCGAGGACGACCTCACCACGGCCCGCGGCGTCACCCTGATGCTGAAGACCCAGGGCATGATCGTGGACGCTGCCGACACCGGGGAGGAGGCGTTGGAGCTCGCCCGCCTCTACGACTACGACATCATCGTCCTGGATCTAATGCTGCCGGACATGGAAGGCTACGAGGTGGTCCGCCGCCTCCGCGCCGCACGCCGCGCGACCCCGGTCCTCATCCTCTCCGGGCTGTCTCGCCCGGGCGCGAAGGTGAAGGGCTTCGGCCTCGGCGCCGACGACTTTATCGTGAAGCCCTTCGACAGCCAGGAACTGATCGCCCGCATCCAGGCGATCGTCCGCCGCACCAAGGGCTTCAGCCAGCCGAGCGTCGCGGTCGGCAACCTCACCCTGGATCTTGGCGCGCGGGAGGCCCGCGTCGAGG
Source organism: Pararoseomonas sp. SCSIO 73927 (assembly GCF_037040815.1). NCBI lineage: Bacteria > Pseudomonadati > Pseudomonadota > Alphaproteobacteria > Acetobacterales > Acetobacteraceae > Pararoseomonas > Pararoseomonas sp. SCSIO 73927. The sequence continues at coordinate 115,489 of NZ_CP146232.1, forward strand.
GCCGCCCCGTCCACCTCACCGGGAAGGAGTACGCGATCCTGGAGCTGCTCACCCTGCGCAAGGGCATGGTGATGACCAAGGAGGCTTTCCTGAACCACCTCTATGGCGGCATGGACGAGCCCGAGGTGAAGATCATCGACGTGTTCATCTGCAAGCTCCGCAAGAAGCTGGCCGGGGCCGGGTGCAACGAGCTGATCGGCACCGTCTGGGGCCGGGGCTACGTGCTGCGCGACCCCTCCGCCGCCCCGATCCGCAGCGCCGCGGCCCTGCGCGCGGCGGAGACCCCCGCCACCCACGCCGCGGCCTGACGCCCGCCCGCCAGGGCCCGGACGGCCCTTCCCCGAAGAGGAAGGCCGCCCGGACCCGTGGCGGCCAGCCTCCGGACAAGCCGCCCGGCTAGCCTGCCAGGGCCAGGCGAGGCGCCAGCGCATACACGCCGCGCTCGCCCTCCACCATCGCGAAGCGGTCCGACAGCCCCAGCACCGTCTCCGCCCCACCGAGATAGAGCACGCCGTCCGGCGCCAGACGGTCCGCCAGGACGGAGAGCACGCGGCCCTTGGTGGGCGCGTCGAAGTAGATCAGCACGTTGCGGCAGAAGATCACGTCGAAGCGGCCCAGCGGACGGAGGTCGGCCAGCAGGTTGCCGGTCTCGAACCGGGCTGCCGCGCGCAGCCCCGGTGAGATCTGCCAGAGGCCGCCTTCCTGCCGGAAGTGCTTCACCAGCATCTGCACGGGCAGCCCGCGCTGCACCTCGAACTGGGAGTACGTGCCCTCCCGCGCGCGCCGGACCACCTCGGCGCTGAGATCGGTGCCGAGCACCTCCAGCCGCGGCAGCAGCCCCAGGGAATCGGCCACCATCGCCACCGAGTAGGCCTCCTGCCCCGTGGAGCAGGCGGCGGAGAGCACGCGCAGCCGCTGCCCCGCGCCCCTCGCGGCCACGATTCGGGGCAGCACCCTCTTCAGGTGCTCGAAGGGCTTGCCGTCCCGGAAGAAGAAGGACTCATTCGTGGTCAGCGCCTCCGTCACGGCCGCCGCCAGGCGCTCGCTGCCCGGTGCCCGCAGCTTCGCCGCCAGCGCGTCGAGTCCCGCAATCCGCTCGGCCCGCATCAGCCCACCCAGCCGGGTGTCCAGCATGTAGGCCTTGTCCGCCCCCAGCACGATTCCTGCGCGGGCGCGCACCAGCGCCGCGACCGTCTCGAACGCTGCGCTCACGACGCCATCCTCCCTGCATCCGCTGCCATGGCCGCCGCCCGGGCCGCCAGCCGCTCCGGCGGCCCCAGTTCCCGCGCGATCCCGGCCCGCGCCACCGCCCCCGGCATTCCCCACACCACGGAGGAGGCCTCGTCCTGCGCCAGCACCACCGCGCCGCCGGACGCCAGGGCCCGGCACCCCGCCAGCCCGTCCTGCCCCATGCCCGTCAGGATCACCGCCAGAACCCGCCCGTCGCAGGCCCGCTGCGCGCTGCGGAGCATCGGATCCACGGCCGGCCGGCAGAAATGCTCCGGCGGATCGTCGCGCAGCCGCGCCACCAGGCCCGACGCGCCCCGCTCCACCAGCAGGTGCCGGTTCCCAGGCGCCAGATAGGCGCGGCCGGCCCGCAGCGCCTCACCGTCCCGCGCCTCCGTCACGCGCACCGCCCCCACCCGGTCCAGGTGGTCTGCCAGCATGGCCGTGAAGCCGGCCGGCATGTGCTGCACGATCACCACGGGCACTGCCGGCACCGGGGTCAGCGCCCGCAGGAACGCGGCCAGCGCCTGCGGCCCCCCCGTGGACGATCCCACCGCCACCAGCGCCGGCGCCGACGCCGGCCGCACCGGCTGCAAGGGCGCCAGTGCACGGGGCTGGGGCGCCGGATGCCAGGCGGGTGCGCGGCGCATCCGCGCCCAGCCCTTCACCTTCTCCAGCAGCTCCGCGCGGAACACCGGGTCCATCGCACCGCCGCCTTCCGCGCCGGGCTTGGGGATATAGTCGGAAGCCCCTGCCCGCAGCGCCGCCATTGCCGCCGCCGCCCCGCGCTGGGTCAAGGCGCTCGCCACGATCACGCTCGGCCGCGGTTCCGCCCGCAGCAGCAGCGGCAGCGCCGTCATGCCGTCCATCACAGGCATCTCGAGGTCCAGCAGCACCACGTCCGGCCGGGCCGCCGCCAGCGCGTCCAGCGCCTGCCGCCCGTCGCCCACGCGCGCCACCACCTCGATCGCGGGATCCGCCCCCAGCAGCCTGGCCAGGATCCCGCGCACGGTCGCGCTGTCGTCGCAGATCATCACGCGCACCGGCCGGGCGCCCGGCACACCTCCCGGCGGCGCGCCGGGATCCACCCCCCTCACGCGGCCTCGTCGGGCAGCAGCCCCAGCACCTCGAGCTTGCCCGCGAGGATCGCGTCGTCGAAGGGCTTCATGATGTACTCCTGCGCGCCGCCCTCCAGCGCCGCGACGATGCGGGAGAAATCGCTCTCGGTCGTGCAGAGCATGATCCTCGGCTCGTCCGGCCCGAACTCCGCCCGCGCGCGGTGCAGGAAGGTGATGCCGTCCATGACGGGCATGTTCCAGTCCAGCAGCACCAACGTCGGCATCGCCGCGCGGCAGGCGTCCAGCGCCTGTTGGCCATCTTCCGCCTCGCGCACGGAGAAGCCGCGCGCCTCCAGCATCCGCCGGGCGGCGCGGCGCACCGTCCGGCTGTCGTCCACCACAAGGCATTCCGGCATGGCGCGCCCCTCTCAGCCAATGTCCAGGACGCGCTCGACGTCCAGCATGATGAGCAGCCGCGTGCCCGCCTCCGCGCCGCCCACGGCGTGCTGGTGCACGCCCGCGCAGACCTCGCGCCACAGCGGGTCCAGCGTGGGCGGGTTCGGCGCCAGGCCGGCATCCGGCAGCGCGAGCACCTCCCCCACCGAATCCGCTTGCAGCGCGTAGAGCTCCCCGCCCCCTTCGACCACCACGCTCATCGGGAAGGGCGCGCCGGGCTCACGAGGCGGCAGGCCCAGGCGGCGGCGCAGGTCCACGGCCGTCACGATGCGGCCGCGCAGGTTCAGCCCGCCCGCCACCTCGGGCGGTGCCAACGGGATGGGCGTGATCGTCTGCGGCCCGAGGATGTCGCGCACCCCCAGCACCGGCACGCCGCAGAGCTGTCCCGCGACGGTGAGGGTGAGGACGGCCGTGTCCGTCGGGGCGTGCGCGGCGGTGCGGCGCGGGGGTACCGCGGGCGTTGCGATGGCGGCTTCCATATGAGGTCTCCCGTCTCAGATCTGCGCGCCGGCCAGGCAGCTGCGCAGCGCGTCCAGCAGCGCGTCGCGGTCGAACTTCGCCACGTGGTGGTCGAAGCCGGCCTCTCGGCTGCGGCGCACCGCCGCCTCGTCCGTGTGGGAGGTGAGCGCGACGAGCGGCGTCTCCTGCCAGGCCCCGCCGTCGCGCGCGGCGCGCGCCAGCCCCAGCCCGTCCATCTCCGGCATCTCGATGTCGGAGACAACGGCGTCGAAGCGCTCCCCGGCCTCGCGCAGCCTCAGCGCCTGCGCGCCGGTGCCGGCCGTCACCACCTCGAAGCCCGCGGCGCCGAGCGCCGGCACCAGCATGTTGCGGAAGAAGGCGCTGTCCTCCACCACCAGCAGCCGCGGGCGACGGGCATCGGCCGCGCGCTGCGGCCCGAACCAGTCCTCGCCCGCCTGGCGCAGCCACCAGGCGCAGTCGATCACCTCCGTCGCGCGCCCGGCGATTACGGCGGTGCCGAGATAGCCCGGCCGCTCCTGCCCGCTCTCGATCCGCAGCCCCTCCTCGACCACGTCGAGGATCTCGTCCACGGCCAGGCCCACGGCGCGGCCGCCGTCGTTGAACACCAGCACCGCCTGCCGCCCGCCCGCAGCCGGGGGCATCCACCCCTCACCCATCGGGATCAGCGGCATCAGCGCGCCGCGGTACTGCACCACCGGCTGGCCGTGCGACATCTCGATCCGCTCGGCCGGCAAATCCTCCAGCCGCGCCACCAGCCCCAGCGGCACGGCGCGCGGCCCGCCCGCCCCGGCCCGGAACAGCAGGAGCGACAGCCGCTCGGAAGAGGCGGCGCCCACCACCGCCGCCCCGCGCCGGTCCTCCTGCACGCCCTCCGCGCCCACGCCCGTCGCGCGGGCGATCCCGTTCTGGTCCAGGATCATGATCACGGACCCGTCGCCGAGGATCGTGTTCCCGCTGAACATCGTCACGTGGCGCAGGATCGGCGCCACCGGTTTCACCACGATCTCCTCCGTGTCGAAGACGCGGTCCACGATGATGCCGAACAGGTTCTGCCCGACCTGGGTCACCACGACGAAGCCGCCATCCTCGGCCCCTGCCTTCTCCTCCAGCCGCAGCAGGCGGGAGAGGGAGACGAGCGGCAGCAGCCGGTCCCGCAGGCGCAGCACCGGCGCGTCCTTGATGTGCGTCACGCCGTCGCCGGCGCGCACCAGCTCCACCACGCCGATCTGCGGGATGGCGAAGCGCTCGCCCCCCGCTTCGACAATGAGGGCGGAGACGATGGCGAGCGTCAGCGGGATCTTGATGAGGAAGGTGGTGCCCTTCCCCGCGCGCGATCGCAGGTCGATCGTGCCGCCGATCTTCTCGATATTCGTCTTCACCACGTCCATCCCGACGCCGCGGCCGGAGACGGAGGTGACGGCGGCGGCGGTGGAGAAGCCCGCGCGAAAGATGAAGCGCTGGATGTCGCGCTCCCCCATCGCCGCCAGCTCCTGCTCCGTCGCCAACCCCTGGGACAGCGCCTTGGCGCGGATCCTCTCCACCGCCAGGCCGCGGCCGTCGTCGCCCACCTCGATGATGATGTGCCCGCCCTCGTGATAGGCATCCAGCAGGATGCGCCCGGCCTCGGGCTTGCCCGCCTCGCGCCGCTCCGCCGGACCCTCCAGCCCGTGGTCGCCGGAGTTGCGGACCATGTGCGTCAGCGGGTCGCGGATCATCTCCAGCACCTGCCGGTCCAGCTCCGTCTCGGCGCCGCGCATCTCCAGCTCGATCCGCTTGCCGAGCTCGCGCGAGAGGTCGCGCACCAGCCGCGGCAGTCCCTTCCACGCGTTGCCGATCGGCTGCATCCGCGTCTTCATCACCCCCTCCTGCAGCTCGGAGGTGATGTGGGACAGGCGCTGCAGCGGCCCGCTCAGCGCCCCGTCGTTCCGCGCACGGGAGAGCTGGAGGAGCTGGTTCCGCGTCAGCACCAGCTCGCTGACGAGCGTCATCAGGCTCTCCAGCACGTCCACGTTCACGCGCAGCGTCTGCGCCACCGCCACGGCCTCGGTCGCCGCCCCGCCCTCGGGCGCGGAGGGGGCGGGCGCGGAAGGGAGAACCGGCGCCACGACGGCCGGGCTCGCCACGGGCAGGTCCGGTGCCGACGCGGCGGCACGCCGAGGCGCGGCGCGCCGGCGCTTCGGGGCCGGCGTCTCAGGGGCCACTTCCGGCACGGCCGCCACGACCTCTGCAGGCGTGCTCTCGGCGGCGAGGGGCAGCGGCACGGTTCCGACGGCCCTGGGCACGGCCGCGGCCTTCCTGCTCCGGCGCGCCGGCCGCTTGCCCCCGGGCGCCGGCATCGCGGCGGCCGGTGCCGCACTCCCTAAGGCCGCCTTCCCCGGGGCCGCGTCCTCCGGGGCCGCGTCCTCCGGAGCCGCAGCGCCGGTGAACACCGCGTCCAGCTCCGCGACGATGGCGGAGTCGTCGCCCGCGGGCTCGGCGCCGCTTGCCTCCAGCCCCGCCATGATCTCGCGCACCCGGTCCACCACGCGCAGGATCAGCGAGACCCCGCCCGAGGTGACGGTCAGCGAGCCGTCGCGGTAGCGGCCCAGCACATTCTCGCCGGCATGCGCCACCTTCTCCAGGCGGGAGAGGCCGAGGAAGCCGCAGGTGCCCTTGATGGTGTGGATCAGGCGGAAGATCTCGCCGATCGTCCGCGAATCCTCGGGGTGCCGTTCAAGGCGGAGAAGGGCGGCGTCCAGTCCTGCCAACCCCTCGCTCGTCTCGGTCAGGAAGTCGGCGATCAAGTCGTCCATCGGATCCCCGCAAGGCTCTCAGCGGGGATCAGGATCGGACCGGCGGGCGAAGATTCGGTAAAGCCCGCCGGGGAAAGCACTGGCAGTCGAAAGCGCGGGGCGCCGGGTCAGCCCCGCGCGGGCAGCAGGGTCAGCGGGGCGATCGCCGCGCCGCCATCCATGGCGAGGTGAAGCTCCATCCCTGCCGCCGAGGCAAGCTGCCGCAGCAGCGGCGCCAGCACGTCGCGCGGGCTGGAGAGAGCATCGCCCGCCAGCACCGCGATCAGCCCCGGCGGCCAGGCGGCGTTGCGCCCCTCCGGCCACACCGCCACCCCGCCTTCCTGCCCCGCCAGATGCACGGTGCCGCCGCGCGGCAGGGCCTCGCTGCCCAGCATCGCGGCGGCCAGCACGGCCTGGGAGAGCGGCGCGGGCAGGGCCGCTTCGGGAAGGCCGGAGAGGTCCGCCGCGGCCCGGCCGTTCGGCAGGGCGCCGTCCAGCAGCTCCGCCAGCCCATCGCGCCCCAGCGGGCCCGTGCCCGCCCCGGCCGCGGCCCGCCACAGGCGCAGGCGGCGCCGCATCGCCTCCGCACCCTCGCGCGCCACGGAGAGCGCCTCGTCCGGCGCCTGCTCCGCGAGGTCCAGCGCGCCGGAGAGGGCCCCGAGCGGGCCGCCGAGGTCGTGGCAGATGCGGGCGCACACGTCCTGCGCCAGCAAAAGGGGATCCATTCAGACGCTCCTGCCGGGGGTAGCCGCTTTTGCCACGCGCCTCATTGATGCCTAGTAAAGTCGCGTGGCAGGGAAAGCACCGCCGCGCCAGGTCGGTATGATGAAAGAATGATCGGGAATGCCGGATTCGATCTTCGAGCCAGGGCAGATCGTCCGCCACCCCGGGCGCCCGGATTGGGGGACGGGCCAGGTGCAGTCAGTCCAGGGCGATCGCGTCACGGTCAATTTCGAGCACGCGGGAAAGTTGCTGATCAACGCGGCCAATACAACCCTGGATATAGTGGACGAGGCCTGACCCGGCGAAATCGCCCGCCCGGCCCTTGCAGCATACCGGTTCCACCGCCCACATCCCGCCAGTAGTTCCAGGAGCACCCAGGCCCATGCTCGATCCGTTCGACCGGCGGATCTCCTATCTCCGCGTCTCGGTGACGGACCGCTGCGACCTTCGCTGCGTCTACTGCATGGCGGAGGACATGACCTTTCTCCCGAAGAAGGACCTCCTCACGCTTGAGGAGCTGGACCGGCTCTGCGGCGCCTTCATCGACCTCGGCGTGGACAAGATCCGCCTGACGGGCGGGGAGCCGCTGGTGCGCAAGGGCGTGCTGCAGCTCTTCCAGAACCTCGGCGGCCGGATCGGCCCCAGGGAGCAGGGCGGCGGGCTGAAGGAGCTGACCGTCACCACCAACGGCACCCAGCTGCCGAAGATGGCGGATGACCTCTACAGGGCCGGTGTCCGCCGCATCAACGTCTCGCTGGACACGCTGGACCCGACGCTCTTCGCCAACGTCACCCGCTGGGGGAAGCTGGATCAGACGCTGGACGGCGTCTTCGCCGCCAAGGCCGCGGGCCTGGCCGTGAAGATCAACGCCGTGGCGCTGAAGGGCGTGAACGAGCACGAGTACGACCGGATGATCGCCTGGTGCGGCGAGCACGGCTTCGACCTCACGCTCATCGAAACCATGCCGCTCGGCGACATCAGCGGGGACCGGACGGACCAGTACCTTCCCCTCTCCGAGGTGCGGCGCCGGATCGCGCAGCGCTGGACCCTGCTGCCCAGCAGCCACGTCACCGGCGGCCCCGCCCGCTACGAGACGGTGCAGGAAACGGGGCGGCGAATCGGCTTCATCACGCCGATGACCCACAACTTCTGCGAATCCTGCAACCGCGTGCGCCTGACCTGCACCGGCACCCTCTACATGTGCCTCGGCCAGGAGGACGCGGCGGACCTCCGCGCGCCGCTCCGCGATCCGTCCGTGGACGATGCGGGCTTGCGGGACGCCATCCTCTCGGCCATTGCGCGGAAGCCGAAGGGCCATGATTTCGTCATTGGGCGAGCGCAACGTCCCTCCGTCGGCCGCCATATGAGCGTGACGGGCGGCTGAGGCCTGCGCCGGGGCGATCCGCGTGGCCCGCATGATCCCCCGCATGATCTCGAGGTAGGCCCGTGCTGAATTACGAACTCGTCTCCAGGCTGGCGATCCCGGGGCTGCCCGAGTGGAGCGGCCTCGTCATCCTCCTGCTCGGCCTGCTCTTCGTCATCGCCTTCGTGATGATGCCGTTCAGCGTCTTTGGCCTGAAGTCCCGCCTGGACGCCATCGAGGCGCAGCTGGACGACGTGCAGCAGGAGATCCGCAGCCTCGCGCTCCGCCTGCCCGAGCCCGCCGCCCTCCGCCGCCGCGCGGCCGGGACCGAGGAGATCTACGAGGAGCCGGTCCTGCCGCCCCGCGCCGAGCCTGCCCTCCGAGAGGACCGGGCGCCGCGCATGACGCCCCCCATCCCCCCGCCCCCGACCTGGCCCGAGGACAATCGCGGCCCCTCCCGGCGCACCGAGCCCCGGCTGGGCGGGCCGCGGCGCTAGCCGACCGCCCCTAGGCCGCGGCCCGGGCTGACGAGCCAGCGCCCTGTCGAAGCGCCGCCCGCCCTGGCCTATCCTCTGCCCATGCCGCCCCGCCGCCCCGCCGCCGACCAGGACCTTTTCGGCGCCCCAGAGCCCCCGCCCCAGCCCGCGCAGGGTGCGCCCGCAGGCCCCCGCCCCCTCGCGGATCGCCTGCGCCCCCGCACCCTGTCCGAGGTGGTGGGCCAGGACCACCTGCTCGGCCCGGCAGGCGCGCTGCGCCGGATGCTGGACCGGGGCGCGCTCGCCTCCCTGATCCTTTGGGGCCCGCCAGGGGTGGGAAAAACCACCATCGCCCGGCTGCTGGCCGAGGAGGCGGGGCTACGCTTCACCGCCCTCTCGGCCGTCTTCTCCGGCGTGGCGGACCTCAAGCGCGCCTTCGACGAATCGCGGCTGCGCCGACAGAACGGGGCGGGCACCCTCCTCTTCGTGGACGAGATCCACCGCTTCAACCGCGCCCAGCAGGACGGCTTCCTGCCCGTGGTCGAGGACGGCACCGTGGTCCTCGTCGGCGCCACGACGGAGAACCCCTCCTTCGCCCTCAACGGCGCCCTTCTCTCCCGCTGCCAGGTTATGGTGCTCAAGCGGCTGGACGACGCCGCGCTGGACCTCCTGCTCGCCCGCGCGGAGGCCGAGGCCGGCCACCCCCTGCCCCTGGACGAACCGGCCCGCGCCACGCTCCGCGCCATGGCGGATGGCGACGGCCGCTACCTGCTGAACCTGGCGGAGCAGCTGCAATCCCTGCCCGCGGGAACCCCCCCCCTGGACGTGGCCGGCCTCTCCTCGCTGCTGGCGAAGCGCGCCGCCCTCTACGACAAGGACCGGGAGGAGCACTACAACCTCATCTCCGCCCTTCATAAGTCGCTCCGCGGCTCGGACCCGGACGCCGCGCTCTACTGGTTCGCCCGCATGATCAAGGGCGGCGAGGACCCGCGCTACGTCGCCCGCCGCCTCGCCCGCTTCGCCTCCGAGGATGTCGGCGCCGCCGATCCCGCCTCCCTCACCCTCGCCCTGGCGGCCTGGGAATCCTACGAGCGCCTGGGCAGCCCGGAGGGGGAGCTGGCGCTGGCGCAGCTCGTCCTCCACCTCGCCGCCGCGCCGAAGTCCAACGCCGTCTACACGGCCTGGAAGGCCGCGCAGATGCTGGCGACGGAGACGGGCAGCCTCATGCCGCCCGCCAACATCCTCAACGCGCCGACGAAGCTGATGAAGTCCCTCGGCTACGGCCGGGACTACGCCTACGACCACGACACGGAGGAGGGCTTCTCCGGCGCCAACTACTTCCCGGAGGGGATGGAGCGCACCCGCCTCTATCGCCCGACGGAGCGCGGCGCGGAGGCTCGGGTGGCGCGCCACCTGGAGCGGCTGGAGGCGCTGCGGGAGGAGATCCGGGCGGAGAAGCCGTGACCGGACTTACGACGACGCGCCCTCCCCCTCTGCGATGAAGCGCAGCACCCCGGCCATCCGCGTGACGCCGCCATTGTCGGAAGGGTGGCGCACGCCGTCCAGCACCGGCACCTCCTCCAGGTCGAAGGGGCTCATCCCCTCCAGGCAGGCCAGGTTCACACCGAACTGGCCGGGGGTGGAGCGGCGCTGGTGGTGCGTGTAGATGCCGCAGCGCGTGCAGAAATGGTGCTTTGCCGTGCCGGTGTTGAAGCTGTAGGTGCCCAGCGCCTCCTCCCCCGAGAGGACCCGCACCCCATCCGGAGCCGCCGAGACCACCACCGCGCCCCGCATCCGGCAGATCGAGCAGTTGCAGCGCCGGGCGGTGTCGAGACCCTTCGCGAGGGTCACCTCGAAGCGCACCGCGCCGCAGTGGCAGGCGCCGTTCATCCGCCGGAGCGTCTCGCTCATCGTCATCTCCTCATCGCCACTCGGGAACAAGCATCTGGGGGACAACCACCTCGTGGTCCGGCCCGTTCCAAAGGAAACCGGGATGGAGGAGAGCAGCATGAGCGATAGGCCGCCGGAAGGCCCCAAGGCCGATTACGGCCCGGACGAGGCCAACCCCGCCCCCATCCCCCGCCCGCCCTCGAAAGAGGAGCTGGACCGGATCAGCGAGGACCAGTCCCTCATCACCGACGAGTGGTCGGGCGAGCCGGAGCAGGAGGGCGGGAAGGCCTGATCCCCTACGGCGCGGGGTTCTACGGCACGGGGTGCGTGTCGCCGGCCTGCTGCGGCGGCAGCTTGATCGCGATGGCGCGGAACCGCCCCGTGCTGGCGCGCGATCCCGCGTGGTGCGTGCCGCGCGGGATCACGATGAAGTCGCCGGGCCGCACCTGCACCTCCCGGTCGCCGAGCCAGAAGCTGCCGGTGCCGTCCAGGATGTACTGGATCTCGTCCGCGTTCGCGTGGAAGTGCTTCAGCACGTTGCCGCTCTGCACAGCCACCGTGCCCTCCGGCGCGGAGACGAGGAGGCGCGAGCGGAGGTCGGTGTTGTTGATCAGCGGCCCGATCTCGTCCTCGGTCAGCGCCAGCAGGTTGACGATGCGCGGCGACATGGCGGTGGCCGCCGGCTGCGCCTCCGCATGGGGCAGCACGCGGTCGGCATGGAGGCCGGCGGCGAAGGCGAGCGCGAGGCCGCCGAGGATCATGGGCAGGCGCATGGATGTTCCCCCGGATCGTTCCGCGGGGATCATCCGCCCACCTCTCCGGGGGCGCAACAGGAGGTGCAACGGGGGGGGGGGGCCCAACGCGGCGGCTCAGCGGCGGATGCGGCGCCAGAGCCAGCCGAGGAGCAGCACGGGCCAGATCACGCCCGTGGCCAGCATGAAGGGGCCGGTCAGCAGCATGAGCCAGCCCATCACGCCGGTGGTGTAGAGAAGTTCCCCCAGGTCGCCGAACCGGCTGGGGCAAGGGGTCGGGAAGCCCTCATGCACGCGGCAGCCCAGCGCATTGGCCACAACGGAGGTGAAGAGCACGGAGAGGAGGGGCGCCCAGGAGAGCAGCGTCACCACGCCGAGGATGACGAGGCCGACCCGCCCCAGCCGGTGGGGGCGGCCCGGCCCGATTCCCGGAGGCAGCCCGATCGGCGCTCCAGGGGGCACTCCAGAAGGCGGTCCCGGGGGCGATCCCGGGGGCGCCCCCTGACTCACGCTACTTCGCGGCGGCCTTCACGCCGTCCTGGATCAGCTCGGCGGCCTTCTCGGCGCTGCCCCAGCCCGTGATCTTCACCCACTTGCCCGGCTCCAGGTCCTTGTAGCGGGAGAAGAAGTGCTCGATCTGCTGCCGGGTGATGTTGGGCAGGTCGTCGCAGGACTTGATGTCGGAGAAGTAGGGGTGGAGCTTGTCGTGCGGCACGCAGACGATCTTCTCGTCCTGCCCCGCCTCATCCTCCATCAGCAGCACGCCGATCGGGCGGCAGCGGATCACGCAGCCCGGCACCACGGCGGCGGGGATCAGCACCAGCGCGTCGGTCGGGTCGCCGTCGTCGGCGATGGTGCCGGGGATGAAGCCGTAGGCGGCCGGGTAGGCCATCGGGGTGAAGAGGAAGCGGTCCACCACCACCGCCCCCGTGTCCTTGTCCAGCTCGTACTTCACCGAGGAGCCCTCGGGAATCTCGATCACCACGTTGATGTCGTGCGGCGGAGCCTTGCCGGTCGGGATGCGGCTGGGGTTCATGCGGCGATCCTGGGTCTTCGGTTAGCGCATCGGCGCGGAATGCGACGAAATGTCCCCGCGCCTTAGCAGTGCCCGCTTTCTCCCGCAATTCACGCGCTGGACGGGGCGCGCCGGTGCCCCCAGCATGCCGGGAATCACCCGATGGGAGGGAAAGCCTTGACCGCACCTGTCCTTCGCCGCGCCCTGATGGCGGCCGCCTCGCTCGCTGCCGCCGCCATGCCCGGCGCCCGGCACGCCGCGGCCCAAGGGGCGGGCCAGGGAGTCGCACCAGGGGCGGCACCTGCAGCCGCGCCTGCCCCGCCGCCCACCGCGGCGGAGCCGCTGATCGTCCGCAAGCAGGTCTTCGAGGCCGGGGAGTACCGCACCCGCAGCGGCGGCACCGTGCCGAACGCCCGCATCGGCTACCAGACCGCCGGCACGCTGAACGCGGCGGGCGACAACGCCGTGCTCATCACGCACTTCTTCTCCGCCAACAGCCACGCCTTCGGGCGCTATGCCGCAGGCGGCCCCGCGGGCTACTGGGACGACATCGTCGGCCCGGGCAAGGCGATCGACACCAACCGGTTCTTCGTCGTCTCCTCCGACACGCTCGTGAACCTGAACCTCAACGACGTCACCCCCACGAACCCCGGCACCACCAGCACCGGCCCGGCCACCATCGACCCCCGCACCGGGCGGCCCTTCGGGATGAACTTCCCGGTGGTCTCCATGCGGGACTTCATCGAGGTGCAGAAGCTGCTGCTGGACAGCCTCGGCGTGAAGCGGCTCGCCCTCGTCGCCGGCCCCTCCATGGGATCGCTCCAGGCCATCGAATGGGCCCTCGCCTACCCGGAGATGGTGGAGCGCGTGATGCCCACCGTCTGCACGGGGGAATTCGACGCGTTCCTCATGGGCTGGATGGAGCTCTGGGAGGTCCCCATCCGCACGGACCCCAACTGGCGGGGCGGCGACTATTACGGCCAGGGCCGGGAACTGCCGACGCGCGGCCTGGCGGAGGCGCTGAAGATCGTGACCCTCCAGGCGCGGGACCGCGGTTCGCTCACCCAGTTCGGCCGCAGGCCGGTGGAGGGCCAGGACCCGGCCCGCCGGATGTTAGACAGCTTCGCGGTGGAGAAGTTCCTGGACGACGCCGCCATCGCCCGCGCGCGGACGGCGGACGCCAACGCCTTCCTCTACCTCACCCGCGCCAACCAGCTCTTCCTGAACGAGGTCCCGGACACCGCCGCCGCCCTGGCGCGCAGCCGGGCGAGCTGGCTGGTGATGCCGGCCGTGGGCGACCGCATCTTCCCCGTGACCTACGGGCGCGACCTGGCGGAGGCGGTCCGCAAGGCCGGCCGCCCCGTGACCCTGGTGGAGCTGCAGGGCGGGCTGGGCCACCTGGAGGGCGTGGCGGGAATGGCGCAGGCCGAGGGCGCGATCCGCACCTTCCTCGGGACCTGACGCTGCATTAAGGAGCGCCCTGGATGGGCCGGTAGCTCAACGGTTAGAGCTGGCCGCTCATAACGGCTTGGTTGCGGGTTCGATTCCTGCCCGGCCCATCCGGTTCCTCACCGCCCCAGCAGCCCCCGCAGCAGGTCCTGCACCTGCGGCGCGCGTTCCCGTTGCAACGGGGCCGGCGCGGCGGGCGGAGCCCCCACGGCCGGGGCCGCGCCCCGCGCCACCGCGAGCTGCCCGGCGCAGTCCGGCGCTGGCGGCGCGGCGTTGCGGCCGCCCAGCAGCCCCTCCACCAGCGCGCCGACGGCGGCCGTCCCCTCGTCGCCGGAGCGCTGCGCCAGGCCGCCCAGCACGCCCATCGCCGCCGCCGTCGCGGCGTTCGGGTCCACGGAGAAGCGCGGGTTCCCGAAGCGGCCGGTGATGCCGAGCGGGGTGGTGAGGGAGACGTCGCCCACCCGCACCACCGGGCGCAGGCGGAAGGCCAGGGTCTCGTCGCCCAGATTGGCGGCGCCGGCGCCGGCCACGTTGGCCACGCCCGTCTGCACCAGCAGGGCGCGGGACTGGGCCACGCCCCTCTCTAGGTCGAAGCGCAGCGCGAGGCAGCGGATTTCCGCCGCGCCGCCCACCGCGCCCTCCGGCAGGACGCCGCGCAGGGCCTGGGTGGCGCCGGAGAGCAGCCGCGGCTCGATCCGCCCACCCGTCATCGCCAGGCCGAGATGGCCGGCGAGGCTTCCCGCGATCGCTCGCGTCCCCGCCCCCTCCCCGCGCAGGGAGAGGTCCAGCGCGCCCCGCCCGGCCACGGGAGAGGCGACGCCGAAGGCGCCGAGCAGAGCGGAGAGGTCCACCCCGCCCTCCCCGCTGCGGAGGTCGAGGGCGAGCCGCGGCGCGGCACCGCCGGCTTCGGCCGTGAGCGCGCCGTTCACGGGGCCGCCGGGGGTGGCGGCCGCGAAGCGCTCCACCTTCAGCGCCTTGCCGTCCAGCACGGCGCGCAGGGAGACGTCCCGCCAGTCCGCCCCCCGCAGGCGCAGGGCCGCGACGCCGCCCTCGGCGTCAAGCGCGAGGGGCGCGTCCCGGATGGCGGCCAGGTCCACCGGCCGGTCGGGAATGACCCGCGTGTCCGGCCGGCCGGGCGCCGCGGCGGAGGGGGCGGGAGCGGGCGCGCCAGGGGCCGGGGCGGCCGGCGCCGGGGCAGCAGGGGTGGGCGCGGGGGGCGGCGCCGCGTTGAGCGCGTCGACATCGAGGCGCTCCAGGGAAGCGCGCAGCACCAGGCGCGGCAGCGGGTCGGCCCGGCGCCAAGCGAGCGAGCCTCGCCCGGCCGCCTCCCGCGCCGTGAGAACAAGGTCCGGCGCGTCCGCCCCCTCGGGGGAGAGGTGCAGGCGGAGGCTGGCGCCCATCTCGTGCAGCGGGGGAAGGTTCGGGGTGCCGGCGCGGGCGCCGAGGGCGCGCAGGTCCTCAGCGCGGAGGGAAACGGACCATACCGTGCCCGCAACCTGCCGCCCCGGCGCCAGTGCTCCCTCCGCGGAGGCGGCCAGCCCCTCGGCCTCGAGCCGCACGGCGAGCGGCAGGGCGCCCTCCCCGCGCGCGGCGGCGAGGCTGGGGCCGGTGGCGCTCACCGTCACCGGCAGCTCGCCCAGGCGCAGCGTGCCGGCGAGGGTGATCGGCACGTCCGGGGCGCCCGCATCGAGCTGGACGGGGCCGAGGGCGAGGGCGCGGCCACCGGCCGCCACCTGCGCCTCCGCCACCGAGGCGTGAAGGCGGGAGAGACCCCGCGCGCCGTCCGCCTCCGCGACGAGGGAGAGGTTGCGCGCCTCCGGCAGGGCCGTCCCCGGCAGAAGGGGCGCGAACCGGGCGGCGCTGTCCGCCGTGGCGGCCAGCCGGGCGCGCCAGCCGGCGGCCTGGAAGGGCAGGTTCAGAGCGCCGTTCGCCTCCGCGTTCATCCCGGGCACGGAGAGGCCGAGGCGGAAGGGCCATTCCCCCGGCCGGTCGGCCAAGAGGGCGGCGAGCGGGCCGGTCCCGCCGCTGATCGTGGCGGTCAGCCCGCGCGCGACCGCCTGGCCCTCCGCGAGGATCGCCTGGTCGGAGGCGCGGAGGACAAGGCGGGGAAGCTCCACCACCTCCTCGCGCCCAGGGGACCGCCAGGTGACGCGGCCGCGCTCGATCGCCACCGCGTCCACAGCAATGCCGAAAGGCCGGGACGGCTCGGCGGGAATCGGGTTCGCGGGGGCGGGCGCGTCCGGGCGGGGGCGGGCGAACTGCCAGTTGCCGCGGCCCTCGGCATCCACCTCCAGCAGCAGGTCGGGCTCCACCAGGGCGATCCGGCGAATCTTCACCTCCCGCGAGAGGAGCGGAATGAGGGCGACCTCGGCCTCGATCCGGCGGGCGCGCAACATCTCCGGGCGGGAGCCGCCGGGGGCATTAGCGAGGACCGGGCCCTCCAGCGCGATCGTCGGCACCAGCGCCGGGCGCAGGGTGACGGGGCCGGCCAGCGTCAGCCGGCGGCCGGTCGCGGCCTCCACCGCCGCCTCCAGCCGGGGGCGAACGGCGTCGGACCGGACCACGGCCCAGAGGGCGGCGTAGCCGGCGAGCGGGAGGCCCACCACAACGATCCCGAGGCCGATGAGCCCCCGGCGCAGGCGGCGCCGGGGGCGCGCGGATTCGCTCATGCGGGGCCTTCCAGGTCTGGCTCTGGCGAAGTGGTCAGCGCGCCCGGCGCCTTGGGTGGCTCAGCGCGCACGGCGCGCGGGCGGGGTGCGCGGCCGGTCGAAGCCGAGGAACTCGAAGCTCTCGTTCATATGCGGCGGCAGCGGGGCGGAGACGGAAAGGGTCCCGCCCTCCGGGTGCGGCAGCTCGATGGAGCGGGCGTGGAGGTGGAGGAGGTCCGACATCCCCTCCAGGTGCGCGGCCGCGCCGCCGTACTTGCCGTCGCCGAGGATGGGGGTCTTCAGCGCGGCGGCAGCGTGGACGCGGAGCTGGTGGGTGCGGCCGGTCAGCGGATACATCTCCAGCCAGGAGACGTGCTTGCGGGCATTGTCCACCACCTGGAAGTCCGTGATGGCGTGCGCGCCGTCATCCCCCTCCTCGGCGGGGGCGACGCGCTCCCCGCGCGGGCCGCCTCCCTTCGCCAGCGCCATGTTGATGCGCCCGGCCAGCGGGTGCGGGCGGCCGACCACGAGGGCCCAGTAGGTCTTCTTCGCGTCCCGCCCCCGGAAGGCCGAGGCGAGCTTCGACGCCGCGCCGGCGCTGCGGGCGAGGAGGAGGACGCCGGAGGTGTCCCGGTCCAGCCGGTGGACCAGGCGCGGCCGGTCCTCCGCGCCGAAGCGCAGCGCGTCCAGCATCCCGTCCAGATGGCGCGCGATGTTCGGCCCGCCCTGCACGGGCAGGCCGTGCGGCTTGTCCAGCGCGATCACGGAATCGTCGCGGTAGATCACCATCCGCTCCAGCATCGCCGCGTCCCGCTCCGAAACGGCGGGTCGGTCCGGCGGGGGCGGCGGGGCCTCCGGCATCGGGGGCACGCGGATCTGCTGGCCGGCGAGAAGGCGGGTGCCCGTCTCCGCCCGCTTGCCGTCCACCTTGATCTGGCCGGTGCGCAGCATCTTCTGCAGCGCGCCCTGGGTGAGCTGGGGGTGGTGGCGGCGGAACCAGCGGTCGAGGCGGAGATCCGCCTCGTCCGCGGCGACGGTGGCGAGGATGGCTGGCATGATGCCGTGCAGGTAGCGACGGCGGCTCCCCGCGTCGAGTAAGGAACGGCGTCTTTCGGCCCGGCCCTACGCCGAGAGGGTGAACCCGACCGAGATCCGGGGCCGGATCCCCGAGTAGCGCCGCGCGCCGTGGACCAGCCAGGAGGGGAAGACCAGCATCGTGCCCGTCCGCGGCGCCTCGTAATCCGTCAGCCCCGCGCTGAGGCAGCCGGGAATGGCCATGCGGAGCTGCGGGGCGGAGAAGCCGGGCAGGATGCCGCGCGGATCGTGCATCTCGAACTCGCCGCCGGGTCCCGCCCCCTTCCCGGCCGGCGCCTCGTCCCCGGCATCCACCCAGTACACGCCGGACCAGAAGGCGCCGGGGTGATAAGCGGGCTGGCCCGCGTGGTCCGCCCCGCTCACGCTGGCCCAGGCGTTGCTACGCCAGTTCAGCACGCCTTCCAGAGCCGCGCCGTCCGGCGTGCGGAGGGCGGTGAACCCGTTCGCCAGCCGCGTCGCGGCCTCCAGCAGCGCGGCACCGGCGGGGCCGGACCAGGAGGCGAAGTCGTCCGCGGATCGCCAGCCATCCTCGCCCGCGCCGCGCTCCCGCGCGGCGCGGGCGAGGATGGCGGGGCGCAACCTCTCGTTCAGCGCCGCCGCGTCGTTCACCGGGGCCACCAGCAGGGGCGTCGGGAAGACATTGCGCTGGCGGAAGCCCGCGGCGCTGAAGGTGAGCGGCTCGAGCGAGGAGAGGTCGGCCTGCGGTCCGTGGTCCATGTGCTGCATCCTGCGGCGGGTGCGGCAGGATGACTCCCGAAGGCTTTTGATAGGGTTAAGGGGTTGCGCGCCGCGGCCGCGGGGCTTCAATCGCGCGCGAAACGGATGAAGACCCAGCGATGACCGTGAAAGCCACCGCCCCCGCGCACCCGGACGACCTGGCAGGGGTGCGGGACTGGTTCCGCACCCTGTCCGAGCACGTGCGGGCCGTGGATTTCGTGCCGGCCCGCGCCCTCTTCGCCGAGGACTTCATCGCCTTCGGCACCTTCAGCGATTTCCTAGTCGGCCGCGACAACACGGAAGCGAACCAGTGGCGCAAGGTGTGGCCGACCATCGACGGCTTCACCTACCGGCTGGAGAACGTGCAGGCGATCGTCTCCCCGGACCGGCTGCACGCCACAGGCATGGCGGTGTGGGATTCCACCGGCACCCGGGAGGACGGCACGCCCTTCGAGCGGCCCGGCCGCACCACCGTCTCCCTGGCGCGGGAGAGGGTGGGCGATCCCTGGGTGGCGACGCACACGCACATGTCCCTGTTCCGCGGCACCCCGGATGTCAGCCACGGAAAGAAGGCGCCCAGGAGCTGAAGGGTCAGGGCCGGGACCAGACCCCCGGCCGCACCCCGGCGGCGGTGACGAGCCCGTAGGCGGTGATGCCGAGGGCGACGGCCAGGAACTGACCGTCCAGCCCCATCCCCAGCACGTCGCCCAGCAGCCAGCCGCCGCCCACGGCCACCCCGATCCGCGAAAGCGCCGCCGCGAGCGGCCAGCGCATCCGCCCGGCCCCCTGGGAAGCGAAGTAGAGCGCCATGCCCAGCCCGAAGCCGCCGAAGGCGAGGCCGGTGTAGGACAGGGCGCGGGCCGCCATCTCCACCACCGCCGGGTCGTCCGTGAAGAAGCCGGCGAAGGCGCGGGGCGCGGCGGCCACCAGCAGGCCGATGAGGCCGGTGAGGACCAGCGCCATCCCCCCGCCCGTCCAGGCGAGGCGGCGCGCCCCCGGCCAGTCCCCGGCCCCGACCGCCCGGCCCACCAGCGCCGTGAGCGCCGACCCCACGCCAAAGGCGATGGGGATCATCAGGAACTCCAGCCGCGCGGAGATGCCGTAGGCCGCCACCGCCACTGGGCCGTGGGAGGCCAGCCGGGCGGTGACGAGGATGGTGGTGAGATTCGCCACCCCCGCCAGCACCGAGGCCAGCAGCCCCACGGAGAGGATGCGCCAGAACATCGCGCCGGAGGGCCGCACCCGCAGCACTGGCCGGAACCCGGCGCCGCCGCGCAGCACCACCCAGCCCATGGCGAGGGTGGAGCCGGTGAAGGCGATCGCCAGCCCCAGGCCGATCCCCGGCAGGCCCATCCCCACCGGCTCCGCGAGGAGCCAGGCGAGCGGCGGGTAGGCGGCCCAGGTGATCACCAGCACCCGCGCGGCCAGGGCGTGGCGCCCGCCGCCGCGCAGGACGGAGGCGAGGGTATTGGCGAGCCAGACCGGCACGGCGCCGAGGCCGAAGAGCAGGACGGCGTAGGGCGCCGCCGCCTCCGTCGCCGCCGCCCCGCCGATCGCGCCGAGCACGGGGCGCGGGAAGCCCGCCAGCAGCACGGCAAAGCCGGCCCCGGCCAGCACGGCGATGAGGACGGCGTGGAGCACGAGGGCCGAGGCCTCCTCCCGCCGCCCGGCGCCGAGGGCGCGGGCGATGGCGGAGGAGACGCCGCCCCCCATCGCGCCGGAGGACATCATCTGCATCAGCAGCGAGAAGGGCAGCACCACGGACCAGCCGGCCAGCGCCTCCGTCCCCTGGCGCGCCGCCAGCCAGGTCTCCGCGATCTGGGCCGCGGCCTGGAGCACGGCGCTGAGCGCGGTGGGCGCGGCCAGCGCCAGGATCTGCCGGGCGGCCGAGGGGCGGACCGGCGCCGCGAGGATCGTGTCAGCCATGGGCGGTCCCCGGGAAGCGGCGGCGCATCGCCTCGCTCGCGGCCGGGCCGGGGACGAGGCGGATTCCCTCCGGCGTCAGCGGCCGCCCGGCGGAGTCGAGTGGCGGCGGGCAGACGACCTCCTCCCCCGTCCCGGCGTCGAGCAGGCACATGGCCTGGCCCTCCGGCCCGGCCATCCAGCGGTCGCTCCAGCCCTTCAGGGCGAGGAAGACGGGGAAGAACGCCCCTCCCTTCTCCGTCAGGCGGTAGGCGTGGCGGGCGCCTTCGGGCACGCGCTCCAGCAGATCATGCTCCACCAGCTTGGCCAGACGCGCGCTGAGGATGTTCGTGGCGATCCCGAGATGGCGGGCGAAGTCGTCGAAGCGGGTGGTGCCGTAGAAGGCCTCCCGCATCACCAGGATGGACCAGCGCTCACCCAGCACCTCCATGGCGCGGGCGACGGGACAGCGTATTCGCGCGAAGTCGGTTCGTGGCATGGAGGCATCCGCTCACCTTGCAATATGCAAGCCGATTCGGTTGCAACATGCAAGCTGAACCCGGTGGGCAGCCCGTCCGGAGACGGGCCGCCCAAGGGGCGCCGTGGCAGCGCCCCGCCGGGGATTATCCTCCGGGGATCAGTAGAGCCGGATGGCCTCCACGTTGTCGAAGCGCAGGGTCTCGCCGCCGATGGAAAGCTGGCCGCTGAAGGTGGCGGGCTGGCCGGCGGCGTTGGTGAAGCTGACCGAGTTGTCGCTGCCCACATGCATCTGCAGGCCACCGTCATAGACCTGCAGCCCGCTGCGGAGCCCGTCCATGCTGACGTCGAAGAGAGCCACGGTATCCCGCCCCTGGCCGCCCTCAAAGTAGTCGTTGCCGCTGCCCGGCCGCCAAGCATAGAGGTCGTCCCCGGCACCGCCGGAGGCGGAGTCCGCAACGCCGTCGGCGACGGAACTGCCCATCAGCGTGTCGTTGCCGTCACCGCCATCAATCCAGTCGGCGCCGGCGCCGCCGTTGATGTTGTCGTGGCCCGTGCCGCCGACCAGCGCGTCCCGGCCGTCGCCGCCGACGAGCACGTCGTTCCCGGCACCGCCCTCCACGTAGTCGTCCCCGGCGTCGGCGGTGACGTAGTCGTGGCCGTCGCCGGCGAGCACGGCATCGTTGCCCGCGCCCGCGTAGACGATATCGTCCCCGGCACCGGCCTGGACGTAGTCATTGCCGCCACCGACCATGATGCTGTCGGCGGCAGCGGTGCCCTGGGTATTATCCGCGCCCTCGGTGCCGCGGATGTAGGCGCCGCCGACCACCTGGTCGAGCGCCTTGGGGTCGATGGGGGTCCTGGTCGGCTCGCTCATGGTGATCCTCCTGATCGTTCCGCGATTGGCAGGATCACCATGCCGGGCGCTGGGCGATCAGGGAACGCCTGACCTCTCTATTCCCGCGATCGGTCCCATCGATTGGGACAAAAAGGCCGGAAAGGCGCGATTTCAGCCCCGCCCGATCGCCCGCCGGACGCGCATGCCCCAGCCCGCCACCCGCTCGTTCAGGGAGGTTTCCAGCGACTCGATCCGGGAGACCGCCCCCGGCCAGCGCCCGGCCACCCAGGCCCAGCGATTGGCGGCCCAGATGTACTGGTCCCGCAGCACGAAGATGCCGAGGGCGAGGAAGAGGAACCCCTGCAGGAAGGGCAGGACGAGGCCCAGCACGCCGAGGACGATAAAGAACAGGCCCAGCGCCTTGCGGCCGGGCCTGGGCTTCAGCGTGATAAAGGTGGAGGTTCTGTCATCCATCCACCGCCAGATGGCCCGCGCGCCCAGCCTATCAAGTTGGGGCTGATCAAGTCGGGATCACACCGGGGCGCGCGGCTCCCATCAGATGTGCAGGGCGCGGCCGTCCACGGCCAGGGCGGCTTCCTTCACCGCCTCGCTCAGCGTCGGGTGGGCGTGGCAGATGCGGGCCACGTCCTCGGCGCTAGCGCCGAACTCCACCGCCGTCACCATCTCCGCGATCAGGGAGCCGGCGTCGGGACCCAGGATGTGGGCACCGAGCACGCGGTCCGTCGCCTTGTCGGCCAGGATCTTGGCGAAGCCGTCCGTGTCGCCCATGGCGCGGGCGCGGCCATTGGCGGTGAAGGGGAACTTGCCGACCTTGTAGGCGGTGCCGGCGGCCTTCAGCTCCTCCTCCGTGGCGCCCACGGAGGCGACCTCCGGCCAGGTGTAGACGACGCCGGGGATGGCCGCGTAGTTCACGTGGCCGTGCTGGCCAGCCAGGATCTCGGCGATCGCCACGCCCTCGTCCTCGGCCTTGTGGGCCAGCATCGGGCCGGCGATCACGTCGCCGATCGCGTAGATGCCGGGAACGTTGGTGGCGAAGTGGTGGTCGGTCTTCACCCGGCCGCGCTCGTCCAGCGCCACGCCGGCCGCATCGAGGCCCAGGCCCTCCACGTAGGGGCGGCGGCCGATGGCCACGAGCACCACGTCGGCCTCAAGGCTCTGGGCATCGCCGCCCTTGGCGGGCTCCACGGTCAGGGTGATGCCCTTCTCGCTCTTGGTCGCGCCCGTCACCTTATGCCCGAGCTGGAACTTGAAGCCCTGCTTCGTCAGCACGCGCTCAAACTGCTTGGCGACCTCGTTGTCCATGCCCGGCAGGATGCGGTCCAGGAACTCGATCACCGTCACCTCGGCGCCCAGGCGGCGCCACACGCTGCCGAGCTCCAGCCCGATCACGCCGGCGCCGATCACCACCAGGTGCTTCGGCACTGCCGGCAGTTCCAGCGCGCCGGTGGAGGTGACGACCTGCTTCTCGTCCACCTCGACGCCGCGGAGCGGCACGCTCTCGCTGCCCGTGGCGATGACGATGTTCTTCGTCTCGTAGGTCGTGCCGGCCACCTCGACCTTCCCGGCCGAGACAATCTTCCCCGCGCCCTTCAGCCAAGTGACCTTGTTCTTGCGGAAGAGGAACTCGACGCCCTTCACATTGGCCGAGACCACCTCGCCCTTGCGCGCCTGCATCCGGGCGAGGTCGAGCTTGATGCCCTCCACCGTGATGCCGTGGTCGGCGAACTTGTGGGCGATCTCGTCGAAGTTCTCGGAGGACTGGAGCAGCGCCTTGGAGGGGATGCAGCCGATGTTCAGGCAGGTGCCGCCGAGGGTCTCCCGCTTCTCCACGCAGGCCACCTTCAGGCCCAGCTGCGCGGCGCGGATGGCGCAGACATAGCCGCCGGGGCCGGCGCCGATCACGATAAGGTCGAAGGAGTCGGCCATGTCCTGGAGGTCCCGCAATGATCTTCGCGTGGCAGGTAGCAGGCCCCGTGCCGGTCTTGAAGGGTGCAGGGGCGGCCAATTCGCCGCCGCAGGGTTGCCGGGGCCGCATCGCCGCGCCTAGCCGAGGGCGCGAGGCCCCTGCCCGGCGCTCCGCCAGGCGTCCCAGTTCGGCCCCCAGTCCGGCGGCAGCCAGAGCGGCACGCCGGCCGCGACGCTCGCGGCCAGGGCGACCCAGCTCAGGGCGGAGAGCACCATGCCGAGGAGCCCGACCAGACGGAGCGCCCGGCGCGGACCCGAGCGGCGCCGGATCGCGTCCGCCAGCAGGTGGCCGCCATCCAGCGGGAAGGCCGGGAGGAGGTTCACGGCGCCGAGGAGGATGTTGCCCCAGCCCAGCCAGAGCAGGGCACGCCGCGCCAACCCCGTCGGCGCCGGCGGGGGCGTCAGGTACGGGCCGGGATCGGGCGCCGGCGCCGCCGCCCCGAGCGCCGCGGCGGCGAGCAGAAGTGCCAGGCCCAGGGCGAGGTTCACCAGCGGCCCGGCCCAGGTGATGGCGGGCGGCGGGTGGATCGTGGTGCCCTCCAGCACCGCCGCGCCGCCCTCCGTGCTCAACCGGATTTGCTGGACCGGGTAGCCCATCCGCTGGGCCGTGATCGCATGGCCCAGTTCATGCGCCAGCACCGATAGGATGAGCCCGGGCACCACGATCGCCGCCACCCAGGGACTGTTGCCGCGCAGCCCCCACCAGAGCGGGAAGGTCGCCACCAGCGGGACGAGCAGCACCCCGGGATCGGCGCGCAGGGGCGGCAGCCCGGGGATGCGGAGCGTGACGGTGCCCGGCCCGGTCATCCCGGCGGGTACCGTTCGAAGGTTGGCAACTCGTCCAGCCGCGCCATCCAGGAGAGCCGCTCGGCCACCTGGATCTGGACACCGGGCGGCAGGGCCTCGGGGTCGTCCAGCGTGCCGCTCTGGATATCGATCATCCCCGGCAGCATCGCCTCGTTCACGTAGAAGAGGCTCGTGCCGCAATGGCCGCAGAACTGGCGTCGGCCGTGCTCGGAGGAGGCGTAGACCACCGGCTCGCCCGTCACCTTCAGGGCCTCGGCCGGCAGCATGGCCCAGCCCACCATCGGGGCGCCGGCGTGGCGGCGGCAGTCGCCGCAATGGCAGAGGGCGTGGTGCAGCACCTCGCCCGTCACCTCGTAGCGGATCGCCCCACAGTGGCAGCCGCCCTTCATCATCCCCCCTCCCCTCTCGGACAGCGCCGACCCTAGCACAGGCCGGAAACAGAGACGGGCCGGAAGGGTCTCCCCCTCCGGCCCGCCATGTTCCGACCCGTGGAAGGGATCAGAGGCCGAGCAGCAGGCGCCGCGCGTCCTCCACGCTCTCCTTCACGCGCACCAGGAAGGACACCGCCTCCTTCCCGTCCACGATCCGGTGGTCGTAGCTCAGCGCGATGTACATCATCGGGCGGATCTCGATCTTGCCGCCCACCACCATCGCCCGCTCCTTGATCGCGTGCATCCCGAGGATGCCGGACTGGGGTGGGTTCAGGATCGGGGTGGACATCAGGCTGCCGTAGATGCCGCCATTGGTGATGGTGAAGCTGCCGCCCGCCATCTCCTCAAGCTTCAGCTGGCCGGCGCGGACGCGCTTGCCGAAATCGCCGATCGTCTTCTCGACATCCGCGAAGGACATGTCCTGCACGTTGCGCAGCACGGGAACGACGAGGCCGGACGGGCCGCCCACCGCGATGCCCATGTTCACGAACTGCTTGTAGACGATCTCGTCCCCGGAGATCTCGGCGTTGACGGCCGGGAACTCCTGCAGGGCGGCGACGCAGGCCTTCACGAAGAAGGACATAAAGCCGAGCTTCACGCCGTGCTTCTTCTCGAAGGCGTCCTTGTACTCGGCGCGGAGCGCCATCGCGTTGCTCATGTCCACCTCGTTGAAGGTGGTGAGCATGGCGGCGGTGTTCTGCGCCTCCTTCAGGCGGCGCGCGATGGTCAGGCGCAGGCGGGTCATCTTCACCCGCTCCTCGCCGGCCTCGGCGGCGCGCGGGGCGGCCTTGGCGGCGGGGGCAGCGCTCGGTGCGGCGGGACGGGCTAGGAAGTCCAGCACGTCGCCCTTGGCGATGCGCCCGTCCTTGGCGGAGCCGGCACCGATCTGGTCGGCGGAGACGCCCTTCTCCGCCATCATCTTGGCGGCGGCGGGCAGCGGGGCATGGGCGGAGGTGGCGGTCGTCGGCTCCGCGCCGCCGGGGCGGGAGACGGGGCCGGTGACCGGCTTCGGCTCCTCGACCTTCGGGCCGCTCGCCGGGGCAGCGGCGGGGGTGGCAGCGGCAGCGGGGGCCGCGGGCTTGGCGGCGGGAGCACCGGCGCCGGCGCCGAGCGTGCCGAGCAGGCCGCCGACCTCGACCTCGGCGCCCTCATCGGCGGAGATGCTCTCGACGGTGCCGGCGGAGGGGGCGTTGACCTCCACCGTCACCTTGTCCGTCTCCAGCTCGACCAGCGGCTCGTCGGCGGCGACCGATTCGCCCACCTTCTTCAGCCAGCGGGCCACGGTGGCCGTGGTGACGCTCTCGCCCAGGGTGGGCACCAGGATCTCGGTCATCGTGTTTTCCTCAGCCCAGCCCGCTCAGCTCAACCCGAGCGCCTGGCGAACGAGCGCTTCCTGCTGCTGCGCGTGGACCTTGGCAAGCCCCGTCGCGGGGCTGGCCGCGGCCGGGCGGCCGACATAGACCGGCCGCGTGGCCTTTCCGCCCACCTGCTTCAGCACGCCCTCGATCCGCCGGTCGATGTACGTCCAGGCGCCCATGTTCTCCGGCTCCTCCTGGCACCACACGACCTCGGCGTTCTTGTAGGGCGCCAGGGCCTTGGGCAGGGAGATGCTGGGGAAGGGATAGAGCTGCTCCACCCGGATGATCGCCACGTCCTTCACGCCCTTGTCCCGGCGCTCCTGCAGCAGGTCGTAGTAGACCTTGCCGGTGCAGAGGACGACGCGCTTCACCCCCTCCGGCGCCTCGATCGTGTCGGTCTCGCCGATCACGGTCTGGAAGCGGCTGCCCGGGCCGAACTCGGCCAGCGGGGAGACGGCCAGCTTGTGCCGCAGCAGCGACTTCGGCGTCATCAGGATCAGCGGCTTGCGGTAGTTCGCCCGCATCTGCCGCCGTAGCGCGTGGTAGTAGTTGGCGGGGGTGGTGATGTTGCCCACCCGCATGTTCCGCTCCGCGCAGAGCTGGAGGTAGCGCTCCAGCCGGGCGGAGGAGTGCTCGGGACCCTGCCCCTCATAGCCGTGCGGCAGCAGCATCACGAGGCCGGACATGCGCAGCCACTTCGTCTCGGCGGAGGCGATGAACTGGTCGATGATGACCTGCGCGCCGTTCGCGAAGTCGCCGAACTGCCCCTCCCACAGAACCAGCGTGTTCGGGTCGGCCAGGGAGTAGCCGTAGTCGAAGCCCAGCACCCCGAACTCGGAGAGCAGGGAGTTGAAGGCCTCCAGCCGCTGCTGCCCCTCGCGGATGTTGTTCAGCGGCACGTACTCGGCCTGCGTCGCCTGATCGATGAGGTAGGCGTGGCGTTGGGAGAAGGTGCCGCGCTGCACGTCCTCGCCCGAGAGGCGGACGCGGTGGCCGTCCAGCAGCAGGGTGCCGAAGGCCAGCGCCTCGCCGGTCGCCCAGTCGATGCCCTCGCCCGTCTCGATGGCCTGCTTCTTGGCCTCCAGCTGGCGCAGGATCTTCGGGTTGGCCCCGAAGCCCTCCGGCACGCGGGAGAGGGCGGCGCCCACCTCGCGCAGCACGCCGGTCTCTACCGCCGTGTCGGTGTCCGTCTCCGGCTCGTCGTTGCCGGGGGCCTTCAGCCCGGTCCAGTGTCCCTCCAGCCAGTCCGCCTTGTTCGGCTTGAAGGTCTGGCTGGCCTGGAAGGCCTCGTCCATCTTCGCGAAGAAGGCGTCCTGGATGGCCTTGGCCTCGGCCTCGGGGATGGAGCCCTCCGCGGCCAGCTTCCCCGCGTACTTCGTGCGGGTGGTCGGCGTCTCCTTGATGCGGGCGTACATCAGGGGCTGGGTGAAAGCCGGCTCGTCGCTCTCGTTGTGGCCGTGGCGGCGGTAGCAGACGATGTCCAGCACCACGTCGGAGCAGAACTTCATCCGGAACTCGGTGACCAGGCGGGCGGCGAAGACCACCGCCTCCGGGTCGTCCCCGTTCACGTGCAGGATCGGCGCCTGCACGGACTTGGCGATGTCCGTGCAGTAAAGGCCGGAATAGGCGTGGGCCGGGGTGGTGGTGAAGCCGATCTGGTTGTTCGTCACCACGTGGATCGTGCCGCCGGTGCGGTAGCCGATGAGCTGGCTCATCGCCATCGTCTCGTAGACCACGCCCTGGCCGGCGAAGGCCGCGTCGCCGTGCAGCAGGATGCCCATCACGGAGGTACGGGCCTTGGTGTCGCCCGCCATGTCCTGGCGCGCGCGCACCTTGCCCGCGACCACCGGGTCCACCGCCTCCAGGTGGGAGGGGTTGGGCTGGAGGGAGAGGTGGACCTGCCGGCCCTCGATCTCGATGTCGGTGGAGGTGCCGAGGTGGTACTTCACGTCGCCCGAGCCCTGCACATCCTCCGCATGGCCCGCGCCCTTGAACTCGGCGAAGACCTGCGTGAACGGCTTCTTCACCACGTTCACCAGCGTGGAGAGGCGGCCGCGGTGGGCCATGCCGATGGCGATCTCGTTCACGCCCTGCTTCGCGCCGGCGGCGATCACCGCCTGCACGGCGGGGATGGTGCTCTCGCCGCCCTCGAGCCCGAAGCGCTTGGTGCCCACGAACTTCTTGGCGCAGTAGGCCTCGAAGCCTTCCGCGGCCGTCAGCTGCTCCAGGATGGTGCGCTTGTCCTCGGCCTTGAAGGCATTCTTCCAGGGCGCGCCCTCGATGCGCTGCTGGATGAAGGCCTTCTGCTCGGGGTCCTGGATGTGCATGAACTCGACGCCGATCGAGCCGCAGTAGCTGGCCTTCAGGATCGCGAGGACCTCGCGCAGCGTCGCCGTCTCGCGGCCCAGCACCTTGTCGATGAAGATCGGGCGGTCCAGGTCGGAATCCGAGAAGCCGTAGGTCTTCGGATCCAGCTCGGTGTGCGGCTTCTTCTTCTGCAGGCCCAGCGGATCGAGGTCCGCCTCCAGGTGGCCGCGCACGCGATAGGCGCGGATGAGCATCAGGGCGCGGAGGGAATCCACCACCTGCTGACGGCTGGCGGCCGGGTCGGCGGCGGGCGCCGCCGCGGCGGGGGCGGGCTTCTCGCCCTTGCCACCCTTGGCCGGGGGCGGTGCCTCCGGCTCCGGCGCGAAGCCGCCGCGCGGGCGCGGGGCCCAGGAGGCGCCGGTCGCGTCCTCCAGCACCGCGCGCGCGTCGTCGTTCAGCGCGGCAAAGAGCTCGGCGAAGGAGGGGTCCACGCTGTCGGGGGCCTGCACCCAGCGGGCGTAAAGGTCCGCGAGGAAGGTGGCGTTCGCCCCCGTCATCGCGCTGGCTAGGATATCCACTCCGGGCATGGTCTTCCGCTTCTCGGCTTCTCGGCTGGGGGACTTAGGCGGGGATCGGGGCAGGTCTGTGGCAGGGGGCCACGGCCGGGGCAATTCTCACCCCTTCCGGCCGGCAACGGCGCCACGCAATTTCCGGACCTGCTTCCGCTGTCATCTCGTTTCTCCCGGGGTCTCCACCCGGGCTCCCGCGCACCAATTGGGCTTCGGCGCGCCGCTTGTCACCCGTCTTACCGGCATGTCAGGGCGGCGCAAGGCGGGGAAGGCCAACAAAGCCGGGAGATGCGGCAAGGCCGCCCCCGGAAGGGAGCGGCCCCGTTGGAGCGGTTCTGTCGGAGCGGTTCTGTCGGCGGGCGGTTCAGGCGGGCGCCAGCGCCGCACTCGTCCGGACGAGGCGGGCATAGTCGGCCACCAGCACCTCCGTGATCCGGCCGGGGGTGAAGCGGTGATCCCCGATGCGCCGCACCGGCGTCACCTCGGCCGCGGTGCCGGTCAGGAAAACCTCCTCCGCCCGCCCGATCTCCTCCGGCAGGATGCGGCGCTCCACCACCTTCATCCCTCGGCCGCGCGCCAGATCCATCACCGCCCGCCGGGTGATGCCGTCCAGGAAGCCGACCGGGGCGGGGGTGTGGACCTCCCCGTTCATCACGAAGAAGGCGTTCGCCCCCGTCGCCTCGGCCACGTCGCCCCTCCAGTCCAGCATCAGCGCGTCGTCGAAGCCCTGCTCCTCCGCCGCGTGCTTGGAGAGGGTGCCGGTCATGTAGAGGCCGCTCGCCTTCGCCCCCGTCGGCGCCGTGTCCGGCGAGGGGCGGCGCCAGGGTGCCATCGCCAGCGAGATCCCCCGCATCCCGCGATCCCCGAAGAGGTTCGGCCAGGGCCATGCGGCGATGGCGAGGTGGATGCGGCTCTCCCGCGCCGCCACCGCCAGCCGCTCCGACCCGCGCCAGGCCACGGGGCGGATATAGGCGTCGGTCAGCCCGTTGCGGCGCAGGGCCTCCTCACAGGCCGCGTCGATCGCCTCGGCGCCGAAGGGGATGGAGAAGCCCATAATCCGCGCGCTGGCGAGAAGCCGCTCCGTGTGCTCCCGAAGGCGGAAGATGCGGCCGCCATAGGCCCGCTCGCCCTCGAACACGCTGCTGGCATAATGAAGGCCATGGGTGAGCACATGCAGCCTCGCTTCGCGCCAGGGAACGAAATGGCCGTCGAGCCAGATCCAGCCGTCGCGGTCGTCGAAGGGCGGGGTCATCGCGGGTACATCCTTTCCATAACGAGAACGAGGGCCTCTGGAGCAATTTTATTACTTCGGAGTGGAAAACGCTAAAATGGTCAGCATGTTTGAGTCAACAAAGCTGACCCAATCGGGGAGCAGGGCAGCCATGTCGGACGGGCCGGACACGCGCGGAGGCGCCGCCGGGCGGAACCTCCTCTTCTTGCGGGAGGAGGAGCTGCGCCTGGCGCAGGACCTTCTCTTCTTCGGCTACCGCGACTTCACCGCGGGGCCGGACGCCATCCTGGCGGAGATGGGCATGGGCCGGGCGCACCACCGGGTGCTGCACTTCCTGGGGCGGCGCCCCGGGCTGACGGTGGGGGAGCTGCTCTCCATCCTCGCCATCACCAAGCAGTCCCTCTCCCGCGTGCTGACGCCGCTGGTGGAGGGGGGCTACGTCGCCCAGGCGGCCGGCCGGGCGGACCGGCGGCAGCGCCACCTCTCCCTCACCCCCGCCGGGGAGGCGCTGGAGCGGCGCCTTTTTGAGCGGCAGCGGGAGACGGTGACGCGCGCCTACCGCGAGGCCGGGCCAATGGCGGTGGAAGGGTTCCGCCACGTCATGCGCGGGCTGATGGGGCCGGAGGCGCGGCGGGCGCTGGAGCGGCTGGGAGCGCCGGACCGCCCCTCCGTGCGCGCCGTGCCGCCGGGCAAGATGGATCTCGGGGGGAAGGCGCCGTGAGCGAGGCCGCGCACCTGCTGGTGGTGGACGACGATTCCCGCCTCCGCACCCTCCTCCAGCGCTTCCTGGCGGAGCAGGGCTTCCGCGTTTCCGTCGCCGCCGATTCCGCCGCCGCGCGGCAGGCCCTGGCGGGGATGGAGTACGACCTCGTGGTGCTGGACGTGATGATGCCCGGGGAGACGGGGCTGGAACTGACGGAGAGCCTGCGCCGGGAGGGCCAGGACGTGCCGATCCTGATGCTCACCGCCGCCGGCGCCCCGGACGACCGGATCGCCGGCTTCGAGCACGGGGCGGACGACTACCTCGCCAAGCCCTTCGACCCGCGGGAGCTGGCCCTGCGCATCCGCACCATCCTGAAGCGCGCCGCCCCGCCGACATCGGCCCCCCTGCCCCCCGTGCAGCTCGGCCTGCGCTGGTTCGACGCGGAGCGGGGCGAGCTGCGCGGGCCGGAGGGGGTGACGCGGCTGACGGGCG
The DNA here is from genome assembly GCF_037040815.1 of Pararoseomonas sp. SCSIO 73927. Classification (NCBI taxonomy): domain Bacteria; kingdom Pseudomonadati; phylum Pseudomonadota; class Alphaproteobacteria; order Acetobacterales; family Acetobacteraceae; genus Pararoseomonas; species Pararoseomonas sp. SCSIO 73927. The sequence continues at coordinate 146,710 of NZ_CP146232.1, forward strand.
GCGAGGCATCCCTGCTGGTGGCCCTGGCCCGGCGCGGGGGCGAGGTGCTGTCGCGTGAGGAGATTGCCGCCGCCATGGGCAGCCCGGAAGCGGGGGAGCGCGCGGTGGACGTGACCGTGACCCGCCTGCGTCGGAAGATCGAGCCCGACCCGCGGGAGCCGCGATTCCTGCACACGGTCCGCCACAAGGGCTATGTGTTGCGCCCCGGCGCCTAGCGCGCCGCACCGCATCCCGGCGCCCTGGGCGCCGGGGAACCGCATCATCGCCGGGAGGGCCGCCATGGCACCGGATATCGGCACGCCGGAGATTGGACGGGCCGGGGCACCGCTCCCTGAAGGCCCCGCCGCGGCGCCCCGCGCGCACCCGCCGAGCTGGATGCGCCGCCGCCGCCTGCGCGGCCTGGTGCACGGGCTGCTGCGCCCCCTGGTGCCGCGCGGCCTGCTCGCCCGCGCGCTGCTGATCGTGCTGATCCCCCTGGTGGTCACCCAGGGCATCGCGCTGCAGATCTTCTACGGCACCCACCTCGACGTTATCTCCCGCCGCCTCGCCTCCGGGGTGGCGGGGGACGTGGGCATGGTGGTGGAACTCCTCACCCGCTACCCGCGCGGCGCGGACGGGGAGGATGAGCGCGGCTGGATCTTCCGCGAGGCGGCGTGGCGCATGGACCTGTCGCTGGCCTTCGAGCCGGCGGCAGAGCTGGGCCCGCCCGCCCAGCGCCCGGCCAGCCTGCCCCTGCTGCCGCTGGAGGAGGACCTGGACCGCGCCTTGAAGGAGCGCGTGCGCCTGCCCTTCGACACGGACTGGCAGACGGATCCGCGCAGCGTGATCATCCGCGTGGGCCTGCCCGACGGCGTGCTGCACGTGGAGGCGTCCCGCAAGCGCCTGTTCTGGGGCACGATCTACCTGTTCTTCATCTGGCTCGTTGGCGCTTCCCTCCTCCTCTTCGCGGCGGCGGCGCTGTTCATGAAGAACCAGGTGCGGGCCATCCGCCGCCTGGCGGGCGCGTCGGAGGCCTTCGGCAAGGGGCGGGACACCGGCCCGATCAAGCCGGAGGGCGCGAGCGAGGTGCGGCAGGCCGCCGCCGCCTTCAACGGCATGCGCGCCAATATCCGCCGCTTCGTCGCCCAGCGCACGGAGATGCTGGCGGGGATCAGCCACGACCTCCGCACCCCTCTCACCCGCCTCCGCTTGGGGCTGGCCATGCTGCCCGCGGACGCGCAGGCGGACGGGGTGGAGATGACCCAGGACGTGGAGGAGATGGAGCGCATGATCGCCTCCTACCTCGCCTTCGCGCGGGGGGAGGTGCTGGAGGCGCCGGAGCCCACCGACCTCGTCGCCCTGGTGCGGGAGGTGGCGGAGCGCGCCCCGGCCGAGGGCGGGGAGGTGGCGGTGGAGGCCCCCCCTTCCCTCACCCTGCCGCTGCGGGCCGATGCGCTGCGGCGCTGCCTCGGCAACCTGCTGGACAATGCCCGCCGCCACGCCGCCCATGTGGCGATTGCCGTGCGCCCCACCCCCGGCTGGGCCGAGGTGCACGTGGACGATGACGGCCCAGGCATCCCCGCCGACACGCGGGAGGGTGCCTTCAAGCCCTTCGCCAGCTTCTCCACCGGCGGCACGGGGCTGGGGCTGGCCATCGCCCGCGACATCGCCCGCGCCCATGGCGGGGAGATCGCGCTGGAGGAGAGCCCGATGGGCGGCTTGCGCGCCACGATTCGGCTCCCGATGTAGCGGGCAGCCCGCGGCGGGGCCGCCGGGCGCGCACCGGGCTGCCCCAACTGGGCGGCCCTATCTGGGCGGCCCCATCTGGGCGGCCCCATCTGGGCGACTCCGTCTGGGCTGCCCCGCGAAACCGTGCGGGGACAGGCGCGGCGGGACCCCCTATGCAGACCTCGTCACCGGAGGGCGGCAGGATGGACCGGTTCGAGATCGACGCGGGGGCCGAATCCGGCCTCGATCTGTCGTCGGGACCGGAAGCGCTCTGGGCCGCCTTGCGGGCCGAGGCCGCCCGCGCCGCTGAGGCGGAGCCGGTGCTGCGCGGCCTGCTGGAACTCGCGGTGCTGCGCCACGACACGCTGCGCTCGGCGCTCGCCGCCCTGCTGGCCCGCAAGCTGGCCGAGCCGCTGATGCCCGCTGAGCGGCTGGAGGATCTGGTGCGGGAGGCCGGGCCCGCCCTGGCCGAGCTCGCCGCCGCCGACCTCTCCGCCAACCGCCGGCGCGACCCGGCCGCGCGGGGCTGGCTGGCCCCCTTCCTCTACTACAAGGGCTTCCACGCCCTGACCTGGCACCGCGTGGCGCACGGGCTGTGGCGGGATGGCCGCCAGGACCTGGCCTTCTACCTGCAGAGCCGCTGCGCCCTGGTGTTCGGCGTGGACATCCACCCCGCCGTGCCCGTCGGCCGCGGCGTGTTCATCGACCACGCGACGGGCGTGGTGGTGGGGGAGACGGCCTCGATCGGCAACGACGTCTCCATCCTCCAGGGCGTCACCCTCGGCGGCACGGGGAAGGAGCGGGGCGACCGGCACCCGAAGGTGCGGGACGGCGTGCTGCTCTCGGCCGGCGCCACGGTGCTGGGGAACATCGAGGTGGGGCGCGGCGCCAAGGTGGGCGCGGGCAGCGTGGTGCTGGCGAGCGTGCCGCCCTGCGCCACCGTGGCGGGCGTGCCCGCGCGCGTGGTGGGCTGGTGCCGGGACGCGGTGCCGGCGCTGGCGATGGATCAGAGCCTGCCCGGGACTGCGGCGGGCTGAGGGATCCCGTCGCAATTCATTTCGATTGCGTTTCTTGATGTCCCCGCGGCATGCTCTCCCCGGACATGGGGGATCGCAGCATGCCGGACTGGCCACGCTCCAGCACGACGGATCTCGTCGCCTTCTACGGGGCGCCTGACGCCGACGCGGACGGAGAGGCCGACGCGCGCTGGGAGCGGGACAACATCATCGCCATCCCAGCGCCCTGGACGATGGTCGCGGCCTGGGATCCGAAGCTGCCCATCCGCAAGATCCGCGTGCACTGGCGCGTGGCGGAGAGCCTGCAGCGCGTCTTCGCGAGCATTCTCTCCGGCTACGGCGGCAGCACGGACCGGATCATCGCCGCGCGGCTCCATTTGTACGGCGGCGCCTACAACTTCCGGCTGATCCGCGGCGGATCCAGCCTCTCCATGCACGCCTACGGCGCCGCCATCGACCTCGACCCCGAGCGGAACGGCCTGGGCAAGCCCTGGAAGCCCGACAGCGGCATGATGGCGCGGCCGGTCGTCGAGGCCTTCAAGGCCGAGGGGTGGGTCTGGGGCGGGGACTGGGAGAACAGGCCGGACGCCATGCACTTCCAGGCCGCCCGGTAGCTCCCTTCACACGTTGAAGCGGAACAGCAGGATGTCGCCGTCCTTCACGACGTACTCCTTCCCTTCCACCCGCATCTTCCCGGCCTCCTTCGCCCCCTGCTCCCCGCCCAGCGCCACGAAATCGTCGTAGGCGGTGGTCTCGCAGGCGATGAAGCCGCGCTCGAAGTCGTTGTGGATCACGGCGGCGGCCTGCGGGGCCTTGGTGCCCTTCGTGATCGTCCAGGCGCGGGCCTCCTTCGGGCCCACGGTGAAGTAGGTGATCAGCCCCAGCAGATCGTGGCCGGCGCGGATGATGCGGTCCAGCCCGCTGTCCTTCAGCCCGAGGCTGTCCAGGAACTCCGCCCGGTCCTCGTCCGCCATCTGGCTGATCTCCGCCTCGATGGCGGCGGAGACGATCACGGCCTTGGCGCCCTGCGCGCGCGCCATCTCCTCCACGCGGGCGGAGAAGGCATTACCGGTGGCGGCGGATCCTTCCTCCACGTTGCAGACGTAGAGGACGGGCTTCGTCGTCATCAGCTGCAGCCGGGCGGCGGCGATCTCCTCGCCCTTCGGCACGGCGGTGCGGGCGGGCCTGCCATCGGCCAGGGCGGCGACGATCGGCTCGGCCAGCGCCACGAAGGCCGCGCTCTCCTTGTCGCCGTTCTTCGCCTTCTTCTGGGCGGGGACCAGGCGCTTCTCCAGGCTGTCCAGGTCGGCGAGCATCAGCTCCGTCTCGACCGTCTCCGCGTCCCGCACCGGATCCACGCTGCCCTCGACATGGGTGATGTCCCCGTCCTCGAAGCAGCGCAGCACGTGGACGATGGCGTCCACCTCCCGGATGTTCGCCAGGAACTGGTTGCCCAGCCCCTCCCCGCGGGAGGCACCGCGCACCAGCCCGGCGATGTCCACGAACTCGAGGGAGGTCGGGACCTTCTTCGCCGACTTGCCGATGCGCGCCAGCGCGTCCAGCCGCGGGTCGGGCACGCCCACGCGGCCCACGTTCGGCTCGATGGTGCAGAAGGGATAGTTGGCGGCCTGGGCGGCCGCCGTCTGCGTCAGCGCGTTGAAGAGGGTGGACTTGCCGACGTTGGGCAGGCCCACGATGCCGCAATTAAAGCCCATGGCGGGAAGCGTCCGTGCGTATCTGGGGGTTTGGCGCTGCCCTTACGCCACCCGTGGGGACGGGGCCAGCCCCAGGGTCAGATCCAGGGTCAGCGCCAAGGTCAGCGCCAAGGGCGGCCGCCGGCGCCCTGAGAAGCTTCCGTGACACGCGCCGATCCTCCCGGACGCGCAACATCCCCGGGCGTTGCTCCCCCGAACGAACTCCCGCCACGGGACCCCTGCCATGCCGTACCCGGATCGTCGGACACTCCTCCTCGCCCTCGCGCTCTGCCTCGTGGGCGTGCCCGCCCTGGCGCAGGGCGGCGGGGAACAGGGGCTGGACTGGCTGAAGCTCATCATGTCCAGCATCGGCGGGCTGGCCCTCTTCCTCCTCGGCGTGTCGGAGATGGCGTCCGGGCTCGGCTGCGTGGCGGGCGGCCGGGTGGAGCGCTGGCTGCACGGCGCGACGAACGGCCCGATCCGCGGCCTGGCCACGGGCGTGGCCGCGACCACGGTGCTGGACAGCTCCTCCGTCACCATCATCCTGCTGATCGGGCTGGTGGACTCGGGGCTTCTGAACTTCGCCGCGGCCCTGCCCGTCATCCTCGGCAGCAACATCGGCACCACCGTCTCCTCCCAGGTCTTCGCGCTGGGGGTGGATGACTACGCGCCCGTGGCGCTGGCCGGCGGGCTGCTCGTCCGCGCCTTCGTGAAGAACGAGAAGGTCAGGGGATGGGGGCAGGTGGTCGCGGGGATCGGCCTCATCCTCTTCGGGCTGAACATCCTGGGCGACGCGATGGAACCGCTGAAGGAGCACCCGGGCATCGTGGAGTGGCTCCGCGCCACCGAGACGCCGCTGCGGGGGGTGCTGATCGGCGCGGTCTTCACCCTGCTGATCCAGTCCTCCTCCGCCACGCTGGGGGTGGTGATCACCATGGCTGGCCAGGGGATCATCGACCTGCCGACGGGGCTGGCGATGATGCTGGGGGCGGAGATCGGCACCTGCTCCGACACGCTGATCGCGACGATCGGCCGCTCCCGCGCCGCGGTGCGGGCCGGGCTGTTCCACCTGGGCTTCAACCTGATCACGGTGGCGGTCGGCGTGGCGCTGATCGGCCCGCTGGCGGCGCTCGCCTCCTGGACCAGCTCGGAGACGCAGCACCAGATCGCCAATGCCCACGTCGCCTTCAACGTGATCGGGGCGCTGGCCTTCCTATGGATCACGCCCCTCTGCGCGCGGCTGCTGGAACGGCTGGTGCCGGAGCGGGGCGATGGGGCGAAGGCCGAGAAGGCGCCGGCCTGACCGCCGCTACGCGGTCAGCAGCGCCATCTTCGTCATGAACTCCTCCGGCCGGTCCTCCGCCAGCAGCGGGCAGGCATCGGCCACGGCGTCCAGCAGCCGGTCCAGCCACTCCGCGTCCACCTTGGCGAAGTTGCCGAGGACGTGGCCGTGCACCCGGTCCTTGTGGCCGGGATGGCCGATGCCCAGCCGTACGCGCCAGAAATCGGGGGAGGAGAAGGCGCGCTGCATGTCGCGCAGGCCGTTATGCCCGGCGGCGCCCCCGCCCTTCTTTACCCGGACCTTGCCCGGGGCGAGGTCCAGCTCGTCGTGGAAGGCGGTGATGTCGGTGAGCGGGATCTTCAGGAAGGCGGCGGCGGGCTGCACGGAGTTGCCGCTGTCGTTCATGTAGGTCTGCGGCTTCAGCAGCACGATCCGCTGGCCGGCGATCGTGCCCTCGCACGTCTCGCCCTTGAAGCGGCCGCGCCAGGGACCGAAGCGGTGGCGGGAGGCGATGCGCTCCAGCGCCATGAAGCCGATATTGTGCCGCTGCTTCGCGTGCTCCGCGCCCGGATTGCCCAGGCCCACCCACAGCCGCATCGGAAAGGTCCCCTAAAAGCATGGGGCGCGCCGCTCTCGCGGGCGCGCCCCAAACCTACGTTCGGCAAGGGCCGGGCGGATTTCCGCCCGGCCCTCCGCGTCACTTCTTCTTGGCGGGCGCCGGGGCCGCGGCCTTGGCCGGGGCACCCTTGCCGCCCTTGCCCTTCGGCGCCTCGGCGACGGGGGCGGCCACGATGACCTCCTCCACCACCACCGGCGGGGCAACGGTCAGCACCACGAAGTCGCGCGGGATCGTCGGGCTGGTGCCCTGGTGATCCTTCACGTTGCTCCAGCGCAGCGTGTCGCCGATCTCGGCGGCGGAGACGTCCAGCTCGAAGCGCTCCGGCACGGCGTCCGGGTCCGAGAGAACCTCCAGGTCGCGGCGGACCAGGTTCGGCACGCCGCCGGCCTTGATGCCGGGGGACACGTCCTCGCCCAGCAGCACCACCGGCACCTTCACGCGGATCTTCTGCCCGGCGGCGAGCCGCTGGAAGTCCACGTGGATCGGCTGGTCGGAGACCGGGTGGAACTGCACGTCGCGCATCAGGCAGCGCACGGGCGCTGCACCGGCCACCGCCACCTCGTACAGGTGGGACTGCCAGCCGCCCTTGTGCAGCTCCTTCATCACGTCACGGGGGTCGAGGGAGAGGAGGGTCGCCTCCTGCTTCGCCCCGTAGATCACTGCGGGGACAGAGCCCCCACGCCGGGTCGCGCGCGCCGCCCCCTTACCGGCCCGCTCGCGCGCCGCGGCCTCGATCCGGATGGTCTGGACCATTGCCGTCATTCCTTCGCACGTTGGGTTTGTCATCTCGCGCTGCCGTGCAGGCGCGCGAAAGCCCGCCGGCCTCCAGGGGTGCCGGCGAGCGGCGGGGTTTAACGGCAGAGGGGGCGAAGGGCAAGCCGGAATGGCCCCCCTGCCCTGCCCCTAGCCCGCCCGGCGCCGTCAGTCGGCCTTGATCCCGCCCTCGCGGATCACGCGGCCCAGGCGCTCGGTCTCGTCGCGCAGGTCCCGCGCCGCCTCGGCGACGCCGCCGCCCACCGGCACGCCGCCGACATCGATGATCCTCTGCCGCAGGGCGGGCTCGGCCAGGGCGCGCTGAAAGGCGGCGTTCAGCGTCTCGATCAGCGCGGGCGGGGTGTTTGCGGGTGCTACCACGCGCAGGCGGGCGGAGTATTCCAGCCCGGGCACCCCGGCCTCGCCCATGGTCGGCACCTCCGGCAGCTGCGGCGCGCGCTCCGCCCCCGTGACGGCCAGCGCGACCACCTCGCCGGAGCGGACCTGCGGCAGGGCGCTCGCCAGCGTGTCGAAGTAGAAGGCCACGCGCCCCGCCACGATGTCCGTCAGCGCCGCGGCGCCGGAGCGGTAGGGGATGGCGGTCATCTCCTGCCCGCTGGCCCGGCGGAACACCTCGGCCGCCAGGTGGTTGGAGGACCCGGCCCCCGGCATGGCGTAGGAGAGGCCGCCCCCCGTCTCCTTCGCCTTGCGAAGCAGCCCCTGCACGTCCGTCACGCCCAGGCTCCGCGGCACCACCAGCACCAGCGGCAGGTCGGCGATGGAGACCACCGGGGCCAGGGCGGCGCCACGGAAGGGCGGCGGGTCGTAGAGCGCTTCCACTGTCGCGCAGATCGGCGGGCAGACTGCCAGGGTGTAGCCGTCGGGCCGGGCCTGGGTGAGCGCGATGATGCCTACCGTCGCACCGCCGCCGGCCCGGTTCTCCACCACCATGCCCCGGCCCAGCACGCCGCCGGCCGCCTCCGCGAAGACCCGCGCCATCAGGTCCGTGCCGCCGCCCGGCCCGAAGGGGACGATCAGCCGAACCGGTCGGTCGGGGAAGGTCTGCGCCGCCGCACCGGCGGCGAGGCCGACGAGGAGGGAAAGGCCGAGCGCCAAGGAGCGCAGCTTCGGGAGGGGTGTGAGGGCCATGGGTGAATAACCTCGATGAAGGGCCGGCAGGCGGGCGAGGCGACCGGCATCGCGATGCCGGCTGCCGCGCTGCCCACCAGGCCGGTGCCGCGGGCCGGGCCCTGGTGTGTGGCGGCGTCGTTCAGCACGGGACGGTTGAGTCAGCAAGCGCGTTCAGCAAGCGGAATGCCAGCAAGCGGGATGCCAGCAGGGGAATGCCCACAGGTGGGAGATCGGCCGGTACGGGGCCGTCAGTGCAGAACCCCTAAGCGCGGGGCCGCTATGGCTCGGCCTCAGGTCAGGCCGGCGCCCGGGTTCCCGTTTCCGGCATCGCCAGCCAGACCGTGAGGACGGAGAGCAGCCCCACACCCGCCAGCATGGCGAAGGCCGTCGCGGCGCCGAACCACTCCGCCGCCAGCCCGGCCAGGGTGGTGCTGAGCGTGCCGCCGATCCCGATCGCCAGGCCGAAGACGCCGAGGCAGAGGTTGAAGCGGTTGGTCCCCCGCGTGAGGTCCGCGGCCAGCAGGGGCAGCATGACGCCAAGCCCGGCGGCGCTGAGTCCGTCCAGCGCCTGGACCAGCACCAGCCAGGCCGGCCCCTCCACCAGCATCAGCAGCAGCCCGCGCACCGGCAGGGCCGCGAAGCCGATGAGGAGGGCGATCCGGCGGCCCCTTCTCTCCGCCAGCCGCCCGATTCCCGGCGCGATCAGCGCCATGATGAGCTGCGGCGCGATGATGCAGGCCGCGATGATGAGGTTCGCCTCATCCCCCGCGTTGCGCGTGACCTGCGTGCCGGCCAGCGGCAGCATTGCCGCGTTGGAGAGGGTGAAAAGGCCGCAGCACCCCGCGAAGACGAGCACGCCGCGCTCCCGCAGCAGGTCGCGCAGGCCGCGCAGCGCGCCCCCTTCCCTCTCCCGCGGCTCCGGCTCTGGCGGGTGCAGGTCGGCGCGGCGGATGGCCGCGAGCGCGAGAAGGCTGGGGACGCAGAGCAGGGCGGTGAGCCAGAAGACGGACGCGCCGGAGAGCCAGGCCCCCGCCGCCCCGAGCAGGCCCGCCGCGACGCCGCTGCCCACCGCCGCGTAGCGCGCATTGCGCCCGAGACGCTCCCCCAGCCCTTCCCGCCCCACCAGGGCGAGGCTGATGGCGGCGATGGAGGGGCCGAGCACGCAGGAGGCGATGCCGTGCAGCACCTCCGAGACCATCACCGGCAGGGTCTCCGGCCACACGGCCAGCAGCAGGGCGGAGGCGGCGATGGCGAGGAGCGCGGCGCCGGCGGCTAGGCGCTTGTTCGGCGTGGCGTCCACCAGCGCCCCGGCCGGCACCTGCATGACCATGGTGACAAAGGCGCCGACGCTGAGGGCGAGGCCTATCTCCAGCTCCGTCCAGGCCTGGGCCGTGAGGTACACGGCGATGAAGGGCCCGAATCCCGTCTGGACGTTCGACATGAAGAAATTCAGCCAGTCGAGCCCCCGCCCGCTGCGCCCCGCCACCTGCATGTCGCCCCGGTCAGTTGCTCTGCGGTTGAGCGCCGGGGCCAGTGGGGGGTTGCGCGGGGGCCGGCACAGCCGTGGGCGGCTCGGCGGGCGCGGGGATGGCCGGGGGTGCGGCGGGCTGGGACGCCTCGGCCGGCGGGGCAGCGACCACCACCGGCTCCCCCTCCTTGTAATCGGGGAAGGCGCGCATCTGGTCCCGCGTCAGCTCCAGCCGCACGATCTCCGGCGAGAAGCGCAGGGTCCGCCAGGCCACCGCCACGCGGCGCCGCCCGACGCCGAGGAAGCCGCCATAGTCCAGCACGGCCGCCCGGGGCTGGCCGGCATCGTCCAGAAGCACGTTCACGATCCGCCCGACCACGTCGCCGGAAGGCCCGGTCACCTCCCGCCCGACGATGCGCTGGGAGGCCTCGCGCGGCAGCTCCTCGCGCGCAGCAGGACTGGTGGAGGGGCTGGCGAAGGGACTGCTGGCTGGCGGGGCGGCGGGCGGCGCCGAGGCGTCCGGTGCCGCAGGGCCGCCCCCTTCCGGCCCCGGGGTGCCGGCCGGCGCCTGCGCCACTGCCCCCGGCGCCCCGGAGAGGGCCAGCAGGAGGGCCAGCAGGGGGGCGAGCCGCGGGGCGCGGCGATGGGGCGGAACGCGCATGGCGGGAGCCTAGCTGAACCCACCCCGGACCCCGAAGGGTCGGATGACGGGCCGAGGCGAAAAAGAACGGCCCCGCATCCTGCCGCGCGGCGGGATGCGGGGCCGTGACGCCCGGGCGACGGGAAGCGCCGGGGCTCAGGCCTCGGCCGGAACCTTCACCTCGGTGGTCCAGCCGTGCGGGTCGTTCGACTTGCCGTACTGGATGGCCACGATCGCGTCGTAGAGCTTTTGGGTCAGCGGGCCGGTCTTCCCACCGCCGATGGTGATCGTCTCGCCCTTGTAGGCCAGCTCGCCCACCGGGGAGACGACGGCGGCGGTGCCGGTGCCCCACATCTCCTCCAGCGTGCCGTCGCGCCCGGCCTGCATCACCTCGTCGATCGAGACGCGCCGCTCGCTCACCTTCATCCCCCAGTCGCGCATGAGCTGGAGGGTGGAGTTGCGGGTCACGCCGTCCAGGATCGTGCCGGCCAGCGGCGGGGTGATCACCTCGTCGCCGATCTTCATCATGATGTTCATGGTGCCGACCTCGTCGATCCACTTCCGCTCGACGCCGTCCAGCCACAGCACCTGGGTGTAGCCGGCGCGCTCCGCTTCCTGCTGGGCGGAGAGGGAGGCGGCGTAGTTCGCCGCCGTCTTCGCCTCGCCGAGGCCGCCCTGCACGGCGCGCACATGCGTGTCCGTCGCCAGGATCCGCACGGGCTTCACCCCCTCCTTGTAGTAGGAACCCACGGGGGAGCAGATGACGAAGTAGGTGTAGCGGCGCGCGGGATGCACGCCGAGCATCACCTCCGTCGCGACCACGGTCGGGCGGATGTAGAGGGAGGTGCCGGGCGCGCGCGGCACCCACTCATGGTCCGCCGCCACGATCGCCTCGAAGGAGCGGCGGATCAGCTCCTCATCCATCTCGGGGATGCAGAGGGCGCGGCAGGACTTGTTCAGCCGCGCGGCGTGGCGCCCCGCCCGGAAGATCCGGATGCTGCCATCGGCCTGGCGGAAGGCCTTCAGCCCATCAAACACGGCCTGCCCGTAGTGCAGCACGGAGGTGGCGGGATCCATCTGCATCGGCGCGTAGGGCACCACGCGCGGGTCGTGCCAGCCCTGCCCCTCGTCATACTCCATGACGAACATGTGGTCCGTCAGGACCTTCCCGAAGGAGAGCGAGGTGTCGTCGGGGCGCGAGAGCGGCGTCCGGGTGCGGGTGAAGGGGATGTCCATGCTGCTCATGCGCCGATGTCCGCAATATTGTTGCTTGCTGGCGGACTCTAGCGCAACGCGGTGGGCGCAGGATACCTGATCGCAGCATTCCACCCATGCGTCAGTGTCAGTGACCTAAGTAGCCGGAGCGAGCTCGTTGCGCGGGTCGAGCAGGGCGGGGCTGAGGTCGCGCAGCACATCCGCCAGTTCCTCCAGCAGCGGCCCCAGGGCCGAGGTCTTGCGCCAGAACAGGCCGATGCGGCGGCTGGGCCGGCCATTCTCGAAGCGCAGCAGGTGCAGGCGGTCGGAATGGGCGGCCATGCCCTTCACGGCCAGGGCGGGCATCAGCGTCACGCCCAGCCCGGCCAGCACCATCTGGCGCAAGGTCTCCAGGCTGGTGGCGCGGAACTCCGATCCCTCCGCCGCGCCGGCGAGGTGGCAGACCTCCAGCGCCTGGTCGCGCAGGCAGTGCCCGTCCTCCAGCAGCATGAGGGTCTGGCGCGACAGCTCCTCCACCCGCAGGCTCTCCCGCGCCGCGAGGGGATGGCTGGACGGCACGGCGAGGAGGAAGGGCTCCTCGAACAGCTCCTCGCCGTGCAGCCCGGCCTCGTGCACCGGCAGGGCGAGGATGGCGGCGTCCAGCCGGCCCTCCCGCAGCCGGGCGATCAGCCCGTCGCTCTTCTCCTCCGTGAGTAGGAGCTGGAGCCGCGGGAAGCGCGCGCGGACCTTCGGCATCACCTCCGGCAGCAGGTAGGGCCCGATGGTCGGGAAGACGCCGAGGCGGGCCACGCCCTCCTCCGGCCGGCTGAGGCGGCGCGCGGCCTCCTTCATCCCTTCCATCTCGGCGAGGATCCGGCGCGCCCGCGCCACGGCGTCGCCGCCGGCCGGGGTCATCATCACCCGGCGTCGGTCCCGCTCGAACAGCGCGACGCCCAGCTCCTCCTCCAGCTTGCGGATCTGGGTGGAGAGGGTGGGCTGGGCGACGGAGCAGGCCTCGGCGGCGCGCCGGAAGTTCCGGTGGTCCGCCAAGGCCACGAGGTACTGGAGTTCGCGCAGGTTCATGCGCGCGCCCCCTGCCCCTCCCGGCCCCCATCCGGAAGCCGGGAAGGATGGCGCCCCATCAGGCGGCCTTGGCCTGGAGCGGCGCCGCGGCCTCCGCCGGGGCGGAGGCGCGGATCAGGTGGTCGAAGGCCGAGAGCGCGGCCTTCGCCCCCTCGCCGGCGGCGATGATGATCTGCTTGAACGGCGTGGTCGTGCAGTCGCCGGCCGCGAAGACGCCGGGCAGCGAGGTCTGCCCGTGCGCGTCCACGATGATCTCGCCGCGCGGGGAGAGGTCCAGCGTGCCGCGCAGCCACTCCGTGTTCGGGAGCAGGCCGATCTGCACGAAGATGCCCTCCAGCGCGATCTCGTGCATGTCGCCGGTCACGCGGTTCTCGTAGGAGAGGCCGGTCACCTTCGTCCCGTCGCCCAGCACCTCGGTGGTGCGGGCGGAGACGAGGATCTCCACGTTCGGCAGGCTGCGCAGCTTGCGCTGCAGCACCTCGTCCGCGCGCAGCTTCGTGTCGAACTCCAGCAGCGTGACGTGCTTCACGATGCCGGCGAGGTCGATCGCCGCCTCCACGCCGGAATTGCCGCCGCCGATCACCGCCACGCGCTTGCCCTTGAACAGCGGGCCGTCACAGTGCGGGCAGTAGGCCACGCCCTTGTTCTTGTACTCCTGCTCGCCCGGCACGTTCATCTGCCGCCAACGGGCGCCGGTGGTCAGGATCACGGTCTTGGCGTGCAGCGTGGCGCCGCCCGCGAGGCGGAGGGAGGCCATCCCGTCGTCGACGTTCAGCTCCTCGGCGCGCTGGAGGTTCATGATCTTCACCTCGTTCTCGCGAACGTGGTGCTCCAGCGCCTGGGCGAGCTTCGGCCCTTCGGTGTGCGGCACGGAGATGAAGTTCTCGATCCCCATCGTGTCCAGCACCTGGCCGCCGAAGCGCTCGGCCGCCACGCCCGTGCGGATGCCCTTGCGCGCGGCATACACGGCCGCGGCCGCGCCGGCGGGGCCGCCGCCGACGATCAGCACTTCGAAGGGCTCCTCGGCGCTCAGCTTCTTCGCCTCGCGCTCCGCGGCACCGGTGTCCAGCTTGGCGACGATCTCCTCGACGCCCATGCGGCCCTGCCCGAAGACCTGCCCGTTGAGGTACACGGTCGGCACGGACATGACCTGCCGCGCCTCGACCTCGGCCTGGAACAGCGCGCCGTCGATCGCGACGTGGCGGATGTTGGAGTTCAGCACCGCCATTAGGTTCAGCGCCTGCACCACGTCCGGGCAGTTCTGGCAGGACTGGGAGAAGTAGGTCTCGAAGGTGAACTCGCCGTCCAGGTCCTTCACCGCGTCGATCACGGCCTGCTCCACCTTCGGCGGATAGCCGCCGACCTGCAGCAGGGCGAGCACCAGCGAGGTGAACTCGTGGCCCATGGGCAGGCCGGCGAAGCGGAGGGAGATGTCCTGGCCCGGGGAGGTGAGCGCGAAGGAGGGCGCGCGCTCGCCGTCGCGGGTCTCGGTGACGGAGATCCTGGAGGAGGCCGCCTGAATGTCAGAGAGCAGCTCCATCATCTCGCGCGACTTGGGGCTGTCGTTGACGGAGGCCGTGATGTGGATGGGCCGCACAGCCCGCTCCAGATAGGCCTTGAGCTGCGTCTTCAGGTTGGCGTCCAGCACGGGGCGGGCTCTCCGGTCGGTAAGGGGGCGAGGGGCTGGTGGGGAAGGTGCCGCCCGCCCCGGGGGAAGGGCGGGCGGCGGTACGCGGATCAGATCCTGCGGTTCAGATCTTGCCGACCAGGTCGAGCGACGGGGCGAGGGTGGCCTCACCCTCCTGCCACTTGGCCGGGCAGACCTCGCCCGGGTGGGCGGCCACGTACTGGGCGGCCTTGACCTTGCGGACCAGGTCCTCGGCATTGCGGCCGATGCCCTCGGCGGTGATCTCGACGGCCTGGATCACGCCCTCGGGGTCCACGATGAAGGTCGCGCGGTCGGCCAGGCCCTGGCCCTCGCGCAGCACGTCGAAATTCGTGGAAATGGCGTGATTCGCGTCGCCCAGCATCGTGTACTGGATCTTCGCGATCGTCTCGGAGGCGTCGTGCCACGCCTTGTGGACGAAGTGCGTGTCGGTGGAAACGGAGTAAACCTCCACGTCCATCTTGCGCAGCGCCTCGTAATGATCGGCCACGTCGCCCAGCTCGGTCGGGCAGACGAAGGTGAAATCGGCCGGGTAGAAGAAGAACACGGCCCAGCTGCCGAGAACGTCGTTCTCGGACACCTCGATGAACTTGCCCTGCTTGTAGGCGGTCGTCTTGAAGGGCTTGATCTTGGTGTTGATGTTGGCGGCCACGGGCGATCTCCTTTGCCTCTACAATCCGGCATTGCCGGTTCGCAGGTGCAAAATAGGTCAGGTCAGCAGGTCTGCCAAATAGATAAGATTTCCGAGACTGATAGCCGTAGACTATCAGGCCAGGCGTAAAAGGAAGCGCCGCCGGGGTGTCCCCCGGCGGCGCCCTGCCGCTCAGCGATCCCTGCCCGGGCGGCCGTGGCCGCCAGGGATCAAGCCGCGATAGCCTTCACCATGGTGGAGCCCAGCGAGGCCGGGCTGTCGGCCACGTTGATGCCGGCGGACCGCATGGCGTCCATCTTCGCCTCGGCGGTGTCCTTGCCGCCGGAGATCACGGCGCCCGCATGGCCCATGCGGCGGCCCGGGGGGGCCGTGGCGCCGGCGATGAAGCCGACCACCGGCTTGTAGTTGGCGGAGCCGGGCTTGTTCTCGCGGCCCAGGAACTCGGCCGCGATGATCTCGGACTGCCCGCCGATCTCGCCGATCATGACGATCTGCTTCGTCTCCGGGTCGGCCAGGAACATCTCCAGCACCTCCTGGAAGTCCGTGCCCTTCACCGGATCGCCGCCGATGCCGACGCAGGTGGACTGGCCGAGGCCGGCCGCCGTGGTCTGCGCCACCGCCTCATAGGTCAGCGTGCCCGAGCGGGACACGATGCCGACGGAGCCGCGCTTGTGGATGTGGCCGGGCATGATGCCGATCTTGCAGGCTTCCGGCGTGATCACGCCCGGGCAGTTCGGCCCGATGAGGCGGGACTTGGAGCCGGCGAGGGCGCGCTTGACCTTCACCATGTCGCCCACCGGGATGCCCTCGGTGATACAGATGATGAGGGGCAGCTCGGCCGCGATCGCCTCCAGGATGGAGTCGGCCGCGAAGGGCGGCGGCACGTAGATGACGGAGGCGTCGGCGCCCGTCTTCTCCACGCAGTCGGCCACGGTGTCGAACACGGGCAGGCCGATATGGGTCTGGCCGCCCTTGCCCGGCGTCACGCCGCCCACGTAGTTCGTGCCGTAGGCGATGCCCTGCTCGGCGTGGAAGGTACCCTGGGACCCGGTGAAGCCCTGGGTCATGACCTTCGTGTGCTTGTCGACGAGGATCGCCATGGTTCAGGCGGCCTTCTTCACGGCGGCGACGACCTTCTGCGCGGCGTCGGCCAGGTTGTCGGCGGGGATGATCGCGAGCCCCGATTCGGCCAGGATCTTCTTGCCCAGCTCCACGTTCGTGCCCTCGAGGCGCACCACCAGCGGGACGGAGAGGGAGAGGTTCTTGCTCGCCTCCACGATGCCGGTCGCGATCATGTCGCACTTGGCGATGCCGCCGAAGATGTTGACGAGGATCGCCTTGACGTTGCTGTCGGAGGTGATGATCCGGAACGCCTCGGTCACGCGGGCGGCCGTCGCGGTGCCGCCGACATCGAGGAAGTTCGCGGGGGAGGAGCCGTAGAGCTTGATGATGTCCATGGTGGCCATCGCCAGCCCGGCGCCGTTCACCATGCACCCGATCTCGCCGTCCAGCGCGACGTAGTTCAGGTCGTTCCTGACCGCGTCCAGCTCCTTCGGGTCCATCTCCGTATCGTCGCGGAGCGCCTCGAGGTCCTTGTGGCGGAACAGCGCGTTGTCGTCGAAGGACACCTTGGCGTCGAGCGCCACGATCTCACCGGCGCCGGTCACGACCAGCGGGTTGATCTCGATAGCCTCCATGTCGAGCGCCGTGTAGGCCTCGTACATGGCGGTGACGAACTTCACGAAGGTGCCGACCTGCTTGCCCTCGAGGCCCAGGCCGAAGCCGAGCTTGCGGGCGGCCCAGGGGAACAGGCCGGAGGCCGGGTCGATCGCGACCTTCAGGATCTTCTCGGGGTGGTTCTCGGCCACCTCCTCGATCTCCATCCCGCCCTCGACGGAGGCCATGATGGTGACGCGGCTCGTCTCGCGGTCCAGCAGGATGGACAGGTAGAGCTCGCGCTTGATGTCGCAGCCGGCCTCGACATAGACCTGGTTCACGACCTTGCCCTCGGGCCCGGTCTGCTTGGTCACCAGCGTGTGGCCGATCATCGCGGCGGCGGCCTCGCGGGCGCCCTCGGCCTTGACGACGCGCACGCCGCCCTTGCCGTTCGGGTCGTCCTTGAAGCGCCCGGCGCCGCGACCGCCGGCGTGGATCTGGCTCTTCACCACCACGACGGGCCCGGGCAGCTTCTTCGCCGCCGCCTCGGCCTCCTCGGGGGTCTTGGCCACGTAGCCGTCGAGCACTGCAACGCCGTAGCGCTTCAGCAGCTCCTTGCCCTGGTACTCATGGATGTTCATGCGGGAACCGCCTTCCTGATCCGAAAAGGGCCGGGGTTCCCCCCGGCCCTGCTATCCCCAAAAACCTATCAGACGCCGAGGGCCTTGAAGTCCTCGACGAGCTTCTTCACCGCGTCGCAGGACTTCTCGAAGGCCGCCTTCTCCTCGGGCTGGAACTCGACCTCGACGATCCGCTCCACGCCGCCGGCGCCGATCACCACGGGCACGCCGACGTAGAAGTCCTTCATCCCGTACTCGCCGTTCAGCATCACGGCGCAGGGCAGGACGCGCTTCTTGTCCTTCAGGTAGGCCTCGGCCATCGCCACGGCGGAGGCGGCGGGCGCGTAGAAGGCGGAACCCTTCTCCAGCAGCTTCACGATCTCGCCGCCGCCATTCGCGGTGCGGTTGACGATCGCGTCGATCTTCTCCTGCGTCGTCCAGCCCATCTTGATCAGGTCGGGGATGGGGACGCCCGCGACGGTGGAGTAGCGGGTCAGCGGCACCATCGTGTCGCCGTGGCCGCCGAGCACGAAGGCCGTCACGTCCTCGACCGAGACGTTGAACTCCTGCGCCAGGAACAGGCGGAAGCGCGCGGAGTCCAGCACGCCGGCCATGCCGACCACCTTGTTCGCGGGCAGGCCGGACTTCTGCTGCAGCGCCCAGACCATTACGTCCAGCGGGTTGGTGATGCAGATGACGAAGGCGTTCGGGGCGTAGCGCTTGATGCCCTCGGCCACCTGGCCCATCACGCCGGCGTTCTTCGTCAGCAGGTCGTCGCGGCTCATGCCGGGCATGCGCGGGAAGCCGGCGGTGACGATGACCACGTCCGCGCCCTCGATCGCCGCATAGTCGGAGCCGCCGGACATGGCGCTGTCGAAGGAATCGACGGGGCTGGACTGCATGATGTCCAGCGCCTTGCCGGCCGCCACGCCCCCGAAGACGTCGAAGAGCACGACGTCGCCGAGCTCCTTCAGGCCGATCAGGTGGGCGAGCGTGCCGCCGATGTTGCCGGCGCCGATGAGCGCGATCTTGCTGCGGGCCATGGGGGGTCCTTCGAAGGGGCCACGTGGGGGAACCAGGGGGCCTGGGGACGTTCCGGCGATGCCGGTTGCGGCACCTGCGAACGGGACGCGGGCTGGATAGACCCGGATCGGCGGCCCGGCAAGGCGGGAGCCCCGGATGCGGCGCGGGGCGTGGGCGCCCGCCCCCGGCCCTAGCGCTCCAGCCGGACGAGAAGGTCCTTCAGCAGCCGATTCGTCTCGGCCTGGGTCTTCACCATCTCGGCCATGTGGTGGACCAGCTCCGCCATCATGGCCTCGGCGGAGCGGCCGGAGCTTTGGGAAGTAGAGCTCTGGGAAGTCGAGCTCTGGGCGGTGAAGCTCTGGGACATGTCGATCCTCCGGAGATGGAGGCGGCAGCTTCCCAATACGGCGGGGTGCCCGCAACCGGCCGGCACCCCCGCGCGGAGAAGGCGCCGCCCGGACCGGCCCGGGCGGCGCCCCGACTCACATCGGCATGCAGCGGAAGGTGTCGGCGTGGCCGCGGGCGAGGACGGCCATGGTGCCGGCGGGGCAGTCCATCTGCTCGCCATCGGCGGCCGGCAGGCCGGTGAACCACACGCCGGAACGGCGCGGAGCCCCCTCGCCGCGGCTGCGGGAGGCCTTGCCCGCCTTCCAGCCCCGGGACGGAAGGGTGGAGGCGGCGGCCGGGGCGGAGAAGAGGCTCACCATGCGGATGCCCGGGCGGCCGTGCAGCCCGCTGGGGCGGCGCCCGGCCAGGTTGAAGGACTGGGCCCGGAAGGAGGCCTGCCGCGCCTCGCGCCGGCCGGCGGCACGGGCTTGGAACCGGCCGCCGCGACCGGCGGTCGCCACCCGGGCGGTCACCGTGCGGGCGGAGCCGCGGGAGGCCGTGCGGATCACCGCGCGGCCCGGGGAGCGGGCCGGGGCGGCGCTGGCGGTGCGAGTCCGCGGCGCCACGGCGACGGGGCGGCGGGATGCCGTCACGGCCGGGCGGACGGAGGCGCGGGCCGGGGCCGAGACGCGGGCGGCCTTGCCCCGGGCCTCGGAGCGGCCGCCGGCGGCCTCGGCCGGCTGGGCGGCGGCGAGCGCCAGGATGGTGGCGGCCGCAAGGGCGCCGGGAACGCGGAACATGCGCAGCATTTCTATTCTCCCCCGAATGCCGGAACCCGGTCCCCGCCCGGCGCCTCGCCCCCTCAGGCCAGCGCCGGAAGACCCGATCCCGGGCTAGATCACGTCAGATGCGGCAGGGCCAGGTAATCCTGGCTCTGCATTTCCATGAGGCGGGAGGCGGTGCGCTGGAAGATCGCCGCCCCCTCACCCCGTTCGTAGAGCGCGTCCGGCTCGGCCTCGGCCGAGGCGACGAGCTTGCACCGATGCTCGTAGAGCGTGTCGATGAGCGTCACGAAGCGGCGGGCCCGGTCGAAATTCTCCGGCCCCAGCCTTGGCACGCCGTCCAGCACCAGCGTGTGGAAATGGGTGGCGATGGCGAGGTAGTCCGCCGCGCCGAGGAACACCCCGCACAGCGCCTCGAAATCCGCGCGGGCCACGCCGCGATGGGCCTGTGGCACCTGCACCTGGCGCCCGAGCACCGTGATGGGGCAGGGCTCCCCATGGGCCACGCCGGAGAGTTCCAGGAAGGCGGCATCGAGCGCGCGGTTGGCGCGGCCATCCACCGGGGAATGCCAGGTGGGCAGGCCCCGGATACGGTCCCGCCGGTAATCCTGCAGCGAGGCGAGGTGCAGCACCTCCAGCCGCTTCTGGATCATGGCGATGAAGGGCAGGAAGGCGTCGCGCCCCGGCTTGCCCTTGAACAGGTCGGCCGGCGCGGTGTTGGAGGTGGCGACCGCCACCACGCCGCGGGCGAACAGCGCCTCGAAGAGCCGGCCGAGGATCATGGCATCGGTGATGTCATGCACCTGGAACTCGTCGAAGCAGAGCAGCGCGGCCTCGGCCACGATCGCGTCCGCCAGCGGCGGGATCGGGTCCTCATGCGTGCCGTTCGCCTGCCGCCAGGCGTGGATGCGCCGGTGCGCGGACTGCATGAAGGCGTGGAAGTGCTCGCGCTTCTTGCGCCGCACGTCCGCCGTCTCGAAGAACAGGTCCATCAGCATGGACTTGCCGCGCCCCACCTCGCCGACGAGGTAGAGGCCGAGCGGCGGGCCGTCCGGCTGCTCGTCCACGGGCTTGCGGCGGAAGAAGCGGGAGAGGAGGCCGCCCGGCTCCTCCTTCGGCGCCTCGGGCCTCGGGTCGTAGCCGCGCAGCCGGCGCCACAGGTCCTGCAGCACCTCCGCCGCGCGCTCCTGGGCGGGGTCGGCGCGCAGGGCGCCCACCGCCACGCGGGCGCGGTAGAGGGGAAGCGGGCCTTGCGAGACATCCGCCTTCACGGTCTGGGCCGTGGCGGGGGCAAGGGCCGGCGTGGGCGTGGTGCCGTCCATCGGCCGCCGGTCTAGCCCGGTTGCCCGGCCGCTCGCAACGTCGCGAGCCGTGTTGATTGGGTTTCAGTGTGGCAGGAAAGCCGTGAGGACGGCGTGGCAGGGATGGAGGCTAACCCATTGCAGCGGCTCCGCAATCCGGAGGCCCGGAACCGCGAAGTCCCGCCGGGCGGACCCGACGGGACTTCAAAGCACCATACTCAGGGGGACGATCAGGCGTCCTGGAACTGCTTCATCGCGTCCATGTGGTTCATGGAGGTCTTGGCCTTGTTGCCCTCCACGGAGGCGATGGCGGAGAGCGGCAGGTAGTGGTGCTTGCCGTCCGCGCTGTCGTTCTTCGTCAGCTTGATACGGTCACCCTCGACGTGGTCCACCGTGCCGACGTGGTTCCCACAGGAACCGACGACTTCCATGTGCTCCTTGATCTGCGACGTATCGACCATGCCACTGTCCTTCTTGCCGTGTCGGCGGGAAGAACGCGCCAGAACGGGAAGGGATGCCCTCGGTTCGCCGTGATTTCAGGCCGCCATGATTTCAGGCCGCCGTAATCTCAGTCCGCCGTAATTCCGGCCTTCTGGACCACCGGGGCCCAGCGGGCGCGCTCGGCGGCGATGAAGCGGCCGAACTCCTCCCCCTTCATGGGGTAGGGCACCGCCCCTTCCCGCTCCAGGCTGGCGACGAGATCCGGCGTGCCGACGCTTGCCAGGATGGCCTCCTCCAGCCGCGCCCGGATCGGCTCCGGCGTGCCCTGGGGCACGAGGATCCCGTACCAGGCCGTGACGCGGTAGCCCGGCAGGGTCTCCGCCACGGCGGGCACGTCGGGCATGGAGGGAACGCGGCGATCCCCCGTGACGGCCAGCGCACGCAGGTTGCCGCCCGCGACCAGCCCGGCCACCGAGGGCAGGGTGGAGATCATGGCGGGGATGTGCCCGGCGGCCACGTCCGTCAGCCCCGGGGCGGCGCCGCGGAAGGGCACATGGGTCCCCTCCACCCCCGCCTGCTGGAGGAGCAGCGCCATCGCCAGGTGCCCCGCCGCGCCGTTCCCGGGGGAGGCGTAGGTCACCGCCCCGTTCGCCGCGCGGTACTCCTCGATCAGCGCCGCGGGGGAGGCCGCCCGCGTGCCGGGGCCGACAACGAGCACCAGCGGCGTCTCGGCCACCATCGCCACCGGGGCCAGCGCCGTGCCGGGGTCAATCTTCAGGTTCCGCCCGAACAGGGTGGGGTTCACGGAGATCGGGCCCTGGTTGCCCATCAGCAGGGTGGTGCCGTCCGGCCGGGCGCCCGCCACCAGCTCCGTCGCCAGGTTGCCGCCGGCGCCCGGGCGGTTCTCCACCACCACGGGCTGGCCCAGCGCCGCGTTCAGCCGGGCACCGAGGGCGCGCGCCACGGCGTCCGTGCCACCGCCGGGGGTATAGGGCAGCACCAGCCGCAGCGGGCGGTCCGGCCAGCCCGCGGGCGCCTGGGCCAGGGCCGGCTCCGCGGTGGCAGCCGCCAGCAGGCTCATCAGGAAGGCGCGGCGCGCTGGGTGCATGGGCGATTTTCCCGGGGTTCCTCTGCCGCCAGCATGGGGGCAGATGCGGCGGGGATGGCAAGCCCCGCCGCCCGGCGCCCTACTCGCCCACGGGCACGTAGAGCTGCCCGCCGTCGCGGTACTTCCGCGCCATCGCCTCCATCCCCTCCTTCTGCGCCTCCGCCCGCAGGTCGTGGGAAATCCGCATGGAGCAGAACTTCGGGCCGCACATGGAGCAGAAATGGGCGGTCTTGTGCGCCTCCTTCGGCAAGGTCTCGTCGTGGAAGGACCGCGCCGTGTCGGGGTCGAGCGAGAGGTTGAACTGGTCCTCCCAGCGGAACTCGAAGCGGGCGCGGGAGAGGGCGTCGTCCCGCAATTGCGCGCCGGGATGGCCCTTCGCCAGGTCGGCGGCATGG
Organism: Pararoseomonas sp. SCSIO 73927; assembly: GCF_037040815.1. Classification (NCBI taxonomy): domain Bacteria; kingdom Pseudomonadati; phylum Pseudomonadota; class Alphaproteobacteria; order Acetobacterales; family Acetobacteraceae; genus Pararoseomonas; species Pararoseomonas sp. SCSIO 73927. The sequence goes on from NZ_CP146232.1 coordinate 169,268, forward strand.
GCGGCGATCTTGTAGGTGATCACGCCCGTCTTCACGTCATCCCGGTCCGGCAGGCCGAGATGCTCCTTCGGCGTGACGTAGCAGAGCATGGCGCAGCCGAACCAGCCGATCATGGCGGCACCGATGCCTGACGTGATGTGGTCGTAGCCCGGCGCGATATCCGTCGTCAGCGGCCCGAGAGTGTAGAAGGGCGCCTCCCCGCAGACCTTCAACTGCTTATCCATGTTGGCCTTGATCTTGTGCATGGGCACGTGGCCCGGCCCCTCGATCATCACCTGGCAGTCCTTCGCCCAGGCGATCTTCGTCAGCTCGCCCAGCGTCTCCAGCTCCGCGAACTGCGCGGCGTCGTTGGCATCCGCGATGGAGCCGGGACGCAGCCCGTCGCCGAGGGAGAAGGAGACGTCATAGGCGCGGCAAATGTCGCAGATCTCCTCGAAGTGCTCGTAGAGGAAGCTCTCGCGGTGATGGTGCAGGCACCAGCTCGCCATGATGGAGCCGCCGCGGGAGACGATGCCGGTGGTGCGCCCCACCGTCAGCGGCACATGGGCCAGCCGCACGCCGGCATGGATGGTGAAGTAGTCCACCCCCTGCTCGGCCTGCTCGATCAGCGTGTCCCGGTAAATTTCCCAGGTCAGGTCGGGTGCCACGCCGCCGACCTTCTCCAGCGCCTGGTACAGCGGCACGGTGCCGATGGGGATCGGCGCGTTGCGGATGATCCAGTCCCGGATGTTGTGGATGTTGCGGCCGGTGGAGAGGTCCATCACCGTGTCCGCGCCCCAGCGGATCGACCAGACCATCTTCTCCACCTCCTCCGCCATGGAGGAGGTGACGGCGGAGTTGCCGATGTTGGCGTTGATCTTCACCAGGAAGTTGCGGCCGATGACCATCGGCTCCAGCTCCGGGTGGTTGATGTTCGCGGGGATAATGGCGCGGCCGCGCGCGATCTCGTCCCGCACGAATTCGGGGGTGACGTGGTCGGGGATGGAGGCGCCGAAATCCTCGCCGTCCCGCGCCTCCGCCGCGCGCTGCCGGCCCATGTTCTCCCGGATCGCGGCGTACTCCATCTCCGGCGTGACGATGCCCGCGCGGGCATAGGCGAGCTGCGTCACCGCCGCCCCAGCCCTCGCCCGACGCGGCGCGTGGCGCACGGGAAAGGCGGGCGTCAGGCGGTCCCCGGTGGCGAAGCCGTTATCCTCGGGCCGTACGTCGCGGCCCGGCACTGCCTCCGTGTCGCCGCGCGCCTCCACCCAGGCCGCGCGGGCGCGGGGCAGGCCTCGGGCGATGTCGATCACCGCCGCCGCGTCGGTGTACGGCCCGGAGGAATCGTAGACCGCGACTGGCGGCTCGCCGGCGCTGGGGTGGACCGCGATCTCGCGCAGCGGCACGCGAATGTGCGGGTGCAGCGTTCCGGGGATGTGGACCTTGCGCGAGGCCGGCAGAGGGCCGGTGGTCACGCTCGGGATGGGGGTGAAGCTGTCGGGCATGGCGTCCTCCGAAGGGACCCAGCGCCGGAATCGGAAGAGGGTGGCACACGGCCACAGTGGGCCGCAGACCGCACCGTCCCTACGCCAGCATGAACTGGATCAGGTTCATCGGGTCACGGCGCTGCTTTCGCCAGCCGTATCTCAGCCCCTTGTCGGGACACCCCTGGTGAGGCGCCGACACTCCGCCCGCCGGGCGGCCGCTGTCAACCTAAAGCCCGCCCCCGCCATCGATCCCGATGGCCTGCCCCGTCACGTTCCGCGCGGCCGGGGAGAGCAGATAGGCCGCCATCGCCGCCACCTCCTCCGCCGCCGTAATCCGGCGCGTGGGCGTGCCGGCTGCGGCGGCCACGGCATCCATCCCTAGTTCCCGCCACCGGGCGCGGGCCATGTCCGTCTCCACCCAGCCCGGGCAGAGGGCGTTCACCGTGATCCCGCGCGGCGCCAGCCGCAGAGCCAGCGCCTTCATCAGGCCGACCACGCCGTGCTTGGCGGCGGAATAGGCCACCTGGTCCGGCACGGCGCGCAGCCCGAGCACGGAGGCGAGGAAGACGATCCGCCCCTCCCCCTCCGGCAGCACGGCGGCGGCCGCCTCCGCGCAGCGCCAGGCGCCGTCGAGGTTGGAGGCCATGATGCGGCGCCAGTGGTCCTCATCCGGCTGCGGCGGATCGCCCCCCGCCACGCCCGCGGCCAGGATCGCGGCACCGATCGGCCCGGCGGTGTGGAACAGGGCGCGGACGGAGGCGGGATCGGCCACGTCGCAGGGGATGAACCGCACGCCATCCGGCAGCGCCTCCTCCGGCGCGCGCCGGGCGGCGGCGATCACCGCCCTGCCCTGCCCGGCCAGCAGCCGCGCGCAGGCCAGCCCGATGCCGCGCGTGCCGCCGGTGACCAGCACCGCGCTCATGCGGCGGTGGTCCCGCCATCGACGGGCATGACGATGCCGGTCACGAAGCTCGCATGGTCGGAGAGCAGGAAGGCCACCACCGCCGCGATCTCCCGCGGGTGGGCGAAGCGGCGCTGCGGCACGGCCTCCGTATAGACATCGTCGCTGGCAACTCCGCCACCTCCACGCGCGGCCAGGTCGGCCAGCACGGCGCGCAGCATCGCCGTGTCCGTGCTGCCGGGCGCGATGGCGTTGAAGCGCACGCCCTTCGCAGCAAAATCCAGCGCCGCCGACCGCGTCATCTGCGCCAGCGCGGCCTTGGAAGCGCCGTAGGCCGCGCTGGCGGGCTTGCCGATCAGCGCCTGGTCGGAAGCGATGTTCACCACCGCCCCGCCGCCTTTCAGCAGATGCGGCAGCGCCGCCTGCATCACGGCGAAGGGCGCCAGCCAGTTGATCCGCATAATCCGCTCGGCCTCCGCCAACGGCGTGTCCAGCAGCGTGCCGATGATCGTGTCGCCGGCGTTGTTCACCAGCAGGTCAAGCCCGCCCATGCGCTCGGCGGCGGCCTCCACGGCGGGGGCAATTGAGGGGATGTCCAGCAGGTCGTGCTCCGGCCGGTCCAGCCCCTCCACGGTCGCGCCGCTCGCCTCCAGCACCGCGACCACCGCCGCGCCGATTCCGCCGCGATGGCCGGTGACGAGGGCGCGCCTGCCCTCCAACCCCGTCTGCCGGATGCCCGTCATGCCGCCTCCCACCACGCCGCCGGGATAGGGCGGCGGGGTGGGAAACGCATCAAGGCCGGGTCAGTCGCACCCGGCCGCAACGGCCATCGGCTGCCGCTCCCGCAGCAGGGCAGGCCCGGCCGCGAGGATGGCGGCCACCGGGAAGGCCAGCGCCACCCAGGGCAGCGCGCCGAGGCCGAGCCCGTGGTCGATCGCCAGCCCGCCAGCCCAGGCGCCGAGCGCGTTGCCGAGGTTGAAGGCCGCGATGTTGAGGCTGGACGCCAGGCTCTGCCCCGCGCCTTCCGCCTTCCGCAGCACCCAGATCTGCAGCGGCGCCACCGTGGCGAAGCCCGCCGCGCCGAGCAGGGCGGCGATGGCGATCATCGCCGGTTGGCTGTGCAGGGCCGGCGCCATGGCCGCCAGCACCACGGCCAGCGCCGCGAGGGACCCCAGCAGGGCGAGCGGCAGGTTCCGGTCCGCCACCCGCCCGCCGATGATGTTCCCCACCACCAGCCCGGCCCCGAGGACGAGGAGGATGGGCGAGACCGCCGCGTCGCTGAACCCCGCCAGCTGCGTCAGCAGCGGCGCGATGTAGGTGAAGACCGCGAAGACCCCGCCGAAGCCGAGCACCGTGGTCAGCAGCGCCAGCAGCACCGGCCCGCGTGCCACGGCCCGCATGTCCGCGCGCCAGTCGGTGGGCGCCGGGGCCCCGTCCTCCCTCGGGATGAAGCGGGCGATCACGGCGATGGCGGCCAGGCCCACGATCGTCACGGCCCAGAAGGTGGCGCGCCAGCCCAGGTGCTGCCCCAGCCAGGTGCCCGCTGGCACGCCGAGGATATTGGCCACCGTCAGCCCCGTGAACATGATGGCGATGGCGGAGGCGCGGCGGTCCGGCGCCACAAGCCCGGTGGCCACCACCGATCCCACGCCGAAGAAGGTGCCGTGGGCGAAGGCCGTCAGGACCCGGGCGGCCATCAGCGTGGCGTAGTCCGGCGCCAGGGCGCAGGCGGCGTTGCCGACCGTGAAGATCACCATCAGCCCCAGCAGCGTGGCCTTCCGCGGCAGGCGCGCGGTCAGGGTGGTGAGGATCGGCGCCCCGACCACGACGCCGAGCGCGTAGCCGGAGATGAGCAGCCCGGCGGAGGAGAGGGAGACGCCGAGGTCGCCCCCCACCTCCACCAGCAGCCCCATGATGACGAATTCGGTGACGCCGATGCCGAAGGCACCGACCGTCAGCGCGTAGAGAGCGAGAGGCATGGAGGGAATTCCCGTTCGGCCGGCATCAGGCAGGCCCTTCGGGTGGCCAGATGGACGCCCTGCCGCCCGTGCCATAGGCTACCGACCGGCAAATCACCTGTGACGTGAACTCACATGCCCCGATCGGAGGTGAACCGCGCCGCGGAGATGGAGGTCTTTGCGCGCGCGGTGGAGGAGGGCGGCTTCTCCGCCGCCGCGCGGGCGCTGGGGCTGACGCCCTCGGCCGTCAGCAAGCTCGTGGCCCGGCTGGAGGCGCGGCTTGGCGCGCGCCTCGTGCAGCGCTCCACCCGCCGCTTCGCCCTCACGCCCGAGGGCCAGGCCTTCCATGAGCGCGCAGTGCGGATCCTGGCGGAGATGGAGGAGGCGGAGCGCGCGGCGGCGGCCGGGGAGACCCCGGTGGGGCTGATCCGCGTGAACACCAGCGCCACCGTCAACACCCACCTCCTCGCCCCGGTGCTGCCGGCCTTCCTGGCCGCGCACCCCGGCATCCGCCTGGACATCGTGCTGAACGACCGGGTGATCGACCTCGTGGAGGCGCGGGTGGACGTGGCGATCCGCGCTGGCCCCATGCCCGAATCCCGCCTGCGCGCCCGCAAGCTGGGGGAGACGCGGCTGGTGATTGTCGGCTCCCCCGCCTACCTCGCCGCCCGCGGGATGCCCCGGCGCGCCGCCGAGCTGGCGGGGCACGAGCTGCTCGTCTTCGGCTACACCCGCGCCGTGCAGGACTGGATCCTGCAGGAGAGTGGCCGGCGCGTGGCGGTGAAGGTGGCCGGGCGCCTGCGCGCCAGCGACGGCGAGGGGCTGCGGCAGCTCGCCATCGGCGGCGCCGGGCTGGTGCGGATGGCCGCCTTCTGCGTGCGGGAGGACATCGCCGCCGGCCGGCTGGTGCCGGTGCTGGAAGGGGCGAACACCGGCGAGATGGAGGCCTTCCACGCCGTCCATGCCGGGGGCGCGGGGCCGATGCCGGCGCGGGTGCGGGCCCTGCTGGACTTCCTGGCGGCCCATGTCCGCATCCGCGGCGACGCGCCGTGGCTGGCGGGATGACCTCGCCCTTCGCCGCCGGGCACCCTATCTGCGCTGGCGCATGACGATCCCCGACGCCATTCCCCGAACGGCCCTCGTCACCGGGGGCGCCAAGCGCATCGGGCGCGCCATCTCCCTCGCCCTGGCCGGGGCCGGGTACGACATCGCGCTGCACTATCACGGCAGCGCGGAGGAGGCGGAGGGCACGGCCGGCGCCATCCGCGCCCTCGGCCGCCGCGCCGCCACCCTCCGCGCCGATCTCGGGCGGGAGGAGGAGGTGGAATCCCTCATCCCCGACGCCACCGCCAAGCTCGGCCCCGTCGGCGTGCTGGTGAACAACGCCTCCCTCTTCGAGCGGGACGAGTGGGACACCGCCACGCGGGAGAGCTGGGACGCCCATATCGGCCCGAACCTGCGCGCCCCCTTCGTGCTGACCCAGGCCATGGCCCTCGCCCTGCCCGACGGGGCGGAAGGGGCGGTGGTGAACATGCTGGACCAGCGCGTCCTCTCCCTCACCCCGCACTTCGTCTCCTACACCGTCACCAAGGCCGGGCTCTGGGCACTGACCCAGACCATGGCCCTGGCCCTGGCCCCGCGCATCCGGGTGAACGGCATCGGCCCCGGCCCCACGGTGGCCAGCACCCGCCAGACCGAGGCCCAGTTCCGCGCCCAGTGCGAGAGCACGCCCCTCCGCCACGGCTCCAGCCCGGAGGAGGTGGCGCGGGCCGTGCTGGCGATCCTTTCCCTGCCGGCGATGACGGGGCAGATGATCGCCCTCGACAGTGGCCAGCACCTCCAGTGGTCGCCCGCGCGCGCCCAGGGGGGACCAGAAGAGTAGATGCCAGGAATGATTCCCTACATCCCGGACGCCGCGCGCGGCCTGCGGCGCGTCTTCGTGCGCGACCTCACCGTGCAGGCCCGCCTCGGCGTCTACCCGAAGGAGGAGGCGGCGCCGCAGCGCGTGGTGATCGGGATCGAGCTGCTGGTGCGGGACGAATCCGCCCCCTCTGCGGTGGGTCCCGACCGGGTGGAGCGGGTGGTGGACTACGCCGCCGCGGCGGAGAAGGCGCGGGCGGTGGCGACCACCGGCCATACCCGCCTGGCCGAGACCCTGGCGGAGCGGATCGCGGCCGCCTGCCTGGAGGACCCTAGGGTGGAGGCGGCCCGGGTCACGGTGGAGAAGCCGGACATCCTGCCCCATGTGGGCGCGGTGGGCGTGAGCGTGGAACGGCGCCGGAACTGACGCATCACCGTCACGCGGCTGACTTTGTCAACGGCATCGCGGCGAAGTGACGGCAAACCATCCCCTGCCCGGAAAGATCGGTCATGGGGGCTGGCGAAACGGTTCCGAGAGGTCAATGTGAACGAAGCATGAAACCCGGAAACTATCCAGGACAGAGAGAAATCAAGGACTTAGCTTGCTGCCCAAAGATTGGGCAGGCGCGTGGGGAGCCCTTATCCGCCTTGGCCTTCGCGATGCCGGAGCCCTCCTCTCCACAGGGTTATCCACAGGAGTCGGGGACAACCCTCGGGACCTCCCGAGAAACCCAACGGAAACAAGCCTGATGGCCTTCTCCAACGAGCAGACCACCCCGCTGGCCCCGATGGAGGGCCGTGAGGTGATCGAGCGGGCGCTCCTCACCCTGCCCTTCTCCCCGGGCGTCTACCGGATGCTCGATGCGAAGGGGGACGCGCTCTACGTCGGCAAGGCGCGCAGCCTGAAGAAGCGCGTCTACGCCTACACCCAGGTCCACAAGCTGCCGGACCGCCTCAAGCGCATGGTCTTCGAGACCCGCCACCTGGAGGTGATCACCACCGCCTCGGAGGCGGAGGCGCTGCTGCTGGAAGCCAACCTCATCAAGCGGCTGCGGCCGCGCTTCAACATCGTGCTGCGGGACGACAAGTCCTACCCGTGGCTGGTGATCACGGAAGATCATCCTTACCCGCAGATCTCCAAGCACCGCGGCGAGCGGCGCAAGGGCGCTTCCTACTGGGGCCCCTTCGCCAGCGCCTGGGCCGTGAACCAGACCCTCACCGCCCTGCAGCGCGTCTTCCTGCTGCGCTCCTGCCGGGACACGGTGTTCGACAACCGCTCCCGCCCCTGCCTGCTCCACCAGATCCGCCGCTGCTCCGCCCCCTGCGTCGAGCGTGTCACGAAGGAGGAGTACGGAGAGCTCGTGAAGGAGGCCACGCAGTTCCTCTCCGGCGAGACCCCCTCCATTCAGAAGCGCCTGGCGAAGGAGATGGAGGAGGCGGCGGAGCGGCTGGAATTTGAGCGCGCGGCGGCCATCCGGGACCGCATCCGCGGCCTGACGCATGTGCAGGGCCGCGACCGCATCAACATGGAGAACGTGGGCGACGCCGACGTGGTGGCGCTGCACATGGCCGCCGGCCAGGCCTGCGTGCAGGTCTTCTTCTTCCGCGGCGGCCGCAACAACGGCAACCGGCCCTTCTTCCTGTCCGGGATGCGGGCGGATGCGGAGCCGGCGGAGGTGATCACCGCCTTCCTCGGCCAGCTCTACGACGACCTGCCGCCCCCGCCCCTCGTCCTCGTCTCCCACGACCTGCCGGAGGCGGCGCTGGTGGCGGAGGCGCTGGCGCTGCGAAGCGACCGCAAGGTGGAGGTCCACACCCCCAAGCGCGGCGACAAGCGATCCGCCGTGGAGCACGCGCAGACGAACGCGCGGGAGGCGCTGGAGCGCAAGCTGGCGGAGGGCGCGGCCCAGGGCGAGCTGCTGGAAGGGGTGGCGAAGGTCTTCGACCTCTCCTCCACCCCCGAGCGGATCGAGATCTACGACAACTCCCACATCCAGGGCACCAACGCCTACGGCGTGATGGTGGTGGCCGGGCCTTCGGGTTTCCTGAAGAACGCCTACCGCAAGTTCTCCATCCGGGGCGACGCGGCGCCGCCCGCCAAGGGCCGGAAGCCCGCGGACGCGACGGGCACCGAGCCCCTGGCCGGAGAGGACGTGGCCGCCCTGGCGCATGACGCGGCCGGCCGCACCGCCCTGAAGACCACCGGCGGCCCGCGCGGCGGCGACGACTTTGCCATGATGCGCGAGGTCTTCGAGCGCCGCTTCGGCCGCGCCCTGAAGGAGGACCCGGAGCGCGAGAGCGGCACCTGGCCCGACCTGGTGCTGATCGACGGCGGCCTGGGCCAGTTGAACGCCGCGCGGGAGATCCTGACGGAGATGGGCATCCACGACGTGCCCCTGGTGGCCGTGGCCAAGGGCCCGGACCGCGACGCCGGGCGGGAATGGTTCCACCGCACGGGCCACGACCCGATCCAGCTGCCGCCGCGCGACCCCGTCCTGTACTACCTGCAGCGGCTGCGGGACGAGGCGCACCGATTCGCCATCACCACCCACCGCGCCGGGCGCTCCAAGTCCCTCGTGAAGAGCGAGCTGGACGACATCCCCGGCGTCGGCACCGCCATCAAGCGGGCGCTGCTGAACCATTTCGGCTCCGCCCGCGGCGTGCGGAACGCGGCGCTGGAGGACCTGCGGAACACCCCGGGCATCGGCCCCTCCGTCGCGAAGCGCATCTACGAGCACTTCCACCCCGGCACCACCGGCCCGCTGGAGCCGGTGCGGCCGCGCGGCGGAAGGCGCAAGGGCGCCGCCGTGGACGCCATCGCGGAGGCGCCCGACCCGGCTCCTGAAGCGGGGCCGGCCGGTGAGGAGGAGCCCCCCTCCCCGCCCCTCGCCGCGGATGCCGCGGGACACGAGGTGGAAGGTTGATCCGGCGCCGCGTTTCCCCCGGCGCCGATCTGGGCTAGGGGAGCGGAGCAAGGAGACGCGGATGCCCACCGACCTGCCGAACCTGCTGACGCTCTCCCGCATCGCGGCGATCCCGCTGCTGGTGGTGCTGATGTTCCTCCGCACGCCGGTGGGGGACATCCTGGCCTGCGCGATCTTCTCCGCCGCCGCGATCACGGACTACTTCGACGGCAAGATCGCGCGGGAAAGGGGGTCGCTGACCGCCTTCGGGCGAATGCTGGACCCCATCGCGGACAAGCTGCTGGTCGGCGCCGCCCTGATGCTGCTGGCGGGGATGGACCGCCTCTCCCCCCTCGGCCTGCTGCCGGCCATCGTGGTCCTGCTGCGGGAGATCCTCGTCTCCGGCCTACGGGAGTACCTGGCGGGGCTGCGGATCGGGCTGCCCGTGACGAAGCTGGCGAAGTGGAAGACCGGGTTCCAGATGGGCGCCATCGGCACCATCGTGGCCGGGGACAGCGGCGCCTCCGCCATCGGGCTCGGCGTCCTGCCCGTCTCCTGGCTCGGCGAGGCCGGGCTTTGGGTCGCGGCGGCGCTCACCCTGCTGACGGGCTGGGACTACATGACGGCCGGGATGCGCCACGCGGCGGCCGAGGACCTGTCCCGCGGCACGGGCGCACGGGAAGGCGGCCAGATCGGATAGAAGGGGTCGGGTAGAAACCTGCGCCGCGGAGGCGCATCCTGCGCCCAACGACTCAACGGAACACGCGGGCGGCCCCCGTAGCGGCGAGCCGGCCGGAAAGGGTACCAACATGAATCGCCTTCGCCCCGGCCGCACCGGGGGCTCGACGGCCCGTCGGATGGCCGGCCTTCCGCTCGCGCTGCTGCTCGGCGGCTGCTTCGGCCTCGGTGACATCGAGATGGCCCCCTTCGGCCGCACAGATCCCGTCGGCGCACCGGACAGCCTCACCGTGCGCCGGGTGATGGGCAGCGAGCTGGAGGTGCCGCCCCTCCTGCCGGAGCCGGGGAACGTCTGGCCGGCGGAGGAGGCGCCGCGCGCCACCCTGCAGAACCCGGACGCCGCCACGGTGCCCCCGCGGGAGCGTGAGCCCTCCGAGGCGCTGGACCGGGCGCGGCAGCAGCGCGGCCCCGCGCCGGCCGGCCGGGCGCCCGCCGCGACCGAGCCCGGCCCCGCCGTGCCGCCCGAGGCCGCGCCGAACCCCCGCGCCCCCGTGCCCGGCACCGTCACCCCCCGCCGCCGCGGCAGCGGGGAGCCGCTGCCGCCGATCGACCCGCCGCCCCTGCCGCGCCAGGGCGTGCCGGGCGGCGCCCCCGCCGTGCCGCCGGCGCCGCGGGTTGAGGGATCGACGCTGAACGTGCCGGGCGGGCCGCCCGCCACCATCGGCAACAGCGCGGGGAACATCGGGTCCTACACCCAGCCCGGCACGGGCACGGGCACGTCCATCCGCCAGGGCAACACCACCACCCTCTTCGGGGCGGACGGCTCGGTGCAGGTGGTGCCGACGCCTTGATACGCGTGCTGTACTTCGCCTGGCTGCGCCAGCGCACCGGCACCGGGGAGGAGGCGCTCCTCCCCCCGGAGGAGGTGCGCGACCTGGCCGGGCTGATGCGCTGGCTCGCCGCCCGCTCCCCCGGCCACGCCTCCGCCTTCGCCGATCCGGCGCAGGTGCGGATGGCCGTGAACCAGGAGTTTTGCGGCCCGGACCAACCGGTGAAGGCCGGGGACGAGGTGGCCTTCTTCCCGCCGGTGACGGGTGGCTAGCATGACCCCCACCATCCGCGTGCAGGAGGCCCCCTTCGACCCTTCCGCCGAGACGGCGGCCCTCTCGGCCGGGCGGGTGGATGTGGGCGGGATCGCCAGCTTCCTCGGCCTCTGCCGCGCCGATGACGGGCTGCAGGCGCTGGTGCTGGAGCACTACCCCGGCATGACGGAGCGGGCCGTCGCCGCCATTGCCGCCAAGGCCGGGGAGCGCTGGCCGCTCACCGGCCTCACCGTGATCCACCGCGTCGGCCGCATCCTGCCGGGCGAGGGGATCGTGCTGGTCCTCGCCGCCAGCCGCCACCGCACGGCGGCGCTGGAGGCCTGCGCCTTCCTCATCGACTGGCTGAAGACCGGCGCCCCCTTCTGGAAGCGCGAGGAGTTCACGGGCGGCGAGGCGCGCTGGGTCGCCGCGCGGGAGGAGGACGAGGCCCGCACCCGGGAATGGGGCTGAGGGGAATGGGGCTGAGAGCCTTTCTCTCGGTCCTCGCCGGCGGGCTGGTGCTGGGCTGGCCCGCCTTCCTCAACGGCTACCCGCTGCTGTTCAGCGATTCCAGCGCCTTCCTGCATCAGACGATGGGCCCCTGGATGATCTGGGACAAACCCTACGTCTACGGGCCGCTGATCTTCCCCCTGCACTGGCACCGCCTGCTCTGGCCCGTGGTGATCGCGCAGGGGCTGATGCTCTCGCACCTATTGTGGCTGGCGCTGCGCGCCTTCGGCGGCGGGGCCTCGCCGGGGCGGCACGGGTTGATGGTGCTCGTCGTCACGGCGCTGACGGCGGCGCCCTTCTCCGTCGCCATCGTCATGCCGGACGTGTTCACCCCCGCCATGCTGCTGGGCGCCCTGCTGCTGGCCTTCGGCCGGGCGGCGCTGTCGCGGGGGGAGGCCGCCTGGGTGGCGCTGCTCGTCGCGCTCGGCACCGCGGCGCACCTGTCGCACCTGCCGGTGCTCGGGGCGCTGGTGGTGGTGGCGTTGCTGGCGGGGTGGCGCGCCGCGGGGCGGGTGGCGGTGCCGCTGGCGGCGGCGGTGGCGCTGCTGGTGGTCTCCAACGGGCTGGGGCATGGCCGCTTCTCCCTCTCGCCCTACGGCGCCACCTTCTTCATGGCGCGGCTGGTGGCGAACGGGCCGGCCATCCGCACGATCGCGGCGCGCTGCCCGGAGGCCGGCTGGGCTCTCTGCGCTTTCAGGGGCCGGCTGGAACCCTATGGGCCGCCCGCCTGCGAGCTCCGCTCCCAATCCTGTCCGCGGGACCTGCTGCCGAGCGACATCTTCCTCTGGGAACCCTCCAGCCCCGTGAACCGGGACGAGAACGGCCGCAACCGCGATTTCGGCGGCCGCGCCCTGTCCGGGGAGGCGCGGGAGATCATCGGGGAGACGCTGCGGCGGGAGCCCCTTGCCGTGGCCTGGGACGCGGTGCGGGACAGCCTCGCCCAGCTCCTCTCCAACCGCGTGGGCGACACGCTGGAGCGCCGCCACATCGGAGAGAGCCTGCCGGTCCAGATGCGGGGCTTCGGCCCGGCCGAGGTCGCGCGCTTCGAGGCCGGGGCGCAGCGGCGCGGGGTGCTGCCGGGGATGGTGGCGCCCTTCCTGTGGGTCCAGGGGCCGGTGCTGCTGCTGGGCGCGGCCGCGCTGGCGTGGCTGGGCTGGCGGGGGCGGCGGGACCGGGTGGTGCTCGGCCTGGCGCTGGGGATCGGGGTCGGGATCCTCGCCAACGCCTTCGCCACGGGGGCGCTGAGCGGGCCGCATGACCGCTACGGGGCGCGGCTGGCCTGGGTGGCCGTGGCCGGGGCGGTGCTGCTGGCCATGCGGGCCGCGGCAGAACGGGGGCAGCCCTCCGGGCGCGTCTAGCGCCGCAGGCAGGCCATCCGCGGCCTGGGATTCCGGTTCCGGGGCAGCGGCACCGGGCGGGTCACGCCCGGCCGCATGAACTGCCGGGCCTCCGCCGCCCCGCCGATCAGCAGGGCGGGCCGCAGCCCGGGGGCGCAGAGCCCGGCCAGGCCCGCCGCCGGCGGAAGCGGCACGGCGCCGCCCCGGCCCCAGGCCACGCCGAGCTGCGCCAGCGCCACCCGGCGGTTGTAGGCGGCGCCGCGCCCCGCCTCCCCCGAATGGTAGCGGCCGATCGCGCTCCCCCAATCCCCCGTGCTGCCGCGCAGCCCGTTCAGGAAGCGGGCCGCGTAGCGGGCGTTGGTCACCGGGTCGAAGGCGGCGTCCAGGTTGGCGAAGGCGCCGGGGTGATACATCAGGTTCACCTGCATGCAGCCCACGTCGATGGAGCGGACCCCGCGCGCCTGCAGCGCGGCGACGGCGGCGATCGCGGCGGCCTTGGTGGGGGCGGATCCCCCCTCGCCTTCGGCGTTCCAGCTCCAGGGCCAGGGCTCCGGCCGGCCGGAGGGCGCGGCGCGGCCGCTCTCCACCAGGGCGATGGCGCCGAGCAGGCCGGGGGGCGTGCCCGCACCGGGCTCGACCGCCGCGATGGCGCGGCGGCAGGCCGACCAGTCATCCACCGGGGCCGCCGGCTGGGCCGCCCGTTGCGCCCCGGCGCCGGTCGGGGCGAGCAGGGCGGCGCCCAGCAGGGCGATCAAGGGGGCGCGGCGCATGGGGCGGAGGTCGGCCCGGCGGGCGCGCGGGTCAAGCCGGATTCGGGCCAGGGCGGGTCCAGGGTCGGTCCAGCTCGGCCGGTTCAGGTCGGGCCAGTTCAGGTCGGGCCGGGATCAGCTGGTGGCGGCATCCGCCGCCGCCATGGCGCGCCGGTTGGCCTCGTCCTCCGCGTCGTCCGCCGCCTCCGCCGCGCGGGCGCGGCTCTCGCAGGTGGCGCGGATCCGGTCCAGCTCCTCCTCCGTCAGGTGCTCGATCCCGATGAAGGCGTTGCCGGCGGCGCTGGTGCGGATCAGCTCGTCCAGCTTGGCCTGGATCGCCGCGCCGTCCCGGTTCTGCGTGTTCTGGATGAGGAAGACCATCAGGAAGGTTACGATGGTCGTGCCGGTGTTGATGATGAGCTGCCAGGTGTCGGAGAAGCCGAAGAACGGGCCGGAAACGGCCCAGACGAGGACGACGGCGACGCAGATGATGAACGTCGCCGGGCGCCCCGTGGCCTGGGCCACGCGGCTGGCCACCTCGTTGAACAGCTTTGAGAAGGTCATGAGACGGTCTGCCGGCCTTGCTGGTCCGGGCCGGAGACCCGGCCCTGCACGGATCAATGCCGCGCAAGGTCCCCGGGCTGCCACATGACCGTGATTTTAATCCGGCGTTAACCCGAGGCCCTAAGCGCCCTCGATAATAGACTTGATCCGGGTGGCCAGCACCTCCATCGGGAAGGGCTTGGTCAGCACGTGCATGCCGGGGGCGAGGTGGCCGTTGCCGATGGCCGCGTTCTCCGCGTAGCCCGTGATGAACAGCACGCGCAGCCCCGGCCGCAGCTCCCGCGCCGCATCGGCCACCTGGCGGCCGTTCATGCCGCCGGGCAGGCCGACATCGGTGATCAGCAGGTCCAGCCGCGCCGTGGACCGCAGGACCTTCAGCGCGGAACCTCCGTCGGAGGCTTCCAACGCGGCGTAGCCCAGCTCCTCCAGCACCTCCATCACCAGCATCCGCACGGTCGGCTCGTCATCCACCACCAGCACGGTCTCGCCGCGCTCGGCGCGTGGCGGGTTGCCGCGGGCGGCCGTCTTCTCCTCCTCCACCTCGCCCCAGTGGCGCGGCAGGTAGAGGCGCATCGTCGTGCCCTGGCCCGGCTCTGAGTAGATGCGAACCTGCCCGCCGGACTGGCGGGCGAAGCCGTAGATCATGGACAGGCCCAGCCCCGTGCCCTGGCCAACGGGCTTGGTGGTGAAGAAGGGGTCGAAGGCGCGGGCCACCACCTCGGGCGGCATGCCCGTGCCGGTGTCCGTCACGCAGACCGTCACGTACTGGCCGGGCTCCATGTCCCGCTCCCGCGCGGCGCGGTCGTCGATCCAGGAATTCGCCGTCTCGATCGTCAGCCGCCCGCCCCCGGGCATCGCGTCCCGCGCGTTGATCGCCAGGTTGAGGATGGCGTTCTCCAGCTGGTGCGGATCGCAGAGGGTGGGCCAGAGGCCGACGGCGAGCACCGTCTCCACCTCGATGGCCGGACCCATGGTGCGGCGGATCAGCTCCTCCATGCCCTGGATGAGCCGGTTGGCCCCGGTCGGCTTCGGGTCCAGCGTCTGCCGGCGGGAGAAGGCGAGCAGCCGGTGCGTCAGCGCCGCCGCCCGGTCCGCCGCGCCCTGGGCGGCGGCCACGTAGCGCTCCACCTGCCCGAAGCGCCCCTGGGCGATGCGGGTTCGCAGCAGCTCCAGCGACCCCACGATGCCGGTGAGGAGGTTGTTGAAGTCGTGCGCGATACCGCCGGTCAGCTGGCCCACCGCCTCCATCTTCTGGCTCTGGCGCAGCGCCTCCTCGGCCTGCCGCAGCGCCTGCTCCCGCTCCCGCTCCTCCGTCACGTCGCGGCCGACGGCGCTGATCAGCCCCTCCCCAAAGGCTGCGGACCAGTCGATCCAGCGCCAGCGCCCGTCCTTGTGGCGGTAGCGATCCTCCACTCGCATCACCGGCCCATCGCCGGAGAGGCGCGCCAGCCGGTCCCGCCCGCCCGCGGCATCGTCGGGGTGGATGAGCTCGAGCACGCTGCGCCCGACCACCTCCGCCTCCCGCCAGCCCAGCGTGGCGTGCCAAGCGGGGTTCACCGCAACGATTGTCCCATCCGGCCGCAGGACGAGCATGATGTCGGCCGAGAGGCGCCAGAGGCGGTTGCGGTCCGCCGTGCGGGCGGCCACCTCCGCCTCCAGCCCCTCGTTCAGGGCGCGGAGCTGCGCCTCCGTCCGCTTAGTGTCGGTGATGTCGTAGATCACCCCGCTGAAGCGCAGCCCCGCCGTCTCGGCGTCCCGCAGGTACTCGCCGCGCCGCTTGAGCCAGCGGGCCTCCCCCGTATCGGCCCGGGCGATCCGGAACTCGGCCTCATGCACCGTGCCCAGGGCCGGCAGGGCGGCCTCGTCGGTCACGTTATCGTCGATGATCGGCAGGTCGCCGGGATGCACCACCCCGTTCACCGTCCGCACCGGCAGGTCAGGCGCAGGGCGCAGGCCGAGCAGCTTGCAGAACTGGTCCGACACGGCGGCGGTGGCGAAGCCCGGCATGTACTCGAAGGTGCCGATCCCGCCCGCGGTCTGCGCGATGCGCAGCCGCTCCTCCACCCGCTTCTGTTCGGTCACGTCCACCAGCGTGCCGAGGAAGTGGCCGGGGCCGCCCCCCGCATCCGGGTAGCGCCGGCCCCGCGCATGGACCCAGCGCAGCCCCAGCCCGGGCACGAGGACGCGGCACTCCCGCGACAGAAGCTCCGCCCCGCGCAGGATGGCGCCCACCGCCAGGCGGATGCGGGTGCGGTCCTCCGGATGGATGGCATTGAAGAAGGCGGCCGGGGGAACGCCGCGCGCCGCCTCCTCCGGCGTCACGCCCAGCAGGGCGGCCAGGCGAGCGTCGCCGTTGATCCGCCGCTCCGCCACGTCCCAGTCCCAGGAGGCGAGGATCCCGGCGGCGGCCAGGGCGTCCCGCAGCTGGCGGCCCTCGCCGCTGTCCTCGGTGCGGCTCACCCGCGCGGCCGGCCCATGGGGGCGTGGTTCAAAATCGACTGTTCCTCGCGTGGCCCCGGTGCGCCGGGCAGCGGCGACAGATGACCGGCTTCCCGAACGCGTTCAAGGCCCCAGCGTTCCATCGCCCAGGCCGTTGCCCAAGCCGTTACCCAGGCTATCGCCCAGGCGCCAGCCGGGCCGGTGCCCGGGCTGGCCGCCGGGATGTCGCACCCGCCGGCACCCTCGCTGCCACCCCGGCCACCGCTCCCCCGCCCGCCCCGCGGCGAAACCCCGCCATGGGCCCGGGCGATAGGCCCTTGAAGCCAAGCCTCGATGTCCGGAGGGACCCATGCACGCCAAGATCACCGTCCACGTCGGCCCGGACCGTCTCCTCGCCTGGCTGTCGGACCCCGCGAACGTCCGCCACTGGTTCGCCCACCTGCGGCACGAAGCCGACGTGCTGCCCGACGCCGGGATGACCGCCGATACGGACTCCCGCACCATCCGCTGGACCACCGAGCCCGCCGGGCGGATGGAGATTTCGGGCAGCGGCGAGACGGCCAGCCTCTCCCTCACCTTCGAGGAGGGCGGGCGCGAGCACGAGCCGCCGGCCGAGGAGGAGAGCCCGGACGACGCCCCCACCAACGCCGGCAACGCCCTGCGCAGCATCAAGAGCCACGTGGAAGCCGTGGACGGCGGCGACCCGGACATGCACACGCCCGGCATCGTCTCCAAGGAGGCGGTGGAGGAAGCGGAGCGCGAGATCGCGGCCGACCCGGAGCACAGCGGGACGCCGCGGCGGTAGGGTGGCGCCAGGGGGCTCCGCCCCCTGGAACCCCCGCCAAGGGCCTGAGGCCCTTGGAACCCCTTCTGGCTGCCGCCGCGCCGTCCTGAGACGGGATCTCCGCGTGACGGGCCCCTTCCTGCCCTTGCAGTCGCCTCGGGTCACCGACCCGAGGCGCACCGTCAGCAGGGTAAAACCACCTACTAGAAAAAGATGATGGAGAGGGGTCCGGGGAGAGGAAGAATTCCTTCTTCCTCTCCCTGGCCACAGACCGGACGCCAAGGATCAGGCCGGATCGCCCTCCAGCCTCGGCCCCGGCCGGACAGCCAGCACCTTCCAGATGCCGTCCGCCGCCGCCACCAGTCTCTCGCCGACGGTCAGCTGCCCGCGCAGGAAGATCACGGACTTGGCCAGGCGCACCACCTCGCCCCGCGCTTCCAGGAACTCGCCGGGGTGGGCGGCAGCGATGAAGTGGGTGTTCATCTGCATGGTGACAGCGGGTTTCTGGTCGGTGGCGTGCCAGGCGGTGAGGCCCAGCGTGTTGTCCAGCATCGTCATCAGCAGCCCGCCATGGGTAATGCCGTGCCCGTTCAGGTGGTACGGCTCCACCAGGAGGCCGTAGGCCCAGCCGTTCCCCTCCGGCCGGGACCAGTAGGGGCCGGTATGGGCGGAGAAGCCCACCGGCGGGCGGCGGGACCAGCCCGCCGCTTCGGGATCGAAGTTCACGCCGCGGCCTTCTCGTCCAGGGCGGCGAAGCTGCTGCCCTCCTCTGCTAGGCGCACCAGCAGCGCGGCCGGCATCAGGCTCTCGTCGCCGCAGGCAGCGGAGAAGCCACGAAGGCGCTCGACGATGTGCTTCAGCCCCACCTGGTCGGCGTGGAACATCGGGCCGCCGGTCCAGGCGGGCCAGCCGTAGCCGTTGAGCCAGACGGTATCGATGTCCCCGGCCCGCGCCGCGATGCCCTCCTCCAGGATGCGCGCGCCCTCGTTGATCATGGGGAAGAGGAGGCGCTCGGTGATCTCCTCCCGCGGGATGGCGCGGCGGGTGACGCCCTGCTCCGCCGAGACGCGCTCGATGATTGCGACCACCTCCGGGTCCGGCGCGCCGGTGCGGCCGTCCGAGGAGTAGTCGTAGTAGCCCTTCTTCGTCTTCTGGCCGAGGCGCCCGGCCTCCACCAGCGCGTCGGCCACGGGGGCCTTCTTGCCGGTGGCCTGGCGGATGCGCCAGCCGATGTCGAGGCCCGCGAGGTCGCCCATGGCGAAGGGGCCCATGCGGAAGCCGAACGCGTTGAGGGCGGCGTCCACCTCCTCCGGCCGCGCGCCCTCGATCAGCAGGCGCTCGGCCATGGCGGTGCGGCGGGCCAGCATGCGGTTGCCGATGAAGCCGTAGCAGACGCCGGAGACCACCGGCACCTTCGCCAGCTTGCGGCCGATCTCCACGGCGGTGGCAAGGGCATCGGGCGCCGTCTCCTTCGCGCGCACCACCTCCAGCAGCTTCATCACGTTGGCCGGGGAGAAGAAGTGCATCCCCAGCACGTCGGCGGGGCGGGTGGTGCTGGCGGCGATCTCGTCCACGTCGAGGTAGGAGGTGTTGGTGGCGAGGATGGCGCCGGGCTTGGCGATCTCCTGCAGCTTGCCGAAGATCTCCTTCTTCAGCCCCATCTCCTCGAACACCGCCTCCACCACGAGGTCGGCGTCGGCCGCGGCTTCCAGGCCGACCTTGCCCTCGATCAGGCCCATGCGCTTCGCCTTCGCGTCCTCCGCCAGGCTGCCGCGCTTCACGGAGGTGGCGTAGTTGCCCTCCACCCGCTCCAGGCCGCGCTGCAGGTTCTCCTCGGTCGTCTCGATCAGGGTCACGGGGATGCCGGCATTGGCGAAGCACATGGCGATGCCGCCGCCCATGGTGCCGGCGCCGATCACGGCCGCCTTCGCCACGGGGCGGGGCGCGGTGCCCTTGGGCAGGCCGGGGATGCGGGCCGCGGCGCGCTCGGCGAAGAAGACGTGGCGCAGGGCGGCGCTGCGGGGGTCGTCGCGCAGGCGGGTGAAGTGGGCGCGCTCCACCGCCAGCCCCTCCTCGAAGGGCTTGTCGAAGCAGGCGCGGACGGCGTCCACGCAGGCCTCGACGCTCGGGTTGTTCGGGTTGCGCTTGAGGATAGCGGCGGCCGCCTCCTCGAAATCCTCGCGGGCGCCGAGGTTCGCGCGGTCCTTCGGAACGGCGGGCAGCGCGCCGCCGGCCAGCTTCAAGGCCAGGGCCTTGGCAGCAGGCAGCACGTCCTCGGCGATCTCGTCCACCAGCCCGTTGCCCTGCGCCTCCTTCGCGGCGATCGGCTTGCCCTCGGCCATGATCTTCAGCGCGGGGGCGGCGCCGATCAGGCGAGGCAGGCGCTGCGTGCCGCCGGCGCCGGGCAGGAGGCCGAGATTCACCTCCGGCAGGCCGAGCTTCGCGGAAGGCGCGGCCACGCGGGCGTGGCAGCCCAGCGCCACCTCCAGCCCGCCGCCCAGTGCCGCACCGTTGATGGCGGCGACCACGGGCTTGGTCAGGGTCTCAAGGGCCGCGATGGTCTCCGGCAGGCTCGGCGGCACGGGCGGCTTGCCGAACTCGGAGATATCGGCGCCGGCGATGAAGGTCCTACCCTCCGCGGCCACCACCACGGCGCGCACGGCGGGGTCGGCGGCGGCGGCCTCCACGGCGCGCTTCAGCCCGCCGCGCACGGCGGCGCTGAGGGCGTTCACCGGCGGGTTGGCGATGCGGATGAGGGCGATCCCGTCCTCGACGCTGCTGGTGACCGGCTCCTGCTGAGTCATGGACGGCTCTCCTTCTCCCCGCCAGACCGTTGTTTTCGATCGAAACTTCCGGTCCGCTTGCCGTCGAGGAAAGAGCCGCGGGGCCGGGGCGTCAAGCGCCGGCGCCGGGAAGGGCCCGCGCCGCCGTTTCGGTGCGGAAACAGCACGGCTGCGTGAGGGCCCTGCCCAGCCGCCCGGTGCGGTGCCAGTTGCTGAAGGTCAGGTCCCTCCAGGGCTGGCAAGGCCCGGACGGGACCGCCGCGGCGATGGCGCCGCGGTCGGGGAGGATTGTCCGATGGCCGAGAACACGTCGCGGAGCGTCATGCACGGCGGGGATGCCGCCGCCTTCGCGGAACCCGCGATCCAACGGATCGGCACCGCCGATCTGGCGGATGCCCTGTCGCGGGGCTGGCGGGACTTCCTGGAGGTACCGACCCAGCTCTTCTTCCTCTGCCTCATCTACCCGGTGATGGGGCTGACGCTCGGCTTCGCCGCCTCCGGCAACAACCTGCTGCCGATCCTCTGGCCCCTGGCGGCCGGTTTCGCCCTCGTCGGTCCCGTCGCGGCGCTCGGCCTCTACGAGATGAGCCGGCGGCGGGAACAGGGGCAGCCGGTGGGCTGGCGCGACGGGCTGCGCGCCTACGGCTCGGCCTCGATCGGGTCCATTCTCGCCGTGGGGGTGGTCCTTCTCGCCCTCTTCGTCGCCTGGATCGCCTGCGCCCTCTGGATCTGGCGCAGCACGATCGGCCCGGCCGAGATCGGCTCCTTCACGGATCTCCTGGCCGCGCTGCGGACGCCGGAGGGAACCCGGCTGATCCTGCTCGGCAACCTCGCGGGCTTCCTCTTCGCCGTGGTGGCGCTGGCGGTCAGCGTCGTCTCCTTCCCCCTGCTGCTGGAGCGCGACATCGGGGCGGGCGCGGCGATCCGCACCTCCCTGCGGGCGGTGGCGGCCAATCCGGGGCCGATGGCCGCCTGGGGCGCGATCGTGGCCGGGCTGCTCTTTCTCGGCTCCCTGCCGCTCTTCGTCGGGCTGGCGGTGGTGATGCCGGTGCTGGGCCACGCCACCTGGCACCTCTATCGGAAGGTGGTAGCCTGACGCAGGAATGAGGGGGGCGGCCGCGTTCCCGGGCGGGCCGGGCGTTCCAGCGCGGCCCGGACGGGGCTAGAACGGCGGCGATGCGCCCCATGCCGCCCCCCGCGCCCGCGCCGATCCTGCACCGGTTCGCCAATCCCGGCCGCTTCCTGCGGGCGACAAAACGCCTGATGCCCTGGCTCTGGGGGCTGTCGCTGGCGGTGCTGCTGCCCTCGGCCGCCTGGGCGCTGCTCCTCTCCCCCGCCGATTGGCAGCAGGGAGAGACGGTGCGGATCATGTACGTCCATGTTCCCATGGCCTGGCTGGCGATGGGGGGCTATGCGGGCCTGGCCGTCGCCTCCGTGCTGGCGCTGGTGTGGAAGCACCCGCTGGCGGACCTGGCGGCGCGGGAGCTCTCCCCGGTGGGGGCGGTGGTCACGGCGCTCTGCCTCGCCACGGGCAGCCTCTGGGGGCGGCCGATGTGGGGCACCTGGTGGGCCTGGGACGCGCGGATGACCTCCGTGCTGGTGCTGTTTTTCCTCTGGGTCGGGCACGCCGCGATCACGCGCGCCTTCGAGGAGGAGGAGCGCGGGGCACGGATGGGCGCCATCCTGGCCCTGGTGGGGGTGGTGAACCTGCCGATCGTGAAGTTCTCCGTGGATTGGTGGAACACGCTGCACCAGCCGGCCAGCGTGGCGCGGCTGGGCGGTCCCTCCATGCACGTCTCCATGCTCGGGCCGCTGCTGGCCTGCGCGGTGGGGTTCACGCTGCTGTTCACCACGCTGGTGCTGGCGCGGGTGCGGGCAGCGGTGATGGAGCGGCGCGTGGCGGCGCTGGAGCTGGCGCGGGCCCGGGCGGCAGACGGTGCGGCGGATCGCCCGGCGGATCGCCCCGCGCCGGGGGATGCGGTGGTGGCATGAGCGCGCATCTGTGGAGCGTGGTGGCGGCCTGGGGGCTGGCGGCAGCCGCCTTCGGCGGGCTGGCGCTGGGCGCGGCGCTGCGCCATCGGGCGGCGGCGCGGCGCCTGGGTGAGTTGGAGCGAGCCCTGAGGGGAACGGCAAGGGGAACGGCATGAGCGGCGCGACGGCGGCCCAGGACGCGCAGTCCGGTGCCAACTCCGGCGCAAAGTCCGGCACAAAGTCTGGCGCAAAGTCTGGCGCAAAGTCTGGCGCGAGGCCCGTCGGGCTGGGTCTGGCCGCGGCGCGGCGGCGGCGGCGGCTCTGGGTGCTGCTGCTCTGCGGGCTGGGGCTCGGGACGGCCTCGGCGCTGGCGCTGACGGCCTTCCAGGACAACCTCGTCTTCTTCCGCTCCCCCTCCGACATCGTGGCGGGCGCGCCGAATGACGGGCGCGCCTTCCGCCTGGGCGGGCTGGTGGAAGCTGGCAGCGTGGTGCGGGACGGCGAGCGGGCGCGCTTCCGGGTGACGGACGGCGCGAACACGATCTCCGTCGCTTATCGCGGCGTGCTGCCGGACCTGTTCCGGGAGGGACAGGGCGTGGTGACGCTCGGCCGGATGCTCCCGGATGGGAGTTTCGCCGCCGCCGAGGTGCTGGCGCGGCACGACGAGACCTATATGCCGCCCGAGGTGAAGGACGCGCTGGAGCGCAGCGGGCACTGGAACCCGAGCCAGGGTGCGGCGCCGCCGCCCTCCGGCTGGAACACGATGCAGCCGGCACCGGCCGGAGCCAGGACGGGCGAATGATTCCTGAGATCGGGCATTTCGCGCTGGCGCTCGCGCTGGCGCTGGCGCTCGCGCAGTCCGTGCTGCCGCTGGTGGGCGCGCAGCGGGGCGAGGCGCGGCTGATGGCCTCCGGCGCGGGGCTGGCGACGGGCGTGCTGATCGCGGTGGGCGCCGCCTTCGCCGCGCTGCTGTGGTGCTTCGCGGAGAACGACACCACCGTCACCAACGTCGTGCAGAACAGCCACTCCGCGAAGCCGATGCTCTACAAGCTGTCCGGCGCCTGGGGGAACCACGAGGGTTCCATGGTGCTCTGGGTGCTGATCCTCGCCCTCTGCGGCGGGGCCGTCGCGGTGTTCGGGCGCGGGCTGCCGGCGGCGCTGCGGGCGCGGGTGCTGGCGGTGCTGGGCATGATCGCGGCCGGGTTCCTCGCCTTCGTCCTCGCGACCTCCAACCCCTTCACGCGGGTGTGGCCGCCGGCGGTGGATGGGCAGGGGCTGAACCCCGTGCTGCAGGACCCTGGCCTGGCCTTCCACCCTCCCCTCCTCTACCTCGGCTATGTCGGCACGGCCGTGACCTTCGCCTTCGCCGTCGCCGCGCTGATCGAGGGGCGCGTCGATGCCGCCTGGGGGCGCTGGGTGCGTCCCTGGGCGCTCGCCTCCTGGTCCTTCCTCACGCTCGGCATCGCGCTGGGGTCCTGGTGGGCCTATTACGAGCTGGGCTGGGGCGGGTACTGGTTCTGGGACCCGGTGGAGAACGCCTCCCTCCTGCCCTGGCTCGCCGGCTGCGCGCTGCTGCACTCCGCCATCGTGGTGGAGAAGCGGGAGGCGCTGAAGACCTGGTCGATCTTCCTGGCGATCCTTGCTTTCTCCATGTCGCTGCTCGGCACCTTCCTCGTTCGCTCCGGCGTGCTGAACTCCGTGCACGCCTTCGCCAATGATCCGGAGCGCGGCGTGTTCATCCTGGCGCTGCTGTTCATCACCATGGGCGGGGCCTTCGCGCTCTTCGCGTGGCGCGCGCCGGCGCTGGTGCCCACCGGGGTCTTCGCGCCGCTCTCGCGGGAGGGGGCGCTGGTGCTGAACAACCTGCTCCTCTGCACGATTGCGGCGGTGGTGCTGGTGGGCACGCTCTACCCGATGTTCGCGGACCTGATCCTGCGCGCGAAGATTTCCGTCGGCCCTCCCTTCTACCAGGCCACCGTCTTCCCGCTGGCGCTGCCCCTGGTCCTGGCCATGGCGGCG
This sequence comes from Pararoseomonas sp. SCSIO 73927, assembly GCF_037040815.1. Classification (NCBI taxonomy): domain Bacteria; kingdom Pseudomonadati; phylum Pseudomonadota; class Alphaproteobacteria; order Acetobacterales; family Acetobacteraceae; genus Pararoseomonas; species Pararoseomonas sp. SCSIO 73927. Next base: position 193,272 of record NZ_CP146232.1, read on the forward strand.
GGGCCGCTGATGGCGTGGAAGCGCGCGCGGGCCTGGCCGGTGCTGCAAAGGCTGTGGTGGGTGGCGGTGATCGCCTCCCTCGTGATCGCGCTGGTCTGGCTGGTGCAGGGCCTTCCGGTCCTGCCGGCGCTGGGCTTCGGGGCGGCGTGCTGGCTCATCCTCGCGGCCTTCGTGGACGTGGCGGAGCGCATCGCCCTCTTCTCCCGCCCGCGCGCGGCCTTCGCGCGCGCCCGCGGGCTGCCGCGCGCGGCCTGGGGCGGGGCGGTGGCCCATGCGGGCTTCGGGATCAGCCTGCTCGGCATGGCCGGGATGGGGCTGGCGACGGAGCGTCTGACGGCGGTGCGGCCAGGGGAGACGATCCTCCTCGGCGGCTACGAATGGAGGCTGGAAGGCGTGCGCGACGCGGTGGGGCCGAACTATACGGCGCGCCACGCCACCGTGACGGTGACGCGGAACGGCAGCACGGTCGCGGTGCTGGAGCCGGAGAAGCGCAACTTCCCGCTCGCCCGCCAGAGCACGACGGAGGCCGCCATCCACACCACCTGGGCCTCCGACCTCTACGCCGTGATGGGCGAGGAGGAAGGGGACCGGGCGACGCTGCGCCTGCACCACAACCCGCTGGCGCCCTGGATCTGGCTGGGCGGCGCGGTGATGGCGCTCGGCGGCGGCATCTCGCTCTCCGACCGCCGCGCGCGCGTGGGCGCCCCCGCCCGGCGCCGGACCGCCGCGGAGGCGCGGGCGTGAGCGGGGCGGAGCCTTCTCGTCCCCTGGCCCGTCGCGCGCTGCTCCTGGCGCCGCTGGGGCTGGCGGCCGCCGGTGGCCTCGGCTTCTGGGCGATGCTGCGCGGGATGAAGGACGGGTCCTACGACCCGCGCGGCGTGCCCTCCGCCCTTCTCGGCAGGCCGGCGCCGCGGCTCGCGCTGCCGGCACTGGAAGGCGTGGACACGCCGGGCTTCCAGCCGGAGGCGCTGGCCTCGGGCGGGCCCGTGCTGGTGAACTTCTGGGCCTCCTGGTGCGTGCCCTGCGTGATCGAGCACCCGCAGCTCATGGCCCTGCAGGCGCGGGGCGTGCGGTTGCTGGGCGTGAACTACAAGGACAAGGCGCCGGAGGCCGGGCGCTTCCTGCAGCGGCACGGAAACCCCTTCTCCGGGCTGGTCGTGGATGCGGAGGGACGCGCGGGAATCGAGTACGGGCTCTACGGCGTGCCGGAGACCTACCTCGTGGACGGCAACGGCATCGTGCGCTGGCGCTGGGCCGGGCCGATGACGCCGGACACGCTCTCCGCCGAGCTGGACCCGCTGCTGCGGCGGCACGCGTGAGGGCGCTTCTCTTCGCGATGCTGCTGGCGCCCCAGCTTCTTGTCACGGGGCTGGCGCTGGCGGTGGGCCGCCCCTCGGAGATGCTGCCCGACCCGGCGCAGGAGGCGCGGGCGCAGGAGATCGGGCGCGAGCTGCGCTGCATGGTCTGCCAGAACCAGTCCATCGAGGACAGCGAGGCGGACCTGGCACGCGACCTGCGGCGGCTGGTGCGGGAGCGCGTGGCGTCCGGTGAATCGGACCGGGCGGTGGTGAGCCACATCCACGACCGCTACGGCGACTTCGTGCTGCTGCGCCCGCCCTTCAGCCTGGTGACGGCCCCGCTCTGGGCAGTCCCGGTGCTGGTGCTGCTCGGCGGCGCCCTGGGCATCCTCCTGATGCGCCGCCGCTCGGCGGAGCGCGCGGGGCCAGCGCCGCTCTCCCCGGAGGAGCGCGCGCGGCTGGCGGCGCTGGAGCGCGAGCCGTGACCTGGCTCCTGACGGGATTGCTGGCCGCGGCGGCGCTGCTGCCGCTGGCCTGGATCATCCTTCGCCCGGCACGCGCCACCGACAGGGCGGCGGCGGACCGGGCGCTGTACCGCGCGCAGCTCGCGGAGCTGGAGCGGGACCGCGCCTCGGGCCGCTTGGACGAGGCGGCGCACGCGGCGGCGCTGCTGGAGGTGCAGCGGCGGCTTCTGGCCGTGCCGGAGGCAGCGCCGGCGCGGGCGGGCGGGCGCGGGCCGCTGCTGGCGGGGCTGGTGGCCGTGCCGGTGCTGGCCTTCGCGCTGTATTTCCTGAACGGCTTCCCCGCCATGCCCTCCGCCACCCTCGCGGAGCGGCGGGACGCGGTGGCGCGGGACGAGGCGCTGCTGGCGGAGCTGCGGTTGCGCCTGCAATCCATGCCGCCGCGCGCCCAGCAGACGCGCCAGGGCTGGCTGCTGCTGGCGGAGGCGGAGCGGAACCGCGGGCGCCCTGCCGAGGCCGCGGCGGCCTATGGCGAGGTGCTGAAGATCGGCTTCGACCCCGACCTCGCCTCCCAGCGCGCGCAGGTGCTGCTGGAGGCCGGGATGGTGGAGGAGGCCGCCGCCTTCCTCGCGGATGCCCTGCCCCGCGCGCCCGGCCATGTCGGGCTGCGCTTCCTGGCCGGGCAGGCGGAGGCGCAGGCCGGGCGCCCCTCGGCGGCGCGGGCGACGTGGCAGGCGCTGCTGGCCACCGCGCCCGATGGCGCGCCCTGGAAGGGCATGGTCGAGCGGCGGATGCAGTCGCTGCCATGAAGGAAGCTGGGGGCGCCGTAGGCCTGGAGGCGCTCGAGGCCCGGCTGCGGCAGGACCTGGAATGGCTGGAACTGCCGGCGAAGCCCTGGGTGCCGGAAACGGTGGTGGAAGGCCGCCCGGTCTCCGACGTGGTGGTGATCGGCGCGGGCATGGCGGGGCTGGCGGCCTCTGCCGCGCTGCGGCTGGAGGGCATCGACCGGCAGCGCGTGCTGGACCGGGCGGACCAGGGAAGGGAAGGCCCCTGGGTGACCTATGCCCGGATGGAGACGCTGCGCTCGCCCAAGGGGTTGGCCGGGCCGGCGCTGGGCTTCGGCGCCCTCACCTTCCGCGCCTGGTTCGAGGCCCAGTTCGGCGCGACCGCCTGGGAGGCGCTGGGCAAGATCCCGCGCGCCCAGTGGGTGGATTACCTGAACTGGTACCGCCGCGTGATGGCGGTGCCGGTGGAGAACGCGGCCCAGGTCTCGCTGATCCGCCCGCGCGCGGACGGGCTGGTGGCGCTGGAGATGGCGGACGCTTCCGAGATCCTGTGCCGCCGCCTGGTTCTCGCCACCGGGCGCGACGGGTTGGGCGGGGAGTACGTGCCGCCCATGGCCCGGCGCGTGGATCGCCGGTTCTGGGCGCATTCCCGCGACGAGATCGACTTCGCCGCCCTGCGCGGCAAGCGCGTGGGCGTGGTGGGCGCGGGCGCCTCCGCCATGGACAATGCGGCGACGGCGCTGGAGGCGGGCGCGGCCTCGCTGGACCTGTTCGTGCGCCGCCCGGCCCTGCCGCGGGTGAACAAGTTCACCGGCATCGGCAGCCCCGGCGTGGTGCACGGCTTCGCCGGGCTGCCGGACGCGTGGAAGTGGCGCTTCCTGCACTATGTCGGCGCGACGCAGACGCCCCCGCCGCGCGACAGCACCATGCGCGTCTCGCGCCACCCCCATGCGCGCCTGCACCTGGCCTGCCCGGTGACGGGGCTGCGGGAGGCGGATGGCGCGCTGGTGGTGGAGACGCCGCGGGGCGGGTTCACCGTGGACTTCCTGATCCTTGCCACCGGCTTTCACGGGGCGATGGAGACGCGGCCGGAGCTGGCCCCCATCGCGCCGCATGTCCGCCTGTGGCGGGACCGCTTCCCGGCGCCGGAGGGGATGGAGAGCGAGGAGCTGTCCCTCTCCCCCGACCTCGCGCCCGACTTCTCCTTTCAGGAGAAGGTGGAGGGCGAATGCCCGGCGCTGCGGAACATCCACGCGTTCAACTACCCGGCCACGCTGAGCCACGGGAAGCTGACGGGCGACATTCCCGCCATCTCCGCCGGGGCCCGGCGCCTGGCGCAGGGCATCGCGCGATCCCTTTTCGTGGAGGACCGGGCGACGCATTTCGAGCGGCTGGTGGCCTACGAGACGCCCGAGCTCCTGGGCGACGAGTGGCCCGAACGATGACGGTTGAGGTGACGCCATGGACGACCTGATCGAGAGCATCCTGGGCATCGCGCCCGGATCGCCGCTGGCCGAGTTGCGGCGCCGCAGGCCGGAGGCGCTGCAGCACGCCCAGGGTGCCTACCGGGAGCTGCTGATGCCGGAGGACCCCGGCAACGTCTCCCACGTGGAGCGGGCGGCGCTGGCCCTGCGGGTGGCGCTGCGCGAGAACGACGCGGCGCTGGCGAGGCACTTCCGGGGCCTGCTGGAGAAGGCGGGGGCGCAGGAGTCGATCATGCTGGCGGAGGACCTCTCCGCCGCGCCGATGGAGGGGCGGCTCGCGGCGCTGCTGCGCTACGCCGACGTGGTGGGCACCCGCCCGGCCGAGGTGACGCAGGGCACGATCGACGCGCTCTCCGCCATGGGGCTCACGCCGCGCGACATCGTGGCCGTCACGCAGCTCGTCTCCTTCGTGCCCTACCAGGTGCGGGTGATCGCGGGCCTTCGCGCCATGCTGGATGAGGGCGCCGCTCCCGCAGCGGCGAAGGAGAAGGCGGCATGAAGCGCTTCACCATGGAGGAGGTGGGCTGGACGCCGCGCATCCCGCCGATCGAGGAGGCGACCGCCACGCCTGCGCAGCGCGCGGCGCTGGACGCCTGCCCGCCGGCCCAGCGCGGTTCCGCCTATTTCCGCACCCTGGCGAACGACCCGGGATCGCTGGGCGAGCGCGGGGCGCTGTTCAACACGGTGATGTACGCGCCGCGTGGGCTGCCGCGCGCGGACCGGGAATTCTCCACCGCCGTCGTCTCCATGGCGAATGGCTGCGTCTACTGCACCTCCGTCCACGCGCGGCGCTTCGCGGATCTCTCGAAGCAGCGGGAGGCGATGCAGCGCGTGCTGGAGGAGGGGCACGGGGTGGAGACCGACCCGCGCCGCCGCGCCATCGCCGATTTCAGCGAGAGGCTGACGCTGACGCCGGGCGCGGTGACGGCGGCGGAGCTGGCGCCGCTGCGGGCGGCCGGGCTGGACGAGCTGGAGCTGCTGGACCTCGTCCACTCCATCGCCATGTTCGCCAACGCGAACCGGCTGATGCAGTCGCTCGGCGAGACGGAGGCGCCGGGCTAGGCTGGCCGCGGGCCGGCGCTGGCGCATCGGGACGAGGGCGCCTTCGACCGGCGCCCCCGCCCTCAGTGCCTGATGCGGCGGCCCACCGGACCCTTCGCCCGTGCCTTGGGCCGCTTCGCCCCTACCTTGGGCCGCTTCGCCCCTACCTTGGGCCGCTTCGCCCCGACCTTGGGCGGCTTCGCCCGCGTCTTAGGCGGCTTCGACCGCGCCTCGGGCGGCTTCGACCGCGCCTTAGCCGGCTTCGCGGGAGGGGCGATGAGGAAGGGCTCGGCCGCGGGGATGCCCTCCGTCCCGGCATAGCGCTGGAGCGTCGCGTCGGCGGCGAGGTGCGGATAGGCCTGCGCCCCCTTCGGCCAGGTCCTCGCGAAGGCGGCCACCTCGGCATGATCCTGCCCGCGGATCGTCTGGACGAGGACGAAGGCCGCCTGGGCCGGCCGCAGCCGCTGCTGGCGAACGAGCTGCAGGTGCCATTCCCTGGCGCGCAGGGGGCACCAGTCCACCAGGGCCTCCTGCAGGGCCCGGCGCACCTCGGCCGGCAGTTCCTCATAGGCCTGGTAGGGGTCGCCCTTCAGCTTGCTGTAGGGCTTGGCCGCCATGCTGTTGTCCATGCCCGCCTTGTATCGAAGCGAGGCCGCCGGTGGAAACGGAGAGGCCAAGCACCCGGCGCCCGGCACCCATGCCGCCCGGTCTGGTGCGGGTTGGGCTGGTGCGGGTTGGGCTGGTGCGGCTTGGGCTGGTGCGGAAGCCGCTACGGGCGGACCGGCGCCCCGGCTCGCTGGCTCCTTTCCAGGCAGGCCTGCGTGACCCTGGCGCGGACGCCCGCGCTGTCGATGTCGAGGGAGCCGAGGGGGCCGTACACCCGGTCCTCGGCCACCGCCCCGCGCATCTGGCAGGCATAGACCGGGTCCGCGGCGGCCCCGCTCCCCCCTCCATCCGCCGCGCAGGCGGCGAGGAGGAGAAGGCTGGCCGCTGCGGCCGCGTGAGGGACCGTTCCCATGAAGCGCTCCTTCCCGCAGGGCTGACCACCGTAACGGCGAAGCGGGGTGCCGGGCTGCCCGGCCCTACTCGTTGCGCGCGCCGGATTGCCGCACCAGCGTGGCGTGGCGGCCGATCTCCTCGCGCAGCAGGGTCGCCAGCCGCGCGGGGTCGCCGCCCAGCGGGGTCATGCCCTGCTCCTCGAAGCGGGCCCGGGCGGCGGGATCGGCCAGGATCTCGTTGGCCAGGGCGTTGATCCGGCGGACCAGGGCGGGGTCCACGCCCCTCGGCAGGAAGAGGCCGAACCAGGTGCCGAAGACGAGCCCGGGCATGCCCAGCTCCGCCGTGGTCGGCACGTCCGGAAGCTGGGGGGAGCGCCGGTTGTCCAGCACGGCGATCGGCGTCACCGCCCCCGCCCGCGCCTGGGACACGACGCCGGTGATAAGGTTGAACATGGCCTGGATGCGGCCGGAGAGCAGGTCCGTCACCCCCTGCGCCGGGGAGGCGTAGGGCACGTGCACCATCTGCGCGCCGGTGAGCGACCGGTAGAGCTCCCCCGCCAGGTGCATGGAGGAGCCGTTGCCGGTGGAGCCGAAGTTGATGGCGTTCGGGCGGGCGCGGGCGTAGTCGCCGAACTCCTGCAGGCTGCGGATGGGAAGGCCCTTGTTCACCACCAGCACGTTGGGAACGTTGCCGATCAGGACCACCGGCTCGAAGTCCTTCTGCGGATCGAAGGGCAGGTCGGGGTAGAGGGCGGGGCCGGTGGCGAGCGTGCCGGCCCAGGACCAGAGGACCGTGTAGCCGTCCGGCGCCGCGCGCGCCCCGGCCAGCGCGCCGATGTTGCCGTTGGCGCCGCCGCGGTTGTCGATCAGCACGCGCTGTCCCAGGCGCTTCTCCGCCTCCTGCGCGAAGATCCGCGCCAGCGTGTCCGCCGTGCCGCCGCCGCCCGGCGCGGGCACGATGATGCGGACGGGGTGGTTGGGCCAGGGAGCGTTCGCCTGCCCGGCGGATTGTCCGTCCGCGGGGGTGGCCGGCGCCGCGCTCTGGGCGCGCGCGGCCCCGGCCAGGCCCATCGCGAGTCCGGATGCGGCGGAGAGGATGGCGCGGCGGCGCATGGGGATCATCGCGTGGTCTCCCGGTGGAGGCGGCCAGCTTAAGGGGAATGCGCGGCCCGGGAAAACGGCCCCGCCCCCGCCGCGAGAAGGGCCGCGCCAAGGGGCACGAGGGATAGGCGGCGCCGATCCCGGCCATCGGCACGACCGGACTGTTTGCGGTGCGGCGGCGGACGCATGGTCCGGCCCGCCGCGCCCCTGCGACGCGGCGCGAAGCCGGAGGGATCGATGGATGTCAGGAGTTCTGTGGACGCGGGCGGAGACGGCCTGCGCGGGGGCCGACGAGGTGACTGAGCGGCGCCCCGGGCCGCAGGACGAGGCGGCCCGCCAGCTCATCTCGGAGGCGGTGCGGGCGGTGCTGGAGGAGGGGCTGCGCCACGCGCCCGACCCCGTCCTCTACCTGCGCCGGGCGGCGAGCGAGGTGCTGCTGGTGCTCAACGCCTTCGACGCGGCCGGCCCGCGCGACGGGGCGGAGCTGCGCGCCATCGTGGCGGAGGAGGTGGTGCTGGTGTCCCGGACCATGCTGCGGCAGCGGCGGTCCTGATGACTCCCGTCCCGATGGCCCGGTCCGGCCAAGGGGCGGTCGCGAGGGGAATGCGGCCCCGTCCACTACACCGCCGGCGCGGTCCGGGCGCGGCGCGGGTTCCGGCCGGGGCGCTCACGCGCCAGGCTCGGGGTCCTTCCCGGCGGGGCCGGGCACGGAGTTCAGCAGGGAGAAGCCGCTGGGGGGCACCCCCGGCGCGCCCCCCTGCAGCAGGGCGAAGGTGGTGAGCGGGCCGGGATCCGGCCCCGTGCCAGATGGGGGGGCGGGCTGGGGCGCCGGTTCGGGATCGGGCGCCCAGGCGACGCGCTGGAGGTAGGTGGAGAGGAAGCGGCGCAGGCGCGGCTCCTCCGCGTCCCGGAACACGGCCCTGGCCGGACCGTCCACCAGCACGCGGCCATGGTCCAGGAACACCGCGCGGGAGGCGACGGAGGCGACGAAGCCCATCTCGTGCGAGACGACGAGCATCGTCATCCCCGTCTCCGCCAGGCCGCGGATCACGTCCAGCACCTCCGTCGTCAGCTCCGGGTCCAGGCTGGCGGTGGGCTCGTCGAAGAGGATGAGGCGGGGTTCCATCGCGAGCGTGCGCGCTATGGCGACGCGCTGCTGCTGGCCGCCGGAGAGCTGGGCGGGGCGGCGCTCCGCGAGCTTCAGCAGGCCCACCCGGTCCAGCATGGCGCGGGCGCGCTCCGTCGCCTCCGCGCGCGGCAGCTTGCGGACGAGGCGCAGCGCCAGGGCCACGTTCTCCCCCGCCGTGAGGTGGGGCCAGAGGTTGAACTGCTGGAACACCATGCCGACCGTGCCGTCGCCCGGCACCGGCGCGCGCCCCTCCACCAGCACGCGCCCGCCCGTCAGGGGATCGAGCCCCGCGATGGCGCGGAGGAGGGAGGACTTGCCGGAGCCGCTGGGGCCGATGAGGCCGACCACCTCGCCCCGGTTCACGGAGAGGTCGATGCCGGCGAGGATCTGCGTGTCGCCGACGCGGCGTTCCAGCCTTTCGGCGACGAGGAAGGGCGTGGTCATCAGGTGGTCCCGAGAGTGGCGCGGGCGATGCCGCGTTCCAGGCGCCGCGCGGCCCAGGCGGTGAGCTCCACCAGCAGCCAGTAGCTGAGGGCGAGCGCCGTCATGGTCTGCGCGAAGGCGAAGGTGGCGCTGCCCACGCCCTGCACAGTGAAGGTTAGCTCCGGCACGGTGATGATCGAGAGCACCGCCGTCTCCTTGATGAGGATCACCGCGAGGTTGGCGAGCGCCGGCAGGACGGCGAGCGCCATCTCCGGCAGCAGGATGCGGGTGACCGTCTGGTTCGTCCGCAGCCCCAGCAGCCGCGCCGCCTCCGTGTGGCCGGGGGGGATGGCGCGGAAGCCGGCGCGGAACACCTCGCTGAAATAGGCGGCGGCGTAGACCGAGAGGGCGAGCCAGCCGGCGACCACCGGCGTCAGGTCCAGCCCGATGAAGGGGCCGCCGTAGTAGAGGAGGAAGGCCTGCACGACGAAGGGCACGCCGCGCACCACCTCCACGGGCACCGCAAGGAGGGCGTTGACGACGGGGCCGCCGAAATGGCGCGCGCAAGCGACGAGCACGCCGGCGAGCAGGCCGGTGGCGACGGAGGCAAGCCAGATGCCGACCGTGAGCGGCAGGCCCCGCGCCACGGCCCAGAGGGTTTCGGAGACGACGCTCATGGGCGCCCCTTCGTGGCGGCGTTCATAGGCGCCCCTTCGTGGCGACGCTCATGCCCGCTTCCGCTCCCGGCCGACCGCCATCAGCACGAAGTTGATGACGAGGTAGATGGCACCGCACAGGGCATAGGATTCCAGCGGCATGAAGGTGGAGGCGGCGAGCGCCTGGGAGGTGCGCGTCAGCTCCATGATCCCCACGAGGGAAACGAGGGAGGAGGCCTTCATGATCAGGATGGCCTCCCCCACGATGGCCGGGCGCATGGTGCGGGCGGCGATCGGCAGGCGGATGCGCAGGAAGGTCTGCGCCCGCGTCAGGCCGAGCAGGCGCGCCGCCTCCACCGCGCCAGGGGGCACGGTGGCGAGGCCGCCGCGCAGGATCTCCGCCATGTAGGCCGCACAGCAGAGGCCGAGCGTGCCGATGGCGGCGACGAGCGCCGGGATGTCGATGCCGAGGAAGGGCAGCGCGTAGTAGGCCAGCAGCAGCTGCACAAGCAGCGGCACGCCGCGGAAGAGGGAGACGTAGAGGGCCGCCGCCCCGCGCAGCCCGCGGCTGCCCGCGGTGGAGGCGGCCGCGATCGCCGCCCCCGCCGCGAAGCCGAGGGCGATGGCCGCGAGGGACACCGCCACCGTGGCCACCGCCCCGCGCAGGAGCGGGGGCAGCGCCTCCTCGATGAAAGCAAGGTCCAAGAGCTAGAGCGCCGGCTCGATGGGCTTGTCGGGCGTGTCGAAGACCTGACCGAACCACTTGGTCTGCATGGCGGAGAGGCGGCCGTCGTTGCGCATCTTCACGATCGCGGCGTCCAGCGCGTCCATCAGGGGGGCGGAATCCGCGTCCTTGCGGCCGATGTAGCCGAAATAGGACTTGGTGCCGAAGGGCGGCTGCACCACGGAGAAGACGTTCGGGCGCTGCTTCGCGACGTAGACGATGTTGGGCAGGGAGTTCGCGACCGCCGCGATGCGCCCGGCCGCGAGGTCGGCATAGGCCTCGGAGAAGGACTGGTACTCGCGGATCGGCGGGGTGGTGCCGGGCAGGGTCGCGACGAAGGCCTGGAACTGGGCGAGTTGCGCGGTGGTGGTGGCACCGCCGAGCTGCTTGCCCGCAATGTCCTGCGGCTTGGTGATGCTGCTGTCGTTCGTGCGCTTCAGCAGGGCCACGGTGGCTTCCGCGACGGGCACGGAGAAGCGGTACCGCTCCGAGCGCGCCCTGGTGATGGTGGCGGGGCCGCCGACGAGGTCGTAGCGGCTCGCCTCTAGCCCCGGCAGCACGGCGGGCCAGGGCAGGTCCTGGAAGGTGATCTTCACGCCGATCTCCTTCCCGAACTCGGTGAAGAGCTCGAGGTTGAGGCCGGTCTGCCGGCCGCCCTCCGTAAAGTCGAAGGGGGCGAAGTGCATCTCGGTGGCGACCACGAGCTCCCCAGCCCGCCTCGCCTTCTCCAGGTTATTGGCGGCGGCGCGGCGCACGAAGGCGGCGGCCAGGCCGGTGCCCAAGGTCGTGCTGATGGCGGCGGCGCCGAGGCCGCGGCGGGTGAGGGTCATGGGGCTTCTCCTGCGATCGGCCGGGGTTCCGGCCACCGGCGACAAAATTCTTGGCGGGGATTGTTGACCGCGCCGTGACAGTTTCGCCAGCCCAGACAAGCTTGACATGACAGGTCATGCACGCGAGCATTCCCGGACTGCCGGGGCGAGGCCGTTGCTCCCGGCGAGGAGGCGAAGCGCATGGCGGACACGACCTCTCTCCCCGTGATCGATATTTCCGGTCTGAGCGGGACCTCGGCAGGCTCAGCAAGCGGCGTGCCGCCCCGCGACATCGGACGGGTGGCGGAGGCGATCCGCGCGGCCTGCACGGGGCCGGGCTTCTTCTACGTCTCCGGGCACGGCGTGCCCGAGGCGGTGATCGCGGAGGCGGTCCGCGCCGCGCGGGACTTCTTCCACCTGCCGGCGGAGGTGAAGGCGGGGGTGAAGGCGAATGCCCGCCACCGAGGCTGGCACGCGATGGGCGGCGCGCTGATGGAGGGCGCGAAGCACTCCGACCGGAAGGAGTTCTTCTCCATGGGGTTGGAGCTGCCGGAGGACGATCCCGCGGTTCTGGCGGGGGAGGCCCTGCGCGGGCCGAACCAGTGGCCGGACTTCGCGCCGGCGCTGCGCCCGGCGATGGGCGCCTACTACGACGCGATGTTCGGCCTCGGCGGGCGGCTGCTGCGCGCGGTGGCGGTGAGCCTGGGGCTGGAGGAAGGGTTCTTCGCGCCCTGCTACCGCAAGCCGCTGCAGCGCACCCAGGCCATCTTCTACCCGCCCCAGTCCGTGGGCGCGGAGGAGGAGATCTACGGCGTGGCGCCGCACACGGATTTCGGGTGCATCACCCTGCTGTGGCAGGACAGCAATGGCGGGCTGCAGGTGCGGGAGCGGCAGGGCGGCAGCTGGATCGATGCCCCTCCCCTGCCCGGCACGCTGGTGGTGAATGTGGGCGACCTGCTGGGGCGCTGGAGCAACGACCGCTTCGCCTCCACCCCGCACCGCGTGGTGAACCGCAGCGGGCGGGAGCGCATGTCGATCGCGACCTTCCACGACCCGGACTTCGGCGTGGTGATCGACCCGCGCGAGCTGGGCACGCCGGCCGAGGAGGCGCGCTACGAGCCGATCACGGCGGGGCGGCACATCCTGAACCGCTTCGATCAGGCCTTCGGGTACCGCAAGACGCTCGCGGCCGCGCCCTGATGCCGGATGGCGGCGCGCCGAAGCCGCGCTACGAGGCGGTGAAGGACTTCGTGCGGGACCGCATCGCCTCCGGCGAGTGGGGCGTGAACGCGCGCATTCCCAGCGAGAACGAGCTGGGGCCGATGCTCGGGGTGTCCCGCATCACGGTGAACCGCGCCTTCATGGAGCTGGCGCGGGAGGGGCGGCTGCGGAAGGTGCCGGGCGTCGGGACCTTCGTCGCTGAGGGGAAGCCGCGCACGGGGCTCAGCAGCATCGAGAGCATCGCGGAGGAGATCCGCGGGCGCGGGATGGAGTGGAGCTGCGAGGTCCTGGCGCTCGGCACGGCCTCCATGACCGAGGAGGCGGCGGACGCGCTGGGGCTGCCGCGCGGCGGGCGGGTTCCCGCCTCCATGGTCCTGCACAAGGGCGACGGGCTGCCGATCCAGCTGGAGGAGCGGTTCATCCGGCCGGACTACGCGCCGGGCTACGAGGCGCAGGATTTCTCCGGGCGCACGACCTACGACTTCCTTCGGGAGGTAGGCGCGGTGGAGGAGATGGAGCAGGCCGTGACGGCGGTGCTGCCCCCTTCCTCCATCGCGCGGCTGCTGGAGGTGGGGTCGCGCGATCCCTGCCTGGTGATCCGCCGCCGCACCTTCCTCCGTGGCGAGGCCACGACCTTCTCCCGCCTGACCCAACCCGCCAGCCGCTTCGAGCTCTCCGGCCGCTACCGGATGCAGGACGGGCCGGGCGGGCATTTTTCGTTTTGAGGATTTCGATGACCGACAATCCCCGCCTTCGTAACGCCCCCGCCATCCGGGCGCCGCGCGGTATGGAGCTTTCCGCGAAGCACTGGGTGACGGAAGCTCCGCTGCGGATGCTGATGAACAACCTGGACGACGAGGTGGCGGAGAATCCCGGCTCGCTCGTCGTCTATGGCGGCATCGGGCGGGCGGCGCGGGACTGGCGCAGCTACGAGATGATCTGCGACGTGCTGCGGCGGCTGGAGGACACGCAGACCCTGCTGGTGCAGTCCGGCAAGCCGGTGGGCGTGTTCGAGACGCATGCGGACGCGCCGCGCGTGCTGATCGCCAACTCCAACATCGTGCCGGCCTGGGCGAACTGGGAAAAGTTCAACGAACTCGATCGGGCCGGGCTGATGATGTACGGCCAGATGACGGCGGGGTCCTGGATCTACATCGGGTCCCAGGGGATCGTGCAGGGCACCTACGAGACCTTCGCCGAGGCCGGGCGGCAGCACTTCGGCGGCGATCTCTCCGGCCGCTGGATCCTGACGGGCGGGCTGGGCGGCATGGGCGGGGCGCAGCCGCTGGCGGGGGTGTTCGCCGGGGCGAGCGTGCTGGCGGTGGAGTGCCAGCCCAGCAGCATCGAGAAGCGGCTGCAGACGCGGTATCTGGACCATGCAACGGCGGATATCGACAAGGCGCTGGCGATGGTCTTCGGCGCTTGCATCGAGAAGAAGCCGATCAGCGTCGGGCTGCTGGGCAATGCGGCGGAGGTCTTCCCGGAGCTGGTGCGGCGCGGCGTGGTGCCGGACATCGTGACGGACCAGACGAGCGCGCACGATCCCTCCAACGGCTACCTGCCGGCGGGCTGGACGCTGGCGGATTGGATGGCGAAGCGGGAGAGCGATCCCGCCGCCGTGGCCGCCGCGGCGAAGCGCAGCATGGTGGCGCATGTGCAGGCGATGCTGGACCTGAAGAGGATGGGGTCCGTCGTCATGGATTACGGCAACAACATCCGGCAGATGGCGAAGGACGAGGGGCTGGCGGAGGCCTTCGACTTCCCGGGCTTCGTGCCGGCCTATATCCGGCCGCTCTTCTGCAAGGGGATCGGGCCCTTCCGCTGGGCCGCGCTGTCCGGTGATCCCGAGGACATCCGCAAGACGGACGCGAAGGTGCGGGAGCTGATCGACGATCCGCACCTGCACCGCTGGCTGGATATGGCGCAGAAGCGCATCGCCTTCCAGGGCCTGCCGGCGCGCATCTGCTGGGTGGGGCTGGGCGACCGGCACCGGCTGGGCCTGGCCTTCAACGAGATGGTGGCGCGGGGCGAGATCGGGCCGGTGGTGATCGGGCGCGATCACCTGGACAGCGGCTCCGTCGCCTCGCCGAACCGGGAGACGGAGGCGATGCGGGACGGATCGGACGCTGTCTCCGACTGGCCTCTGCTGAACGCACTGCTGAACACGGCCTCCGGCGCCACCTGGGTCTCGCTGCACCACGGTGGCGGCGTAGGGATGGGGTATTCTCAGCACGCGGGCATGGTGATCGTGGCGGACGGCACGCCGGATGCGGCACGCCGCCTGAAGCGGGTGCTGTGGAACGATCCGGCGACGGGCGTGATGCGCCACGCCGATGCGGGCTACGATTTGGCGAAGGACTCGGCGCGCGAGAAGGGGCTGGACCTGCCGATGGTGAACCTCTGATGGCCGGGCTTGCTGAACTGCGCGCGGTGATGGCGGGCGGGGCGCTGGCCCTGCCCGAGGGCTGGCGCGAGGCGGTGCGGACCAGCCATTCGGCGCTGGCGGCGCGGCTCTCGGCCGGTGAGGTGATGTACGGCGTGAACACCGGCTTCGGGAAGCTGGCGGGCACGCGCATCCCGCCGGACGCACTGGTGGACCTGCAGCTGAACCTGATCCGCAGCCACGCTTCCGGCGTGGGGGAGCCGCTGCCGCGCCATGTGGTGCGGCTGGTGCTGGCGCTGAAGGCGCTCTCGCTCTCCCGCGGCGCCTCCGCGGTGCGGGAGGAGACGGTGGAAATGCTGCTGCGCCTGCTGGAGGCCGATGTGCTGCCGGTGATCCCGGCGCGCGGGTCCGTCGGGGCCTCGGGCGATCTGGCACCGCTCGCGCACATGTCGATGCTACTGATCGGCGAGGGCGCGGCCACCGTGGACGGCGTGGCGCTGCCGGGGGCGGAGGTGCTGAAGGGGCTGGGGCTGAGGCCCCTGCCGCTTGGTCCGAAGGAAGGGCTGGCGCTGCTGAACGGCACGCAGGTCTCCACCGCGATCGCGCTGGTGGCATTGTTCAGGGCGCGGGACCTCTTCACCACGGGGCTGGTGGCGGGGGCGATGAGCACGGAGGGGGTTCGCGGATCGGACACGCCCTTCGACCCGCGCATCCACGCGCTGCGCGGCCAGCCCGGGCAGATCCGGGCGGCGGCGGCGCTGCGCGGGCTGATGGCGGGCAGCGCGATCCGAGAGAGCCACCGCGCGGATGATCCCCGCGTGCAGGACCCCTACTCCATTCGCTGCCAGCCGCAGGTGATGGGGGCGTGCCTGGACGCGCTGGACCACGCCGCCGCCGTGCTGGAGCGGGAGGCGAACGCGGTGACGGACAACCCTCTGGTAACGGCGGAGGGGGAGGTGCTGTCCGGCGGGAACTTTCACGCGGAGCCGGTGGCCTTCGCCGCGGATCACATCGCGCTGGCGCTGGCGGAGATCGGGGCGCTTTCCGAGCGTCGGATCGCGCTGCTGACTGATCCGGCGCTGTCGGGGCTGCCGGCCTTCCTGGTGCGGGAGGGCGGGCTGAATTCGGGCTTCATGATCGCGCAGGTGACGGCGGCGGCGCTGGCCAGTGAGCAGAAGGCGCTGGCGCACCCGCGCAGCGTGGACAGCCTGCCGACTTCCGCCAACCAGGAGGACCATGTGAGCATGGCCACCGGCGCGGCTCTGCGGCTGGTGCCGATGTGCGACAACCTGCGGGACATCCTGGCCATCGAGCTTCTGGCCGCCTGCCAAGCGGTGGAGTTCCACCGGCCGCTGCGCTCATCGGAGCCGCTGGAGGATGCGCACGCGGCGGTGCGCGGCGTCGCGGCTGCCTGGGACAAGGATCGCTTCATGGCGCCGGACATCGCGGCGGTGGCGGGGCTGGTTGATGCCGGGCGGTTTACCGGGCGTGCGCAGTAGCGTGGGGGCCGATTTCGACCGCGTCTGGGTGAACGCCAACCTCTGCACCATGGCGGATGGGCTGGGCGCGGTGCGGGACGGCGCCGTGGCCGCGAGGGACGGGCGCATCGCTTGGGTGGGGCCGCGCGAGGCGCTGCCCGACAGCGATGCGGCGGTGACAGACTGCGAGGGGGCCTGGGTGCTGCCGGGGCTGGTGGACTGCCACACGCACCTCGTCTTCGGCGGCAACCGGGCGGGGGAGTTCCAGCGGCGGCTGGCGGGGGCGACCTACGAGGAGATCGCGCGGGAGGGGGGCGGCATCCTCTCCACCGTGCGCGCCACGCGGGCGGCGGATGAGGAGGCGCTGGTGGCGGCCGCCCTGCCCCGCCTGGACGGGCTTCTGGCCGAGGGCGTGACCACGGTGGAGGTGAAGTCCGGCTACGGGCTGGAGTTCGAGGCGGAGCGGCGGATGCTGCGCGCGGCCCGGGCGCTGGGGCGGGCGCGGAAGGTTTCGGTCGCGACCTCCTTCCTCGGCGCCCACGCGGTGCCGCCGGAATACAACGGGCGGCAGGGCAAGTACGCGGCGCTGGCGGCCGGGATGATCGCACCCCTGGCCGCCGAAGGGCTGGTGGACGCGGTGGATGCCTTCTGCGAGCGCATTGCCTTCACGCCGGAGGAGACGGAGACCGTGTTCGCGGCTGCACGGGCGCAGGGGCTGCCGGTGAAGCTGCACGCGGACCAGTTGAGCGACCTGGGCGGGGCGGCGCTAGCGGCGCGGTTTGGGGCGCTGTCGGCGGACCATCTGGAGCACGCGTCGGCGCAGGGGCTGGCGGCCATGGCGGCGGCGGGGACGGTGGCGGTGCTGCTGCCCGGCGCAACCTACTTCATTCGGGAGGAGCGGCACCCGGATATCGCGGCCATGCGGGCGGCGGGCACGCGGATGGCGATCGCGACGGACATGAATCCCGGTTCCTCCCCGGCGCGGTCGCTGCTGCTGATGCTGAACATGGCCTGCACCCTCTACCGGATGACGGTGGAGGAGGCGCTGCTGGGCGTGACGCGCCACGCGGCGGCGGCGCTGGGCATGGCGGATCGCGGCGCGCTGGCGCCGGGGCTGCGCTGCGACCTGGCACTGTACCGGATCGGGGCGTCGGAGGAGCTGTGCTACTGGATCGGCGGGAACCCCTGCGCCGGGCGCGTGGTGGCGGGGGTGGATGCCTGACGGCGGGCGCCCGCCGCCCCATATGGCGGGCGGAGAGGAGAACCGGATGCCCCTGCCCCCGACCAGCCGGCCGCCCGTCAGCAGATCGGTTGAGAGCCTGATCGTCGGCCATGATGGTGCTGCACGGCCCGGGCTGCGCGCGGTGCCGGAGGAGGTGCCAGTCAGCCTCGTCTACTCCTCCGTGCCTTTCGCGGTGATGATGTTGACGCCCTCGGACCTGGAGGACTTCGCCTACGGGTTCAGCCTAACGGAGGGAATCGTCACCGGGGCGGAGGGCATCCGCGAGGTGGCGGTGGGGCAGGAGGCGCGCGGGCTGCGGCTGGACATCCGGCTGGCGCCCTCGGCGCTGACGCAGCACCTGGCGCGGCGGCGGTCGATTGCCGGGCGGACGGGGTGCGGGCTCTGCGGAATTGAGGAATTGGATCAGATGCCGCAGGCCGTGCGGCCGGAGGGGGCGGCGCCCGCCATCGACATGCCGGCCATCCGGCGGGCTCTGGCCGAGTTGGAGCAGAACCAGCCGCTGAACGACGCGACGCGGGCGGTGCACGCCGCCGCCTTCGCGGGGGCGGATGGGGCGCTGCGCGCGGTGCGCGAGGATGTCGGCCGGCACAATGCGCTGGACAAGCTGGCTGGCGCGCTGATGCGGGGCGGGGTGCGGGCGGCTGAAGGTTTCGTGATTGTCACCAGCCGCTGCTCCTTCGAGCTGGTGGAGAAGGCGGCCTCGATCGGGGCGCGGACCCTGGTGGCGATCTCCGCCCCCACGGCGCTGGCGCTGGACCGGGCACGGGCGCTGGACATGAACCTCGTGGCGGTGGCGCGGCGGGACACGGTGGCCGTGTTCCACGGCATGGAGCGGGTGCGGGACGGGGTGGCCGGGTAGGGCGTCGCGGGGTTTTCACCGGGGATACGCTGGCCCCCCTTCCCTGCCCTCGCTAAACCTGCGGCGCTTCTCGCGAGGAGGACCGCATGAAGATCACCTGGTTCGGGCATTCGGCCTATCGGTTCGAGATCGGCGGCGCCGTGGTGCTGGTCGATCCGTTCCTGACCGGCAATTCCACCTTCAAGGGCACGGTGGAAGAGGCCTCCAGGGGCTGCACCCACATCGCCCTCACCCACGGCCACGGCGACCACATCGGCGACACGGCGGCGATCGCGAAGGCGACCGGGGCCAAGGTGATCGCGAACGCCGAGATCTGCGGCTACCTGAAGGGCAAGGGGGTCGAGAAGCTGGAGATGATGAACACCGGCGGCACGACCGACCAGGATGGGTTCAGCGTCTCCCTGACCATCGCCTTCCACTCCTCCTCCATGCCGGGGGAGAACGGGACGATCATCGACCTGGGCCTGCCGAACGGGGTGGTGATCACGCCCAAGGACCCGTCCGAGCCCGTGGTCTATCACATGGGCGACACGGACGTGTTCTCCGACATGGCGCTGATCGCGGAGCTGTACCAGCCGAAGGTGGCGATCGTGCCGGTGGGCGACCGCTTCACCATGGGCGCGCGCGGCGCGGCGCTGGCGATGCGGCGCTTCCTGCCGGATGTGCCGGTGGTGATCCCCTGCCACTTCGGCACCTTCCCGATCATCGACAAGTCGGCCGACGCCTTCCTCGCCGCCATGGGCGAGGAGGCCGGGCGCGTGCGCGTGCCGGTGATCGGGGCAGCCTTCGAGGTGTGAGGCCTCAGGCGGCCGGGATGAGGTGCCCGGCCGCCGGATTCCAGGAGAGGGCGACCTGGCTGCCCTCCGAGATGCCCTGCGCGGCGAGGCCGGGCAGGCGGGCGCGGAGCGGGGTGCCGCCGGCGTCCCCGAGGATCAGGGCGCTGTCGCCGAAATGCACGATGGTCTCCACGGCCATGCGGCAGGTGTTGGGGGCGCCATCGGCGGCCAGGCCCAGCACCTCCGGGCGCAGCAGCAGGGTGGCAGCCTCGCCCGCGCGACGGCCGGGCTGGGCAGGGATGCGGACGGGGCCGATGCCGGCGATCTCGCCCGTGCCCTGGTTAGGATCGGTCAGCCGGATGGGCAGCAGATTGCTGTCGCCGACGAAGCGGGCGACAAAGTCGTTCACGGGGCGGTCGTAGATCTCCAGCGGGGTGCCGGCCTGCTGGATACGCCCGCCCTCGAAGACCACGATGCGGTCGGACATGGCCATTGCCTCGGACTGGTCGTGCGTCACGAAGATGGTGGTGACGCCGAGGCTGCGCTGGATGCGCTTGATCTCGATCTGCAGGCTCTCGCGCAGATTCTTGTCCAGCGCGCCCAGGGGCTCGTCCAACAGCAGCAGGGCGGGATCGAAGACGAGGGCGCGGGCGAGGGCCACGCGCTGCTGCTGGCCGCCGGACATCTCGCGCGGGTGGCGGTCCGCGAAGCGCTCCAGCCCGACGAGGGCGAGCATGTGGCGGGCCTTCTCCGCCGCCTGGACCTTCGGCATCTTCCGCATCTCCAGCGGGAACAGGATGTTTTGCAACGCCGTGCGGTGGGGGAAGAGCGCGTAGTTCTGGAAGACGATGCCGATGCCGCGCTGGTGGGGCGGCACGCGGGTGATGGAGGTGCCGTCCACGAGGATCTCGCCCTCGGTAGCGCCCTCGAACCCCGCGATGAGCATGAGGGTGGTCGTTTTGCCGGAGCCACTGGGGCCGAGGAAGGTGATGAACTCCCCCTTCCCCGCCGTCAGGTTCACGCCGTCCAGCGCGCGGCTGCGGCCGTCATAGCTCTTGGAGAGGTTGCGCAGTTCCAGATAGGGCTTGCTCACGGGCGGGCTTCCGATCGGCGGCGCGACAGGGCGCGCCAGAGGACGGGCACGATCACCAGCGCGGCGACGGCCAGGAACAGCAGGGTGGAGACGACGGCGATGACGGGATCCGCCTGGGTGCGGATGCTGTCGAACATGCGGCGCGGCAGGGTTTCCGTGTCGCGGCCGGAGATGAAGAGGGCGACCACCGTCTCGTCGAAGCTCTGCACGAAGGCAAACAGGGCGGCAGCAGCGAAGCCGGGCCAGAGCACGGGGAGCGTGACGTGGCGGAAGGTGGCGGCCGGGCTGGCGCCGAGGGAGAGGGCGGCCCGTTCCAGCGTGCGGTCGAAGCCCTTCAGGTTGGCCGAGAGGACGAGGAAGGCCATGGGCACGGAGAGTGCGGTGTGGGCGAGGATGATGCCGGGGAAGGTCTGCAGCAGGCGGACGTCGGCGAGGAAGGCGTAGTAGCCGATGGCCATGACGATGTGCGGCACGGCCAGCGGCAGCATCAGCAGCAGGTTCACCACGCCCTTGCCGGCGAAGCGGTGGCGCACCAGGGCGAAGGTGGCGGGGGTGACGAGCAGGACGGTGAGGACGGAGACGGCCAGCGCGATGCCGAGGCTGTTCAGCGTGGGCGTCGTCCAGCGGGCATCGTTGAAGTAGGCGCTGTAGTAGCCCGTCCACCAGCCCGGCGGCGGGAACTCCAGCGAGACGGCCGTGCTGAAGGACATGGGCACGACGATAAAGAGCGGCGCCGCCACGAAGGCGAGCACGAGGGCGCCGAGGAGGAGGAGGGCGAGGCGCATCGGTTCAGCCCCAGAGCCGGTCGAGGCCGAAGCGGCGGTGGTAGAGGCCGAGGACCACGAGGGTGGAGGCGAGCAGCACCACGGCCATGGCGGAGGCCTCGCCGAAAGCCAGGAACTCCTCCACCTGCTGGCCGATCACGCCGGCCACCATCTGCTCCCGCGGGGATCCCAGCAGAATGGGCGTGACGTAGAAGCCCAGGCAGAGAACGAAGACGAGGGTGAGGCCGTTGGCGATGCCCGGCGCGGCCAGGGGCAGCACGACATGGCGGATGACGCCGGCGGGCGTGGCGCCGAGGCTGGCGGCGGAGCGCGGGAGGGAGGGCTCGATCCGCTTGAGCACGCCGTAAAGGCTGAGGACCATGTAGGGCAGCAGGATGTGGGTCATCGCGACGGTCGAGCTGAAGCGGGTGAAGAGCAGCTCCGGCGAGGCGAAGCCCATCCACTCGACGAAGCGGGCAATCGGGCCGCGGTTCCCCAGCAGCACCATCCAGGCATAGGTGCGGACGAGGAAGCTGGTCCAGAAGCTCATGGTCACCATCACCATCATGGCGGCGGCGAGCCCGGCCGGCGCGGCCGCCATGGCGTAGGCCAGCGGGAAGCCGAGGAGGAGGCAGCAGAGCGAGACGACCAGCGCGGTGAGGAAGGTCTCCAACAGCACGCGCAGGTGGAAGCCGTCCGTCGCGATGGCGACGTAGTGCTCCAACCCCCATTCGGGGTCGGAGACGCTCATCACGGCCACCTGCGCCAGCGGCACGAGGAAGAAGGCGGCGAGGAAGATCAGCAGCGGGGCGAGGAGCAGCCAGGGGCGCAGGCCGCCCCCGCCCGCCGCGGCGGTGGTGGCGCTCAAGTGCCGATCCAGCGCTCGAAGCGCTGGGTGGCGGCGTTCACGTCGCCGCCGAAGTTCAGGATATCCTGCTCGAACACCTTGTCCTTGTAGGCGGGGGCGGTGGGCATGCGCGCCGCCTCGGCCTCGGACACGAAGTTGAAGGCGGCGGGGTTCAGCGGGCCGTTCAGGGAGTCCTTGCAGAACCCGGCCACGCGCTCCGGCTTCAGGGCGGATTCGATGAAGCGCATGGCGTTGTCGCGGTTCGGCGTGCCGCGGGCGACCACCCAGTAGGCGCGCTCGATCTCCGCCCCGTTCCACACGATCTCGACGGGCTGGCTCGCGTCGATCAGCTCCAGCGTGCGGGCGTGCCAGAGGGCGATGCAGTCGATCTCGCCGTCGCGCAGGAGCTGCTGGGACTGCTGGCCCTGGGTCCACCACACGCGCACGGCAGGCTTGATCCTGTCCAGGCTGCGAAAGGCGCGGTTGAGGTCCAGCGGATAGAGCTTGTCCGTCGGCACGCCGTCCGCCGCGAGCGCGATGGGAAGGATGCGAGAGGCGTAGCGCTGCATGCAGCGGCTGCCCGGGAACTTCTGCAAGTTCCAGAAATCCGCCCAGCTCTGCGGGCCGCCGTTCGGGTACTTCGCCTTCTGGTAGGCGATGACGGTGGCGAAGGCGTGGCTGCTGGCGCCGTTCTGGAAGGCCGCGCCGGGAAAGGGCGGGTTCTTCACCAGCTCGGAGTTATCCAGCTTCTCCAGCAGGTTCGCCTGGTTGGCGCGGATGATCTCGCCGGCGCCGAGCGTCGTCACGTCGAACTCATAGGCGCCGCTGCGGACCTGCTGGGCGAGCTTTGCGAAAGACACCGGGGAGACCGGGCGGATCTCCACGCCCGTGTCCCTGGTGAAGGGCTCGAAAAGGTTCTTGATGGCGGCGCGTTCCCAGATGCCGCCCCAGGTGTTCACGTGCAGTACCTCCGCCGCGCGCACGCGGCGGAAATAGGGGGCGGCGAGGCCCGCCACGATGCCGCCGCCCACGGAGAGGGCTGCGCGGCGGGTGAAACCCTGGGATGCCATCCTCGTCTCTCCTCAGTTCGGGCGGAAGGTGGCGCCGTAGAGGCGCATCCAGTTGCCGCGGATGATCTTCTCGATCTCCGGCGGCTGAAAGCCCACTTCGCGCAGGCCGTCCGGGATCTGGCCGAGGCCTGAGACACCTTCCACCAGCCACTCGGCCTTCGGCGTCTTCACGGGCTTGCCGGCGGAGGAGGCACCGTGGTCGATGCCGCGGGTCCAGCGGCCCATCCGCATCCAGGCGTAGTCGGCGGGGGTGTTGTCGTGGCCGTAATCGGTGCCGATGGCCACCGTGTCGATCCCCGCGATGTCCACGGTGCGCGCCACCATCTCGCACCAGTTGCGGACGGAGGCGCAGTAGTAGTCGCCGGTGATGTTGCGATAGACGGCGCAGCCCATCACGCCGCCCGTGTCGCGCAGGGCGTGCAGGATGGCGTCCCCCTTGTTCCGGCTGTGCGGGACGAGGCTGGTGGCGTTGGCGTGGGTGACGGCGATGGGCTTCTCGCTGTGGACGATGGCCTCCAGCGTCGTGCGCTCCCCCACGTGGGAGCAGTCAATCAGCATCCCCGCGCGGTTCATCTCCCGCACCACCTCGCGGCCGTAGCGGGCCAGGCCGCCATCGTTTGGCTCGTAGCAGCTGCCGCCGACGGCGTTCTGGTTGTTGTAGGTCAGCTGCACCACGCGCACGCCGAGCTCCGCGAACATCTCCACCAGCCGGATGCGGCCACCGAAGAGGTCCGTGTTCTGGAAGCCCAGGATGACGGCGGTGCGGCCGCTGGCGTTCACCGCCTCGATCTCGGCGGGCGTCCGGGCGACGGCGCAGGTCTCCGCGTTCTCCGCGACCAGGTCGCGCCAGCGGCCCAGGGCGTCGAAGGACTCCATCGGGTCCTCCCAGAAGCCGCAGGTCACGGTCACGGCGGCGATGTTGCCGCGCCGCAGGGCCGCGAAGACCTCCGGCGTGAAGTGGCCGCACTGAAGACCGTCAATGAGCATTCGCGGACTCCGGCTTGGCGCTGGTGAGGAGGGAGAGGTCCGTGTCGTCGTCGTGGTCCGTGCGGCCGGTGACGCGGCCATCGGCCTCCACGATCACCGGGCCGGCGTGGCGGCGGGATTCCGGGGTGTCCGTTGACAGGGCGGTGTTGGAGAGGTGGTGCAGGTCCCACCACAGGGCGGGCTCCACCACCACGCCCTCGCGCAGGGCGCGCTCCAGCACGGCATCACCCGCGGTGGAGGGGGCGGCGGTCAGGGTGATCGTGCCCAGCCCGGCCGGGAGAGTCGCCGCATCGGCGACGAAGACGGACAGGCCCTCGCGCGGCGCGTAGGCGCTGGCGGTGCGGAGCTCCTCCGGGTCGCGCAGGTTCGTCACCTCGGCCAGGGCCGCGCCCTCCCGCGCGACGGCGTCGCCCAGCGCATCCAGGATCATCGGCAGGGCTACCCAGGCGTGCCCGCCACCGGCATCCACGGCGAGGTGGCTGGGCGAGATCTCCGTGATGCGGGGCGCAACGGTCTCGGCCGCGCGAAGGTCGGCGAAGCGGCGGCGCAGCAGGGGCAGCCCGCCCAGCCCGGCCGCGGCGGAGTAGAGCACCACGTCCCGCACGGCGGGGATCAGGCCGTGCGGCACGGTGGTGAGGAGGAGGATGCGCTCCACCACCAGCCGCACCTCGCGCGGCAGGAGGGTGACGGGGCTCTCCGTGGGGACCTCGCTCATGCTCTCGGCTCCGGCGGGTAGAACCAGTCCGGGTCGGCGCCCCCGGCCAGGTCGGCGGCCACGGGGGCGCCGTGGAACAGCACGCCGCGCAGGTTGCGGGCAAGGTAGTCGCGGGTCTTGTCCACGCCGTGCAGCGCGACATTCATCAGCCGCACCATGTGCGCGGGCACGAAGCTGTCCGCCATGATGTTCACGCGCGGCTGGTGGTAGGGCAGGCCGGCGAGGCTCTGCACGCGGGCGACGATCTGGCGCAGGTCTGGGCGGGCGAGGAGGAGGCGCGCGACGGGCTCCTCGGCGTCGCGCTCCGCCAGGGCGGCGTCGAGCGCCTGGACGAGGCCGGGCACGTCGAGGCCGAGGTTGAAGGTGCCGGGCGGGGCCTCGGCTTTCGGACCGCGGCGCGGCTCCTCGGCGGTGGCGGACTTGTACCAGACGTGCTCGTAGGCGCCCGGCGCGGTCAGATCCATCGCCAGCGCCCAGTCGTACTCGCGGTGCAGGATGGCGCGCAGGGAGCCGGCCTGCATGGCGGGCTGGACCGCCATCTCCTCGGTGACGATCATGGAGCGGGCGAGGCGGTCCGCCTCCTCCGGCGCCAGCTCGATCATGAGGGAGAGGAGGGTCTCCTCCGTCTCCGGATGGAAGCGGGCGGCGACCTCGGTCGCGAGATCGTCCAGCGGGTGAGCGGCGGCGCTGCCCGCGGCGTGCAGGGCGGCGACGAGGCCGGCCACCGCCTCCAGCTCCTCCGCGATCAGGGCGCTGGGGGCGAAGGCGTCGTAGACCATGCGGTCCTCGCGCCGGAAATGCGCGGCGCGGCGGACCAGGGATTCCAGATGCGCCAGGCGCTCGTCGCCCGCCCCGACCGGCAGGGCGCGGGCGGCGGCGATGGCCCTCTCCCGCGCCTCGATCCAGGCGTTGATCAGGCGGGGGTGGTTGTTGATGAAGAGGATGAGGCCGAGGGCGGAGCCGTTGCCGATCCCGAGAAAGCGGCGAACCTCCGGCGAGAGCGGGACGGCATCCGGCGATTGCAGCGCGGCGAGGCGGTTCGCGAGGTCGGCGGCGAATTCCCGCATCATGTAGGCGGCCAGCATCTGCGCGGCCAGCGGGTGGCGCAGCGCGTGGCCCTCCTCCAGCGCGAGGAAGGAGCGGGTGCCGAAGGTGCCGTTCCCGTCGAGCCCCGTGTTCCGCATGAGGTAGCAGGACTGCGCGACCAGCGCCGCGTCGGGCTGCCGGCCGGAGGCCAGGGCCGCGACGGTGGCGTCGAAGACGCGCATGGAGCGGTTGGAGCGGCACCAGATGAGCGTGCCCGGCGTGGCGCGGCCGGCGTAGAGCTTCGGCAGTTCCCGCCGCGTGGTCTCCACCACCCTCTCCGTCGCGACGCCCTCCACCAGGGAGCCGGTCATGTCCCAGGTGCGGCCGATGATGCGGCCGGTGCGGCCGGCGCGCTGCGGCGTGTTGGAATAGGCGAGGAAGGAGAAGGTGCCGCCGGGCGTCACGATCTCGTAGACCGCGGTGCCGGCGGAATCGGCGCCGATGTCGAAGCGGCGCGTGGTGATCTTCCACCGCTCCGCGATGGCCTGGGCCATCAGCGCGCGGGAGGCGGAGACGCGGCTGGGCTGGAAGGCGGCCAGCCGTTCCGGCCGCATCAGGAAGGCAGGATCGCGCGGCGCGGGCGGCGCGTTGCGATCGTGCGGCGTGGACGCCGCGGTGGTATCGAGCGCGGCACTCACGCGGGGCGGCCCTCCAGGATGGCGCGCAGGCGGCGGGCGGCGGCGCGCAGGGGTTGGATCCAGCCATCCGGCGCGAAGCGCTGCGCCGGGGCGACGAGGGAGAGGGCGGCGGCGCACGCGCCGTCATGCCCGAAGACCGGCACGGCGGCGGCGCGGATGCCCTCGATGCTGCGGCCGGAGGAGATGGAGTGGCCGGTCCTCCGCACCTCCTCCAGGATCGCGGGGTCGAGGTCCGGGGCGAGGCGCCGCGCCCGGTCCGGATCGAGGAAGGCGAGCAGCACGCGGCCGGAGGCGGTGCCCTCCAGGTCCATGGCGGCGCCCACGCGCATCTCCACGCGCAGCACGCCGCTCGGCTCCACGCGTTGGACAATGCGGGGCACGCCGTCCTCCAGCACGGCCAGGGACGCGGCCTCGCCCGTCCCGGCGCAGAGCGTCTCGAGGACGGAGAGGGTGCGGTCGCCGAGCCCGGCCTGCTCCGTCGCGGCCTGAGAGAGGCGGGCGGCGCGGAGGGTGAGGCGGAAGGCGCCCTCGGCCGTCTGCTCCACCCAGCCCGCCGCCATGAGCGTGACGAGGCGCTGGTAGATCGTGGCGCGCCCCGCGCCGAGTTCGCGCGACAGCACGGAGAGCCGGACGGGGCGGCGGCTGTGGCTGAGGTGGTCCAGCAGGGCGAGGGTTTTCAGCGCGGAGGCGAGCGGGCGGACGCCGCCTTCGGGTGCGGCGCCCATCTCCTCTGGCATGTCGGTTCCGTCGGGCAATTTGTATCCTGTCAGAATACTTCGTATTCGAACTGAAGCGATCTTTCTCCTGTCTCTGGCTGGCGTCAAAGGGTTTTTAACCGATGGATGAAATCTTGCCCGCGCGCGGCGGGTGCGCCGGGCAGCCCGGGTCCGATCTGCGGCCGGCGTTGGAGGCCCCGGACCCGGACGAGCCGACCGGAGGCGTGGCCAGCCCGGGGAGCGCGGCTGTGCGCGACAGGGCAACGGGCGCTCCCGGAGGAGCGCCCGTCAGCGTGCGGATCGGCGGGCGGATCGGCGGGCGCGAGGAGGGGTGCGACGCCGCCTTCCCGATGCGGTAACGCGGTTCAGGCCCCCCGCGTCGAGGGGGGGGCGGCCCGGCCCCGGTCAGGCCGCCGGCACGGCGGTCTCGGCGCCCGCCTCGGTGCATTCGGGCAGAACGCAGTTCACCATCCAGGGCGTGCCGAAGCGGTCCACCAGCATGCCGAAGCGCTGCGCCCAAAAGGTCGGGGCCATGGGCATCCGCACCTCGCCGCCCTCGAGGAGGGCGGCGAAGACGCGCTCCGCCTCCTCCGGCGTGTCCGTGTTGATGTTGACGGAGAAGCCGCCCGGCGTGCCCGCGGGGAGGTTCGGCGGCGCGTCGGAGGCCATGAGCGTGGTGCCGCCTACGTCCAGGCAGGCGTGCAGGATCTTCTCCGCCCAGCCCGGCGGCATCTGCGCCTCGGCGGGCGTGCCCGTGGCGCGGAGCATGGCGATCATCCTCCCGCCCAGCACCCTCTCGTAATGGGTCATGGCCTCCTCGCAGTTGCCGTCGAAGTAGAGGTAGGCGTTGGTCTGCATGGGCCCGGTTCCCTGTCCTGCCGGACAGGCCCCCGCCCGCCCTTGACAGAAAAGGTTGATACCAACATATATGGCCGGTGTCAAAGCCCGTCGCGATCCCGTTCGAGATCACCCTTGCCGTCCGCGACACCTGCCTGTGCCTGCACGCCCAGCGCCTGGCGCGGGCCCTGGCGCGGCACTTCGACGAGGTGCTGCGCCCGGCGGGGCTGACGAACGGGCAGTTCTCCCTGCTGATGTCGCTGAACCGCCCCTCCCCGCCCCCCATGGCCCCGGTGGCGGCGCTGCTGGGCATGGACCGGACGAGCCTGACCGCGATGCTGAAGCCGCTGGAGCGGCGCGGGCTGGTCCGGGTGGAGGCGGATGCGGCGGATCGGCGCGGGCGGCTGCTCCGGCTGACGGAGGCGGGGCACGCGGCGCTGGCGGCGGCGCTGCCGTTGTGGAAGGCGGCGCACGCGGCGGTGGAGGGGCGGATCGGGGATCCGGCGGGGTTCCGGGAGGCGGCGCGCGCGCTCGCCTAGCCCCTTGGCCCGCCCCTCTGGCCTGCCCCCCCTTGCTCGACCTAGCGCCGGCGCGGCCGGCGGCGCGGCAGGGCGCCGCGCCAAGCGCTTTCCAGCGCTGCGGCCAGCTCCTCCGTCGTCACAGCCTCCAGCAGCACGGTGGTGTAGCCCATCCGGCCCCAGCCACCAGGGACTGGGCTGAAGGCCTCCGGGTGGGTCAGGCACTTCATGGCCTGGTCCTCGGGCGAGAACTTCAGGTTCGCGCTCAGCCCGTCCGCGGCGAGGGTCGCGTAGATGCGGGCCACGCGGAAGGCCGCGCGGTCCATGTGCGGCGCCTCCTCCGTGCCCTCCAGCGCCAGGGCTAGCCGGCGCAGGTCGGCCCCGCCCGCCATCAGCGGCCCGCCCCGCCGCCCCAGAGCACCACCCCCGCGCCGAGCAGGCAGATAGCGCCGCCCGCCAGGTCCCAGCGGTCGGGCACCCGTCCCTCCACCGCGAACAGCCAGGCGATGGAGGCGGCGACATAGACGCCGCCATAGGCCGCGAAGGCGCGCCCGGCCGCCGCGGCCTCCGACAGGGTGAGGAGCCAGGCGAAGAGGGCGAGGGAGGCGGTGCCGGGCAGCAGCACCCAGGCGCCCCAGCCGAGGCGCCGCCAACCCCAGAAGGCGAAGCAGCCACCGATCTCGGCGAGGGCGGCGACGGCGTAGAGGGCGACGGTTCCCATGCCCGGCAGCTTGCCACGGGCCCCCCGGGGACCCCAATTGCGGGGGATGAAGCGTTTCTGGGAAGAGGCCGCCGTCCAGCCCGTGGATGCCGGCTGGGGCATCGCCCTGGATGGGAAGCCGCTGCGCCTGCCCGGCGGCACCACGCTGCACCTGCCGGGCCGCGCCCTGGCCGAGGCTGTGGCGGCCGAGTGGCACGCGGCGGGCGGAGAGAAGGGCGGCGAGATGTCGATGGAGGAGGTGCCGCTGACGCGCCTCGTCGGCACCGCTGTGGACCGGATCGCGCCCGATCCGGCGCCGAGCGCGGCCGCCATCGCCGAGTACGGGGAGAGCGACCTGCTCTGCTACCGAGCGGAGGATTACCGCCTCGCCGCGCTGGAGGCGGAGAACTGGCAGCCCCTGCTGGACTGGGCGGCGCTGCACCACGACGCGCCGCTGCACGTGGCGAAGGGCATCGCGCACGTGGCGCAGCCCCCCTCCTCGCTCCGGGCGCTGCACGCGGCGGTGGCGGCGCACTCGCCCTTCGGGCTCTCGGCGCTGGGGATCGCGGTGCCGGCGCTCGGCAGCCTAGTGCTCGGGCTGGCGCTCTCGGCCGGGCGGATCGACGCGGCGGAGGCGCACCGGCTGGCGACGCTGGACGAGACCTACCAGGAGTCCTTCTGGGGCACGGATCCGGAGGCGGAGGCGCGGCGCGCGCGGATCGCGGCGGATGTGGCGCTGGCGGCGCGGCTGCTGGAACTCTCCCGGTGAAGGCGCGGCTGCTGCGAATCCGCGGCCGGGTGCAGGGCGTGGGCTACCGGGACTGGATGGTGCGGGAGGCCTCGGCCGCGCGGCTCTCCGGCTGGGTGCGGAACCGGGCGGACGGGACGGTCGAGGCGCTGCTGGCGGGGGAGGAGGCGGCGGTGGGCTCCGTGCTGCTGGCCGCCCGCCGCGGGCCGCCGGGCGCCTTCGTGGAGACGATCGAGGAGAGCTTCGCCGAGCCGCCGGAGGAGCCGGGCTTCGGGCGGCGGCCGACGCTGTAGGGCCGGTTCCCCGACAACCCCCAGGACGAGCCGTTGAGAGCCCTGCCGCGCCCCGTGCCTCTGATCCTCCTCATCCTGTTGCTGGTGGTTCTGGCCCCGATCGTGACGGTCTGGGCCATGCAGGAGCGGTTTCTCTTCCCTGCCCGGCACAACGGCGTTCCGGTCGCTGCCTCGGGAATCTGGCAGGTGGGGCATGTGGAGGTGCCGGGCTCCGGCCGCCTCGCCTTCCTGTTCGCCGATCCGGAAGCCGATCCGGGGGGCGATCCGGGGGCGCCGGTTCTTCTCCACCTTCACGGGAACGGGTCCCGTGCGGGCTGGTCGGCGGCGAGCACGGAGAACCTCGTCGCGGCCGGCATTCCCGTCGTCGCCGCGGAGTATCCGGGCTATTCCGGCAATCCCGGCGCGCCCACCGAAGCGTCTCTGAGGGCCACGGCGGAGACGATGGCGGCCTGGGCACGCGGCCGGTGGCCGGGGCGGCGCCTGGCGGTGCTGGGGGAGAGCATCGGCTCCGCCCCCGCCATCCATCTGGCCGCCTCCGGCCGTGCCGACCTGCTGGTGATCGACAGCGGCTTCACCTCCATGACGGAGACGATCCGCATCCACCTGCCCTGGCTGCCGGCGGTCGCCTGGCTCAACCGGCATCCGATGGACGGCATTGCGGCCCTTCGCGGCGCGGCGAAGGCGCTGCCGCCGACGCTGGTGATGGTCTCCGCGGAGGATCCCGTCGTGCCCGTCGCCATGGGCGAGGCGCTCGCCGCCGCCATCCCCGGCAGCACCCTCCACCGCTCGGGCCGGGCCGGGCATCCGGTGATCCACGGCGATCCGCGCGCGGGAGCAGTGCTGCTGGAGTGGCTGCGCGGCCATCGCGCCCCGCGCTGAGCCTTCAGCGCTGCCCGTAGGCGGCGCCGGTGAAGAGGTCCTTGAACTCCCGCGGCTGGGACCGCCAGTACTGCCTCGGCGCGGCGACGCGCGCGCCGAGCTTCGCGGCCGCGTGCCAGGGCCAGCGCGGGTCGTAGAGGATGGCGCGGGCCAGGGCGACGGCGTCGGCATCGCCGTTGGCGACCACCGCCTCGGCCTGCTCCGGCTCCGTGATGAGGCCGACGCCGATCACGGGCAGGCCCGCCGCCTCCTTCACCTGCCGCGCGAAGGGAAGCTGGTAGCCCGGGCCGAGGGGGATTTGCTGGCGGGTGGAGACGCCGCCGGTGGTGACGTGGATGGCGTCGCAGCCGCGCGCCTTCAGGGCCTGGGCCATGGCGATCGTGCTCTCCACGTCCCAGCCGCCCGGCACCCAGTCCGTGGCGGAGAGGCGCATCCAGACCGGGCGATCTGCCGGGAAGGCCTCGCGCACGGCGTCGAAGACCTCCAGCGGGAAGCGCATGCGGTTCTCGAGGCTGCCGCCGTACTCGTCGTTGCGCACGTTCGCGAGCGGCGAGAGGAACTGGTGCAGCAGGTAGCCGTGCGCGCCGTGGATCTCGATGCCATCCAGCCCGATTCGGGCGGCGCGGCGGGCGGTCTCGGCGAAGGCCTCGCGGATGCGGGCCAGGCCTTCCGCGCTCAGCGCCGCCGGGGTGTCCTCGCCCTCGGCATGGGCCAGGGCGGAGGGAGCCTCGGTTCGCCAGCCGCCGGGCTCGCCGGGGTGGATCTGGGACCCGCCCTCCCAGGGGGCCCGGCTGGAGGCCTTGCGGCCGGCATGGCTGATCTGGACCGCAATCGGCATGGAGGCGTGGCGGCGCGCCGTCTCCAGCACCCGGGCCAGCGCCGCCTCGTTATCGTCGGAGTAGAGGCCGAGATCGGCGGGGGAGATGCGGCCCTCCGCCGAGACGGCGGTCGCCTCCAAGATCAGCAGCCCGGCGCCGGAGAGGGCGAGGTGGCCGAGATGGATGGTGTGCCAGTCCGTCGCCCGCCCCTCCTCGGCCGAGTACTGGCACATGGGGGCGATGACGATCCGGTTGGGCAGCTCCAGCGCGCCGAGGCGGAGGGGTTGGAACAGCTGGCTCATTGGCGGGATCCCGGAATCATGGCCCCGATCCTCTCAGAGAGGCGCCGCGGCCTCCAGCCCCGCCCGTCCTGTCGGAGCCCGGACTAGCGGAGGCAGTCCAGCAGCGGGCCGAGCTGGCCCGTGCGGCGCTCGATGACGGCGGCCCGGCGCTGCACCCGCTCGCTGGGCCGGGTGACGGACCAGTTCAGGGGGCTGGGCAGCACCGCGGCCAGCCGCGCCGCCTCCCCACGGGTCAGGCGGGCCGCCGGCTTGTTGAAGAAGGCCTGGGCGGCGGCCTCCGCGCCGTAGATGCCGGGGCCGAACTCCACGCTGTTGAGATAGACCTCGATCACCCGCTGCTTCGGCCAGAGAAGGGCGATCTGCGGCGTCAGCCAGGCCTCGATCACCTTCCGCACGGGATCCCGCCCCGGCCAGAGGAAGAGGTTCTTCGCCGTCTGCATGGTGATGGTGCTGGCGCCGCGGGGGGTCTCGCCGTCCTGCCAGGCCTCCACCTCCTCGCGGAGGGCGCCGAAGTCGAAGCCCAGCGATTCGCGGCAGAAATTGTTGTCCTCCCCGGCCACCACGGCCTCGGCCAGGGCGGGGGCGATGGAGTCGAGGGGCACCCAGTCGTGCCGCATCCCCTCCCCCTGGACCGAGCGGATGACCATCAGCGGCGTGACCGGGACGGGGACGAAGCGGAAGAGGGCGATCAGCGCCAGGGGGCCGAGAATGAGGACGAGCAACAGGCGGAGGAGCCGGCGGCGCCAGCTCACCCGGAAGGCAGGACGGTGCAGCAGTTCCTGGCGGCCCATGGCCCCGTGCTGGCCGCCGGCCGGCCCCGCGTCAAGCGCGCCTCCTGGCATCTTGCACCGCAGCAGGCTTTGCCCCATCTTGCTGCCCGTGCCCGGCGCCAGCCGCGGCCACGCCTCGGCCGCGTGAGACGGCCGCCCCGCGCAATGATGCGCGCGGCCCTGACCGGGGCGTCGAGATCTCCGATACCCTGGATGCGACCGGACACGCGGGGCGCCTCCACCCGCCCTGGCAGCCCGGGTTCTGGGCCGCCCCGATTGGAATCCATGACACAGTTTAACGAGCTCGGCCTCGCGGCGCCCCTTCTGCGCGCGCTGGAGGAGGAGGGCTACACCACCCCGACCCCGATCCAGGCCCAGGCCATCCCGGCCGCCATCACGGGCCGCGACGTGCTGGGCATCGCCCAGACCGGCACGGGCAAGACCGCCGCCTTCGCCCTGCCCCTGCTGCACCGGCTGGCGAACGACCCGAAGCGGGCCGCGCCCTACACCTGCCGCGTCCTCATCCTCTCCCCGACGCGCGAGCTGGCCTCGCAGATCCATGAGAGCGTGCGCGCCTATGGCCGCCACATCCGCCCGAGCACCGCGCTGATCTTCGGCGGCGTGCCGGAGAACCCGCAGAAGCGCGCCATGGCCAAGGGCGTGGACGTGCTGATCGCGACGCCGGGCCGGCTGATGGACCTGCTGAACCAGCGCGCCCTGAAGCTGGAGGGCATCGAGGTCTTCGTCCTCGACGAGGCCGACCAGATGCTGGACCGGGGCTTCTGGCCCTCCATCCGCCGCATCGCCGGCATGCTGCCGCGCACGAAGCACACGATGTTCTTCTCCGCCACCATGCCGGAGGACATCGCGAAGCTGGCGAAGGAGCTGCTGCCCGACCCCGTGCGGGTGGAGGTGACGCCGGTGGCGACCACCGCCGAGCGGGTGAACCAGCGGGTGATCCACACCTCGGCCGACGGCAAGCGCCGCCTTCTGGCCGACCTGCTGCGCGGCGAGACGGTAGGCCGCGCCCTGGTGTTCAGCCGCACCAAGCACGGCGCCGACCGCATCGTGAAGCAGCTGGAGCAGGATGGCCTGGCTGCCGGCGCCATTCATGGCAACAAGAGCCAGGGCCAGCGCGAGCGGGCGCTGGAGGCCTTCAAGAAGGGCACCGCCCCGATCCTGGTGGCCACCGACATCGCGGCGCGCGGCATCGACGTGGACGGCGTGACCCACGTGATCCAGTACGACCTTCCGGAGGTTCCGGAGACCTATGTCCACCGCATCGGCCGCACGGCCCGCGCGGGCGCCTCGGGCGAGGCGGTGGCGCTGGTGGCGCCGGACGAGATCTCCCTCCTCCGCGCCGTGGAGAAGCTGACACGCCAGCAGGTGCCGGCCGAGGGCGAGATCCCGACCGGCCCCGTGCCGCGCCGGCCGAACCGCCAGCAGCAGGGCCGCCCGCCGCGCCGCGACGGCAACGGCGGTGGCGGCCAGGGCAACGGCCACGGGCGCGACGGGCAGCGCCACGCGCAGGGGCGCCCGGGCGGGAATGCCGGCGGGGCGAACCGCTCCGGCGGCCAGCCGCCGCGCCGCGACGGCGGCGGCGGGCGCCGGGCGGAGCCCGTGCGGAGCGACGCGCCGCGCAAGGACCGCGCCTGGCGCGACGGCGACTTCCGCGACAGCGGCCGCTGAGACAGAGGGGGCGTCCCGCGAGGGGCGCCCCCTTTTTTCGTGCCGGCCCTGGAAAGGCGGGGCCGGCCCTGCTCTAAGCCCTGCCGCAAACGGGGGAACCATGTCCGGAGTGGATCAGGCGGTGTCCGGCCTTCTCGCGGGGACGGAGGAGACAGGCGCCTACCGCGTCTTCGGACGCGAGGAATGGGCGGCGCTGCGGTCCAACACCCCCCTCCCCCTGACCGATGCCGACGTGAAGGCCCTGCGCGGCGTGACGGACCAGGTCTCGCTGGCCGAGGTGGCGGATGTCCAGCTGCCCCTCTCCCGCCTGCTGAACCTGCATGTCACGGCCGCGCGCAACCTCGCCTCCGTGCAGGACACCTTTCTCGGCCGCCCGGCCCGGGTGCCGCCCTACGTCATCGGGATCGCCGGCAGCGTGGCAGTGGGCAAGAGCACCTTCGCGCGCCTGCTGCGCGCCGTGCTGGCCCGCTGGCCGGACCATCCGCGCGTGCAGCTCGTCACCACGGACGGCTTCCTGCTGCCCACCAAGGTGCTGGAGGCGCGCGGGCTGATGCGGCGCAAGGGCTTCCCGGAGAGCTACGACCTGCGCCGCATGATCGCCTTCCTGCGCGCGGTGAAGGCGGGTGAGGCGGAGGTCTCGGCCCCCGTCTACTCCCACCTGAGCTACGACATCGTGCCCGGCGAGTCCGAGGTGGTGAGCCAGCCCGACATCCTGATCTTCGAGGGGCTGAACGTGTTGCAGACGGCCGGCGCCGCCGTACTGGCCTCCGACTTCTTCGACTTCTCCGTCTACGTGGACGCGGCGGAGGGTGACATCGAGGACTGGTATGTGCAGCGCTTCCTCGTCCTCCAGCGCACCGCTTTCCAGGACCCGCGCTCCTACTTCCACCACTACCGCGACCTCTCCGAGGCGGAGGCGAAGGCGGTGGCGCGGGGGATCTGGCGGGAGATCAACCACCCGAACCTGGTGGAGAACATCCAGCCCACCCGGCCGCGCGCGCACCTGGTGCTGACCAAGGGCCCGGACCACGCGGTGCGGGAGGTGGCGCTGCGGCGGATGTAGCGGGCTGGCGGCCCCGCCGCCTCAGTCCCCGAAGACCTCCGCCCAGGCCCCGATCAGGGCGGAATCCGCTTCCTCCATCGTGGCGGGGATGCCCAGCGCGTGCAGGCTGGTCACGCCGTGCTCGCTGATGCCGCAGGGCACGATGCCGCCGAAGTGGGAGAGGTCCGGCTCCACGTTCAGGGCGATGCCGTGCCAGGAGACCCAGCGGGAGACGCGGACGCCGATGGCGCCGATCTTCGCCTCGCGGCCGGTGACGCGGTCCGCGACCCAGATGCCGACCCGGCCCTCCCGCCGCTCGCCCCGGATGTTGAAGCGGTCCAGCGCGCCGATCATCCACTCCTCCAGCCCGTGAACGTAGGCGCGCACGTCGCGGGCCGGGACGGTGCCGTGGGGGCGGGTGAGGTCGAGCATGACGTAGGCGGTGCGCTGTCCCGGGCCGTGATAGGTCCACTGGCCGCCGCGCCCGGCCTCATAGGTGGGGAAGCGGGTGTCCAGCAGGCCCTCGGCCCGGGCGGAGGTGCCGGCGGTGTAGCTCGGCGGGTGCTCGACCAGCCACACGGCCTCCCCCGCCGTTCCGGCCCGGATTCCCGCCACGCGGGCCTCCATCGCGGCCAGGGCGTCCGGCACGGGGATGCGATCCTCGGAAATCAGCCATTCCGGGGCCGGAACCCCGGTTGATGCCGCCGCTCTCATCGGTTATACGCCGCCCCCTGCCTGCGGTCATGGCGGAATGGTAGACGCGCCAGCTTGAGGTGCTGGTGGGGGAAACCCCGTGGAAGTTCGAATCTTCTTGACCGCACCATCTTCTCAATCAGTCTGCGCTGCGTTCGGCGGTTGCCGCTCCGGCGCCGCCGCGCTGCATGTAGCGTGGCGCCCGGCCCGAACCTAGGGCCACCCATTTCACCTCTGTCTACCGCTTCCCGGGGAGACGGCCCTGCCGCCCCGTGCTACGCGCCCGATATCAGGATGGGGGGCGCAGATGCGGTTTGGCTGGGCGGTGGCCGTGGGGCTGACGGCATTGTCGGGCTGTGCGGCCCCGACCTCCTCCAAGCCGGAACCGACAGAAGCCCCTCCCCGCGCGGCCGGCATGCCCGCCGACCCGGCGCGAACGGCAGCGCGCGACAGGATCTCGGCCGCGATCGGCCGCAAGGACTTCCGCGAGGGCATCCGCCTCATCGACGATTGGATGCAGGGCCATCCCACCGATATCAGCTTCCGCTACCTGGAGCCCTTCCTCTATCGCCTCGCGGGGGACGGGGCAGGGTGGGAGCGGTCGCGGGCGGACATCCAGGCGAGCTGGCAGCGGCTGCGCGGCAGAGTGCCGCCGCCCAGCCCGCCCGCCTTTGTCATCGATGCTTTCCCACTCGGGCAGAACCTGGTCACGATCCACCAGTGCTACGAATCCGCCGGCCGCTTCGGCGTGGTCTACGAGTTCCTGATCGCGGGCCGGGACAACCGCATCACGTCCTTCTTCGCTGTTGAGCACAACGCCGTCACGAACCAGATCCAGCGGGAGATGGGGCAGCCGGGCGAAATCTACACGGTCGACTACTTCCAGCCAGGCCGGCACGCTACAGTCGCGATGTTCGATCGCATGCCGAGCTACGAGGAGGCCCGGCAGCGCGTGCAGGCGTTCCTCGCCGACCCGAAGCCGCTCAGCGCCTCCACCAACGGCCAGCCCGGCCTCATGGCGGTCCGGTGTGAGGTGGCGCCCGTCGGCGCCCGGGGCTGATCCTCCGCGGCGGGGATCGGGCGGCGCCGCCCGGCCCGCGGGTGCCTAAATCTTCTCCCGCACCACCACGCCCGTGCCGTTGCAGGCGATGCAGGGCTTGCCCATCAGCTCGCCGGCGCCCTGGCATTCCTGGCAGGGCACCTCGTCCGTGCCCGGGGTGCCGATGGGCGCCACGTCCCCCGGGCGCGGGGTGGGCTTATCGCCGTTCGATGCGTCCACCATGGGCTTCGCCCCTCCTCTGCGGTGAGCCGGCCTTAAAGGCCAGCTATGCGGCGAACGCCGCGCGGCCGGGGCGGTTCCCGTCTGGCGCCGGGCCGGGCACGGGGCCATAAACGCCCGATGGACGAGGATTTCCGCAAAGCCGCGCTCGACTATCACCGCCTCCCGCGCCCCGGGAAGCTGGCGATCGAGCCCACCAAGCGCATGGCGACGCAGCGCGACCTGGGCCTGGCCTATTCGCCGGGCGTGGCGGCGGCCTGCATGGAGATCGCGGCGGATCCGGCCAAGGCCTACGACTACACCACCCGCGGCAACATGGTGGCGGTGATCACCAACGGCACGGCGGTGCTGGGGCTCGGGGCGATTGGCGCGCTGGCCTCCAAGCCGGTGATGGAGGGCAAGGCGGTCCTCTTCAAGAAGTTCGCCAACATCGATTCCATCGACATCGAGGTGGAGGAGCGCGACCCGGAGAAGTTCGTGGAGGCGGTGGCCGTCCTCGAGCCCTCCTTCGGGGCCATCAACCTCGAGGACATCAAGGCGCCGGAGTGCTTCGAGATCGAGCGCTCCCTCCGGGCGCGGATGTCCATTCCCGTCTTCCACGACGACCAGCACGGCACGGCCATCATCGTGGCAGCGGCGGTGCGGAACGGGCTGCTGCTGCAGGAGAAGCCGATCGAGGCGGCGAAGATCGTCACCTCGGGCGCGGGCGCCGCGGCCCTGGCCTGCCTCGACCTGCTGGTGGCGATGGGCGCGAAGCGCGAGAACATCACGGTCTGCGACATCGAGGGCGTGGTCTACGAGGGGCGGGAGGTCCTGATGGACCCCTACAAGTCCCGCTACGCCCGCGCGACGGAGGCGCGGACGCTGGCCGATGCCCTGCCGGGCGCGGACGTGTTCCTTGGGCTGTCGGCGCCCCGCGTGCTGAAGGCGGAGTGGCTGCCCTCCATGGCGCCGAGCCCGCTGATCCTGGCCCTGGCGAATCCGGAGCCGGAGATCCTGCCGGAGGCGGTGCGGGCGGCGCGGCCGGACGCGATCGTGGCCACGGGGCGCAGCGACTACCCGAACCAGGTCAACAACGTCCTGTGTTTCCCCTTCATCTTCCGCGGCGCGCTGGATGCCGGGGCCACCACGATCAACGAGGCGATGAAGGTCGCCTGCGTGGAGGCCATCGCGCGGCTGGCCCGCGCCGAGGCGAGCGAGGTGGTGGTGGCCGCCTATGGCGGGCAGGCGCCGATCTTCGGGCCGGACTACATCATCCCCAAGCCCTTCGACCCCCGGCTGATTCTGGAGATCGCGCCGGCCGTGGCGCGGGCGGCGATGGAATCCGGCGTGGCCACCCGGCCGATCGCGGATTTCGACGCCTACCGGGACGGGCTGGAGCGCTTCGTGTTCCGCTCCGGCGACCTGATGCGCCCGGTGTTTGCCGCGGCGCGCGGCGCCGGCCGGCGCATCGTCTACGGCGAGGGCGAGGACGAGCGGACGCTGCGCGCCGTGCAGACGGTGCTGGACGAGGGCATCGCCGACCCCGTGCTGATCGGCCGGCGCGAGGTGATCGCCGAGAAGGTGCGCTCCATGGGCCTGCGGATGGACCTGGAGGACAGCGTGCGGGTCATCGACCCCGGCGCGGACGCGGAGACGCTGGCGCCGCTGCTGGAGACCTACCAGGGCAAGGTCGGCCGGCGCGGCATCCCGCCCGACGCTGCCGCCCGCGCGCTGCGCACCCGGCCCACCGTTGCCGCCACCATGCTGCTGGAGACGGGGCAGGTGGACGCCGCGATCGTGGGCGGGCTGGGCGACTGGATGGCGCACTGGCACCAGGCCTTCGACATCGTGGGCAAGCGCCCCGATGCCGGCCGGGTCTATGCCATGACGGGGGTGATCCTGCCCGCGGGCACGCTGTTCTTCGTGGACACGCACCTGCTGGTGGACCCGGATGCGGGCCAGATCGCGGAGATGACCCTCCTCGCCTCCGAGGCGGTGCGGGCCTTCGGCGTGACGCCGCGCGTCGCGCTGCTCTCCCACTCCTCCTTCGGGGCGTCGGACGCGCCTTCCGCCCGCAAGATGCGGCAGGCCCTGCGGCTGATCCGGGAGCGCGACCCGTCCCTGGAAGTGGATGGCGAGATGCACGCGGACGCGGCGCTGGAGCCGGCCATCCGGTCCCGCGCCGTGGCGGATGGCCGCCTGACCGGCTCGGCCAACCTGCTGGTCTTCCCGAACCTGGATGCCGCCAACATCGCCTACAACCTGCTGAAGGCGGCGGCGGACGGGCTGCAGGTGGGGCCGATCCTACTGGGGATGAACAGGCCGGTGCACGTGATGGTGCCGAGCACCACCGCGCGCGGCATCGTCAACCTCTCCGCGATCGCGGCGGCCCAGACGGGTTGAGAGCGGTGGCCTGAGAGGGGCGGCCCGAAAGGCCGCCCTTCCTGGGGATCAGGGCCTGGGCGGCGCTGGGATGACGATGGACGACGGGGGCGTCGCCATCGCGGGCCTCGGCGGGGTGGCGGTGACGGTGAGGCCGAAGTCGCGGACCAGCTGGTCCGGCGGCAGGCCGGCCGCCCCCATCATCTCCATCATCGGCACAGGCTTGGCCGGGCGCAGGGCGATCTCGATGCTGCCGAGGTCCCGCGCAAAGGCTGCCAGGGCCTCCCGCATCCGGCGGATCTCCGGCGCCTCCTTCGGCC
The DNA here is from genome assembly GCF_037040815.1 of Pararoseomonas sp. SCSIO 73927. NCBI lineage: Bacteria > Pseudomonadati > Pseudomonadota > Alphaproteobacteria > Acetobacterales > Acetobacteraceae > Pararoseomonas > Pararoseomonas sp. SCSIO 73927. The sequence continues at coordinate 233,309 of NZ_CP146232.1, forward strand.
CGCTGCCCGGCACGGGGGTGCGGAGCGCCATGGTGGCGTAGCGCTCCCGCAGCTGGCGCTCCGGCACCCTCTCCTGCGCGGCCTGCTGCGCCAGCACGGCGCGGAGCAGCCCGTCCTCCGTGTAGCGGACGGAGAAGGCGGCGATGGACCAGTTGCCGACGAGGGCGAAGGGGTCGTCCGTGGCCGGGGCGGGCGCTCCCTCCTTCGGCACCTCCACGCCACGGACATCCATGGTGAAGCCAAGGCTGCCCATGCCCATGGCCTGGATGGCGAAGGGGTCGGCGGTCATCCGCCCCTCCGGCGTCAGCCTCGCGGCCATGCCGATGCGGGCCAGAACCTCCTTGAAGCCCAGCCCGGCCAGCCAGGCGCCGCCGAACTCGTCGGGCAGGTTGAAGCCGATCCCCTCGACGGTCGCCGAGCTGACCTGCGTGGCCGGGGCGGCGGGGTCCCAGCCGCTGGTGACGCGCATCTCGCCCACCCGGACCAGCGGCGCGCCGCGGGAGGAGATGACGAGGCCCTGCATCTCGCCGGACTGCTCCTGGCCCTGCACGGGCTGGGGCGGGTTCACGTCGGTGGCGAAGGCGCGGGCCATGTCGCGCAGCGGCACGCCGGACGCGCGCAGCCGGCCGAGATCGGCGGCGAAGGGACCGGTATCGGCGCTGGAGCCCTCCACGCGCAGGCCCTCGGCGACCAGGTTCGTGTTGCGCCCCTCGCCCCAGGCCTCCGCCTGGACCCGGCCGAGGCGGATGGCGACGTCGTCCTTCTCCACCCGCAGTTCCACGCCTTCCAGCAGGGCGGCGTCGGCGGCCAGGGCCCAGGGGTCCACCTCCGCGCCGATGCGCGGCACGGTGGCGCCGGCAAGGCGGGCGCGGCCGAGCGCCATGCGCGTCTCGCCCTTGCTGCGGTCCAGGAAGCTCAGCCCTTCCAGCACGGCCTCGCCGAGGCGGCCGGGGGCGTAGCCGGTGACGGAGGCGCGGCCGAGCGAGGCCTCGCCCCGGCCGGGAGCGTCCACGCGAAGCCCTTCGGCGGTGCCGGATTCGATGGCGGCGGCGGACCAGTCCACCGGGGTCCCGGCGGCGCCCGGCGGCAGGACGAGGCCGGCGAGGCTGACGCGGCCGAGGGTGGCCACCATCGGGCCGGGGGCGTCGCCGCGCTTCGCCTCCTCCAGCCGCACGCCGCTGGCGGTGGCGTTCGCGACACGGTCGTTGGCCAGCCCGGCGAGGGTGACCTCCTCCATCGTCAGGCGGTTGGGGCCCTGGCGGAGGGAGACGCCGGCGAGGCGGGCGGCGCCTGTGACAGGGTCCACGCGGCGCTCCCGCCACTCCAGCGTGGCACCGGGGCCGAGCGCGGTGCGGAGGCGCTCGATCGCGGCGTCGAGCTGGCGCTCCGCCTCCGCCTGGGCGAGGGCGCCGAGGGCGACGGGGAGGGCGAAGCAGCCCGCGAGGAGCAGTCGGCGATACATGCGGCGTCTCCTTTGTTCCCGGTCAGGCTAGGGGCGGCAGGGGAGGCTTGCCAATCAAGCCCGCGCCAGCCGTTCCGCCGGGCGGGGGGACGCACCATCTCCTCCGGAATGGCCCAGCCGCCGGTTCCCGCCCCCGCCCCCTCCTCCGTCGTGGACGCCTTCCTGCGGAAGGCCGCCCTGGTGCCCGCGCTGCGGGCCGCGGCCCTTCCGCCCCGCCTGCTCTTCGCGGTGGACGCGACCGCCAGCCGCCAGCCCACCTGGGACCGCGCCTGCCACCTGCAGGCCGGGATGTTCGCGGCGGCCGGGCGGCTCTCCGTCAGCCTCGCCTACTACCGGGGGCACGGGGAGTTCCGCGCCACGCCCTTCCTGGCCGATGCGCGGGCCCTGGCGGGGGCGATGACGGGGGTGGATTGCCGGGGCGGCCACACGCAGATCCTGCGCCTGCTGCGCCACGCCGAATCGGAGGCGGCGCGGGAGAGGCTGCACGCCCTGGTCTTCGTCGGCGACGCGGTGGAGGAGGAGGCGGGCCCCATCCTGGCCGCCGCGGCGCGGCTGGGGGCGCGGGGCGTGCCGGGCTTCGTCTTCCAGGAGGGTGACGATCCCGGTGCCACGCCGGTTCTGCGCGGGATCGCGCGGGCCAGCGGCGGGGCCTGGGCGCCCTTCGATCACCGCAGCGGCGACGCGCTGGCGGCCCTGCTGCGCGGCGCCGCCGCCTTCGCGGCGGGCGGGCGGGAGGCGCTGGCGAGGCTTCCGGAAGCCGCGGCCCTGCTGGCGCAGCTTCCGGCGCCGGGGGCGGGGCAGTGATCGCGCTCGCGGCCGGGGCGGCGCTGCTGGCGCTCGTGCTGGGCGGGCTGGCCGCCTTCGCCCGGGCCAGCGTGGCGCAGGTGAAGCTGGGGGCCGCGATGCTGGCCGCCGGGTTCGGGATCGTCCTCGCCGCCGTGCTGCTGTTGTCCGGCCGGGTGGGGCAGGTGTTCTGGGTCGCGACGCTTTTCGTGCCCGTCCTCTGGCGCTGGTGGCGGGCACGGCGGCCCCCCTCCCCGCTCGGCGGCGCGCCGGTGGACGAGGTGGAGACGGCGATGCTGGCCATGCGGCTCGATCCCGCGTCCGGCACCCTGTCCGGGCGGGTTCGGCGCGGGCGGCAGGCCGGGCGGGACCTGGCGGACCTCTCCGTGGAGGCGCTGCGGGACCTGCTGGCCGAGGCGGCGGCGGACGACCCGGAGAGCGTGCCGCTGATCGAGGCCTGGGCGGACCGCGCGCACCCCGGCTGGCGCGCGGGCGGGGATGGGACCGGCGCGGCGCCCGTCTCAGACCGGGCGGAGGCGCTGGCGGTGCTCGGCGTGTCGGAGGGGGCGACGGCGGACGAGATCCGGGCCGCCCATGCCCGGCTGATGCGGATCGCCCACCCCGATGCCGGCGGCTCGGACTGGCTGGCGGCCCGCCTCAACGCGGCACGGGACATTCTCCTCGGCTGAGACGACGCCTGCAACCTCCGGGCGCATTCCCAAGTGCCCCGAGGCGTGGCAAACCTCCCCCGCAACACAGGTCGGGAATCGACAACGTGCCGAAGCCCCTCAAGAAGGCCGTCCTTCCGGTCGCCGGTCTGGGCACCCGCTTCCTGCCCGCCACCAAGGCGCTGGCGAAGGAAATGCTGCCCGTCGTGGACAAGCCCCTCATCCAGTACGCGGTGGAGGAGGCGCGGGACGCCGGGATCGAGCAGTTCTGCTTCATCACCGGCCGCGGCAAGACCGCGATCGTCGAGCACTTCGACGTGGCCTACGAGCTGGAGCGCACCCTGAAGGAGCGCGCCAAGGACCAGATCCTGGCCGAGCTGCGCGCCAGCGCTGTGGAGCCGGGCTCCATCACCACCGTGCGCCAGCAGGTGCCGATGGGCCTGGGCCACGCGATCTGGTGCGCCCGCACCTTCATCGGGGACGACCCCTTCGCCATCCTGCTGCCGGACGACCTGATGCAGTGCGAGGTCTCCTGCACGAAGCAGCTGGCCGATGCCTATCAGGAGACGGGCGGCAACGTGGTGGCCATCGAGGAAGTCCCGATGGAGCGCGTGAACAAGTACGGCGTCCTCGACGTGCAGGAGGACAAGGGCCGGCTGGTGTCCGTGAAGGGGCTGGTCGAGAAGCCGAAGGTGGAGGAGGCGCCCTCCAACCTTACCATCATCGGCCGTTACGTCCTGATGCCGGAGGTGGTGCACTACCTCTCCGCCATGGAGAAGGGCGCGGGCGGCGAGGTGCAGCTGACGGACGGCATGGCGAAGCTGATCGGCCGGCAGCCCTTCCACGGGCTGCGCTACGAGGGCCGGCGCTTCGACTGCGGCGACAAGGCCGGCTACCTGGAGGCGCAGATCGCCTTCGCGCTGAAGCGGCAGGACCTGGCGGGCGCGGTGCGCGAGTTCCTGCCGAAGTACCTGGGCTAGGGCCAGGATCGGGGCCGGGGCGGCCACTGGCCGTGCCCTCCCTGGAGTTCTCGGGGCGCGGCCGCGGCAGCGGGCGCGCCCTTGCTGTTGACGCCCCATCTGTCGAGGATCGGGCTGTTGATGATCGGGAATAAACGTTGTGCTTTCCCGTCCTGGTGCCTCACGGCCGCCATGAAGGACGACACTACTCCCGACCTGCGTAACGCCTGGTGCCCCGCCGCATGCCGCGGCCGCGGGTTCCCTCACCAGTCCACCGGACTCCTCTGAGACACGAGACGCCATGCCAAGCTTCAGCCACCGCTTCGACGCGACGAGCCTGCGGGAGTACGACATCCGCGGCGTGGTCGGGAAAACCCTCTCCGGGGAGGACGCCTTCGCCATCGGCCGGGTCTTCGGCTCCATCGTCTCCCGGAAGGGGGGCGCGAAGGTGGCGGTGGGGTATGATGGCCGCCTCTCCTCCCCGATGCTGGAGGAGCGGCTGGTAGCCGGGCTGATGGCTTCCGGCATGGAGGTGATCCGCATCGGCTGCGCGCCGACGCCGATGCTCTACTTCGCCGCCTACCACTTCGGCACCGACGGCGCCGTGATGGTGACGGGCAGCCACAACCCGCCGGACTACAACGGCTTCAAGTCCATGATCGGCAAGAAGCCCTTCTTCGGCGCGGACATCCAGAACCTCGGCAAGATGGCGGCCGCGGGCGACGTGGTGGAGGAGGCGCAGGGCTCCTCCCGCCAGGAGGACATCGCGGAGCAGTACGTGGCGCGGCTGATGCAGGACTACGACGGCGGCGAGCGGAAGCTGAAGGTGGTGTGGGACCCCGGCAACGGATCGGGCGCCGAGATCACCAAGATGCTGGCGGCCCGCCTGCCGGGCGAGCACGTCGTCATCAACGGGGAGATCGACGGCAATTTCCCGGCGCACCACCCCGACCCGACAGTGGCGAAGAACCTGGAGCAGATCATCGCGGAGGTCGCGCGCCAGGGGGCCGATCTCGGCATCGCCTTCGACGGTGACGCGGACCGCATCGGCGTGGTGGACGACAAGGGCAACATCTTCTTCGGCGACCAGCTGATGGTGGTGCTGGCGCGGGACGTACTGAAGAACAAGCCGGGCGCCACGATCATCGCGGACGTGAAGGCCAGCCAGGTGCTGTTCGACGAGATCGCGGTGGCCGGCGGCACGCCGATGATGTGGAAGACCGGCCACTCCCTCATCAAGTCCAAGATGGCGGAGACCGGGGCGCCGCTGGCGGGCGAGATGTCCGGCCACATCTTCTTCGCGGACAAGTGGTACGGCTTCGACGACGCGCCCTACTCCGCCGTGCGGCTGCTCGGGATCGTGGCGCGGATGAGCGAGCGGCTCTCCGCCGTGCGGGACGCCATGCCGAAGGTAATCAACACGCCGGAGCTGCGCTTCGACTGCGCCGAGGACCGCAAGTTCAAGGTGGTGGCCGAGGTCAAGGACCGACTGGCCGCCGAGGGCGCGCGCGTGCAGGACGTGGACGGCGTGCGCGTGCTGACGGAGGACGGCTGGTGGCTGCTCCGCGCCTCCAACACCCAAGCCGTGCTCGTGGCCCGCGCCGAGGCGAAGACCGAGGAAGGGCTGGAGCGGCTGAAGGCCGGGATCGCGCGGCAGCTCGAGGCGAGCGGGCTGGCGGCGCCGGACTTCTCCGGGGAGAATGCCGGCCACTGAGGCCGGTCCTTCTCTGAGGCACCCTGCCGGGCCGGCGCGTTCTCGCGCGCCGGTCCGGCGAGCCCCGTCCGTCGGGCCATTCTCCCGCTGCGGGGCTTGCGCCAGGATGGCGCCATGCGACGCCGCCCCTTTCTCCTGCTTCTCGCCGCCGGCCCGGCCCTCGCACAGGCGCCGCGCTTTCTCGGGACGGAGGAGGCCGTCGCGCTGCTCCGTGCGGGCGGCGTGAACGTCTACATGCGCCACGCGATCACGGATCGCGGACAGGTGGATTCGGGCCGCCTGGGTGATCGTGCCGGGCAGCGCAACCTCAGCCCGGCCGGCGAGGCGCAGGCGCGGGATCTCGGCGCCGCTTTGCGTAGCCTCGGAATTTCCATGGCGGAGGTGCTGACGAGCGAGGTGTTCCGGGCGCAGGACACGGCGCGGCTCGCCTTCGGCTCGGCGCGCCTCCATCCCGCCCTCATCGCCGACGACTACACGGCGCGCGGCGCGCACCAGGACGCGGCGGAGGTCTCCGCGATGCTGGCCGGCCCGGTGGATGGCGGGAACCGCGTGATGGTCGGGCACATCGTGCCGCTCGGGCTCATCCTCGGCCGTTCCCTAGCCCAGGCCGAGTTCCCGGAGGGGAGCCTCGCCCTGTTCCGGCCGGCGGAGGGCCGCTGGCACCTGGCCGGTGTCGTCCCGGCCGAGGCGCTGATCCTGGCGGCCCGCTCAGGGGTCCCCTGACGGCCGGGCGCGGCGCCGGTAGGATCGGCGCGATCACGGAGCGACCCCATGCTGCAACCGCCCCCCGCCGAACCCGGCATGCGCGAGGAGGAGGTGGACACCCCCGCCCTCCTGCTCGACCTCGACGCCTTCGAGGCGAACCTGGACGCCATGGCGGCGCGGCTGGCCGGGACCGGCGCAAAGCTGCGGGCCCATGCCAAAACCCATAAATCCCCGGTGGTGGCGCTGCAGCAGATCCGGCGCGGCGCGGTGGGGCAGTGCGTGCAGAAGGTGGCGGAGGCGGAGGCCCTGGCCTGGGGCGGGGTGCCGGACATCCTCGTCTCCAACCAGGTGGTGGACCCGCGCAAGCTGCGGCGGCTGGCCGCGCTCTCCGGCATCGCGAAGGTCGCGGTCTGCGCGGATGATGCGGGGGCGATCGACACCATCGCGGACGTGGCGCGGGATGCCGGGCGGCGGATGGAGGTGCTGGTCGAGATCGACGTGGGCGCCGGGCGCTGCGGCGTCTCGCCCGGGCCGGAGGCAGTGGCGCTGGCGGAGCGGATCGCGGCCTCCCCCCACCTGATCTTCGGCGGGCTGCAGGCCTATCACGGGAACGCGCAGCACAAGCGGAGCATCGAGGAGCGGCGGGCCGCCATCGCGGGCGCGGCGGAGGGGGTGCGGCGCACGGTGGAGCAGCTGACCCAGCGCGGCCTGCCCTGCCCGATCATCGGCGGCGCCGGGACCGGCACCTACGAGCTGGAGCTGGAGGCGGGGCTGTGGACGGAGATCCAGGCCGGGTCCTACGCCTTCATGGACGCGGACTACGCCGCCAACGGCAACCCGCCGGCCTTCCGGCAGAGCCTTTTCGTGCTGGCGCAGGTGATGTCGGCGCCGCGGGACGGGGTGGCGGTGCTGGATGCCGGGCACAAGGCGGTGGCGGTGGATTCCGGCCTGCCCTTGGTCTGGGAGAGGCCGGGGGTGCGCTACGTCGGCGCCTCGGACGAGCACGGCGCGCTGGCGGTGGAGGGCGGCGAGCGGCCGCGGATCGGGGAGAGGATGCGGCTGGTGCCCGGCCACTGCGACCCGACGGTGGACCGCTACGACTGGTACGTGGGCGTGCGGCGCGGGCGGGTGGAGTGCCTGTGGCCGGTCCTCGCGCGCGGCGGGATGGCCTGAAACGAGGAAGGGGCCGGCACGGCGGCCGGCCCCTTCAGGGTTGAGACGGTACCCGATTCAGCGCCGGGCCTGGCGGGTCTCCTTCGCCGCCGGGCGGGCCGGGGCGGCAGCGCGGGCCGGCGCAACGGCAGGGCGGCGCGCGGTGGTGGAGACCCGGAGGACCCGGCCGCCATCGCCCTGCTCCAGCACGCGGCGGGTGCTGGCGGCCGTGGCGCGCGTGCCCGGCCGCGCGGTGGCGACGGCAGCGGCGCGGCGGCCGCGGGCGGCGGCCGGCTCCGCCACCGGGCGGGCGACGCGGAGCGAGACTTGGCGGATGGCGGAGGGGCGCGCGACGGGCGCGGCGGCGACGGTGGCGGCCTGGGCGCGGCCGAGCACGGAGGGCGCGCGGGCCATCACGGCGGCTTCCGGCATCCGGGGCGCGGTGGGCTGCACGCCGAGGCGGGAGAAGCCGTCATCCAGCAGCATGGCCGCGTGGCGGTCGCGCTCGATCCAGGAGTTGCCGCCGAAGACGGCGACGAAGACGCGCTGGCCGCCGCGCTGGGCGGAGACGACGTTGTTGAAGCCGGAGGCGTTGATGTAGCCGGTCTTCACCCCGTCCACGCCCTCGTACTCGCCGAGCATGCGGTTGTGGCTGCGGAAGGCGTAGTTGCCGACGCGGATGTTGGAGTTGCCGAAGTAGTGCCAGCGCTCCGGGAAATCGAGGAAGAGGCGGCGGCCAAGGGTGGCCATGTCCCGCGCCGTGGTGGTCTGGTCCCAGTCCGGAAGGCCGGAGGCGTTGCGGAAGGTGGTGTTGGTCATGCCGAGCTGACGCGCCTTCATCGTCATCATCTGGGCGAAGGCCGTCTCCGTGCCGCCCAGCGCCTCGCCGACGGCGGTGGCGACGTCGTTGGCGGACTTCATGGTCAGCGCGTAGATCGCGACCTCCACCGGGATGGTCATGCCCGGGGGCACGCCGAGCTTGGAGGGCTGGCGGCTGTTCGCCTCCTCGCTGATGTAGATGCGGCTGTTCATGGTGATGCGGCCCTCGCGCATCGCCTCGAACAGCATGTAGAGGGTCATCATCTTCGTCAGCGATGCGGGGTAGCGCGGCTCGTCGATGCTCGCACCGCCGAGGGCCCCGCCGGTGCGCCCGTCCATGATGAAGGAGGCGTAGCGGTCGCTGCCGATCTGGGCGGAGGCCGGGGTGGCGACGGCGCCGGCGGCGAGGAGGGCGGGGATCAGGGCGGCCAGCCAGCGCGCCCGGCGCGGCCGTGCTCCGGCCCGGCCGCTGGTGTTCCGGCCGTCGCCATCCTGAAGACCGCGCGCGGCCACCGAACCCTGTGCCATGAAGGCTCCCCCTGTGTGCTGGCGCGGCCCCCGCCTGCGCCATTCCGGCCGACCCCCCAGCCGAACCGGCCGCGACGATACGGGCGCGCCCCGGCCGCTGTCCACCGCAAGTTGCAGGATTTGCGTTTAGAAATCGGAAATTGCAGCATTTTTTAATCGCGGAAAAGTTGCGGCCGGGCGCAGGAAATTCGATTGTGCGCTGCAAAAAACTGTGGACGCCGCATCGTTGCGCTGTCTAAAAGGCTCGTGTTGCAGCGCAGCAAAGACGTGGCGACAATCACGGCCTGCCGCAACAGGTTCCAAGGAGACAGTAGCATGGCCAACGAGGCCCCGAAGGTTGCCCGCCTAGCGGCGGAGACCGTGAGCACCACCACCCAGGCCCTGCCGGAGGCGACCGCGTCCGCCGCCCGTACCATGGGCCTCAACACGGCCGTGACCGGCACGGCCGGCATGCAGAGCGCCATGGAGCAGGCCAGCAAGGCCGCGCAGGACTTCGCGGACTTCTCCCGCGGGAATGCCGAGACCCTGGCCCAGGTGGCGCAGACCTGGATGACCGGCACGCAGGACATCAGCCGGCAGGCCTTCTCCTTCGCGCAGGCCCTGACGGAGCACGCGCTGGAGGGCGCCCGCGCCCTCTCCGGCGTGAAGAGCCTGAAGGAGGCCGCCGACATCCAGACCACCTACGCCCGCGGCGCCGTGGACAAGGTGATGTCCGAGACCGCAAAGATGCAGGAGGCCTCCTTCCGCCTCGCCGAGCAGGTCTCCGGCCCGATGTCCCAGCGCGTCTCCCTCGCCATGGAGCGCATGGGCAAGCCGCTCGCGGCCTGATCGCCAGCGAGTCCGGCGGGGCGCATCCCGCCGGACCGGTTGCCATGAAGCCCCGTCCGCCGGCCCCAAGGGCCTGGCGGCCGGGGCTTTTTGCATTGCAGGGCTGCCACGGCGCGGCCCTGGCGCCCGGGGCGCGGCGCCCCCATATCGGGGGTGTGCCGGGAGGCTTCACCTCGCGCGGCGCGATCCATATCCTCATCCGGAATTTAGGTGCGGGGGAGACGGTGGCCTCTTGGCAAGCCGGCAATCCGTGAGAGCATGGCGGGGCGATGACAGAGGGGGCGATGACAGAGCAGGACACGCGCCCGAGCTGCGGCCCGGGCAATAACCCGGAGGATCCCGGCAAGGGCGGCCCGGACCGGGGCAATACTCCTGCCCGGCCGAACACCCCTCCGGGCGATGGTGGGGCCGGGGATGGCGGGCCGGCGACGGGGGTGGTGGTCAAGGCGCGCCCCCGGACGCGCAAGCCGACCATGTACAAGGTCCTGATGCTGAACGACGACTACACGCCGATGGAGTTCGTCGTGCACGTGCTGGAGCGCTTCTTCCAGAAGAGCCGGGAGCAGGCGACGCAGATCATGCTGCACGTCCACCGGCGCGGCGTCGGGGTTTGCGGCGTCTTCACCTATGAGGTGGCCGAGACGAAGGTGACGCAGGTGATGGACCTGGCGCGGCAAAACCAGCACCCTCTCCAGTGCACCATCGAGAAGGACTGAGTCGGGGGCGCGGAAGAACGATCCTCCGGTGAAACATGGCGTAACCGACCCCTCCCCTCCGCGTTCGGGGAAAGGGTCACAATATGACTGAGAGACTGAAAGTTGCGGCCGCCCCAAGCTTCGCGTCCAGGGGGACGCCCTGCGGGAGATCCCGGCGGCCGCTGACACAGGGGAGCGTCGATTATGCTGTCCCGTAACCTAGAACAGACGCTCCACCGCGCCCTCGGTTTGGCGAGCGAGCGCCGCCACGAGTACGCGACCCTCGAGCACCTGCTGCTGAGCCTCGCCGAGGACACGGACGCGACGACCGTGCTCCGCGCCTGCGGCGTGGACGTCGACAAGCTGAAGCGCGACCTGGCCGAGTTCCTGGACAAGGACCTGGCCGGGCTGGTGACGGATCGCGGGGGCGACCCGAAGCCGACCGCCGGCTTCCAGCGCGTGGTCCAGCGCGCGGCTATCCATGTCCAGTCCTCCGGCCGGGACGAGGTGACGGGCGCCAACGTGCTCGTGGCCCTGTTCTCCGAGCGCGAGAGCCACGCCGTCTACTTCCTGCAGCTGCAGGACATGACGCGGCTGGACGCGGTGAACTTCATCTCCCACGGCATCGCCAAGGCCCCCGGCCGCAGCCAGTCCCGCCCCGTGCAGGGCAATGCGGGCAAGGACGGCGAGGGGGAGAGCGAGGGCCGCGGCAACGAGGAGCGGCGCGAGGGCGGCCAGAAGCGCGGCGGCGACGCGCTGTCGAACTACTGCGTCAACCTCAACAAGAAGGCAGGGCAGGGCAAGATCGACCCGCTGATCGGGCGCGCCGAGGAGATCGAGCGCACGATCCAGATCCTGTGCCGCCGGACGAAGAACAACCCGCTCTACGTGGGCGACCCGGGCGTGGGCAAGACGGCCATCGCCGAGGGCCTGGCGAAGCGGATCATCGAGGAGGACGTACCGGAGGTCCTGCTCAAGTCCACGATCTACGCGCTGGACATGGGCAGCCTGCTGGCCGGCACGCGCTACCGCGGCGACTTCGAGGAGCGGCTGAAGGCCGTGGTGAATGAGCTGGAGCAGCAGCCCGGCGCCATCCTGTTCATCGACGAGATCCACACGGTGATCGGTGCCGGTGCGACGAGCGGCGGCGCGATGGATGCCTCCAACCTGCTGAAGCCGGCCCTCGCCCAGGGCACGCTGCGCTGCATCGGCTCCACCACCTACAAGGAGTACCGGCAGCACTTCGAGAAGGATCGCGCGCTGGTCCGCCGCTTCCAGAAGATCGACGTGAACGAGCCGTCGGTCGAGGACGCGGTGAAGATCCTGCAGGGGCTGAAGGTCAATTACGAGAAGCACCACAAGGTGAAGTACACGCCGGAGGCCATCCGCGCGGCGGTGGAGCTTTCGGCCAAGTACATCCATGACCGGAAGCTGCCGGACAAGGCGATCGACGTGATCGACGAGGTCGGCGCCTCCCGCATGCTGGTGCCGGAGAACAAGCGCAAGAAGACCGTCACGCTGCAGGACGTGGAGAACATCGTCGCGAAGATCGCGCGGATCCCACCCAAGAGCGTGTCCACCGACGACAAGGAGACGCTCAAGAGCCTGGAGCGCGACCTGAAGTCGATGGTCTTCGGCCAGGACGGGGCGATCGAGGCGCTGTCCGCCGCGATCAAGCTGGCCCGGGCCGGGCTGCGCGATCCGGAGAAGCCGATCGGCAACTATCTCTTCTCCGGCCCCACCGGCGTCGGCAAGACGGAGGTGGCCAAGCAGCTCGCCAAGACGCTCGGCATCGAGCTGGTCCGCTTCGACATGTCCGAGTACATGGAGCGGCACAGCATCAGCCGGCTGATCGGCGCGCCCCCGGGCTATGTGGGCTTCGACCAGGGCGGGTTGCTGACCGACAGCATCGACCAGCACCCGCACGCCGTGCTCCTGCTCGACGAGATCGAGAAGGCGCACCAGGATCTCTATAACATCCTGCTGCAGGTGATGGACCACGGGAAGCTGACGGACCACAACGGCAAGACGGTCGATTTCCGCAACGTCATCCTCATCATGACCACGAATGCCGGCGCGGCCGACATGGCGAAGCCCGCCATCGGCTTCGGCAGCACGGTCCGGGTGGGCGAGGACACAGAGGCGATCAACCGGATGTTCACGCCGGAGTTCCGCAACCGCCTGGACGCCATCGTTCCCTTCGCCGGCCTCTCGCCGGAGATCGTGGGCAGCGTCGTCGAGAAGTTCGTGATGCAGCTGGAGGCCCAGCTCGCGGACCGGAACGTGACGATCGAGCTGTCCTCCGCCGCCAAGGAGTGGCTGGCGGAGAAGGGCTACGACCGGCTCTACGGCGCACGGCCGCTGGCCCGCGTGATCCAGGAGTACATCAAGAAGCCGTTGGCCGAGGAGCTGCTCTTCGGTAAGCTGGTGAAGGGTGGTGCGGTGAAGGTCGGGCTCAAGGACGGGGCCCTGACCTTCGATGTGGCCGAGGCGCCCCCGCCGGCCCTGCCCAAGCCCGATGAGGGTGCCCACGGGCAGGATGGTGGAGGCGGCGACGGGGACGGCGAGGCGGAGCGGGAGCCCGAGGCGGCTGGCTGACGCCGCCCGGGACAGAGTGAGAGGATAGCATGGGGTCCGGACGTCTAGAGCGGCTGCTTTCGATTGCCGGTCCCCTTATTCTGCTCTTTCTCATTTTCGTTCGGGTGGTTCTGCCCTACCTGCGCGAGCGCTCCCTGCGGGGTTCCTCCACAGTCGACGAGTTCGGCATGGAAACTCCGGAGGAGACGAGGCGGGGTGCTCCCCCGTTGCAGGCCATCAATCCCGACTTCGCAACCCTGCTGGAGCGCGTGGTCGCGCCGCGCATGGACGTTCATCCGGAGTGGGAGCGGCTGGACGGCGCTTACGGCGTGCCGGGCCACGAGATCGCGCGGTTCTCCTACGGGGACGGCATCTACGCGCTCAATGGGGAGAGCCGGATGGACGCGCTGGCCGCCATTCGCAAGTGGCTGCAGGAGAACCCCGGCGAGGATCCCCTGATGCGGGGCAAGATGCGCAAGGGCGTGGGCCGCCTGGTGATCCGGCCCGAAGTGGGCTGGCCGAAGGCGGATGCCGTCCGGATCGAGTCCGTCTGATTGGGCCTGCCGCCCCGGCCATCCCCCTGCCATGCAGGGGCCGGGAGCGGCTTTTGTCTTCCAGGACTGACTTGGTGGGGGGCGGTCAGGCCCGGCGCGGCGCGGGTCCTTGCAGCCAGTGCCGGACATCCTCCAGCACCGGCGCCCCCTCCAGCCCGAGGGTGCGGACCGGGCTGGCCAGGGCAGCCACGATCCCGATATGGCCGAGGCCGGGGTAGAGGCGCGTCTCGACCGGGACGTCATGCGCCCGGGCCAGTGCCGCGAGGCGTGTCGCCTGGGCAGGGCGGACGGTGTCGTCGGCCTCACCCTGGAGGAGGAGCAGAGGAGGGGTTCCCGCCAGCTGCTCCGGCGAACCCGGTGCGGCCCGGGCGCGGCGGGCGGGCGACCCGGCGAAGATCCCCCTCGGGTCGTCCTCCGGCCCGAACTCGTAGGGGCCGGCCAGGCCGATGGCGCCGGCCAGGGCTTCCCGCGCCGGGCCGAGCCAGCGCGGGTCGAGCGCCAGGGCCAGGGCGATGAAGGCGCCAGCGGAATGCCCCATGAGGAACACGGGGCGCCCGGTGCCGGGGCCTGCGAGGATGGCCCGCACGGCGGCCGCGCCATCCTCGACGAAGCCGGGCCAGCGGGTTTCCGGAAAGAGGCGGTAGTCCGGGACGGCGACAAGGGCGCCGAGGGAGGCCAGCGGGCGCGCGGCGAAGCCGTAATCCCCGCGCGCTCCGGACGTCCAGCCGCCACCGTAGAAGAAGACGATCAGCGGCGAGGCCGGGCCCGCGCCCTCGGGCGTGTAGAGGTCGTACCGGCCGCGCTCCCCCGGCGCATAGGGAATGCCGGGCCGCAGGGCGGTGCCGCCGCCCGGGGTCAGGCCGTTCGCGATGTCGAGGGGGGAGCAGGCGGCCGCGGGCAGGGCGGCGGCCAGGAGAAGGCGGCGTGAGATCATCGGGAGCGCAACGCGGCGCGACGGGGCCGTGTTGCGCGCCTCTCCGGCGCCTCAGCTCGGCGATGCGCCCGCCCTGCATGACCCCGCACGCTCCGCAGAACGGGGTCCGCCCGGGTTGCTGCGGGCGAGAGGCCGCGCGTGCCGACGCGCCAACCTCCGCAGGGGAAGGACGCGGCTAGTCGGCGAGCGCGTCGCGCGCGCGCAGCAAGGCGGTCCGCGCGGCCGAATCGAGCTGCGGGAACTGCAGGTCCAGCGCTTCCATCGCGGAGGCCACGGCTTCCGCGATCAGGAGGCGTGCGAGCCATTTCCGGTCCGCGGGGATGATGAACCAGGGGGCGTGCGGGGTGGCGGTGGCGCGGATCGTGTCCTCGTAGGCCGCCATGTAGTCGGCGTAACGGGCGCGGTCGGCCAGGTCGCCGGCCTGGAACTTCCAGTTCTTGGACGGCTCGTCGATGCGGGCGAGCAGGCGCTGGCGCTGCTCCTCCTCCCCGAGATGGAGGAAGAACTTCAGGATCAGCGTGCCCTGGCGCGACAGGTAGCGCTCATGCGCCGCGATGTCCTCCAGCCGCTCCTCCCAGATCCCCGGGCCGACAAGCTTGGCCGGAAGTGGGGCGGCCTGGAGGACGGAGGGCTGCACGCGCGGAACCAGCACCTCCTCGTACCAGGAGCGGTTGTGGACGCCGATGCGGCCGCGGCGGGGCAGCGCGACGTCGTGGCGCCAGAGGAAGCCGTGCGAGCGCTCCAGTGTGCTGGGGGCGGAGAAGGACTCCACCTGCACGCCCGCCGGGTTCACGCCGGAGAAGACGTGCTTGATGGCGCCGTCCTTCCCGGCCGTGTCGGTCGCCTGGAAGATGCAGAGCACGGACCAGCGCGCATCGGCGTAGAGCCGCTCCTGCTGCTCCGCGATGCGGGCGACGGTGGCCTCCAGCATCGCCTCCCCCTCCTTCTTGCCGAGATCCAGCCCTCCATCATCGTCGGTGGGATAGCGGGAGAGGGTGAACCCTTCGCCCGCCGTCACGCGACGGGCCTCGGCGAAGGCGTGGACGGGGGATTTGCTCATGAAGGGCTCTCGCGCTGCTCGGTCCATGCCCGAACGCGTGAAGGGGCTACGAGATGTGGAGCCGGGGGATGTCGGGTCAGGGAATATCCAGCCGGATGCTGACGGGGCAATGGTCGGAGAGGCGGCCGCGCCACTCGGGGCCGCGCTCCGCGTAGACCATCACCCGCAGGCTGCCCGGGGCCACCCAGCCGCGCGCGGGGCCGCCGAGGAGGATGTGGTCGATGAAGGGCCGCCCGCCCCAGCACGGGTTGGACCGGCCTGCGGTGACGCGGGCCAGCGGGGCGGCGCGCTCCAGCGCGGGGAGGACCGCGGGGTCGCGGTCGAAGCGGCGGTTGAAGTCGCCGGCGATGGCGAAGGCCTCTCCCGCCGCGTGGCGATCCGCGATCCAGCCGGCCAGCACCCCGGCCTGGCGGGCGATATCCTCGCATTCGCGGCCGCGATCATCCGGCTCCCGGCAGCCTGACCGGAGGTGGAGAGAGAGGACGCGCAGGGCCGAAGCCCCCTCCCCCACCGTGACGTCGGTGCCGCGGCGGAGGGAGAAGCGGGCTTCCGGGTTCAGGTCCAGCCCGGCGAGGTCGGGATTCTGTCGCGCGGGGATGCCGCGCCGCACGGCGATGCCGGCGCGCTGCACGTCCCGCTCATCGGGGAAGAAGAAGCTCCAGCGGGCGGGATCGAGGACGAGGGCGGCGGCCTCCGGGCCGTCCACCTCCTGGATCGCCAGCACGTCGGCCTCCAGCCGGGCGGCGTAGGCGCGCAGGCGGGCGAGGTCGGCGGGGTCGCGCCGCACGAGGTCGCGCGGCAGGGCGGGGTCGCCCGCCGGGCGGGCTGTGAGCCATTCCAGGTTCCATGTAGCGAGCTTCAGCTCCGCCGCCCCGGCGGGGGCGGCGAGGAGGAGGAGCGCGAGGAGGGCGCGGGCGATCACCGGAGGGGCGGCACGGGCCGGGGACCGCCCTCGTTCTGCGGGCTGTCCAGGCCGGCGCGGCGCGGTGTGAGCAAGGCAAATCCTCCCTCGGATGGTGGCGGCATCGGGCGATGTGCGGCGGGGACTGTCAATGCGCGGGGCAGGAACGCGCTATGCTCCGGCCTCGCATCGGAGCGGTGATTCGCGTGGCGCTTCCTTCCCCCTTTTCGGCCCTGCGGCACCTCTCGGCCGCGGCGCTGCTGCTCGGCGCGGCGGGCTGTGCGGAGTCGCCGGACCGTGACGCGGTGCGCGGCCTAGCGCCCGGCGCCAGCCTGGACGCGCGAGGCATGGGGCGCGGCGGAACTTCGGACCGGCCGGCGAGCGTGCAGTCGCAGCGCGCGGCGGATCGCGGGGTGACGATCCTGACCGTCTCGCCCCGGCTGCAGACGGGGTCGCAGGGAAGCCTGCCGACCATCGTCACCAGCCTCGGCGCAGAGCGGCAGGACGCGACGGGGGAGGCGCGGACGAGCCTTCTCGTCACCGTCAGCAATGCGCGGGGCTATGGCGGCTTCTCCCGCGCGGAGAGCCGGGGCGGCGGGGAGATCCCGCTGCGGGTGGTCGGGCGGAACACGGATTGCGCAGGGATCTCCGCCTGCCTCTACGTGGAGACGCTGCTGCTGACGGTGCCGGAGGAGGTGCTGCGGCGCGCGGTGGCCGGGAACGGGCTGCGGGTGCGGATCGACGGGAACGCCTCCTTCGTGGAGACGGCGGTTCCGGTAGGGCATCTGCGCGCGCTGGCGGAGGCGGTGGCGGCCCGGGGCGGCTGAGGGGGCGGTTGAAGTCGCGGCTGAGGTCAGAGGAGAGCAAGGCGGTCCGGCGGCTCGGCGATGACGGCGTCCACCTCCAGCGGGCGGGCGCCGCAGGCGATGAGGTGGTTGGCCACGGCGTCCAGCTCGGCGGCGTCGCGGGTCGGGTCGTGCCAGGGGCCGTCGCTCGCCGGGCTGCCGGGCGGGACCCAGATCACGGTCTCATAGCGGGCGCGGGTGAGAAGCACGCGGTAGGTGTTGAGGATGAAGGCGCGCTCCGTGGGGTTGCGCACGCTGTTCCAGCGCGGGCCCGACAGGTTGCGCATCCGCCAGCCCTCCGGCCCGCGCAGCATGTCGCCGCCCCAGGCCAAGCCGACCTGGTCCAGCTCCAGGCCTTGGCAGTCGTACTCGGTGGCGTAGGTTTCCAGCGCGTCGGAGGCGCGGATGTCCGGCCAGCGGTCCAGGAACCAGTGCGGGATGTCGGCGGCCTGCACGCCCAGCCCTTCCGCGCGGAGACGCCTGGCGCCGGAGGAGGCGACGAGGCCGGCGCGGCGCAGGCCGCGGGCGAGGTGGCGCAGGGCGGCGCGCATGGCCCCGAGGTCGCGCGTGACGAAGTAAGGCACGCCGCCGGCCTCCCGCGCGATGCGGGCGGCGGCCTCGGGTTCATCGGACAGCACCGCATCCACCCAGGGCGCGCCCTGCGGATCGCGCACGGAGCGCATTGGAACGGTGAGGTCGAGGTCGTCGTCCAGGGTGAGCCAGGGCTGAGGGCCATCGGTGAGGCGTTGTGCGACGAGGGGCGCCGACAGGGCACGGGTGGGGGCGACGGCGCGCCAGCCCTCCGCGGCGGCGATGACGCGGCCCCACTCGGCGAGGCCGGCCTCCCCCGTGTTGATCTCCTGGCCGTTGCCGATGAGGGCGACGATCACGGACCAGCCGGCGTGGCGGCCCATGATCTGCAGCGCGTGGGCGGGCTCGCTATCCGTCAGCTTGCTGGCGCCGCGGCGCTGGGAGGGCTTGGTGGCCTGGGCGCGGTCCCAGGCGCGCTGGGCCTCGTCGAAGACGATCACGCGCTCGGCGGGGCGCTCCTCGGGTCGTTCGACGTGGTGCTCGAGGAAGCGGTGGACGTTCTGCAGGGCGGTGACGGCCTGGCCACGGGCCGCGTTCCGGCGCCGGCCATCGGAGGTGGCCTGGCGGACGAGGCTCTCGCGTAGGACCTCCACCAGCGGCGCGTTGCCGGTGAGGAAGGCGGCGCCGTCCTCGCGCAGCGCGCCGAAGACGATGTTCAGGCCGCACAGGGTCTTTCCCGCCCCGGGGATGCCGGTGACGAAGACGGCGAGGTGCCGTCCGCCCTCCCGCGCGGCCGCAATGGCGCGGCGCACGGCCTCCGTGGTGCGGGTGAGGTTGGCGGCATCGGCGCGGGCGGAGACCATCTCGGCGCTGCGGTGCCGGTCGAAGAGCATGGCCGCCGCCTCCAGCACGTTCGGCACGGGGCGGTAGGGCGCGGCAAGCCAGGCGGCGTGGTCCAGCGGGGCTTCCGGGGCGCCGATGGCGGCGTGGATCGCGAGCAGGGTTTCGCCGAGGCCGCGGCCGTTCGCCCGGACCGGCGGCGGCACGCCTCCCCAGAACAGGGGCGGGTCGAAAGGCCCGGCATGGGCGTGGGTGGCAACGAGGACGGGCACGACGGGAAGGGCGCGGCAGCCGGCGTGGAAGTCCCGCAGGTCCAGCGCGTAGTCCTCGGCCTGACGGAGGTCGGCCGGGGAGTGGGCCGTGGCGCCGTCCTTCATCTCCAGCACGAGCACGGCGCGGTCGGTCAGGATGACGCAATCCGCGCGCTTCTCCAGCCGGAGCAGGTCGTACTCCAGCATCACCGTCCAGCCCGCCGCCTCCGGAACGGCCAGGGCTGACTGCAGGAGGCGCGCTGTGGAGACCCAGGCGGCGCGCTGCGTCAGTTCCGTCGTGGCATGGCGCGCAACCTGGGCGTAGGCGAGGCGCGCGGCCACCTCCTCCGGCGCGAGGGCGAGGAGCTCGGTTGCCGAGAGCGTCAGCCAGGGTCTCAGGCGCGCCTCCGCGAGGGCCAGGTGGCCAGGAGCATGCTCGCCAGAAGCAAAGCAAAGCCTAACGCGTGAACCGCGGTCGGCGCCTCCCCGAGGAAGAGGACGGCGCAGGCCGCGGCGGTGGCGGGCAGGAAGGCGGTGAAGACGCCGGCGATGCCCGCGGGCGCGCGGCGCAGCCCCCCGTACCAGAGGAGCAGCGCGAGCACGCTCGCGGTCAGCGCGTGGAAGAGGAGGAGGGCGAGCAGCAGGGGGTCGGCCAGCCGCGCGACGGCGGCGGCCTCCGGCAGCCAGGCCGGCAGCACCAGCGCGGCGGAGAAGACCTGCATCCACAGGGTCGCCGTCAGCAGCGGCAGGGTTCCCGCGGCGCGCTTGGCGAGGAGGACGTAGGCGGCCTCCCCGCAGACGGCGAGGAGGACGAGGGCGTTGCCGAGGGCGCTGCCGCCCTCCCCTGCCCCGCCGCGGGCGAGGACGATGGCGGCCATCCCGCCGGCCGCGAGCGCCACGGCCGCCCAGCCGCGCGGGGCGATGCGCTCCCGCAGCCAGGCGGCACTGCCGAGCGCCACCACGGCGGGCAGGGTGGCGAGGATAATGCCGCCCTCCAGCGCGGTGGTGAGGCGCAGGCCGGCGAGGAGGGCGACGTTGTAGAGAACGGTGCCGAAGGCGGCCTGGAGGAGCAGGTTCGCCATCGCGCGGCGGCCGGGCAGGATCGCGCCGTCGCGCCACAGGACGAGGGGCAGGAGGACGGCGCAGGCGATGATGCAGCGCAGGCCGATGATCAGCGCTACGGGCAGGGCGTCGGCCAGGGCCTTGGCGACGGCGACGTTCGCGCCGACGAGGATCATCGACGCAGCAAGCTGCGCGTAGGCGGCGTTCACTCCCCTTCGCCGTCTCGGCGGTAGGGGGAGAGGGCGTCGAGCTCGGCCATCTCGGATTCGATCGCGGCGCGCTCGTGGCGGAGCGAGTCCGCCACGGCGCGGCGCAGGCCGGGGTGCTGGATGAGGTGCGCGGAATAGGTGGGCACGGGGCGGTAGCCGCGCTGGATCTTGTGCTCTCCCTGCGCGCCCGCCTCCACGCGCTTCAGGCCGTTCGCGATGGCGAAGTCGAGCGCCTGGTAGTAGCAGAGCTCGAAGTGCAGGAAGGGCGCCTCCACGAGGCTGCCCCAGTTGCGGCCGTAGAGCGCGTCCCGGCCCATCAGGTTCAGCGCGCCGGCGACGGGCTTGCCGTCCTTCTCCGCCACCATGAGCACGACGGCATCGCCCATGCGCTCCCCCATCAGCGGCCAGAAACGGGCGGTGAGGTAGGCGCTGCCCCACTTCCGGTCCGTGGTGCTGCGGTAGAACTTGTGGAAGAGGCGCCAGATGTCGGGCGTGATCTCGCTGCCGCGGAGCGCGCGGATCGTTAGGCCGGCGGAACCCGCGTCGCGCCGCTCTCGCCGGATGGCCTTGCGCTTGCGGGAGGAGAGGGCGGCGAGGAAGTCCTCGAAGCTGGCATAGCCCTCGTTCGTCCAGTGGAACTGCATGCCCGTGCGCTGCAGCCACCCGCACTCACCGAGCGCGTCCCACTCATCCCGCGCGCAGAAGGTGACGTGGCAGGAGGAGAGGTTCAGCGCCTCCGTCGCCTGCGCCAGCGCCTGCCCCAGCGCGGCATGCGGCACGCCGGTGCCAGGGCGGACCATGAGGCGCGATCCCGGCACGGGGGAGAAGGGGACGGAGACCTGGAGCTTCGGGTAGTAGTCACCGCCCGCCCCCTCGAAGGCGCGGGCCCAGCCGTGGTCGAAGACGTACTCGCCGTAGGAATGGCCCTTCACGTAGGCGGGAGCGACGGCGACGAGCGCGCCCGTCTCGTCCCGCAGCGCGAGGTGCTGCGGCAGCCAGCCCGTGCGCGGGCCGGTGCAGCCGGACTCCTCCAGCGAGAGGAGGAAGGCGTGGGAGGTGAAGGGATTCCCGGTCTCGTCGCAGGCGTCCCAATCGGCGGCCGGGATGTCGGCGATGCGGGCGTTCAGGGAAAGGGTGAGTTCACCGGGCATGGGGCGGATGTGCGGTGCAGCAGGCCCGATGCAAGGTTCGTTCAGCCCCGCGCCACATGCGCGAAGGCGCCGAAGTCGGCGACGGCTTCGACGCCGATGATGCGCCCATCCGTCACGCTCCAGACATGGAGGAAGGGAACCCGGCCCTCACGGCCGGCGGCGTCCCGCGCATCGTAGGAGCCGCGCGCGAGCAGCCTGCCATCGGCGAGGGGCGTGAAGGACTCCACGGCGATCTTCCAGTGCGGGAAATGCCGGCGGAGAGTGGGGAAGAAGGAGTTCTCCACCTCGGCCCGGCCGTGCCATTCCGTGCGAGGCACGGGGTAGCCGGGGGAAACGCGCCAGAGGACGTCATCCGCCAGGATGGAGTGGTCGCCGCTCTCCATCCAGCGGCGGACCAGGGCCTCCTCCGGCGTCACGCGATCTCGAACACGGCCTCCACCTCCACCGCCGCGTCGCCGGGCAGGGAGGGGACGCCGATGGTGCTGCGGGCGTGGCGGCCGATCTCGTCGAACACGGCCACGGCCATGTCGGAGGCGCCGTTCATCACCTGGGCGTGCTGGGTGAACTCCGGCACCGCGGCGATGAAGCCGCCCAGCCGCACCACGCGCGCGATGCGGTCCAGGCTGCCGAGCGCGGCCTGCGCCTGGGCGAGGACGTTGATGAAGCAGAGCTGCGCGGCCTGCTGGCCGATCTCCACCTGCACCGTCGCGCCGAGCTTGCCGGTATAGGCGATCTTGCCGTCGCGCATCGGCACCTGGCCGGAGACGAAGAGCAGGTCGCCGGTGATGACGGCCGGGACGTAGTTGGCGATGGGCTTCGCGGCCTCCGGCAGGGAGACGCCGAGTTCGGCCAGCCGGGCGAGGATGCGGTCCGCGGAGGCCATGGCGTCAGCCCACCAGCTTCAGGGCGCGGCGGCGCGCGGCGGGCGCCGGGGCGGAGGGAAGGTCCGGCAGCAAGGGGAGCTGCTGGGCGGCGGTGCCCACGCCGTCCGCGCCGCACTCCTCCTCGGTGGGGTCGGGCAGGACCCGGCCGCCAAGATGGTCCAGCGCCAGGCGGCGGAAGGCCCAATCCAGCACGGAGGAGGCGCGGTGGATGGCCGGGTCGCCCTCCACCACCCCGGCCGGGCCGAAGCGGGTGTAGGCGAAGGCGGTCACGTACTCGTCCAGGCTCACCCCGGCGGCGAGGCCGACCGTCACGGAGTGGCAGAGCGCGTCCACCATGGCGCGGAAGGCGGCGCCGTCCTTGGCGAGGGAGAGGGAGATCTCCTCCAGCCCCGCCGCGTTCTCCATTGTGCGGAGGGTAACGCGGTGGCCGCCGATCGTGACCTTCCAGACGGCGCCGCGGCCGTGATGGCCGGGCACGGGGACCGGGCGGAGCTTCGGCGCGGGACGCGGGGTGGCGGGCTGGGCGGCGACCGCCGGCGCGGCGACGTGCAGCCAGGGGCGCAGGGCGGCCTCCATCGCCGCGCGGGCTTCCGGGCCGCGCGGGGCGAGAAGGCGGGCGGCGTCCGGGCCGGCGCGCCCCGCGGCGGCGGTCGGGACCTCGGTCACGCCGCCCTCCTCCGTGGGGACGAGGCGGGTGGGAGCGGCGGCGGGGGCGAGGCCGCCGGTCTCGGCGCCCAGCAGGGCCTCCGCGGCATCGGGCGGGGTGAGGGCGAAGATGGCGGCGTGGCGCAGGCCGGGGGCGCCGGCGGCGGCGTCCAGCGCGGCGCGCGCGGCCTCGGCCAGGCCGGGCACGGCGGTGGACTCGGGCGGGGCGGGCCAGACGAGGGCGACGGGCTCGCGGGCGCCGAGGTTCTCCGCGAGGTCGCCGGAAGCGGCCTCGGCCACGCCGCGGGTCAGGGCGGCGATCGCGGCGGCCACGGAGCGCGCCTCGGCCGATTCGTAGTCCAGCCGCAGCCCGGCGAGCAGGCCCGCGAGGTCGGCGAAGCCGAGTCGCAGCCGGGTGGCCTTGGCGCCGCCGAGGATCTCCAGCGCGGTCACGCCCAGCCGCACGGCGGCGGCGTAGCCGGCCGAGTCAAAGCCGTCCCCGTCCAGGAAGGCCGGCAGGTTCAGGACGAAGCGGGGCTCGGCCTTCGCATCGTTCATCCAGGTGCCGGCGCCCGGCGCGGCGCGGCGGGCCAGCAACAGGGCGCGCAAGCCCGCGGCGAAGCGGGTGGCGGCGCCCTCGTCCACCAGGACGCCGAGCTTGCGGCCGCGTGCGGCGGCGCGGCGGATCCAGGCCTCGGCCAGGCGCGGCAGGGCCACAGGGCCATCCCCGGTGGCCAGCGCGGCGATGGCCTCGGCGGCGGAATCATCCCAATCGGCGGGCAGGGCCACCGCGCGCGGATCGGCATCGGGATCGGCGGCGGCGCGGGTGCGGCGCAGCGCCACCTCCTCCCACACCGTGTCGCGGGTCGTGCCGGATGCCTTCGTCATGCACGGACAATAGGCGCCCCGGTGGCGGCGGTGAAGGTGCATGTCGTGGGTCGTCGCCCGCGGGGACACAAGATCAGGTGTTCGGAATCCGGGGTGGGCGCACCCGACTTTCATGCGGGCCCTGGGCGTGCCATATGAACTGCACAGTTCAACCCGCCCGCAACGGCAGGAGCCCTTTCCATGTCCGCCTTGCAGCGCTGGCTCTCCGGCCTCTCCGGCCGCAGGATCGGCACCGATTCCGCCGGCAACGTGTATTTCGAGAGCCGCCGCGACTACCTCGGCTACGGCCGCAAGCGCCGCTGGGTGGTCTATGCCGGCGAGGTCGAGGCCTCCGTCGTGCCGGCGGAGTGGCATGGCTGGCTGCACCACACGATCCCCGCGCCGATCGAGAACCCGCGCCCCCTGCCGTGGCAGAAGCCGCACAAGAAGAACATGACGGGCACCGCCGAGGCCTGGACCCCCACGCCGCGGGGGCAGAAGAGCAATCATCGCCCCGTGACGGCGGGGGATTACGAGGCCTGGACGCCGGGCTCCTGATGGCGCGCCCCTGTCAGGGAGAATTCGCGTGAAGGGCCGGAGCTTCGCGGAGGTCGCCGCCGGCGCGGTGGTGCTGCTCGTCGCGGTCGTTTTCCTCGTCTACGCCATGACGAATTCGGGCCGCGGCAGCGCGGGGAGCGGGCTGGTGCTGACCGCGCGCTTCGACCGGATCGACGGGCTGTCGCAGGGCGCGGACGTGCGGATCGCCGGGGTGAAGGTGGGCAGCGTGACGGGGCAGCGGATCGATCCGCAGACCTTCCTCGCCGTGCTGACGATGGACGTGGATTCCTCGCTGAAGGTGCCGGACGACAGCTCGGCGGAGATCACCTCCGAGGGGCTTCTCGGCGGCCGGTACGTCGCGCTGGTGCCGGGCGGCAGCGATCGCAACCTGGCGAGCGGCGGGGAGATCCGGATCACCCAGTCCGCCATCAGCCTGGAGAGCCTGCTGGGCCGGTTCATCTTCTCCATGACGGGAAGTAACGGGTCGCAGGGCGGCGGGAATGCTGCGGGCGGGCAAGGCGCGGGGACTCAGGGCGCGGGAGCGCAGGGCCCGGGGGCTCAGGGTTCGGGGACGCCGCGGTGATGGCGGACGTCACCTCCCCGCTCGGGGTGCCGGAGACCTGGCCCGGGGCGGATGGGCAGCCGCTCTCCTGCCGGGAGAAGCTCCGGGTGCTCGGGGAGAACCACGAGGAGCTCGTGCAGGTGCTGCGCGACGCCTTCGAGGACGCGGTACTGATGGGGGTGGACGAGGCGGCGATGCGGCGGATGCTGACGGATCTGGTAGCCGCGCTGCCGAGCCCGAAGCGCCCCTCCGGGGGTGCGGCGTGAAGCGCGCGCTGCTTCTGCCGGTGCTGCTGGCGCTGGCGGGGCCGGCGCTGGGCCAGGGGGCGAACCAGGGGGCGAACCAAGGGTCGGGCCCCGGTTCCGACCAGGGGCCGCCGGCGGAGGCGGGCTGGGTGACCAAGCGGGTGGCGCAGCTACAGGCGCTGGACAAGGTGACGGCGCGGATCACCGTGCTGGACGCGAACGTGAATCAGGCCGTGACCTTCGGCACCCTCTCGATCACCGTGCGCGCCTGCAACGCCCGCCCGCCGGACGAGGTGCCGGACGCCGCGGCCTTCATCGAGGTGCGGGACAGCACCGCGCAGGCCAGCGCGCCGCCGGCCTTCCGCGGCTGGATGCTGGCCAATGCGCCCGCGGCGAACATGCTGGAGCACCCGGTCTACGACCTGCGCATCCTGGATTGCCGGTGAGCCGGGTGGCGACGGACGCGACCCCATCCCCGACGGAGACCCCTGCCACCGCCGGGCCGGCCATGCCGGGGCCCGACGCGGCCCTCTTCCTCGACCTGGACGGCACGCTGCTGGAGATCGCGGCGCGGCCGGACGCTGTGGTGGTTCCGCCGGAGCTGCCGGACCTTCTCACCCGGCTCCAGGCCGCCCTCGGCGGGGCGGTTGCCGTGGTGACGGGGCGCGGCCTCGCCATCGCGCGCGGCTACGCGGGCGTGCCGAGCCTGCCGATCGGGGCGGAGCACGGGGCGGTGCTGGACCCGGCCCTGCCGGGGGCCACACCGCTGCCGGTCCCCTCCCCCGAGTGGCGGAGGGCGGCGGATGAATGGGCGGCGGCGCGGCCGGGCACGCTGGCCGAGCACAAGACGCACGGGCTGGTGCTGCATTTCCGCCAGCGGCCCGAGGCGGAGCCGGAAGCGCTGGCGCTGCTCGGCTCCCTCCTCAAGGACGACCCGCAAGGGTTCCGGATCGTGCCCGCCCACGCGGCGGCGGAGCTGCGGCCGGCGGGGGCGGACAAGGGCGGCGCGGTGCACCGGCTGATGGCGGTGGAGCCCTTCCGGGGGCGCCGCCCGATCTTCATCGGCGACGACGTGACGGATGAGGACGGGATGGCCGCCTGCGTGGAGTATGGCGGCCACGGCCTGCGCGTGCCGGACGACTTCGCGGGCCGGCCGGCGCTGGTGCGCGCCTGGCTGGGGCGCGTGGCCGCATCGCTCTCGGAAACGCCCCACGGGGGGTGAGGCCATGCCGCGGCGCAACCGCGGGGGTGGCTGGGCGGTTCAAATATGGCGAAAAGAAGGGGCGGGAGGCTATGCCTGCCCCACCAAGGAGCGCAGACCCGTTCTCGCTCCGCCGCCGGGTGCCCGTGGCTGCCGGAACGCTGCTGCGGGGGGCTACTGCGGAGAAAGTAGGAGGAGGGCCAGTGGGACGCCTCGTCATCGTCTCGAATCGCGTCGCCGTGCCGAAGCGCGGCGAGCCGCCGGCCGCCGGCGGGCTCGCGGTCGCCCTGAAGGATGCCTTCAGCAGCCGCGGCGGGCTGTGGTTCGGGTGGAGCGGCACGGCCTCGCCGGAGCCGGCGGACATGGTGCGCCACGCGCGCCGCGCCGGCGTGGACTATGCGGTGATCGACCTGTCGCAGGCGGCCTATGAGGGCTTCTACGCGGGCTACGCCAATTCGGCGCTGTGGCCGAAGTTCCACTTCCGGCTGGGCCTGCTGAGCTACGACCGCGACCAGGCCGGCTGCTACCGGCAGGTGAACGAGCGCTACGCCGAGAAGCTGATGCCGCTGCTGCGGCCGGACGACACGATCTGGATCCACGACTACCAGATGATCCCGCTGGGCGCGCTGCTGCGGGAGAGGGGCGCGAAGCAGCGGATTGGCTACTTCCACCACATCCCCTTCCCGCCCTGGGCCGTGTTCTCCGCCATGCCCGGCGCGGAGGAGCTGATTCGCGATCTTCTCTCCTATGACGTGGTCGGGGTGCAGACGAACCGCGACCTGACCGGGCTGATCGACTGCATGGCGCAGGGCACGGGCATGAAGGTGCGCCCGGGGCCTGAGGTGCGGCTGCGCGGGCGGCGGGTGCAGTTACGGGCCTTCCCGATCTCCATCGCCACGGACGAGTTCTCGGATCTCGCGGCGCGCAGCGTGAAGTCCGTGGACGCGAAGCGGCTGGAGGCGAGCCTCGCGGGCCGGGCCATGGTGATCGGCGCGGAGCGGCTGGACTACACCAAGGGGCTGCCGGAGCGGTTCCGCGCCTTCGCGGCGCTGCTGGAGAACTTCCCGGAGCACCGTGGGCAGGTGACCTATCTGCAGGTCGCCGCTCGTTCCCGCGAGGATGTGGAGAGCTACAAGGACCTGAAGCGGGAGATCGAGACCCTGACGGGGCGGATCAACGGCGATTGGTCGGACGCGGACTGGACGCCGGTGCGCTATGTCGGCCGCGCCGTGCCGCGGGACACGCTGGCGGGGTACTACCGCATGGCGAAGGTCGGGCTGGTGACGCCGCTGCGGGACGGGATGAACCTTGTCGCCAAGGAGTACGTGGCGGCGCAGGACCCGGAGGATCCCGGCGTCCTCGTGCTCTCCCGGTTCGCCGGCGCGGCGGAGGGGATGCCGGAGGCGCTGCTGGTGAACCCGATCGATGCCGCGGGCATGGCGGAGACGATGCACGCCGCCCTGACCATGGGGCCGGAGGAGCGGCGGGAGCGGCACGGGGCGATGCTGCGCCGGCTGCAGGAGAATACGGTGGGCGCCTGGGCGAAGGGCTTCCTGGACGTGCTGGAGGGGCGGGAGCCGCTGGATTCGGCCCCGGCGCGGGCCGCCGCGCTCTCCGTGTTTCAGCCCCGGCTCGTCTCGCGCAGCGCCTCCACCTCCTCGGACAGCGCCTCGGGCGGGAGTTCGGGCAGCCAGGTGGCGGCGCTGTCCACCGCGCGCTCGAGCCGGGCGCGGTAGTCGGCCTGGGGGATTTCCTCCGCCCCGAAGCGGGCGAGGTGGGCGTTCAGGAACTGGGTGTCGAGCAGGCTGAAGCCGCCGCGGCGGAGCCGGGCGACGAGGTGGACGAGGGCGACCTTCGAGGCGTCGTCGGCGCGGGCGAACATGCTCTCCCCGAAGAAGGCGCCGCCGATCCGGATGCCGTAGAGGCCGCCCACCAGGGCACCATCGGCCCAGGTCTCCAGGGAGTGGGCGTGGCCCATCCGGTGGAGGGCGTTGAAGAGGTCCTCGATCTCCGTGTTGATCCAGCTGTCCTCCCGGCCGGGGGCCGGGGCGGCGCAGGCGGCGAGCACGGCGGGGAAGTCCCGGTCCGCCGTGACCTCGAAACGCCCGGAGAGGACGGTGCGGCGGAGGCGGCGGGGCAGGTGGAAGCCGTCCAGCGGCAGGACGCCGCGCATCTTCGGGTCCAGCCAGTAGAGGCGGCCGGAGGTGCGGCCCTCGGCCATGGGAAAGAGGCCGGCGCGGTAGGCGCGCAGGACGAGCTCGGGGGTGATGGGCAGGGCGCGGCGGCTCACCGGGCAGATCCCGAGTGGCCTGATCCCGGGGGGGCCAAGCCTGAGCCGGATCCTGGGACGGGGTGCCGCATCGGGGCAGGATAGGCGCGTCCCCGGCGCGGCGCCAACGGGCCCCGCGCCGGGACCGGGTTCACCCCCCCGGCATGTGGCGCGCCACGAAGCGCTCCAGCCAGTGGATGGTGTAGTCGCCCGCCTGGAACTCCGGATCGTCCATGATGATCTGGTGCAGGGGGATGGTGGTGCTGATGCCGTCCACCACCAGCTCCGTGAGCGCCCGGCGGCAGCGGGCGATGGCCTCGGCGCGGGTAGCGCCGTGGACGATGAGCTTCGCGACGAGGCTGTCGTAGTGCGGCGGCACGGAGTAGCCGGCGTAGAGGGCGCTATCCATCCGCACGCCGAGGCCGCCGGGGGCGTGGTAGGCGGTGACGCGGCCGGGGCTGGGGGCGAAGGTGGCGGGGTCCTCGGCGGTGATGCGGCACTCGATGGCGTGGCCGTTGAAGCGCACATCCTCCTGGCCGTAGCCCAGCGGCTCGCCGGCGGCGACGCGGATCTGCTCCCGCACCAGGTCCACGCCGCAGACCATCTCCGTCACGGGATGCTCCACCTGCAGGCGGGTGTTCATCTCGATGAAGGCGAACCTCTCGTCCTGGTAGAGGAACTCCAGCGTGCCGGCACCGCGGTAGCCGAGCTGCTTCAGCGCCTTCGTCACTGTCTCCCCGAGCGCGTCGCGGGCGGCGGCGGTCAGCACGGGGCTGCCGGCCTCCTCCACCATCTTCTGGTGGCGCCGCTGCAGGGAGCAGTCGCGCTCCCCGAAATGAACGACGTTGCCGTGGGTATCAGCCAGGATCTGCAGCTCGATGTGGCGGGGCCGGTCGAGGTACTTCTCCATGTAGACGGCATCGTCGCCGAAGGCGGCCTTGGCCTCGTTGCGGGCGTTGCGCCAGGCATCCTCGAGCTCGTCGGGGGTATGGGCCACGCGCATGCCGCGCCCGCCGCCGCCGGCGGCGGCCTTGATGAGCACGGGGTACTTGATCTCGTCCGCGATCTCCCGCGCCTCCTCGATGGTGGCCAGGGCGCCGGGCGAGCCGGCGACGAGGGGCACGCCGAGGCGGCGCATCGCGTCTTTGGCGGCGATCTTGTCGCCCATGATGCGGATGTGCTCGGCGGTCGGGCCGATGAAGGCGAGGCCGTGCGCCTCCACCATCTCGGCGAAGCGGGCGTTCTCCGAGAGGAAGCCGTAGCCGGGGTGGATGGCCTCCGCGCCGGTAATGGCGGCGGCGGAGAGGATGGCGGCGGCGTTGAGATAGGATTCGCGCGCGGGCGGCGGGCCGATGCAGACGCTCTCGTCGGCCAGGCGGACATGCATGGCGGTGGCGTCGGCGGTGGAGTGAACGGCCACCGTGCGGATGCCCATCTCCTGGCAGGCGCGGTGGATGCGGAGCGCGATCTCGCCGCGGTTGGCGATCAGGACCTTGTTGAAGGCGGGTTTGCTGAAGCTGGGCACGCGGCTACTCGATGACCATCAGGGGCTCGCCGAACTCGACGGGCATGCCGGACTCGATGAGGAGGCGGGTGACGGTGCCGGCCTTCGGCGCCTTGATCTGGTTGAAGGTCTTCATCGCCTCGATGAGCAGCACGGTCTGGCCCTGCGCGACCTTGCCGCCGACCTGCACGAAGGGCGCGGCGCCCGGCTCCGGCGAGAGATAGGCGACGCCGACCATGGGGGAGGTGACGGCGCCCGGGGTGGCGGCGGTGACCTCGTCGGTCGCTGCGGGGGCGGCGGCCTGCGCCGGGGCGGCGGGGGCTGCGGCCGCCGCCGGCGCGGGGGCGGCGACGGCCTGCACCACCTGCTGGGCCGGGGCAGTGCGGGCCACGCGGATGCGGCTCTCGTTCTCGACCAGCTCGATCTCGGTCAGGTCCGTCTCGCGAAGGATCTTGGCCAGGGCGCGGATCGCGTCCGGGTCGAAGGAAAGCCCGCTCATGCTGTGTCGTCCTGGCCGATGATGCCGGCGATCGCGCGGAGCGCGAGGGCGTAGCCCCCGACCCCAAGCCCGCAGATCACGCCCACCGCCGCGCGGGAGACGTAGGAGAGATGCCGAAAGGCCTCCCGCCGGTGGATGTTGGTGATATGGACCTCGACCACCGGCAAATCCACCGCCAGCAGCGCGTCCATCAGCGCGACCGAGGTGTGGGAGTAGCCGGCGGGGTTGATGATGATGCCGGCGGCGTTGCCGCGGCACTCCTGCACCCAGGAGATCAGCTCGCCTTCCAGGTTCGTCTGGCGGAAGTCGATCGCGAGCCCCAACTCCTCCGCCGCCTCGGCGCAGAGGGCCTCCACGTCGTCGAGCGTCGCGGTGCCGTACTTCTCCGGCTCGCGCGTACCCAGCAGGTTGAGGTTGGGGCCGTTGAGGACGGCGATCAGCGGGGGTTCCACAGGTCCTGTTCCGGTCCGCCCGGGGGTCTGGTCCGGGGTCTGGCCGGGCGGGCTAGCATGGAGGCGCCTGAGCACGCAAACCGGGGGCACGCAAACCGGGAGCACGCAAACCGGGGGCACGCGCAACCCACCCCCGCCGGCAGGGGTTGAAGGCCGGAGCAGCGATGGAGGCGACGGTGACGAAGAAGAAGACCGAGGGCCGGGCGGACGATGCCACGACCAACCGGGGCACGGTGAAGGGACACCACGAGGATCCCGACGCGCGGGTGCCTGAGGGCGGCCCGGCCGAGGCGCCGAAGCGCGATCACGGCAGCATGAAGGGCGCCGCCTCCACGGCGGCGGACGCGGATGCGGGCCTTGGCGGCACCAGTTCCGCGACGTCGGGCAAGCGGGAGCAGGAGGCGGCCGCGGCGGCCGGTGAAGGCAAGACGCAGTCCGGCCGGGGCCATCGCAAGCACGAGGACTGAGGTCCCCACCCTTCGACACGCCCCTTCAACCGGGGGGCGCCCCGTGCCACATGCGCGGGGCAATGCCCGGTTCCATCCAGATCACCGTGAACGGGGAGGCCCGCGACCTGCAGGCCCCCCTCCCCCTCTCCGCCTTCCTGGCCGGTGCCGGGCTGGACACGCGCAAGGTGGCCGTGGAGCGGAACGAGGAGATCGTGCCGCGCTCGGCCTATCCCACCACGCTGCTGCAGCAGGGGGATGCGCTGGAGATCGTGCACTTCATCGGGGGAGGCTGAGGCGATGGATACGGTGGTGATGGCCCCAGGGCTGGACGACAACGATTCCTGGGAGGTGGCCGGGCGCCGCTTCCGCTCCCGCCTCGTGGTCGGGACGGGGCGCTACAAGAGCCTGGAGGAGACGGCGGCCGCGATCGAGGCCTCCGGCGCGGAGATGGTGACGGTGGCGGTGCGGCGGGTGAACCTGTCCGACCCCGGCGCGCCGATGCTGCAGGATTTCGTGCCGCCGGACCGCTACACCTACCTTCCCAACACGGCCGGCTGCCACACGGCGAATGAGGCAGTGCGGACGCTGCGCCTGGCGCGCGAGGCGGGCGGGTGGAACCTGGTGAAGCTGGAGGTGCTGGGGCCGCCGCCCTTCCTCTACCCCGACATGCCCGCGACCTTTGAGGCCGCCGAAGCCCTGATCAAGGACGGCTTCGAGGTGATGGTCTACTGCGCGGACGACCCGCTGGCGGCGAAACGGCTGGAGGAGATGGGCTGCGTGGCGGTGATGCCGCTGGGCGCGCCGATCGGCTCCGGGCTGGGGCTGACCAATCCATTCATGCTGCGCTCCATCATCGAGAACGCGCGGGTGCCGGTGCTGGTGGATGCCGGGATCGGCACGGCGAGCGAGGCGGCGCAGGCGATGGAGCTGGGCTGTGACGCGGTGCTGCTGAACTCCGCCATTGCCCACGCGAAGGACCCCGTACGGATGGCGCGCGCGATGAAGGCGGGGGTGGAGGCTGGGCGGCACGCCCATCTTGCCGGACGCATGCCGCGGAACTACGCGGCCGACGCCTCCAGCCCGATGGCGGGGCTGATCCGGTAGGACCTGCCCCGCCGGACGCTCAGCTGCCAGGCACTCAGCTGCCGGGCACTCAGCTCCAGTAGCGCGGCAGGCCGCGCGGGGGCTGTCCCCTCTCCTCGGAGAGGCGGGCGGCGCAGAGGACGTCCAGCAGGGTGACGCCGAGCACGGCGGCGAGGGCGATCTTCACGTTGCGGCGCTCCGCCGGGCCGTAGCTGGGAGTACCTAGGAGGGTCGCGACGTCCAGCGCGTCGCCGCCCACCCGCGCCCAGAGAAGCGGAGCAGAGGCGGGGTTGGCGAGGATGGCGACGCCGTTCGCCACCTCCCGCATCCCGTAGGCGCGGAAGACGTTGGTGCGGCCGGTCATGCCCAGGCGGCGGGCGAGGGTGCGGCCGCCGAGGATCTCCATCGCCCCCAGGCCGATGCTAAACCATCCGAGGAAGCGGGCGAGGTTCGTCGTGTTCACGGGCGGGGTCCTCTCAGGCGCGTGGCGCCCGTGAAACGCGCGAGAGCCGGAAAGGATCAGCCGGGCAGGGCGTCCAGCGCCTCCCTCATCAGCGGGCGCGAGGCGGGGTCCGGGGCGGTGCAGAGGGTTTCGAGCGCACGCAGGGCGGGATCGGCGGCGAGGGCCGGGCAGCGGTCCAGGAGTTCGCCGAGCAGGATGCCCCAGGCGCGGACCTCAATCCGCTGCCAGGCCCCGGCGGCCTTGCCGGCCGGGAGGCGGGAGGCGGCGCCGAAGTCGCTGAGGACGGCCTCGCCCGTCGCTCCGTCCCAGAGGGTGTTGTGGGCGTAGAGGTCGCCGTGCAGCAGGCCGCGCGCGTGCAGGTGGGCGGCGGCGGCGGCGGTGGCGCGGGCGAGATTCAGCGCAGCTTCGGGCGAGAGGCGCAGGGCGGGGTCGTAACAGTCGCGGGAGCAGGATTCGGGGCTGGGCGGGCCGGCCAGGGGGCGCCAGGCTTCCGGCAGGAGGGGCATGACGAGGCCCTGCAGGCCGTCCGGATGGTCCTTTAGCCGGCCGAGGGCGCCGGGGAGGTTCGGGTGGGTGCCGGCGCGGAGGCAGGCCGCCATCTCCTGCTCGGGCAGGCCGTCGCTCGTCATCGCGCCCTTGAACAGCTTCAGGGCGACGGGGCGGGGTCCCTCCCCCGCCGTCCAGGTCGCGCGGCGGACGAGGCCGGAAGCGCCCTGCCCCAAGATCCCTCCAGGTTCCAGCGCGGACCAAGCGATCTCGGGGGCGTCGGGGGCGGGTGCGGGCGGGTCCAGCGGGTTCCCGGCCCAGGCGATCCAGGCGAGGCCGGGCAGGGCCGCGAGCCAGGGCGGGAGGGCTTCGAGGCGGTTGGCGGAGAGGCGGATGAGCTCGAGGTTCGCGGCCCCGGTCAGGTCCGGCAGGGCGGTGAGGCGGTTGCCGGCAAGCATCAGCTTCTGCAGGGACGGGCGTTCCGCCAACGCCCCGGGCATCGTCGCGATGGCGTTGCCGGTGAGGGTGAGCCAGCGCAGGGCGGGGGACAGGGATTCGGCGGGCACCTCCTCTATCCCGCAGCCGCGCGCGCCGAGCTGGGACAGCGCAGGAAGGCCGCCGAGGGCGGGCGGCAGGCGCCGAAGGGGGTTGCCTGAGAGGAAGAGGACCTTCAGGCGGCGCAGGCGGGCGATGCCGGCCGGCAGGTCCGGCAGGGCGTTGCCGCCGAGGTCGAGGATCTCCAGCGTATCAGCGAGGCCGAGGATTTCCGGCGGGAACTCCCGCAGGCCGAGGCCGGTGAGGCGGAGCTCGCGGGCACCGGCAAGGCTGCCGCGGCGAAGGGCGTCCAGGGTGGCATGGGACATGGTCGGGCCGGGGGTCCTTCGGGCGCGGGCCGGTCGGCGGGAATCCACCGTGCCGCGCGCGGCAAGGGTGCATGTCGTGGAACAGGCCCGTGGCGACAATCAGGGGGGGGGGAGGCGGGTGACGGAGTGGGCGGCGGCGCTGGCGCGCCGCTCTCCGTGATGCATGCCGCTGGCCCGCGGCATGGGCGCCCAGCCGTTCGGTTCAGTGCGGAAATGAGCGACGGGCGCCGTTTATCCATGGAAGACTGAACAGTTCAGTAGCAAATGCGCATGCACTGCCCTCACCGGGCCTCCTTCGGGGATCTGTCGTTGTCCTGCACCCTTGCCCTGCCGCCTGATGTCTCGCCGAAGCGGGCCTCCATCCTGATGGCGGGCGCGCAGCTCTTCATGGCGAGCGGCTACGCCAACGTGTCGATGGATGCGGTGGCGAAGGAGGCCGGGGTCTCCAAGGCGACGCTCTACGCTTATTTCAGCGGGAAGGAGGCGCTGTTCGCGGCCATCGTGGAGGGGCGTTGCAGCGCCATCGCGGCGGAGTCGGAGGAGCTGGCCTCCCACGCCGCCTCCACCGACGCGGCGCTGCGGGAGCTGGGCCGGGTCTGGATCCGCTTCCTGATGAGCCCGCAGAGCTTGGCGATCCACCGGACCGTGATCGCGGAGTGCGCGCGCTTCCCCGACCTGGCGCGCGCCTTCTACGCCTCCGGGCCAGCCCGCGGGCGGGGCTGGCTGGCGCGGCGGCTGGAGGATGCGCAGCGGTGGGGGAAGCTGCGGGAGGATGCCGACCCCCAGGTGGCGGCCGACCACCTGATGGGGCTGATCCGCGGCGACCTCTACATGCAGGCCATGCTGGGTGGGCCGGTGCCGGACGAGGCGGCGATGGACGCCGTGGTGGACGCCGCCGTGGCGGTGTTCCTGCGGGCTTACGGGGTGCCTCCGCCGGGCTGAGCGGCGCCGGAAAGGGGCCTGCGGTTTCATCAATTCGCCCGGAAATCGGCGGCCGGGCTATGTAGGTTCCGGGAGGTTTACGGCCACCCCCGCCGGTCACGAAAAAATCCCCGGCCGAGGGGGAAGATCGCTCTTGCACCCTCCGGGCAGGGGGACTATCTGCCGCCCAGACGCAGTACGCACGTGCCTCTGGCCTGAAGGTTACGCAACGACGTCAAGCGTTCTGGCAACCCCCGCCGGCCTGCCGACGGGCTCTCTCTCTGGTCGCTGGTTCGTTCGACCGTTCGTCAACCCGAGCAGGCCCGGCCCGCGACGCGCGGCCGCCTGCCGCCTTCGTTTGGAGGGTGGTGCGATGACTCCGAAGATCTCGCAATTCCTGGCCGATGTTCAGCCGGCGACGCCGTGCCTTGTCCTCGACGTGGACCGGGTGGAGCAGAACTACCGGCGCCTGCAATCCGCCCTGCCCCTCGCCCGCATCTACTACGCCGTGAAGGCCAACCCGGCGCCCCAGATCCTGGAGCGGCTGGCCGGGCTCGGCTCCTGCTTCGATGCGGCCTCCTGGGAGGAGGTGTCGGCGGTGCTGAAGGCCGGCGCTGCGGCGGATGCCGTCTCCTTCGGCAACACGGTGAAGAAGGAGAGCGCGATCCGCGCCGCCTACGCCCAGGGCGTGCGGATGTTCGCCTTCGACTCCGAGGGCGAGCTGGAGAAGCTGGCGCGCTCCGCGCCGGGCTCCCGCGTGTACTGCCGCATCCTCGTCGGCAACGACGGCGCGGAGTGGCCGCTCTCCCGCAAGTTCGGCTGCGAGGTGGAGATGGCGCGCGAGCTGATGGTGAAGGCGGGCGAGATGGGGCTGGACCCCTTCGGCCTCTCCTTCCACGTCGGCAGCCAGCAGACCAACACCGCGGCCTATGAGGCGGCGATCGCCAAGGTCGCCATGCTCTTCACCGACCTGAAGGAAGCCGGGGTGAAGGTGCGGATGGTGAACCTGGGCGGCGGCTACCCCGTGCGCTACCGCGCCGAGGTGCCGGAGATCGACGCCTTCGGCGACGCCATTATGGGCGCCATGGCCGAGCACTTCGGCAACGCCATTCCCGACATCGTGGTGGAGCCCGGGCGCTTCATCGCGGGCGACGCGGCGGTGGTCTCGGCCGAGGTGGTGCTCGTCTCCCGCAAGGCGAAGGACGATCCGGTGCGCTGGGTGTACCTGGACATTGGCCGCTTCGGCGGGCTGGCGGAGACGGAGGGCGAGGCGATCAAGTACGCCTTCCGCACGCCGCATGACGGCACGGCCGAGGGGCCGGTGACGATCGCGGGCCCGACCTGCGACAGCACGGACACCCTCTACGAGAAGTCCAACTACCGGCTGCCGGAGAAGCTGCAGTCGGGCGACCGGATCGAGATCCTGGCGACGGGGGCCTACGTGACCACCTATGCCAGCCAGGCGTTCAACGGGTTCGCGCCGCTGGCTGAGCACTACATCTGAGCCGGGCGGACTTCCGGGAAATGGCGGAAAGGGCACCTTCGGGTGCCCTTTCTTTTCGTTGACTGGCGGCGTTCCGAAACAAGCTGTCTCCCCTGGCGCGACACAGAGTCGATTCTTCTTCCATGCTGATGACACCTCGGTAATAATGCCGCGAAAGACCGGGGGCTGGCGTGGCAGAGTTCTGGGCTGATTGGGGCGCGGCCGCCTACCTTCTGGCGGCCCTCTGGGCGTTCTTCGAGGGCGAGACCTTCGTGCTGGCGGCCGCGGCGATCGGGGCGATGACGGGCGCGGTGGACCCGTGGATCCTGATGTTCTCGGTCTGGATCGGCTCCTTCCTCGGGGACCAGACCTGGTTCACCCTCGGCCGCCGCTACGGGCCGCGGATCATGAAGAAGTACCCGAAGGCCGAGGCGAAGATGGCCAGCGCCACGGCCATGCTGCTTCAGTACGGCACGATCTTCATCCTGACCTTCCGCTTCCTCTACGGCATCCGCAACGTGGCGGCGGCGGCCTGCGGGCTGGCGGGGATCGGGCGGCTGCGCTTCGCCCTGCTGAACTTCTGCGCGGCGGGCCTCTGGGCGAGCAGCTTCGTGGCGGCCGGCTGGTTCCTGGGCGGGCTGATCGGACCGGAGCGGCTGTTCCACGCCATCGCCGGCGGCGCGCTGCTGATCCTGGCGGTGTTCCTGTTCCGGCGCTTCTACCGCCGCCGTCGTGCGGCCCGGACGGTGCCGGCCCTCTAGCCTGTCCGGGCCCTCGGGGCCGGATGGCCCCACCAGGCGTTGCCCGAGGCGCGCCCTTTTTCCCGAGTTCCGTCCCCGATGATTTCCAGGGGGCGGCCGAGGCTCTAGGCTGCATCCCATGGACGAGATCGACCGGAACATCCTCATCGCCGTGCAGCAGGACGGCGCAGCGGGGCTTTCCGACCTCTCCAAGGTCGCCGGGCTCTCCGTTTCCGCCACCGCAGAGCGGGTGAAGCGGCTGGAGGAGCGGGGCACGATCCGCGGCTGGCACGCGGCGCTGGACCCGGGAGCCGTTGGCTGCGCGCTGCTGGCCTTCGTGATGGTGGGGCTGCGCCCCGGGCGGGACGACGGCGCCTTCCGCAAGGCCATGCGCCGCGCGGATGCGGTGCTGGAGTGCCACGCCGTCAGCGGGCCGTGGGACTACATGCTGAAGCTGCGCCTGCCGGACCTTGCGGCACTGGAGCGCTTCGTGGCCGAGGAGATCCGCGGCCAGACCGGGGTGGAACGCACGGAAACCGTGGTGGCGCTCGCCTCCGCCAAGGAGACGATGATCCTGCCGGTGGCGGAGGCGGACGAGGAGTAGGGCCTGACGGGTCCGGAGCCAGGGGGCGCTGCCCCCTGGAACCCCCGCCAAGGACCTGAGGCCCTTGGAACCCCTTCTAGCTGCCGCCGTGCCGTCCTGAGATGGGGTTTCCGCGTGATGGGCTTCGTTCTGCCCTTGCAGTCGCCTCGGGTCATCGACCCGAGGCGCACCATCAGCCGAGAGAGACCAACTCCTAGAAGAAGATGATGGTGAGGGGTCCGGGGAGAGGAAGAATTACTTCTTCCTCTCCCCGGGACAGACCGGAACCGCAGGATCAGGCCGGCTTGGCTTCCATGGCGACGCTGCGCTCGTCGGCGCGCGCGTTGTAGTCGAGGCCGCGCTTCACGGCCCACACGTTCACCAGCTGCATCAGCGGGATGAAGGCCAGGTCGTCCATGGCGATCTTCACGCCTTCCTGCAGCAGCTTCTCGCGCGCCGCGTCGTCGAGGGTGGAGGTGGCGCGGGCGGTCACCTCGTCCAGGCGCGGGTTGGAGTAGCGGCCGTTATTGTTGGCGCCGAGGCGGGAGGCCTGGTTGTAGGTGCTGAGGATGTTGACGAGGGTATAGGCGGCCTCGCCGGTGGTGCTGGCCCAGCCGAGCAGGCGGATGTCGAACTCCTGCCGGGCGTTGCGGGCGGAGAAGCTGGCCCAGGGCGCGGCCTCCACCGCGGTCTGGACGCCGATGCGGGTCCACATCTGTCCGATGGCCTGGATGATGCGGGAGTCGTTGGGGTAGCGGTCGTTCGGGCCGTGCAGGGTGAGCTTCAGCCCCTGGGGGAAGCCGGCCTCGGCGAGGAGGGCCTTGGCGCGGTCGGGGCTGTAGGTGTCCGGCTTCACCTCGGGGTTGTGGCTGTAGGTGCCGGGGGCGAGCCACTGGCCGGTGGGCTGGGCGGTGCCCTCCATCACCTGGCGGCAGAGGGCCTCGCGGTTGATGGCGGCGGAGAGGGCCTGGCGGAACTTGAGGTTGCGGAAGGGGTTGGTCGCCAGCTTCTGCCCGTTGAGGTCGGTGGCGAAGTTCGGTGCGCCTTCCCGGGAGAAATCGGGGAAGAGGTAGATGACGCGCAGGCCCTGGGTCTCCACCACCTTCACACGGCTCTCGCGGCGGAGCTTGGCGATGTCGGAGGTGGGGACCTGGTCGATCATGTCCACGTCGCCCGAGAGCAGGGCGGCGACGCGGCCGCTGTCATTGCCCATGAAGCGGTAGGAGACGCGGGCCCAGGGCTGCTTCGGGCCGAACCAGGCGTCGTTGCGGACCAGCTCCGTGCGGTCGCCCGGGGTGTAGGAGGCGAGCTTGTAGGGGCCGGTGCCGATGGCGGCACGGCCGTTGTTGTAGTCCTCCGTGGCCGTGCCGTTCACGTGCTTGGCGATGACGGCGACGGCGGCGAGGTCGGTGGGGACCAGCGGGGCCGGGCCTTCCGTGTGGAAGCGGACCGTCAGCGGGTCCACGATCTCCACGCGCTTGATGGAGCGGACGAAGCCGCCGAAGCCGCCGGGGGAGTTGGGGACGTTCGGCGTGCGCTCCACCGTGAAGGCCACGTCCTCGGCGGTGAAGTCGCGGCCGTCGTGCCACTTCACGCCGGGGCGGAGCTTGAACTCCCACACCGTGTCGGAGACGGGGGTCCAGGAGAGGGCGAGGCCGGGCTGCAGGCGGGCCTGGGCGTCGCGCTCCACCAGCCGGTCGAAGATGTGCATGGCCAGGCCGTTGTTGGGCGAGGCGTTGTAGAAGTGCGGATCGACCGAGGTGATGGCGCCGCCGATGCCGATGGTTAGGGTGCCGTTGCCCGGCACGGCGGCCGTCTGCGCCTCGGCGGCCAGGGGGGCGAGGCCGCCGGAGATGGCGGCCATGGCGGCGGGCGCGGTGATGAAGAGGCGGCGGGAGACGGGTTCGGACAAGGTCAGCTCTCCTGGATTTAATGCGTTGGCGCGCAAACTAGCGGCAGGATGGGGGGACTGCTAGAACACAGCCTTGGGAAGGCGCCATCGGGAAACCCGGGGGACTGGATGAAGAAGTTTGCATCGGCGGCCGTAAGGGCCGCCCTTTCCGCATTCGTGGTCGCAGGCGCCCTTCCGGCGGCCGCCCAGACGCTGAACCTGGCGGTGGGGGCGCCCGTCACCTCGATCGATCCGCACTACCACGCGCTGTCGCCGAACTACGCCGTGGCGGACATGCTGTTCGACAGCCTGACGGCCTTCGACGCCCAGGCGCGCGTCCAGCCGCGGCTGGCGGAGAGCTGGAAGCCGGTGGCGGAGGATGTGTGGGAGTTCAAGCTCCGCCCCAACGTGACCTTCCACAACGGGAACGCCTTCACGGCCGAGGACGTGGCCTTCACCATCGCCCGCGTCCCGACGGTGCCGAACAGCCCCTCCTCCTACGGGATCTACACCCGCGCCATCACGCGGGTGGAGGTGGTGGACCCGCTGACGGTGCGCTTCCACACCAATGGCGCCTACCCGCTGCTGCCGGTGGATCTCGGGCAGATCCAGATGCTGGACAGCGAGACCCACGCGAACCCGGCGACGGAGGATTTCAACTCCGGCCGGCTGGCGATCGGGACCGGGCCGTTCCGGATGGTGAGCTACCGCAGCGGCGACCGGATCGAGTACCAGCGCAACGAGGGCTATTTCGGCCCGCGGCCGCACTGGCAGCGCGTGAACTACCGGATGATCACGAACGACGCGGCGCGGACGGCGGCGCTGCTCTCCGGCGACGTGGACTTCATCGACCAGGTGCCGACCTCCGACATCGCCAAGCTGCGCGGCGACAGCCGGGTGCAGCTGAGCGAGGCGGATGGGCTGCGGCTGATCTTCCTGGCGCTGGGGCACAGCCACGAGACGAACGCGCCCTTCATCACGGATAATGACGGCAAGCCGCTGGGGCGGAACCCGCTGCGCGATGCCCGGGTGCGCCGGGCGCTCTCCATGGCGGTGGATCGGCAGGCGGTGGTGGAGCGGGTGATGGAGGGGGCCGCGCTGCCCACCACGCAGCTTCTGCCCCCCACCGCCTATGGCGCGCTGCCGGACCGGGTGGTGGGCCGGGCGGACCCGGACGCGGCGCGGCGGCTGCTGGCGGAGGCGGGGTATCCCCAGGGCTTCCGCATCCAGCTGAACGGGCCGAACGACCGCTACATGAACGACGCCCGGATCATCCAGGCGATCGGGCAGATGTGGACGCGCATCGGCATCCGCACGTCCGTGGAGGGGCAGCCCTGGGCGACCTTCGTGGCACGGGCCGGGCGGCAGGAATTCTCCGCCATGCTGGTGGGCTGGGGCACCTCCTCCGGCGAGCCGACGAGCCCGCTGCGCTCCCTGCTGGCGACCGCGAACCCGCAGCGGGGCTGGGGCGGGTCCAACCGCGGGCGCTACTCCAACCCCGCGATGGACGAGAAGCTGGCCGAGGCGCTGCGGACGCTGGACGACGCGAAGCGCGAGGCGATCCTGCGCGAGGCGACGACCCTGGCGATGGACGACGTGGGCATCATTCCCATCCACATCCAGAAGAACATCTGGGCGATGCGGCGGGGCCTGCGGCACGAGGCGCGGGCGGATGAGCTGACGCGCGCGCAGGATGTGAGCCCGGCCCAGTAGGCGCCGGAGCGAGGACCGAGAGATGAGTGTTTACCTGCTGCGGCGGCTGATCCAGGCGGCGCTGGTGATGCTGGCGATGTCCGTCATCGTCTTCGTGGGTGTCTATGCCATCGGCGATCCGGTGGAGATCCTGATCTCCCCGGACGCGGACCAGGCGGAGAAGGCGCGGGCCATCGCGGCGCTCGGCCTCGATAAGCCGCTGTGGCAGCAGTATTTCAGCTTCCTTGGCGCGGCGCTGCAGGGGGATCTCGGGCGGTCCTTCGTGTTCAACGAGCCGGCGCTGAAGCTGATCGCGCAGCGGGCGCCGGCGACGCTGGAGTTGGCCTTCGGGGCCACCATCATGGCCGTGATCATCGGCCTGCCGCTGGGGCTCTATGCCGGGCTGCGGCCGAAGAGCTTCGGGGCGCAGGCGATCATGACGGGGTCTATCCTCGGCTTCTCCCTGCCGACCTTCTGGGTGGGGCTGATGCTCATCATGGTCTTCGCCGTGCAGCTGGGCTGGCTGCCCAGCACCGGGCGCGGGGAGACGGTGGAGATCCTGGGGATGCGCTGGTCCTTCCTGACCCTGAACGGGCTGGCGCACATGGCGATGCCGGCGCTGAACCTGGCGCTGTTCAAAATCAGCCTTGTCATCCGCCTGACCCGCGCGGGCGTGCGGGAGACGATGCTGATGGACTACGTGAAGTTCGCCCGCGCGAAGGGGCTTTCCCCGAGCCGGGTGATCGGCGTGCACGTGTTCAAGAAC
Source organism: Pararoseomonas sp. SCSIO 73927 (assembly GCF_037040815.1). Classification (NCBI taxonomy): domain Bacteria; kingdom Pseudomonadati; phylum Pseudomonadota; class Alphaproteobacteria; order Acetobacterales; family Acetobacteraceae; genus Pararoseomonas; species Pararoseomonas sp. SCSIO 73927. The sequence goes on from NZ_CP146232.1 coordinate 275,643, forward strand.
ATCCTGATCCCCGTGGTGACGGTGGTGGGGCTGGAGCTTGGCTCGACGATTGCATTCTCGGTGGTGACGGAGAGCGTCTTCGCATGGCCGGGCATGGGCAAGCTGATCATCGACAGCATCAACGTGCTCGACCGTCCCGTGATCGTCGCCTACCTCATGAGCATCGTGCTGATGTTCATCATCATCAACCTGGTGGTGGACCTGCTCTACTCGGTGCTTGATCCCCGCGTGCGCCTGGAGAGCAAGTGATGAGCGCGACGACGGCCGGCAGCACCGCCCCTGCCAAAGCGCCCCGGGTGGAGACGCCGCTGCGGCGCTTCGTCCTGGACTTCGCGGAGAGCAAGCTGGCGCTCGGGGCGCTGGTGGTGTTCCTGGCGATCGTGCTGGTGGCAATCCTCGCGCCCTGGATCGCGCCGCAGAACCCCTACGACCTCGCGCAGCTCGACATCATGGACGGGCGGCTGGAGCCGGGCTCGGTGAGCGAGGGCACGGGCATGACCTACTGGCTCGGCACGGATGACCAGGGGCGCGACATGCTCTCCGGCATCATGTACGGGCTTCGGATCAGCCTCGTGGTGGGGGCCGGCTCCGCGATCGTGGCGGCGTTCGTCGGCGCCTCGCTCGGGATGCTCGCGGCCTATGCGGGCGGGCGGACGGATACGGTGATCATGCGGCTGGTAGACCTCCAGCTGTCGTTCCCGACCATCCTCTCCGCGCTGATGATCCTGGCCTTCCTGGGCAAGGGGATCATGAACGTCGTCATCGCGCTGATCGTGGTGGAATGGGCCTATTACGCCCGGACCGTGCGCGGCACGGCGCTGGTGGAGCGGCGGCGGGAGTATATCGAGGCGGCGCAGTGCCTGGCGCTGCCGACGCGGAGGATCATCTTCCGCCACCTGCTGCCGAACTGCATGCCGCCGCTGATCGTGGTGGCGACCATCCAGATCGCCCGCGCCATCGCGCTGGAGGCGACGCTGTCCTTCCTGGGCCTCGGCGTACCGATCACGGAGCCGTCCCTGGGGCTGCTGATCGCCAATGGCTACGAGTACATGCTCTCCGGCAAGTACTGGATCTCCTTCTACCCGGGCATTGCGCTGCTGATCACCATCGTCTCGATCAACCTGGTCGGCGACCACCTGCGCGACGTCCTCAACCCACGGCTGAAGAAGTAAACGTGGAACCCAGCATTCCCGCCTCCGCGGCGCGCCCCACCCTGCAGGTGCGGAACCTGCAGACCCGGTTCTTCACCCGCGCGGGCGTGGTGCCGGCCGTCAACGACGTCTCCTTCAACGTGGGCCGCGGCAAGGTGCTGGGGCTGGTGGGGGAGTCCGGCTCCGGCAAGACCGTGACGGGCTTCTCCATCATGCGGCTGGTGGACGAGCCCGGGCGGATCACCGGGGGCGAGATCCTGTTCGACGGGCGGGACCTGGTGAAAGCCTCCGAGGAGGAGATGCGGCAGCTCCGGGGCAACCGGATCGCCATGATCTTCCAAGATCCGATGATGACGCTGAACCCGGTCCTGCGCATCGACACGCAGATGATCGAGACGATGCAGGCGCATACCCGGATCAGCAAGGAGGACGCCCGGCAGCGGGCGCGGGACACGCTGGGAATGGTCGGCATCCCCTCCCCCGACGAGCGGCTGAAGGCGTATCCGCACCAGTTCTCGGGCGGGATGCGGCAGCGCGTGGCGATCGCCATCGCGCTGCTGCACCGGCCGGAGCTGATCGTGGCGGACGAGCCGACGACGGCGCTGGACGTGACGATCCAGGGGCAGATCCTGGCGGAGGTGCAGAAGCTGGCGGCGACGACCGGGACCTCCATCATCTGGATCACGCACGACCTGTCCGTGGTGGCGGGGTTGGCCGACGACATCGCGGTGATGTACGCGGGGGAGATCGCGGAGTACGGCGCCGTCTCCGACGTGCTGGACCATCCGCTGCACCCCTACACGCACGGGCTGCTGGGCTCGGTCCCCAGCCGGAACCGGCGGGGGGAGCCGCTGCGGCAGATTCCCGGTACCACCCCATCGCTCCTGAGCCTGCCGCCGGGCTGCCCTTTCCAGGGCCGCTGCCCGCGGGCGGCGGATGTATGCCGGCAGGTGCCGCCGATGGCGGAGATCCTGCCCGCGCACGAGGCGCGGTGCTTCCGCCCCCATCTTGAGAATGCGGAGGCGGCATGAGCGCGACCGTGGCTTCTTCCCCTGCCCCGGCCTCCGTGATGCCGGGCACGGACAAGATGATCGAGGTGGTGGGGGTGTCCCGCCGCTTCGCCAAGCGGCTGGACTTCGCGGGCAAGATCATGGCGAAGCTCGGCGCGCCTCTCCGCGACGAGGTGGTGCACGCCGTGGACAAGGTGGACCTGACCATCCGCCGCGGCGAGGTGGTGGGGCTGGTCGGGGAATCCGGCTGCGGCAAGTCCACGCTGGGGCGCATGGTGGCGGGGATTCTGCCGCCCTCGGACGGCTCCATCCTGTGGAAGGGGCGCGACCGCGCGGGGCTGCACGGGAAGGAGGCGCGGGCGGCGACGCTGCAGGCGCAGATGATCTTCCAGGACCCGATGTCCTCGCTGAACCCGCGCATGAAGGTGGCGGACATCATCGGCGAGGCGCCGCTGTTCCACGGCCTGACCAACCGCGCGGGGCTTCCGGCCTATCTCGATGAGCAGATGCGGCGGGCGGGGCTCGATCCCTCCTTCAAGTCGCGCTACCCGCACCAGTTCTCGGGCGGGCAGCGGCAGCGCATCGGAATTGCGCGGGCGCTTGCGGTGCAGCCGGAGTTCCTGGTCTGCGACGAATCCGTGGCGGCGCTGGATGTCTCCATCCAGGCGCAGATCCTGAACCTGTTCATGAAGCTGCGGCGGGAGCTGAACCTCACCTACCTCTTCATCTCCCACGACCTGGGCGTGGTGGAGCACCTGAGCGACCGGGTGGTGATCATGTACCTGGGGCGCGTGGTGGAGGAGGCGGCGACGGAGACCGTCTTCGCCCGCGCGAACCATCCCTACACGCAGTCCCTGCTCTCGGCGGTGCCGCGGATCGAGGCGCGGAAGAAGGCCTTCGCGACGGTGAAGGGGGAGATCCCCTCCCCGCTCAACCCGCCGGCGGGGTGCCACTTCCACCCGCGCTGCCCGCACGCCTTCGACCGGTGCCGGGTGGAGATCCCCGCCCTGAAGGAGGTGGCGCCGGGGCACAAGAGCCGGTGCCACCTGAACGACCTGCCGAACCACGGCGGGATGCCGGTCTGATGCGCTTCGCGGCGGTGTTCCTGGCCCTGCTGGGGCTGGCGGCCTGCGGGGAGCGGCTGGAAGGGTCCCGGGCGGGCTCGCGCGGGGCCTATGTGGGTGGTAGTGGCGGGGTCAACGTCTCTCGTTGAGGACCTGTCCATGAGCCGCTTCGCCTTCGACCACGTGCACCTGCGCAGCCCCGATCCGGACGCGACCGGGGCCTGGTTCACGGACAATCTGGAAGCGGTTCATGTGCGCCGCCAGGAAGGGCCGGGCAGCCTGCGGGTGGTGCTGGACTTGGGCGGGCTGAACCTGTTCATCGACCGCGTCCCGGCCTCCACGCCGGGGGTGCCGCCCGCACCCTTCCTGGGGATCGAGCACCTGGCGCTGGCGGTGAAGGGGATCGACGCCATCGTGGAGGAGCTGCGCGGCAAGGGCGTGCGGATCGTGATGGAGCCGAACAACCCGAACCCGACCACGCGGATCGCCTTCATCGAGGGGCCGGAGAGCGTGCGGGTGGAGCTGCTGGAGCGGAGCTGAGCCGCTCCCCCAAGGCTTCTTTCCTCGGGCTTCTTTCCTCAGGGCGTCTTCCAGAAGATCACCGTGCCGAGCAGGCGTCCGTCCCCGGCCCTCGAGTAGCCGGGGATGGTGCCGGCGGGCTGCCAGCCGAGGGCGCGGTAGAGGCGCTCCCCGTCACTGTCCGCTTCCGTGTCCAGCACCAGGAGCTTGCGGCCGATGCTGCGGGCGGTCTGCTCCGCACGCTGCATGAGGGCGCGGCCGATGCCGCGGCGGCGGAAGGCAGGGTCCACCAGGAGCTTCGAGACCTCGGCCCGGTGCGGGGCGTTGGGCTGCTGCGCCAGGGCGAGGTGGACAGTGCCGGCGATCTGGCCGTCGCACCAGGCGGCGAGAAGGACCTTGCCGCCGGTGGCGACATCGGCGGAGACGCCCCGCCAGAAGCCGCGCGCCAACTCCGGCGAGAGGGGCGGCAGGTAGTTGACCGAGGCGCCGGCGGCGACGCAGGCGACCATGATCCCGGCCAGGCGGCGTTCCGCGCTGGCGGCGGCGGCGGCGTCCAGCACCTCCACCACCACGCCCGTCGCGGGCTTGGCGTAGCGGAACTCGAGGGATTTGGAGATGTCGTCGAGGATGCGGATGGAGCCGGCGCGGACGTAGCCGCGCTTCTCGTAGAAGCGGTGCGCGGCCTCGAAGCGCGTGTCGGTCCAGAGGATCATGCGCTGGGCGCCGTGCGCGACGGCGTGGCGCTCGGCGCCGTCCAGGAGCTGATGCGCGAGGCCGGTGCCGCGGCCGGCCTTCGCGACGTACATGCGGCCGATCTCCCAGGCCTCGTCGTCGTCGCGGAGCGGGCGGGTGGCGACCATGCCGACGAGGTCGCCGGCCTCGTCCTCGGCGGCCCAGAGGGCGCCGCCGACCTTCTCGAAATGAGTGGCGAGGGCGCGGAGCTCGGGAACCTCCGCGTCCACGTCCAGCACGCAGTTCGGGTACTCCGCCCAGGCATCACCAATCAGGCGGATGAAGCCTTCCGCGTCCTCGTCGCGACCCGGGCGGAGGGTGATGCTCAATGCAGGCCCCTGCAGAAGGCCTGGATGCGGGTACAGGCCTCGCGCAGCGTCTCCGTGTCCGTCGCGTAGGAGAGGCGGATGTAGGGGCTCATCTGGTAGGCGGTGCCGGAGACGGTGGCGACGTGGTTCTCCTCCAGCAGGGCCATGGCCACGTCCTCATCCGTCTCCAGGCGGCGGCCGCCGGCGGTGGTCTTGCCGAGGAGGCCGGCGACGCCGGGATAGACGTAGAAGGCGCCTTCCGGCTTGTGGCACTGCAGGCCCGGTGCCTCGTTCAGCATGGAGACGACGAGGTCGCGGCGGGCGCTGTAGAGGGCGCGGCGCTCCTCCACCCCCTCCTGCGGGCCGTCCAGCGCGGCGATGGTCGCGGCCTGGGCGACGGTGGCGATGCCGTTCGTCGTCTGGCTCTGCATGTTCGTCATCGCCTTGATCAGCGCGCGGGGGCCGCCGCCGAAGCCGACGCGCCAGCCTGTCATGGCGTAGGTCTTGGAGGCGCCGGAGACGGTCAGGGTGCGGTCGCGCAGGGCGGGCTCAACGGCGGCGATGGAGTGGTGGCCGCCGGTGTCCTCGTAGATGATGTGCTCGTACATCTCGTCGGACAGCACCCAGACATGGGGGTGGCGCATCAGCACCTCGGCCAGCGCGGCCACCTCGGCGCGGGTGAGCGCGGCGCCGGAGGGGTTGTTCGGGAAGTTCAGCGTCACCCACTTCGTCCTCGGGGTGATGGCGGCCTCCAGGTCCTCGGGGCGCAGCTTAAAGCCGTTGTTCTGCGGGCAGGGCACGAGAACAGGGGTGCCGCCGCAGAGGCGGCCGATGTCGGAATAGGCGGACCAGAAGGGGGTGGGGATCACCACCTCGTCGCCGGTGTCCACCGTGGCGAGGAGGGCGTCGAGGATGACCTGCTTGCCGCCGTTGGCCGCGATGATCTCGTCCGGCGCGTAGTCCAGGCCGTTCTCGCGACTGAACTTGCGGGCGATGGCGGCCTTCAGCTCGGGCCAGCCGTCGTTCGGGGGGTACTTCGTCCTGCCGGCCAGCGCCGCCGCATGGGCGGCCTCGATGGCGTGGGGCGGGGTGGCGAAGTCCGGCTCGCCGACGCTGAGGCTGATGACCTTGTGGCCGGCCTCGCGAAGTTCCCGGGCGCGGACGGACATACGGGTGGAGCCGGAGACCTGGATCTCCTGGATACGCTTGGCGAGGGCGGGCATTCCGGGTTCCAGCGGTGGCAGTCGGGAGAGAGGGGCGAAAACTAGGCCCCGGGGGGCTCCGCGCCAACCCCGCGCGGCAAGGCTCAAAAGGAAGGGGCGACGCCTGGCCGGCGCCGCCCCCTGTTCTCAGGCCGGGCCTGTCCCGGGGCGGCTCAGCTCAGCCCACCGCAGAAGCGCTGGATGCGCGCGCAGGCCTCCTTCAGGGACTCGTCGGAGGCCGCGTAGGAGATGCGCATGTAGCCCGGGAAGAGGAAGGCGGAGCCGTGGACGGTCGCCACGCCCTCCTCCTCCAGCAGGGCGAGGACGAAATCCTCGTCCGTCTCCAGCTTCTTGCCAGCCTTGGTGGTCTTGCCGAGGCAGCCCTGGACGGAGGGGAAGACGTAGAAGGCGCCTTCCGGGACGTTGCAGTGGATGCCCGGCGCCTCGTTCAGCATGGCGACGACGAGGTCGCGGCGGCGCTCGAAGGCCTGGCGCATCGTCTCCACCTCTTCCTGCGGGCCGTTCAGCGCCTCGACGGCGGCGGCCTGGGAGATGGAGGAGGTGTTGGAGGTGGACTGGCTCTGCAGCTTGTCCATCGCCTTCGTCAGCGCCACGGGGGCGCCGGCGAAGCCGATGCGCCAGCCCGTCATGGCGTAGGCCTTGGAGCAGCCGTTCATCGTCAGGGTGCGGTCGCGCAGGCGCGGCTCCACCTCGACGACGGTGGCGAACTTGAAGTCACCGTAGACGAGCTTCTCGTAGATGTCGTCCGTGAAGATCCAGATGTTCGGGTGGCGCAGCAGCACGTCGGTGAGGGCGCGCAGCTCCTCGGCCGTGTAGGCGGCGCCCGTGGGATTGCAGGGGTTGTTCAGCATCACCCACTTGGTCTTGGGGGTGATGGCGGCCTCAAGCTGCTCGGCCGTGATCTTGAAGCCCTGGTTCGGGCCGGCGCCGACGATGACGGGCGTGCCGTCGGCGAGGGACACGATGTCGGGGTAGGAGACCCAGCAGGGGGCGGGGATGATGACCTCGTCGCCCTTGTCGAGCGTGGCCACCATCGCGTTGAAGATCACCTGCTTGCCGCCGGTGGAGACGATGATCTCCTCCGGCTTGTAGTCGAGGCCGTTGTCGCGGGCGAACTTGGCGGCGGCCGCCTTGCGGAGCGCGGGGGTGCCGGCGACGTCGGTGTAGAGGGTCTGCCCCTCGTCGATCGCGCGGATCGCGGCGTCCTTGATGTTGCGGGGGGTGGGGAAGTCCGGCTCGCCGGCGGAAAGGCTGATGATGTCCCGCCCGGCCGCCTTCATCTCGCGCGCCTTGGTGGAGATGGCGATGGTCTGGGAGGGGGAGACCTTGTTCAGGCGCTCGGCGATGAGGGACATGCTGGATGGACTTCCCGGTTCTCGGCGGGGGCGGAAGCTAACCGCGATGGGTGCCGGGCGGAACCGGCGAATGACACAAATCAGTCCCGCCCGCGCAACAGGAGGCCGACTAGGCCCAGCGTGAGGGCGGCCGCGACCAGGAGCAGGGTGGCCAGCGCGTTCACCTCCGGCGTCATGCCCAGGCGGAGCATGGAGAAGAGGGCGACCGGCAGGGTGGTGCCCGAGGGGCCGGAGGTGAAGGAGGCCAGCACCACGTCGTCCAGCGAGAGGGTGAAGGCGAGGAGCCATCCCGCGGCGAGGCTCGGCGCCATGAGCGGCAGGGTGACGGTGGCGAAGGCGGCGAAGGGGGTGGCGCCGAGGTCCTGGGCGGCCTCCTCCAGGTCGCGGTCGCGGTTGGCAAGGCGGGACTGGATGACCACGGCGACGTAGGCGGTTCCGAGGGTGGCGTGGGCCAGGAGGACGGTTCCCGCGCCGCGGCCGGCGGGCCAGCCGGTCGCGCCCTCCAGCGCGACGAAGAGGAGGAGGAGGGAGAGGCCCGTCACGACCTCGGGCAGGACGAGCGGCGCGCCGGCGAGGGTGCCGAGAAGCGCGCGGCCGGCGAAGGGGCCGTGGCGGGCGAGGACCCAGCCGGTGGAGCCGCCGAGCAGCACGGCGAGGGTGGCGGCGCCGGCGGCGACGCGGAGGGAGAGCCAGGCGGCCTCCAGCAGGCGGTCGTCGGCGGCGAGCGCCGCGAACCAGCGGAGGGAGAAGCCGCCCCATCGGAAGGGCACGGGGCTGGCGGAGAAGGCGTAGGCCACCAGCAGCGCCACGGGCAGCCAGAGGAAGGCGAGGCCGGCCCAGAGGAGGACGCGGACGAGACGGGGTGTCATGGGGCGCGGCCCAGGCGCTGGTAGAGGAGGATGGGGCCGGTCAGCAGGGCCAGGAGGGCGAGCGCCAGCGCCGCGGCGACGGGCCAGTCGCGGTTCTGGAAGAACTCCTGGAAGAGGACGCGGCCGACGAGGGTGGCGCTGGGCGGGCCGAGGAGCTCGGGGATGACGTACTCGCCCGCGGCGGGGATGAGGACGAGGAGGAAGGCGGCGGCCAGCGCCGGGAAGAGCTGCGGCAGAGTGACGGTGACGAAGGCGCGGCCGGGCGTGGCGCCGAGGTCGGCGGCCGCTTCCTCCAGCACCGGATCCAGGCGGGTGGCGGCGGCGAAGATCGGGAGGACGGCGAAGGGCAGGTAGGCGTGGACCATGCCCAGCAGCATGGCGCCATCCGTGTAGAGGAGCGGGATCGGATCTTCTGTCAGGCCGAGGGCGCGAAGGACGGCGTTGATCCAGCCCTCGTCCCGCAGCAGCCCGATCCAGGCACCGATGCGGATGAGGAAGCCGGTCCAGAAGGGCAGCAGCACCGCCGCCAGCAGCGCGTTCCGCCAGCGTCCGGCACGGGCGATGGCGATGCCCATGGGGGCGGCCAGGAGGAGGCAGAGGGCGGCGGTGAGGGCGGCGACGACGAGGGACTGGGCCAGGGAGGCGCGGTAGTAGGGGTCCTCCAGCAGCAGGCGGAAGTTGTCGGGGTTGGTTCCCTGCCCGGCCCAGGGCGGGTCGTAGGGCGGGACGCCGTTGGACTGCCAGGACACCGCGAGGACGACCACCAGGGCCAGGGGCGTGGCCACGAGGAGGGCGAGCCAGAGGCCGGGGACGAGGCGGAGGAGCGCTCTCATGGCAGGAGGGGAACCACGTCGTCACGGTCCCAGGCCAGGCGCACGCTGGCGCCGCGCGGGGGCGGTGCGCCGTCCTCCTCGGCGTGGGAGACGCGGAGGGTGGCGCCGCCCGCGAGCCTGACCAGGAGGAGGCTGCTCTCCCCGCGGAAGGCGGATTCCTCCACCGTGCCGGCCGTGGTGTTCTCGCCGGGCTCGGTCGCGAGGCGGATGCGCTCGGGGCGGAGGGCGACGGCGGTGACGCCTTCCGGCAGGGGTGCCTCGGCGCGGAGGGTGCAGGTGGCGCCGGGGCAGTCCAGGGCGCCGTCGGCGGTGCGGGTGCCGTCCAGCACGTTGGCGGCGCCGAGAAAGGTGGCGACGAAGCGGGTGGCGGGGCGGTCATAGACCTCACGCGGGGGGCCGGCCTGGACGATGCGGCCGTGGTCCATCACCGCCACGCGGTCGGCCAGGGCCAGGGCCTCGGCCTGGTCGTGGGTGACCATGATGAAGGCGGCGCCGCTCTCCCGCTGGATGGCGCGGAGCTCGAAGCCGGTGCGCTCCCGCAGGTTGGCGTCCAACGCGCCCAGGGGCTCGTCCAGCAGGAGGAGGCGGGGGCGCTTCACCAGGGCGCGGGCCAGGGCGACGCGCTGGCGCTGGCCGCCGGAGAGGGCGTGGGGCTTGCGGGATTCCATGCCCTCCAGGCGCAGCATGGCGATGGCCTGCGCGACGCGGGCGGCGGTCTCGGCGCGCGGCAGGCCCTCCCGCTTCAGGCCGTAGGCGATGTTGGCGGCCACGCTCATATGCGGGAACAGGGCGTAGGACTGGAACATCATGTTCACGGGGCGGCGGTGCGGGGGGACGCCGAGGAGGTCGGTGCCGTCCAGATGCGCGGTGCCGGTATCCGGCGTCTCGAAACCTGCGATGACGCGCAGTAGGGTGGACTTGCCGGAGCCGCTGCCGCCCAGAAGGGCAAGGAACTCGCCCGGCGGAACGTCGAGCGCGATGCCGTCCAGCGCCGCGACGGGACCGAAGCGGCGGGTGATGCCGCGCAGCGAGAGGCGCGCGGTCAACGCCCGGCCTTGAAGCGCGACCAGGAGCGGGAGCGGGCGCGCTCCGCCACCGGGCCGGGGGTGGAGACGGTGAAGCTGCGGGCGATCATCTCGGGCGGGGGATAGACGTTGGGATCGGCGGCGACCTCCGGCCGCAGGTGCGGGCGGGAGGCGGGGACGGCGTTGGGGTAGTGGACCTGGTTCGTCACGCCGGCGATCACCTCTGGCCTGAGCATGTAGTCGATGAACCTCTGCGCGGCCTCCGGATTCGGCGCGTCCGCGGGAATGGCGAGCATATCGAACCAGAGCTGCGCGCCACCTTGCGGCGGTACGTAGGTGATGCCGCCGCCCGGCGCGCGGGCCTGGGCCTGCACCACGTCGCCGGAATAGGTGAGGACGGCGCAGTACTCGCCCTGCGTCAGCGCGTCCGTGATGGCGGCGGAGGAGATGATGGCGCGGACATGCGGGCGGATGGCGAGCAGCGCCTGCTCCGCCGCGCGGGCATCGGCGGCATCGGCGGTGTTGGGGTCGCGGCCGAGCCAGCGGAGGATCGTGGGGATCACGTCGATGCCGCTGTCCATGATGGCGATGCCGCAGCGGGCGATGCGGGCGGCGTTCTCCGGCCTCAGGATCAGGTCCAGGCTGTCCAGCGGGGCGTCCGGGGCCAGCGCCCGGATGCGGTCCGCGCGGAGGCCGAGGCCGACCGTGCCCCAGAGGTAGATGGCGCCGTGCCGGTTCCCGGGATCGCTGGTGGCGACCTGGGCGAGCAGCGCGGGGTCCTGGCCGGCGAGGTTGGGGATGGCCGCGCGGTCCAGCGGCCGCAGGGCGCCGGCGCGGACCAGGCGGGCGAAGCTCGGCTCGCCCGTGGGCACCACCACGTCGTAGCCGGAGCGGCCGGCGGAGAGCTTGCCCTCCAGCGTCTCCAGGCTGTCGAAGACGTCGTAGCGCACGCGGATGCCCGTCTCGCGCTGGAAGCCCTCGATCGCCTTCGGGTCGATGTAGTCGGTCCAGTTGTAGACGTTCAGCACGGGCTGCTGCGCGGCAGCGCCGCCCGCCAGGAAGGGGGCCAGAAAGGGCGCGAGGAGCAGGGCGGGCAGCAGGCGGCGCAGGCGGTTCATGGTCGGCAGGGTATGGCCTGAGGCGCGGCGCGCAAGTTGGGCATCTATTCTCCTTTGGCGAGACATAGGAAGATATTTCTTGACTTGAGGCTCTCTGTCCTGTAATCCCCCTCTCGTCAACGGGACATCCGTGCCCGCCCCGATCCCCGTCGCGTCCTCCCCAGCCCCGCCCGGCCCCCGCCGGCGCGGGGCTTCTCGTGTCCGCGCCCCGCAGGAGCCATGCCAGCATGCCCTACATCGCCAGCAACCTGATTCCGCTTGTCGCGGCCGACAGCTTCACCCTCTGGCTGTACAGGACGACCGACACCCGGGCGACGGTTCTCTCGGCCGGCTACTTCGCGGCGGCCCGGACGCGGCTGCTGGCCGGGCACATGGTGGTGCTGGAGGCGGCCGACGCCACCGCCCTCCTGCCCGTCCGCACCAACGCGGAGGTCGGCAACGGGCTGGTGGTGGATGCCAGCTCCTCCCCGCTACGGCTCACCGGTGCGGGCGCGATGCGGCTCGGGGCGGACCTGGCGGCGGCGGCGGTGGCGCGCTGCGTCTCGCTCGGCCCGGTGCCGAGCGGGGTGAACGAGGGCGAGACCTTCACGGTGCGCGCCACCGCCTCCGGCGCGACGAACCTGGTACGGTTCAGCGTCTTGAACGCGAGCGGGGCCGTGGTGCTCGGGCCCAGCACCGCTGCCGTCACCTCCGGCAGCGCCAGCGCGACCTTCGAGGCGCCGGTGCCGGGCAACGGTTACCGGGTGAAGGTGGAGGACGCGGCGGATGCCCTGGTGGCGCAGACCTCGCCCTCCTTCGTGGTGCTTGCCGCCTTCGCGCTGCTCGTCGAGAGCGGGTTCGGCCTGCTGATGGCCGAGGCCGGCACGCGTCTCGTCATGTAGGGCCGGCCGGGCGCGCCTCCGCGGAAGCGCGAGGCCGCCCCCTCGCCCCCCCTCCCGCCCCGAACCTGACGCCGTCCCCTTTCGGAGCCGCCAGCCCATGCCCGACAGCAAGATCAGCGACCTTCCCGCCGCCACCTCCTTCGCCGACACCGACATCACCCCCGTGGTGCAGGGCGTGGGGGGCGCGGCGGAGACGCGGCGCGCCACCTTCGCCCAGTTCCGCTCCACCGTGATGGCCGACCGGCCGCTGCACGTGCGCGACTACGGCGCCGCGGGCAATGGCACCACGGACGACACGGCCCCCTTCCAGGCGGCACTGAACGCGGCGGCCGGCGCCGGGGGCGGCGTCGTCCTGCTCGGCCCGCGCCGCTACCTCATCGACAGCGCGGAGCTGGTCATCCCGCCCAATGTCACGCTGCAGGGCGGCTGCGACCCGGGTGGGTGGCGCATCAACAACGACTACAGCGCCGTGCCCTACTCCATCATCCTGAACCCCGCGCGCACCATCCGCCTGCGGCGCAACTCGGCGCTGGAACAGGTGGCGGTCATCCGCAAGGGCTTCGTCCCCCCCTCCTCCGTGCGGGAGGCGCTGGACTGCGCGGCCGCCTTCGCCGGCACGGCCGTGAGCATCGGCGACGGCAGCACGGGCAGCAGCACGACCAACGCGACCGACGCCTCCGTCCGCAACCTGCTGATCATCGGCTTCACCTGGGGCGTGTACAGCAACGGCGCCAGCCGCACGCGCATCCGCGACGTGGTGGGGGACTGCACCAACGGCCTCTACCTCGGCCGGTCCTTCGATATCGGCCAGAACGAGCGCATCAACTGGCACCCGCTGGCCACAACGGGCCGGACCTTCGCCGCCACCACCTGGGCGGTCACGGGCTGCGCGAACAACGGCGCCGGCCTCGTGCGGCTGACCACGGGCGCGGCGCACGAGCTGCGGGCGGGGGACGTGGTGTTCGTCAGCGGGGTCGGCGGCGTGGCGGGGGCGAACGGGCGCTTCACCGTGGCGGCCGTGCCGAACGCCACCACGCTGGACCTGGCGGGCAGCGCCTTCGCCGGCGCCTATGCGGGCGGCGGCACCGTCAACCCCACGGTCAACCACCGGCGCGGCAAGGCCTTCTGGATCACTACCGCCGACATGCCGAACTTCGTGAACTGCTTCGAGTACGGGCACGACATCGGCTGGCACCTGGACGACGCGACGCATTCCGCGCAGTTCGTGAACTGCGGCGTGGACGGCGTGAACACCGATCCCGGCACGATCGGCGTGCAGATGACGGGGGTGTGCTACCGCAACAAGTGGTATGGCGGGTTCTGGTCCAGCAAGGGGCGGCCGCTCGTCGTCAACTCCCAGTCGGCGGACCAGAACGTCGTCGCGGGCGTGATGCTGCCGGCCGGCACCGGCAACTCCGTGGAGGTGATCGACGGCGCCCTGGTCCTGATGGGCTGCGACCTCTACGGCTCCGCCTATCTCTACGACGGCGCGGACAGCCTGCAGATCCTGGGCTGCGACATGAAGAACGCGACCGTCGCGGGGCAGAGCGTGGCGGCGATGCAGAAGGTGCAGATCTCCGGCACCCGCATGAGCAACGCGGTGGGCGTGGCGCGCAGCATCGGCGGGCAGTCCGAGCTGGCGGCCATCTCCGCCTCCGGCGCCATCGAGACCCGCCTCTCCGCCCGGGCGGACGGCGTGGTGGCGGTGCACCGGCGGGGCGGCTCCTCCGGCGCCATGCTGCGGCTGCACGGCAGCAGCGACGCGGCGGCGGCGGCGATCAGCGTGGCCGGGACGGACCTGTACCTGCAGGGCGACGCGGCGCTGAACCCGAACCCGAGCTATATCCTCGGCAATGCCGGCATGACGCAGCCGCTGACGCTGCGGCTGCGTCGCCTCTCGGCCAGCCCGGCGGCGAACGACCGCGTCTTCTCGCTGGAGGGCACCGGCCTGAACAGCGCCGCGGCCGAGGTGACCTTCGGGCGCGTGGCGACGGTGGCCGAGAGCGTGGCGGCGGGGGCGGAGGCCGGCGCCCTGGTCTTCGAGACTCGCGCCGGCGGCGCGGTCACGGAGCGGATGCGCATCGCCTCCTCCGGCGCGGTGACGCTGGGGGGCACGCTGACGCTGGCGGCCGACCCGGCCGCGCCGATGCAGGCGGCGACGCGGAACTACGTGGACAACAGCTACGTCGCCCGCCCCATGCCGATCGTGGTCACCGCCTCCGCCACCGTGCTGCACTTCGCCGGGTACAACGCGCGCATGGTGATCGCGAATCCCGGCGCCACGCTCTCGCTGGACTGGGCGGGCACGGGGAACGGCTTCGCCTGCATGGTGGTGAACCGGACGGGCGCGAACCTCGCGATCGCGATCGGCGGCTTCTCCGCCGGGATCGTCAACCCGGACGGCTACACGAAGGTCCGCGCGGGCGCCGTGGCGAGCCTGCTGGTCTACTCGCCGGATGGCGGGGCGACGAGGTTCTGCCAGCTGACGGGGGGAGGAGCCGCCTGATGATCGCGAACTCCCCGGTTGCCCACGCCTACGACGCGGGCGGACCGCTGGGGGTGGTTTCCGCCGACACGCTCATCGGCGGCGGCGCCCTCGGCCCGGGCGTCGCCTTCTCCCGCGCCTCCTCCGGCCGCGCGCTGGGGGCGGACGGGGCCACGCTGCAGGCGGTGGCCGCCGACATGCCGCGCTTCCACGGCACGGCGCGCCGCCTGCTGGTGGAGGGGCAGCGGCAGAACCTTCTCCTGTGGTCCCAGGACCTTGCCCAGGCGTCCTGGGCCGTGAGCAACGGCGCGGCCAAGTCCGCGACCGCCCTGGCCGCGCCGGACGGGACGGGCAGCGGGGCGACGATCGCCTTCGGTTCCCTCAGCCGGTCCCAGATGTCGCAATCGCTCGGCCTCGCCTCCGGGACCTACACGGCCTCGGTCTGGGCGAGGGAGGCCGGGGGCAGGCCGTTCCGCTTCAAGGCCTACACGCCGGACATGGGCGATGCCTACAGCCCCGACCTCGCGACGACGCCGGAGTGGCGGCGCTACAGCTTCACCTTCGCGGTCCCGTCCGCGCAGGCGGGCAACGTTGCCGTCGCCAACCGGGGGGCGGGTGGCGTCGGGTCCGTGGAGGTGTGGGGCGTGCAGCTCGAGCAGGGGGCCTTCGCCTCCAGCTACGTCCCGACGACCGGGGCTGCGGCCACGCGCGCGCCTGACCTGGCGAGCTACCCCCTCTCCTCCGCTCAGGCGCAAGCGGGGACGCTGGTGGGAACCTTCCTGCTGCCGGCCTTCGCCCCGCTCTCCCAGGGCCTGCTGCTGCTGGACGACGGCACCGCGGCCAACCGCCTCATCCTGTCCAGGAGCAGCGCCGCTTCGGCGGTCCGGATCGCGAGCGTTGCGGGGGGCGTCGCGGGGCCTGCCGCCGATGCCGGCCCCGTCAGCGCGGGCGTGCCGTTCAGGGCCGCCCTGACCTGGGACGGCAGCGGGGCGTCGGCGGCCGTGGCGGGAGGCGCCCCGGTCTCGGTCGCGGCGGGGCCTGCCGGCCTGAGCCGGCTGCTCATGGGCTACGCGGGCGCCAACCTCGCGGAGCCCATGTTCGGCGAGGTCGGCCCGCTCACGCTCTACCCCGTGCGCCTTCCCGACGCGCAGCTTCAGGCGCTCACCTCCAACTAGGGAGACCGGCATGACCGAGTACGTGGACCTGCGCTGGCACGGGCCGGCGGAGAGGATGGAGGCCGCGCTGGCGGGGCTGCCCCCGGCGGCCGTGCAGGTCGGCCCGCGCGAGCTGGACGGCATCGCCTACGTCCTCCGGCGGGATTGCGCGGCGTTGCACCTGCCGGATGGCCTGCCCAATGGCCTGGCGAGGACCGGCGACGAGCTCTCGGCCGCCATTCTCGGCGTGATCGCCTGACAGCCGGGGCCGTGCCCCTGCCGGGCGCGGCCCCAGGCGTGATCCCAGTCGTGATCCCAGGCACGGGGCCGGCGCGGTGCCGCGCCCCGCTTCCGCCCGCCGGCCGCCCTGGCCGGGCGGGCCCCACCTTCCACCGCGGAGACCCCCGATGTCCGACCTGACCGACTACGCCCGCAACCTCCTGGCCCGCGCGGTCTGCGCCCGCGCACCGGGCCTGCCCACCACCGTCTACGCCGCCCTGGGAACCGGCGGCACGGCGGCGGCGGGGCTGACGGGGGAGCCCGTGGGGGGCGGCTACGCCCGCCAGCGCGTGACCTTCACCGGCACTGGCGCCCAGAGCAACGCGGAGGCGCTGCGCTTCGTCTTCTCCGCCGCCGCGGGCACGCTGGGCCATGTGGGGCTCTACGACGCGGCCTCCGGCGGCAACCCGCTGCTCGTCTCGCCGCTCAACGCCGCCGTCGCGATGACGGGGGCGGGCACGGTGACGGTCGCGGCGGGCGGCCTCGTCGTGAACCCGAGCTGACGGGTCCGGGGGAGGGCCGTGCCCTCCCCACCCTTGACGTTTTGATGACACGGCCCGGCCGGGCCTTCCGCATGGCGGGCGAGGCCCGATGATGCGGCCCTGCCATGCCGTCCCGTTGCCGTCCGTGCCAGGGTTGAAGACGACCTCTTGGATCTGATCGCCACCCTTCTCGGCGGCCTCGGCCTCTTCCTCGCCGGGGTGCGCGGGCTCGGCTCCGCCCTGCAGGGAATGGCCGGGCGGCGGCTCCGCACGGCCGTCGCGCGCGCGACCCGGGGCGGGCTGAGCGCGGCCCTGACCGGCGCGGCGCTGGGCGCGCTGACGCAATCCTCCAACGCCGTCACCTTCGTCGCCGCCTCCATGGTGCAGGCGGGGCTGCTGCCGCTGGCGCGCGCCCTGCCCGTGGTGGCCTGGTGCAATCTGGGCACGGTGGTGCTGGTGCTGGCGGCCTCGCTGGACCTGCGGCTGGCGGCGCTGTGGCTCATCGGCGTCGCGGGCTGCGCCATCACCCTCGGGCGCCACGGCGGCGGGCGCTGGAAGGCGGCGCTGGAGGCGGCCTTCCAGCTCGGCCTCCTCTTCCTCGGCCTAGCCATCCTGAAATCGGGCGCCGCCCCGCTGCGCGAGGCGGGGGCGCTGCGCGAGGCGATGGAGCTGGCCGGCCACGCGCTGCTGCCGCCCTTCCTGCTCGGCACAATCGTCGCCCTCGTCGCGCAATCCTCCTCCACCGTCACCATCCTCGCCATCGCGCTCGCGGAGGTCGGGCTGCTGGACGGCGCCCAGGCCGGGATGGCCGTGTGCGGCGCCTCGCTCGGCTCCGGCCTCTCGGTCCTGCTGCTGGCTGGCGGGCTGCGCGGGGCGGCGCGGCGGCTGGCGACCTTCCAGGCACTGTTCAAGGCGGCCGGGGCGACGCTCCTCGCCATTCCCTTCATCGTCTGGCAGTTCCAGCCTGGGCTCCCCTTGCCATTCGCTGGCACCGACCTGCCGCACCGGCTGGGACTCCTCTTCGTCGCGCTGCAGCTCGTGCCGGCGCTGCTGCTGCCGCTTATCACCCCCTACCTGCCGAAGCTGCTCGAGCGCCTCTCCCCCACCACGCCGGAGGAGACGCTCTCCCAGCCGAAATTCCTCTACGACCAGGCGCTGGACGACGTGCCGACGGCGCTGGACCTCGCCGGGCAGGAGCAGGCGCGGCTCTTCGGCCGCCTGCCCTGGCTGCTGGACGGCGTGCGGGAGGAGGGGCGCGGCGGGGCGGACCGCGCCACGGTGTCGGCGGCGGGCGACGCGGTGGAGCGGCGGATTGCGGCCTTCCTGGAGGAGGCGCTGGCGCGCTGCCCGCGCCAGGAGCTGGGCCGCGCCGTGGCGCTGCAGAACCTGAACGGCGTGCTGGCCCCGCTGCGCGAGGCGGCGGACGGGCTGGCCGTGGCACTGGAGGCGGCGTCCCGCCGCGAGGCGGGCGACCCCGTGCAGGCCCTGGCCGCGCCGCTGGCGGAGGCGCTGCACCTGCTGCTGACGGAGCTGCACGAGGCCGCCCTCTCCGGCGATCCCACCGATGCGGGGACGCTGGCGGAGCTGGCGGCGGACCGATCGGCCATGATGGACGGGCTGCGGCGCCGCATCGCCCGCGCCGGGGCGGACCTGCCGCCGGAGGGGGTGGACCTTCTCTTCCGCGTCACCGCGCTGTTCGAGCGCGCGGTGTGGCTGATCCGGCGCGGCGCCCTGCTGCTGCCGCCGGCGCGCGGGGGCTGGGCGGTTCCGGCCGGGGCAGAGGAAGCGGCCTAGCGCCAGTCCCGGCTGGAGGGAAAGACGGGATCCCGCCCGCCGGCGCGCCCAGTGGGGCGGTGATCGATGCCGCGCGTCACCTCGTCCGCGCGGGCCATGGGGATGCGCGCGGCGCCCAGCCGGTGCAGCCCGTCGAGCAGGTCGGAGCGGTCCTGCAGCCGGCGGCCGAGGACGTGGACGATGGGCACCGCGGCGTCGTCGTGGCGCTCCACCCGGCCCTCCACCAGCAGCAGCCGCGCGGCGACCACGGCGGCGCGGTGGGCGGCGATGACGTCCGTCTGCAGGACCAGGTTCACCGTGCCGAACTCGTCCTCCAGCGTGAAGAAGACCACGCCCTTGGCGCTGCCCGGGCGCTGGCGCACCAGCACCAGCCCGGCGACGCGGATGGACTGCCCCTGGCGCCCCGCGGCCACGGCCCGGCTGTCGCGCAGGCGCAGGCTCTCCAGCGCCGGGCGCAGCAGGGCGAGAGGGTGGGCGCGCAGCGTCAGGCCGGTGGCGCCGATGTCCAGCACCGTCTCCTCCCCGCCCGTCTCGGCGGGCAGGCGCGGCGCGGCCTCCGCCGCGGCGAAGAGCGGGAGAGGCGGCGGTGGCGCGCGCTCCACGGCCGCCGCCTCCCACAGCGCGCGGCGGCGGTCCAGGCCGAGGCCGCGGAAGGCGTCCGCCCCCGCCAGCGCCTCCAGCGCCGGGCGGTGCAGCCCGGCGGCGGCCAGGGCGGCCGGTGTCGCGCGCCGGCGCAGGGCGATGGCCTTCTTTGCGTCGTCCCTCGACAGGCCGGAGACCAGGCGGAGGCCGAGGCGCAGCGCCCATCCCTCCCCTTCCCTCTCCAGCGTGCAATCCCAGTCGCTGGCGGCGACGTCGGGCGGGCGCACCGTCACGCCGTGCTCCCGCGCGTCCCGCACGATCTGCGGGGGGGCGTAGAAGCCCATGGGCTGGCTGTTCAGCAGCGCGGCCGCGAAAACGGCGGGGTGGTGGCACTTGATCCACGCCGAGACGTAGACGAGCTGCGCGAAGGAGGCCGCGTGGCTCTCGGGGAAGCCGTAGCCGCCGAAGCCGCGGATCTGCTCGAAGCAGCGGCGCGCGAAATCCGGCTCGTAGCCGCGCGCGACCATGCCGCCCTCGAACTCCCCCCGGAAGGTGTCCAGCTTGCCGTCGTGCTTGAAGGAGGCCATGGAGCGGCGCAACTCGTCCGCGCGGGAGGGCGTGAAGCCCGCGGCGACGATCGCCATCTCCATCGCCTGCTCCTGAAACAGTGGCACGCCGAGGGTCTTCTCCAGCACCGCCTTCAGCTCGGGCTTCGCGTAGTCCGGCTTCTCCTTCCCTTCGCGCCGGCGGAGGTAGGGATGCACCATGTCGCCCTGGATCGGGCCGGGGCGCACGATGGCCACCTCGATGACGAGGTCGTAGTACCGCTTCGGCCGCATGCGCGGCAGCATGTTCATCTGCGCGCGGCTCTCCACCTGGAACACGCCGATGGAATCCCCGCGCGAGAGCATCGCGTAGGTGGCCGCGTCCTCGGGCGGCACCGTGTGCAGCTGGAGGCGCTCCCCCGTGCACCCCTCCAAGAGATCAAAGGCACGCTTGAGGCAGGAGAGCATCCCCAGCCCCAGCACATCCACCTTCAGCATCTCGAGGACGGCGATGTCGTCCTTGTCCCACTCCACGGTGTGGCGATTGTCCATCGCCGCCTTTCGCACGATCGCCAGCTCCGTCAACTTCCCGCGCGCGATGACGAAGCCGCCGACATGGGTTGCCAGGTGGCGAGGAAATCCGTGCAGCTCCTCTGCCAGGTCCAGCGCCATGCCGAGGCGCGGATCGGCCGCCGGGTCCAGCCCGGCCTCCCGTGCCACGTCGCGCAGCCCGTCCATGCCGTCGTGCCAGGAGGCCTTGGCGAGGCGGCCGGTGACGTCCTCGGACAGCCCCATGGCCTTGCCCACCTCCCGCACGGCGCTGCGGGTGCGGTAGCGGGTGAGGGTGGCGGTGATCGCGGCGCGGTCGCGGCCGTAGCGCTCGTAGATGTGCTGGATCACCTCCTCGCGCCGCTCGTGCTCGAAATCGATGTCGATGTCCGGCGGCTCGCCGCGCGCGTCGCTCAGGAAGCGCGCGAAGAGGAGGCGGTGCTTGTCGGGGTCCACCGAGGTGATGCCGAGCGCGTAGCATACCGCCGAATTCGCCGCCGACCCGCGCCCCTGGCAGAGAATGCCCTTCGAGTCCGCGAAGCGGACGATCTCGTGCACCGTCAGGAAGTAGGGCGCGTAGCCGCGGCGCCCGATCAGCGCCATCTCCTCCGCGATCTGCGCCGCCACCTTCGGCGGCGTGCCATCCGGCCAGCGCACCCGCGCCGCCTCCGCCACGCGGCGCTCCAGCGTTTCCTGCGCCGTCAGGCCGGGCTCGACGATCTCCTCGGGGTATTCGTAGGTGAGGTCGCGCTTCAGGTCGAAGCGGCAGGCCGCCACCACGCGCAGCGTCGCGTCCACGGCCTCCTCGAATCCCTCGAACAGGCGGCGCATCTCCGCCTCGGGCTTCAGGTGCGCTTCGGCGTTGGGATGGGCGTGCAGGCCCAGCGCGTCCACCGTGGTGCCGAGGCGGATGGCGGCCAGCACATCCGCCAGGCGGCGGCGCGAGGCGACGTGCATCCGCGCCCCGCCCGCCGCCAGCAGCGCGGCGCGCGCCGAACCCGCCATGGCGGAGAGCCGCCGCAGCCGCTTCCGGTCGTCACCCGCGAAGCGGTGGTGCGCGGCGAGGAAGAGCGGCAGGGCGAGGCGGAGGCGCATCGCCTCCGCATCGCGACGCAGGCGGTGCGCGAAGGCCTCCTCCGGCTCGTCGGGCGGGATGGCGGCCATCACCTGTCCCTCGGCGGCCGCGATCAGCGCCTCCCGCGTCGGCCGGCCGTCATCCGCAGGCATCCGGGCGGCGGAGAGAATCGAGGCGAGCCGGGCATAAGCGGCGGCGTCCGTGGGCCAGACGAGGTATTCCGCCCCGTCCTCCAGCGCCACGCGGCAGCCCGGCACGAAGCGAATCCCGGCCTCCCGCGCCGCCGCGAAGCCGCGCACCAGCCCGGCGAAGGAGTTGCGGTCCGCGATCCCGATCGCCGCGTGCCCCAGCACCTTCGCCGCAGCCGCCATCTCCCAGGGGTGCGATGCGCCCTCCAGGAAGGTGAAGTTGGACGTGGCGCCGAGCTCGGCGAAGCCGCTCACGGCAGCAGGCCGTGCAGGAACCAGCGCGCCGAGCCCGGCCCGCCGGCGCGGCAGACCCAGAGGCGGCGGCCGTCCGGCACCTCCAGCTGATAGTAGTCCCGCACGGGGCGGTCCGGCCGGTCCCGCCACCACTCCGCCTCCAGCCGCTCCGGCCCCTCCGCCGCGCGCACGGCCACCCATTCCCCGCGCCAGCGGATCCGGAAGGGCGGGTCGTCCGGCAGCACGGCCACCGCCTCCAGCCTCTCCGGCCGCCGCAGCAGGCGCAGGGGGCGCGGGCGGGCGGACCAGTTCTGCGGCGGGGCCACGGCGGCCAGGGGGTTCACCCGCTCCACCGCCCGCTCCGGCCAATGGCTCTCACGCGGGCGCAGGCGCCAGGCGGGCAGGCGCTGGGCCACGCGGTCCAGCAGCGCGGCCAGGGCGGCCTCCGCGTCCCCACCATCCAGGCCGGCCCCCTGCAGACCGGACTGGGCAGCGGCCAGGGGTTCCGTTGCCTCCGCCATCAGGGCGATGCCGTCGAATCCGAAGCCCGGTTCCAGCCGCTCAAGTCTCGGCGCGAGGAGGCGGAGGAGATGGGCCGGGTCACGGCTGGCGGTTCCCGTGCCGATCGCCTGCTCCTGCACGCCGCCATCGGCGCGATGGGCACGCAGGACCAGGCGGCGCAGTCCCCGCCCCTCCTCCGCCAGCCCCGCGCAGAGCCGGACCAGCAGGTGCTCCACGGCGTGGTCGATGGCCGCGCGGGTGATGAGGGGCTCCTCGAACTCCAGGGCGACCTGGCGTTCCGGCGGGGGGCGGATGCTGCGGAAGGGCTCCGCCGCGGCGCCGGTGGCGCGGGCCAGGGCCAGGGAGAGGTCCGCCCCGAACCGGCGGGCCAGGGGCGCGCGGGGCTGGGCCAGCACGTCGCCGATCCGGTGCAGGCCCAGGCGCCGCAGCCCGACGATCGTTCCCACCTCCAGCCGCAGGTGGTGAAGCGGCAGGTCGGCCAGGGCCGCCGCCTCCAGGCCCGCGGGAACAGCCACTTCCTGCCCGCCGCGGGCCAGGGCCATGGCGGCCGCGGCCGTGCCCGCCACGGCGGCCCGGGCGGTGTGGCCCAGCCGGGCCAGGCCCGCCACCGCCCGGCGCATCGTCCGCGCCTCGCCGCCGCTCAGGGCCTCGATGCCGGCGATGTTCACCAGGACCCCGTCCGGCGGGTCCGGCGCGACCAGCGGGGCGATTCGCAGGGCCCAGAGAGCCAGTTCCAGGAGGCGCGCCGCCGCGGCATCCGGCGCCTCGGGATGGGCGGCCACGGTCGGCGCCAGGGCCTGGGCATCCCCCAGCGCCTGGCCGGGCAGCACGCCCAGCGCCCGCGCCGCCGGGTCCGCCGCGACCACCAGCCTGCGGTTGCCCTCCATACGCCAAGCGAGAAGCGGGCCGGGAGCCCGCAGCACCTCCGTGGACAGGTCGGGCAGGTGCAGCGCCAGGATGCGGGGCCCGGGCTGCGGGCCCTGCGCCTCGTCCACCTCGGGAGCAGCCTCTCCGGCGGGCACGGCCAGTCGGATTCGCGGGGGCTGGCAGGCGCGGCGCCTCATCCGCACTTCCTGGGGGAGGCAAGGCACCGGCTCAGGGCGGGGAACACCGAATCGGGGATCATGTTCCCCAAATGTTCTCGCCAACGCCCAAGCTGGCAAGAGCGGCCTTACGGCTCCCGCGCGGCTTGGTCGGTCAGCGTTGGTTAGGGGTAATCCGGTCTGAGCCGAAAGCGGCCATGGCGGCCGAGAAGCGGGCGCGCATGCGAATGGCGTCCATCGGGGCACCGCTGATCGGGGCCTCGGCCAGGCAGCGCTCCAGCTCCGTCCGGAGGGAGCGGAGCGCGTCCGCACGAAGCTCTGCCGGCATGCGGGAGAGGATCCGGTCCAACGCCTCGGTTACGGCATTCTCCAGCGCATCCTCGGAAGCTTCCAAGGGCTGAAGGGACGACAATGGTTCCAAGCGCGCTCTCCTCTCACGCAATGCGTGTCCTGGTTGCAACGCAGCAGCAACCTAGCAGGACTTCCGCGGGCTCCACCACAACATGGTGAGACCCGGATGTAAAAACCTGCGGCCGGTGCTGCTTCGGAACCGCGAGTTCTGTCCTGTTTCCTCTCCCTTTCCGGAGCGGACCGACTTATCCTTTCCTCTGGCTGCGGATCACGGCCGCTGCCCTGACGTAGATCATGGAAGCTGACATGAGCGAGAGGAGTTCCTCCATCCCGATCCGGCCAACGGTGCCCCTGGGACCGAGGCGGCCCGGGGATGGCGTACTGTCCGCAATTAGTGAGTTGGCTGATCATGCCAGAGCCTACAGCCTGGGCCAAGTCGACGACGTGCTGACGGAGCTTCTGGCGCTGCTTCACGCCGAACAGGACCGTGGGCCGGCCGCGCCGACCTCCTCCCTTTCCTGGGGGGCGCCCTTCCCGGACGGCAACTGATCCCGGGCGCAGCCCCGGCCCGACCGCTCGCCCGCCGATGGCGGACCGCTCTCTCCCGGATCATCAACCCCGGGAGAAGCGGCCCGCCGGCGATCTGGTCCGCCCCGCCCGGCCAGGGGCACGCGTGCCCGAAGAGGCCGTGATCGGGTTCCAACGGGCGAGCGCGGCTGGGTAGGGATGGACCTGACCCGGCGCTGCGGACGCACCATGGCCAGTGCGGCCGGCTGCGCCCCTCCAGGCCAGAACACCCCAGAGGCTGCCGAGAAGCCGCGCGCCGGACGGGACAGGCCGGCACCACCTCACGATCAAGCGCCGCCTATCCCGGATCCCGTTCCCTCTCCCTGATCATCCGCATGAGTGCCCGGCGCGCCAGATCGCGCCGCGCCCTCTCCATGCCCGCCGCGATCGCGTCCACCGAGGCCCGGACATCGTCCGCGTAGAGCTCGTCAGGGTACTTCCCGGCGGTGTCCGGAGGTGGCGCGGTGCAGGCCGCCATGGAGCCGGCGAGAAGGGCCAGGGAAAAGGTCAGAGGGCGGGTCAGTGTGCTTGTTCCGTGCTTCTCTGCGGTAACGCCGGTTTGGCGACACTCAGAAGGTGTCCCGCCGGCCTCGCAACCGATCAGGCCCGGGGCCACGCCCGCGGCTGTTCATCATGCCCCGCACGGCACGGAAAAGATCCAGCTTCCAGCCCCGCAGGCCGACTGCCCCCAGGGCCCGGTACTTCTGGCGCCTGATTGCGCCCTGGAAAAGCGCCTTCGCGATGCGCGCAATCGGCAAGTCGGTACCCTCCGGAACTGAAGCCGTTCCAACTGCGGCCCGGCACGGTGGTTGCCGAGAGGCTCCCTTGCGCAACGCGCGCCGGAGGGCCGGCCGGCGCGCCTACTCCTGTTTCTGCCCTCTCACGGCACGTCTTCTGGGAGAGGCTTCCGACAAGCTCTCCGCCCAGGCCTCCGCTTCAGCCCGCGTTGGCAAGGAATGCCCCGCGGTTCGGGTGCAACATCCGTCGGGCGTTCCAGGTTCAAGGTCTAGGGACCGGGCTTCGCGCGGGCTGGCAGAAGCACCGCATTGTGCCATCCCCTTGTAGCAGGGGGCGCACAAGCTGCTGCTTTGGTGAAAAGCTCTACCGAAGCAGATACTTAGGATGGTGCTGCCAGAGAGGATTGAACTCTCGACCTCTCCCTTACCAAGGGAGTGCTCTACCACTGAGCTACGGCAGCGTGCCGGACCGGGCCGGGGCCCGCGGGCGAGGCGCTACCTAGCCGCTGCGTCCGCCCCGTGCAACCCTTGACGTGCCGGCCCGGCCTTGACGCCGCAAGGCCCAGGCCGATTGGCTCCCGCCCATGGATCAGAACGAGAGCGCCGACCCGCCCGAGCCGCATGCTCCCCCGCCCCGCCCCGAGCCGTCGGAGCGCGAGCGCCGACTGGCAGCCGCGTTGCGGGAGAACCTGAAGCGCCGCAAGGCCCAGTCGCGCGAGAGGGCGCAGCCGCCCTCCCCACCCCGGGCCCCGCCTCCGGAGGGAGAGTAGCCCCCGGTTGCCGCCCCGCGGCCCAGGGGCTATCCCGCCCGCCACCCCTGCCCGATCCCCGCCCGCCCCGATCGGCGGTGGCCCAAGGACCCCGCCATGCCCATCATGCCCGACCACTGGATCCGCCGCATGGCGGCGGAGCACGGCATGATCGAGCCCTTCGTGGAGGCCCAGCGCCGCCAGGGCGTGATCTCCTACGGCCTCTCCTCCTACGGCTACGATGCCCGGGCCGCCGCCGAGTTCAAGATCTTCACCAACGTGGACAACGCGATCGTCGATCCGAAGGAGTTCTCGGATGCGGGCTTCGTCACCCGCACGGGGGAGACCTGCATCGTCCCCCCCAACTCCTTCGTGCTGACCCACACGGTGGAGTACTTCCGGATCCCCAGGGACGTGCTGGTGATCTGCCTCGGGAAGTCCACCTACGCCCGCTGCGGCCTGATCGTGAACGTCACCCCGCTGGAGCCGGAGTGGGAGGGGCAGGTGACGATCGAGATCAGCAACACCACCCCCCTGCCCGCCCGGATCTACGCGAATGAGGGGATCTGCCAGTTCCTCTTCCTGAAGGGAGAGGGGGCGCCGGACGTGTCCTATGCGGACCGGGCCGGGAAATACATGCGCCAGCGCGGCGTGGCTCTGCCACGGCTGTAAGGGGAAAGACCATGGACCGCATCCGTCTTCGCGGCGGCCGGCCGCTCAAGGGCACCATCCCCGTCGGTGGCGCCAAGAACGCCGCCCTGCCGCTGATGGCCGCCGCCCTCCTCACCGATGGCCCCCTGGTGCTCACCAACGCGCCGGCGCTGGACGACACCCGCACCATGGCCGGGCTGCTGGAGCAGCACGGGCTGAAGGCGGAGCACGACACCAAGGCCCGCACCATGACGCTCGCAGGGGCGGCCACCAACCTCGTCGCCCCCTACGACCTCGTGCGGAAGATGCGGGCCTCCGTCCTCGTCCTCGGCCCGCTCGTGGCCCGCTACGGGGAGGCGAAGGTCTCGCTGCCCGGCGGCTGCGCCATCGGCACGCGCCCGGTGGACCTCCACCTCAAGGGGCTGGAGCAGATGGGCGCGGGCATCGAGCTGGATGCCGGCTACATGACCGCCCGCGCCCCCGGCGGCCTGAAGGGCGCCAAGATCTACTTCCCCCAGGTCTCCGTCGGCGCCACCGAGAACCTGCTGATGGCGGCCACCCTGGCCGACGGCATGACGGAGCTGGTGAACGCGGCCCGCGAGCCGGAGATCGACGACCTCGCCCACTGCCTCGTCGCCATGGGCGCGAAGATCGAGGGCATCGGCACGGACCGGCTGCGGGTGGAGGGCGTGAAGACCCTGCACGGCGCCACCCACGCCATCGTGCCCGACCGGATCGAGGCCGGCTCCTTCGCCTGCGCCGTCGGCGTCACGGGGGGCGAGGTGCTGCTGCAGGGCGCGCGGATGGAGCATCTCGGCTCCGTCGCCCGCGTGCTGCGGGAGGCCGGGGTGGAGCTGGAGGAGGTGCCGCCTAACGGCTCGGCCGGCGGCGTGATGGTCCGCCGCACCTCCGGCCTGCGGGGCGTAGACGTGATGACGGAACCCTTCCCCGGCTTCGCGACCGACATGCAGGCCCAGTTCATGGCCGTGATGGCGGTCTCGGAGGGCGCCTCCATGATCACGGAGACGATCTTCGAGAACCGCTTCATGCACGTGCCGGAGATGAACCGCATGGGCGCCCGCATCAACGTTCAGGGCCGCTCCGCCATCGTCCGCGGTGTCTCCCGCCTCTCCGGCGCGCCCGTGATGGCGACCGACCTGCGCGCCTCCGTCTCCCTCATCCTGGCCGGGCTAGCCGCGGGGGGCGAGACGATCGTCAACCGCGTCTATCACCTGGACCGGGGCTATGAGCGGCTGGAGGCGAAGCTGGCCGCGGTGGGCGCGGACATCGAGCGCATTCCCGGATAACTCAAGAATCCTTCATTAGGCCGCCGCGCGAGCGGTGCTAACTTCCCCCATGGACCTGCCGATCACCTCCCCCTCCCTTCCCGGCCTCCGCCCCCGCGCTGCCGGGACCACCGACCTGATCCTGGCGCTCCCCAAGGGCCGCATCCTCAAGGAGGTGCAGCCCCTCCTCGCCCGCGCCGGGCTGGTCCCCGGTGGCGACTTCCACGACGAGGACAGCCGCCACCTCCGCTTCCCCACCAACCATCCCGGGCTGGACGTGGTGCGCGTGCGGCCCTTCGACGTGGCGACCTTCGTCGCCCATGGCGGGGCGCAAATCGGCGTCTGCGGCGCCGACGTGCTGATGGAGTTCGACTACCCAGAGATCTACGCCCCGCTGGACCTCGGCATCGGCCGCTGCCGCGTGAGCGTCGCCGGCCCGGCCGACGACCCGTTCATGGATGAGGCGGATCGCTGGTCCCGCGTGACGGTGGCGACCAAGTATCCCGGCATCGCCCGCCGCCACTTCGCCGCCCGCGGCGTGCAGGCAGAGGTGGTGCACCTGAACGGGGCGATGGAGCTGGCTCCCTCCCTCGGCCTCGCCCGCCTCATCGTGGACCTCGTGCAGACCGGCTCCACCCTGAAGGCCAACGGGCTGGTCGAGCGCGAGGTGATCGCCGGGGTCACCTCCCGCCTCATCGTCAACCGCACGGCGCTGAAGACGGAGCCGGAGCGGATCGGCGCCTGGCTGGCGCGCTTCCGGGAAGCCCTGACCGCATCATGAAGAGACTCGACACGCGCGATCCCGGCTTCCCCGCCGATTTCGACGCGCTGCTGGACACCGCCCGCGACACCACCGCCCGGGTGGACGGGGTCGTGGCGGAGATCATCGCCCGCGTGCGCGCCGAGGGCGACGCCGCCCTGCTGGAGCTGACCGCCCGCTTCGACCGCTGGGCACCGAAGGACGCGGCCGCCCTGCGGGTGACGGCGGCGGAGATCGCGACCGCGACCGCCTCCATCGAACCCGGCCTGATGGCCGCGCTGAACACGGCCGCCACCCGGATCGAGACCTTCCACCGCGCCCAGATGCCGGCGGACGTGACCGTGCCGGACCCGGCCGGGCTGACGCTGGGCATGCGCTGGGGCGCCGTGGACGCGGCGGGGCTCTACGTGCCCGGCGGCAAGGCGGCCTACCCCTCCTCCGTGCTGATGAACGCCATTCCCGCCCGCGTGGCGGGGGTGCCGCGCGTGGCCGTGGCCGTGCCGACGCCGGACGGGGAGATCAACCCGCTGGTCCTCGCCGCCTGCGCCCGCGCGGGGGTGACGGAGGTGTGGCGTATCGGTGGCGCCCAGGCCGTGGCGGCGCTGGCCTGGGGCACAGCCAGCATCGCGCCCGTGGACAAGATCACGGGCCCCGGCAACGCCTATGTCGCGGAGGCCAAGCGGCAGGTCTTCGGCCGGGTCGGCATCGACTCCATCGCCGGCCCTTCCGAGGTCGTGGTGCTGGCCGACGGCGCCCAGGACCCCGCGCGGGTGGCCATGGACCTGATGGCGCAGGCCGAGCACGACGAGGCGGCGCAGTCCATCCTGATCACGGACAGCCTCGAACTCGCCGATGCCGTGCCCGGCGCGGTGGAGGCGGCGCTGGCCACGCTGCCCCGCGCCGCGATCGCCGGCGAATCCTGGCGCCGCCACGGCGCGGTGGTCCTGGTGCGGGACTGGGCCGAGGGCGCGGCGCTGGTGGACCGGCTGGCGCCGGAGCATCTCCAGATCATGACGGCGGAGCCCGCCGCCCTCTTCGCCCGCATCCGCCACGCCGGTGCCGCCTTCCTCGGGCCCTGGTGCCCGGAGGCGCTGGGCGACTACGTGGCCGGGCCGAACCACGTTCTGCCCACCGGGCGCACGGCGCGCTTCGCCTCCGGCCTCTCGGTCTTCGACTTTCTCAAGCGCACCACCTGGATCGCGGCCGAGGAGCAGGGGCTGCGCGCCACCGGCCCCGCCGCCGTCGCGCTGGCCCGGGCGGAGGGGCTGGACGCGCATGCCCGCAGCATCGCGGAGCGCATCGGGCTCTGACCCCGGCGCTTCCTCGGGTGAGGCTCCCGCGCATCGTGGGGCCCTCATTCCAACGGGAGATGGTCCCTTTCCTTGACCCTGGCGGCGCGGGGCATCATGTTCCGCACGCTCAGCCCACACATTGCGCGGCCCGGATGCGGGTCCGCGCCTGTTCGCGTGCCGGGCCGGACGCGCAGCCGCGCCGCCCGATGATCCGGCGCCGCCCCAACCCATCGCGGGGCTGCGGCGCCCCCGCCCCCATGCCCCGCGACGAAAAAGGATACGCATGTCGAAGGAAGACATGATCGAGTTCAGCGGCCAGGTGGTGGAGCTGCTGCCCAACGCCATGTTCCGCGTGAAGCTGGACAACGAGCATATGGTTCTGGCCCACACCAGCGGGAAGATGCGCAAGAACCGCATCCGCGTGCTGGCCGGGGACCGCGTGAACGTGGAGATGACGCCCTACGACCTGACGAAGGGCCGGATCACCTTCCGCTTTAAGTAAGGCCTTTCCCAGTGCCTTCGGATCCTCTGCCGGAAGCCGCCCTGGCGCCGGCGGGCGATGCCCCGCGCCCGCCCCTCGTCCTCGCGAGCGCCAGCCCGCGCCGCCTGGACCTTCTGGCGCGGCTGGGCATCGTGCCCGACCGCGTGGACCCGGCCGACATCGACGAGACACCCCGCAAGGCCGAGCTGCCGCGCGGCCTCGCCGGCCGCCTCTCCCGCGCGAAGGCGGAGGCCGTGGCGGCCCGCAGCCCTGGCGCGCTGGTGCTGGCCGCCGACACGGTGGTGGGGGTGGGGCGCCGTATCCTCGGCAAGCCGGAGGATGCCGCGGAGGCCCGGCGCTTCCTCGAGTTCCTCTCCGGCCGCCGCCACCGCGTGACCACGGGCGTCGCGCTCGTCACCCCCGATGGCGTGGTGCGGACGCGGCTGGTGGAGACCACCCTCGCCTTCCAGCGCCTGACGGACGCGCAGATGGAGGGCTACGTCGCCTCCGGCGAGTGGGAGGGCAAGGCGGGCGGCTACGCCATCCACCAGCGGGCGGAAGTTTTCGTGCGCTTCCTGTCCGGCAGCCATTCCAACGTGGTTGGCCTGCCGCTCTTCGAGACCGCCCAGCTGCTGCGCGGCGTGGGATGGCTGCGCCCCTGATGGCTGCGCTCCCGCATGGCTGAGCCCGGCATCCTCGTCGCCACCTCCCCCGGAGAGCGCCGGGTGGCGCTGTGGCGGGACGGGCGGCTGGAGGCGGCCTTCACCGAGCGCCCGGCCCATCCGGACGGGGTGGGCGACCTGCATCTCTGCCGCGTCACCGCCCGCGTGCCCGCCCTCTCCGGCGTCTTCGTGGCGCTGGAGGGCGGGGAGAGCGGCTTCCTGCCCGACGCCGGGGGCGGCGAACGGGTTTCGGAGGGCGACATCCTTCCCCTGCGCGTCACCCGCGCCCCGCAGGGCGGCAAGGGGCCGCGGCTCTCCGCCACCGGGCTTCCCGCGGACCTGCCCCGTAGCGGCCCGCTGCGCCTGCTGCGGCGTGGGCCGGATGCCGCGCTGCGGCTGGCCGCCGCGCATCCGGCGGCCCCTCTGATCTGCGACACCCCCTCCGAGGCCGCCCGCCTGCGCGGCGTGCTGGAGCCCGCGCGGGTGCGGCCGCAGTCCCGCCCGGCCTTCGACGAGGCGGTGGAGGCGGAGTTCGACCGCCTCGCCTCGCCCGAGGTGCCGCTGCCCGGCGGCGGGCGGCTGCTGATCCACCCCACCCCGGCGCTGACGGCGCTGGACGTGGACACCGGCGCCGCCGCGGGCCGCGATTCCGGCGCCCACCGCGCGGTGAACGCCGCCGCCCTGGCGGAAGCTGCCCGGCAGATCCGCCTTCGCCACCTGGCCGGACCCATCCTGCTGGACCTGGCGGGCGGGACCGCGAAGTCCCGCGCCGCGCTGCTGCCGGCCCTGAAAACCGCCGCGGGCGCGGACCCGCTGCTGCGCGTGGTGGGGCTGACGGGGCTGGGGCTGATGGAGATGGTCCGCACACGGGTCCACCCGCCCCTGCACGAGGTGCTGGGCTTCCCGCGGGCGCCGCTCACTCTCGGCCTGGCCGCGCTGCGGCGCGCGGCGCGGGAGGCGGCCGCGCGCCCCGGCGCTGCCCTGGGCCTGCGGGCCCACCCCCGCGTGGTCCAGGCGTTGCGGGGTGAGCCCGGCGCGCTGGAGGCCTTCGCCTCCGCAGCGGCCCACCCCATCTCCCTTCACCCCGACCCGGCGCTGATGCCGGGTGAGGAGGCGATCGAGGAGGTGCGACCCGGTGCCGGCTAACCCATCCCCCGCTTGCCCGATCTGCGGCCGCCCCTCCCAGCCCGCGACGCGCCCTTTCTGCTCCCCGCGCTGCCGGGCCGTGGATCTCGGGCGCTGGCTGGGGGGGACCTATGCCGTGCCGGGCGAGCCGGAGACGCCGGAAGATCGCGACGCGGAATGAGCGGGAATGCCCTGGACAGGGGCGGACTCATCGTCTATTCCGCGCCTCCTCGACCGGCGGCGCAAGCCGCCTTGTCTGGGCCCAGATAGCTCAGTTGGTAGAGCATGCGACTGAAAATCGCAGTGTCGCTGGTTCGATTCCGGCTCTGGGCACCATTCACCTCCGGTCGATCCGCCGCTCACTGAGCCACCTGTCGGCCCTCCGTGGCGGGGCATGCTCGTGGCCGGGCGCGCTCGTGGCTGGACAAGCACTCCACCCTGCGCCGCCCGACAGTGGCGCGAAGCCGCGCCGGTCCGGTGCCGAGCGCCGGCCGTCCCGGTGTCTCATACTCCGATGACCGCGTTTGACCTGCCGGAGCCTCTGTCGCAGGACTGCGGAAGACCGGGGAGAAGAACGCCATGGAAAACCCGCTCCTGCGGCTGGCCGGCCACGCGGCCGGCTGGCGCGGCCGCCCGATCGAGGCCGGGGTGGAGGCGCATGCCCGCCGCGCCCTGCTCGACTGGTTCGCCTCCCTCCTGCCCGGCTGCACCCAGCCACCCGCGACGCTGCTGGCCGAGGCGCTCGCAGCGGAAGGCGCCGCCGGCCGCGCGGTGAGCTACGTGGACGGCACGATGGTGCCGCTGCGCCACGCGGCCCTGGTGAACGGCACCGCCGGCCACCTGGTGGAGTTCGACGACATCTACCGCGACGCCGGCTACCACCCGGCCTGCCCCACTATCCCGGCGGCGCTGGCGGCGGCGCAGGTGCACCGCGCCTCCATGGCGGAGCTGCTGCGGGCGATCATCGCGGGCTACGAGGTCGGTTGCCGGATCGGCATGGCCGTGCAGCCCAGCCACTACCGGTACTGGCACACCACGGCCACGGTCGGGACCTTCGGGGCCGCCGCCGCCGTCTCGGTCCTGCTCGGCCTGGACGAGGAGCGGACGGCGCACGCCCTGGCCACCGCCGCCACCATGGCCGCCGGCCTGCAGGGGGCGATCCAGGGCGAGGGGATGAGCAAGCCGCTCCACGCCGGACACGCGGCCGAGGCCGGCGCCCTGGCCGCCATGGCGGCCGCCCGCGGGATGACCGGCACGCTGGAGGTGCTGCACGCCCCCACCGGCTTCGCCGCCGCCACCAGCGAGAGCACCGGCCGCTGGGAGGCGGCGCTGGAGGGGCTGGGCGGGCCGCCGGCCATCACCCGCATCACCTTCAAGAACCATGGCTGCTGCGGCCACATCTTCCCGGCGCTGGACGCCGTGCAGGCCCTGCGGGACGAGCACGGCTTCGGCCCCGGCGACGTCGCTGCCGTGCGCGTGGCCGGCTACACCCAGACCAAGACCCTGTGCGACCGGCCGGACCCGCGCACGGTGGCCGATGCGCGCTTCTCCGTGCAGTACTGCGTCTCCGCCCTGCTGCACCTCGGCGGCGTGCGGCTGGCGGCCTTCGCGCCGGAGAGTATGGCAGACCCGGCGATCCGGGCCGACATGGCGAAGGTGACCGTGGCGATCGATCCGGACATGGCGGACGCCTATCCCCGGCGGCGGAGCGCGCGCGTCGCGGTCACCTTGCGGGACGGCACGGTGCTGGAACGCTATCAGCCGACCCGAAAGGGCGACCCGGACGCGCCGCTCAGCGATGCGGAGCTGACCGCGAAGTTCCGCGAGCTCGCCGGCCCGGCCATCGGGGACGCGGCGGCGGCGCGGCTGGAGCGGGCGTTGCTGCAGGGCGATGCGCTTCCAGGGCCGGTTCCGCTGGCGACGGGCGGCCTGCCCGAGCGTCGGGCGGGCTGAGGCCCCGGCGCGGCGCGCGCTGCCGGGCCCGGTTCAGAACCCGTCCCCGCCCAGGCGGATCACGGCGTCCACGGCGAGGACGCCGCGCCCTTCCTCCAGCACCATCAGCGGGTTGATCTCGCACTCCGCGACGTCGCCGCGCCCGGCGAGGCCGGAGAGGGCGACGATGGCGTCGGCCAGCGCCCGCATGTCGCCGCGCGGCCGGCCGCGATACCCTTCCAGCGCGCGCAAGGCCCGCACCTCCGCGATCATCTCCCGCGCGCCCTCATGGTCCACCGGCGCCAGGCGCACGCTGCGGTCGCGGAGGATCTCCGTCAGCACGCCGCCGGCGGCGAGGAGGACCACCGGCCCCACCTGCGGGTCGCGGCGATAGCCCAGCAGCACCTCGCCGAGCGGCCGCGTCATCGCCTGCACCAGCACCCGGTCCGCACCGAGCGCCGGGCGGTGCGCGGCGACGCTCCGCACGATCCGGGCGGCCGCCTCCGCCAGCGCGTCGTCGGACCCGACGCCTAGCACGACGCCGCCGATGTCCGACTTGTGGAGGATGTCGGGGTGCAGGACCTTCACCGCGACGGGATAAGGGAAGGGCAGCTCTTCCCGCCCCGCCCCGTCGGCCGGCAGCGCCACGCAGGGCGCGTGCGGCACGCCGAGTCCGGCCAGGATCTCGTAGGCCTCGGCCTCGTCCAGCATCCGCCCCTCGCCACCCGTCCGAGCGGGCGCGGGGACCGCCGGCCGGGGCTGGCGCCGGGCGAAGGCGGCGGCGATCGCGTCGGCGCAGGCCTCCGGCGTGCGGAAGGCGGGCACGCCGGCCTCGGCCAGCATGGCAAGGGCCTGCGGCGCCTCCGGCACGCAGAAGGAGGCGAGGTGCGCCCGGTCCTTCGCGGCCTCCACCACCGGCTGCACCGCCAGTTCCGGCTGGAAGCGCGAGGAGGAGCCGGCGACGGCCACGACCAGGTCGTATTCCGGCGCGGCGAGCAGCGCGTCCAGCGCCGGCCCCATCACCTCCGGCCGCACCCCGGCCAGCGTGAGGTCGAGGATGCGGCCATGGCCGGGGTCGATGCCGGCCGCCGTCAGCCGCGCGCGCGTGGCCTCGCCCGGCGCCTCCACCGAGATTCCGCGCACGCCCAGCCCGTCCACCACCATGGCCGCGCCGCCGCCCGTGGTCGTCACCACGCCCACCACGGGGCGGCGCGCGCCCGGCCCGCGGATGGGGATGCGGCGCAGGAGGGCGGGGGCTTCCAGCAGGCCTTCCAGCGTATCGACGCGCGCGATCCCGCAATCCCGCAGGAAGGCGTCCGCCACGTCGTCCTCACCGGCGAGGGCACCCGTGTGGGAGACGGCGAGCTCCGCCGCCTCCGCGCTGCGGCCGAGCTTGTAGGCGACCACGGGCTTGCCGCGCCCCGCCGCGCCCCGCGCGAAGTCCCGCAGGGCGCCCGCGCCCCGGAGCGTCTCGAGGAAGAGGAGGTAGGAGGTGACCTTCGGGTCGTCGAGCGTGGCCGCGAGAATGGAGCCGAGGTCGAGATCGACTTCCGCCCCCACGGAGACGAGCCCCGCGAAGCCGAGCCCGCGCCCCCGCCCGCGGGAGAGGATGGCGCCGATCATGCTGCCGCTCTGGGACGCGACGAAGGCGCCGCCGACCGGCAGGTCGGGCTCCGCGAAGGCGGCGTTGGCGGTCAGCACCATGCGGTGGTGCAGGTTCACCAGGCCGATGCTGTTGGGCCCGAGCAGGCGCGTGCCCGTGCCGCGCAGGCTCTCTCGCAGCGCCTCCTCCCGCGCCGCGCCCTCCGGTCCGGCTTCCGAGAAGCCGCCGGCCAGCACCGTCACGGCGGGGATGCCCAGGCGGGCGCACTCCGCGACCGCCGCCATGGCGCCCTCGGTCGGCAGCAGGACAAAGGCGTGGTCGGGGCACTCGGGCAGGGCCGAGAGGGTGGGGAAGGCCCGCTCGCCCATCACAGTCCCGCGCCGGGCGACGGGATAGACCGCGCCGCCGAAGCCGCCCGCGCGCAGGAAGCGGAGCGGGCGGGAGGCGGTCTTCGTCACGTCGTCCGAGGCGCCGACGACGGCGATGCTGCGCGGCGAGAGCAGGGCGGCGGGGGCGGCGCGCACGGCCTATTCCGCCGCCCGCGGCTCGTCCGGATTGGCAGGCTTCGGCGGGCGCTGGGAGAAGCGGCGGCCGAAGACCTCCTCGGCCAGCCGGTTCTTCATCATCTCGATCGAGCCGCCCGCGATCATCCAGCCGCGGCAGCGCCGCATGCAGTACTCCACGAGCGATTCCTCGGAGAAGCCGGTGCCGCCCATGATCTGGATGGCCTCGTTCGCCGCGTGAAACCCCGCCTCGTTGCAGGCGAGCTTGGCGAGGGTCGTCTCGTAGGGCGAGGGCAGGCCGCGATCCGCGTTCACCGCCGCGCGGTAGAGCAGGAGCTGCGCCGCCTCCAGCCTCAGCGCCATCTCCGCGAATTTCCACTGGATGCCCTGGAACTCGGACAGGGTGCGGCCGAACTGGCGGCGCGTCTCGGCGTGCTCCTTCGCGCGCTCGAAGGCGTAGCGGCCGACGGCGAGGGAGCGCGCCGTGTTGCCCACCCGCTCCGCGTTGAAGGCAGCGATCTGCTTTTTGAAGCCACCGGGGCCGAGGAGAAGGTTCTCCTTCGGCACGCGGCACTCCTCGAAGTAGAGCGCGCTCCACTCCTCGCCGTTCAGGAAGAGCGAGGGCTGGCCGACGGTGAAGCCCGGCGTGCCGCGCTCGATCAGGACCGACCCGATGCCATCGATCCCCGGCCCGAAGCGCAGGTAGATGAGATAGAGCGAGGCCTCCGCGCTGTGGGTGCCGAAGACCTTGGAGCCGTTGACGACGTAGTGGTCGCCGTCGAGGCGCGCCGTCGTCCGCAGCTCCGTCGCGGCAGACCCCGCCTCCGGCTCACTCATTCCCAAGGAGATGGCGTTCCGCCCGGCCAGCAGGTCGGGCAGCCATCGCGCCTTCTGCTCCGGCGTCGCGTACTCGGCGAAGGTGCGGATCGGGCCGAAATTGCCGGCCTGGACCACGTCCGCGCTGCGGGGGCAGACCGCCGCCACCCCCTCGATCGCCAGCACGGCGTCCATCAGCGTGCCGCCCTGCCCGCCATCCCGCTCGGGGATGGTGATGCCGAGCAGGCCCTGGCCCGCCATCATCTCCGCCACGTCGTAAGGAAAGCCCGGCGTGTGCGCGCGCTTCAGGGCGCCGGCCGCGAGGTTCTCCTCGGCGAAGCGGCGCACGGAGGCGGCGAAGATGCGCTGGTCCTCGGTCAGGTTGAAATCCATGCGCGCCTCTCCGCCCGGGGTGCCGTTCGTCGCTGCGCATGCTGCCCGGGAAACGCGGCGCCCGGGAGCGGACCGCTCTTTATGGTGGCATGATGCTTTGTTATGCCTGTGGCGAGGGATGAGGGAGGCCCGGATGGCCGCGACGGTGCCGCCCTTCAATCCGCTGCACGCCTTCACCGTGGCCGCCCGGCTGGGCAGCTTCACCCGGGCGGCGGAGGTGCTCGGCGTCTCCCAGGCCGCCGTGAGCCGCCAAGTGGCTGTGCTGGAGGGCTATCTCGGCGTGCGGCTCTTCCAGCGTGAGCGGCACGGCTCCGCGCTGACGCCCGAGGGGCGGGTCCTGCAGGAGGAGCTGGGGCCCGCCTTCGAGCAGATCGCGGCGGCGGCGGAGCGGGTGCGGCGGGAGGCGCGGGGGGCGCCGCTGCGCCTGCGGGTCTACAGCACCTTCGCGGCGAAGTGGCTCCTTCCCCGCCTGCACCGCTTCGAGGCGGCCCATCCCGGGATCGCCGTGCGGCTGAGCCATGCCGTCGCGCCGACCGATTTCCGGCGCGACCCGGTGGACCTGGCCATCCAGCTCGGCGACGGGCGCTGGCCCGGCCTGGAGGCGCGGCCGCTGCTGCCGGACGTGCTGCAGCCCGTGTGCAGCCCCCGCCTGCTGGAGGGCGGGCCGCCGCTGCGCGGGCCCGGCGACCTGCCGGGGCACCGCATGCTCGTCTCCCGCTACCGGCGCACCGACTGGCGGGACTGGCTGGCCGGGATCGGGCGCCCGGAGCTGCTGCGGGAGGGGATGGAGTTCACCAGCTCCGTCCTGACCTATCAGGCGGCGGCGGAGGGGCTGGGCGTGGCGATCGGGCAGATGGCGCTGCTGGAGCAGGACGTGCGGGCGGGCCTGCTGGTCCCGCTCTTCGGCCTGCCGGTGCGGCGGGCCCTGGCCTACCACGCCGTGTGGCCGGCGGACCGGCCGCCGGACCGGAAGGCGCAGGCCTTCCTTGATTGGCTTGGCGAGGAGGCGGGGGTGGCGGGCTGAGCCCGCCCCTAGCACGCAGCGCCGTGTAGGGACCCGAAGGGCCTCAGGGAAAAATCTTTGCCTTGAGCGGGTCGAGATCCGCCCCGGTGTCGAAGACGTGGGATAGCCGGTCCCGCAGGTGGTCGGCGCCCCAGACGCTGGAGAACTCGTGCTCTCCAACCAGCGGATCAGAGGGCTGCAGGTTCGCCTTGATCACCGGAGCGCTCGCGGACCCGATCTTGTTCACGAAATCGACCTCGACCAGATCGCCGCCCTTGAAGGGATAGCTGCCGCCGAAGTGCAGCTTCGGCTTGATCCAGCGGCGCTGTGTCTCCAGCCCGGGCACGGGTTTCGCCACCGAGGGCGGGATGACGGCATGGACGAGCTTCTCCAACACCACGGAACCGACGAAGACTTGGAAGAGCACGTCCTCGCGGGACAGCTCGAGGCCCTCCCACTGCGGTTGCTGGCGGCTCTTGCGAAAGCAGCACAGGACCGGGCTGTCCATGAACTGGGCGACAGAAAACAAGTCGTCCCTCAGCTTCAGGCTGACGAGCGTATCCTTGATCCAGGGAAGGTCTGCCATCCGAGCCTCTTGTAGCTGTTATCCCGACAGCCACTTATCGGCCGCGTTGAGATACTTGGTCCTGTTTGCGTTACGAGCACCGACCGGATTCTGCCTGTTCGCGGTCGAGCCAAGCCCTCCGGCCTGCTCGAAGAACCTTTGCTCGAGCCCTCTCGCCGTCTCCTTGGCCTTCTGCCCGAAGCCTTCGAACACGACGGTCGGTGGCTCCGCGAAGCGGTCGAAGCCGGAACTGTACCGATAGTTCAGCACATCTTCGCCGATCTGCTTCCCTGGCATGGAGGCATACCCGATGTAGGGTTTTCCCGTGAGAGCGTCGACGCCGACGTAGGTGATGTGCGTCGCCTTCTTGGGGTCGCACCGAAGGCCGAGCGGATCAATGTAGCTCCAGATGTTCGGCGCGTAGCGGTACCGGTTCTCCCCGCCCAGCAGGCCAATCGGGTCCTGGGAGATGAAGGCGCCTATATGCGGATCGAAGTAGCGGTTCCGGTTGTAGTGCAGCCCGGTCTCTTCGTCCTCGTACTGCCCTTGCAGGCGGATGGGATTGAGGAGGCTGCCCTGCTGATCCGCAAAGCCGAGCGGACCGTAACGGGCCGACCACTCGACCCTCCCTTCCATATCGAGGAGCCGGATGGGCGCGCCGTTGGGGTCGGTCTGGAAAAGACGGAGCCGAGCGCTCCCGTCATCGCCGGGCAGCATCGCCACCGGCTCAGGGTCACCCGGCTGCTGGATCCATTCCGTGAGATCTCCGCTGCCCTCACCCTCCGTCCACTCGGCGGCCAGGACATCCCCGTCCCAGGCGAACCGGGTGGTGCGGCCGCCGGTGATCTTCGCGATTCGGCGGCCCAGTGGATCGTACTGGTACCGGGTCGCGAGGCCGGCGCGGCAGCTCTCCGTCAGGCGGTGATCGGCGTCCCACCGGAACGCGATGCGGTCATCCCCGGTCGCGCGGCTCACGAGGGTGCCGGCCACCCCGAACCGGTAATCCGTTCCCTCGTAGCTGCCGGTGCGCGTCCAGGGTTGCGTTCCGCCCCCCTCCTCTGGCGTGGCCGAGAGCCGGATCTCCGTCCTCAGTCTTCCTTCCGCCGGGTCGTTCCAGATCACGGCGGAGCCACCGTGGCGGCCGGTATGGCCGGTCACCTGCTCGACGGCGTTGTAGGTGAAGCGATCCACGAGGCCCCGGCCCTCATCTCGCTCCAGCAGATTACCGACTTCGTCGTAGCGGTACCGGACCGTCAGGCTTCCTTCCTTGGCCTGGGAGCGACGTTGTAGGAGGCGGTCGTCCGGGCTGTAGGTGCTGCTCTGGGTCAGCCCCTCCATCCACTCCCGCGTGATCCGCCCGGCAGGATCACGCTCGATCCGGATCGGCGGCTGGGAGCGGGCGCTGAGGCCGGTCACGCGTCCAGCGGCGTCGTAGGCGTATTCCAGCTCGCGATCGACGCGGGCGGACTTGCCACCGCGGGTGATCCGGCGCGTCGCCCGGTTCCCGGCCTCGTTCCAGGCGTAGCCGACCGTCAGCGCCTCGCCCTGGCGCTCCTCCAGCAAGCGCCCCTCGAGGTCGTAGTTCCGCTCGATGCGAATGTGGGGGTTTTCGCACGCGACAATCCTGTCGCTCGCGTCGTACTCGAACATCTCCTCAAAGAGGCGGCCGCCGCCATCGGGATCCTGCTGCGTCCTCCGGAGAAGCCGCCCGACGCCGTCCAGCTCGTACTTCAGCCAGCGACCATCCGGATTCACCGTCTCGAGGGGGCGGCCGGCGGCGCTGTAGGTGTAGACTGTCGTCCCGCCCCAGTAGTCCGTCTCCCTCACCACGCGGCCGAGCGCATCGCGCTCGAGCGTCTGCTTCCGGCCGTGGGCGTTGACGACGGCAACGAGCCGCTCCTCCGTGTCGTAGAGGTA
This sequence comes from Pararoseomonas sp. SCSIO 73927, assembly GCF_037040815.1. NCBI lineage: Bacteria > Pseudomonadati > Pseudomonadota > Alphaproteobacteria > Acetobacterales > Acetobacteraceae > Pararoseomonas > Pararoseomonas sp. SCSIO 73927. Next base: position 316,056 of record NZ_CP146232.1, read on the forward strand.
ATGGATCCGGCTGCCATCCGCCCGGACCTCGAGGGCGATCTCTCCCTGCCCGAAGTACTCGATGTGAGTCGTCGCGCCGAGCTGGTCGACGCTTGATGTGACATTGCCCTCCGGGTCATGTGCGTAGCGAATCGCGTGCCCCGAGGCGAAGCGCATGCCCTTGAGCTGCCCTTTCCGGTCCCGGCTGAGCAGGGTGCGGCGCCCGATCGGGTCCACGCTCTCGACCAGGTTTCCGAGGGGATCGTACTTGTGGTGCCAGGTCGCACCGCTCTCATCGACAGCCAGGACGAGGTTGCCGAAGCTGTCATGCGCGAGGCGGCGCTGCGGCCCTGCCGGCACCCCCGCTCCAACGAGCAGGCCACGGGAGTCGTGACGGAACTCCTCCACGCGCCCCATCGGCGACCGCCGCGTGGCGACGCGCCCCTGATGGTCCCATGTCTGAGCCCAGGTGGCGCCGCCCGGCTCGGAGATGGAGACGAGCTTGCCGAGGGACTGGTACGCCGCGTTGACGGCGGTGCCGTCCGCCCGCGTCAGCTTCGTCAGGTTGCCCCTCTCGTCGAAAGCGTACTCCGTCCGGTGCCCGTCCTGGTCCACCACCGCCGTGGTGCGCCCGGCCTCGTCGTACTCGTAGATCGTCACGCCCCCGAGCGCGTCGAGCTCGCGGATCGGCAGCCCGCGCCCGTCCAGCGTGACGAGCGAGACGTGCCCGAGGGAATCCGTGATCCGCCTCTCGTTCACCGCGTCCAGGTAGGCGAAGCTGTAGGCGTAGAGCCCGCCATCGCCCCAGCTCCGCACCACGCGCGGCTCCCGGCCCGAGCTGTCGTACTCGTAGTGGAAGGAGAGCCCGTTCCGGTCGGTGTGCCGGAGCATGCGGTGCGCCTCGTAGGCGAAACGGTAGGGGCTCCCCAGCGCGTCGCGCACGGCCACGAGGTCGCCCGCCGCGTCCTGCTCGTAAGCGGCGTAGACGTGCCGGAACCCGCTCTCCGGCACCTCCAGCGCCACCCGCTCGACGGGACCGCCCTCCTCGCCCTCCACCCGGATCACGCGCCCGGCGCTCTCACGGATCGCCACCAGCCGGCCGGCTGCCGAACGCTCGTAGATCAGGGAATTACCGCAGAGGTCCCCGATCCACCCCAGCGGGTACTCCCGCTCCCCGTCCGCCGCGTCGCGCCGGAGGGTCTTGGGGAAGCCGTAGACCCGGTCCTCCTTCGTGCGGACGCGGAACTCCGCCCCGTGATCGGAGAGCTCCGCGCCGTCCATCAGCTCCAGCACCGCCGCCTCCTCGCCCTCGGCGGCGGGCAGGGAAGGGAAGACGGCGATGCCGCCCTCGGGGTGGCGGAACAGGGTGACGCCGCTCTCCCGGTCGTGCTCCAGCCGCGCATCGGCCGGGCACTCCCAGCCATGGCCAAGCACGCCCCGGCGCGGGTTGTCGGAGGCGTAGCGCCGGGTCCAGCGGATGGGGATGAGGCCGGGCAGCTCGAAGTCCAGCTGCTCCACCGTCACGGCGCCGGTCACGATGTTCACCGGCTCGGCGCGCAGGATGCTGCACTTCAGGAAGCCGGGGTTGAGGTGGCCGAACTTCGCCTTGCGCCAGTCCCGGAACCGCTCCGCCAGCCCCTGCGCGAACTTCGTCTTGCCGAGCTTGCCCAGCCCGGCGAAGCCCAGCTTGAAGAGCATCCCCATGAGCGAGATGGTCGGCGGGCCTCCGACGAAGACGTTCGTTGGAATCGCCAGGTTGGTGACCGTAGGCAGCGTCATCACCCGCGGCCCGCCCTTGCGCTTCGGGCGCGGCGGGCTGGGCATGCCCGCGACCTGGCAGGCGAGCACGGGCACGCCGAGGAAGGACAGGGGATCGCCGTCCGCCACCACGGTGGCGCTGCCCATGAAGATCTCGTCGTCCTTGTCCGGCAGCTTCGGCGCGAAGGGAAAGCCAGGCGGGATATGGATGGCCTGCCCTGCCGTGCCGGCGACGGCGCGCTTCATGCCGCAGACCGTCACGGTCGCCCCGAAGAAGGGCACGTAGTCCATCGGGTCGAAGACGATGGAGGTGTGCGGCGTCGGCAGCGGCACCGGGGAGGGCGAGGGCGGCACCACGCAGAGGTGGATGTCCACCCCGATCTGCGGGTCGCCGTGCTTCGCGACGGGGATCATGGCGTGCCTTCCCCAGGGGAGGCCCCAGGGGACGCCCCGAGAGCCGCTCCGAGCGGCCAGGCCGGGCCGAGCAGCGCCCGCCCCGCGGCGAAAGCCTGGCGGAACGGCTCCGTCCCGCCCGCCACCAGGGCCTTGAGCCGTGCCTCCGCCTCGACGCGGGAGGCGGCGCGGCCGGCCTCGATCTCCCTCTCGACGGTATCGAAGGGCTCCGGCCCGACCGTCCGCTCCAGCGCTGCGGCGCGGGCCTCCGCCGCTTCCAGCACCGCGTCGGCGCGCGCGGCCGCCTCGGCCCCGATCGCCTCCAGCGCCGTCATCCGCGGCGCGTCGATCACCCGCAGCATGTCGCTCGCCGCGACCGGCAGGGTCGTCATTCCCCGCACCTCGGCGCGCAGGCGCCCGCCCGTGGCCAGCGCCCGGCGGCCCCGCTCCAGCGCCCCCGCCGCGTCCTGCTGGCGCGCGTGGCAGAAGGCGCCCATCCGCATCGCCTCCACGGCCAGGAGAAGGTCGGGAATGCGGAGCGCGATCTCCGCCGCCGCGTCGTAGCAGCGCGCGGCCTCGGCCGGGCGGGCGGCGGCGAGCTGCGCGCCCGCCTCGCCGAACCGGGCCTGGATCAGCAGCTTCTGCCCGGCGGGATGGCCGGCTCCCACCGCCCGCGCGGCGGCCTCGTCGGCCACGCGGTAGGTGCGGATTGCCTCGTCGAAGCGGCCCTCCTTCAGCTGGGCGCCGGCGACCAGCACGGCGACCGCGACCTGCTGGTCGTCCCAGCCCTGGCGCCTGGCGAAGTCGAAGGCGTCGGCCGCCTTGGCGCGCACCACGGCGGCGGGCGCCTTCTCCACCAGGGCGACGAGGGCCATGAGCAGGTTGCGGAACAGGCCGGCGGGCCCGACCGTCACCTCCTGCGCGAAGGTCTCCTGCGCCAGGGCCATCATGTCGATGTCAGGCGAGAGGTGCAGGATGCGCGGGGCATCCGCACCGGCCAGCGCCCGCAACCGCGGCTGCTCCACCGGATCCGTGACGACGAGGCGAAGCCGCTCCGGCATCTCCGCCGCCAGGGCGCGGCGGAGCCAGCCGGCGAAGGCTTCGTCGTCCGAGACCTCGGCCGGCATCAGCACGGCGGCGAGGTGGCCGATATGCTGGTGATGCCGCGCCCCGAAGGAGCGCAGGGCCTGGACGAAGCCCCAGGCGGAGTCCGGCAGGGCAGCGGGGTCGAAGGCCCAGTCCGCCCCGATGCCCTCCCTCGCCAGCTCCTCCGCGCTCGCGGCATAGATCCCGGCCAGCGCGGCCTTCAGCGCGCGGGAGTAGCCGATGGAGTGCTCGAAGGGCGCCTTGAGGACGATGCAGAGATCGCGGGTGGTGTACTCCGCCTCGTGCTTCTGGGCCTCGAAGAAGCATTCGACGAGGCGGAGCGCGGCGCCCGGCGCCTCCCAGACCAGCAGGCGGCTTGCCGGGTTGCCGGTGAACCCTTCCCACAGCGCTCGGAGGTCGAGAAGGCGCCGCTCCACCGGGTTGAGGGCCATGGCGCTGCCCCTCAGCCGTTCAGCGAGATCTTCACCCCGCTCACCGACACCCCGGAGGCGTCCAGCTTCACCGTGGACGGGCCGGAGCTGATGGTGATGGCAGAGGGCGTGATCTCGATGACCGACCCGGCGACCGCGAGCTTGATGCTGGCATCCGAGGTGAAGGTCGCCGCGCCGGTGGAGTGGATGTCCGTGGTCGCGCTGGCGCTCTGCTTGATCTCGCCGGTCACGGTCGTCTCGTGCTTGCCCGTCACGGTCTCCGTCAGCCCGCCATCGACGGTGAGCTTGCGGCCGCTGGACACGGTGCGGTCCTCGCCGCCCGTGATCTTCTCCGTCAGCTTGCCGTTGATTGTGTCCTCCCACGGGCCGTTCACGGTGCTCTTGAGACCGCCCGTGATCGTGCTCGTCGCGCCCTCGGTGATCGTCTCCTTGTAGCCCTGCGAGACCGTCACCTCCTGGCCGCCATCCACTTTCTCCGTCAGCTTCACCTTCACGTGCAGGTCGGCGTTGTTGTCGACGAGCGTGTGCATGTCCTTCACGGCGTGGATGCGGATGTCCTCGGAGCCCTTCTTGCCCTCCAGCACCATCTCGTTGCCAGAGTGGTCGCGGATGGCGCTCTGCGTCTTGTTCGCGGGCATGCCGACGGAGTTGCCGTTCTTGCCGTTGTAGACGCGGCCGGTGATCAGCGGGCGGTCCGGGTCCCCCTCCAGGAAGGAGACGACCACCTCGTGCCCGACATGGGGCATGAACATGCCGCCCCAGCCCTTGCCCGCCGAGTTCTGGGAGACGCGCACCCAGCAGCTGTCCCGGTCGTCGCCCTTCGCGTAACGGTCCCAGTGGAAGCGCACGCGCACGCGGCCGTGCTCGTCCGTGTGGATCTCCTCGCCCGGCGGGCCGACCACGGTGGCGGTCTGCGGCCCCTGCACCACCGGCCGCCGCGTCGCGCGGGGCGGGCGGAAGGTGGCGCTCGCCAGGAAGGCCTCGAAGGTGTTGTTGTAGCTCGTCGTCGCGCTGTCGCCGGCGAAGTAGCTGCCCTCCCGCGCCTCGTGCCGGATGCGGCGGACCACGAAGGCCTGGCTCGTCTCGCCCGCGGTGAAGTTCGCCCCGATCTTGAAGCGCCCGCCCGGGGCGAAGCTCGCGCATTTCCCGGCCCCGAAGGCCGTGTGGTAGCCCGCCTCCTCCGCCTCCACGCGGCGCCGGGTCAGCATCCGGCCGTAGGACAGGTCCGAGTAGCGCCCGGGATAGTCGTAGCGCTCGAGCTCCCGGGCATGCGCGACCTTGGTGGTGGAGGGCTCCTCCGCCTTCAGGTCCGTGGCGGGGGAGAGGAAGTTGAAGTCGTTCTGCGCCCATTTCCCGGGGTGCAGCGCGTAGAAGTGGTCCCAGGCGGAGATCTGCCCCGCGCGCCCGTCCTCGGAAAAATCCACCTCGGCCTCCGGCAGGGGGCGGAACGCCGTGTTGACGTCGGCCACGACCATGACGTGCCGCCCCGCCTCGTGGCGGAAGAAGTAGAAGATCCCCACCTCCTCCATCAGCCGGGAGAGGAAGTCGAAGGTGCTCTCGCGGTACTGCACGCAGAACTCGAGCTTGGGATAGTCCGCGGCGTTGACGTTCATCTCGTAATCCGAGAAGCCGTGGTCGGAGAGGACCCGCCGGACGATGTCCGGCACGTTCAGGTCCTGGAAGATCCGGCAATCCGAGGTCTGGGTCAGCAGCCACAGCCAGGGGACGATGCGGGCCCGGTAGAGGCGCATGCCCCGGATGTTCATGCCCCCGGCGGAGAAACGGGAGACGATGCCGCGCACCGGCCGCCTCTCCCCGTCCTCGCGCCGGATCCAGAGCGTGACGTCGTGGCCGACGATGTCCTCGGGCGAGATGGCGTGGTCGGAGGAGAGCAGCTCCAGGTCGAAGCGGAACAGCTCCGAGATGGCCTCCTCGCCGCTGATCGAGGTGAGGACGAACTTGTCCTCGCCGAGCGGCGTCTCGATCGTGATGAGCCGCCCGTTCTGGCTGACGTCAGAGTAGCGTCCAGCGCTCGCCTGCGACATGTCCGCATCCCCAATCGAAGCCGGTCCGGACCGCTTCACGCACCCTCTGCCGTCGCGTTCCGCAGCGATAGGGCAGCCAAGATCCAGGCCGTCCCAATCAAGCAGGCCCGCCGCGGCCTGTCACGACCCGATTTCGCCGCCAGCCCCGGCCCATTCCCTCGCCCAAACCGGCTTCCGGCAGGGCGGCCGCCCCACCGCGGCACCGTTGCGGCGGGGCAGGCACCATCCGCCCCGGCCGCGAGGGGCCGGGGCCGCAAGATGTCCTCGTGCGATCAGCTCTTGGTCATCTTGATAAGGTCGTAGGTCACCTTGGACCCGGACTGCGGCACGCCCTTGATGTCGAGCGGGGAGGGCGAGATCATGATCTTCGTGAAGTTGAGCGAGATGCTTTCCGTCGGGTTGTCGCCGCCGGAGGAGATGCTGTAGCCGGACACGCCGCAATCCGTGAGGTCGTAGGTCAGGTAGGTGTCGACCTTGGTCTTCGTCGTGGTGGTGAACTTGATCTGCACCTTCGTGTCGAAGGACCCGGCGACGCCGTCCTCGAACAGGCCGGCCGAGGAGGCGTCGAACATCTTGGTGACGCTGACCTCGCTGATGGAGGGGTTGGAGGCCTCGCGCGTCTGGCCGCCGGCCCCGCTGCTGACCCCGCGGCCAACGCCGAGCTGCATCGAGCTCAGCTCAATCCACTGCTTGAAACCCTCGGTCGTCACCTGGCCGTTGACGTTACCGAACTTCATGTAGATAGCCACGCTGCACTCCTTTCCTTGTTCTGCGCGAGCCCTCGCGCCTTCGGGACTTCAGCTCACCGCGTAAGCGAAGCTCCCGTCCGGCTTCAGCCCAACATGAACCGCGCCGACCTGCTTGCCCTCCGCCAGCCGCGTCAGCACCTCGGCTGACAGCTCCGGCAGGAGGGTACGGGACAAGATGTTCTCCACGTTGCGCGCGCCGGAGGAGCTCTCCGTGCAGCGCGCCGCGATCGTCTCCACCAGCGCGGGATCCCACTCGAAGCTCGCGCGGTAGCTGTCATGCACCCGCCGGCGGATCCGGCCCAGCTGCATCGCCACGATCTGGCGGATGATGGCGTCCGGCAGCGGAAAGTAGGGCACGATCGTCACGCGCCCGAGGAAGGCCGGCTTGAAGAACTTCGCCAGCTCCGGGCGCAGCGCCTCCGCCAGGCCGGCGGCGTCCGGCGCCGTCTCGGGATCGGCGAAGAGCTTCGCGATCAGGTCCGTGCCGGCGTTGCTCGTCATGATGATGACGGTGTTCTTGAAGTCGATGTCCCGGCCCTCGCCGTCCTTCATGTTCCCCTTGTCGAAGACCTGGAAGAACACGTCCTGGACGCCCGGATGGGCCTTCTCCATCTCGTCCAAGAGAACGACGCTGTAGGGGCGGCGGCGCACCGCCTCGGTCAGGATCCCGCCCTCGCCGTAGCCCACGTAGCCGGGCGGGCTGCCCATGAGGAGGCTGACCTTATGCTCTTCCTTGAACTCGGTCATGTTGATGACCGTCATGTTCTGCTCGCCGCCGTAGAGCAGGTCGGCCAGGGTCAGCGCGGTCTCGGTCTTGCCGACGCCCGAGGTGCCGACCATCAGGAAGACGCCGATCGGCTTGCGCGGGTCCGTCAGCCCCGCGCGGCTGGTGCGGATCGCCTCGGACACCGCCTCCAGCGCGTGGCTCTGGCCGACCACGCGGCGCTCCATCGCCTCGCGCATGTTCAGCACGGTGCGGATCTCGTCGGACTGCATGCGGCCGGCGGGGATGCCGGTCCAGCTCTCCACGATCTCGGCCACCGCCTGCGCGTCCACGGCGGGGAAGATCAGGGGCTTCTCGCCCTGCAGGGCCCGCACCTGCGCGTTCGCCTCGGCCAGCGCGGCGCGGTCCGCCCCGGTATCGGTGCCGGCCGGCGCCGCCTCGATCCGTGCCCGGATCTCGGAGGCGGAGGCGACGAGGCGCTTCTCCTCGTCCCAGCGGGTCTCCAGATCCGCCAGCTCCGCCGTCACGGCGTCCTGCTCGGCCTTCAGCTCGGCCTCGCGCGCCGCGTGGTCGTGGCCGGAGGACATCTCCCGCGCGACGATCGCCAGCTCCGTGTCGATGAGCTCGATCCGCCGGCGGCGGTCCTCCACGGAAGCGGGGACGGCGTTCTGGCTCATCGCCACCCGCGCGCAGGCCGTGTCGATGAGGCTCACCGCCTTGTCCGGCAGCTGCCGCGCCGGGATGTAGCGGGCGGAGAGCTTCACCGCCGCGCTCACCGCCTCGTCGAAGATGCGGATGCCGTGGTGTTTCTCCAGCGTGCCGACGAGGCCGCGGATCATGCTCACCGCCACCGCCTCGGTCGGCTCCTCGACCTTCACGGTCTGGAAGCGCCGGGTCAGCGCCGCGTCCTTCTCGAAGTACTTCTTGTACTCGGCCCAGGTGGTGGCCGCGATCGTCCGCAGCTCGCCGCGCGCCAGCGCCGGCTTCAGCAGGTTCGCTGCGTCGTTCTGCCCCGCGGCGCCGCCCGCGCCGATCAGCGTGTGCGCCTCGTCGATGAAGAGGATGATGGGCTTGGCGCTCGCCTTCGTCTCCTCGATCACGGACTTCAGGCGGTTCTCGAACTCGCCCTTCACCCCCGCGCCGGCCTGCAGCAGCCCGAGGTCGAGCGTGCGCAGCGTCACGTCGCGCAGGGCGGGCGGCACGTCGCCGGCCGCGATCCGGAGGGCCAGCCCCTCGACGACCGCCGTCTTGCCCACGCCGGCCTCGCCGGTGAGGATCGGGTTGTTCTGCCGCCGGCGGGTCAGGATATCGACCATCTGCCGGATTTCGAAGTCGCGCCCGAGAATGGGGTCGATCTTCCCCGCCTTCGCCTGGGCGGTGAGGTCGATGGTGAACTGGTCGAGCGCGGCGGAGCCGCCGGGGCGCGGCGCGTCGCTCCCGCCCGCCGCGGCCTCGGACCCCGCGGCCCCGCCCGTGGCCTGGGCGGCCTCCGCCGTGCTGGCGCAGACGGCGGCGTAGTCGCGCTTCAGAAGGTCCGGCTGGATGCGCGCGAACTGCCCGGAGGCCTCCCGCGCGCGGCGGGAGAGCGATTCATCCGCGAGCAGCGCCCAGAGGAGATGACCGGAACGGACGCGGCTCGCACCCTGCTCAACCGATGCGAGCAGCCAGCCCTGCTTCACCATCTCCACGATCTCGGGCGAGAGCGAGGGCGCGCGGGCATTGCCCGTCTTCATGCGGTCGAGGGAGCGGTTCAGGTCGGCGAGGAGCCGGGAGACCTCGATCTCCCAGTGGCGGAGGATCGCGGCAATATCCGTGTCGGCCCGGTCCACGAGGCCGAGGAGGACGTGCTCGATCTCGACATTGTAGTGGCTACGGGACAAGGTCATGCCCGCGGCCCCTTCCAGGGCGCGGCGGCATGTCTCGTTCAGCCGGCCGATCAGCGGCTTGAGGTCGATCGAGGCCAATGCGTCATGTCCCGGCGTTCCGGGGCGAACCTTACGGTGCTACAACGGCCGCGTAAAGCATCCCACGGAGCCCCGGCTTGGCGCAGCTGATCGACGACCTCGACCTCGACGCGGTGCTGGCCCCGGTGAGCGACGATGCGCCTGCCGGAACGGACCTGCGGGAGGATTACTCGCCGAGCTCCGTGTACTTCCAGCTCCGCGACGCGCGCGCCGAGGCGCGCGACGCCGAGCGGCAGGCCGAGTCCGCGGAGGCGGACGAGGTGACGGCGCCGCAGTGGCGCACGGTGCAGGGGCTTTCGCTGCGTGCCCTGACCACCGGCGCGAAGGACCTCGAGGTCGCGGCCTGGATGACGGAGGCCATGGTGCGGACGGGCGGGTTGCGCGGGCTCGCCACCGGCGCGGCGGTGATCACCGGGCTCGTCGAGCGGTACTGGGACGACCTCTTCCCCATGCCGGACGAGGACGGAATCGAGACCCGCGTCGCGCCGCTCGCCGGGCTGGCGGGCCAGGGGGTAGACGGCACCCTCATGCAACCGCTGCGCAAGACCGTGCTGTACCATCGGCCGGACGGGTCCGCCTTCGGCCTGTGGCGCTACGTGGCGACGATCGAGCTCGCCGGCATCGCCGATTCCGAGCGCCGCGCCGCCCGGATCGAGGCCGGCGTGCTGCCCTTCGAGGAGGTGGAGAGGGAGGCGCGCCTCGTCGGGCCCGCGCACTGGTCCGCCCTGCGCGCCGAGGTGGCGGACGCCACGGAGAGCTGGACCGCGATGGGCAACGCGCTGGACGCGCGGGCCGGCGCCGACAGCCCCTCCACCAGCCGGGTCCGCGACCTGCTGAATCAAATACTTGAGATTTGCGATCGGTTCGGCCCGGCGGATGGCGCGGCGGAGGCGGCCTCCGCCGGCCCCGGCTTCGTGCCGGCGGCGGCAGGTGCGCCCGAGGGCTCCTCCCCCGGCGTCAGTGCCGCCGGCGCGGCGGCGGTGGCGATCGCCGGGCGGGAGCAGGCGCTGCGCCAGCTCGGCGAGATCGCGGCCTGGTTTCGCAAGACGGAACCGCACTCCCCCCTCTCCTACACGCTCGACGACGCCGTGCGCCGCGCGCGGATGACTTGGCCGGAGCTGCTCGCCGAGGTGCTGCCGGACCAGACGACGCGCGACGCGCTCATCACCGCGCTCGGCATCCGCCCGCCGGCGCCGGAGGAGTAAGGCATGGCGCCCCCCGTCCTGCCGGCTCCGCAATGAGGTTGACGTTGCGCCCGGACAGCCAATAGCCTTCCGCCGGGGAGCCAAGGCGTCCGACTCGGGTTCGTCACACCCTCGGCGTTCCGCGCGAGCATCCCACCCGCCGCGACCACGCGGCCATGCCTGAGGGAACCCTTCCCATGAGCGGAAGCATCCACGACAAGCTGAACCGCGTCCGCAAGCCGCGCGTCCATATCACCTACGAGGTGGAGACCGGGGACGCGCAGATCGTGCGCGAGCTTCCCTTCGTCGTGGGCGTGATGGGCGACTTCTCCGGCGACCCGACGGCGCCGCTGAAGCCGATGAGCGAGCGCAAGTTCACGCAGATCGACCGCGACAACTTCAACGACGTCATGGCGACGATGAACCCGGGCCTGAACCTGAAGGTGGACAACACCCTGGCGGGCGACGGCACGCAGATGGCCGTGAACCTGAAGTTCAACAGCATCGAGGATTTCGAGCCGGCCCGCGTGGCCGCCCAGGTCCCGGCGCTGGCCGCGCTGATGGAGACGCGGTCCAAGCTGCGCGACCTGATGAGCAAGGTGGACCGCTCCGAGGAGCTGGAGACCCTGCTGGAGAAGGTGCTGCGCTCGGACGACGAGCTGAAGTCGCTCTCGGGCGAGCTCGGCCTCGAGAAGAAGGAGGGCTGATCCATGTCCGAGACCTCGTCCTCCCCCTCCGGCGCCTCCGTCACCACCGAGGAGGGCACCGGCCTCCTCGACCAGATCCTGGTGAACACGCGTCAGACCGAGCCCGACCGCGCCCAGGACCTGGTGAAGACCATGGTCGAGCAGGCGCTCTCCGGCACGATCACCTTTGACAAGAACCTCACCCGCACCTTCGACCAGGCGATCGCGGCGATCGACCGCAAGCTCTCCGCCCAGCTGAACGCGGTGATGCACGACCCGAAGTTCCTGAAGCTGGAGGGCTCCTGGCGCGGGCTGCACTACCTCGTGCAGAACTCCGAGACGGGGACGGGGCTGAAGCTGCGGGTGCTGAACGCCAGCAAGCGCGACCTGACCCGCGACCTGACGAAGGCGGTGGAATTCGACCAGAGCCAGCTCTTCAAGAAGATCTACGAGAACGAATTCGGCACGCCGGGCGGCGAGCCCTACGGCGCCCTCATCGGCGACTACGAGTGGACCTCCCACCCGGATGATGTCGAGACGCTGCGGCTGATGTCCAACGTCGCCGCCGGCGCCTTCGCGCCCTTCATCTCCGGCGTCGGCTCCGGGATGTTCGGCTTCAAGGACTGGACCGAGCTCTCCAAGCCGCGCGACCTGGCCAAGATCTTCGAGGGACCGGAATACGCCAAGTGGCGCTCCTTCCGCGAGAGCGAGGACTCCCGCTTCGTCAACCTCGTCATGCCCCGCGTCATCGCGCGCCTGCCCTACGGCGCCGCGACGAAGCCGATCGAGGAGTTCAACTACGAGGAGGCCCCGACGGACGAGGCGGGCACCGCCCGCGCCATGGGCCACAACGACTACTGCTGGTCCAACGCCGCCTACGTCATGGGCGCGCGGCTGACGGATGCCTTCGCCCAGTACGGCTTCTGCACCGCCATTCGCGGCGCGGAGGGCGGGGGCAAGGTGCAGAACCTGCCCGCCCACGTCTTCACCTCGGACGACGGCGACGCGGACACGAAGTGCCCGACGGAGATCGGCATCACCGACCGCCGCGAGTTCGAGCTGTCGAATCTCGGCTTCCTGCCGCTCTGCCACTACAAGAACACGGATTACGCAGTGTTCTTCGGGGCGCAGTCCGCCCAGAAGCCGAAGAAGTACGACAGGCCGGACGCGACGGCGAACGCGGCCATCTCCGCCCGCCTGCCCTACATGATGGCCACCAGCCGCTTCGCGCACTACCTGAAGGTGATGGCGCGCGACAAGATCGGTTCCTTCATGGAGGCGAGCAACGTCGAGGGCTGGCTGAACCGCTGGATCCAGAACTACGTCAACACCAACGAGAATGCGGGCCAGGAGATGAAGGCCCGCTTCCCGCTGCGCCAGGCGAAGGTCGAGGTGAAGGAGATCCCGGGCAAGCCCGGATCCTACAACGCCGTCGCCTACCTGCAGCCCTGGCTGCAGATGGAGGAGCTGACGACGAGCATGCGGATGGTTGCTCGCATCCCGCAGGCCTCCTGACGGCGCACGCCGTTCCAGGACCGTGGCCGAGGACAGCCCGGCCCCCGCCCTCGCCGGCGGGGAGACCGAGCCCGAGGCGGTGCCGCTCCGCGACGCCGTCCTCTCCGGGAGTTTCTTCGGCGCGGGGCACGCGGCGGCGGCTGCCCGCCTCGGGGATTTCACGCAGGGCGGCGGAACCCCGGGCGACCGGCTGAGGGCCTGGTTCGGCGAGGCGGCGGACCGCCTCGTCGCGGGCGGCACCGACGCGATCCGCGCCGCGCTGGACAGGGACATCGCGGCCATCGACGCGCTGCTGGGCGAGCAGCTGGACGCCATTCTCCACGCGGAGCGCCTGCAGGCGCTGGAGGGGCGCTGGCGCGGCCTCGCCTGGCTCGTCCGCGGTGTGGAGCCGGGCCGGCGCGTGAAGGTCCGGGTCCTCAGCATCGCCTGGTCCGAGATCTGCCGCGACCTGGAGCGCGCGCTGGAGTTCGACCAGAGCCGCCTCTTCCGATGGATCTACGAGGAGGAGTTCGGCATCGCCGGCGGCGAGCCCTTCGGGCTCATGGTGATCGACCACCCGCTGCGCCACCGCCCCTCCCCCGCGGCGCCGACGGACGACGTGGGCGCGATGCTGCGCCTCTCCTCCATCGCCGCCGCCGCCTTCTGCCCGATGGTGCTTTCCCTCCACCCCTCCGTGCTGGAGGTGGACAGCTTCGCGCAGCTCGACTCCGTGCAGGACGTCACGGCCCCGCTGAAGGGCCCGATGCACGCCCGGTGGCGGGGCCTCTCCACGCGGCCGGACATGCGCTTCCTCGCCGTCGCCATGCCCCGCCTGCTGGCCCGCCACCCCTGGGCCGACGACCCCGCGCGCACGGACGGCTTCCGCTACCGCGAGTTCGCGCCCGACGCGTCCGGCCGCTGCTGGATGAGCGCCGCCTACGCCTTCGCCGCCAGCGCGCTCCGCGCCTATGCCAGCTTCGCCTGGCCGGCCGATATCCGGGGGGTGGAGACGGATCGCGTCGGTGGCGGCCTCGTGACGGATGTGGCGCCGGAACCCTTCGCCAGCGGCCCGCCCCTGGCCTGGTCCCGCACGGGGCTGGAGCTGCGGCTGGGCGACCGGCAGGAGCGCGCCCTGGTGGAGGCCGGGCTGATGCCCGTCTCCGCCCTGCCCTACTGCGCGGAGATGGTCTTCGGCGCCGTGCGCAGCCTGCAGATGCCCGCCACCCACGCCGGCGGCAACGCGGCGGCCGCGGATGCGAGCGCGCGCCTCTCCTCCCAGGTGAACTCGATCCTCTGCGCCTCCCGCTTCGCCCACTACCTGAAGGTGATGGGCCGCGACATGGTCGGCTCCTTCCAGACCGCCGACGCGATCGAGCGCCGGCTCTCGATTTGGCTGCAGGGCTACGTGAACACCAACCTGGCCAGCACCGGGGAATCCCGCGCGCGCTACCCGCTGGTCGCGGGGGAGGTGCAGGTGCGCGAGCGCGCGGGCCAGCCCGGGGTCTTCAGCTGCGTCGTCCGCCTGCAGCCGCACTACCAGCTGGACGACGTCGCCACCTCCTTCAGCCTCGTCACCGAGCTCACCGCTTCTGGTGGCCGGTGAGGACGGGCGGTAGCTGCGGTGGCGCAACAGGCCGAAGGGTGAGACAGTGCGCCCGGCGCGCGCCGCCGGAATGCCGCAAGGGGAAGTGAGCCATGTCGTCGAGCACGGGACCCGACGCCAAGGGGCAGGACGCGGGGGGCCAGGACGCGGGAAGCCTGTTCCGCGCCGGACGCCTCTCCGACGCCATCGCCGCCGCGAACGCCGCGGTGCGCAAGTCCACCACGAATGTCGGCGCCCGGGTCCTGCTGGCGGAGCTGCTGCTCTTCGCCGGCAACCTGGAGCGGGCGGACGTGATGATGGACGCCACCGGCGACCTCGATCCGATGCTCGGCATGGTCATCGCGGAGTTCCGCCAGCTCATCCGCGGCGAGCAGGCCCGGCGCCAGGTGTTCCGCGACGGCCGGGTGCCGGAGTTCATCGCCGATCCCACCTCGGCCCAGCGATCCGCCCTCGCGGCCCTCACCGCCTTGCGCGCGGGCGCCGCCGAGGAAGCGGGACGGCTGGCCGCGGAGGCGGAGGCTGCGCGGCCGCACCCCGCCGGGACCGCTGCGGGCCAGCGCTTCGACGACCTGCGGGATGCGGACGACATCCTCGCCGCGAGCTTCGAGGTCATCACCACCACCGGCAAGTACTTCTGGATCCCGGCGGAGCGCGTCCTCTCGGTCGAGTTCCACCCGCCCAAGCGCCCGCGGGACCTCTACTGGCGCCGGGCCAGCATGCAGGTCGCGGACGGCCCGGACGGCGACGTGTACATGCCGGCGATCTACCCCTTCGACGCGGCCGACCCCGCGCTGACGGACGAGCTGCGGCTCGGGCGCGCGACGGACTGGCAGCAGGCCGGCGAGGCCGCCCCCGTGCGCGGGGTGGGCGCCGTGACCCTGCTGCTGGGGGAGGAGGCCGCGACCCTGATGGAGCTGGAAACCCTCGTCTTCGACGGGCGGGAATGAGCGGCGCGCGCGACACCGACACGCTGGACGGCACCTGGCGCGGGGAGAGGGGCCGGGCGCAGCTCCCGCTCCTCGACCGGCTGACGGATGCCGAGCCGGACCGGCCGGCCGACCCGCCGATGAGCGCCGCCGCGGCGCTGGCGGTGCTGCGCGCCAGCGTGCGGTCCGACCTGGAGGCGCTGCTGAACACGCGCCGCCGCTGGCGCAGCTGGGACCCGGCCCTGACCCATCTCGACCAGTCCCCGATCGGGTGGGGGCTGCCGGATTTCGCCGGCGGGGCCTTCAACGACCCCCGGAAGCGGGAGGCGCTGCGGCGCGAGGTGGAGACCTGCATCCGCCGCTTCGAGCCGCGCTTCGCCAGCGTGACCGTGACGCTGGACGGGCCGGCCGAGGAGCTCTCGGCGACGCTGCGGCTGCGCGTCGACGCCCTGCTGCACGCGGAGCCGGCGCCGGAGCCGATCTCCTTCCGCACCCTGCTCGACGCCAACACGACGGATTTTACCGTCTTCGCGCCCGAGGGCTGATCTCCGTGTCGGACGCGCTTCTGCCCTACTACAACCGGGAGCTGGACGCGCTGCGCCGGCTGGCGGCGGAGTTCGCGGAGACCTATCCCAAGATCGCCGGCCGGCTGCGCCTGAGCCGGGACGCGGTGGACGACCCCCACGTGGCCCGGCTGCTGGAGGGCGTGGCCTTCCTCGGCGCCCGCGTGCAGCACCGGCTGGACGACGAGTTCCCGGAGCTGACGGACGCGCTGCTCTCGGTCCTCTACCCCCACTACCTCGCGCCCATGCCATCGGCCGCCATCATCCGCCTCGCGGCCGACCCGGAGCTGACCGGACCGGCCCGGCTGCCCGCGGGCCTCGCGATCGAGACGGAGCCGGTGCGCGGCGAGACCTGCGCCTTCCGCACGGCCTATCCCGTCACGCTCTGGCCGGTGGAGATCGACGCGGTGCGCCTCTCCGGCATGCCGCTCCCCGCCCCGCCGAACCCGACCGCGGCGCAGGCCGCCGGCGTGCTGCGGATCAGCCTGCGCTGCGCCAACCCCGCCATGACCTTCTCGCAGCTCGGGGTGGACAGGCTGCGCTTCTTCCTGCGCGGGGAGAACGGGGCGGGGCTGATGGAGCTGATCCTCGCGCACGGGATCTCGGTGGCCGTCGCGGACGGGCCGGCGGACCCGAACCCCGTCATCCTACCGCCCACCGTCCTGCAGGCCGTGGGCTTCGCGCCCGAGGAGGCGCTGCTGCCCTGGCCCGCGCGCTCCTTCTCCGGGTTCCGGCTGCTGAGCGAGTACTTCGCCGCGCGGGAGAAGTTCCTCTTCATCGACATCCTGCGCCTGGACGCGAAGACGCTGCTCTCGGCGGGGAACCGGATGGAGGTCTTCGTCTACCTGGACCGGCTGCCGGCGGAGCTGGAGCGGACGGTGGATGCGGGCAGCCTCGCGCTCGGCTGCACGCCGATGGTGAACCTCTTTCCCCAGCGCTGCGAGCCGATCGCGCTGGACAGCACCACGATCGAGTACCGCATCGTCCCCGACGCCCGCCGCCCCTCCGCGCTGGAGGTCTGGTCGGTGGAGCGGGTGCGGGAAGGCCTTCCCGGCGGCGGCTTCCGGCGCTGGGAGCCCTTCTACCGGCTGACGCGGGAGGAGGCGCCGGGTGGGGAGGCCGAGGGGGAGCCGGGCGGCACCTACGGCACCGCGCGCCGGCCCGCGCCGGGGCGGGTGCGCGGCAGCGAGGTCTTCCTCCTGCCCCACGACCCCGCCTTCGACGCGGAGCGGGAGGGCGACGTCGTGCTCTCCGTCGATGCCCTCTGCTGCAACCGGGACCTGCCGGCCGCCCTGCCCTTCGGCGGCGGCCGCCCCGCGCTGCGGCTGGTGGAGGGGCTGGCGGTCGTGACCGGCCTCACCTGCCTCACTGCCCCCACCAGCACCATGCGGATGCCGCTGCGGGAGCGCGGGGCCTGGCGGCTCATCTCCCACCTCTCTCTCGGCCATCTCAGCGTCGTCGGCGGCGCGGAGGCGGCGAAGGCCCTGGCGGAGGTGCTGCGCCTCTATGACGGGCGCGACACGGCGGAGACGCGCGCCTCCATCCGCGCCCTGCTGGACGTCACCTCCGCCCCCGGCACGGCCCGCGTGCCCGGCGCGCGGGCGGGCGGCTTCTGCCGCGGGCTGGACGTGACCCTGACCTGGGACGACCAGCTCTGGTCTACGGGCGGTCTCTTCCTTCTCGCCTCCGTGCTGGAGCGGTTCCTGGCGCTGCACGCCACGGTGAACTCCTTCGTCCGCACCCGCGCCGTGCTGCGCGGCCGCCCCGGTACCGCCGCGGCCTGGCCGGCGCGCGCGGGCCGGCAGGTGCTGCTGTGATCCCCCCCTCCCCCCGCACCCGCGGGCGGAGCGCGCTGGCCCGGCTCCTCGCCGATCCCCGCCGCTTCACCTTCGACGCTGCGGTGCGCGTGCTCGGCTTCGCCCGCCGCCAGCCCGACCCGGCGGAGGCCGCGCGCTTCGTCGGCCTCAGCGGCGCCGCCTATCCCGGCAGCGAGGTAACGGGGGTGGAGGACCCGCGCCGGCCGGGCGCACCGCGCGTCGCCGTGGGGCTGATCGGGCTGACGGGGCCGAGCGGCGTCCTGCCGCGCCACTACTCCGACGCCGTGATGGCCGCGCAGCGCAACCGCTCCCGCTCCCTCGGCGACTTCCTGGACGTGCTGGCGCACCGGATGGTCGCGCGCTTCGCCGCCGCCGGGGCCAAGTACCGGCCGCAGCGCGCGGCGGACGTGCACCTGCTCGCCCCCGGGGCGGAGGAAACGGGACCCGCCGCGGGCGATGGCGGCCCGGTAGGCGGCGCCCTGCTCGCGCTCACGGGATACGGCATCCCCGGCTTCGCGGAGCGCCTGCCGACGGGCAGCGCGCCGCTGCAGCACTACGCCGGCTTCTTCTCCGCCCGCCCCCGCTCCGCCGAGCGGCTGGAGGCGATGGTCTCGGACTGGCTGGAACGCCCGGTCCTCGTCCGGCAGTTCGCCGGTGCCTGGCTCGCCGTGCCGCCGGACCAGCGCAGCCGCCTTCCTGTCGGCCTCGCCCCCGGCGCCTTTCACCGGCTGGGAGACGACGCGGCCATCGGCGTCCGGGCCTGGGACCAGCAGGCGCGCATCGTGCTGCAGATCGGCCCGCTGGACCGGGCGAGCTTCGAGCGGCTCCTGCCGGACGGGCCGGAGCTGCGCCGCCTCGTCGCCCTCGTGCGGGCCTTCGTGGGGTTCGAGGTCGGCTTCGCCGTGAACCTCATCCTGGACCGCGATTCCGTGCCGCCCCTCGCCCCTGGCGGGGATGCGGGCCAGGAATCAGGCGGAGTATCAGGCGGGGGGCCGCGGCTGGGGTGGAACACCTGGCTGCCCACGGGCAAGGGCGAGAGGCGGCGGGACCACGCGGCCGATGCGGTCTTCGAGGCGGAGATCGTGGAGGCCCAGCCGGCAACGGCGGCATGACGGACATCGAGGGGAACAGGGCGTGACGGCGGGCAACGACTGGGGCGGCGGCTACGTGACCGACCTCGAGTACATCGAGGGCTACTACTCCCAGCAATCCCCGTCCCAGCTCGTGCTGGCCTGCACGCTGCGCGGGATCGCGGCGGAGCTTCCCGGCCCGGGGGAGCCGCTGCGCTACCTCGAGCTCGGCTGCGGCCAGGGCATCGGCGCGCTGGTCCTCGCCGCCGCCAACCCGGCCTGGAAGGTGACGGCGGTGGACTACAACCCCGCCCACATCGCGGGCGCCCGCGCCGTGGCCGCCGCGGCCGGGATCGGGAACATCGACTTCATCGAGGCCGACCTCTCGACTCTGGCGGGGAACGAGGCGGCGCGCGCCATCCCGGAGGCCGACTTCACCAGCATGCACGGCGTCTGGACCTGGGTAGGGCCGGAGGTGCGCGCGGGCATCGTGCGCCTGCTGGCCGAGAAGGTGCGGCCGGGCGGCGTGGTCCACCTCAGCTACAACGCCCTTCCCGCCTGGCAGGGCGCGATCGGCATGCAGCGGCTGGTGCGGGAGGGTGGGCGGCGCGCCGCCCTGCGCAGCGAGGCGGGGGTCGCGGCGGGGCTGGACCTGGCGCGGGCGCTGAACGCGGCGGGGGCGCACTACCTGCAGACCAGCCCGCTGGTGCAGCACCTCCTCACCGCCACGCAGGAGCTGGCGCCGGAGTACCTGACCCACGAGTACATGAACGCCCACTGGGCGCCCGCCTTCCACGCCGACGTGGCCGCCGCCATGGCCGGCGCCAAGCTGGACTGGGTGGCCACCGCCGCCCCGCTGGAGAGCTTCCCCTCCCTCATGCTGAGCGAGGAGCAGAGGGCCCTCTACGAGCGCTTCGAGGACTCCCCGATGCGCGAGCTGGTGATGGACACCTGCCTGCACCGCCAGTTCCGGCACGACGTCTACGTCCGCGGCGCGCGCCGCCTCCGCGCCGGGGAGCGGGACGAGCGCCTCGCGGCCATGACCCTCGTTCCCATCGTCTCTCCCGCCGAGCTCGACACGAACCTCGCCGTGCCGGCCGGCACGGCGGAGATCGGCGGCGGGCTGAAGGCCCTGATGGCCGAGGCACTGCAGGGCCCGACCACGGTGGGCGCCCTGATGGCCCGGCACCCCGGCGTCAGCAACGCCGCGGAGCTGGTGGCCGTGCTCGTCGGCACGAATCAGGCGCAGGTCACCGCCGCCGGCGCGCCCCAGGCCCCCTCCGCCGACCGGCTGAACCGCTATCTCGGGGGCCGGGTGCGGAGCCTGCTGGGGCCGCGCGGCGCCAGCGGCCTCGCCTGCTCCTTCACCGGCGCCGGGCTGCCCGCGCCGAAGCTCCTCCACTTCATCGTGGCCCGCATGCTGGCCGGGGAGCGCGAGGACGCGGCGGGGGCCTGGGCGGAGGCACTCTCCCAGGGGCTGGACGAGGCCGGCCGCCAGGAGGTGCCCGCCATCATCGCCCTGGCCCTGCAGCAGCGCGTGCCCCTCCTCCGCGCGCTGGGCGTCGTCCCGGCCTGACCCGCGGCCGCGCCGCCCCGGCTGTCGCGATGCCTTACGCCCCCTGCGTGAGGGGACCGCGGGGGCGTTCCAAACACCTGATCCGAAAGGGATCGTCTCCCTGGCACAGGGCTTGCCGTTCCCTCCCCGGCTCGCAGGAGCCAAGGGGGATGTTCGTCATGCACTCGCTCAGGATGGCGCCGCTCGTCGGCGCCGCAATCGCCATGCCCGGGGCCGGGGGCACCCAGGCGGCCTCCCGCGAGGTCCCGGCCCGCATCCGTCCCTCCGCGCTCTCCGACGGCCCACCGGTCCTGCCCGTCACGGCGGAGGGGCGCGCCTCACCAGCGCACCGCCCCGCCGGGCTGCCCGGCCCCGATCCCGTGCGCCGCAACCGCCCCGGCGACACGGCCTGAACGGCGGGTGAGGAAGGGCCGGGGGCAGCCTTCCCTGGCCTCTCCCGTGGCGTCCCGTCCCAGTGCCGCTCCGTAATGCGAGGAAGCCGGGCGTGGTCCCCGCGCCCGCGCCGTCCGGCCCCGACCTGGTGCCTTCACCGGGGCGACAGCCTTCCGGGCGCGCCGCAGCCTGGCAGCCGCCCTCCGCCACGGTCCAAGTCCCTGCGCCCCGGCCTGACCCGCGAACGCCGCGCGCACGGAGCGCAGGCTGCTTCCACCGCCACCATCGCACCAGTACCGCGGCGCGCTTCGGGGCACTGGCGCCACCGAAAATGCTCCGGGCACCCGTAAAGACCTTCCGACTTCATAACGTATGGCAGGGAAAACTGATGACGGTCTTGCAAGGAATTTTCACGAAAAATGATCTTGATGAAAATAGACGAGCATCATAGTAACTCAAATCAACCTGCGGTAGTAGACAGTGTAAAAAATCTTGACGCAGGTGGACCTCAAATCTGGTTCGCTGTCGAATTTTCTGACGCCGGGCAGGTTCTTTACAGAATGAGGAGAAAATACTGATGAAGCTCGTCAGTGTTTCTTACGAGAATGCCGGACAGGACAGGCTGAAGGCCGGCGTCGCCACCTTCGGACAGGTCTTCGCCAAAGGCGAAGTGCCGGCCGGCACGGGGCTGTTCGCGACGATGAACGGCTCGAGGTCCGCGGTTCAGCTCGACGTCAAGACGACCTACGAGGACGGCTCGGTGAAGATGGCCGTGCTCTCGGCCCTCCGCCCCGAGCTGCAGGCCGGGGCGAGTGCCGAGGCCGTGCTCCACACCAGCTCCGCCGGCGGGGCCGGGGCGCCGATCGACCTGTCCTCCGCGCTGGCGGGCCACAGCTTCTCCGTGGCGCTCACGCCCTCCGGCGGCGCGGCGCAGAGCATCGACGTGCTGGCCGCGCTGCGCACCGCGCTGGCCGATGGCAGCGCCTCCTTCTGGCAGAGCGGCCCGCTGGCGACCCAGGCCCGGGTGGAGATCCCGCTGGAGGGGTCCCAACGCCTGGTCTTCGACGTGACGGCGTATCAGGGCGGCGGCTTCTCCGTCGATGCGGGGTTCAACAATGACGGCGCCATGGGCGCCGCCGGCGGGCGCGTATCCTACGGCGTGAGCGTGACGATGGACGGCCGGACCGTCGCGCAGGAGCAGGTGAACCAGGGCCAGTACCAGAACTGGCACCGCAGCTTCTCCTCCAACGGCACCGATGGCGGCCAGGGCCTCGGCGATCCGTCGGAGGGCTGGCTCAACATCCGCCACGACATCGGGCACCTCGGCGAGACGGGCGCGGTCGCCGAGTACAACCTCGCCAACGGCGTGGATTCCGCGCTGCTCGACGCCTACGCCGCCGCCGCCCAGGCGCCGGAGGTCGACGCCCCTCTCGCGACGGCCGGCGTGACCCAGTACATGCCGGGCACTGGCGGCCGCGGCGACATCGGCTTCACCACGGCGGGCAACACCGCCTGGCTCATCTCGCAGGACATGCGCGCGGCGAGCTTCGCCATGGAGCAGGCCGAGGCGGCGGCGGCCGTGCCCTGGAACCTGTGGGACGCCGCCAACAAGGGCTGGCTCAGCGTCAGGGACTATCCCAACCTCTGGACGGATTCGCGCGGCGGCACCGGGCGGCCGGGCGACCCGACCTCCGGCACCCTGACCCAGCCGGGCGACGCGGAGACCGGCTGGACGCTGGATCCCGCGCACCAGCCCGACCTGTCCTACGTGCCCTACCTACTGACGGGCGAGCGCTGGATGCTCGACAACCTCCAGGCCCAGGCAGCCTGGAACATCGCCGGCCAGTGGCCGCTGGTGCGCGAGAACGGCGAGGGGCTGGTGGTGCAGGAGAACCAGGTCCGCGGCGCGGCCTGGGCGCTGCGCCAGATCGACAAGGCGGCCCTGGCGAGCCCCGACGGGAGCGAGGCGAAGGCCTACTTCACCGAGGTGTCGAAGGCGAACTGGTCCTGGATCGTCGAGCAGATCCCTGCCTGGACCGCCGAGCAGGGCGAGGCCCATGGCTACCTGCCCGGTGTCTACGGCGCCGAGGGCGCCCTGCCGCCGTGGCAGCAGGACTACTTCGCCTCCACCGCGATCGCCGCGGCCCGGCAGGGCAACGCCGACGCGCGGACCTACCTGGAGTGGGCCTCCAACTTCCTGATCGGGCGCTTCACCCACGAGGCGCAGGGCTTCCCCGAGCATGACGGCGCCGCCTACCTCATCGCCATCGGCGATCCGGTGACGGGCACGCCCTACAAGACCTGGGCGGAGATCGGCGCGCGCACGGCGGCCAACAACTGGTCCAACGGCGACGGCTGGACGCAGAGCCAGGGCGACTACCCGCAGCTCGCCCTCGCCACCCTGGCCGGCCTGGCGGACGTGCTGGGATCCGCGGAGGCGGCGAAGGCTTACCGGGCACTGGTGGCGGACAACCCGCCCTTCACGGGCGCCACCGACTTCCGGCGCGACCCCACCTACTCGCTGGAGGCGCCGGGGAGCGACGAGACGACGATCCCGCCCGTGGTGCCGCAGCCGGCGGATCCGGCCACGCCTGCCGACCCAGCACCCACGGAACCGGCACCCACGGAACCGGCACCCACGGAACCGGCACCCACGGAGCCGGCGCCACCTGCTGGTCCGGCCCCCACGGAGCCGGTGCCTCCCGCTGATCCGGCAGATCCCGCCAATCCGGCGCCGCCTGCCGATCCGGCACCGCCTGCCGATCCCGCGCCCCTGCCCCCGCCCCCGCCCGAAGAGGCGACAGGGGAGCTTCCTCTCTCGATCGTCCTGGGCGGGGAGAGCTGGAAGGGGAACCCCTTCGCGAGGGTCGTCCTGGACGGGGATTTGGTGTTCAGCGGCGAGGTCTCCGCGCCCCACGCCTCGGGCGGGATCGCGATCGCGCTCGGCACCGTGGATGCGGCGCGCGCGCACACGGTCCTGGTGGACTTCTCCAACGACCTCTGGGGCGGCTCGGCCGACACGGATCGCAACCTGCACGTCGAGGACATCCGGCTCGGCGGCGTCTCGACCGGGCAGAGCGGTGCGCTGAACCAGAACGGCCAACTGACCTTCGAGGTCTCCGGCCATGGCCTGGGCGGAGCCCCCGGCCAGAACCCTGGCGGGGATGGCGGGACGGCTCCGCCCCCTGACAGCGCCGACCCGCTGGACAGCATCCGGATCGGCATCTCCGGGGACACCTGGCGCGGCCATGCGCGTTACGACGTGCTGCTCGACGGCAGGAAGGTGATCACGGGCCGGGAAGCGACGGCGGAGCACGGCGCCGGGGCGAGCGAGACGGTCGAGATCGACGCCGATCTCTCCGCCGGCGGGCACGTGCTGACGGTCCGTTTCCGCAACGACGGCTGGGGCGGCACGGCGGCGACGGATCGCAACCTCTACGTGGACTCGGTGGTGGTGAACGGCGTGGACCTCGGGGAGCAGGCCGCGCTCAAGCAGAAGGGGGACGCGGTCTTCCACTTCGACACGAGCGAAATGGCCGATGTCGCCGCTGCCGCCCATGTCGATAGCCCGGTGCAGCCGGGTGTGCCGGAGTTCCCGCACTCCGACGACATCTGGCTGGGGTAGCGCTTCCTCGGTTCCGGGGTGAAAGGCCGGGCGCGCGGGACCAACCTCCCGGGCGCCCGGCTTCATCGTGCCCGGCTTTGTCATGCCCGGCTTCGTCATGCCCGGCTTCGTCATGCCCGGCCCTATCCGATCGGAGCCGAGGAGGGCCGGGGCTGGCGGCGCCCGGCCCTACCGCCTGGGGACCTCGCGAGCCGCCTCGATCGAGAGCCCGAGAACCCCCGCCAGCGCCTCGAGGAAGGCGATGTCCCCCGCCGTGAAGTACCCGGTTGACGTGTCGTCGACGCCCAGCACGCCGAAAGGCGAGACCCTGCCGGGGATCACCACGTCCACGCCTCGCCGCACGCCCTGGTCCAGCAAGAAGGAAGGCAGGGCCGCGCGCCCCTCGCCGCCCGGACGGGGATGGAGGACGGAGCGCCCCCCGATGAAGGCCTGGCCGGCCGGGAAGCGCGAATCGAGCGGGATGTGGACCTGCGCTCCGCCCTCGGCCTTCCAGCCCGCGCTCTCGATCAGCAGCAGCGTGCCGGTCCGTGCCTCGTAGCGCAGGATGCGAGAGAGAGGAGCTCCGCTCCCCTCGGCGGCGAGGCGCGCGGCCTCCTGCAGGACGGCCGGGAGCTGCCCGCTGCGCAGGGCGAAGCGGCTGAAGCTGGCCAGCAGGGATTGCTGGCGCAGGGCGCGGCCGGGATCGGGCGGCGCGTTCGCGGGGGCGGCCCGCGGCGGGCCGGGCACGGAGGCCGGGAGATCGGCCGGCCTCGGGAAAGCCCCCGCCACCGCGGGGCCGCCGCGCTGGGCCGGCCGCTCGGGCCGCAGCGCGGCGAGGGGCTGCTCAGGGGCGGCATCCTCCGGCTGATAGGCCTTGAAGCGCTGCCAGCCCTCCATGAAGGCCTCGAACTGCTCGTCCTGGGTGGCCTGCTCGCGGCGCAGCCGCTGCATCTGGTCGCGCAGCGCGAGGACGGGATGGCCCTCCGCCAGGTTCGCGCCGGTCTCGATTGCCCGGAGGAAGAAGGCGGCCTTCGCCGGGTGTTCCCGCTCGATGACGTAGGCGGCGTAGCCCATGACGGAAGCCCGGCCGAAATCGATCATGCGCCGGCCGAAGCCGCGCAAGGCGAGAAGCCGCGGGTGCTCCTCCAGGATCTGCTGGACCTCCGCGGGCGTCGCCTTCTTCGCCCGCACGGTCGGGTTCCGGTGCTCGCGGCGCCAGAGGAGATTGGCCATGGCGGCGGCGAGGGCCGCATCCCCGAAGGAGCCGAGAGGGTGGCGCACCGCGGAGCTGCGCGGGGTGTGGCGGTCGTAGGTGCCGGCCGCCACGTCGGACAGGCCGCGCACGACGAGGACGGGAATCGGGGTGTTCGCGGCGACCACGGCCATAAGCCGGTGGTGCCCGTCCAGCAGCCGCCCGGTGCCCGAGAAGCAGATGGGCTGGGCGTTCAGCTTCCACCGGCCGGTCGCGATGTCGCGGGTGATGGCGTCGACGCTGTTGCGCGAGGGGGTGGAGCCCGGGCCGCCCGCCCGGAGGTCGCGGGCGGCCTCGCCGGGCGTGATGACCTCGACGCCCAGGGTGACCCCTTCCGGAACGGGAGAGGCCTCGGCGGGGCGGGCCAGCGAAGGCCCGGCGCCGGCCGGGGCCAGGCCGGGATAGCCCTGGAGGCGCGGGAACTCCTCCGGCGCCGGGCCGGAGTCGCCGTGCCACACGATCCGGCGCGGTCTCTCGTGCCGCAGCAGGGCGTTCAGCGCCTTGATCGAGAGCGCCAGCAGCCTCACGCGGTCCGGCCGGGCGGCCGGGTCTCCCTGCAGGCGGTCGATCTCGGCCCGGAGGACAACCCCGGGCTCGCTGGAATCGAAGCGATCGGGCTGGCGCAGGGCCTCGAGCAGCCGCATGGTCAGGGACCAGTCCACCTCCCGCCCCATGTAGAGGATGGCAGAGCGGACAGGCTCGGGCAGCGGCGAGTGGGCCGTGGCGAGGCTCGCCGCCACCGCCGCCTCGATCCCGGGATTGGCGCGCAGCGCGCTCTCCATGCGGCCCCAGTCCGGCGTCGCCTCCGGCCCGGCGAGGAGCGTGCCCTCGTCGTAGCGGATCAGCCGCTCGGTCAGGGCCGCCTGCGCGCGGGCATTCGGCACCCCGTGCGCGGCCAGAACGGCAGCAAACTGGCGCCGGCGGCGCTGGTCGATGGTGGGGAGCACCTCCTCGTCGACCCCGCGGGCGAGCACGGTCGTGAGCGGGACGCCGGCCGAGACACAGGCCGCGATTCGCTGGACGCCATCCAGCAGCACGCCGGACCGGGAGACGATGATGGTGGCGCCGTTGAAGATCCAGCGGCCGTCGAGCATCGCGAGCCGGTACATGTCGATCGCCGAGGCGTTCAGCCGGGCGCCCGCGCGGCGCCTGGCCAGGAGATCGCCCGCCTGCTGGGGAGTCAGGACCTCGATTCGAACGTTGATCACACCCCGGCCAGGGGTCTCGGGCGAGTCGTCGCGCCCCTCGTCCTGCGGCATCTTAAACATCCGGAACGGCGCACCCCGACAGCGCGCAGGCCGGGACTTGCGGGCCGGCAGAGGAGCCGGCCAGTGGACGGAGATCGGCGTGCACAGGTGTTTCCTCGGTACTCGGCATCATCATGCGTTGGAATCGTTTCAAACACAGGAAAAATCTCGGGTCTGAAACCGGTTAGCCCCTGGGGGGTTTCCGACTTCTAGGGCGGCGCCCCCGATCTTCCCGGGAAGCGGACCCGATATCGGCGCGAGCTCTTCGCCGGGGACGCGCCCGCCCCTCTCGGCACGCGCCGCAGGCCCCGCCGCGCTTGCTTTGCCGGGCTGTTTGCGCAGGGGAACCCCCGTCAGCCAACGGAGAGGCGGAGCGCTCTGCCGCTCGTCTCTCGTGTTTCCCCCGACGCCTAGCCTCACCTCTGCGGCATGACGCCCCTGACTGTTGTTCACGGGGAACGCGGCCTGCGGCGGGTATGCCGCCGGGGTTGGCACCGAGCGAAAGCAGAGGCGGTTCCGCCTGTCATTTCTTGGTCCCGGGTAAGACGAGCGCGCGCCTTTGTCTTACAGGTTAATAAAAGCAGAGGATTTTTCGCAAGCGCAATCTCACATCTCCGTGAATGACAGGTCGGTTGCAGGCGCTTCTCGGAGAGAAACTGCCGGTGCGTATTTCCATATCCTGACGTGTTTTCTCAATTTTAAAGGAAATCTCAGAAGAGAAATGCTGCCGACCTAGAGTCCCCTGCCCCCCCTGATCGGCGCTGATCTACTTGCCCCATAGTGAAAGTGCGTGAGCAGTATGAATATCCATTAACTTCAACCCCTCAGGCCACAAAGCGGTCCCGTTACGTTCCCGAACCTGAGGTGAAGGCCGACGTGAATTCGCAAACCGGGGTACAAAGTTTCTTTGCCAACGGTCTCTGCGGTTGTTTCCTGCAAGTCCGCAATGCGCCGAAGTGACGGCGAGTCTGAGTAGCACGTGAAGAGGAGGGTTCAACGATGGACACAAGTCCGATCCACACGACCGAAACATCGTCGCGCAACGTCGTAGAGCTGCCGACGCCGTCTGGTGCCGCGATCATTGCCAGGATCGCGGAGCAGGAGGACCGTGCGGGCAAGCTGTCCCAGAGCCTCGATATGCAGCGGCATCGCGACCTGTCGAGCGGGAACCAGCGCTCCCCGACATCGTCGGATTCGGCCGTGGGGCGCGAAATCCGCGAGCTTCGCCGGGCGCAGGGGCGGACCCAGAAGGAGCTGGCGCGGATGGTGGGCGTCACCGGGGCCCAGCTTCACCGCTACGAGACGGGAACCACCCGGATCGCGGCCAGCCGGCTGATCGCCATCGCCAACGCGCTGGACATCCGGCCGGACGTGCTGATCGCCGCCGGGTCCACCCGGGCCGTTCCCGCCCCGCCTCCGCCCGCCTTCCAGGCCGGCTCCGGCGATGACATCGTGGAGCTGATCCAGGCTTTCAGCACGATCACCGATCCGAGGCACCGCAGCGCCCTGGTCGCGGTGGCCAGGATGATGGCCGCGCAGTACGGCCGCCACGACGGGTCCAGCCAGACGGACTGAGCGTTCCCGTCCTGCGCCCCCGGTGCCTGCACCGGCATTCCTGCGGGGCGCCACGACGGGTTTTCCCCGCCTCCGCAGCGTCGCCCGGCTTGCCGATCCAATTCCGATCGGCGGCGCTGGACGCCGTGCGGAGACGGAGGACCCCGCTAGGCCTCAAGGCTCTAAGCTCTAAGCTCTAAGCTCTAAGCTCTAAGCTCTAAGCTGCCGGACTCAGCCCTTCCAGGCGCGCCAGGGCCCGGCCACAAGTTCCGCCACCGACCAGGCATCAATCCGGGACGGACGCTCAGGGCTCGCGGGAGAGTTCCGCCGCCCGTGCCGCAAGGCCGCCGCCCTGCCCTTCCAGCACCTGCCGGAGCAGTGTGCGATCGCGCAGGCGCGACGCCGTGTCCCTCGGGCCTCGACCCTGGTCCCGCACCGTGACCACCGCCAGCACCGGCCTGCTCCCGCCGCCCAGGCTGTTCCAGCCCTGCTCCGCCCGGCTGCGGAAGCCGCCGCCCGCGGGCACGCCGTGAAGCCAGGCGGCCACGGCCACCAGGCGTGTGCCGTCCGGCGACTGCCGCCCGCGCCAGGTCGCGTCACCGGCCCGGACGGAGAAGGTCAGCGCCTCGTCGTCCTCGCCGGCCACCCGGTTGCCCTCGGCCGTGACGGCCGACCAGGTGACGCGGGGCGAGAAGACCAGGAGCCGGGCGGAGAGGACGAGGCCCTGGCAGGCCAGCTCGCCCGAGGGCAGCCCGGAGCAGCCCTCGGGCGCGGTCAGCGCTGCGGGCACCGCGACCGGCCGCCCCCCCTCCTCCGGCCCCAGCCCGGCCACGAGGGCCGGCGCCGCACCGGCGACGGCCAGCTGCAGGGCGGCCACGCCGAGGAGGATGGCGGCGCGCGGGGGGCCGGCGGTCTCGCCCGTCCGGATCCGTTGCGGGGCCGGCTCCGGCCGCGCCGTGTCCTGCCGGAAGGGCAGGCCCAGGAGCACGAGCGCGAGGAGGACGGCGCTGAAGAACACCCAGCCGTAGATCAGGTGGTCCGCCGCCGCCGCCTCCGCGCTGCCGAGGTGATGGCCGAGCACCACGATGCCGAGCGCCCGGAGCCCGTTCGCCAGGATCGGCACGACGATCGCCAGGACGAGCACGAGGAGCCGCCGGCCAGGGCTGCGGAACATCACCAGAGCATAGAGCGCGCCGAAGGCGAGGGACGCGATGGCGAAGCGCAGCCCGGCGCAGGCCTCGGCGACGAGGAAGGTGCCGGAGGGGATCTCGATGATCAGGTCGTCGGCGTAGTGCGTGATGCCGAGGAGCTGCAGCCCCGCCACGATCATCCAGGCCGTCACCCGCTGCAGGGCGGGCACGGCGAAGGCGCCGAAGGGCACGAGGAAGACGAGGTAGGCGAGCGGGGCCGCCATCGCCAGCCCGATGCGCCATCCCAGCACGGAGAGCGCCGCCAGCACCGCCAGGGCGAGGGCGGCGAGCTGGCGCCCCTCCATGATCCCCAGCCGCTCCGCCGCCAGCCAGGCCAGGGCGGCGCCGAGGGCGGGGATCGCGAAGAGGGCCGTCGGCTCCGGGACCAGGCCGGCGAGGCGGGCGCGGCGCTGCCAGGCGAGCCAGGCAGCGATGGGGAGGACGAGCCAGCAGTGGTTGTAGGCGGTGGAGCGGTCCCAGGTCTCGACCGCCGTCGCCGCCTCCGTCGCGAAGAGGACGCCGAGCGCGGCGAAGGAGGCCAGAAGCACGAGAAGGGCCGGCCCCCACCCCTGCGGGAGGGCGCCGGCCAGCGCGCCGGGCGGCGCCGTGCGGGTCGTGCTCATTCGGCGGCCTGCATTTCGTAGGAGGGCGGCTGCGGCGACAGCAGCGCGTCCAGCCGCCGCAGGGTGGCCGACCAATCGTGCCCACGGGCGACCGCGGCGCGGGCGGCAGCGCCCATGCCAGGGATCTGGCCGCCCAGGGCGACGGCGATGGCGGCCGCCGTGGCGGAAGCACCATCGGCGACGAGGATGTCCCGGCCGGCAGCGGCGCGCACGCCCTCGAAGGCCTGGGGAGAGGCGATGACGGGGCGGGCCAGGGCCATGGCCTCCAGCACCTTGTTCTGGATGCCGCGCGCGATGCGCAGCGGCGCGACCGCCGCGGCGGCGTGGGCGATGTAGGGGCGGGTGTCCGGCACCGCGCCCGTGACGTGCACGCCCGGCAGCGCGGCCAGCGCGCGCACCGCCGGGGCGGGATTGGCGCCGACGACGTGGAACTCCGGTGCGGAGCCTGCCGCAGGGCCTGGGGCGGCGCGCAGCAGCGGCATCACCTCCGCCGCGAACCAGCACACCGCCTCCACGTTCGGGCGGTAGTCCATGGTGCCGGTGAAGACGATCGGCGGCGCCGCGTCGCGATAGGGGTTGGCGTAGGGCAGCGCGGGGTCGAAGCGCGACAGGTCCACGCCGTTATCCACCCAGTCCAGCCGCCCCGCGCTCTCGGGCGCGAGGGCGGCGAAGTGGTCCCGCTCCTCGCGCGAGACGAGGAGCGTGCGGTCGAAGACGGCCGCCGCGCGGCGCTCGAAGCTGAGGAGGGTGCGGGCCTCGCGCGCCCAGACCTGGCGCATCGGCGGCGCGGCGCCCTCCGCGTAGGCGGCCCACTTGGCGGAATCGACGTCCACCAGGTCCAGCACGCGCCGCAGCGGCGGAAGGCCGGGGCCCATGACGTAGGGCGCCATGGAGGAGGAGTAGACGAAGGCCGCCTCGTAGCGCCGGGCCGCGAGCCCAGCCTCCACCCAGGCGTGCAGGGCCGGCGCGTGGAACCAGCCGAGGGTGAGCGGCAGCCCCGGGCGCACCCGCGTCAGCGCGCGGGCCGCGGCGGCGGCGCGCCCGCCGGTCGGGTGGCACTCCACCCTGTCGCACACCCCGCGCAGCGCCGGCAGGTGCTTCAGGTCGGCCGGATCGTCCACGAGGCAGCCGAGATCCACGGTCCAGCTTCGCGACAGGTGCTCCAGCATGTGCCAGGCGCGGATCTTGTCGCCCTTGTCCGGCGGGTAGGGGATGCGGTGGCAGAGGAAGAGGAGGCGCGGGCGCATCGCGGTCATCCCAGCCCCCGCACGATGGGCGGCCCCAGCAGGTTCGCCACCGGCAGGGGCAGGCGGCGCCAGGCGGCAATCATCAGCCTGTAGCGCGGGTTGGTCGGGTTGTTGTCCGGCAGGCGCGCGCCCTCCCGCAGCCGGTAGCAGTAGTGCAGCGGCTGCGGCGCGAAGCCCCAGTTCTTCTTGAAGTCGAAGGCGCCCGTGCCGGACTTGCTGCGGCCGAAGTCAAAGACGCGCGCGCCGCGCTCTGCCCCCGCGCGCCGCATCACCTCCCAGTACATCACGTCGTTGGCGGCCAGGGCGCGCGCGGCGCGCGTGCCGCCGCCGTAGTAGGGCAGCACCTCGTCGCGGAAGTGGAAGCTCAGCACGGAGGCCACGGGGCGGTCCTCGTGCAGCACCGTCAGCACGTCCGACATGCCGGGGAAGGCAGTGCCGAGCAGCCGGAAGTAGTGGCGGGAGAAGACGGGGCTGCCGAGGTTCCGCACGCTCTCGGCGTAAACGCGGTGCAGCATGTTCGTGTCGCCGTTCACCACCGTGGCCAGGCCATTCCCCAGCCCCTTGCGCACCACGGCGCGCTGCTTGCGCGGGATGGCCTTCATGTCGGCCTCCGCGTCACCCGTGATGGGCTTGCGGAAGGTGTAGTAGAGCGGCGGCCGCTCCTGCCAGCCGAGGTCGGGCGCGCCGAGGCGGCGGAACTCCAGGCAGGGCACGCCGGTGCGGCGCATCAGGTCGTGCGCGTGATCCTCCAGCGCCGCCGCGGCCTCCGGCGTGGAGGAGACGGGGCCGCCATAGACGCAGAAGGGCGTGGAGACGAGCGCGTCGCCGAAGAGACGCGTGCGGATGCGCGCCAGCGGCAGCACGCCGACCACGGCGCCGTCCTGCTCGGCATAGGCGTAGTGCGTGGCGTGGCCGAAGGCCTCCGCGATCACGCGCCGCCAGGCGGCGAGGTGGAAGAAGGTGGCGTCCGGCGTGGCCTGGACGAAGCGGTCCCAGGCGCCGCTGGCGGCGTCCTCGAGCGGGCGGATGCGAACGGCCATGATGCCCTCCCTAAGCCGTGCCGATTTCGGCGGCGTGGACGCGATCGATCCGGTCCCAGGCGAAGTCCCGCAGCAGCCGGTCCACCCGCGGCGCCATGGAGGAGAGCCGGCTGTAGTGGCGGAAACGCGAGAGCGGCGGGGCGCTGAGGACCCGGGGCTGGCCCGGATCCACCTCCCAGGGGTGGAAGTAGAAGATGCCCGGGCGCCGCTCCGCCGCGTTCACCCGCCGCAGCCCGGCGCGGAACACAGGATATGGCAGCAAGCGGAACCAGCCGCCGCCTGCGCAGGGCAGGTTGCGGCCCAGGGCGCGCAGGGTGGTCATCGGCAGTTCCACCACGCCGTCCGGAAAGGGCCGGTGCGGCCCGCGCGGCGCGTCCGGCGCGCCGTAGAGGTCGTGGCGCACGGGGAACACGGAGGAGCTGTAGCGGTGCCCCTCCTCCGCCAGGATGCGGTGCGCCCAGGGCGTGCTGGCGGGGCCGATGGAGAAAGTGGGCGCGCGATAGCCGGTCACGGCCGTGCCCCCCGCGTCCTCCAGCACCTGACGGGCGCGGCGGATGTCGGCGCGAAAGGCCTCCGCGCCGATCTCGTACACCCGCTCATGGCCGAAGCCGTGGCTCGCCAGCTCGTGCCCGGCGGCGACGATGCGGCGGATCAGCGCGGGCTGGCGCTCCGCCACCCATCCCAGGGTGAAGAAGGTCGCGCGCACTCCGGCGCGGGCGAAGCGGTCCAGCACGCGGTCCGTGCTGTCGACGACGCGGGGCGCCAGCGCGTCCCACTCGCTCCGCGGGATCACCCCGGCGAAGGCCTGGACCTGGAACCAGTCCTCCACGTCCACGCTCATGGCGTTGGTGAGAGAGAGCATCACCGGCGCGCCCGGCCGCCATCGACGAACAGCTCGGACATCCGGTCGAAGATCCGCTCGCGCCGAGCCATCAGGCGCTCCAGCGTCTCGATCCGGTCGGCCAGGCGGTCCAGCCTGTCGGCGCTGCCGGAGGCGCCATCGTGGCCGCCGTGCTCCGGCGCGCCGCCGCTGAGGTCGTCCTCCAGCTCCAGCGCCGTCGCCTCCACCATCGGGCCGGTCAGCTCGTCCGTTCCCTCCAGCGCGCCGGCGAGAAGCACGCGGGAGCAGAGGCGGTTGATCCGGCGGGGGATGCCGCCGCTGTAGCGGTGCACCAGGTCCAGCGCCGGCTCCTCCCAGCTCGGGCAGCCATCCCAGCCGACCGCGCGCAAGCGGTGCTCCACATAGGCGTGCGTCTCCTCCCGAGAGAGGCCGCCGAGGTGGTAGGAGGCGAGGACGCGCTGGCGGAGCTGGTCGAGGTCGGGGCTGGCGAGCATGCGGCGCAGCTGCGGCTGGCCCAGCAGCACCGTCTGCAGGGGGTGGCCGCCATCCGTGACGTTGGAGAGCATCCGCAGCTCCTCCAGCGCCTGCAGCGGCAGGCCCTGCGCCTCGTCCACGATCAGCAGGTGGCGCCTGGTCGCGTCACGCAGGGTGGCGGCGATCCCGAGCAGCACCCGCGCCTTGCTGCCGTCGGACGGCGCGCCGAAGGCGTCGGCGACGAGCCGCACCACGTCGTCGCCCGAGACCTGGGTGGTGGCGATGCGCGCGACGGCGAAGCCCTCCGGGTCCAGCGTGGCGCAGAGCCGCTCGACGAGGGTGGTCTTGCCCGCGCCGACCTCCCCGGTGACGACGACGAAGCCCTCCCGCTGCGCCAGCCCGTAGGTGAGGTGGGCGTAGGCGCGGCTGTGAACGGAGCTGGCGAAGAAGAGCCGCGCGTCCGGCGTCATCTGGAAAGGCTGTTCGCGGAAGCCGTAGCGGTTGATGTGCATTGCGTGTCCCTCGGAAGGGCCCCTCAGAAGGTTTGGCGCAGGCCGACGAGCACAACGTTCTGCAGCGCCCGCCCGGAGGCGTCCTCGTCGCCGCGGCTCGTGATCGCGTACTGCGCGAAGGCGCTGAGGCCGGGCCGCAGCTGGGTCGCCAGCGTGACGCTGGCGCTGACCACGTCGCCGTTGCCGGCGCCCGGGGAGGTGAACCGGCCGTACTGGACGTTGCCGATGGCGGTGGTCGCGGGCGTCAGCTCGTGCGACCAGGAGAGGCTGGCGGAGGTGCCGCGCTGGGAGAAGGCGGTGGTCCCGGCCTGCACCGAGACGGGCTGGCGCTCCTCGTGCGAGACGGTGAGCGTGATCCGGTCCCGCGGCCAGGACTGGCTGACGGAGAGGGCGGCGCGGCGGATGCGGAACAGGCTGCTCTGCACGCCGAGGAGGGAGTCCGAGAAGGGCTGCGCGGTGGGGGCGCCGGTCGCCGAATCCACGGGGTTGCCGTACTCGTCCAGCGTGGTGGTGGAGAGGAGGTCCACCGCGCGCTGCGCGCCCGTCGTCAGCCGCTCCGAGTAGTTGGCGAAGAGCTGCGTGCGGACGCCGAGCCCGATCACCGCGTCCACCGTTGCGGAGTTGAAGCCGTCGCGCCGGCCGTACTTCACGGTGATCCAGCTCTCGGGCGAGAAGTTCACGCGCCCGCCGAAGGCCCAGACCGGCTCGCTGATGTGGATGCCGGGGACGCCTCCGTAGCGCTGCCCCTCGTATCCACCTTCCACGAGCGCGAGGATGGAGTGGGTGATGGCGTAGCGCGCCTGCACGGAGGCGATCCGCTTGTAGGCGCCGTCCAACACGCCCGTGCCGTCGTAGCTGGTGGAGGCCAGGCGGGTCTCGAAGGCCAGCCGGCCGAAGTTCTCGCCCGTGCGGCCCACCGCGTAGAACTCGTGCGCGGTGAAGTCCTGGTCGGCGAAGTAGCGCTGGCCGCCCGGCGTAAAGGCGCCGCCGGAGGAACCGCCGCCGAAGCCGCTGCCGCCGAGGTCCTGCTGCACCGCCTGGAAGGCGTAGCCGACCTGCACGGTCCCCAGCCCGCCGAAGCGCTGCACGAAGTAGGGAGAGACCTGGACGGTGTTCGTCTGGACCCGGTTGTTGCGCCCCACCACGGCGTTGCCCTGCCCGGCGTAGCCGCCGCTCGCGGCCTGGGTCGCGCCCGATCCGCGCAGGTCCAGGAAGACCTGGTCCGGCACCACCGTGATCAGCGCCTGCCCGTTGAAGCGCTGGTCCACGCGGTTCCGCTCGCCCTCCGCGGTGTGGAACTGGATGCTCGGCGCGTAGTTGATGAGGCCGCGGATCCGGTCCGTGTCCACGGAGAGGAGAAGGCCGGGGATGATGCTGGTGACGAAGTCGTCCCGCTTGTCCCTGCGGCTCTGGTCGAGGTTGTCGGTGTAGAGGAACTGCACGCCGAGGCTGGGCGTGACGGCCCAGCCGCGCCCGGGCTCGCCGGGCGGGGGCGCGACGGCGCCGTAGGGAAAGTCCGGCGCGTCCAGGCGGACCCGGCCGGTATCCGCCGCCGGTGGCAGGACGAAGGGGCCGGAGGAGACGAGGCCGGCGCCAGCATCCGGCACCCCCGTGCCTGATGACAACGACGGCGACTGCGACGGCGCCGCGGGGCGCAGCTCCAGGGCGCTCAGGGAAGGCTCGGCCAGCGCCGGAGAGGCGAAGAGCGGGACGCCAAGGGCGAGGAGGGCGCCGGCGGCGTGCCGGCGACGGGCGGGGAGTCGCCCCTCCGCCTCAAACCCGACCGCCTCACCCGGCATCGGGCGCACCGTAGTCGCCGTGGGCGCCGAAGGTGTCGTTGGCGGAGAAGCGGGCGCGATTCAGCAGGAGCTGCAGCACCGGGCAGGCCTCCAGCATGTCCAGCGCGGCCTCCACCTCGTTGCGCTGCGTCCGCTCCGCGTCCACCACCAGCACCACCTGGCCCGCGATGGAGGCGAGGGTGCTCGCCTCGCTCGTCGAGAGGCTGGGCGGCGTGTCCAGCACGATGACGTGCTGCGGCAGGGCGGCGGCCAGGCGGAGGATGGCGGAGGCCATCGCGGCGCCCGGGGGCGGATCCCGCCGCCCCCCCGCCGCGTCGCCCTCAACGGAGCCCCCGTAGGGAAGGAAGGTCAGGCGCGGGATCGCCGTGCGCAGTGGCAGGCCGTTCGGGCGGAGCGAAGGATCGGAGGCGAGCTGGCGCAGGCCGGGCCGCCCGGCGACGCCGAGCGCGCCGCCGCACCCGCCCTCGCGCCCGTCCACGTCCACCAGCACCACGCCGGCCGCGCCCCCGGCCGCCGCGGCGGCAAGGTTCAGCGCGGCGAAGGTCTTGCCCTCGCCGGGCAGCGCGCTGGTCACCACCACGATGCGGCCCTGGGAGGTGCCGGCGCGCGGCCCCTCCTGCACGGTCCGCAGCATCTGGTGCTGGACGACCGCGATCTCCTCGACCACGCGGCTGCGCGCCGGGCCGTCCCCGCCGACGACGAGGCCGGCCGCCCGGAGCGCCTCCAGCCCGATCGGGGCCGGCGGCGCGGCGGTGCCGGTCGTTGAGCCATCCTTCGCAGGAGCCTTTCCAAGCGCCTTTCCAACGACCTGGTCAGGAGCCTGGACGGGGGCATCCTGCGCGGAGGCCGGCGCCGCGGGCGCGGGTGCCGGGGCGGCCTCGGGGCGCACGGGGCGCCAGTCCTGCGGCCCGCCGGGCTCGCCGAGCAGCTCCGCTGCGCGCTCGATCAGGTGGGTGCGCGCGGTGACAGCGGGGCTCATGCCAGCATCCTCATGACCTGACCCGGCACGCCGCCGAGGATTGCGCCGAAGCCCGCCAGCAGCAGGGCGAAGACCCCGGCGAAGGCGAAGGCGGGAAGAAGGCGGCGCGGCGCCGCAGGGGCGGAGAGCGCGCCGAGGACGGGCAGGCCGAGGCCGCGCAGGTCGTGGACCGTGTAGAAGGTGCGGTCCAGCCGGGTGAGGCCCACGGCCACCAGCAGCCCCGCCCCCAGCCCGGCCACCAGCACCCCGGCCGCGAGGAGCAGGCGGTTGGGCGCCACGGGCGCGGCCGGCAGGGTGGGCGGATCCACCACCTCCAGCCGCACGCGGTCGGAGTTCGTGCGGGCGGCGCCGGCGATCTGGATCGATTCGCGCCGCGCCAGCAGTTCCTCGTAGTTCTTGCGCAGCACGGTGTAGTCGCGGTCGAGGTTCAGGTACTGCGCCTGCACCTCCGGCTCGCTGCGGGCCACCGCGTCCAGCCGCTCCACCTCCGCTCGGCCGGCCTTCTCCTGCCGCTCGAGCGAGGCGATCTGCGCGTGCACGTCCACCAGCCGCACGCGGAGCTGCTCCATGAGCGGGTTGGAGCGGGCGACGCGCTGCGGGGCGGCCGCCGCGCGCGGCGCGCCGCCGCCACCGCCGTTCGCGCGCAGGTCCGCGATGGCGCGCCGCGCCGACAGAACGTCCGGGTGCTGGTCGGTGTAGCGCAGGCGAAGCTCGCGCAGGTTGCGCTCGGCCTCCGCCACGCGCCCGTCGCCGCCCCCTCCCCCGCCGCCGCCCGTCTCCGTGACGAGCTGGGCGGGCGTGGCGTCGATCTGCTGCTGCGTTAGGTCGCGCCGCGTGCGGGCGTCCTGCAGCTCGCCCTGCACCTGCTGCAGCCGGGCCCGCGCCGCCTCCAGCCGGGAGACGCCGCCATTGGCGTCGGACGGCAGCAGGTCGATGTAGCGCGCCTGGAACTCGGCCTTGCGCCGCTCGGCCTGGCGGAGCTGCAGCTCGTAGGAGGCGATCTGCTGCGCCACGAAGGTCCGCGCGCTCTCCATCTGCTGCCGGTCGGTCGTCGTCGCGGCCTCCATGAAGAGGTTCAGCGTGGTCTGCACCACGTCGCGCGCCGCGCGGGCGTTGCTGTCGCGGTAGTCGATGGTGAAGAGGTTGCGGGTCTGCGTGGTGATGCGGATGTCCTTCGCCAGCCGCTGGATCAGCGCGTCGCGGGAGGCGGTGTCGGGCGCCCGCGCGTCGAGGCCCGTGCGGACGATCACCTTCTCCAGGTTCGGGCGGCTCAGCAGCGTGCGCTGCAGCACCTCCACCTGCCCGGCCGGCGTGCCGTCGATCGCGATTCCGCGCAGCAGCATGCCGAGGATGGCGTCGGCGTCGGCGTAGAGCCGCGCGCTGGATTCATACTGGCTGGGCAGGGTGTGGATCCCGGCCCAGCCGCCGAGGCAGACGAGCCAGGCGACGCCCATGGCGACCCATCGGTGCCGCCAGCCGGCGCTGGCGTGGCGGCGGAGGAAGGCTGTGGCCTGCACGGCTCAGAACCAGCCCTGCGGGATGACGAGCGTGTCGCCCGGTCGCATCGCCGCGTCCTGGGAGACGTCGCCGTCCCGCAGCAGGTCCGAGAGACGGACGGGGATGGCCCTGGGGCGGCCGCCGGGCTCGCGCCGGATGATCTCGGCGCGGTTGCCGGCCGCGTAGCGGGTCAGCCCCCGCGCGCCGATCATGACGTCGAGCACGGTCATGCCCTCGCGGTAGGGCATCGCCATGGGCTGCGCGGCCTCCCCGATCACGCGGATCTGGCGGTCGGACGGGCCCAGGAAGGAGCGGACCATCACCGTCACCGTCGGCTCGCGGACGTAGGTCTTCAGCCTCTCCTCGATCTGCTTGCCCAGTTCCGAGGGCGTCCGCCCCGCCGCCTCGATGTCCGGGATCAGCGGCAGGGAGAGGCGGCCGTCCGGCCGGATCGGCAGATCGGGCGCGCTCAGCTCCGGCGAGCGGTAGACGAAGATCGAGAGCGTGTCCCCCGGGCCGAGCACGTACTCGGGCGCGGGTTCCGACGAGGCGGGGGCGAGGTCGCGCGGGGCGCCCGCCCCCCCGGCACAGCCGGCCAGGCCCAGCCCGGCCAGGCCCATTCCGGCCATCAGCAGGAAAGGGGAATATCCGATGCGGGGCATGGGGGCTCCTGCTGTCGTTCCGCTGCGGTGCGGCACGGATCCGGTTTCCGGGGCGGATTACGTCCCGGTCCCGGCTGTAAGGACGTTATCATCGCCCAACCCGCCTTCAATAAGTTTTTTACAACATCGAAATTGATCAGAACGAAAACCTGCCCGGAATTGTAAATTTCTCTGCCGAATTGCTGAATTTCATGAAATAAATCCAGTGTTTTTAATGGTTTGTCGATCACCGATCAAAGTAGATGGATGTTATAAAATCTTCCTGCCTGTGGTCACCGATGGTAAATCCTGCCTCCGGAAACCCCCAATCCGGGAGCGGCCTGATGACGAGCCTGTTCGGGCATGACGTCCGTTCGGATCTGCTGGTTCTGTATCTCGCGGAAACCGGCGCTGTATTCCTGGCCGTTTATGCGTTCGCCGTCTTCGGTGTGGCCCCGGATGCGGCCTTCAACGCCCGGGATGCCGGGCTCGTGGCGGTGGCGGTGGCGCTCTGCTGCGGCATCGTGGTGGGTGCCAGCGGGCTTTACAGGCCGGAGGTGCTCTCGCGCTCCCGGCGGCTCGTCGCGGGCGGCTTCGTCGCCACCCTCCTGCTGCTCATCCTCACCTGGCTGGGGCTCCAGCTCCTCACCCCCGCGCGGGATCCTTTCTCCTGGAACATGGTGGGGGCGGTGCTGCTGGGCTGCGTGCTCGGCGTCGCCGTGGCCCGCCTGGGCTGCAGCACCGCGTCGCGCTGCGGCCTGCTCACGCGGCGCCTGCTCATCCTCCGCGACGCGCCGGCCAACCTGACCGGAGGGCGGGAGGCGGAGGCCGTGCGCGACTTCCTCGTCCCGGTCTTCATGCCCATCGAATCGGTCTCCGACGGCGCCCTCACCACCGAGTGGCTGAGGGCGCAGCGGATCTGGGCTGTGGTCGCGGAGCCCGCATCCCTGACCGAGGCGACGCGCGAGCGATTCCGCGAGGCCGGCCTGCGGGTGCTCACGCCGGACGAGCTGGACGAGTGCCGGCTGAACCGCGTGGTGCCCGAGCGCCTGCCGGCGAACTGGCTGCACACGGCGCGCGGCGCCCAGTCCTCCCGCTTCGGGGCCTTCCTGCACCGCGTCCTCGACATTGTCGCCGCAACGGCCATCCTCCTCGCCACGCTCCCAGTCTGGCTGACGGCGGCGGCGCTCGTGCGGCTGGACAGCCCGGGACCCATTTTCTACCGGCAGGTCCGGGTCGGGCTGCGCGGGCAGCACTTCACGCTCTACAAGTTCCGCAGCATGGTCGTGGATGCCGAGGTCGGCGGCGCGCCGCGCTGGGCCACGCGCAACGACCCGCGCGTCACGCGGCTCGGCCGGTTCATGCGCCTCACCCGGATCGACGAGTTGCCGCAGCTCCTCAACGTGCTGCGCGGCGACATGGCGATCGTGGGGCCGCGGCCGGAGCGCCCGGGCTTCGTCGAGCAGCTCGGCCGCGTGATCCCCCACTACGACGACCGCGCCCTGGTGAAGCCCGGCATCACGGGATGGGCGCAGGTGAACTACCCCTACGGCGCCTCGGTCGAGGACGCGCGGATGAAGCTCGCCTACGACCTCTACTACGTGAACCGGCGCAGCCTCTTCCTCGACCTCATCATCCTCGTCTCCACCGTGCGCGTCGTGCTGTTCCAGGAGGGCGCGCGTTGAGCGCCCTACGAGCCAAGACAGGCGCGAGGATCGCGGCCGGGATCGGGGCCGGAGGCGCGGCATGAGCGGCACCGCCTCCGTCACGCTCTACGCGGGCTGCGCCGCCATCAGCGCCGCCTGGACGGTGCTCGTCCTCCTCGTCGGGCGCGGCGCTGCGGCGCGGCCGCCGGCGGTGGCGGGCGCGGTGGCCGCGCTCTGGGCGGCGGCGGTCGCGGCGATGCCGGAGAACCCGCTCAACGGCATCGCGGGCCTCGCGGAGGTGGCG
The DNA here is from genome assembly GCF_037040815.1 of Pararoseomonas sp. SCSIO 73927. Classification (NCBI taxonomy): domain Bacteria; kingdom Pseudomonadati; phylum Pseudomonadota; class Alphaproteobacteria; order Acetobacterales; family Acetobacteraceae; genus Pararoseomonas; species Pararoseomonas sp. SCSIO 73927. The sequence goes on from NZ_CP146232.1 coordinate 356,947, forward strand.
CGGGGCGCGACATGGCTCGCGGTGCTGCTGCTGCTCTGCCGGCGCCTGGCGGCACCCGGCGGCGCGGCGCTCCTGCGCGGCCTCGGGGCGCTCGGCCTCGGCGTCACGGCCCTTGCCCTGGCGTCGCTCCTGCCCGGGGCGGCCTCGCCGCAGGGCTACGGCACCGCCCTCACCCTCGCCCGCCCGGCGCTGGCCCTCCTCGTCGTGCTGGTGGCGGAGAACCTCTACCGCAATGCGCCGGAGGAGGCGCGGTGGCACGTGGTGCTGCCCTGCATCGCGCTCGGCGGGCTGGCCGCCTTCGATCTCGTGCTCTACGCGGACGCGGCGCTGTCCGGCGCCTTCTCGGACGTGCTGATCGACTCCCGCGCCGTGCTGACGGTGCTGGCGGTGCCGCTCCTCGCCATCGCCGCGGTGCGGGACCGCAGGACCTCGCACGAGCCGCCCGTGTCGCGGCAGCTGGTGTTCCACGGCGCCACCCTGCTGACCGCCGGCACCTTCCTGCTGGGCGCCGGCATCGTGGGGGAGGCGCTGCACAGGCTCGGCGGCCCCTGGGCGCGCGCGGCGCAGGTGGGGCTCCTCGCCGGCGCGGTAATGACGCTCGCGGTGGCGGTCAGCGCGCGCTCCGTCCGTTCCCGGCTGCGGCGCCTCGTCGTGGACCACTTCTTCCGCGACCGCTACGACTACCGGCGGGAATGGCTGCGCTGCGTCGCCACCCTCTCCGCGCCGGACGCGGAGGCCTCGGCCGAGATCCGGGCGATCCGGGCGGTGGCGGACCCGGCCGACAGCCCCGCGGGCGTCCTGCTGCTGCGCGACCCCGGCGAGCCGCCGTCCGGCGCGCCGGCGCTGTGCTGGGCCGGGTCGTGGAACGGTCCCTCCGCGCCGCTCGCGCTGCCGGCCGGCCACGCCCTCGCCCTGGCGCTGCGGGACGGCGCCTGGGTGGCCCGGCCAGGCGCGGGAGAGTTCCAGGAGTTGCGCTCCCTCTACGGCCCGATCTGGCTCGCCGTGCCGCTGACCCATCACCGCGAGGGGCTGCTCGGGGTCGTGCTGCTCTCGCCGCCGCGGGCCCCCTTCGTGCCGGATGGCGAGACCTTCGACCTGCTGCGCGCCCTCGGGCGCGAGGTCGCGATGTTCCTGGCGGAGCGGCGCGCCGCCCAGCGCGCCGCGGATGCGGAGCGGATCCAGGCCTATGCCGGCCGCTTCGCCTTCGTGGCGCACGACGTGAAGACGGTGGCGACGCAGCTGAACCTGCTGCTCGCCAATGCGGAGGCCAACATCGCGGACCCGGAGTTCCAGCGCGACATGCTGCTCACGGTCCGGTCCTCCGCCGCGCGGATCGGCGCGCTGATCGCGCGGCTGCGCGCCCCGGATGAGGGCCGCGCGCCCTCCGCCGCGCTCATCCGGCCGGTGGATCGGCTGCGGCGCCTGCTGGCCGCCCGGCCCGGGCCGGTCCTGCTGGAGGCGGACGACATGGAGGAGGTGCAGGTGGCCATGTCGGCGGAGGCCTTCGATGCCGCCGTGACCCACCTGCTGGACAACGCCGTGGAGGCATCTCCCCCGGGGAGGGAGGTGGCCGTCCGGTTGCGGCGTGAGGGGGAGATAATTCTGGTGGATATCGTTGACCGGGGCACGGGGATGTCGGCGGCATTCCTGCGCGATGTGCTGTTCCGCCCGCTCGCCTCTTCGAAGCCCGACGGGAACGGCATCGGCGCGTGGCAGGCGCGGGAGCTGCTGCGGCGGGCCGGGGGCGACCTCGTGGCCCGGAGTATGCCGGGGGTCGGCACGACCATGCGCATGAGCCTGCCCCTGGCGGCCACGGCGCCCCAGGCGGCTGCGGTGACGGCCGCGGCGAAGCGGGAACTGGCGGGCGCGGGCGCGGAGCTGTGCCCATGAGCAAGCCGAAGCTGCTGATCGTCGAGGACGACGTCGCCCTGGCGGCCCAGTTCCGCTGGGCCTTCCCCGACTGCCGCGTGGTGATCGCGGGGGACCGGGCGCAGGCAAAGGCGCTGGTGGAGAAGGAGCAGCCCTCCGCCACGCTGCTCGACCTCGGCCTGCCGCCGGACCCGGAGGGCGTGACGGAGGGGTTCGCCACGCTGGAAGTCCTTCGCCGCCTGGCGCCGGGCATGCCGGTGGTGGTGTGCAGCGGCCAGGGGCAGCGCGAGAACATGCTGCGCGCCATCGCCCTCGGCGCCTATGATTTCTGCGAAAAGCCGGTGGACCTGGCGGTGCTGCGCACCGTGGTGGACCGGGCGCTGCGCCTGCGGGAACTGGAGGAGGAAAACCTCCGCCTCGCCTCCATGCCGCGCGCGAGCCCGGTGCGCGACATCATCACGGCCGACGAGACGATGCTGAAGATCTGCGGCACGGTGGAGCGCCTGGCCCAGGTCTCCGTCCCCGTGCTGTTGCTCGGCGAGAGCGGCACCGGCAAGGAGGCCCTGGCCCGCGCCCTGCACGAGATGGGGCCGCGCGCGAAGGGCAAGTTCGTGGCGATCAACTGCGCCGCCATTCCGGAGGCGCTGCTGGAAAGCGAGCTGTTCGGGCATGAGCGGGGCGCCTTCACCGGCGCCGTGCGGCAGGTCACCGGCCGGATCGAGGCGGCGAACAACGGCACTCTGTTCCTGGACGAGGTGGGCGACCTGCCCGCCTCCCTCCAGGCGAAGCTGCTGCGCTTCCTGCAGGACCAGGTGATCGAGCGGGTGGGCGGGCGCACACCGATCCGGGTGGATGTGCGCGTGGTGTCCGCGACGAACCAGCCGCTGGAGGAGCAGACCGAGACGGGGCGCTTCCGCGCCGACCTCCTCTACCGGCTGAACTCCCTCACCATCCGCGTGCCGCCGCTGCGGGAGCGCGGGGACGATCCCCTGCTCCTCGCGCGCTGGTTCCTGGCCCGCTACGCGCGGGACTTCTCCCGCCGCATCCGGGGCTTCGATCCCACGGCGACGCAGGCCATACAGTCCCATACCTGGCCCGGGAACGTGCGGGAGCTGTCCAACCGCGTGCGCCGCGGCGCCCTGATGGCGGACGGGCAGCTGGTGACGGCCGCCGACCTGGAGCTGAGCGAGCCGGAGCCGGCGCCGGAGGCGGATCTCGACATCCGCGCCGCGCGGCTGCGCGCCGAGCGATCCGCGCTGGAGCGCGCGCTGGCGCGCAGCGGCGGCAGCCTGACGATGACGGCGCGCCTGCTCGGCGTCAGCCGCCCCACGATCTACGCGCTGCTCGAGACGCACGGGCTGAGCGGCGGCCGCAACTACGTCGAGCCGTCCGCCTCGTCCACCGACAACGAGAAGTGAGCCGAGGTTCCGCCATGCACCGCTCCATCTCACCCTCCTCCACAGCCCGCGCCGCATCCCTGGCCCTGAGAGGAGGCGCGCTCCTCGCCGGGGCCGTCCTGCTCGGTGCCGTCGCCGCCTCCCCCGCCGGCGCGGCGGCGCCGGAGCGGGCGCGGGAGGCCGCGGCGCGCGGCGACCTGCGGGCGGCCCAGCTGGAGTGGCGCAACGCGGTGCGGGACGATCCGGGATCAGCATCCACCCGGGTCTCGCTCGCCCTGGCCAGCCTGGAGCTGGGCGACGGCGAGGTGGCGGAGCGCGAGGCGCGGGCCGCCATGGAGCGCGGCTACGACCCCGCGCGCGGCACCGCGCTGCTGATCCGCGCCTATGTCGTGACGGGGCGCTTCGACGAGCTGCTCCGCGACTTCCCCGCACCCGGCCCGGCGGCGGCGGCTTCAGGCGTGGCGGCGCAGGTCCTGGCGGGCCGCGTCCTCGCGCTGCTCGCGACCGGGCAGGCGGAGGCCGCGCGCGAGGCGGGCGAGGCGGCGCTGCGCCTGGCGCCGGAGGCGGAGGAGGTGCAGCTCTCCGCCGCCGCCCTCGCGATGGCCGCCGACGACCGCGCCGCGGCGGAGGCGGCCGTGGACCGCGTGCTGGCGCGCGATCCCGCCTCCGCGGAGGGATGGCTCCGCAAGGGGTCGCTGCAGCTGGCGCGGCAGGAGCTGAGGCCCGCGCTGGAGAGCTTCACGCGGGCGGTCTCGGCCGCCCCGGGCAATGCGGGGGCGCGGCTGCGGCGGGCCGAGGTGCTGCTGCAGCTCAACGAGCCGGCCCCTGCGAAGGCGGACGTGGACGCCGTCCTCGCCACCATGCCGGGCAGCCCGCCCGGCCTCTACCTGCGGGCCATGCTGCTGGCCCGCGCGGGGGATTGGGCCGGTGTGGACGCGGCGCTGCAGCCCATCGGCTCCATCCTCGGCAACTTCCCGGACGGGTTCCTGCTGCTGGCCTTCGCCAAGCGCGGGCTGAACCAGACGGCGCAGGCCGAGGACGCCGCGCGCCGCCACCACGCGCGGCAGCCGGAGGACCCGCGCGGCGCACGGCTCGTCGCCGCCTTCGAGATCGACGCGAACCGGCACGAGGAGGCGGCGGCGATCCTCGCCCGCCTGGCGGAGCGCGGCACGGCGGATGCGGAAGCGCTGGACCTGCTCGGGCGGCTCCACAGCCGCGCGGGCCGCCGGCGCGAGGCGGTGGCCGCCCTGGCCCGTGCCGCGGAGCTGGCGCCCGACGATGCCGGCGTGCTCGGCCGCCTCGCCGCGGCCCGCATGGCCGCAGGGGACCGGGAGGGCACGGCGGCGGCGGCGGAGGGCGCGCTGCAGCGCGACCCGAACCGGCGCGGCCTGCGGGAGATCCTCGCCCTCACGGCCCTGCAGCGCGGCGACCTGCAGGCCGCGGAGGCGGAGCTGGACCGCCTGGACCCGGCCACCCGGCGCGGCGAGGTCGCGGCGGTGCTGCAGGGCACCCTCCACCTCGCGCGGTTCCAGCTGCAGCCCGCCCGGGCGGTCTTCGCCGGCGTGCTGCGCGACCACCCCGCCTCCACCGCCGCCCGGATCGGGCTGGCGCGCGTGGCGCGGATCGAGAACCGCCCGGAGGAGTCCGAGCGGCTGCTCGGGGAGGTGCTGCGGGCGGATCCGGCCAATGTGGAAGCGATCGGCCAGCTCGCCGCCTCGGCGATGCCGGGATCGCCGCGCGCCGCGCAGGCGCGGGCCGTGCTGGCCGCGGTGCAGGAGGCCGCGCCCGGCGTGCAGCCGCTGGCACTGGCCATGGCCAACGTGATGATGCGCGCGGGCGACGCCGCCGGGGCGGCGCGGGTGCTGGCCGCGCCGCCGCTGCAGGGCGGGGCGGCCGTCACGGTTCCCCTGGCCCGTTCCGAGGCCCATGCGGCGGCGGAACAGTGGGCCGAGGCGGAGGCGCAGAGCCGCCTGGCCCTGGCCCAGGACCCGAACTCCGCGGCGGCGCGCCGGCAGTTGGCGGCTCTGCTCGTCCGCTCCGGCGACGCGCGCGGGGCGGAGACGCTGATCGAGCAGGGGCTGCGGGCGCGCCCGGCCGATGCGACGCTGCAGCAGACGCTCGCCGGGCTGGTGCTGCAGGCACGGGGCCTGGACGCGGCGCTGGCCCTGGCCGACCGCCTCGCGGCGCAGCCGGAGGCACGGCCGGCAAGCCTGGCGTTGCGCGGCGACGTGCTGTCCGCCGCGGGGAGGCCGAGGGAGGCGGCGGCGGCCTACGCGGCGGCCATGGGGCAGGCTCCCATGGGGGTGATGGTGCTGCGGCAGGCGACGGCGCTGCGCGCGGCGGGCGACGCGCCAGCCGCGGACGCGGCGTTGCGGTCCTGGCTGGCCGCCAACCCGGACGACGACGGCGTCGGCCTCGTCCTCTCGCAGTTCGACATCGAAGCCGGGCGCAACGAGGAGGCGGAGCGGCGGCTGGAGAGGATCGTGGCGCGGCATCCCGGGAACCCCGTGTCCCTCAACAACCTCGCCTGGCTGCTGGGGCAGCGGGGCGGGGACGCCGCCACCCGCTCCCGGGCGCTTTCCCTGGCGGAGCGCGCCTACTTTCTAACGCCCAACCCCGACACGGCGGACACGCTGGGCTGGATCATGGCGCGCGGCGGGCAGGCGGAGCGCGCGGTGCCGCTGCTCCGGCTATCCGCCACGGCGCGGTCGGCGGAGCGCCCCGACCCCGCCTCCGCCTACCGCCTGGCCTACGCCCTCCGCGCGACGGGCGGGCGGGAGGAGGCGCTGACGGTGCTCGCCGCGGCGATGGAGGGCGCGCCCGTCTTCCCCGAGAAGGCGGAGGCCGAGCGCCTCCTCGTCGACCTGCGCGCGCGTCGCTGAGGGGCGGGGATGCGCGACCTCCTCTTCGTCGCGGTGCTGGCGGCGCTGCTGGCGCTGGCGGTGGCGCGGCCCTTCGCCGGGATCCTGCTGTGGTCCTGGATCTCCTTCATGAACCCGCACCGGCTGGTCTGGGGACCGGCCTCCGAGCTGCCATGGGCGATGTCGGTCTTCGCGGCCACGCTGATCGGCTGCGTGGCGGCGGGGGAGCTGCGGCGGCCGGTGTGGAACGCCATCACGGTCCCGCTGCTGGCGCTCATGGCGTGCTTCACCCTCACCTCCGCCGCGGCGATCGGCGAGCCCGGCGCGGTCTGGGCGAAGTGGGAGCACACGATGAAGGTGCTGCTGGTGCTTCTCGTCACCGCCTCCATGCTGACGGACCGGCGGCGGGTGCAGGCGCTGGTCTGGGTGATGGTGATCTCGCTCGGCTACTACGGCGTGCGCGGCGGCATTTTCTCGATCGTCAACGGCGGCAACTACCGGGTCTGGGGCCCGCCGCAGACAATGATCACGGACAACAACCACCTCGCCGCGGCGATGCTGGTGACGCTGCCGCTGATGAACTGGCTGCGGATGCACTCGGCGCACCGGATCGTGCGGCTGGGGCTGGCCGCCGCGATGGCGCTGACGCTGCTCGCCGTCGTCGCCAGCTACTCGCGCGGCGCGCTGCTGGGGCTGCTGGCCGCCGCCTTCGTGATGTGGCTGCGCACCAAGGGCAAGCTGGTCTCCGGCGTCGTGCTGGCGGCCTGCGTGGCCGGGGCCATCGCCTTCATGCCGGCCGCCTGGACGGAGCGGATGAACACCATCTCCACCTACCAGGAGGACGGCTCGGCCTCCGAGCGGCTGGTGCTCTGGGACATCTCCTTCCGCCTCGCGCTCAGCCGGCCGCTGACGGGGGCGGGCTTCACCGGCCCCTACACGCGCTCGGCGGTGGACACGGTGGCGCCGGGCGGGCCGGCGCGCGCCGTGCACAGCATCTGGTTCGAGCTGCTGGGCGAGAACGGCTTCCCCACCTTCCTCGTCTGGCTGAGCCTCACGCTATCGGGCCTGATCCTTGCCCTGCGGCTCGGCCGCATGGCGCGGGGCCGGCCGGATCTGGCCTGGGCGGGCGATCTCGGGCGCATGGCGCAGGTCTCGATCGTCGCCTACCTCGTCAGCGGCACCTTCCTCTCGCTCTCCTACTGGGACTTCTACTGGACGCTGCTGGTGGTGGTGGGCGCCGCGCACGCGCTGGCGCTGAAGGCGCTGGCCGGGGATCCGCTGGCGGGGAACGGGGCCGCGCGCGCGGCGGCGCGGCGCGGCGTGGCCGGTGGCTGGCGAGGTGGTTGGCGGGGCGGCCCCGCGCGGCCCGCCCTGCCGGGCCTTGCGGGCGGGGTCCGCGCATGACCCGGCCAATGGAGGAGCGCGCGCATGGACGGCCTCTACTTCCTGGCGATGCTCGTGGGCGTCGCCTGGCTCGCCTGGTGGGCGGTGCGGGATCCGGCGAACCCGGCCTGGTCACCCTTCGACATGCGCGGGGAGCCGCCGGCCCCCGCCCCATCGGGAGAGGACGGCCGTGAGCGCCGCGCAGGACATTTCCACCCTTCCCGCACGCCCGGCGCCCCGCGCCGAAAGCCCGCTCCGGTTGCTGACCTTCAGCACCCTCTACCCAAGCCCCGGGCGTCCCAATCATGGCGTCTTCGTCGAGAACCGGCTGCTCCACCTCGTCGGGGGCGGTGAGGCGCGGAGCACGGTGCTGGCGCCGGTGCCGTGGTTCCCCTTCCGCGGGCGGAAAGGCCCGGCGGAGGCGGAGCGGCACGGGTTGCGGGTGCATCATCCCCGCTTCCTCGCCCCGCCCGGGCTGGGGATGCTGACGGCGCCCACCAGCCTCTACCTCGCGGCCCGGTCGGCGCTGGCGCGCATGATGGAGAGCGGCTTCGACTTCGACCTGCTGGACGCCCACTACCTTTACCCCGATGGCGTGGCGGCGGTCTGGCTCGGGCAGGAACTCGGCAAGCCCGTGGTCATCACGGCGCGCGGCTCCGATGTCAGCCAGCTGCCGGGCTACCGCCTGCCCCGCCAGGCGATCCTGCGGGCCATCCGCGGCGCGGACGCGCTGATCGCGGTGAGCGCGGGGCTGCGGGACGGGCTGCTGGCGCTGGGTGCGCCGCCGGAGAAGGTGACGGTGCTGCGCAACGGCGTGGACCTGAACACCTTCGTGCCCCCCGTCTCGCGCCCGGCCGCGCGCGCGGCGCTCGGGCTGGGCGAAGGGCCCGTGCTGGTCTCGGTCGGCCACCTCATCGAGCGCAAGGGACACCACCACGTCATCGCGGCCCTGCCGATGCTGCCGGGGCACCGCCTGCTGATCCTCGGCGAGGGGCCGGAGCGCGGGGCGCTGGTCGCCCTCGCCCGGCGGCTGGGGGTGGAGGACCGGGTGCGGCTCGTCGGTGCCCAGCCCCATGCGAGCCTGCCCGGATGGTACGGCGCCGCGGACGCGATGGTGCTCGCCTCCAGCCGGGAGGGCTGGGCGAACGTGCTGCTGGAATCCATGGCCTGCGGCACGCCCGTCGTGGCCAGCCCGGCCTGGGGCAGCCGCGAGGCGGTGCGGAGCCCCGCCGCGGGGCTGGTGATGGAGAGGACGACGCCGGAGGCCGTGGCGGCCGGGGTGCGTCGCCTGCTGGCCAGTCCACCGGAACGGGCCGCCACCCGCGCCTATGCCGAGGGCTTCGGCTGGGAGGAGACGAGCGCCGGCCAGATGGCGGTGTTCCGGCGCGTCCTGGCCGCGAGGGCGGGGGCGTGATGCGCCGCCGGGACCTCCTCGCCGCCACCGCGGCCCTCGCCCTCCCCGGCGGGGCGCTGGCGCAGGTGCGCGCCGCGGCGCCGCCCTGCCCTTCCGCACCCGGCGACATCGTCGGGCTGGTGCTTGAGGGGATGGGCGGGGGCGTCGGCAGCGTCGCCGTCTTCGGCCAGGCCTTCCGGCCGGGCGACGTGCCGGGCCGCGCCGGGCTGCGCGCCAGGCTGCCGGACGGGCGAACCCTGCCGGCGCAGATCGACGTGAAGACCCGCCACCCCGACGGCTCCGCCCGGTGGGCGGTGATCGCCCTCTCCTGCCCCGCCCTGCCGCGCGGCGGCCGGCAGGGGGTGGTGCTCTCCGCGGGGGAGGCGCCGGGGCCGGCGCTGGACGTGCCGGCGGCGCTGTCCGGGCGGCAGGCCCTCGTCACGCTGCGCGGCTCCGGCGAGGCGGAGTGGCGGATGGACCTGCTGGCTGCGTTCCGCGCCGCGCTGGGAGAGGCGCCCTGGCAGGCCGGCCCGCTGGCCGTGGCGACGCGGGTCTCGGCCGCCGTGCCCCCGGCCTCGGCGGGGGGCGTCGCCTCCCTCCGGCTCGTCGCGGACGTGGCGCTGCGGGCGGACGGCTCGCTCTGGGTGGAAGCCTGGTTCCGCAACGACGTGGCGATGCGCCCGAACGGCGGCGAGGCCGCCTACGCCGTCCAGCTCCTCCTGGACGGGCGCACGGCGCTGGAGACGACGATCCCGAAGCAGGCCCAGTACACGGGCTGGGGGCGGCTGCTGGGTTCGGTGCGCTCCGGCACGCCGCCCCTGGTGCGGCACGACGCCGCCTACCTGGCCGATGCGGCGGCCGTTGCGCGCTACGACCTCGCGACCGGGGTGGAGGAGGCGCTGCTGGCGCGGCTGGGCGCGGCGATGGCCGCGCCCGCCTGGGCGGCACCCCTCTCCGCCCGGGGGATCACGCAGGACATGGGGCAGACCGGTGGGCGCGCGGATATCGGCCCCGCCACCATGCCGCAGGCCGTCTGGCTCATCACCGGCGATCCCCGCGCGGCCGCCTACTGCCAGGGGCAGGCCGAGGCGGCGGGCTCTATTCCCTGGCACTACTGGGACCCCTCCGGCGGCACCGGGGGCAGCACCGGGGGCGGCGGCTGGATCGACACGCGCCGCTGGCCCCGGCTGTGGAGCGACGGGCGGGGCGGCCCCGCGCCGGGCGGGCTGATGCAGCCCGTGGCGGGGGATACGGGCTGGCGGGCCGATTGCGCGCACCAGCCGGACCTGAACTTCGTGCCCTGCCTGCTGACCGGGCGGCGCGCCCTGCTGGACAACCTGCAGGCCCAGGCCTCCTGGTGCGTCGTCTCGCAATGGCCCTCGCCCTCGGCGCGCGGGGCGCCGGGCGCCGCAGGGCCCGGCGAGGGCGTGAACGTGGTGCGCGGCAACCAGGTGCGCGGCGGCGCCTGGTCCCTGCGCCAGCTGGAGAACGCGGCCTGGATCAGCCCGGACGACGACTCCAACCGCCCCTGGCTGCGCGCCGCCGCCGCCGGGAACTGGGCCTGGATCCGCGCCCAGATCCCGGCCTGGACGGCGGCCCAGGGCGAGGCGCATGGCTGGATCCCCGGCGAGTACGGCGCGGCCGGCGTGCTGCCGCCCTGGCAGCAGGACTACTTCGCCTCCACCGCCGCCATCGCCGCGCGCCGGGGCGACGAGGCGGCGCGCGCGGTGCTGACGTGGATGGCGAACTTCCTCGTCGGCCGCTTCGGGGCGGCGGATCGCGGCTTCGGGCGGAACGACGGCGCGGCCTACCTCATCGCGCATCTCTCCCCCGGCGGGCAGCCCCTGGGAAGCTGGGCGGCGATGGGGGAGGCGACGCGGGCCAGGGGCCTCTCCAACGGCACGGGATGGGGCCGGAGCGAGGGCGACTACGCCCAGCTCGCCCTGGCCTCCCTCGCGGCCGTCTCCGAGACGCTCGGCTCGGCTGCGGCGGCGCAGGCCTACACCTGGCTGGCGGGCGCGGGGGCGCCCTTCACCCGGGCGCAGGATTTCGCGCGCGACCCGGCCTTCCACATCGTCCCGCGCGGGCGCGGCGGCGCCCGCTGCGCGTCCTGAGCGGGCGGGAAAGGGGAGCGCGATGATCCTCGTCTTCGACATGACGAACAGCGGCACCGCCCATGTGCCGATCAACCGCGGGCTGCTGGAGGCGATGGCGCTCGCTTTTCCCGGGACCGGCGTGCGCTTCCACGCGGAGGCGGACCACCTGCAGGCGGTGCGCGCCGCCCCGGCGATGCGGGGCCTGCCGAACCTGCGCTTCACGCCCATCGCGCTCTCGCCGCTGCACCGCTGGAAGACGCACATCGTCTCCGCCCGCCGCTTCTGGCGGGAGCTGCGGACGATCCAGGCCGCGCTGCGGGCCGCCGCGCGCGAATCCGCCCCCCGGGGGGAGCCGCACCTCCTCGTCCTCGCCTCCACCACGCCGACCGCGATCCTGGCCGCGCTGATCGCGGCGCGCACCGCGCGGCGCCCCGTCTCGGTGCAGGTGGGGCTGCACGGCAACCTGAACGAGGTGGTGGGTTGGCGGTCCCGCCACCCGCTGCTCCGCCGGCTGGACCTGCACGCGATGCTCGCGCGGCCGTCGCGGCGGCTCCGGCTGCTGGTCTTCGAGACGGTGATCCGCGACGCGCTGGAGGCCGCCATCCCCGGCAGCCGGGCCCGGACGGACGTGCTGCCGCACCCCGTGGACGTGCGGGAAGCGGCGGGCCGCGCCGCGCCCCCGCCCTTGCCGGAAGGGCCGATCCGCGTGGGAATCGTGGGGATGGCCACGGCCTCCAAGGGGATCGACGCCTACCTGGAGACGGCGCGGCTGTTCCGGGCGCGCCACGGCGCGCGGATCGAGTTCCACATCGTGGGCGGCCGCCCCGGCAGCACCCCGGCCGAGCGCTTCGCCGACATCGCCCACCCCGTGGAGGCCGGGCATATCCCGCGCGAGACCTTTGCGGCGCGGATGGCCGGGCTGCACTACGTGTTCCTGCCGCTGCAGCCCGGCTACTACAGCCTCTCGCCCAGTGGCGGGCTGATGGACGCGGTGGCGTGGTGCAAGCCGGTGATCGCCGCGCGGGTTCCGATCACGCAGGCGCTGTTCGCCGAGGGCGGCGACATCGGCCACCTTTGCGACGACCTGGCGGGGATGCAGGCGGTGCTGGAGGAGCTGGTGACGGGCGGGCCGGACCGCGCCCGCTACGAGGCCCAGACCGCCGCGCTGCACCGCCTGCGCGAGGGGCGCGGGCCGGAGGCGCAGGCCCTGGCCTACCGGGCCATCCTGCGGCAGGGCTTCCCGGAGCTGTTCGCGCCGGCCCCCTCACCCGCCTGGCAGGGCGCGCGGGCCTGAGCTCCGCTTCCTGTCCGCGCCCCAGGACCCGAGGGCGAGGAACGTGGCGCCGACGAGCCGCCGAAGCGGCTCCGGCAGGACGGAAACCCCGAGCTTCAGCCTGGCCCGCCAGGCCCGGTGCGGCCGGGGAAGCTGCGCGTAGATCCGCCGCACCGCCGCGTGGTCGTGCCGGCCGAAGGCGATGTGCAGCGCGTCCGCCCGCCGGCGCGCGGCGCTCTCGCGGATGCTGGCGGCGTGCGGGCCGAGGGAGGGGCGGCGCCGCAGCACGTGCTCCAGGATCGCCGCGTCGCCGAGGTTCATCGCCTGCACATCGGCGGAGTAGTTGCCGGCGTGCTTGCGGATCCGCACGAGCGGGCGCGGCACCACGCCGAAGGGCGTGTGCTCCGCCAGCAGCAGGGCGGTCGCGAAATCCGTGCCGACCACGCGGCCCACCGAGACGTCCCAGCCGCCGACATCCAGCAGGAAAAGCCGGTCTGCCACCATGCAGGAGGGGAAGAAGGGCTGGAAGCGGATCAGCCGGTCCACGATGGGCGTGTCGAACACCGCGCTGCCGTCCGGGCTGACGTGGCGGAGGCCGCCCCAATAGCCCGGCGGGGCCGTGTCGAACTTCCGGGGCGCGAGGTCGCACCCGTCCTGCAGGACCGTGAAGTCCGTGAAGGCGGCGCGGGTACGCGGCTCGGCGGCCCAGAGCGCCGCCATGGCCCGCAGGAACCCGGGGGACCAGAGGTCGTCGCTGTCGCAGAAGGCGACGAGGTCGCCGGTCGCGATCCGCAGCCCGGCGTTGCGCGCCGCGAGGTCGCCGGAGTTCGGGATGCGGCAGGCCGTGACGAGGCCGCGGTAGCGCTCCGCCAGCATCGCCGCGGTGCCGTCGGTCGAGCCGTCATCCACCACGATGATCTCGTGCGGGCGCAGGCTCTGGCCGATGATGGCGTCCAGCGTCTCGGCCAGCAGCGCCGCCCGGTTGTAGGTCGGGACGACGACGCTGATGCGGGGCGCGGCCTCCTGCGGCACGGGATCGGGCGGCATGGGATCAGCCCCCCCCGCCGGGGCGCCGGAAGACGAGGTCGGCCATGTCGAAATCCGTGCGGGTCAGGGGGATGAGGCGCGCGGAGGGGGGGCGGATGTAGAAGCCCGGGCGGTAGTCGTTCGCCACCTCGAAGGGCCGGAACCCGGCCTCCGCGAACAGGGCGAGCAGCGCCTCCAGCGACCCGCCGGTCTCCTCCAGCGCCGCGGGCCTCACCTCCACCAGCACCTCGGCGTCGGCGCGCAGGCGCGGCAGGACCTCCCTCATGCCCTGCAGCACCATCCACTCCGCGCCCTCCACGTCGATCTTGATCAGGCGCGCCGCGGCGATCTCGTCGGCCGGCACGATCTGCGCCAGGGGGCGTCCTTCCACCACCGCCTCGTGCCGCGCGCCGTTGCGGGCCGCCTCCTCCGCCACGATCGTCGTGCCGCCGAGATTTGTGTCGTCGTGCAGGAAGACCGGCACGGGGCCGGCCACGGCTGTGGCCGCCACGTTGTAGGCGCGCACGTTGGTCACGCCGTTCGCGGCCAGGTTCCGCTCCAGTTGCCGGAAGATCCCGGGCGAGGCCTCCACCGCGTGCACGCGCCCGCCAGGGCCGATGAGCTTGGCCGCGAGCAGCGTGTGCAGCCCGACATTCGCCCCGATGTCGATCACCACGTCGCCCGGCCGCAGCGCGGCGCGGAGGAGCGCGGTGACGGAGGGTTCCCAGACGCCGAAGAAGTAGACGTAGCCGTGCACCACGTCGGGGAAGGCGCCCTCCAGCCGCGCGCCGAACCGCGTGCGCGCCTGGATCCGGAAGGAGCGCCAGAGGATGTGGCGGTGGACGATCCTGTTCCACAGCCACTCCTTGCCCGCGCGCAGCGGGACGTGCCGGAAGTAGAGCCGCAGCCCGGCGCAGGCGGCGTGGAGCATCATGGGCTGGGCCTGCGGCCGCGCGATCGCGTTCATCGTGTTTCCTGGGAGGGGAAGATTTCGGTGCGGGAGTAGCGGAGGCGCCCGGCGGGCCCGCCGTCGCCCCACGCCAGGAGTCGCAGGAAGGCGAGAAGGTCGCCGACCTCCCGCGGATCCAGGCAGTAGGTGTCGACGGCGAGGAGCAGGGCGCGGAGGCGGTGCCCGGCGAGGAGGTTGTTGAGGGCGAGGCCCTTGCGGGCGCTGTAGCGCGCCCAGCGCAGCTCCCGCCGGACGCCGTGCAGCAGCGGGTCCGCAAGCGCCAGGCGGTGCATGCGAAGCGAATCCGGCGAGAGGCGCGCCGGCGAGGCCGTGGCGCCCGTGCCCGTGCGGCGCCACGCGTAGACATCGGCGTCCAGCACGTGCAGCGGCGCGAGGGCCGAGAGCCTGGCGAGGAACAGGAAGTCCTCGTAGTAGCGGAGCCCGTCCGCGAAACCGCCGATACGCAGAGCGAGATCTCGTTTCACGAGCACCGCGCCGAGGTGCATCCAGAAGTTCGCGATCAACTGCCGCGTGAGGCCGGGGCCGTGATAGGCGCGGGCGGGGATGCCGGCGTGGCCCACTCCCGCCATTGCCGCGTGGATGCCCGGCTCCGCCCGCAGCCGGCCGTCGCCGTGCAGCGTGACGTGGCGGCCGCCGATCCACTCCGGGCCGGCAGCCTCCGGGTCGGCCGCCTTGACCAGGGCTGCGGCGGCTTCCACCCGGCCTGGCAGCCAGAGGTCGTCCGCGTCGAGGAAGCCGATCCACTTCGCCCTGACCTCGCTGATCCCGCGGTTGCGTGCGGAGGCCGGGCCGGTGTTGCGCGCCTGCCGAAGGATGCGGACCCGCGGCTCGGAGCGCAGCGACTCCAGCGCGTCCAGCGTGGCGCGCTCCGACGACGCGTCGTCGACGAGGATCAGCTCCGCCACGCCGCGCCCCCCGCCGGCCGACAGCACGGACCCGACCGCCGAGCGCAGAAGCGCCGGATCGCTGTCGAAGACCGGACAGATGACACCGAGGTCCAAGGACTGGTCCCGCACCTTGATTATTTTCCAGAAACAACTTCCGCCGGCTTTCCTGTTTCTTCAAGGAAATCGCACGGGATGTTTGGTTTTTCGGATTGACCAGGATGAAAATTATGTAAAACCCGGTCGTGTAAAATGTAAATTATGTAAAGCTCATAATACTACTTATCTCGGGGCCGCTGTCCGGTTAGCTTTCACCACGTTGTCTTGCGGGAGGGCTTTCACGGCGATGGCGACGTTCCTCGTGACCGGCGGCTGCGGGTTCATCGGCTCCCATCTCTGCGCCGCGCTCCGCGCCGGCGGGCACGGCGTGCGGGTGCTGGACGATCTTTCGAGCGGCTCCGAGGCTAATCTTGCGCCCGGCAGCAAGTTCCTGCTGGGCGACGTCTGCCAGCCCATGGCGCTGCGCGAGGCGCTGGCCGGCGTCGACGGCTGCTTCCACCTCGCCGCGATCGCCTCCGTCCAGCGCGGCGAGAAGGACTGGCTCGGCGCCCACCGCACCAACCTCTCCGCCACGGTCGCGCTGCTCGAGGCCGCGCGCGGGCGCCGCATCCCCGTGGTCTACGCCTCCTCCGCCGCCGTCTACGGCAGCAACGGGAACCTGCCGCTGCACGAGGGCTCGGCCGTCCAGCCCCTCTCGGCCTACGGCGCCGACAAGCTGGGATGCGAGCAGCACGCGCGCGTGGCGGGCCATGTCCACGGCATCCCCACCGCCGGGCTGCGCTTCTTCAACGTCTTCGGCCCGCGGCAGGACCCGGCCTCGCCCTATTCGGGCGTGATCTCCATCTTCTGCGACCGCCTGCTGCGGAGGGAGCCCCTCACCGTCTTCGGGGATGGCCAGCAGACCCGGGACTTCATCTTCGTCGAGGACGTGGTGCGCGCCCTCCTCGCGGCGATGAACCGCACCGACACGGCCGCGCCGGTCTACAACATCTGCACCGGGCGCGGGACCTCGGTGCTGCAACTGGCCTCCCTCGTGGCGGACCTCCTCGACGTCACGGCCGAGGTCACCCACCAGCCCCCGAGGGCGGGGGAGGTGCGCCACTCCATCGGCTCGCCGCTCCTCGCGCGCGAGCGGCTGGGCCTGGGCTCGACCGTGCCGATCCGGGACGGCCTGGAGTCGACCCTGGCCTGGATGCGGGAGGGAAGGCCCGGGCTGGCGCGCCCGGCCCGGCCAGGCCTCAGCGCCAGAACACCCCTATGGCAAGCGCTATGAGACCCCAGCCCAGCACCGAGAGCGCGGCGATCAGCAGCGCGGCCGCGGGCCAGGTCATCCGCCTCGTCGGGGCGGGCCCGGCGCCGACGGATTCCCGGCCGGCATTCGCGTGGTCGGGGTCGGTGCGGCCTGGGTTCACGCGATGCCTCCTCGGTCGATCGGGGCCGTGATGAGCGATGTCTCTCCGCCATGGCCTTGGTGCAAGGCCCGTCCATAGCACGCCGGAAAACTCCAGGTCGTCCTGAATAGGATCGTCCTGAACAGGGAACCGCCCAGCATGTGTGGCATCGTCGGGATCTTCCAACCGGGCCAGGGAACGCCCGATCTCGCGCCGGTGCGGCGCATGGCGGAGGCGGTCCGGCACCGCGGGCCGGACGGCGAGGGCTTCCACGCCGAGCCTGGCGTCGCGCTCGGCCACCGGCGCCTGGCGATCGTGGACCTGGCCGGCGGCGCGCAGCCCATGGCGACGCCCGACGGCGCCCTCGTGATCTCCTTCAACGGCGAGATCTACAACCACGCCGCGCTCCGCCAGGAGCTGGAGGGGCTGGGCCACCGCTTCCTCACCCGCTCGGACACGGAGGCGATCCTGCACGGCTGGCGGCAATGGGGCGCGGGCTGCCTCGACCGCCTGAACGGCATGTTCGCCTTCGCGCTGTGGGACCGGGATGCCGGGCATCTCTTCCTCGCGCGCGACCGGCTGGGCGAGAAGCCGCTGCACTACGCGGCGCTGCCGGACGGGGGCGTCGCCTTCGCCTCCGAGATCGCGGGGCTGCTGGCGCTGCCCTCCCTCTCGTGCCGGCTGGACCCGGCGGCGGTCGACGACTTCCTCGCGCTCGGCTACGTGCCGGACCCGCACACGGTCTATGCCGGCATCCGGCGGCTGCCCGCGGGCCACCTCCTCCGGCTCGGGCGGGGCGAGGCGCGGCTTCCGGCGCCGCGGCGCTACTGGCAGCCGCCGCGCACCGTCAGCGCGCCGCAAGGCGCGCCGGCGGAGGAACTGGCGGCGCGGCTGCGGGACGCGGTGCGGATGCGGCTGATGTCGGACGTGCCGCTGGGCTGCTTCCTGTCGGGCGGCCTCGATTCCAGCGCGGTGGCCGCCGCCTCGGCGCGGGCCGGCCGGCCGCTGGACAGCTTCACCATCGGCTTCGAGGGCACGGAGGACGAAAGGCCCCCCGCCGCCGCCCTCGCCCACCTGCTCGGCGGCACGCACCGCGCCCGGGCCGCCTCGGGCGACCTGCTGGAGGACGCGCGCGGGCAGGCCGCCCTGTTCGGCGAGCCCTTCGGCGACGCCTCCTCCGTCCCGACCCTCGCGGTGTGCCGGCTGGCGCGCGGCCACGTCACCGTGGCGCTCTCGGGCGATGGCGGGGACGAGGTTTTCGCGGGCTACCGCCGCTACCGCTGGCACGCCCTGGCCGAGGCCGTGCGGCGCCACGTCCCCTCGCGCATCCGGCGCCCGCTGATCGGCTCCCTCGCCCGCGCCTACCCCAAGCTGGACCGGGCGCCGCGCTGGCTGCGCGCGAAGCACACGCTGACGGAGATCAGCCTCGACAGCGCGCTCGGCTACTACAACACGGTCTGCCGCATCGCGCATGAGCGGCGGCGCGCCCTCCTCTCCCCGGCGATGCGGGGCGCGGTGGAGGGGCACGACCCGGCGGCGCGCTTCGGCGCGCTGATGGAGGAGTGCGACCCGGACGAGCCGCTGCTGCAGGCGCAGTACGCGGACCTGCACACCTACCTGCCCGGCGACATCCTGACGAAGGTGGACCGCACGAGCATGGCGGTCTCACTGGAGGTGCGGCCGCCGCTGCTGGACCACACGCTGGTGGAGTGGGGCATGGCCCTGCCCGCCCCGCTGAAGCTGCGCGGCGGGACCGGCAAGCGCGTGCTGCGGGAGGCGGTGGCCGGCCTGCTGCCCGGCGAGGTGGCGGGGCGGCGCAAGCAGGGCTTCGCCGCCCCGATGGGGGCCGCCCTGCGCGCGCGGGCGCCCGAACTGCGCGCGCGGCTGCTCGGCCCCGCCATGCTCGACAGCGGGCTGTTCGACCGCGCGGCGCTGGCGCGGCTGGTGGACCAGCACGCCGATGGCCGCCTCGACCACGCCCAGGCCCTCTGGCAGCTCCTGGTGCTGGAAGGCTTCCTCGCGGGCGGCGTGGAGGGCGCGCGCGCCCTGCCGGACGCGGCGGTGGCGGCGCGGTGAGGGGCGGCGTGCCCCCTGCCCGCGGCGGCATCCTCGCGGCCACCGCGCGCGGCGCGGGCTGGGTGATGGCCTGGCGCATGATGACGCGGGTGCTGGGCCTGCTGAGCACGCTGATCCTCGTGCGCCTGCTGCCGCCCGGCGATTTCGGCCTCGTCGCCCTCGCCACGGCCTTCGCCCTGGCGCTGGACGTCTGCGTCTCCATCGGGGTGGAGGACCAGATCGTGCGCTCGCACGATCCGCGGCCGGCGCTCTACGACACGGCCTTCACGCTGAACCTGCTGCGCTCCTTTCTTCTCTCGGTCCTCATCGCCGTGGGGGCGTGGCCCGCGGCGGATTTCTTCGGCGACCCGCGGCTGGCGCCGGTCCTGCTCGCCCTCTCCGCCTCGGCCGCGGCGAGCGGGCTGACGAATGTCGGCGTCGCGGATTTCCGCCGGCAGCTGAGCTTCGAGAAGGAGTTCCAGCTCCAGTTCCTGCCGCGCGTGGTCGGCATCGCCGTGACGGTCCTCGGGGCGTGGCTGCTGGCCAGCCACTGGGCGCTGGTGCTGGGCATCCTCGTCAACCGGCTCGGCCTCGTGGTGGCGAGCCACCTGCTGCACCCCTACCGCCCCCGCCTCTCGCTGACGGCCTGGCGGGAGCTGGCGGGCGTCTCCGGCTGGAGCTGGGCGAACAGCCTGGCGACGGTGGTGCGGGACCGGGCGGACAGCCTCGTCATCGGTCGCGTCCTCGGCCCCGCGCGGCTCGGCATCTACGCCGCGGGGGCGGAGGTGGCGGTGCTGCCGACCACGGAGATGGTGGACCCGATCTGCCGCGCCTGCATGCCCGGCTTCGCCGCGGCCCTGCGGCAGGGCGACCCGGTGCTGCTGGAGGACGCCTATCTCCGCATCGTGGCGCTGACGGCGCTGCTGACGATCCCGGCGGGCTTCGGCATCTCCCTCGTCGCGGGGCCGGTGGTGGCGCTCGCCTTCGGGCCGGCCTGGATGGAGGCGGTGCCGGTGGTCCAGATCCTCGGCGTCGCCAGCACGCTGACGCTGTTCGGGGGCGTGAGCGCGGCGCTGCTGAACGCGCGGGCGTCCCTGCGGGCCCTGCTCGGCGTCACCGTCACGGCGGCGGCGGTGCGCGTGGTCCTGCTCGTCCTGCTGACGCGCTCCCACGGCCTCGCCGGGGCCGGGCTGGCGGTCGGCCTCGCGGTGGTGGCGGAGCACCTGATGCTCGTCGGCCTCGCCCTGCGCGCGCTCCGGATCCCGCCCGCGCGCTTCCTGGCGCGGCTGGGCCGGCCCGCCGCCGCGACGGCGGCCATGGTCGCCGTGCTGTGGTGGGGCGGGCTCGGCTGGGCCCCTCCCCCGGGCACGGCGGGTGCGGCGGCGTCGCTCCTCGCCGCCGGGGTCCCTCTCGGCGCTGCGAGCTTCGTCGCGGCGCTCGCCCTGTGCTGGCTCGCGGCGGGGCGTCCGGCAGGGGCGGAGGCGGACATGGCCGCCCTGGCCCGCCGCGTCGCCGGGCGCCTCCCCCCCCTTCGCGGCCGCGCCCCGCTGGCGCGGGAGGGCTGAGATGGACATGCCCATGCCGCTGGACGGCCCCCTGCCCGCGGAGGCGAGATCCGGACGGGCGGAATGGTCGGCCGCCGTGTTCGGCCGGAATGAGGCGCCCTTCATCGCCGGCTGCCTCCGCGCCCTGGCGGCGGCCGGGTCGGGCCGGGACCTGCACGTGACGGTGCTGCTGAACGGCACCACCGACGATTCCGCTGTGCGGGCCGCCGCGGCGCTGCGAGGGGCCGGGCTGCGCGGCCGGGTCTTCCTCATCCCGCAGGCGGACAAGGCGAACGCCCTGAACCACTATATCCACGCCCTGCGGCCGCGGGCGGAGACGGGCTTCTTCGTGGACGCCTACGCGGCGGTGGAGCCGGACGCGCTCACCCGCCTGGCGGCCGGGCTGCTGGCGCACCCGGCGGCCCGGGCCGCGGCGGCCGTGCCGAGCACGGGACGCAGCGCCGCCGCCCTGCGCCGCCGGATGCGGGCGGAGCCGGGGCTGCACGGCTCGCTCTTCGCCCTGCGCGGAGGCTTCCTGGACCGGATCGCGGCGGCGGGGGTGAGACTCCCACTAGGCCTCTACCGCGGCGACGGGCTCATCGGCTCCCTCGTGCTGCACGACCTGGACACGGCGCGCGGCGGCTGGCGGACCGAGCGGCTGGTGGTGGAGGAGCGCGCCACCTGGCGGGCGCCGCGGCTGAACCCGCTGCGCTGGCGGGACGCGCGGCGCCACCTGCACCGCCTGGTGCAGCAGGGCCGCGGGCGCCTGCAATGGACCGCGCTGAAGGACGCCCTCTACCCCGCGGATGGGCGGGAGGGCGGCTTCCGCGCCATGCCCGGGGATGCCGACCGGCACGTCCTGGAATGGATCGCGCGCGCCCCGGCGGAGCGGGAGCCGCGCCCCTGGCGCGACCCCTTCGCGGCCCTGGCCCTGCGGCGGATGCGCAGCGCCCCGCCCTGGGGCGACCTCACGCCGCGCCTCATCCTGGACACGGAGGCCGCATGAGCGCGCGCTCAGCCCCTCAGCACCCGCCGCAGGCGGGCCGCGATCCCCAGCGGCGACAGCACCGGGACGCGCTCGGACCAGACGAGCGCGCCGGCGCCGTTGGCCAGGCTGCGCTTGTACTGCGCGTCCCCCGCCAGGAAGTCGTAGACGGCGTCGCCCGCTTCCAGCGCGCGCTCCACCGCCATGGCGTGGCAGGTGAGGCCGGGCTTCTCCGGCGACCCAGCCTCACCTGCCACCAGCCCGCTCTGGTAGGCGGAGACGCGCCCGCCCAGGCGGAAGTTGTAGAGATAGCCCACCTCCGCCCCGCCCGCCGTCACGCGCAGCATGTCCAGCTCGCCGCGCTCGGCGGCGGCGGCGATCAGGGCGCGGTGGAAGCGCAGCAGGAAGGGCGTGGCGAAGGCGCCGGGCAGGCCGCGGGCCTTCCAGGTCTCCCCGTGCAGGGCGCGGAGCCGCTCGAACCATTGCAGAGCCTCTCCGGCATCCGCCGCGCGGTCCAGGCGCAGCGGGCCGCGCTTCTCGAGGGCCCTGGCGGAGCGGCGCAGCTGCTGGCGCGTGTTGGCGCTGCGGGTGGCGAGGTAGTCGCCGCCGCTCGCCCTGACGGCGGCGAGGTCCAGCAGCGGCGCGGGGCGCTGATGCCGGCGCAGCGCGATCCCGCCGGCGGCGCCGTCGAGCCCGGGCGCCGTGCCGCCGAGGACGAGGCGCCGCACGCCGCGAACGCGCCACGCGGCGGCCAGCAGGGCGGCCCCGGTCCCCTCCGGGGCTCCTGCCGCGACCAGCGGCGCGTTGTGCTCGATGAAGGGCGCGTCCAGCGCCTCGTCGCCGCTCTCCGCGAGGTGGAGGCGGCCGCGGCGGCGGTTGAACAGGGCCAGCGCGAGGTCCCGCCCGCCCGCCCTCGCCCGCAGCAGCACGGGGTCGTCGTAACGCTCCTCCGCCAGGCAGCCCACCCAGCTCCAGGACCCGAAGAAGGAGAGCCCGGCCACCCCCGGTTCCAGCGCGCGCCACTCCTCTCCCAGCTGGGCAAGGTCTCGCACGGGATGGGCGGTGATCTGCACGGGCGCGATCCTGCCCCGGCAGGCCCCGGCCGCACAACGCGGGGAGAGGGGCAATGAGGGGGCCGCCGCGCCGCGTCCTGCACGTGCTGAAATACTACCGCCCCGCCTTCACCGGCGAGGGCGTGTTCCTGGAGCGCTGCAGCGCCGTGATGCAGGAGCTGTCGGGGGCGACGGAGCACGACCTCCTCGTCACCCACACGCCGCGCCCCGCGGCGCCGGATGCGGCCGCATTCTGCTCCACGCTGCGGCGGGTGGTCTACCTCAACGCCCGGCCGGCGCGGACGGCGCTGCACCACGCCCGGCTCGCCCTGTGGTTCCTGCGGAACCTGCACCGCTACGACGCCGTGCACTTCCGCACCCATGCGGACTGGTACTTCCTCACCTACCTCCTCACCCGGCTGGCCGGGCGGCGGCTGGTGCTCTCGGCGACGCTGGACGACAGCCTGCCCGTGCTCATCGGCCACTACCGGCCCGGGCTGCGGCGGCTGGCGACAGCGGGGTTCCGGCTGTTCCACGCCTATGTCGGCATCAGCCCCCGCCTGCACGGGCAGAACCGCGCCGTCGCGGCCGCGCCGGAGCGCTGCCACCTCGTCCCCTGCGGCGTCACCGTGCCGCTGGCCGCGCCCGGAACAAGGGAGCGCATGCGCCGCTCCATCGGCGCCGGGCCGGACGATCCCGTGCTGCTCTTCGTCGGCGGGCTCTGCGCCCGCAAGGACCCCCTTTTCCTCATCGAGGCGATGCCGGCGGTGCTGGTGCGGCACCCCGGGGCGCGTCTCGTCCTCGTCGGGCCGCCGCTGGAGCCGGACTACGTGCGCGGGCTGGAGCGGGCCGTTGCCGCGTCCGGGATCGGCGGGGCCGTGGTGCTCGCGGGGGAGAGGCTGGACCCGCACCCCTGGTTCGAGGCGGCGGACCTCCTCGTCTTCGCGTCCCGGCTAGAGGGGTTCGGCACGGTGGTGCCGGAGGCGATGGCGCACGGGCTGCCCGTGGTCGCGCGCCGGCTGCCCGGGGTGAACGAGAGCTTCGTGCTGGAGGGCGAGACCGGCTTCCTGTTCGAGGACCGGGCGGGCTACCTGGACGCCGTGCTGCGCCTGGCCGGGGACGCGGCGCTGCGGCGCCGGCTAGGCGCGGCGGGCAAGGCGCTCTGCGCGCGGCAGTTCGGGATGCGGGGGGTGGCCGCGCGCTACCTTGGCATCTACGGCCTCGCGGATGCGGTGCCGTCGCCGGAGGTGCCGGAGAGCGGGCTCGGCTGCACCGCCTCGATCACGGACAGCCGCTTCCACGCGCCCGCGGGCGCGGCCGGGGCCGGGACTGGGGCCGGGGCCGGGGCCGGCCGAGGTGACGCCCCGGTGCTGGTGACGATGGTGGACGCGGAGGAGGCCTTCGACTGGTCCCGCCCCTTCTCGCGCGAGGCGCGGGACGTCACCTCCATGCGGAGCCAGCACCTCGCGCACCGCGTCTTCTCCCGCCATGGGGTGGTGCCCGTCTACCTCGCGGACTACCCGGTGGCGGACCAGGATTCCGGGCGCGCGCCGCTGCGGGAGCTGCTGCGGGACGGGCTCTGCGACCTCGGCGCGCAGCTCCACCCCTGGGTCACGCCCCCCTTCACGGAGGCGGTGGGCGAGGCCAACAGCTTCGCCGGCAACCTGCCCGCGACCGTGGAGCTGGAGAAGGCCCGCCGCCTGACGCGCGCGCTGGAGGACGCCTTCGGCATCGCGCCCCGGATCTACCGCACCGGGCGCTTCGGGGTGGGGCCGCGCACGGCGGACGTGCTGAAGCAGCTCGGCTACGCCGCCGACAGCAGCGTCTCCCCCTGCTGGCCGACGGCGGCGGCGCGCCACGATCCCGCCGCCTGGGCCAGCCCGCCCGCCCCCTACTGGGTGGACCGGGAGAGGACGCTAATGGAGATCCCGGTCTCCGCCGCCCTGGTGGGCCGGCTCGCGCCCCATGGCGGACGGCTGGCGCCTCTCCTGTTCCGGCCCGGGGCGGACCGGCTGCGCCTGGCCGGCGCCGCAGCCCGTCTGGGGCTGCTGGAGCGCATCCGGCTGAGCCCGGAGGGCATGACGGTTGAGGAGGCGAAGCGCCTGACGCGCGCCATGCTGGCGGCGGGCCACCGCGTCTTCGTCCTGACCTACCACTCCCCCTCGCTGGAGCCGGGGAACACTCCCTATGTCCGCACGGCGGCGCAGCGGGACCGCTTCCTGGCCTGGCTGGACGAGTACTACGCCTTCTTCCGGGAGGAGGTGGGCGGCCGCAACGCGACCTGGCGGGAAGTGCGGTACGGCGCGGAAACGCCCGCCGCCCCGGCCCTGGCGGCGGCGTCGTGATGGAGGGCGCCATCCCGCTGCGGCAGGTCCTCACGTCGCTCGGCCTGCCGCCCCTGGGTCTCGCCATCGCCTGCGTGGCGGGCGGGCTGCTGGCCTGGCGCGGTTCGCGGATGGCGGGGCTCGGCACCGCCCTCGCCGCCTCGCTGCTCCTGCTGCTCGCCACCCCGGCCGTCTCCGCCCTGCTCATGGCCTCGCTGGAGCGGGAGATTGCCGCGCCGGCCCCGGCCCTGCGGGCGGCGCCGGCGGCCATCATCGTCCTCGGGGCCGAGGTGACGCACACCCGCCACGGCGCGGAGGTCGGGCCGCTGACGCTGGAGCGCCTGCGCGCCGGGGCCGCCCTGCAGCGCCGCACGGGCCTGCCGCTGCTCGTCACCGGGGGCGTGCTCTCGCCCGGGGACCCTGCCCTGGCCACCCTGATGGCGCGCAGCCTGGCGGATGACTTCGGAACCCCCGCGCGCTGGGTGGAGCCCCGGGCGGGCGACACGCGGGACAACGCCGTGTTCAGCGCGGCCATGCTGCGCGCCGAGGGGATCGGCGCGGCCTTCGTGGTCAGCCACGCATGGCACCTCCCGCGGGCGCTGGAGGCCTTCGGACGGGCCGGGCTGGAGACGGTGCCGGAGGCGCCCGACCTGGCCGCCGCGCCCCGCTTCGACCTGCCGCACTGGCTGCCCCGCGTGGATCGGCTGGTCGAGAGCTGGTTCGCCCTGCGGGAATGGGCGGGGAGGCTGGTCTATGCCATCCGCGACAGCGCTTAGCGAGCGGGCCGAGGCCCGGCTGG
Organism: Pararoseomonas sp. SCSIO 73927; assembly: GCF_037040815.1. Lineage (NCBI taxonomy): Bacteria > Pseudomonadati > Pseudomonadota > Alphaproteobacteria > Acetobacterales > Acetobacteraceae > Pararoseomonas > Pararoseomonas sp. SCSIO 73927. The sequence goes on from NZ_CP146232.1 coordinate 382,309, forward strand.
TACGGCTCGAGGAGCCGCGCCTTCCCGGCTGGTGCGACCGCCACCTGGCGCCGCCAGGGGGCGATTTCTTCGCGGGCCGGGGCTGGTACGACACCGTGCTCGCCCACGCCGTGCCGCCGGGCGCCGCGCCGGTGCTGGCCCTCTGCGGGGCGGCTCTGCTGCCCCTCATGGCCGAGGGGGGGCGCCTGCGCACCCTGGCCACGCCCTACACCCTGCGCTGGGACCCGCTGCCCGAGCCGGGCACCGGAGAGGACGCGCTGCGGGAGGCCGGGCGCGCGCTGGCCGGGCTGCTCCGCGGCCGCCCGCCAACCCGGCTGGAGGCGCTGGACGATGCCTCCCCCGCGATGGCGGGCATCGCGGACGGGCTGCGCGCCGGCGGCTTCGCCCTCGACCACTACCGGCACTTCGGCAACTGGTGGGGCCCCCTGGAGCCGGGCGGCGGTTGGACGGCCTACCTGGCCGGCCGCCCGCCCGCCCTTCGCACCACCATCGGGCGCAAGCTGGCCCGCAGCGCCCGGGAATCGCGCTTCACCCTCGTGACCGCGCCGGGCGCCGCGCTGGAGGCCGCGATCGCCGACTACCACGCCGTGCGGGACCGGAGCTGGAAGCCGCCGGAGCCCGCGCCCGGCTTCGACGCGGCGCTGATGCGGGCCGCCGCGACGCTCGGCGCGCTGCGGCTGGGCGTGCTGCACCGGGCGAGCGACGGCCGGCCCCTGGCCGCGCAGTACTGGATCGTCACGGAAGGCCGCGCCTTCCTCCTGAAGCTGTCGCACGACGAGGCGGAACGGGCGGCCTCGCCGGGCACCGCCCTCACCGCGCTGATGATCCGCGGCCTGATCGAGGAGGGTGTCGACGGCCTCGATTTCGGCCGCGGCGACGATCCCTACAAGCGGCTCTGGGTCGCGGAGCGCCGGCAGCGGGTCGGGCTGGTGGTCACGGACCCCTGGCACCCCGCCGGGGTGCTGGAACTGGCCCGCCAGCTCGCCGGGCGGGGGCGGCGGCGGGTGATGGCCTGGCAGGGGGCCTGGCGGCCGGCGCCCGCGGCGGGGGAAGCGCGGGGGGAGGACGCATGAGGATTCTCTACAGCCACCGGATCCGCTCGCGCGACGGGCAGGCCGTGCACCTGGAGGCCATGGTCGCGGCCCTGCGCGCGGACGGGCACGAGGTGCGGGTGGTCGGCCCCGCCGGCTTCGAGCGCGATGACCTCGGCGGGGACAGCCCGGCGCTGTCCTTCATCCGCCGCCGCCTGCCGGCCTGGATCGGGGAATTGGCGGAGCTGGCCTACGCGGTCCCGGCAGCGATCCGGCTGGACCGCGCCGCCGCCGCCTTCCGGCCGGAGGCGATCTACGAGCGCGCCAACCTCTTCCACCTCGCCGGGACCTTCGTTGCGGCGCGGCGCGGGCTGCCGCTGCTGCTGGAGGTGAACGCGCCACTGGCCGAGGAGCGGGCGCGCTTCGGCGGGCTCGCCCTGCGCCCCGTCGCCACCTTCCTGGAGCGGCTGGTCTGGCGCCGCGCGGACCGGGTGCTGCCGGTCACGGCCGTGCTCGAGGCACGGCTCGCGCGGGCGGGGGTGCCGGCGGCGCGCGTCACCGTCGTGCCCAACGGCATCGCGCCCGAGGACTTCCCGCCACCGGCCGAGCGGGCTGCCGGCGGTAAGATCGTGCTGGGCTTCATCGGCTTCCTGCGGGAATGGCACGGCCTCGCCTCCGTGGTGCGCGCCCTGGCGGCCGCCGGGCCGGGGACGGTGCTGCACGTCGCCGGCGAGGGTCCGGCACGGGAGGGGCTGGAACGGCTGGCGGCGGAGTGCGGCGTGGCGGACCGCGTGCACTTCACCGGCCTCGTCGCGCGGGAGAGGGTGCCGGAGGTGGTCTCCGGCTTCGACATCGCGCTCCAGCCGGCGGCCGTGGACTATGCCTGCCCGCTGAAGGTGCTGGAGTACATGGCGGCGGGCCGGCCGATCGTCGCGCCCGACCAGCCGAACATCCGGGAGCTGCTGGAGCACGGCCGCACCGCCCTGCTCTTCGATCCCGCCGATCCGGACGGGCTCTGGCGCGCCGCGATGCGGCTGGCGGGCGATCCCGCGCTGCGGCGCGCGCTCGGCGAGGCGGCGCGGGCCGAGATCCTGCGGCGCGACCTGACCTGGAAGGGGCATGCGCGCCGCGTCGCCCTCCTCGCGGCCGCGGAGGCGGATCGCCGCGTCGCCCGGCGCGCCGGCCGCGCCGTACCGGAGGCCACCGCATGACATCCACCGCGGCATCGATCCTCGACGAGGTCGCGCCCGGGAACGGGGAAGGCGCCCACGCGCCGCTGCTGCTGCACGTCTTTCCCAGCTTCGCGGTCGGCGGCGCGCAGGTGCGCTTCGCCGCGCTGGCGAACCGCTTCGGCCCGCGCTGGCGGCACGTGGTCGTTGCCATGGACGGGCGGGTGGACTGCGCGCAGCGGATCGGGGAAGCGGTCCGCCTCGCCTCTGCCGGGCCGCCCTGGGAGGGCGCGCCCAGCCCGGTGCAGCGCCTGGCGCGCATGGCCGGGCTGCTGCGCCGCCTGCGGCCGGCCCTGCTCATCACGAGCAACTGGGGCAGCATCGAGTGGGCCATCGCCAACCGCCTGACCGCCGGCCTGCCGCACCTCCACACGGAGGACGGCTTCGGGCCGGAGGAGAGCGCCGCGCAGTTCGGGCGCCGCATCATGGCCCGCCGCCTCGCCCTGCGGCAGAGCAACGTCATGCTGCCCTCCGCGACGCTGCTGCGGGCGGCGCAGCAGGTGTGGAAGCTTCCGCCGGAACGGCTCAGCCACATCCCCAACGGAATCGACCTCAGGCGGTTCCGGCCCGACGGGCCGAGGCTCGAGATCGAGGTGCCGGGGGACGGGCCGCTGATCGGCGCCGTGGCGGCCCTGCGCCCGGAGAAGAACATCGCGCGGCTGCTGCGCGCCGCGGCGCTGCTGCTGCGGGAGGGCGTGGCGTTCCGAATCGTCCTGATTGGCGACGGGCCCGAGAGGGCGGGGCTGGAGGCTCTCGCCGGGGGGCTCGGCCTTTCCGGCGTGGTGCGTTTTGCCGGCCATGTCGCGGACCCGGCCGCGGCCTACCGGGCGATGGACATCGTCTGCCTCTCCTCCGACACGGAGCAGATGCCCTTCTCCGTGCTGGAGGCGATGGCGACCGGGCTGCCCGTGGCGACGACGGAGGTCGGTGACGTGCGCCTGATGCTCTCCGCACAGAATGCCCCGCACCTGGCGGCGCGCACCGACGAGGCCCTGGCCGATGCGCTGCGGCCCCTGCTGCGCGACGCCGCGCTCCGGCGACGGATCGGCCGCGCGAACAGAGAGAAGGCGGAGCGCGACTACGACGAGGAAGCCATGTTCCAGGCCCATGCCGCGCTGATCGGGCGGACCATCACGCCATGATCGACGAGGTGACGGCCTCCCCCGCGACCCTGCAGGGCTTCCGGCTGGCCTGCCCGAAGGACCGCGGGCCGCTGGAGGCGGAGGGCGCGGCCCTGCGCTGCTGCCGGTGCGGCACCCTCTACCCCGTCATCGACGGCGTGCCCGTGCTGATCGACGACGAGCGCTCCGTCTTCGCCATCGCGGATTACGGCGGCGGCGCGGGCTACGAGGGGCCGAGCTACGGGCGCGACGCCGACCGTTCGGGCGGGCTGCGGCGCCTGTATCACCGGGCCGCGCGGCGGCTGGGCGACGCGGAGACGAGCATCCGGCACCCGGACGCGGCGGAGGCCATCGCCTACGTCGCCGCGCTGCGGCCGCGGCCGCGCGTCCTCGTCGTCGGCTCGGGCGGGCTGCGGCTCGGCGCGCCGGAGGATCGCGTGCTGAGCACGGACGTCGCCTTCGGCCCCGCCGTGGACGCGGTGGCGGACGCGCACCACCTCCCCTTCCCCGACGGGAGCTTCGACCTCGTCATCGCCGTCGCCGTGCTGGAGCACGTGGCCGATCCCTGGCTCTGCGCGCGGGAATTTGGGCGCGTGCTGGATTCGGGCGGGCATGTCTACGCCGTGACGCCCTTCCTGCAGCCCGTTCACATGGGCGCCTACGACTTCACGCGGTTCACGCCGATCGGCCACCGGCGGCTGTTCCGCCACTTCGACGAGGTGGCGGCCGGGGTGGCCATGGGGGTGGGCAGCGTGGCGGCCTGGACGATCGGCGCGGCGCTGCAATCCGCCTCCGGGCGAAGGGGATGGAGGATGGCGGCGCGAATGATGGGGCTGCTCCTCACCCCCCTTCTGCGGCGCCTGGACCGGCCCCTGCGGCACGGGGCCGACGCCGCCGGCGGCTGCTGGTTCTTCGGGCGGCTGCGGGAGGGAGCGCCGGTCTCCGACCGTGACCTCGTGCGCGACTACCGGGACCGCTTCGGCCTCGGCCCGGAACGCCTGCCCCCGCCCTGAAGCATTGCCCTGAAGCGCGTGGATCAGGTGGGCAGGGCGATGAGGTTCTGCGTCACGTAGATCTCGCAGCGCTTCACGTCGTAGGGAAAGAGCGGCAGCAGCTCGCCGTTGAGGCAGAGGCGATGGATCCCGTAGCCCGGCAGGGCGGCGAAGAAGTCGCGCATGGTTACGTGGGTCGCGATGTTGGCGGGGATGAACTCGAACTGAATCATCCCGATGCGCCGTTCCCGGATCGCGCGCTCCGCCCCCTTCAGCACGTTCAGGTCGAAGCCCTCCGTGTCGATCTTCAGGAAGTCGACCCGCTCGATCCCCTCCCTCTCGAGATACGCGTCGAGGGTGGTGCTGCGGATCGCGTGCCGCACGACCCGGTCCGCGAACATGTCCACCGCCTCATGGCTGAGGCTCGCCTGGGTGGAGCCGTCTCCGTCCGCGAAGTCGAACAGCTCCAGCTCGCCGTCCCGGTCGGACAGGGCCTCCTGCACGAGGGTGACGTTGCGGCCGGAGAGGTGCTGCGAGAGGCGCCGGAACGTGCTGGGGTGCGGCTCGAAGGCGTGGATGCGGGCCGTCGGCGCGATGCGCGAGAGGTACTCGGCGTAGGATCCGTAATTCGCGCCGACATCGAGCAGCACGCCGCCCTGCAGCCGCGGCGCGACGCTGTCCAGGAAGCGCTCCTCCGCCTTGTTCAGGCCGTGCCTGCCCTTGAAGTTGATGGCAACGCCGTTGCAGCGCAGGGCGAAATCGTAGATGGCGCGGGCGAGCCAGGACGCCGAGGGGCGGTTGATCGCCCAGATCAGCGGATAGGCCGCGGTGGCGGCCGCGCGGCGCGCGAGGCTGTCCCGCCAGGCCGCCGTGCGGATCGGGGCCGCAGGCTGCGCTGCGCGGTGGCCGTGCTCGACGGCTGAGTTCGTTGTCATGACGCCGGCGATCATACCAGCCGAACGCGACAACGCCATTGATTTCGAGGCCGTGCTGACGATCCTGCCTCAGCCCGCGGCCGGCAGGACCTGCACCGTGACGGCCGTGACGTTGTCGCTCGCCCTCGCCAGCAGCGCCGCCGCGATCAGCCGGTCCGCCCCGTCCTCCGGATCACCGGCGAGAAGCTCGGCGATGCGGGCATCGTCCAGCGCCTTGCACAGGCCGTCGCTGCACAGCAGGAAGCGGTCGCCCCGGTGCAGGGAACCGGCGCGCTTGTCGAGGTCGAGCACCTCGGGCGCGGCCCCCACCGCGCGCGTGATCACGTTGGCCTGCGGGTGGCGCGCCGCCTGGTCGGCGGTGATGGCGCCGGCCTCCAGCAGATCCTCCACCACGCTGTGGTCGCGGCTGACCTGGGTGAGCACGCCGTCGCGCAGCAGGTAGGCGCGCGAATCCCCGGCCCAGAGGCAGGCGAAGTGCCCCTGCTGCGCCAGCAGCACCACCACCGTCGTTGCCATCAGCACGTTCGGGCCGCGCCGGCCGCTCCTCTCCATCAGCGAGACATGGGTCGCCGCCAGCCGGGTCCGCACCTCCTGAAGGACCTGGCCGGGGGGAAGTCCCTGCGGGATGCTGTCCAGCGCCCCGGCCACGGCGGCCGATGCCACCTCGCCGGACTCGTGCCCGCCCGCGCCATCCGCCACGGCCCAGAGGCCGAGGTCGGGGCGGTCCACGAAGGCGTCCTCGTTGTGCCGGCGCACCGCGCCCGCATGCGTCACGGCGCGGGATCGGAAGGCGGGGCGGGTCGGGCGCCACGTGTCGTCGACGGTCGCCGTCATCGCGGATCCACCCCCCAGCCGTCGTCGATCAGCCCCGCGAAGCCGCGCCCCTCCGGCAGCCGCCGGCCGCGCTCCGCGCGCGGCGAGACGCGCGGCGCGCCCTCGGTCCACCAGGCGGCGAGGCCGGGCTCCACCACCGCCCGCGCCTCCGCGAAACCGTCCAGCGCCGCCGCGGCCAGGCCGAGCACCGCCTCCGGGTCCAGATCCCTCTCCAGCGCCTCCAGCCCGGCGCGCTCCGCCCCGGCCAGGAAGCCGTGCAGTTCGCCGGGCCGCTCCGCCCAGTCGTAGGGGGCGGCGGCGGCGACCGTCAGCGGGAAATAGCGCCCGGCGCGGTCCACGCTCGGCATCCACACGCCCGCCACGCCGTCCCGCCCCATCAGCCCCGGCGGCAGCACGAAGTGCCAGACCGGCGCCTCCAGCCACGCCGCCACCCAGTCCTCCCCGGCGATTTCCCGCACGGAGAGAAGGCCGCGCCCCCACCACGCGTCCCAGGGATCGACGAAGTCGCGCGGCAGGCCGAGGCGCACGAAGTCGCCCCGGACCGGCAACTTGCCGAAGACCCCGGCCCGCACCCCGCTGCCCTGCGCGGGCGGGGCGGCTACTCCACCCGCGGGCACCGGAATTCCTGCAGCAGCCCCGGCGCGAAGGGGTTGTTCACGGAACCGGCGCGGATCTCGAACACCGCCTGTCGGTCGCCCAGCCGATAGGTCAGGGTGAAGCGCTCCGGCGATCCCGCCGGGCGCAGCGTGCCCCGGTTGAACATGCGGAACATCGCCCAGGGGCCGTTATCCGACAGGACGCCGGTCCCGCCCGCCGGCGGCGGCTCGAAGACGAGGCGGACGTTCTGCATCCGCGTCGGGCCGGGCCAGGTGATCTGCGTTGTCCGCGGCGGGCCGTGGCTGTAGGTCACGGCCGTGCCGTCGAAGTCGAGCGAGACCTGCCGCGCCTCCGCGTCGAGCTGCGAGGGCGTGATGTCGAAGCGCACGGCCGGCGCCGCCGCGCCGCCGGAGAAGAACAGGTCCCGGATGGCCGCCGCGCGCTGAAACTGCGCGACATCGGCCTGGGAGACGGGCGCCGGCACGCCGTTCGCCGCCTGCGGCCGCCACACCGTGCCGGAGGTGTCCACATAGGGCTTGAGCTGCGTGTTGAAGAAGCCGTCGATCAGCCCGCCCGGCGCGAAGAGCTTGCCGAAATCGTCCAGCGGCGTCTCCTGGCTGCTGCCCGGCGCGAAGGGGAAGCGCCCGTTCACCGCCACGGGGCAGAGCGCCGCCGGGCCGCCCGCGCCGTTATAGGCGGCCGCCACCTGCTGCCGGGCGCCGCCGCCGCGCAGCACGTTGCCGCTGCCGGCCATGGCGAGGAGCCAGCGCGCGATCGGCTGCGGCTGCCGCTGCGCCTCCGCCCGCAGCGCCAGCGTCGGGTCCGGCCCCGGCGGGGTGGCGGGCGCGGCGTTGCCGATCGGCGCCGCCGCCAGCTTCGCCAGCTGCTGCTGCAGGTCGTTCAGAAGCTTCAGCAATTGGCCGATCGGCGCCCCCGCCCCGCCCGCGACGAGGTCGCGCAGGGCCTGGTAGCGCCGGTCGATCTCCGTGCCGGGCGGCAGGGCCGGGGCCGCGCCGGGCTGCGCGCCGCCGAGCACGGCCGTCACGCGCGACGCCTCCCCCGCCGCCGCGTTCGCCGCGCCCTGGGCGCGATTGGCCAGATCCGCCACCGCGCCCGCCACGCCGGGCGCCGGGGGCGGCGGCTCGGAAAGGGTGACCTGCCGGGCGATCGATTCCAGCAGGGCCTTCATCGGCGATTGCGGCGAGGAGAGGATGTAGAGGTCCTGCGAGGCCTGGGTGAGGCTGCGGAGCGGCACCACGTCCAGGTCCTGCAGCATCGCGTCCCAGGCCGCCGCGTAATCGGCGACGTAGAGGGCGACCACCGCCCCTTCCAGCTGCTGCAGCTGCGGCCCGGCGAGGTTCACCTCCGCGTTGGTGCCGAGGACCCAGCTCTCCGAGGCCACCTCCCGCACCGCGCCCGTCAGCGCGGGCAGCAGCACGCGGTGGAAGCCGGCGAGGGTAAAGAAGCCCGGCACGCCGGCATTCAGTGGCTGGCCGGAAGGGCGCACGAAGACGCTCTGCCCCGCCGCGCCCAGCGCCTCGGAGGGCCGCCAGGGCGGCAGCGCCTGGGCGGCGGCCGAGGGCTTGATACGGGAGTAGACGCGCGCCGCCAGCGGCACTCGGCTGAAGGTCGCCCGCGCCTGCGCCACCAGCTCCCCGTCCAGGGCCACCTGCGGCAGCGGGCCCTCCAGCAGCCGATCCAGGTGCTCCCGCAGGCTCGCCAGGACGGGGGCGTTGAAGGCGCCGGGATAGGTGTTACGCCAGTCCACCGCCATCCATTCCCGCACCAGGGCGCGGTCCAGCGGCCCCTGGTTGCCGAGCATGAGGTAGACGCGGGAGGCCTCATAGAGGAAATCCGGCCGCGTCAGGTTGCCGCGCATCTGCGCTTCCAGCCGCCAGATCATGCGCGGCAGCAGGGCGTGGTTCAGCGCGTGGCGGTACACCACCTCCGCCCCGGATTCGAGCTTGGCGCGCTGCGAGAGGCCGAAGGTGGCGATCCCGCCCTCCGGCATCCCATCGGGCCGGGAGAGCTTGCGCGCGCTGTCGAGCAGCGTCAGCAGACGCGGCAGGTCGGCATCCGCGACGGGGTCGAGCGGCAGCCGCGTGGCCCCGGCCTCGTACTCCGCCAGCGCCTTCGCGGTGGCGTCCAGCTCCGCCTGCCCTTCGGCGCGGCCCGCCATCATCCAGGCGCCGGCCAGCACCGCGACGAGCAGCAGGGAGGCGAAGGAGGCCGCGCGGACGAGGAAGCGGCGGCGCCGGACCTGCGGCGGCTCGCTCCCCAGCATCGCCTCGCCGAAGATCACGCCGGTGAGGAGCCGGTGCAGGAAGTAGCTGCGGCCGCGCTCCGGCCGCAGGCTCGCGGCGCGCTGCTGGTCGATGCCGAAGGAGCGGGCGATGGTGCCCGCCAGCCGGTCGATCGGCGTCCCCTCCTGCGTGCCGGAGGTGAGATAGACGCCGCGCAGCATCGGCGCGGGATCCATGCGGGAACCGCCGAAGGCCTCCGTCAGGAAGCCCATCACCGGCTGCTCCAGCGAGGCCACCTGGGCGGGGAAGCCCGCGATCAGCGCGCGGCGCTCCGGGCTGCGCTCCGCCTGCAGCCGCGCGAGGAGGCGGTCGTTCAGCCGCTCCACCAGCAGCCGCAGCTCTGCGGCAAACCCCTCGGCCGGGCCGGTGCCCGCGGGCTTGCGGGAACCCCTGGAGCCGTCGCCATAGGTGAAGGTGGCACCCCAGACCTGCTCCCGCCGCTCGCGGTCCAGGTCGTCGAAGAACTCGGTGAAGCCCGCCAGCAGGTCCGCCTTCGTCAGCAGGGCATAGACCGGCAGGCGGACGGCGAGCTTCTCCTCCAACTCCTTGATACGCCGGCGGATGGCGCGGGCATGGGCGATCCGCTCCTCCGCCGGGGCGGCCGCGATGTCGCTGAGGGAGATCGCGACGATTACCCCGTTCAGCGGCTGGCGCGGCCGGGTGCGGCGCAGCAGGGCCAGGAAGCCCTCCCACCCCGCGCGGTCCACCTCCGCGTTGGAATCCTGGGTGGTGTAGCGGCCGGCAGTGTCGATCAGCACCGCCTCCTCCGTGAACCACCAGTCGCACATGCGGGTGCCGCCGACGCCGGCCACGGCGCCCTGCCCCATCTCCGCCGCCAGCGGGAACTTCAGCCCGGCGTTCAGCAGGGCGGTCGTCTTGCCCGCGCCCGGCGGGCCGATGATGGCGTACCAGGGCTGCTCGTAGAGGTAGCCGCGCGTGCCCCGGGCCTTCCTCAGCAGCGCCATGGCCTCCGAGAGGCGCTCGCCGAGCGCCGCCACCTCCTCCGCCCGCTCCTGCCCGCGCGCGCTCGCGACGGGCGCGGCGATCCCCACGGCCAGTTCCGTGTCCCGCCGCCGGCGCCGCCGGGTGATCAGGAGATTCGTGACCGCCCAGACCAGCAGCATCGCCAGGATGATGGCGGCGCGCGGGATCGGGTCCTCCAGCCAGGACAGCAGCGGGCCGAAGAGCCAGACGAGGATGGCGAGGAGCGCGACGCCGACGAAGCTCAACACCCAGCGCCAGGGGAAGCGACTCAGGAAGGCCATGGCCTCAGCCTCCGGTCCGCTGCAGCACGATCTCGATCCGCCTGTTCTGCTCCCGCCCCTCCGCCGTGGTGTTCGGCGCGATCGGATCGGCATCCGCCCGCCCCTCGACGGCCAGCCGCCCGGGATCGCCCGCCGCCTCCCCCACGATGGCCGCCGCGGTGCGGGCGCGGGCGGTGGAGAGCTGGAAGTTGGAGGGGAAGGCCACGGTGCGGATCGGCTGGTTGTCGGTGTAGCCGATCACCTGCGCCGGCCCCGGCTCCGTCTTCAGCGCTTCGCCGATGCGCACCAGCACGGGCCGGAAGTTCGCCTGCACAGTGGCGCTGCCGGAGGGGAACATGCCGCGGTTCCTGATCCGGATCACCGGCGTGGCCGCGGTGCCGGTGACCGTCACCAGCCCCTCCGCGATCTCGGGCGCCAGGAAGGTCTTCAGCCGGTCCAGCGCGGTGGGCTGGTTGGAGGGCGGCGGCGGGGGCGGCGGCTGCACGATGGCGGCGCGGGAGATGGCGGGCATCGTCGCGGGCGGCGCGGCCAGCATCCGGGCGTAGAGGTCGTCCGACGCCGCGTTCAGCCCGCCGGAGGTCCAGATGAACAGCCCGCCCAGCGCGGCGAGCGCCGCCGCGCCCGCGACCCAGAGCGGCACCCGCATCCGCGCGGCGCGGTAGGGCGCGGAGACCCCGGCGGTGTGCGGCGCCAGCTCGGCCGAGGCGGCCGCCCGGTGCTTCGCGATGATCGCGTAGGTCTCCTCCCGCACCGGCTCGATCCCGGCCGGCACGTGCGGCGCGCGCCGGTACTTGCCGATGAAGCCGAGCGACATGCAGAGGTACATCAGCTCGATCACCGGCAGGAAGCGGCCGGGATTGTCGTTCATCTGCTTCAGCAGGTCGAAGAAGCGCTCGCCGCTCCGCACCTCCTGGTGGAAGGTGGACACGATGGAGCGCTCCGCCCAGCCGCCGCTGCCGCCCCAGGGGGTGGCGAGCACCACGTCGTCCAGCGTGGCGCAGAGCGCGTAGTGCGCGGGCCGCAGCTGCTCCAGCGGGATGCCGGCCCCCTGCGCCGTCTTCTCGAAGGCGCGCACCTGCGCCACCGCCCGCTCCCGCAGGTCGCCGGCCGCGGGCGGGCGGGCGGTGTTCCGCAGCCGCGTGACGAGCTGCAGCAGCGGCGAGGCGACCGCCACGAGCGGATTGACCCCGACGGCAAGGTCCGTGGTGCCCTCCGCGACCATGGGCGGCGGCACCGGCGGGGAGAGGGGCGCGGCACCCGCCGGTGCCGACTGCTGCGGCGGCGCGGCGGGGCGGCGGCCACCCGGTGCCGGACGGATGATCGTCCGATCGCTGTCGTCGGGCTCCGAGAACGGATTGTCGCTCATCCCTGCCTCCCGTGATCCGGACTAGCCCCGGATGGCCCAGAGCTCGAGGTTGAGATTGGGAAAATCGCCGGAGACGTGGATGCCGAAGCCGCCGGAGGACTGCATCTGCTGCCAGTGGGGCGAGTTGCCGTCGAGCTCGAAATAGGTGGCGCCCGCGTAGAAGGGCAGCTGGCGCGGCGCCACCGGCAGCGGGCGCACGGCGATGCCGGGCAGGGCCACGTTCACCAGTTCCCGGATCTGCTCCACCGCCCCGATCTTCACCTGCGGCGGGAAGAGGCGCCGCAGCGTCTCCGCCGGCACGTCCGCCTGCACGACGAGGACGAAGTTGGAGCCGCGCAGGATCCCGCGGTCCTTGAGCGGTCCCACGCGCACGTTGTGCCGCCGGTCCTCCAGCGGGATGGGCACGGCGTTCTGCTCGATGACGGAGGAGAGCGAGCGGCGCAGGTCCGCGACCACGGGCTCGAAGCTGCGCTGCAGGTCCGCGTGGCGGTAGGGCGGGTAGTTGGAAGGGCGCCGCCGCGCGTCGGTGAAGGTCGCGAGGTCGCCGGCGATCTGCACCAGCGCCGCGTAGAGGTCCGCCGGATGCACCGCGCCCGCATCCGCCCAGTGGCCGATGAGCTTCTGCGCGCGGTTCACGGATTGCAGCAGCAGGAAGTCCGACACGTCCGCCACACCGCGCCCGCCGGGCTGGGTCAGCCGCGCCGCCAGCGCCTCGCCGCGCTGGTTCAGCATCCCCGCCAGCTCGCTCAGCAGCCCCATCAGCGGCGGCGCGGCGGAGCAGAGCAGCGCCGGCGCGATCCAGCGCTCGTCCAACGTCACGCGCCGGTCCGATCCCACCTCCAGCACGCGCGCCAGGCCGATGCAGTGGTAACCCGCGCGGTTCTCCGTCTCCAGCATGTAGCGCATCCGCAGCCGCCCAACCTGCAGCTCGGCGGGCTGGGGGGAGCCGGAATGGGTGTCGTAGGCCTCGAATGGGCGCTGCAGCAGCCGCGCCTCCAGCACCGCGTCGGAGACGACCTCCACCGCGCCGTTCTGGCGGATCGGCAGGGCGAGGTAGACAACGGCGTTCCGCACGCTCTCCGCCAGGTCCAGCGGCACGGGCTGGTCGGTGTCGCCGGGGGTGGAGAAGGGCGTGCCGTCCTCGAACACGCCGCGGCCGGAGACGAGCGCGAACTGCCCGGTGGCGAGCAGGTCGCGGTTCACGACCATTTCCGTCATGCCCCAGCCATGCGGCCGCAGCGCCGCCGTGCGCTCGCGCACCAGCGTCTCCAGCCAGCGGTCCTGCTGCTGGAAATGCTGGGAACGGAGGAACATCCCCTCGTGCCAGACGACGCGGTTGGTCCAGCTCATGCTGCGAAACTCATGTCGATGTGGGGGCAGGCGCCAGGGTGACGGTGGTGCCGGAGGTGGTGAGGAGGAGACGCGTCGGCCCGCTGGGCGCGATGGGCTGGGAAACCCGCCACCTCGCCCCGTCGATCGCGCGGAAGAGCACGACGGCGCCGAGGAACTTCGCCGCCGGCTTCATCTCCCGCTCGATCGAGACGGTCTCACCGGGGCGGATGATCACCGTCTCCGACCCCACCGAGTCCGCGCCCAGCGTCGCGGCCTCGCGCTCGGTCAGCGCGAAGACGTCCGCCGCCTCGAACTTGCCCGTGCCGCCGAGGAAGAACAGGCGCACGGAGACCGGCACCGCCCTCCCCGTCCCGTCCGGGTTCTGGTCCGTCCCGCCCCGGACGGTGAGGTTGAGGACAGGCGGCGGCGGGGGCGGCGGCGCACCGCAGCGCGCCAGCAGCAGCGCGGGAAGGACCAGCAAGGGCCGGCGGTGGATCATGGGATCTCCCTGCGGGACGAGAGCTCTTCCATGGCCTGCTCGTAGGCCTTGGCGAAGCTCTTGCCGAAGACGCTATCGAAGTTGTCGGCCAGCGCGCCGCTCACCTCGGCGTGCAGGGCCTCGAAGGCCTCCCAGGCGCGGGCCTTGCGCCCGCCGGGGATGACGGAGAAGCCGCCCTTCTCCGCCCCGCGCTCCAGCGCGGCGGGGTCGAAGCGCGCCAGCAGCGCGCGCACCGCGGCCTGCATCGCCGTCACCGTCGCCAGCTCGTGCAGCCGCATGTCGCGCAGCGCGTCCGCCATCGCGGCGTCCGGCCGCATCGCGTCGCGCCGCCCGATGCCGAGCATGGCGAGGAGCGCGTCGTCGTCGCCTGCCGAGAACTTCAGCGGGTTGTTGCCGGTGGTGCGGATCATCGTCTGCTCGATCCGGAACTCGCCCTTGATGGAGGCGCGGGCGATCAGCGCCTGGCGCAGCCCGCTCACCGCCGCGCGCAGGGCCGCCCCGGCCGCCTCCAGCGTGGCTGCGGGATCCGGCACGGGCTGCTCGCCGAGGCCTGTGCCCCGCAGGAAGGCGAGGAGCAGGGCCGGGTCCGGGGTGGCCACGGGAAGCTCCGCCGCGGGCGGGCGCGGGGCGGCCGGCGGCGGAACCGGCGGCGCGACCTGCGGCGGCGGGCCTCCCTGCGACACCGGCTGGGACGATACCGGCGGGGGCGGCATCGGCGGGGCCACGGCGGGCGCGGAGACCGGGGCCGGAAATGGGGCCTGCACCGGCCGGTAGGCCTCGGGTCCGGAGGGCTCGGGCCTGTTGAGCGGGGGCGCCGATGGCCCGCCCCCCCGCTCCGGGGAAGGGCCGGCCGGCAGGTCCAGGTCCCAGTCGTCCGGGATCAGGTTGCCGCCCCCACCCCCCGGTGGCGGGCTGGCCGGGGCGTCGCCGAAGGGGTCGGGCGCGGGGCGGAAGGCGGCGTTCAGCGCCGGGGCGTGGTCCGGCTGGGTCGGCCCGTGGAAGGGCTCCTCCGCCGGCGCCAGCGGGTCGAAATCATCCGGCAGCAGCAGGCTAGGCCCGCCGATCGAGCAACCGGGGAGGCCCGGCGGGGACTCGTAGCGATCCCCGAAGGGACGCGGCGGCGGTGCGGCCTCCCCGAAGGGGTCGAGCATGTCCGGCGTGAGCCCGCCGCCGCCCTTCCTGTCGTAGATAGGGCTGTCGTAGGTGGGGGCCGGGTCATAGGTGGGGGCTGGCGCGGGATCGTAGGCCGGCTCGGCGATCCGCACCTCGATCTCGAAGGTGCCGAGGGTGATCCGGTCGCCGTCCCGCAGCATCCGGTCGCCGCCCGGCCCGATCGGGGCCGGCGCGTGGTTCACGAAGGTGCCGTTAGAGCTGGTGTCGGTCAGGTGCCAGGCGCCGGAGCGGAAGGCGATGCGGCAGTGCCGCTTGGAGAGGTGGCGCTCGGGGTCGGCCAGCACCCAGTCATTGTCCGGGCCGCGGCCGATGCTGAGCTCGCCGCCCGTCACCTCGCGCCGTTCCGGCGCGACGCTGTCGGGGCAGCGGATGACGGAAAGGGTCAGGCTCAAGGCCGCACGCGCCCCCGCCCGGCCGGGGCACGCCCGCGGGGCAGCGCCGATCCGCGATCGCTCATTCCGCCCTCCCCCGGGTCCTTCCGGCGCGACAATAAGGCCGCGGCATCGGGCAAGGCTAGTGCGGCCCCGCGCGATCGCCGGCAGGACCGTTTCGGTAGCGAAGTCGGGGCGCCCGCCCTATCCTCCGCCGGCGGCGCGGCGCCCGGGGAACCTGCCTGGGGAACCTTAACGAGAGATGGCGATGGACCAGATCCCCTCCCCCACCGTGCTCAGCACCGACGAGATGGGCCGGGTGGCGCCGCCCATCATGATGTCCGTCGGCCAGGGGGCCATCAACAATCCGGCCGACGTCTTCGTCATCCAGTCGCTGCTGAACGAGCGGCTGCCGAAGCCGCACACGCCCGTCCCCGTCACCGGGGAGGCGGATCCCGGCCTCGTGCTGGCTATCGAGGCCTACCAGGCCGTGGTGATGAACATGAACCCGCCGACCGGACAGGTCGCGCCGGGCAGCCCCACCTACTACTCCCTCGCCGCGCGCCCGCTGGTGAACGCGCCGCCGCCGCCCACCGTGCGCTACGGCCATGTCGGCATCGTGCCGCCCGACGTGCTGCAGGCCGCCACGGCGTCCCAGGCCCGCTGGCGGGTCCCGGTCTCCATCACCCTCGCGCAATGGGCGGTGGAGAGCGCCTGGGGCGCCTCCATGCCACCGGACAGCAACAACCCCTTCGGCATCAAGGCGGTCGGTTCGCAGCCCGCGGTGGAGAGCGCCACGCGCGAGGTGGTGAACGGCGCGGACCAGTTCATCCGCGCGAAGTTCCGCCGCTTCGAGAACCTCGCGGAGGCCTTCGACCACCACGGCAGGCTGCTGGCGACGAGTTCCTACTACACGGCCTCCATGCGCTTCACGCACGACCCGGAGGCCTTCGCCGACTCCCTCACCGGCGTCTACGCCACCGACCCGAAGTACGGCTACATCCTGAAATGGGTGATCAACAACTACGGCTTCCGGCGCTACGACCAGCCGGCCGCCGCGCCCTGAACCACCCCTGCCTCGGCCGCCGTGTCGCCCGCTCAGTTCCAGGGGCCGGGCGGGGGTTGGCGCCCGCCCCCCCGCGCCAACGTTCTTCCAGCGGGAACACCGGCATCGCACTCACCAAGCTGTGAGAATTGAGGAGTGCGGGATTCCAATGTCGCTTGGCCGGGCGCGCATGGCGGCCTCCTTGCCACGGCAGCGGGCGCTTCGTTATGAATCCGCTCATGGAACAGTTTCATGGGCGCCCTCTCTCGCACCGTGAAATCTTCCTGACACGTAGCGCAAGAGGCCGTGACATGTGGCAGCGGCTTGGGATGGTGCGGGGGCGGCTCTCGCGCGCAGTCCTGGCGGCGCTCGCGGGCCTCCTCCCGGCACCGCTGGCCGCGCAATCGCCCGAAAGCCTCGTCATCCCGCCTGGCGGCACGCCGATCCCGCAGATCGCGCCCGTCGTGCCGCCCGCGGTCGGGCCGGATACGGGCCGCGCGCCCATCGCACCGGCCGCCGTCCCCGCGGATGCCGGAAGCGTTCCCATCCGCGGCGTTGTCTTCGAGGGCGCGACCGTCTTCCCGACCGAGAGGCTGGCCGCCGCCGCCGGGCCGCTCACCGGTCCCTCGGTGCCCGTCGCCTCGCTGGAAGCGGCGCGCGCCGCCATCGTCTCGCTCTACCGCGAGGCCGGCTACCCCTTCGTCACGGCCGACGCGGTGGTGGGCGCCGACGGCGTGCTGCGCTTCCGCGTCACGGAAGGCCACGTGACGGAGGTGCAGCTGGACGGCGACATCGGCCCCGCCGGCACCCAGGTGCTGCGCTTCCTCAATCGCCTCATCGGGCCGCGGCCGATCGACATCGCGACGCTGGAGCGGCAGCTCCTCCTTGCGCAGGACATGCCGGGCGTCCTCATCCGCACCGTGCTGCGCCCGGCGGGGACGGAGCCCGGCGCCCTCTCCCTCGTCGCGCAGGTCTCCCGCCGCGCGGTCACGGGCTTTATCACGGGGGACAACCGCGGCTCCCGCCTCACCGGGCCGGCGCAGTTCCTCGCCGCCGCGCAGCTCAACAGCTTCACGGAGTTCGGGGAGCGCACGGAGCTCGCCCTGTTCTACGCGGACGGCGACACGCAGCTCTTCGGGCAGGTCGCGTCGGAGGCCTTCGTCGGCGGCTCCGGCCTGCGGGTGCGCCTCTATGCCGGGCGCGGCCGCGCCACGCCGAACGGGGCGCTGAACGCGCTCGGCTACCGCGGCGAATCCACGGTGGGCGGCCTCGCCGTCACCTACCCGCTGATCCGCAGCCGCTCGCAGTCGCTGAACATCGTCGGCGCCTTCGACGTGATCGAGAGCGACATCGACATCGACGACGCGAACGGGCGCAGAACCCGCTTCAGCCGGGATTCGCTGCGCGTGGCCCGCCTCGGCGGGGACTGGGCGGTCTTCGACCTGCTGGCCGGTGACACCCGGCCGGCGAGCAACTTCTTCGCGCTCCGCCTCTCCCAGGGCATCGACGGGCTCGGCGCGCGGTCCGGCGAGGGGCCGGACGCCTCGCGCGCCGGGGCGCGGGCCGACTTCACGAAGATCGGCGCCGAGCTCACGCGCACCCAGGCCCTCTTCCCGATCGGCACGCAGGCCACGGTCTCCTTCCTCGGCACCGTGGCCGGCCAGTGGACGAACGACGTGCTCCCGCCCTCCGAGAAGTTCTACCTTGGCGGCAACCGGCTCGGCCGCGGCTTCTACACGGGCGAGGTGACGGGCGACCGCGCCATCGCCGTCTCGGCCGAGTTGCAGGTCTCGACGGCCCTGGAGACGGAGCTGTTCGGCCAGGCGCTGCGCTTCGGCCCTACCGCCTACGCTTTTTACGACTATGGCAGGACCTTCGAGAACCTCTCCTCCGATCCGGACCGCCGGCTCGAATCCGTGGGCATCGGCCTGCGGACCGTGATCAATGAGCGGTTCGAGGCGGGGATCGAGGGCGTGCACCGGCTGACGCGCCGCCCTGGCGGTTCGTCCGTGCCGGCGCAGAAGGAGGACGCGCTGTTCTGGCGCTTCCTCGCCCGGTTCTGACGGGCAGGGTAAGGGGAACGGGCGCATGAACGGATCATCGGCCTTCCGCACGGCGCTGCTCTGCGGCACGGCGCTCGTCCTTCCCGTCGCGGCGCTGGCCCAGGCCCCGAACGCCAGGCCGCAGGGCGGGCAGGTGGTGGCGGGGGGCGCGACCATCGCGCAGGACGCGGCGCGCACCAGCATCGTGCAGTCCACGGACCGCGCGGCGGTGGACTGGCGCTCCTTCGACATCGGGCGGGACCACACGGTCCAGTTCCGGCAGCCCTCCTCCTCCTCCCTCACGCTCAACCGCGTCACCGGGCCCGATCCCTCGCAGATCGCGGGGCGCATCACGGCGAACGGGCAGGTGGCGATCGTCAACCAGTCCGGCGTGGTGTTCCACCAGGGCGCGCAGGTGGACGCGGCCGGCCTCGTCGTCTCCACCGCCAACATCACCAACCAGGCGCTGATGCGCGGCGGGCGGCTGAACTTCGATGGGCCCGGCCGGCCGGACGCGCGCATCGAGAACAACGGCAGCATCACCGTGCGGGAGGCTGGGCTCGCCGCCCTCGTCGCGCCGCAGGTGGCGAACCGCGGCGCGATCACCGCCCGCATGGGGCGGGTCGCGCTCGGCGGCGCCGAGACCGCCACGGTGGACCTGCACGGCGACGGGCTGATGTCGCTGGAGGTCACCTCTCCCGTGCGCCAGCGCCCCGCGAACGGGCAGGCGCTGGTGAGCAACACCGGCACCATCACCGCCACCGGCGGCACCGTCGTCCTCACCGCCCAGGCGGTGGACGGGATCGTGCAGGACCTCGTCCGCGCGGGCGGCACGATCTCGGCCGATACCGACGCCGCCACGGGCCGCGCCGGCCGCGTGGTGATCGCCGGTACGGGCGGGGCGGTGCGGATCGAGGGCGCGGTGACCGCGACGGGCACCGCGGAGAACACCCGGGGCGGCACGGTGCAGGTGGCGGGCGACCGAACTTGGGTCGCGCCCGGCGCGCGGGTGGACGCCTCCGGCCGCGCGAGCGGCGGCACGGTGCAGGTGGGCACGAACGGGCGCGGCAGCGCCGCCACGCGGCTGTCCCGGCGAACCGGCGTGGCCGCGGGCGCGACGGTGCGGGCGGACGCGACGGGGCGCGGCGACGGCGGCACGGTGATCGTGAACTCCGCCGACTACACCGCGCATGGCGGCGAGATCTCGGCGCGCGGCGGGCCGGCGGGCGGCGATGGCGGCTTCGTGGAGGTCTCCGGCCGCCGCGGGCTCGACCTCGCCGGCACGGTGAACGTCAACGCCGGGCTGGGCGGAACTGCCGGCACTTTCCTGATCGACCCCACGAACCTCACCATCGTCGCGAACGGCGACCCCAGGGCCAATGTCAGCCCGGCCACCTACGCGGACGGCGTCCTCTCCGCGGCCGAGCCGCCCACCGGCGACGCCTTCATCACCGCGGGCGCCGTGAACGGCGTGGCCGGCCTCCTCCGGCTCGAGGCGACGAACAGCCTGACCGTGGGCGCGGCGGTGGACAAGCCGGCCGGGGGCCTCTCCCTGCTGGTGGTGAACCCGGCCGTCGATCCGTCCCAGACCCTGACGGTGAGCGAGCCGCTCATCCTCCGCGGCGGCTCCCTGACGCTCGGCGCGCCGACGATCCTCGTGAACAGCCTCGTCCAGGTCCCGGCAGGCAACGCCATCACCCTGAGCGTGCCAAGCTTCAGCAGCGGCGCGCCGGTAGGAGTGGTGCGGCAGGCCGGGGCCGGCCGCTTCGTGGGCGGGACGCTGGCCGAGTCGGCCGAGAGCGCGCGGCTCGGCGCCTTCCGCGAGTTCGTGATGGAGGGCGACAACAGCCTCACCAACCTCGGCCTGCTGAACGCGCGGAACGGCGGGATCGTGCTCCGCAACGACCGCGCGCTCACCATCCAGGGCGATCTCTTCGCCACGGGCAGCGAGCTCCGGCTCGACGTGGCGGGCGACGCGGTGGTCAATGGCTCCATCCAGTCCACCGGCCCGGGGCTGCTCCTCCGGGCGGCGGGCAGCATCACGGTGAGCAGCAACACCTCCGTCGTCACGCCGGGGATCAACCTCTACGCCGCCTACGACTTCGCGGCGGGCGCCACCAACACCGCGGCGACGAGCGGGATCACCCTCTCCGGCTTCATGGGAAGCGGCCGACCGGGAAGGGACGGGGAGATCGAGGCGGACGCGGACTTAGCCGCAGGAACGGACGGCATCCGCCAGACCGGCGGCAGCCTGCGCGCGATCGCCCTCACCCTCCGCTCGGGCGGCGACGCGCTGCTGGAGAGCGCAAGTGCCGGCGAGCCCAACCTTCAGATCAGCGAACTCGGCCCCTCCTCCGTCGCCGGCAACCTCTCCCTGTTCAGCGGGAGCCGCTTCGGGAGCAGTCTCGACATCGCGGGCGACGTGACGGCCGGCGGCACCCTCTCGCTGCGGGAGTACAACGGGTCCATCACCCAGGTCTCGGGCTCCATCGCCGCGCCGACCCTCCGGGCCGTCGCCGCCGGCAGCGTGAATATCCTCGGCGCCACCAACCGGATCGGGACCCTGGCCGAAGCCTCCGGCTTCTCGGTCAACCTCCGCACCACGGGCAGCCTCCGGGTGGTCGGCCCGGTCTCCACCACCAACGCCGCCTCCATCCTCAGCGCCGATGGCGACATCGACGTCACCGGCTCCGTCACGGGGCAGCAGGGCGTCGCGCTGAGAGCGGGCGGGAGCGTGCGGCTCGCCGCCGGCAGCCTCGTGCAGTCGAACGGCTTCGGGTCCGGCCAGGTCCTCGTCCTTGCGGGCTACGACCCGGAGTCGGCCACGAGCGACCTCACCGGCGCCAGCTCGATCACCCTGGCGGGCACCCTCGGCAACGCGTCGCAGCCCGGCGTGGTCGGGCTCGGCGCCGGCACGGGCGGCATCACCCAGACCGGCGGGCGCCTCGTCGCCGGCGGGCTCAGCGTGCGCACCGGCGGGACCGCCGCGCTGAACGGCGCCGCCGCCGGAACGCCGAACCAGGCGGCCGCGCTGGTGGAGCTGGCCGGCAGCCTCAGTCTCGACAACGGGGCCTCGGACCTCGTGATCGGCGCCGCGACGGACCGGCTCCTGGCGGGCGGCAGCTTCGTGGAGATCCGGGCCGGCAACGTGTCGATGTACCCGAGCGCCTCCCTCTCCGCGACGGACCGCATCTCCTTCCAGGTGGACGGGCTGAGCCTGCAGGCCTACTCCGGCACCCCGGCGAGCATCGCCGCGCCGCTGATCGAGATCGCGCCGCGCATCGCCTCGAGCGTCGCCGTCGGCACCGCCGCGGGGCCGGAGCCGCTCTCCCTCTCCCCTGACCTGCTGGCGAGCCTCTCCGCCAGCCTCCTGGGCATCGGCCAGGCCACGTTCGACGGGGCCTCCACCACCACGGCCCAGGACATCCGCTTCGACACCGCCTTCAGCTTCCCCGGCGGGCTGTCCCTGAGCGGCACCGGCAACGTGACCCAGGAAGCGGCGGCGAACCTGACCATCGGATCCCTCGCCAGCCTCGTCGACGGGCGGCTGACCCTGACGAACCCGGGCAACAGCATCCCCGTGCTGTTCGGCAACCTGGCCCGCACCGGCTTCGCGCTGAGAACCTCGGGCGACCTCGCCATCGGCTTCCTCCAGTCGCCCGAGGTCGCGCTGACGGCGGTCAACATGACCCAGGGCGCCGCGAACTACATCATCGGCGGCAGCCTCGCCCTCCAGGCCACCGGCTCGGTGGACCTTCGCGGCGCCAACGCCGTCACCTCGCTCCTCACCTCGGATGTCGACGGCACGCTGCGGCTGAACAACACCAGTTCCCTGCTCACCGTGCCCACGGGCGCGCAGGTCTTCGCGGGCGGCGGCGCCGAGATCAACCAGACTGGCAACCTGCGGGTGGAGGGCCGGATCGACGGCTTCGATCCCGTCGGGCTGACGGCGACGGGAGGGATGGAGGTCGCAGGCACGGTCGCCGCCGACTCCGGCGTGCGGCTGCTCGCGGGTGGCAATATTGACCTGCAGGCGGATAGCAGCGTGACCGCCGGCAGCTCGGTGGCGACCATCACCGTTCTCGCGGGCTACGATTTCGGGACCGGCACCACGAACGTGGCGAGCGCGACCTCCCTGACGCTGAACGGCACGCTCGGGAACCCCGCCCTGGAAGGTGCTCTGTTGCTCGGCGCGGGCACCAACGGCATCGTGCAGGGCGGCGGGCAGGTGATCACGGAGAGCCTCTCCGTCACCTCCGGCGGCGATGCGCGGATCAACGCCGCGGGCTCGTCGAACCAGGTCGCCGGCCTCGGGACGAGCAGCGTGGCCGGCGCCCTTCTCCTCAGCACGAGCGATCAGCTCACCACCTCCGGCACGGTCACCGCGGGCAGCATCGGCCTGACCTCCTCCGGCGACACGACGATCGACGGCACCCTCTCCGCCACGGGCGAGGTCTTCCTCCGCTCGCTCGGCGGCGGAATCACTGAGACGGGACCGGGCCGGATCACCGCCGGCACCCTCCGCCTCTTCGCGGGGGAGGGATCGGCCGACCTGCGCGGGGATAACCGAGTGGCCGCCCTGGGCTCCTCCGACATCCTCGGCGGCCTGATCTTGAACAACACGGCCCCTCTGCTCACCGTGCCGGCCGGCGGCCTCATCCAGGCCGGGGGCGGGATTGAGATCAACGGGACCGGCAACACGCTCATCGCGGGCTCGCTGATTTCCCCCTCCGGCACGGTCCAGGTGACGACGACCGGCAACCTCACCATGGCCAGCGGCGCGGTCGCCAGCAGTTCCGGCTCTCCGGCCGGCAGCGTGGCGCTGCGCGCCGGCGGCAACGTCGTGCTGGAGCAGGGCAGTTCCGTGACCCTGGCCAACGCCATCTCGGTCCTCGCCGGCTACGATCCGGAATCCGGCACGACCGACACCGCGAGCGCGTCCTCCCTGAGCCTGGCCGGCACGCTGAGCGGCACGGCGGCGTCGAGCGCGGTCCGGCTCGGCGCGGGCACCGGCGGGATCGGGCAGACGGGCGGGCGGATCAGCGCGGGCACCCTTCTCGTCACCTCCGGGGGCGATGCGCTCCTCGACGGCAGCGCGACACCCAACGTGCTGGCGAACCTCGGCGCCAGCAGCGTCGCCGGCAGCCTCCTGCTGGACAATGGCAGCACGGACCTCGTCACCACCGGCGACGTCACGGCAGCGCGGATCGGCCTGCGCACCGGCGGCACGGTCACCGTGCGGAGCGACCTGTCGGCGACAGAATCCATCAGCTTCCTCGCCAACGGCCTCGCCGTCCCGGCGCCTACCACCACGGGGTCCGTGCCCATCCCCGGCGGCACCGTGACCGCGCCGCTGGTGGAGGCCGCGCCGCGGGATGCCCGGGACTTCGTCCTCGGGGGCACGGCGGCGCAGGCCGGCGTTCTGACCCTGAATCCCACCAGCATCTCGCGCATCACGGCGGACACGCTCCGCCTCGGCGCCGCGAGCCTGCGCGGCGATCCCGTGACGACCGCGACGAACATCCGCTTCGCCGGAAGCCTCGCCGCCTCCAACGCGCTGATCCTGAGGAGCCTCGGCGACATCGCGCAGGATGCCGGTACCACCCTCTCGGCGGCCAACCTTTCGGGAAGCGCGGGCGGCACGGCGACCCTCGCCAGTGCTGGCAACGCCCTGCCCGTCCTTGGCGATTTCAGCGCCGGCACGGCCCTCACCCTCGGCACGGGCGGCGGCCTCGCCATCACCGGCGCCGTGCAGTCGCCCGCGATCCGCCTCACAGCGGGCGGCGCGATCACCGAGAGCGGCGCCGGCCGCATCGGCGGCGGCAGCCTCTCCCTCCAGACATCCGGCGCGGCCACCTTGCTCGGGGCGAACACCGTCACCGTGCTCACCGCCTCGGAGACCGGCGGCGACCTGCGGCTCGCCAATTCGGGCGCGCTGCTGACGGTTCCTGCCGGCAACCTCGTCCGGGCCGGCGGCGCGCTGGAGATCGCGCAGGCCGGCGACCTCACGGTGAACGGCACCGTCTCCGGCGCCAGCACGCGCCTTTTCAGCCCCTCAGGCACCATCAGGGTGAACGGCAACTCCGCCATTGCCCGCACCGGCGACCTCTCCATCGAGGCGAACAGCTTCGCCCTCGCCGGGCTGCTCCAGGCCGCGGGCGAGATCCGCGTCACGGCCGGCACGCTGGCGAGCCTGGCGGGCCGGGCCGACGCGCCGACCCTCAGCCTCGCCGGACCGCGCATCACCTTCGGCGGGCTGGACGCGCGCGGCGCCGCCGTCAGCCTCCTCCTCGGCGCGGGCGGCACCACGGAAGGGGCGATCGACGCGGGCGGGCTCACCGTCGCGGGCGGTGCCAGGGCTAGCCTGACGGGCACGATCGCCGGCATCGCGGGCGGGGCCGCCGCGGCCTCCGGCCGGCGCGCCACGGCGGGCGGCACCCTGCTGGAGGAACCGCTGCCGGCGGCGAACGACTTCCTCTTCAACGGCTGCGCCATCGGCGCCGCGGCCTGCGCGTCGCCGCCGCCTCCGCCACCGCCCCCTCCGCCGCCACCGCCTCCTCCACCACCGCCCCCTCCTCCCCCTCCTCCGCCTCCGCCTCCCCCGCCTCCGGATGGCGGCGAGACACCCCCGCCGAGCCCGCCGCCCGCCGGCCCGGTCACGGAGCTCCCGGTCGGCTCGACCCTGGTGGACAGCCCGCTGCAGGTGCTCCGCGGCGTCGATCCGCTGGAGAACCTGCCGGCGCTCACGCGCCTGCGGCCGCCGGTGCCGAACATTACGGTCCGCATCGGCCGAGACCCCTCCGAGGAGGGCAGCCTCGCGCCCCCCAACATCCGGCGCGAGGATTACTGACCATGCGGCCCGCCCCCGTCCGCCCGCCTCTCGGCGCCCTCCTGCCGGCGCTGCTGGCCCCTGCCCTGGCCCTCGGAGCCTGCACCGCGCCGCCGCCTTCGGCCTATGTCGCCGCCTCCCCGGCCGGCGCTGCCGCCGTCTCACTCGGCCGCAACGCAGCGGGGGAGGAGTGCAGGATGGTCCCCTCGGGCGGCGGCGCGGACGTCTGGTGCGGCGAGTGGAGCAGCCCCAGCGCCCGGCTGCGCGAGGTGCCCGCCGCCCCGCCGCTCCAAGCGGCCGAGGCGGCCCGCGCCGGCATCGCCGGGCGGCTGGACTGCGCCGCGCCGCGCGGCACCACCGTCCTCGGCGACGTGCCCGCGGCCCTGGCGGACTGCCGCCGCCGCGCGGGTGGCTGGCCGGGCTTCGTGCTCGCCGCCTCCTCCGGTGGCCGGTCCTGGGTGGCGGAGGGCGTGCTGCCCGGCTACGTGGCGGCGGAGCGGGCGCTCGGCGTTCTCAGCGGCCGGGTCGGGGCCGATGCCGCGCCCTCCTCCTCCACCGCGCTGGACGCCGTGGCCGCCCGGCTGGCGAGGGAGGCCTTCTCCAGCAGCGACATCGGCCGCTACGAGGGGCTGATGTCCGTCGGCCGCGACGCCAACCAGGCCGAGCGCTTCGTGGCGGCCGAGACCGCCTACCGCGCCGCCCTGTCCCTGCAGGAGCGCGCGCTGGGCCCGGACTCGCCGGACCGCTTCCAGCCGATGGTGCTGCTCGCCGTCCAGCTCTCCAACCAGGGCCGCTTCCCGGAGGCAGAGGCGCTGCTCACCCGCGCCGCCCCCCTCGCCGCCCGCGCCTCGGACCCGCTGGCCGGCGCGCTGCTCGCCCATTACCGCGGGCTGCACGAGGCCAATCGCGGCCGCGCGGAATCCGCCCTGGCGCTGCTGTCGCAGGGCTACGACGCCTATGCGCGCGCCGCGCCGGCGGAGGCGCGGTCCGGTGCCCTGTCCAACGCCGGTTTGGGGGCCGCCTCCTCCCTCGTCGTCGATCCCGTGGCGGCGCGGGCCGTCATCGGCATGGTGGAGACGCGGCGCAACGCCGCCTCCGTGCTGCGCGCCGCCGGCCGCAACGCGGAGGCCGAGCGCGCCTCGGAGGACGCCAACCGCCTCGCCGCCGCCGCGGGCCGGCCGGTGGGGGAGGACGTGATCCAGGCCCGCCTGGCCCGCACCGGCGGGGCGGTGGAGGCGGCGGGCGGCGACAGCGCGGGGGCGGATGCCAGCTTCGGCCGCGCCTCCCGGCGCTTCGCGCGCGGCGTGCCCCGTTCCCGCCCGCTGGCGGACACGCTGCTGCTGCGCGCCGCCAACGCCACCGGCGCAGACTCCCGAGGCAGCTCCACGGGCGCCGCCGCCGGCTTCTGCCGCGAGGCCGTCCTGATCCTGCGCACCCTGCGGGAGGGAACGACGAGCGAGCGCATCGCCCCCTGCATCGACGCCCTGGCCGCCCCCGGCACGCAGGAGGCGCTGGGCGAGGCCTTCGAGGCCGCGCAGGTCGCGCAGGGCGGCGTCACCGCCACCCAGATCGCCACCGCCGCCGCCCGGCTGACAGCCGGCGCCCGCAACCCCGCCGTGGCCGAGGCGCTGCGCCGGCGCGAGGCCGCGGACCGCGCCCTGACGGTGAGCTACCGCGAGCGCGACGCCGCGGTGGAGGCCGGCCGCACCGACCTCGCCGCGCTGAACACCCGGATCGAGGAGGCCGAAGCGGCGGCGGCCGAGGCCGACGGCGCCGCCCAGGCCGCGGCGCCGGGCTACGCCCAGCTCGTCCAGTCCGTCGCCTCCGCGCGGGAGGTCCTCGCGGCGCTCGCCCCCGGCGAGGCCCTGGTGGCGACCACCCTGCCCGAGACGCGCCGGGGCTGGACCTTCGTGCTGGCGGACGGGACCATCACCGCGACGCGGGTGGGGGCGGAGACCCGGACGGTGAACGCCCTCGTCGCCCGCATCCGGGCGAGCGTGGAGGCGGGCAACGGGAACAAGCCTTTCGCGGCGGGGGATGCCCACGCCCTCTACGCCGCTGTCCTCGGCGGCGCGGCGCCGGTGCTGGAGCGCGCGACCGCCCTCGTCGCAGCGCCGGAGGGTTCGCTGCTCTCCATCCCCTACGGCCTCCTCGTCACCGCCCCACCGCCCCGCGCGGATTCGGAGGCGGGCGCGGCCTTCCTGCTGGAGAGGATGCCCGTCTCCCACGTGCCGGCGCCGGCCAGCCTCGTCTCGCTCCGCCGCGCCGGGCGCTCGGGCGCGCCCCGCCCCTGGTTCGGCTTCGGCGACCCGCGGCCGGTGCCGGTCTCCTTCGCCGCGCGCTCTTTCCCCGCCGCGCCGGAATGCGGGCGCGGCCTCGCCTCCCTCGCCCGCCTCCCCGCCACAGCGCTGGAGCTCGCCGCCGCCGCCGAGGTCTCGGGCGCCTCCGCCCGCGACCGGCGCCTGGGCGGCGAGTTCACGGCGGCCGCCGTGCGCGGGGTGCGGCTGCGCGACTACCGCGTGCTGCACTTCGCCACCCACGGCGTGCTGCCCTCCGACCTCGCCTGCCTGACGGAGCCGGCCATCGTCGCCTCCGCCGCGCCGAACGGGCCGGACGCCACCCAGGCGCTGCTCACCTCCGGCGTTGTGCTGGACCTCGACCTGGACGCGGACCTCGTCGTGCTCTCCGCCTGCAACTCCGGCGGCGGGGCGGCGGCGGGGGAGAGCCTGTCCACCCTCGCCCGCGCCTTCTTCTACTCCGGCGCGCGCGGGCTGATGGTGACGCACTGGTACGTCAACGACGCGGCCGCGGCGCGCGTGGCCGCCTTCACCCTGCAGAACATTCGCGGGGGCGCCGGGCCGGCCGAGGCGCTGCGCAAGGCGCAGGTTGACCTCATGCGCACGCCCGGCGGCTCGCATCCCGGCCTCTGGGCACCCTTCGCGCTCATCGGGCCGGGGCCAGGGGCTGGAACGGGCACGCCGCCTGCCGCCCCGCTGCGCTCAGCCGCCGCGCCCGGCACGGCGGGCTAGGGCGCGCCCGGCGGCATGTCGGAGAGGATGCCGGAGGAGGGACCGGCACCCCTGTTCCTGGAGCACCGCCCGGCCCCGCCCTGGGTGCTGCCCGGGGCACCGGTGTTCCGCTCGGAGATCCGCTGCACCGGGCTGATGGTGGCCCTGCCCTGCTACGGCGCGATGCTGACGACCGGCACGCTGCGCGGGCTGCTGGACACGCAGCGCGCCCTGCTCCTCCTCGGCCTGCCCTTCGCCTGTGCCACGGTGGAGAACGAGAGCCTGATCCCCCGCGCGCGGAACGCCCTCGTCGCCCGCTTCCTCCGCTCCACCGCCTCCCACCTGCTTTTCATCGACGCCGATATCGGCTTCGGGGCGGACGCCGTGCTGCGCCTGCTCGGGCACGGGCGGGAGGTGATCGGCGGCCTCTACCGCAGCAAGCGCCTGGATCGGGAGGAGTGGGCGGCCGGCTTCGCGCCCGGCCCGGAAGGCACGGTGCGGAACGAACCCGCGACCGGCGCGGTGGAGGTGGCGACGATCGGCACCGGCTTCCTGCTCATCCGGCGCGAGGTGCTGGCCCGCATGGCCGATGCCCTGCCGGAGACGCGCCACATGACGGAGGAGGGCGTCGCGCACGCCCTGTTCGACACGGCGATCGAGCCCGGCACCGAAGCCTCCCCCGGCCGCTACCTGAGCGAGGACTACCTGTTCTGCGCCCGCTGGCGCGCCCTGGGCGGCACGGTGTGGTGCGACCCGGCCATTCGGCTGGAGCACCGGGGGAGCCTCGTCCTGGCGGGCGACCCCGCCTCCCTCTTCGCGCCGCCCTGAGGCGCGGGGTGGGACGCGGGGCATGAATCCCACGGGGGGTGGGTGGTGCGGCCCGCGCCCGGCCCTGTAGCATGGCGGAACGACAGGGGGAGAGGCGCCCGGTGTCACAGGCCTTGCCGCCTGGCTTCGGCGATTGGACCGGCGACGGGAAGTACGAGCTGCGCGGCACGCTCGGTGCCGGCGCCATGGGCGTGGTGCTGGACGGGTTCGACCGGGCAATCGAGCGGCGCGTGGCCATCAAGATTGTCCGCAAGCCCGCGCCGGACGACGCGGAGGCCGTGGAGGCCGCCGCCCGCTTCAAGCGCGAGGCCCAGGCCGCCGGCCGCCTCTCCCACCCCGGCATCGTCGGCGTCTACGACTACGGCGAGGACGAGGGCACGGCCTGGATCGTCATGGAGATGGTCCGGGGCGGCACGCTGAAGGCCCTGATCGACCGGGAGGAGCGCCTGCCGGTGCGCGAGACCGCGCGCATCATGGGCCAGGTGCTGACCGCCCTCGCCTACGCGCACGGCCGCGGGGTGATCCACCGCGACATCAAGCCGGCCAACGTGATGCTGACGGAGGAGGGCGACGCCAAGCTCGCCGATTTCGGCATCGCACGCATCGAGAACTCCTCGATGACGCAGGTGGGCACGCTGATGGGCACGCTGAGCTACATGGCGCCGGAGCAGCTGCGGGGGGAGGCGCTGGACGCCCGCGCCGACATCTGGGCGGCCGGGGTAATGCTCTACCAGCTGCTGACGGGGGAGAAGCCCTTCTCCGGCAACTCCTCGGCGGTGATGCACAAGGTGCTGAACACCGAGCCGCCGCTTCCCTCCGCCCTCGCCTCCGTGACCCAGGCGATGGACGCGGTGGTGATGCGGGCGCTCGCGAAGCGGGCGGAGGACCGCTGGCCGGACGCGCGCACCTTCGCCACCGCGCTCGAACTCGCGGCCACCGCCCCCGCCGCCCCGGCCGCCATGGAGGAGCCTGAGGACGCCACCCGCGTGGTCGCGCCGCCCCGCGTCATCGCGTCCTCCGCGCCGCCGGCCCCGGCCCGGGGCGGGCGGCCGGGCTGGGTTCTGCCGGTCGCCGGCCTGGGCGCGCTGGCCGCCCTCGGTGCCGGGGCCTTCCTGCTGGTCCCACGGGGCGAATCGCCTCCTCCGCCCGCGGTGACGGCCGCGGCCCCGCCGGCGGGCCAGGCGCCCGCGCCATCAGCCCCGACGCCTCCGGCCCAGCCGCCCGCCGTCCAGGCACCTCCCGTCACCCCGCCCCCCTCCCAGCCGCAGGCGGGGGCGGCGCCCACCCTACCAGGGCAGGTTCCGCCGGCAGCCGCCCCTTCCGGCGAGCCCGTAGGGACGCCGCAGGCCCCGGCGGCGCAGCAGCCCGCCCCAGCACCGCCCGCAGCATCGCCGCCGGCAGCGCAGCCCAGCACGCCCCCGGTTCCGCCCGCGCCGCCGGCCCAGACGCAGACCCAGCCCCCTGGCCCCTCCTCGGTCCAGTCCGCTCCCGAACTGCCCCCGGCACGGCCCACTCCCACGACGCCGGCGCCGGAGCCGGCGCGCCCGGCCCAAGTCCAGCCGGGGGTTCAGCCCGGCCCCGAAGCCCCTCCGGCACAGCAGGCCGCGCCGCCCACCGCCCAGGCCTCCCTAGTTCCGGCCCCGCGTCCGGACTGGAGGGCCGTCTCGGCGGCAGCCGTGGCGGCGGCCCCCTGCGGCCTGCTCTCCGCGCGTGTCGAGGAGAACGGCTTCCGCCTGGGCGGCGTGCTGCCCCGCGCGGAGGCCGAGGCCGTGCGGCAGGAGATCGCCCGCCGGAACCTTCCCTCCGGCGCCGCGCGGCTGGATCTCGGCACCTTCGACGCTCCCTACTGCCCTCTCCTCAGCGCCCTGCGCCCCGCCCTCGCCGCGCCCGGCGAGGGGCCGGAGGTGGCGCTGGACGGCG
The DNA here is from genome assembly GCF_037040815.1 of Pararoseomonas sp. SCSIO 73927. NCBI lineage: Bacteria > Pseudomonadati > Pseudomonadota > Alphaproteobacteria > Acetobacterales > Acetobacteraceae > Pararoseomonas > Pararoseomonas sp. SCSIO 73927. Next base: position 413,029 of record NZ_CP146232.1, read on the forward strand.
CGCGGCCGCTCCGGAAGGGCGAGCTGCTGCGCTTCGCCGTCACCCTGCCCGGCTGGGCCACGAACCTCCACGTCGCCTACGCGACCTCGGACGGAGCGGTCCTGCGGGTGGAGCCGGGCGCGGCCGTCGCCCCGGGCGCCCGGATACGGATCGGCGATCCGCGCCCGGGCTTCCCGGGCTGGAGGATCGACGAGCCCTACGGCACCGACCTGCTCTTCGTCGTCGCGTCGGAGGATCGGCTCTTCGCGCCGGGAGCCCCGGCCGTCGAGGACCAGGCCGCCTACGCGCGCGGCTTCGCCGCGGCGGTGCAGATCGCCCGCGCGACCGGGCGCCGCATCGCCCTGATCCCCGTTCCCGTGGATACGGCACCCTGATGAGCCGCGCCTGGGCGACCGTCTCTGAGCAGCCAGCCCCAAGGAGCCAGCCCCCGGAGGCCAGCCCTGGGCATCCGGTTGCGGCGCTGGCGCCGGTTGCCCCGGTTCCGGGACGTTGCGCCCCGGGCGCGGAAGGGACAAACCGTTGCGGAACGGTCTGGCATCCGGTGTAGGCTCCCGACCCCCGGCCCGGCCGATCGAGGAGAGACGCATGTTGCCTTCCCACCGCCTCATCCTGTCGCTCGGCGCCGCCCTGATCGGCGCGGCCGGCCCGGTGCCCGCCGCGGCGCAGTCCGCCATGCAGATGATCGAGCGGCTTCGCCCGGGAACCGGCGGGGATCGCGGCCTCCGGGCGCCCGGCGCCGAGCCGACGGCCCCCGCCACGCCGTCCGCCCCGCCATCCGCCCCCGCCCAGGCGGGCTCGCCGCCGCGCCCGCCCGCCGCGACGGTCGCGCGCCCCCCGCTCCGCCCCGCCGAGGCCCCGGCCGCCACGACGGCCCCGGCCGGGACCCCCGCCGTGTCCATCACCGTGCAGTTCCCGACGAACTCCGCCACCCTCACCCCGGCCGCCGAGCGGGCGTTGGCGCCGCTCGGCCAGGCGCTCTCCTCGCCGGAGCTGGCGCCCTACCGCTTCCGGATCGAGGGGCACACGGACACGGTCGGTCCGGACGAGCCGAACCGGGTTCTCTCCCAGCGCCGGGCGGAGGCGGTGCGGGACTTCCTGACCCAGCGCTACAACGTGCCGGCCACAAGGCTGGAGGCGGCGGGCCTGGGCGAGAGCCAGCCCCTCGTCAGCACCGGGGACAACCGGGCGGAGCAGCGCAACCGGCGCGTCCAGGTGCTGAACATCGGCAGCTGAGCGGCCGGCCGGGGGCGCCGGGCCCTTCGCCGTGCCGGAGAGCCGGGACGACGACACCATCCGCATGAGCCCGCCCCCGGGCGCGGCGGCGGCCCTGCCAGCCCGGCGGCGGCCGGGATGGCTGGCGCCCGGCATCGCCGCGCTGGCGATTGGCATGGCCGGCCTCGGCTGGGTCGGCGCGCGCTGGGCGGAGCGGCCTGCGGCACCGGTGGCCGGATCCTTCCCGGCCCCCGCCCCCGCACCAGGGACGCCCAGTGCCCAGGCGCCAGGGGCGCCAAGCCTTCAGGCGCCAGGGGCGCCAAGCACCCAGGCGCCAGTGGCGCCAAGCACCCAGGCACCGGAGGCGCTCCACGCCCCCGCGCCGCCGCCCGGCCTTGCGCCGGCCTTCCCGGCCATGGAGCGCGAGGCGCTGCTCCGCTGGCAGCCCGCCGAGACCACCATCGTGCGCCTGGCGGACCTGCCGGCCGTCTTCCTCATCGCCTTCCCCAACCTGGGGCGCCAAGGGCGCATGATGAACCGCATCGCCGCCTTCGTGGAGAAGGCCCGCGCCCCGCGCGACCGCGTGCTGGACGACGCGGCCCTCGCCGCCGCGATCGCGGCGGAGGGCCAGACCCCGGAGACTTACTACTACGGCCACGACTACGCGCTGGCCGACATGGAGCGCTTCTTCTCCGTCGCCCGGGCCACCGGCATCGCGCTGAACCCGGAGGAGCGGTGGCTGGAGGCGCGGATGCCCGCCCTCGGCGCGGGGGCGCGGGACGTGCCGCGGGCGGTCATCACCCTGCCCGCCGAGGGCGGCGGCCTCGATGCCTCGGCCCGCCGCGCGGTGCTGGAGCACGAGGCCGGGCACGGGCTGTTCTTCACCGATCCCGCCTTCGCCGCCCGGGTGACCCGCGTCTGGCGCGAGACCCTTACCGAGGCCGAGCGCGACGCCTTCCGCCGCTTCCTGGGCGCGGAGGGCTACGACACCTCGCTGGAGTGGCTGATGGCGAACGAGGCGATGGCCTACCTCATCTTCACGCCCGACCCGCGCTTCTTCGACCCGGCACGCGACCTCGGGATGGCCCAGGGCGCCGCCGAGCGCCTTCGCGCCGCGATGCGCCACGCCCTGCCCCGCTGAGGCCACCCTGCCGGGGACGCGGCACGGGAATGTGCTTTTGGCACCGCAACATTCCGGCCCTAGCCTCCATCGTCCAGCGGGAGAGCGAGGCATGGCCCTTCAATCGGCAGGGCTGGGCGGCAATGCCGTCCTGCGGCAGATCGAGATGAAGGCGCGGCCGAGCCTCGCCATGGGGCGCTCCACCAACGACACCGGCGCGGTGAAGCTCGTGCAGGAGGCACTGAAGGCGCTCGGCGAGGATCTTGGCGGGGACTGGGTGCAACCCGCCTCCGGCCTCGGCTGGTACGGTCAGCACACCGTCAACGCCGTCACCTCCTTCCAGGTGAAGGCCTTCCCGACCACCTCGGAGGAGTGGGACGGAAAGGTCGGGCAGAAGACGCTGCGGGCCATGGACGCCCGGCTCCTCGCCGGGCCGCCCGCCCCTACCCCCACCCCCGGGCCGGACGGTGGGCAGGTCCCGCCCCCGGGCGTGCTGCCGACGCAGAAGGACTGGATGGACATCCGCTTCGACCCGCCACTTTTCTACTCCGGCGGGGTGAAGATCTCCCTCGTGGACCCGATCCTGATGCCGGTGGTCAGCAACGTGATGGCGCATTTCGGCGTCCACGTCCCGCACGGCGCCGACTTCGTCATCGGCCTGATGCGGCGCCTCGGCACCGCTGCGGACCTCGGCTCCGTCATGGCCTCGGGCGGGTTGTTCGGGGTTACCCAGCGCAGCGGGGCGCTGCCGCTGAGCCTGCCGCAGGTGATCGCCTGGGCGAAGGCCAACGGCGCCGGCAGCGGGGTGGTGAAGGTCCTGGAAGGCCTGTCGGGCGCGCTCGCAGCGGTTCCCACATCCGGCGCCATCAGCTGCGGGCTCGTCGGCATCCTCGCCACCGGCTTCCCGAATGTCGGGGCGATGCACGGCCACGTCTCCGGCCCGACCGACGAGGCGGCCTTCAACTTCGCGGTCGCCAACACGAAGGGGCTGGGGAAGCTGATCAAGATCGCGGTCGAGGCCGGCGGGAAGGCTTCCGACCTGATTAACCTCGGAGGCTCCGTCTACGAGAGCTACAAGAACCTCAGCAGCATGAAGGAGAAGGCGATCGTGGTGATGGACATCCCCGGGCTCTCCTTCGGGGTGGATATCGGCTTCTCCGCCACCCGGTCCAAGTTCTTCTCCGTCGACCTGGACGCGATCGTGCAGCGCCTCCGGGATGCAAGCCCCTTCGGAAATGACGGCCGCCCCTGGATCATGTCGAGCGCCGGCATCCCGCGCCTGGTGGCGCCGCACCAGGGCCTGATGCGCGTACGCAGCCCGATCTAGACGCCCCTGCCGCCCCGGCCCGTCAACCGACCGCGCGGGGCTGCTCCCGCCGGAGCCGGCCCCCTCGGACGGGATGCGGCACAGGATCGGCCGGGACCTGCCAGGACCGGGTCAGCGCCATCCCCCGTTACGGGGAACCGGGAAAGCGCCGGCTGAGGAAGGCGGAGCCGCGCAGGCCGAAGCGCCACGGCGTCTCCACGCCCCGCGTGATCCCGATGCGCGGGCCGCTCACGACGGGGACACTCTCGCCCCGGGCGAGGACCGAGAAGGGCGGGGCGTCCAGCGGAAGGCCGTCCAGGGCGCCCGTCACGCCGAGGGCCTGGCACAGGCGGCCCGGGCCGCTGCACAGCAGCCGCGGCGCCGCCATGCCCCGCCGCCGTTCCATCGCCTCGATGCCGGCGGCCGGCTCCAACGCCCGGATGAGGACCGCGCTGCCGCGCGGCTCCGTGCCGCAGACGAGGTTGAGGCACCAGTGCAGGCCGTAGGACCGGTAGACGTAGGCGTGGCCGGGCGGCTCGAACATCGCGGCGTTGCGCGCCGTCCTCCCGGCATAGCTGTGCGATGCCGGGTCCTCGTGGTCGTAGGCCTCCGTCTCGACAACGGGCCCGCCGGCGCCATCCACCAGCAGCGTGACGCCGATCAGGTCCCGCGCCACCTCGGCGGCAGGGCGGGCGAAGAAGGCACGGGGGATAGGGGCCAAGCCCAGCCTACTGCCCGGCCTGCAATGGGCCGGAGAAGGCCGGCGCGACCGGGTGCGCGCGCTCGACGGCGCCGCGACGGAGCCGCAGGGGAAGGCGGGCCGGGCGGGCGGGCCAGACCGTCATCCCCGTCCGCTGGAACAGGGCGGTGCCGCCCCTGCCCTGGCCACCGGAAAGGCCCGTAGTCAGTCCCTTGGGCATCCCCATGCTGCGCCCGGCGGCCCGCCCCGCGGCCCGCATGCTCTCCGGCGTCTCGGGCGTGTTCAGGTCGATGAGCAGGTCGAGCGGGATCCTGCCGGCCGGCAGCGCGGGCACCGCCCGGTCGCAGGCCAGCCGGTTGAGGATCAGGGCGCCGACGGTCCGTGCCGCCTCCCGCTCGGCCATCGGCGACGGCCAGTGCGGGTGGTGGCCCACGAAGACGGCGACGGCCTCGTCCCAGGCCTGCACCTTGGAAACCCCGCGTTCCACCAGGGCATGGTAGCGCTGGCCGGCCGAGCGCGCGGCCAGCACGTCCATGTCGAGGGACGGGGCGGTGGTGTCGTGAAGGTGGCTCATGAAGAGGAGCTTAAGCCAAACAAGAACAAAACAGGAATACGATTCGGAGGGGGCCATCGGGCGGGGGCGCGAAAGGTTCAGCTCACCCCAAGGCGCCGCAGCCCGCCGGTGGCCGAGAAGAGGGCGAGGAGGACGAAGAGCGACCCGGCGGCCAGGCCGACCGGCGGCAGGCCGATCCAGGCCACGGCATCCCCCGCGACCGCCGATCCCGCCACATCCCCCATGTTCAGCGCCGCCATGAACAGGGCGAAGCGCGTGGCGGCGGCAGGGCCGAGGCTGGCCCGCATCACGGCGGGGGCGAGGGCGACGAAGAGCAGGGCCGGCAGCACGGTGGAGAGGCCGAGGGCGAGCGGCCCGGCCAGGGCCGCCCAGCGCGGCTCCGGTACCAGCAGCAGCGCGCCCGCGAGGAGATGGGCGCCGCCGCAGAGGCCGAGCAGCGCCGCCAGCGCCCGCTTCGGCCCTGCCCGGTCCGTCCACCAGCCGATGGCCAGCGCCCCGACCGTGCCGGTGACGAGTCCCATCCCGGCCTGGAAGCGCGAGAGCGCCTCCGCCTCCCATCCCCGGGCCTGGATCAGCTCCACGCCCAGCGGCAGGCGGAAGATCGCGGCGGCGAAGTCGGTGGCGAAGCAGAAGGCCAGCAGCAGCGGCGTGGCGCCGCCCCGCAGGCTGGCGAGGAGGCGGCGCAAAAGGGTTCCGAACCCCTCCCCCGCCGCCGCCCGCGCGGGATCGCGGCGCAGGGAGAGCCGTGCATCGCCCGCGCCCTCCCTCACGAGGAACTGGAGGGCGAGCACCAGCCCGCCGAAGCCGAGCAGCACGAGGGCCGAGGCGTGCAGCCCGTGCGCGGGCAGCATCCAGGCGAAGAGCGCCGCCCCGGCGGCCCCGCCGGTCACGAACCCCGTGCGGGTCACGGCATTGGCCGTGCCCAGCCTTTCCGGCGGCACGTTGTCGATGATCATGCCGTCCGTCGCCGTGTCGTTCAGCGCGGCGAGGGCGCCCTGCAGCAGGAAGACGGCGCTGATGGCGGGCAGCGCCGCCGCCCCTGCCTCCTCCACCAGCAGCAGCCGCGACAGCGCCAGGAGCGAGGCGGTGAGCGCTGCCAGCACCCAGAAGCGCCGCCGGCCCATGGCAGAGCCGCCATAGCGGTCCACCACCGGCCCCCAGAGGGGCTGCAGGATCCAGGGCAGCCCGACCGTGGCGACATGGGCGCCGATCTCCCCGGTGGTGGCACCCAGGGAGGCGAAGTGGTTGGGCACCGCCGTCAGCGCGAAGCCCGCCACCAGCCCCTGATGCGCGTAGAGCGCGGCGATGAGGGCGTAGCGCCAGCCCGGCGCGGCGATCAGCGGCCCGGTCGGCGAACCGGTCGGCGAACCGGGGCCTGCTTCAGCCCTCATCCGGCCTGGCAGTCAGCACGCAGAAGGGAATGGACAGCACCAGCCCGGCCACGACGGGAAGCCCGACCAGCACGGCGAAGGGGGAACCCGATGCGAGCAGCAGCCCGAGGATCACCAGCCCCGTCAGGGTGTGCGGCCAGAGGAAGGCGGCGGCTTCCCGCCAGGGAATGCGCCGCTCCGCCCGGCTCTGTGCCGGCCAGCCCGCCCGCGAGAGGCCGAGGGCGTGGGAGAGGACGACGGCCGTGTTGTGGAAGGCGATGATCGGGTCGAAGAGCAGGAGGAAGAGGCTCTCCGACACCGCGAGGCGGAGATAGGCCAGGCGCCCCCCGGGCGCCGCGCGCAGCAGCGCCGCGACGTGCCCGGCCAGCCGCGGCGTGTGCAGCGCCGCGTAGCCGAGGAGGAGCAGCGCCACCAGCGGCCCGCGCGGCGTCCCCCCCGCGTCGAAGGCCGCGTTCAGCGCGGCGAGCGGCAGCATGGCGAACCAGAGCGGGGCGAGGAGGTAGTGCAGGATCGCCTGGAACATCTGGAACCGCCCCACCCGGCTCAGCGAGCGGTCCCGCAGCAGGTGCCGGTACTGCAGGTTCCCCGCCGCCCAGCGCTGGTCCCGCACGAGGAAGGCGAGGAGGTGCGGCGGGGCGGATTCCAGCGATCCTCCTGCCCCGTCCCTGATGTCCGGCAGCACGCGCACGCCCCAGCCCGCCGCGTGCAGCCGCGCCGCCTCCACATGATCGTGGGAGAGGATGTGGGACCCGTCCGGCAGCGGCCCGAGGCGGCAATGGGTGCGGAAGGGCCGGATGCGGATGGCGGCGTTGTGGCCCCAGAACGGCCCCTCGTCGCCCTGCCACCAGCCCTGGCCGAGCGTCCAGGTCTGCCCGCCCGCGCGGTGGCCGGCGTTGAACAGACGGCCGAAGGGGGCGGCGGCCGGGCGGCCGGCGATGGGGGATTGCAGCAGGCCCAGCCGCGGCTCCGCCTGCATCGCGCGCACCAGGCGCAGGACGGAATCCGGCGACATCTCGGAATCCGCGTCCAGCAGCACCATCAGGTCGAAGCCCTCGGCGTGGTGGTCCAGGAAGTCCATCACGTTGCCGGCCTTGTAGCCCGTGTTCTCCGCACGGCGGCGGTAGAGCACGGCGCCCTCCGGCCGGCCGGCGGCGAAGGACGCCACCGCCGCCTCCTCCGCCGCGGCATGGGCAGGGTCCGTGGTGTCGGAGAGGAATGCGAGGGCAAAGCGGTCACCCCATGGCGCCAGCCCGTCCATCAGCCGCGTGAGGGGCGGCAGGACCTCCTCCATCGCCTCGTCGCGCACGCAGACGGCGATGACGGTGCGAAGCGTGACCGGCCCCTCGGGCTCCGGTGCCGCCCCGCCGCCCAGCCGGACGATCAGGCCGACCGTGCCGGTAGCCGCGGCCAGGGCGATCCAGGGCAGGTTCGCGACGAGGCAGGCGAGGAGCAGCACCTCCCACACCGACCATCCACCCGGGGCCAGCACGCCGATCCCGAGCGAGAGCAGGACCGCGGCGATGCCGACCGCGAGGCCGGCGAAGACCATGCGGCGCCGTCGCCGGGCGGCGTGCCGGGCGGCCTCGTGCCGCGCGCTCAAGGCTCCATTCTCACGCGTGGGCGCGCGCCGCGCGCTGGCGCGGGGCGGCGGGGCGCCCTTCCCAGGCCAGGGCGTCGGCGACGATCCGGTCCAGGCTGTCGTGCAGGGGGCGCCAGCCCAGGATCCGGCGCACCCCCTCTGCCACCGCGACCACGGCCGGCGGGTCGCCGGGGCGGCGCGGGGCGATGCGGTGCGGCACGGGGCGCCCGGCCGCGCGCTCCACCGCGCGCAGCACGGCCAGCACGGAGTGGCCGCGGCCATAGCCGCAGTTCAGCGTCAGGCTCTCCCCGCCATCCACCAGGTACCGCAGCGCCGCGACATGCGCGGTGGCGAGATCGGCGACGTGGACGTAGTCCCGCACCCCCGTGCCATCGGGCGTGTCGTAGTCGTTCCCGAACACCGTCACGGCCTCGCGCCGGCCCAGGGCCGCGTCGCAGGCCACCGCGATCAGGTGCGTGGCGCCGGGGCGGCGGCGGCCCGTGCGCCCGGCGGGATCGGCCCCCGCCACGTTGAAGTAGCGCAGCGCGACGTAGGCGATGCCGTGCGCCGCCGCCGCGTCCGCGACCAGCCGCTCCGCCGCCAGCTTGCTCGCGCCGTAGGGGTTGATAGGGCGGCAGGGCGCGTCCTCCTGCACCGGCAGCGCGTCGGGGATGCCGTACACCGCGGCGGTGGAGGAGAAGACGAGGCGCCGCACCCCGGCCTCCACGCAGCCCTCCAGCAGGCCCAGCGTGCCGGCGAGGTTGTTGCGCCAGTAGGCCAGGGGCTGCGCCACGCTCTCCGGCACCACCAGGGAGGCGGCGAAATGCATCACCGCCTCCGCCCGGTGCGCGCGCAGGGTGCGGGCGACGAGATCGGCATCCGCCACGCTCCCCACCACCAGGGGCACGCCGGGCGGCACCGCGTCCCGCAACCCGGTGGAGAGGTCGTCCAGCACCACCGGGGCGTAGCCGGAATCCTGCAGCGCGAGGACGGCCTGGCTGCCGATATAGCCGGCCCCGCCGGTGACGAGCACGGCCGTCATGCGCGCCCCCCGCCCAGCAGCGCCGCCGCGGCCTCCAGCGTCTCCGCGATGCGCGCGGGCACGGCGGGGCTGGTGCAGACATAGGTGGGGCTGGGATGCGGCATGGTCAGCACGGGCAGGTCCGGGCGGGCGGCGCGCAGCACGGGCTCGGCGGCCGCCGCGAAGCGCCCGGCCAGGACCGCGACGCGCAGCCTCGGCATCGTCTCCAGCAGCGGCGGCACCCATTCCAGCCCGGCGCGCAGCTCCGCCGCGCGGGGGGCACGGTTCAGGGCGCCCGGCTCGTGGATGATCCAGGGCACGGCGTTCCAGATCAGCATGTCCTGCCGGTCGATCCGTGCGGCATCCAGGAAGCGGCGCAGGTTCGCGCCGGTACCGCCGGACTTGTCGCGGGAGACGATGGCGTTCTCGTGCGAGAGGCGCGGGCCGGGGGTCTCGAGCAGGAGGAGAAGCCGCGCCTCCGCGCCGCCGTCCAGCGGGTCGGGCTCCGGCACGGGGCGGCCGGTGGCCTCGCGGATGCGCTCGGCCAGGGCGCGGATGGGGGCGGTGTGCGGGGCATCGCGCAGCAGGGCATGGCGCGCGGCGAGTTCCACAGGATTGGAGAGGGCGCCCGCATGGGGGCCGCGCCGCCCGGCAGCCATCACGCGGCCCTCACCAGCACCGGCGCCTCACCCTGGAGGCGCGCGCGCTCCCGGCCATCCGTCGCGGCCAGGGCGCGGGCCAGCCCGTCCGGGCCGCCGAACTGGTAGCCGAGCTGGGTGGCGTAGGCCGCGCAGGCCGCGTGCTTGGCGGCGGGATCGGTGGGCAGGTCGGTCTCGGGGAAGCCGGCCATCATCGCCTCGAACGGACGGCGCGGCGTGTCGGCGCGGGTGATGTAGGGAAAGTCCCGCCACCACAGGATCGGCGCGCGCGGGTCGAGCAGCTGGATCGCGCGCACGGTCAGCACGTGGTCCACATGCCCGCCGATCGCCTGGGGCGCGAGGATCAGGTCCGGCCTCATCTCCCGCAGCAGGGGCGCGATGGCGTCATGGGCCTGGAGATGCGCCATGTCGTCGGAGCGCGGGGCGGCGAAGAGCTCGGCGGCGGCGTGATAGCCGCGGTGCGGCGCCTCGGAGAGCGGCAGGTGGACGGCGCGGGCGCCGAGCGCGGCGCAAGCGTCTAGGTCCTCCGCCCGGCGGATCGCCATGTAGTCGGCCTCGGGCGGCAGGCCCTTGTCGGTTTGGCAGGCCAGGGCGAAGCCTTGCGGGTTCGCCACCGTGGCAGTGAAGATCGTGGCCACCACCACATCCCACCCCTCCCCCGCCATCCGCGCCAGAACGCCGCCGGCCGAGAAGGCCGCGTCGTCCAGGTGCGGGGAGAGGGCGAGGGCGAGAGGCATCAGAGCAGGTGCGGCGCCGCGCGGAAGCGGCACTCGGCCACTGGCAGGACGGGATCGAAGGCGGTGTCGGGCGCGGTGCCCCGCACCTCCTCGTAGATCCCCATGATCTGCCGGCCGACGGCATCCCAGGAATAGGTGCGGCGGCACTCCTCCAGCGCATTCCCCGCCAGGCGCGCGCGGAGGGGCGCGTCCGTGATGATGCGCCGCAGGTTCTCCGCCAGGGCCGGCACGTCGCCGGGCTGGGAGAGGAGGCCGTTCTCCTCATGCCGCAGGCAGTCCCGCACGCCGACCGCATCGCAGGAAACGCTGGCGAGCCCGCTCGCCATCGCCTCCAGCACGGTGTTGGAAAAGCCCTCGGCATAGGTGGGAGAGACGAAGACGTCCGCCTCCCGGTACAGCGCCGGGGCTGCATCGTAATCGGCGTAGCCGGAGAAGCGCGTGCCCAGCCCCAGCTCCGCGTCCCGCGCCACGCAGGCGTCGAGATCGGGGCCGATGCCGCTGATCGTTGCGGCGAAGGGCACGCCCTGCTCGCGCAGCATTGCCAGCGCGTCCAGGAAGTCGAGCGCGCCTTTCCGGCGATCCACGCGGCCGTGATAGAACAGGCGTACGGGATCGGCGGCCACCCCCGGCACGTAGCCCGGGGCGGGATGGAAGCGCTCCACCTCCACCGCGCCGGGCACGATGGTGAAGCGGTCGCGCGAGACGCCCAGGCGCTCCACCACCTCCTGCGCGAAGCTGTCGCAGCCGATCAGCAGCCGGTCGGCGTGGTTCAGCACGCGCAGCATCGCCTGCCGGTGCGTTTCGCAGCAGGAGCCGACCCAGTGCCCGTCGCCGCCTTGGATGGAGACCACGGTGGGCACGCCGATCTTCTGCGCCGCCAGCAGCACGGACCAGCCATTGGGATAGCCGTACTGCGCGTGCAGCACGTCGAAGGGCTCTCGCGCGTGCTCGGCCAGGATCGTCTGAACCATGTCGTCCACGTCGCGCTCGAAATCCGCGCCGCCGGGTTCGGCGAAGGCCTCCTCGCCGAGGGAGCGGCGGCCGATCACGCGCACGCCCGGCACCTCCGGCGGCGGGCCGCCGCCATAGACCTTCGTGCCCGCGGGATCGCCGCGGTACTGGCTGACCATCGTCACGTCGTGCCCCGCCGCGACGAGCTCGCGCAGCAGGTTCACGGCGTAGACGCTCATTCCCGATATCGCCGGAAAGAATCGGCGGGAGAGGAAGAGGACCCTCACGCGGCCCTCGCGCCACGGGCGTTCCGCAGCCACCCCAGGGATTGCGGGATCATCGTGTCCGCCCGGTGGCTCTCGCGGGAGAGCTCCACGCAGACGAGGCGCCGGAACCCGATCCCATCCAGCGCATCCAGGCAGGCCGGGATGTCCATGTCGCCTTCCCCGAAGGGCAGGTGGATATGGACGCCGCGCGCCATGTCCTCGATCGCCACGGTGCCGATATGCGGGGCGAACTCCCGCACGGCGGCCGCCGGATCGCGCTCCCCCGTCACCAGCAAGTGGCCGAGGTCCAGCGCCAGCGTCAGGCCGGGAAGGTCCAGGGCGGACCAGTCATCCACCGTCTCCACCAACATCCCCGGCTCCGGCTCCAGCGCCGCCGTCACGCCGCGGGATTGGGCGTGCTCCAGCATCCGCGCCACGCCCTCGCGCAGCCAAGCCTTCGCCTGCTCCCGCTCCACGCCCGGGCGCGGCACGCCGGCCCAGAAGGAGACCGCCTCAGCCCCCAGGATGGCGCCGATATCGGTCGCGCGGTTCAGGAAGGCCACGCGGCGGTCCCGGCCCTCCTGCGAAGGCGTCAGCAGCGTCGGCTCATGCTTCGCGCGCGGGTCCAGCAGGTAGCGCGCCCCCGTCTCGATCACGCAGCCGAGCTTTCGGGCGGAGAGGTCGCGCGCCAGCGCCTCCGCGCGCCGCTCCCACCCCTCCTCCATCGGGTCGAGGTGGTGGTGGTCCAGCGTCAGCGCCACGCCGTCGTAGCCGGCATCGGCGATGATCGCGATGGCATCCGCCAGGCGATGGTTGGCTGCGCCATTGGTGTTGTAGGCGAAGCGGAGCGTCATGCCGGCACCGCCTCTCCCCGCCGCGCCGCGAGGGCGAGCTGGGCGGAGAAGGTCCCGCTCTCCCGATACAACGGGTAGAGCGTGCCGACGATCTCATCCGCCAGGGTCGCGTTGAACCAGGCGGGCCCACCGGCGCGCGCCTCGTCCTCAGGCCGCAGCAGCACGCGCTTCGCGCCCTCGCGCGGCGCGTCGAGGACCAGCGGGTCCTGCCGGTCCCGCAGCCGGCGCACGCCGCGCCAACCGATGCGGTGATAGCTCATCGTCTCGCTCTCGAGCCCCGGCACGATCACCTTCGCCACGCGGATCGCGTGGTCGGGCGGGGAGAGATCGACGACCAGCGCCTCCAGCCCCTCCGCCGCGAGGCGATCGGTCAGCAGCGCCAGCCGGTCCTTCGAGTTCGCCACCGCCGAGGCCGGCACGGTGGGCAGGGAGGAGAAGGGGCGGTGGCTGCGGGCGGAAAGGACGCTGTTTGCCAACCGCGCGCGCAGAACGGAGGCGTCCTTGTCCATCCACTCCACCATCGCCTCCAGGGCGCGGTTCTCCTCCTCCTCGTACACCGCCACGCCGATCTGCCGCTCCACGTAGTCGGCGGGCAGGGCCTGGCGCAGCAGGGGGATGGGGCCGTGGGTGGCCGCCTTGCGGGCGCGGGAGCCGCAGAACTCCAGCAATGCCTTGCGCAGCGTCCGCTCGCGATCCGGGCTCACCGCCTCGCCGCAGGAGGTGATCTGGATGGGCGCGACCGGCTGCCCGCGGTCGTCGCCCACCACGTAGAGGTTCGCCATGCCGAAATCGGTGGCCGCCAGCTTCACCATGACGTCGATACCGAGCGACTTCAGGTGGTCCAGCAGCCCCTGCACCGGCGCGTCCGGCACCGTGTCCATCTCCACCACAGCGCCCTGGTCCAGCGCGCGGTAGGAGACGACGTTCCCGTCGCGCTGCAGCGCCTCCATGATGCCGTGGGCGATGGCGTGCTCCATGTCGAAGCCCGCGCCCAGGCCGTTGGTGATGGGCGTGATCAGCCGCGGCGCCTCGCCGAGCTGGTAGGGGTAGGCGGCCACCCACTCGCGCGGCACCAGCACCGTCTCGCCCGAAGGCCAGCGCTGCGCCTCCACCCAGGCCAGCTCCGTCTCCGGCGTGTAGTCGCAGCCGGCGGGCAGGCAGAGGGTGAGCGGATCGGCCACGGCGCGGGTGCGGGAGAGCTCGGCGTAGCTGCCGGTCACGCGCGGCAGCGCCTTGATCGCCGCGCCGCAGTGCACCTCCTCGCAGAGCTCGCCCAACGCGCCGACCTCCGCCTCCACCTCGGTGAAGCCGTAGCCGTAGCCCGTGGTGGCCGGCTCGTTGTCCAGGATCAGGTTGGCCTGCACCACGGGGATGCCGGTGCGGTCCAGGTGGTCGATGCGGAAGATCGTGATGTTCGCGCCTTTCGGCATGGTCGCGCGGAAGGCGTCCGCGACCCGGCGCAGCTCGTCGCTCATGCAGTCCTCTCCCCCGCACGCCGGCGGAGTTCTTCCATTGGGATATGGCGCACGCCGGGCGGCCCGCGCAGCTGGTCGTCCAGCACGGCCAGCGCGATCTCGCGCGTGATGCCGCGCGCGTGCTCGAAGGGCGTGCAGACCGTGTCGAACTCCACCGCCCCGATCACGTCGCGGTACTTCCGCACCTCGCCCGGGGAGAGCGGGATATCCTTGTGGAAGGCCTTGTGGGTGGAGACGGCGAGGTTCTCGCCATCCGCGCCCTGATCCACCTTGAAGGCGTCGCCGCAGAACAGCGTGTTGCGCGCCGCGTCGTGCAGCACCGCTTGGCCCTCGTAGTGCCCGCCCACATGCATCAGCACCTGGCCCGGCCGCAGCTCCAGCGCCTCGTCGTAGGGCCAGGTGACGCGGAAGGCCTTGGTCATCCGCAGGTCGTCCTTCTGGATGGCCATCACCTCCGGCTGGAACACGTCCTGCAACTGCCACAGCGCGCCGTAGCCGTGGCAGTGGCTGGCCGCGAGATAGCGGATGCCGCCCAGGCGGCGGATCTCCTCCAGCATGTCCGGGGTGTAGTAGGGCGCGGCCTCGAAGGCGGTGTTCCCGTCCTCGTGCAGCAGCAGCCAGCCCGTACCGTTCAGCCCGAAGCCCGGGCTGGTGTTGAAGGCCACCATGTCGCGGTCCAGGCGTTTCCAGGAGCCGGTGAGGCGCGCCGCAACCTCCTCCTCTCGCAGGAACTGCCAGCCGTCATGCGGCAGGTCGTTGCGCGTGTCCTCGCAGACCGGGCAGCCGCGCGGCTCGAAGTGCTTCTGCCAAAAACCGCAATTGGCGCAGGCCCAGGGTGTCAGCGGCATGCCGGATCCTCTGCATAGGCCCGGTGCAGCAGGCGCATCGTGTGCAGGTCGCGCGCCGCGCTGAATTCCGCGCGGTCGCCGGTGGAGAGCGCGCGGCCGAAGGCGGCCATCTGGCGCGCGAAGGGCGAGGCATCCGCCTCCGGCACCTCCAACGGCGCGCTGCGCCCCGCCGCGTCCGTGTGCGTCACGCGTCCCCCGGCATCCTGGCCCATCGTGTTCTCCGCCAGGATCTGGCCCGCGCTGCCCAGCACCTCCAGCCGGCGGCGCGGCAGCGCGTCCGGGCAGTTGTAGGCGACGTGCAGCTGCACCAGCACGCCGCCCGAGGTGCGGCCGATCAGCAGCGCGCCGTCGTCCACCGCGTAGGATTGCACGCGGCGCTGGGTCAGCGCCGCGATGGTCTCGATCGGCTCGCCCAGCAGGTACTCCGCCAGGTCCAGCCCGTGTGGCGCCAGATCCATCAGCGCTCCGCCCCCGGCGCGGGCGGGATCGGCGCGCCAGTTGTCGCCCTCCCCCGTCACCGTCCAGTCCGCGCCCAGCCAGCAGGCGTAGGCGATGCGGATGGCGGTGGGCGTGCCAATCAGGCCGCCCCGCAACGCCGCGCGAACCGCCCCGTGCGCGGGATGGTGGCGCTGGTCGAAGGCGGTGCCGTAGAGGATGCCCGCGCCCTCGACCGCCGCGACCATCGCCTCGGCGTCCTCCAGCGTCGCGGCCATCGGCTTCTCGCACAGCACTGCCTTGCCGGCGGCGGCGATGGCCTCTACCGCCGCGCGGTGCAGGTGGTTCGGCGTGGCGACGTAGATCGCTTCCACCTCCGGTTCGGCCAGCATCGTGGCCAGGCCTTCATGCAGGGCGGCGGCGGGATGCGCGGTCCGCGCTGCATCCCGCGCGGCCGGGGTGGGATCGCAGACCGCGCGCACCGCATGGCCGGCGGCGAGGATGGCGGGCGCGGCGTAGTCCCGCGCCACCCAGCCGTAGCCGACGATGCCCCAGCCGATGCTTCGGGCGGGAAGCGGCGCCTCCGGCATCACCAGCGCTCCGGCAGGTCGAGCAGTTCCCGCCGCATCGCCCACTCGGCCGTGGTCGCACCGGAGATCGCGTTCTCCGGTGCTGTCGGGCGGGCGGGGTAGGTGGCGCGCGGCCCGTACTCGCGCTCGTAGCGCTCGGACGGCCAGGCGATGGCATCGCCGCGGTAGAGAGGGTTCCGGCGCAGCGCCGCCCCGTCCGGCGGCAGGGCGAGGGCACCGCTGATCGGGCGCACCGGCGCCAGGCCGGGGCCGGCGACGACCGAGAAGGCTTCCACGCCGGTCAGCGCGCCCGGCGGGGCCGCGTGCGGTGCGCGGCGCTCCACGGCGGCGCGCGTCAGCTCCGCGTCGTCGTAAACGGTCCCGTCGGGGAAAAGCGCGGCGAGTTCCTCCGCCGTCACCGCCGAACCGGCGGAGAGGTTCGGCCACTCGCGATTGTGGATGTGCCCGACCGCCAGCCAGCCATCGCCCGCCAGGCGCCGCAGCCGCTTCAGGATCGGTCCCTTGGGTTCCAGGAAGTAGAAGGCGTCGTGGCAGGCCACGAGGTCGAAGCGGCGCTCGTCTGCCAGCGGCCAGGGCGAGACGGAGGCGTCCAGGCAAACCAGCTCCGCCTCCGGCGCCACCCAGTGGCGCGCCACCCAGAGCTTGGCGAAGACCACGTCCGCCCCGGCGGCCGCCACACCGCGCTGCGACAGGGCGCGCAGGTACTGCCCGATGCCGCAGGCGAGTTCGAAGGCCGTGCGCGGGGCCGTCCAGTGCGCTTCCATCAGCGCGAGGCCGGCCAAGAAGGTCGGGTCGCTCCAGCGATGCGCGAAGTAGTCGCCCACCGGCCCCCAGGCGAGATGCGCCATCGCCTCGCGCAGGCTCAGCCGCGAACGGTCCTGCACCAGCGCGCGTAGCGCGGCCTCGTCCGCCGTCGGCCCGCGCCACCAATCGTCCTGATCGGCCAGCAACAGTACCAGCGCACCGTCCCGGTCACCCGCATCAAGCCGCGCCAGCGCCTCCTCGGCGAGTTCGGGGCGGGAGGCGCGGGCAAAGGCGATGCCGTCGATCACCGGCCAGCGCCGGCCCGCCGCGTCGCGCAGCGAATGGGCCGTGTCCGGCGTCACGCGAGGAGCCCGACCCCAGCCAGCAGCCGGTCCTGGAAGCCCCGCACGGGCCCGGCATGGACCAGCTCCATGTCGTGCAGCACGTAGTGCATCGTCGCCTTGCCCGCGCGCAGGTGCTGCTCGATCTGCAGCACGCGGTCCAGCGTGTCGGCGGCGTGGAAGCTGCGGCCTTCCGGCGTCTCCGCGTCGGGCAGGATGGCGCGGGCCTCTCGCACCGTCTCGGCGAGGCTGGGCGGCAGCTCCGCCAGTGCAATGTCCGTCGCGCGCGCGAAGGCGGGCTCCAGGTGCTCGCCCAGCAGGACCTCTCCCGCGAAGCCGGAATCCGGGATCAGCGCGTTGTGCAGATGGTGCGCCAGGGAGGCCAGGAACACCTCCTCTGCCCGCGCGCCGTAGTGGGGCGAGAGGATCACGCCGTACACGGCCGTGACGAGGCAGTGCTCCGCGTGGTTCTCCGGCGGCTCCAGCAGCAGGCGCGGCTTGCCCGGGCAGGTCACGCCCGCGCGGGGCTGCCGGGCCAGCCTCGCCACGAAGGGCGGCGCCGTGCCGGCCGCGAGAACCGGCGCGCCGCGCAGCCCGGCCAGGGCGGCCGTCGGCAGTTCCTCGGCCGCCTCGTCCACCGCGCGGTCGATGATGGCCTGCGCCTCGGCGCCCTCCACTCCGATCGCGGAGAGCACGCCGCGGTCGATGTCGCCCAGCCGCGTGGCCGCCAGCGCGGCCGCGGTGGTGGCCCGCATCACGGCCCCCACCTCCTGCTCCGCCACCAGCGCACCCCAGGCGGAGGCGAAGAGGCGCTCAGCGATCGAGCCCTCATGCGCGGCGGAGCGGATGCGCTTCAGCTCACCGAGTTCGCGGAACGGTCCGAGGAGCCGCGCCGGCGGCGTTTCCGCCCCCGGCGCGATCCCGTCATTCACTGGTTGAAGCCCTGCGGCGCCCCCAGCCAGTCCATCAGCATCGTCTCCTGCGCGTGGAAGGCGTGCTCCGGCGCGTGGCCGTTGGCGACCATCGGCGCCTTGAAGAAGATCGAGAGCTGCTCCTGCACGCCGCCGTCGCCGCGCTGCTGCGCCAGGTCCAGCACGCGGGCGATCTCCAGCGCCAGCGGCGCCGCGAGCACGCTGTCCTTGCAGAGGAAGTTCACCTTGATCTGCATCTTGTGGCCGAGGAAGCCGGAGACATCGATGTTGTCCCAGGCCTCCTTGTCGTCGCCGCGCGGCCGGTAGTAGCGGATGTCCACCACATGGTCCTCGACGTGGTAGCCGAGGATGCTGTCCAGCACGTTTCCCTTGGTGTCCAGCTTGGAGGCCAGGCTGCCGGGATCGCGCAGCGCCTCGCCGTCGCGGTTACCGAGGATGTTCGTGCTGAACCAGCCATCCACGTGCAGCGCGCGCGACCGCAGCGCGGGGGCCAGCACCGTCTTCATCATGGTCTGGCCGGTCTTGCCGTCCTTGCCCGCGATGGGAACATTGCGCTGCTTCGCGAACTGCTTTAGCGCCGGCGCGTCCGCCGCGAGGGAGGGCGTAAAGTTTCCGTACGGCACGCCGCTCTCGATGGCCGCGTAGGCGTAAAGCATCGCCGGGCCGATGGAGGGGTCGTTGCTGTCCAGCGCGCGCTCGAAGGCGTCCAGCGAGTTCAGCGCCTCGTCGTCGCCCGGCGTGCGCTCGGTTGAGGCGAGGTTGATCATCACGATGCCGTCCGCCTCGCTCCGCTCGCGGAACCGGCGCAGGTCGTCGGAGATCGCCTTGATGGCGGCGCGGTGGCCGGCGGCCTCGTGCTTGTTCGCGCCGTCCACGCCGCGGCAGAAGGCACCGCTGCCGACCGCGGGCCAGGGCTTGATGGCGGAGAGCGCCTCGCCCGTCTCGGCGATCTGCGCGTCGTTCAGCACGCGGTGATGGCTCGCGGCGGCGGCCAGATCAGACCCGTCCAGGTCCCAGCCGCCGAAGGTCATGTCGCGGTAGTCGACGAGACCGGGAACGGACACATCCGCCAGTGGCAGACCCTCCAGGCGGTTCGCACCGCGCCGGATCACCTCGATCCCCGCCACCGCCGTGGTCGCGACGGCGCCGCCGAGTCCCACCACTGCGACGCCCAACCTGCGCCCAGCACCCGTCATAGACATAAAAAGCGTCCCGTCCCGTTCCCTGGAGTAGATGGAGTGCTTCCCAAGGGCGCCAATCACGAGCCTGTGATCGTTCCGCCGGCAAGGTGACGCATGGAAACGTCCGCCGCTTGCGCGGTCCCCGCGCTTCGGGCAGCACAGCGGAACAAGACTCCCGCAAGGGAATGGTTGCCGGACCCGCGCTCCGCCTCCGGCCCAGGGATGGGCCGCTCGCCGCGCCGGATCGGGCAGGAGGGGGAAGCATGAACGTCCAGAGCGCCCGGCGCGCCAGGATCGCCTGATGGGGGCTGCCTGATGCCGGTGCTGCAAACCGTCGTTGACCCGCGCTCGGCCGATTTCGCGGAGAACGCCGCGCGCATGCGCGCTCTGGTGGACGACCTGCGCGCGCAGGCCGAGCGGGTGCGCGAGGGCGGCGGCGTTGCGGCGCGGGAGAAGCATCTCGCGCGCGGGAAGCTCCTGCCGCGGGACCGGGTGCGGGCGCTGCTCGACCCCGCCTCGCCCTTCCTCGAGGTCGGGCAGCTCGCCGGCCACGGCCTCTACGGCGGCGAGGTGCCCTCGGCCGGGCTGATCACCGGCATCGGCCGGGTGGAGGGCCGCGAGTGCATGATCGTGGCGAACGACGCCACCGTGAAAGGCGGCACCTACTTCCCGCTCACCGTCAAGAAGCACCTGCGCGCGCAGGAGATCGCGGAGGCGAACCGCCTGCCCTGCCTCTACCTGGTGGATTCCGGCGGCGCCAACCTGCCGAACCAGGACGAGGTCTTCCCCGATCGCGACCATTTCGGCCGCATCTTCTTCAACCAGGCGAACATGTCCGCCAAGGGCATCCCGCAGATCGCGGTGGTGATGGGCAGTTGCACCGCGGGCGGCGCCTACGTGCCGGCCATGTCGGACCAGAGCGTGATCGTGCGCAACCAGGGCACCATCTTCCTCGCAGGCCCGCCCCTGGTGAAGGCCGCGACGGGCGAGGTGGTCTCCGCCGAGGACCTCGGCGGCGCCGAGGTCCATTCCCGCATCTCCGGCGTGACGGACCACATCGCGGAGAGCGACGCGCACGCGCTCGGCATCGCCCGCCGCATCGTGGCCGGGCTGAACAGCCGCAAGCCCGCCTCGCTCGACCTCGCCCCGCCCCGCCCGCCCCTGCACGACCCGCAGGGCATCCACGGCCTGATCCCCGCCGACCTGCGCCAGCCCTACGACGTGCGGGAGGTGATCGCGCGGGTGGTGGACGGCTCGGAGTTCGACGAGTTCAAGCCGCTCTACGGCCCCACCCTCGTCACCGGCTTCGCGCGCCTCCACGGCTACCCCGTGGGCATCCTCGCCAACAACGGCGTGCTGTTCGGGGAGAGCGCGCAGAAGGGCGCGCACTTCATCGAGCTGTGCTGCCAGCGCGGCATCCCGCTGGTCTTCCTGCAGAACATCACGGGCTTCATGGTCGGCCGCAAGTACGAGAGCGGCGGCATCGCCAAGGACGGCGCCAAGCTCGTCACCGCGGTCGCCACCGCCACCGTGCCGAAGTTCACGGTGGTGATCGGTGGCAGCTTCGGCGCGGGCAACTACGGCATGTGCGGCCGCGCCTACTCGCCGCGCTTCCTCTTCATGTGGCCGAACGCCCGCATCTCCGTCATGGGCGGGGAGCAGGCGGCCTCCGTCCTCTCCACCATCCGGCGCGACGGGATCGAGGCGAAAGGCGGCACCTGGCCGGCCGAGGAGGAGGAGCGGTTCAAGGCGCCGCTGCGGGAGCAGTACGAGACGCAGGGCCACCCCTACTACGCCACCGCGCGCCTCTGGGACGACGGCATCATCGACCCGGCGGACACGCGCACGGTGCTGGCGCTCGCCATCTCCGCCTCGCTGAACGCCCCGGTCCCGCGCTGGGCGGACCGCGCGCCGGGCTTCGGCCTGTTCCGGATGTGATGGCCCAGGGGACGATGATGTTCGACACCATCCTCATCGCCAACCGCGGCGAGATCGCCTGCCGCGTCATCCGCACCGCCCGGCGCCTCGGGCTCCGCACCGTCGCCGTCTTCTCGGAGGCCGATGCGGGCGCCCTGCACGTCGCCATGGCCGACGAGGCGCGCCTGATCGGCCCCGCCCCGGCGCGGGAGAGCTACCTGCGGATCGACGCCATCATCGACGCCGCGCGCGCCACGGGCGCAGAGGCGATCCACCCCGGCTACGGCTTCCTCTCGGAGAACGCGGAGTTCGCGGAGGCCTGCGCCGCGGCCGGCATCGCCTTCATCGGCCCGCCGCCCTCGGCCATCCGCGCCATGGGCTCCAAATCCGCCGCCAAGGCGCTGATGGAGCGCGCGGGCGTGCCGCTGGTGCCCGGCTACCACGGCGATGACCAGTCCCCGGCCACGCTGCGGGCCGAGGCCGACCGCATCGGCTACCCGCTGCTCATCAAGGCCAGCGCGGGCGGCGGCGGCAAGGGGATGAAGGTGGTGGAGACCGCCGCCGGGCTGGAGGAGGCGCTGTCGCTGGCCAAGGGCGAGGCGCGCGCGGCCTTCGGCGACGACCACGTGCTGCTGGAGCGCTACCTCACCCGCCCCCGGCACATCGAGATCCAGGTCTTCGCGGACACCGGGGGCAACACCGTCTCGCTGTTCGAGCGCGACTGCTCCATCCAGCGCCGCCACCAGAAGGTGGTGGAGGAGGCCCCCGCCCCCGGCATGGATCCGGCCCGGCGCGAGGCCATGGGCCGCGCCGCCTGCGATGCCGCCCGCGCCATCGGCTATGTCGGCGCGGGCACGGTGGAGTTCATTGCCGAAGGCGAGACCTTCGCCTTCATGGAGATGAACACCCGCCTGCAGGTGGAACACCCCGTGACGGAGGCGATCACCGGGCTGGATCTGGTCGAGTGGCAGCTGCGGGTCGCCGCTGGCCAGCCCCTGCCGCTACGCCAGGAGGAGCTGCGCATCCACGGCCACGCAATGGAGGTGCGGCTCTACGCCGAGGACCCGGCGCGCGACTTCGCGCCCTCCATCGGCCGGGTGGATCACCTGCGCTTCCCCGATGGCGAGGGCATCCGCATCGATACCGGCATCCGCGAGGGCGATGCCGTGACGATCCACTACGACCCCATGATCGCCAAGATCATCGCCCACGGCCCGGACCGGGCGGCGGCGGTGGCCCGCCTCGCCCGCGCGCTGGCGGCGACGGAACTGGCGGGGCCGGCCACCAATCTCGGCCTGCTGCGCGCCATCCTCGCCCAGCCGGACTTCCGGGAGGGCGCGCTGGACACGGGCTTCATCGCCCGCCACGCCGATACCCTTCTCGCCCCCGCGGGCCCGGCCCCCCGCGCCGCGCTGGCCGCGGCCGTCGCCCACCTGCTGCTGGACCGCGCCGCCGCCGTGCCGGCCGACGCGGCCGATCCCCACTCGCCCTGGGGCGCCGCCACCGCCTGGCGCCTGAACGGCGACGGCTACCAGGACTTCACCCTCGGCGACGGCGAGGCGACCCACCTCATTCGCGCCCACCTGCGGGAGGACGGCTTCCGCCTGGACCTGCCGGACGGCCCGGCGGAGGTCTCAGCCACCAGGGGCCAGGATGGCCGCCTCACCCTGCGGGTGGACGGCCGCGCCCTCTCCGCCCGCGTGCTGCGGATCGAGGACCGGCTGACGCTCTTCCTGCCCGGCGCCGCCCACGCGCTGCGCGTGATCGACCCCCTGGCCCCCGCGGGCGGGGAAGGCCCCGCCGCCGGCCGCATCCTCGCCCCCATGCCCGGCCGCGTGCTGGAGGTGCTCGTCTCCGAGGGCCAGGCCGTCGCGCGCGGGGCGGTGCTGCTGGTGATGGAGGCGATGAAGGTGCAGATGCGCATCACCGCGCCCGCCGAGGGCACCGTCTCCGCAATCCTCTGCACCCCTGGAGAGCTGGTCGAGGACGGGGCGGAGCTCGTCTCCCTCGACTAACGGGGGAGAACGCGGCGAATTTCACTCGGTCGGCCCCTCGGCACGCCAGATGCAGCGGGAGGACGGTGCCGCCTCCGGACGCGGCCGCGGCACACGCCCACGGTTCCGGGCTATGCGCGGCCTGTCGCGGCGATGGCGTGTTCGGATTGGGGCCGCTCAGATGGAGAACGGATCAGCGATGTCGAAGACCGGAACTGGCCTGGGCGTTCTCTCGCGGCGCCTTGTTCTGGGAGCGCCGGCGCTGCTACTGCCGCGTCAGGCCGGCGCCCAGTCCCCATGGCCCGCGGGACCGATCCGCTTCATCACGCCCGCCAGCCCGGGCGGCTCGACCGACGTCATGGTGCGGCTGCTGAGCGAGGGCCTGTCACGGCGCTACCAGGTACCTTTCCCGGTGGATACGCGCCCGGGCGCGGAGGGGAGCATCGCAGCCCAGGCCTTTGTTCAGGCGGCACCGGGGACGGCGCTGTTCTTCACCAATGCCGGCACGGTCACGACCACGCCCGTGCTCATCCCCCGCCTCCCTTACGATCCCTGGTCGGACCTCGTGACGGTTGCGCCGGTGGCGACAGACTTCCTCGCCTACGCCGTGAGGCCGGACTTCCCGGCGGCGACGCTGCCCGAGGTGTTCGAGCGCATGCGGGCGCGGCCCGGCACCTACACCTGGTGTTCGGCGCCGGGCGGCACCAACCTGCTGACCAACGCCTACCTGCAGGTCAACAAACTGGACGCGGTGTTCATCAACTACCGCACGACGGGAGCGGCCGCCCTCGACACGGCGGCCGGGCGGGTCGACCTGGCTGTCCAGCCCCTCATTACCCTGGCCCCGCTGGTACAAGAAGGTAAGCTGCGCCTCCTCGCGGTGACCCCTTCGGTTCGCTCTCCCGCATGGCCGGACGTGCCGACGGCGAAGGAGGCGGGGCTTCCGGAGTTGCAGCTGGATCCCGTTTCCGGCGCCTTCGGCTGGAAGGGGATGCCGGGCGGCTTGCGGTCTCAACTCACCGCGGCGGTGCAGGACATCGTGCGCGATCCCGGGACAGTGCAGCGCATGCGCAGCCTCGGCCTGGTGCCCCGCATCGCCTCGGCGCAGGAGTACGAGCGCGATCTGCGGGAAACGGGCGTGCGGCTCGCAGAGCTGGCGCAGAAATACGGCGTCCGCTCGGATTAGCGCCCCTCGGGGGGAAGGCTCTCCGGGGCACGGTTTTTCGCCGCCCCTCCCTGGCTCGTTCCACGGAATCCCTTGGGGCCGCGGGGCGGCGGCCGATGCGCGCCGGGTGTGGGATTAGGCCTGATACCCTTCGTGCTCCTCCGGCGTTCTGCTCCCCATTAAAGGACGACCAGGGGGAGCACGCATGGCAGCGCTGGCGGCGGAACCGGAGGGCCTTCTGGCCGCCGGGCTGGTGGAGCGCGCCGAGGGCGCGGGCGCGATGATCCACGTGGCCCGCAGCGAGGCCCGCGCCGCCCGCCTGGCCCGCGCCGCCGCGGCGCTGGCGCCCGCCCTGGCCGTGCTGCACCTGCCGGGCTGGGACTGCCTTCCCTATGACCGCGCCTCGCCCTCCCGCCAGTCCATGGGCGGGCGCATGGCGGTGCTGCGCGCCATGGCGGAGCGGGGGGACCGCCCCGTGCTGCTGATCGCGGGCATCGAGGCGATCACCCAGCGCCTCCCCACGCCGGAAAGCCTCGACGCGCTCATCCTGCGACGGGGCGAGCCGCTGGACATCCCCGCGCTGGAAGCCGCGCTGGAGCGCCTGGGCTACGTTCTGGACGAGCGGGTGGACGAGCCCGGCGAGGCGGCGCTGCACGGCAGCGTGCTGGACATCTATCCGCCCGGTGGCGAGGCCCTTCCCTGCCGCGTCGAGCACGAGGAAGGGCGGATCGCCTCCATCCGCCACTACGACCCGCTGACGCAGCGCAGCCTGGATGACACGGTTGAATCCGTCACCCTCGGGCCCGCCTCGGAGGTGGTCTGGCCCGAGGGCTCCGAGGAGCGGCACGCGCCCGGGCTGGAGCACGCCCTGGCGGAGATCGTCCCCGACCTCGTTACCCCCTTCGCCCTGCTGCCCGGCGCCCCCGTCTCCCTCGACCCCGAGGTGGAGGAGCTGCGTCCCGGGCGCTGGGAGGAGGTGACGGACGCGCACCGCGCCCGCATCACCCTCGCGCCGCTGGAGGAGGGCGCGCGCAGCCCCTCCGACCCCGCCCGCCTCTACCTCGACGACGCCGCCTGGACGGAGGCGATGGATGGTCGTGAGCTGATGGCACTGGAGGCGCCCCCCGAGGAGCCGGAGGGCAGCACGCCCCGCTTCGTCGAGGGGGAGGAGCCGGAGGAGGCCTTCCTCTCCTTCCTGGAGGAGCGCGTGGCCGGGGGCGGCCGCGTGGCCCTGGCCGGGCGCGAGAGCCGCCGCGGCCGGGCCCTGTCCCGCCTGGTCCGCGATCGCCTGGGCTGGGAACCGGACCGCTTCCCCGATTGGGCCGCCCTGCGCGCCACGCCGCCCGGCCGCTTCGGCACGCTGGACGGGATGCTGGAGGCCGGCTTCGAGGCGGAGGGCATCGCCGTCGTCGCCCCCGGCGACGTGCGCCCCGCCGCCGCCCGCAAGAGCGAGGCGGAGAGGCAGGCGGCGCTCGGCCTGATGGGCACGGCCCTGCAGCCCGGCGACGCCGTGATCCACCTGGAGCACGGGCTGGGCGCCCTGCGCGGGGTGGAGACGGTGGAGGCGGGCGGGGCCGCGCTGGACACGCTGGTGCTGGAGTACTTCGGCGGCACGAAGCAGCTCGTGCCCCTGGACGAGATGGACCGCCTCTGGCGCTACGGCGCGGAGGCGGAGGGCGTCTCGCTGGACCATCTCGGCGGCGAATCCTGGCCGAAGCGCCGGGCGCAGGTGGAGGAGCAGGTCGCCGCCACGGCCCGCGCGCTGGAAGCGATGACGCGGGAGCGCGCCGCCCGCACAGCCCCCGCGCTGCGCCCGCGCGGCGGCGCCTATGCCCGCTTCGCCGCGCGCTTCCCCTACGCGCTGACGCCCGATCAGGAGGAGGGGATCGACGCCGTGCTGGCAGACCTCGCCTCCGGCCATCCGATGGACCGGCTGGTCTGCGGCGATGTCGGCTTCGGCAAGACGGAGGTGGCGCTGCGCGCCGCGGCCGTGGCGGCCTTGGCCGGGAAGCAGGTGGCGGTGATGGCGCCCACCACCGTGCTGGTGCGCCAGCACCTCACCACCTTCCGCCGCCGCTTCGCGGGCATGAAGGTGAACGGGAAGACCATCCGCATCGAGCAGCTCTCCCGCCTTTCCAAGCCCGCCGAGGCGAAGGCGGTGAAGGCCGCGCTGAAGGACGGCAGCGTCCATATCGTGATCGGCACGCAGGCGCTGACGGCGAAGGGCGTGGAGTTCGCCGATCTCGGCCTTCTCGTCATCGACGAGGAGCAGCGCTTCGGCGCCAAGCAGAAGGCCGCCGCCCGGGAACTGGGCGCGAGCACGCACCTGCTCTCCATGACGGCCACCCCCATCCCGCGCACCCTGCAATCCGCGCTGGTGGGGCTGCAGGAGCTCTCCGTCATCGCAACGCCCCCGGGCCGGCGCCAGCCCATCCACACCGTGCACGTGCCGATGGACGACGCCGTGCTGCGCCAGGCGCTAATGCGGGAGAAGCGGCGGGGCGGGCAGAGCTTCGTCGTGCTCTCCCGCATCGAGGACCTGCCGGAGATGCGGAAGCGCGTGGAGGAGCTGCTGCCCGAACTCTCCATCATCGAGGCCCATGGCGAGCTGCCGGCGGAGGAGGTGGACACCGCCCTGGTGCGCTTCGCGGAGGGGGACGGCGACGTGCTGCTCTCCACCAACATCGTGGAGACGGGGCTGGACGTGCCGCGCGCCAACACGATGCTGGTCCACCGCGCGGACCGCTTCGGCATCGCCCAGCTTCACCAGTTGCGCGGCCGCGTCGGACGCGGGCGGGTGCGGGGCAGCATCGTGCTGATGACCGATGCCGCCGACCCGCCCTCTCCCCTCACCCTCAAGCGGCTGAAGGCGCTGGAGGCACATGACCGCGTGGGCGCTGGCTTCGCCATCAGCGCGCGTGACATGGACCTGCGCGGCGCCGGCGACCTGCTGGGCGAGGAGCAGGCGGGCCACGTGAAGCTCATCGGGCTGGATCTCTACCAGCACCTGCTGGACCGCGCCCTCCGGGAGGCACGCGGGGAGACGGTGGCGGACGACTGGACGCCCCAGCTCTCAATCGGCGTCCACGCCGCCATCCCGCGCGAGCACGTGGAGGAGGAGGCGGTGCGGGTGGAGCTGCACGCCCGGCTGGCCTCCATCCTCCGCCGCGGCGACGCCGTGGCCCTGGGCGACTTCGCCGAAGAGGTGGAGGACCGCTTCGGCGCGCCGCCGGAGGCTCTGGCCAACCTCCTCGCCCTGGCCGGGCTGCGCCTGCGCTGCCGCCGCCTGGGGATCGCGGAGCTGAAGGTGGGCCCCAGCGCCGCCGCCGCCGCCTTCCGCGGCGAGCCGCCCGCGGCCGATGCGCCGCTGGAACGCCGGGGAGACCGGATCGTGCTGCCGCGCGAGAGCAAGGATGCCGCCGGGCAACTGGCGGCCGCGACGGAGCTGCTGGACCGCCTCTCGAAGCGGCGCGGGAAGAAGGCTCGGGCGGAGAATTTGGAGGAGACCCGCCCGGCGGCGTAGAACCCCTTTCGTCATGCCAGGACTGGAGGACGCCATGGACGCCGCCCCGCAAATCCGCCTCACGGAACTCGCGCACGGGGGCGGCTGCGGCTGCAAGCTCGCGCCCTCGGTGCTGCAGAACCTTTTGTCCGGCCAGGCCATGGCCACGCCGTTCAGTCAGCTCCTCGTCGGGACGGAAAGCTCCGACGACGCGGCGGTGTGGCAGGTGAACGACGAGATCGCGATCGTCGCCACCACGGACTTCTTCATGCCGATGGTGGACGACGCGCGGGATTTCGGCCGCATCGCCGCCACCAACGCCATCTCCGACGTCTACGCCATGGGCGGCAAGCCGGTGATGGCGCTGGCCATCCTCGGCATCCCCGTGAACAAGCTGGACCCGGCCGTGGTGCGGGAAATTTTGGCGGGCGGCGCCTCCGTCTGCGCGGAGGCGGGCATCCCCGTCGCCGGCGGGCACTCCATCGACTGCCCGGAGCCCGTCTACGGCCTCGCCGTCATCGGCATCATCCACCCCTCCAAGGTGCGCCGGAACACGGGCGCGCGGGCGGGGGACGCGCTGATCCTCACCAAGGGCATCGGCGTCGGCATCTACTCCGCCGCGATCAAGAAGGGCGTGCTGCCCGACGGCGCCTACGACGAGATGATCGCCTCCACCACCCTGCTGAACCGCGTGGGGGCGGAGCTGGCGGAAGACCCGGCGGTGCACGGCATCACGGACGTGACGGGCTTCGGCGTGCTCGGCCACGGGCTGGAGATGGCGCGGGGATCGGGCGTGGCGCTGCGGATCGGGGCGGATTCCGTCCCCCTGCTCTCCCGCGCCTCGGAACTGGCGCAGGCCGGGCACGTCACCGGCGCCTCCCACCGCAACTGGGACAGCTACGGCGCCGAGGTGGAGCTGCCGGACGGACTGCCTGACTGGCGCCGCGCGCTGCTGACCGACCCCCAGACCTCCGGCGGCCTTCTCGTCGCCTGCGCGCCGGAGGCGGCCGATGCCGTGCTGGCCCGCATCGGGGCCGCGGGCTATCCCCTGGCCCGCCGGATCGGCACCGCCGAGGCCGGCCTACCGCGCGTGGTGGTGACCTGACGCGCCCTCGCGCGTTGCTGCTGGCATGAAGGACGGGAGCGGCATGATGCGGTTCGGGGCAGGAATGATCGCGGTGCTGGCCGGGCTGGCCCTGGCGGCCCCCGCCGGCGCCCAGAACGCGCCGAACGCGGCTCCCAACTCGGTCGCGAATGCGGCCGCGAACGCTGCGACCCGGCCGGGCCAGCCCCCCTCCAGCCAGAGCACGGCCGGGGCGGAGTGCAACGCGGGCGGCAAGGCCGAGGAGGCCACGGGCCCGGCCCCGGCGGCGCGCGACGGCACCGCCCCGGGCAGCGCCGGCTCCACGGGCTGGAGCGGCGGCACGGGCGGTTCCTACATCGGCAACAACCCCGCGGGCGCCTCGCGCGATTCCGCCACCTGGCAGCCGCCGACCGCCCGCGGGCTGGACCCGATCGGCGCGCCGCTGCGCCCGCGCGCCGCCTGCTGACGCCCGGGCGGTAGCGGGGCGCGCGACTTCCTCCTAGCCTTCGGCCGTGCCGGAGAGCACAGGAGGAATACGCCCATGTCCCAGTCCCGCCGCAGGATCGGATTCGGCGCCGCGATCGGCGCCGCCCTGCTGGCCACCGCGCCCCTGGCCCCGGCGGCAGCCCAGACGAGCGATGCGGCCGGCGTCGCCGAGGCCGTGGAGGCGCTGCGCCAGGCCATGCTCTCCGCCGACCGCGCCAGGCTGGAGGCCGTCGCCGCCGAAGGCCTGAGCTACGGCCACTCCTCCGGCCGCGTGGAGAACAAGGAGCAGTTCGTCGCCGCCATCGTGGAGGGGCGGAGCGTGTTCCGCAGCATCGCCCTGACGGAGCAGACCGTCGCCACCTCCGGCGACGTCGCCCTGGTGCGCCACATCCTCTCCGCCGAAACGGCCGATGGCGGCCGGCCCGGCACGGTGCGGATCGGGGTGCTGCTGGTCTTCCAGAGGCAGGCCGGCGGCTGGAAGCTGCTAGCGCGGCAGGCCGTGCCCCGCCCGGCCTAGAGGGCCTGCCTGGAGGATCAGTGCGGCTTCGCCTCCTCGAGCCGGAGCCGCAACCCTTCCGCGTTGAAGAACTCGCCCTCCCGGATCAGGGAACGGTCCTCGTGCAGCTTGCGGGTCAGCGACTGCAGCCGCGCCCTGGCCTCCGCATCCGGCACCAGCCCTTCCCGTCCGGCGCGGAAGAACACGGCCGCGTCCCAGGCCACCCCCGCGCCGGAGAGGAGCCCGGCCATCTCCGGCCAGCGCGTCTCGTCGCCCACCACGTGCAGCCAGGCCGACCGCAGGGGTTCCACCGTGGTGTCCGTGATCCGCATCAGCACGAAGAGCACGGTGAAGTCGCCCGCCTCACGGTGCGTGGCGATGATCCAGTCGTCGAAGTCCGTCTCGGCGGGCGCGGTCATGCGGGGAACCCCGGCGGCGGGCAGGAAGGCCGGCCAGACCGGGAGTAAGACCGGGAGCAGGACACCCCCGTGCTCCCGCGCAGCCCGTGCCATAGATCGGAGGAGCGGGCCCCCCTGGCCCAGGCTCCCTCCCGGAACGGCCGGGTAGGGGGGCTGCCGCACGGGTCCGCGGAAAGGCGACATGGCGGCATCGAGGGGCGGGCTGAGCGCATGGCCGGAAGGTAGCCGCCCCCTGCCGGCGACGGTAGGGATGGCGGGCCCGTTGCCCCCGCGCGCAGATCTCCGTGGGGGCTGTGCCCGCTGTTCGCGCCAGGCCTGCGGAACCCGCTGCGGCGGCAAGCGCAGCGCACCCGTGATCCAGTCCTCCAGGCGCGGCGGGTCTCCCCCGTTCAGCCCTCACCCAGCCGGGAAGCGGGGTAGGCGGCCGTCCTCGCGCGGAGCCCCGCCTGGGTGATGCCGTAGGCCCGCATCGTCCGCGCCCCGTCCGCCAGGTTGTCGTCGTTGAAGCCGAACGTCATCTCGCCGCCCTCCGCCCAGCCCAGGGCGATCGCGGCCTCGAGGTCGGCGAGAACCGGCTCGTCGGGGACCGGGCCCAGCGCCGGCCGGTGGGTGAACCAGAGCTCCCGCCACTGCCCGCGCGGGAGAAGCCAGGCAAGGGCGCGTCGGGGATCGGGAAGACGCTCGTCCGGGCCGTCCGCCATCCGTCCCCTCCCGCCAGCGCCCGGCCTTCCAGGCCGCGAGCATGCCATCGGCCGCGCCCCTCGGGTAGCAGGCGGCCGCGCCCGCCTCCCCGTCGCCCGGGGCGCCGCGGCAAGGCTGGTGCGGGGCCGGCGGACTGATACGATCGAATGATGAATCGCCGCTCCCTCCTCGCCGCCCTGGCCGCCCCCGCCCTGGCCAACCCTGTCCTGGCCATCCCGGCTCTTGCCCAGGGAACCTGGCCCAACCGCCCCGTGCGGGTGATTGTCCCGTTCACGCCCGGCGGCTCGACCGACGCGATGGCGCGCGTCACCGCGGCCAAGCTGACGGAGAAGCTCGGCCAGCCCTTCGTGGTGGAGAACCGGCCCGGCGCCAACGGCGCCATCGGCGGGCGCGCGGTCGCCGAGGCGGCGCCCGACGGCTACACCCTGTGCTTCTCCGCCTCCATCCAGGTGCTCGCCCGGCAGGTGATGCGGAACCCGGGCTACGACCCCGTGGCGGACCTGCAGCCGATCATCCGCACCGGGCGCGGCCCGCTGCTGCTGCTGATGAACCGCAACCGGGCCCCGAACACGCTGGCCGAGCTCCTGGCCGCCGTGCGGGCCAACCCGCGGGACTGGCCGGTTGCCGTCTCCTCCCTCGGCGCGGCGGGCCACCTCGCCACCATCGAGTTCATCCGGCAGGCCGGGGTGGAGCTGGTGCAGGTGCCCTATCGTGGCACGGCCCCCGCCATCACGGACGTCGTCGCGGGCAATGTCTCGCTCGTCTTCGAGCCGATCCTCGCGACCTGGCCGCCCGCACGCGACGGGCTCGCCAAGGCCCTGGCCATCACCTCCGCCGCCCGCAGCGACGCCGCGCCGAACGTGCCCACGGCGGCGGAGGGCGGGATGCCGAACCTCGACATCCAGTCCTGGTGGGGCCTCTGGGGACCCCGCGGGCTGCCCGCCGAGGTCGTCGCGCGCGTCGGCGACGCGCTGCGGACGGGCATGATGGAGCCCGACGTCTTCGCGCGCGTCGGCACCCTCGGCATCGAGCCCATGGCGGAGACGGGCGAGGAGTTCGCGGCCTTCATCCGGCGGGACGTGGAGCGGGCCACCTCCCTCCTCCAGCTCGCGAAGTTCCAGCCGGAATAGGATTGCCGACGCGGAGCCCGGGCGGGTGGGCGCGCGATCCCCTACCCCGGCTTCGGGCCGGGCCGGGGCGCGGAGGGGCCGGGAATTGGCGGAAGAGAATGGGAGTCGAACCCACCCGGGACAGTCTCGCTGCCCCACCCGGATTTGAAGTCCGGACGCCCCACCGGGGACGATTCTCCTCCGGCATCGGTGGACACGCGGAACAGGTCCGCGCGGTGCGGATTTATGCGGCGCAGGTCCCCCCGGCGCAAGGTGACGCCGTGGCGGTCCAGGAAGTCGAGGATCTGGATCGCCACCTTCCGGCCGTTGTCCATCCGGTCCCGGAAGGCGGCGGCGGTGATCCAGCCATCGGGCGCGGCGGCCGACACGTCGCGCGCGATCTCCACCATCTCCGCCGTGGTGGCGCGCAGGAAGAAGTGGTCCTGCGCCAGCTGGTCCACCCGGCCCAGCCGGGCGCAGAGCCGCATCACCCGCCGGATCTCCGGCTCCGTCGCGCCCAGCACGGGCACCAGGTCGCGCACGCGGGGCGGGCGGAAGCGGGCCTCGCCGCCGAGATGCGGCACGGCGGCCTCGTACAGCGCCTCGTCCGCCGGGTTCAGCCGCACCTCGTGACCGGGCAGGCGCACGAAGGCGCCCTCCAGCACCACCGCGCCCTCCGCCGCCAGGCGATCCAGCGCGGCCAGGAAGGCGGGCTGCGGCAGGCGGGGGCGGGCGAGCATCCGCAGCCTCTCCCGCCCGATGCCCTGGATGTCCGGGTTCTCCTCGTGGTAGCGGCCCGCCTCCTCCTCCAGGCTGGCGCGGAAGCCCGCCCACCCGCCGGCGGAGAGCGCGGTGCGCCGCCCGCCCCCTTCCAGCACCACGGCCCCTTCGGCCAGCGCGGCCTCCTGCGCCGGCCCGAGCGCGTGGTCCCGCGCGAAGCCGTCCAGTTCGACGAAGAAGGGCGGCAGTTCCAGCAGCCGCGCGAGGGCCTCCTGTACGGGGGCCTGCAGGGCCTCCAACACCGCCAGCCGCTCCGGCGTGCGGCGCTTGCGCGCGGGCGCCCGCAGGTCGAGGAAGCGCCCGCCGCCGATTGTGCGCTGGGCCGAGACGTCGCGCAGGATGAAGCGGTCCCCCACCGCCGCCGCGATCGGGCGGTCCAGCACCAGCTGCACGGCCGCGCGCCCGCCCGGTGCCACCGGGCCTTCCAGTGGTACCAGCCGCGCGCCCACCTCCTCCCCCGCATGGTGCAGGCGGGCGGGGAACCACTGGCCGATGGCCTTCGGCTCGCCCGCCAGCGCGCGGAACTCGGCGTCGATGCGGTCCGTGGGCGCGTGCAGGGCGGCGTCGAGCACGGTATCGCCGCGCGAGACGGCGTCCTTCGAGACCCCCTCCCCCGCCAGGTTCAGCGCGCATCGCTGCCCCGCCATCCCGCGCGCGGCGGGCCGGTTCTGCGCGTGGATGGAGCGCACGCGCGCGGCGAGGCCGAGCGGGCTGATCACCACCGCATCGCCCACCGAAACGGCACCGGACAGCACCGTGCCCGTCACCACCGTGCCCGCGCCGGGCAGCACGAAGCTGCGGTCCACCGAGAGGCGGAAGCGCCCGCCCGCGTCCCGCGCGCGCGTCTCCGCCTCGGCCTGCGAGAGCAGCGCCTTCAGCTCCACGACGCCCTCGCCCGTCACGGTCGAGACAGGGACGATCGGCACGTCGCGCAACGCTGTGTCCGCCAGCAGCTCGCGGATCTCCGCCTCCACCTCCGCGCGCCGCGCCGCATCGGCCAGGTCCGCCTTGCTCATCGCCACCGCACCCCGCGCGATGCCCAACAGGTCGAGGATGGCCAGGTGCTCGCGCGTCTGCGGCATCACCCCGTCATCGGCGGCCACCACCAGCAGGGCGAAGTCGATCCCGCTGGCGCCCGCCAGCATGGTGTGCACGAAGCGCTCATGCCCCGGCACGTCCACGAAGCCGGTGATGTGCTCACCCTCCCCCGCATAGGCGAAGCCGAGCTCGATGGTGATGCCGCGGGCCTTCTCCTCCTTCAGCCGGTCGGTCTCCACCCCCGTCAGGGCGCGGACGAGGGCGGTCTTGCCGTGGTCGATATGGCCTGCGGTGCCGACGATCATGGCAGGGGCTCCCTTGCCCGGCGCCCGGCCTCGGCGATGCCGTCCGGGTCCAGGGCGGCGCGCGCGGCCGACATGAAGGGACGGGCCAGGGCGCTGCCCCCGGCCTCCGCGCGCAGCAGCAGGGTCAGAGCGGACACGCCGTCCTTCGGGACGCCGGCGCCGAGGTGGTGCGCCGCGCCCAGCATGGCCTGCCCGTCCGCATCGCCCAGCGCGGCAGCGCGGGACCACCAGCGCGCGGCCTCCGCCACGTCCCGCTCCACGCCCATGGCGTGGTGGTACAACATGCCCACCCGCGTCATGGAGGGGGCGACGCCCTGCGCGGCCGCCCTCTCCGCCCAGAGCCGGGCCTCTACGGGATCGGCGGGCATCACCTCGCCCTCCAGCAGCATCCAGCTCAGCATGTCCTGCGCCAAGCCGTCCCCGGCTTCCGCGGCACGGCGATAGAGATCGGCGGCCTTGGCGAAGTCCGTCTCCACCCCGCGCCCGCCGCGCAGGTACAGCGCGGCCAGATTGCGCTGGCCCGGCGCATGCCCTGACTCGGCCGAGAGCGTCAGCCACTTCAGCGCCAGCGGCGGGTCCTGGGGCACGCCCAGCCCTTCCGCGAAGCAGGCGCCGATATTGGCCTGCGCCCGCGCATTCCCGGCCCGGGCCAGCGGCTCCCACAGCGCCAGCGCCGCCGCATAATCCCCGGCGCGGAAGGCGGCGAGCGCGTCCTCCAACGGATCGGGCCTCGGATCGGGCGCGGGCGGGGCCGCGCGCCGGAAGCGGTCAAGCCAGCCCATGGATCCCCGGCAGGGCGGACAGACTCTCCAGGAACGCCGCCTCGTCCATCAGGCAGCGCAGATCCAGCACCAGGGCGCCATCCCGCACATGGCCGATGACAGGGCGCGGCAGATCCCGCAGCGCCGCCGCCAGCGCCTCCAGGTCGCGCCCGCGCGGGGCGGTCAGCCGCAGCCCGGCGCTGGGCAGCGTGTCCACGGGCAGGGCGCCGGAGCCGATCTGGCTGCGGCAGGCGCAGACCTCCACGTCGATGCCCGGCGGCAGGTGCTGCGCCACCAGCGGCAGCAGGCGCCCGGCCTGCGCCTCGATCTCCGCCCCCTTGCGCGCCAGCAGGTGCAGCGCCGGCAGCCGCTCCGCCAGCCGGTCCGGGTCGCGGTAGAGCTTCAGCGTCGCCTCCAGCGCGGCGATGCGGATCTTGTCCACCCGCAGGGCCCGCTTCATCGGGTTGCGGTTGATGGCCGCGATCAGGTTGCGCCGCCCGACGATGAAGCCGGCCTGCGGCCCGCCCAGCAGCTTGTCGCCGGAGAAGGTGACGATGTCCGCCCCCTCCGCCACCGCCTCCCGCACCGTCTGCTCCTTCGCCAGCCCCCAGCGCGAGAGATCGACGAGCGTGCCGGAGCCGAGGTCGTTCATCACGGGCACCCCGGCCTCCCGCCCGATCGCCGAGAGCTCGGCGCCGCCGACCTCCGCCGTGAAGCCCTCGATCCGGTAGTTGGAGGGGTGCACCTTCGCGATCAGCGCCGTCTCGGCCCGGATCGCGCCGCGGTAGTCCCTGGGATGGGTGCGGTTCGTCGTGCCCACCTCCACCAGCCGAACCCCGGCCAGCGCCATGATGTCGGGCACGCGGAAGGCGCCGCCGATCTCGATCAGCTCCCCGCGGGAGACGATCGCCTCCCGCCCCGCGCCGAGCGTGTTCAGCGCGATCAGCACGGCGGCGGCGTTGTTGTTCACCAGGGTGGCGTCCTCCGCCCCCGTCAGCTCCCGCAGCAGGCCGCGCAG
The DNA here is from genome assembly GCF_037040815.1 of Pararoseomonas sp. SCSIO 73927. Classification (NCBI taxonomy): domain Bacteria; kingdom Pseudomonadati; phylum Pseudomonadota; class Alphaproteobacteria; order Acetobacterales; family Acetobacteraceae; genus Pararoseomonas; species Pararoseomonas sp. SCSIO 73927. The sequence continues at coordinate 448,721 of NZ_CP146232.1, forward strand.
GTGGTCGTCGCGCTCGCCCCTCCGGCCGGTGTCCAGGTCGAACTCCAGCGCCACGGCGTCGCGCATGGCGGCGGCGGCGGCCTCCACCGCCTCCTCTGCCAGAAGGGCGCGGCCGAGATTGGTGTGCAGCACCGTCCCGGTCAGGTTGAACAGCGGCCGCAGGTTGGACCGGTCCCGCGCGGCCAGCCGGGCCCCGGCCGTGGCAGCGATCGCGGCGGCGTCCGGCAGCGCGCCCGCGGCCCGTGCCTCGGCCAGCGCCGCGCGCACGGCCGCCGTCACTTCCGCGCGCCCGAAGCGCGAGACCAGGGGCGTGCACTCCGCCGCGCCCAGCACCCGGTCCACGGAGGGAAGCGCCCGCAGCGCGGCCTTGTCGGGCACGGGGCCTAGTAGCCGATCAGGAAGGGGTCGAAGCCGGCGCGCCGGTACTCCGTGCCCTGCATCAGCAGGTCCAGGCCGAGGCTCGCCACGTCGTCCGCCACCGGCTCCAGCGAGGGGTTGTTCTTGTGGTACAGGATCTTCACCCAGCTCCGGCAGGAATCGCAGGTCTCGGCCTTGATGGCCGGATCCCGCCCGCCCTCATCCGCCGCCTTGTAGCCCACGCCCTTGGTGGAGCCGCAGGCCAGGCACTTGATCCGCACCTCGTTCCAGTGCGTGCCGCAGAAGGCGCAGGCCGCGTAGCGCGCGCCCTCCGCCCCCGGCCGCTCCACCACCAGCGACGCGACGGGAGGGCCGCCGCAGACCGGGCAGACGCCGGTCTCCACCGGCACTAGCTTCGCCGCGTCCAGCGTGGAGGCCAGCCGCGCCGCCTCCACCTGCACGGCGGCGGAGAGGAAGAGGTGCTGCGGGATCGCTTCCAGCGGGATGGCATCGGCCACCACGTTGCCGAGCATCTCCCGCATGGACTCCCCGGGCGCGCGGCGCAGCCACTCCAGCGCGTCCTGCGCGGGCTGCGGCTTCGCCACCGGCACCATGGCATCGAGGAGGGGGCCGATCACCGCCCGCAGCCCGGGGGAGTCCGGGAAGGCGTTGCGGTCCAGCGGCGGCATCTTGCCCTCCCGCGCCCGCTCCACCTGGGCGGCGGGGATGGGCTCGGCAGGTGGCAACGCGTCCGCCACCGCCGCCTGCGCCTCGCAGAGCCCGGCCAGGAAGCGGAGGTAGGGGGCCATGTCCCCCGCCTGGCCCAGCGCCGCGAAGCGCTCCGCCCGCGCCCGGAACAGGCGGCGCGGATCGGGCAGCACGGCGAAGGGGGGCGGAAGAAGGCGCCCGATCACCGAAGGATCGGGCTGGATGCTCTCGAAACCGGACATGTCACCTCGGCGGGCCGGACCGGCCACGCCCCTTCTGGATTACTCGGCCGGGTCCACCCGCTTCTGCGCGGCGACCTGCCGAAGCCACTTGCGGTGGTGGCGCCAGGCCCAGCCCGCCGTCACGTCGCCACGCGTCATCGCCCGCAGCGTGCCGCGCGTCCAGATCCCCGCGTAGACGTGCAGGATGAACACGCAGATCGCCAGCACCGCCGCGATGGAATGGGTAATCACCGCGATCCGGCGGATGGGGATGTCCACGTAGTCCGCGAAGTACTGCTCCCAGATCAGGACGCCGCTGATGATCAGCACCAGGATCAGCCCGGCCATGGCCCAGAAGATGAACTTCTGGCCGGCGTTGTACTTGCCGAGCTCCGGAAGGTTCTCCTCCCGCGCCGCCACGATGTCGCGGAACCTGGACAGCCACACCCAGTCCACCCGCTGGGGCAGGTTGGCCCGCCAGAGCTGGAGGAAGAAGACGTAGAAGCTGACGAAGAGCACCACCCCGATCCAGGGGTGCCACGCCCGCGTGTTCTGCCCGCCCCCGAACAGGCCCGTGAGCCAGTAGAGGGAGGGCGTGAACAGCGCGAGGCCGGAGAGCGCCAGCAGGATCAGGCTGGCCGCCGTGATCCAGTGGTTCAGCCGCGCCAGCGGGCCGTAGCGGCCCACCGTGCTCGGCTTGCCGGGGTGGATGACATCCCCGGGCTGGACGCGCTCCACCATCAGGCCCGATCCCCCTTTCCGGTGTCCGGGGTCTCGGGACCGGGCGGCGGCACGGGCTTGCCGTGGACCAGGTCCTCCCCGTGCTCGTCATCCTCCTCCGTCACCCGGTTGGGCCGGGCGAAGACGCCGTGGATGAGGCTGCCGGCGGCCAGGAAGCCCATGGCGGCAAGGCCCACATACTTCGTCACGCCCTTCCAGGTCTGCACGATCGGGGAGATGCGGGGGTTCTCCGGCAGGCCGGAGTAGATGCCCGGCTTGTCGTTGTGGTGCAGCACGTACATCACGTGCGTGCCGCCCACGCCCGGCGGGTCGTACAGCCCCGCATTGGCGTAGCCGCGGGACTTCAGGTCCGCGATCCGCCCTTCGGCGTGCCGCTTCATGTCCTCCTTCGTGCCGAACACGATGGCCTGGGTCGGGCAGGCCTTCGCGCAGGCGGGGCCCTGGCCGACAGCCACGCGGTCGGAGCAGAGGGTGCACTTGTAGGAGCGGTGATCCGCCTTCGAGATGCGGGGGATGTTGAAGGGGCAGCCCTTCACGCAGTAGCCGCAGCCGATGCAATTCTCGTGGATGAAGTCCACGATCCCGTTCGTGTACTGCACGATCGCGCCCGGCGCCGGGCAGGCCCGGAGGCAGCCGGGATCCGCGCAGTGCATGCAGCCATCCTTGCGGATCAGCCACTCCAGGTTGTCCGTCTCCGGGTTCACCCATTCCGTGAACCGCATGAGCGTGAACATGTTCTCGGTCAGGTCACGGGGATTGTCGTAGATCCCGTGGTTCGAGCCGATGTCCGGCGCCGTGTCGTTCCACTCGATGCAGGCGGACTGGCACGCCTTGCAGCCGATGCACTTGGAGACGTCGATCAGCTTCGCCACGGGGGTGAGCTGCCGCTGCGGCGGCGGCAGGTCGCCCGTGGCGGAGCGGCGGACGAGGTCCGCCTCCCCGAAGCCCGCGGCCACGGGCGTGACCGGCGGGTTGGAGACCGCGGTGCGCGGGCTCTGGTAGGCGGTGCTCCCGCTCATGACTGCACCCCCGGGGCCGTCGTCGGTTCAAGGTTGACGAGGAAGGCCTTCACCGCCGGCGTCTCGATGTTCGCCTCGCCGACGGGCGCCGTCAGCGTGTTCACGCTGTGGCCCTTCTTCGCGGCGCCCATGAAGCCCCAGTGGATGGGCACGCCTACGATGTGGACTGTCTTCCCGTCGCAGATCAGCGGCCGGATGCGCTTGGTGACGACGGCGCGCGCCTTCACCGATCCGCGCTTGGACCACACGCGCACCCAGCTTCCGGCCGAAACCCCGCGCAGCGCCGCCAGCTCCTCCGAGATCTCCACGAAGAACTCGGGCTGCAGCGTGGCATTTACCGCATTGTGCTTCGTCCAGTAGTGGAAGTGCTCCGTTAGCCGGTACGAGGTCGCGAAGAACGGGAACTCGTCCGCGTTGCCGAAGCGGCCCACGTCGCTCTCGAAGATGCGGCCGACCGGGTTGCCGCGCATGCGGCGGTTGAACACGTTCTGCACCGGGCTCTCGAAGGGCTCGAGATGCGAGGGGAACGGCCCGTCCCGCATCAATCCCCGGGCGAAGAGGCGCGAGACCCCCTCCTGGTTCATAATGAAGGGCTGCACCTCGCCGGGCCTGGACGTCGGGCCGATATCCGGCACGTCGTCGCTCACCCACCTGGCGCCGTCCCACTCCAGCAGCTTCCGGCTGGGATCCCAGGGCCGGCCCTGCGTGTCCGCGGAAGCGCCGTTGTAGAGGGTGCGGCGGTTCAGCGGCCAGGCGAAGGTCCAGTTGGGGTGCGTGCCCAGCCCCGAGGGGTCGCGGTTGTCCCGCCGGGCCATGTTGTTGCCCGCCTCGTTGAAGCAGCCGGAATAAATCCAGCAGCCCGACATGGTGGAGCCGTCGTCCCGCAGCTGGGAGAAGTTCACCACCTGCTTGCCCGCCGGCACCAGCACCCGGGAAGGATCGGCCGGGTCGCGAAGGTCGGTGAGCGCGCGCCCGTTGATCTCGCGCGCCAGCTCCTCCGGCTCCGGCTCCCTGGGGTTGTGGTAGTCCCAGGAGAGGTTCAGCACCGGGTCGGGGAAGGCGCCCCCTTCCTTCTTGTACAGCTCCCGCATGCGGAGAAGGATCTCCGCCATGATGGCGGTGTCCGGCCGCGCCTCGCCCGGCGGGGTCGCCGCCGGCCAGAACCACTGCAGCCACCGCCCGGAGTTGGTGAGGGACCCCTCATCCTCCGCGAAGCACACGGTGGGAAGCTGGATCACCTCCGTCTGGATGCTCCGGGTGTCCACGTCGTTGAACTCGCCGTGGTTCTCCCAGAAGCGGGCCGTCTCCGTCTCCAGCGGGTCCATCGTGATGAGGAACTTGAGCTTGGAGAGGGCGGAGGTGGTCTTCGCCCGGTCCGGCACGGCCATCAGCGGGTTGAAGCCCTGGCAGATGTAGCCGTTCACCCGCCCCTGGTTCATCAACTCGAACATCCGCAGGATGTCGTAGGCCGGGACGTCCAGCTTCGAGAGGTAGTCGTAGCACCAGTCGTTGGAGGCCTGCGCCACCTCGCCCCACATGGCCTTCTGGAAGGAGACCATGAACTTCGAGTAGTTCTGCCAGTAGCTCGTCTGGCCCGGGCGCAGCGGCTTGAACTGCCGCGACCGCATGTAGGTGGCGTAGTCGGGCTCCGCCTCGGACGGCATGTTCAAGTAGCCGGTGAGGAGGTGGGACATCAGCCCCAGATCCGTCAGCCCCTGGATGTTGGAGTGCCCGCGCAACGCGTTCATCCCGCCGCCGCGCAGCCCGATGTTGCCGAGGATGAGCTGCAGCATCGCCATGGCGCGGATGTTCTGCGCGCCGTGGGAGTGCTGGGTCCAGCCCAGGGCGTACATCGACGTCATCACCTTGTTCGGCGCCGACGTCTCCGCAATCATCTGCGCGACGCGCAGGAACTTGTCCTGGGGCGTGCCGCAAATGTTGGACACCATCTCCGGCGTGTAGACGGAGACGTGCTGCTTCAGCAGGTTCCAGACGCAGCGCGGGTGCTCGAGCGTCGGGTCGACCTTGGCGAAGCCGTCATCCCCGATCTCGTAGTCCCAGCTGCTGCGGTCGTAGTCCCGCTTCTCCTCGTCGTAGCCCGCGAACAGGCCGTCCTGGTACCCGAAGCCCTCCTTCACGATGAAGGCGGCGTTCGTGTAGGCCTTCGTGTACTCCCACTGCACCTTGTCGTTCGTGATGCAGTAGTTGATCAGGCCCAGCAGGAAGGCGATGTCCGATCCCTGCCGGATCGGGGCATAGAGGTCGGCGACCGAGGCCGTGCGGGTGTAGCGCGGGTCGACGACGATCAGCTTGGCGCCGCGGTGCGCCTTCGCCTCCGTCACCCACTTGAAGCCGCACGGGTGCGCTTCCGCCGCATTGCCGCCCATGACGACAGCGAGGTCGGTGTTCTTGATGTCGGTCCAGGAGTTCGTCATCGCTCCACGGCCAAATGTCGGGCCCAAACTGGACACCGTGGGGCCGTGTCAGACGCGCGCCTGGTTATCGAATCCGACGATCCCGAGCGCCTTGACGACCTTGAAGGTCGCCCAGGCCGTCTCGTTGGTGGTGGCGGAGGCGGCGAGCATCCCGGTGGTGGTCCACCGGTTCACCGGCAGCCCTGCCCGGTTCTTCGCCACGAAGTTCGCGTCGCGGTCGTCCTTCATCAGGCGCGCGATGCGGTCCAGCGCGAAGTCCCAGCTCACCCGCTCGAACCGGTCGGAACCGGGCTTGCGGATCATCGGGTACTGCAGCCGGCTCGCCGACTTCACGAAATCCTTGAGCGCCGCGCCCTTGGGGCAGAGGGTACCGAGGTTCGTGGGGTGATCGACATCGCCCTCAATGTGGATCAGCTCGGCGCGCTCGCCCTTGCGTCGATCGCCGCGGGAGTAGGCGATGATGCCGCAGGCGACCGAGCAGTAGGTGCAGATGCTGCGCGTCTCGTTCAGGTTGGCGAGCTTCAGGGGCCTGACATGGGCCGCCACCGCGGCCTCCGCCTCACTGAAACCCATCGCCCCGAGTGACGTGCCAGCAACGCCCGCGCCGGCGACCTTCAGCAGGCCGCGCCGCGAGAGTTCCATGTTCATGTGGCCCTCCCAGACCTAGTGCCGCGTATCAAGATAACACCTGGGATAATACCCGGTTCCCTCAGTACCGGGCAAGCATATGGCCCGAAGCGGAACTATTCGTGACGCGATACTGAGGATGAGAACCAAACTCATCTAATGGGCCGTCCGTGAGGCCCGCCGCAGGGCCGCGTCGCCCGGGGCCGTGGGAGCGGAGAGCCGGCCCGGCCGGATGCACCCGCCCCGGCACTCCCCCGGGCCGGTACCGCCGGAGAAATTGAACCGGCCGTCGAACCGGCCTATCTCACGCCCTCCGCCCCAGATTTTCCGGGCGGCGTGACAGCAGGGGAAAGCAGGCCATTCCTGACGCCGACCGGTCGATCGACCCGCCGACCGGGCCTCTCCCCGGACCCGCGCCCTTCCCGCTCCGCCCGGGCGAGACGGCCCTCGTCACCGGCGCCTCCGGCTTCCTCGGCTCCTCCGTCGCCCGCGCCCTGGCGGCGCGTGGCCTGCGCGTGCGGGTGCTCGTCCGGCCCTCCAGCCCGCGCGGCAACCTGGAGGGGATGGGGTGGGAACCTGTCTCCGGCGACCTGACCGACCCCGCCTCCCTCCGCGCTGCCATGGAGGGGGCGCACCACCTTTTCCACGTCGCGGCCGACTACCGTCTCTGGGCGCCCGACCCCTCCGTGCTCCACCGGGTGAACGTGGAGGGCACGCGCGACCTGATGCGCGCCGCCCAGGAGGCGCGGGTGGAGCGCATCGTCTACACGAGCAGCGTCGCCACCCTCAGACTGGCCGGCGCCACCGGCCCGGTGGACGAGACCTCGCCCCAGGATCCCGCGGCCGCCATCGGCGCCTACAAGCAAAGCAAAACCGCCGCCGAGCGCGTGGTGGAGGCGATGGTGGCCGGGGAAGGCCTGCCCGCCGTGATCGTGAACCCCTCCACCCCCATCGGCCCGCGCGACATCCGCCCCACCCCCACCGGCCGGATCATCCTGGACGGCGCCCGGGGCAAGATCCCGGCCTTCGTAGAGACGGGGCTGAACTTCGCCCATGTGGACGACATCGCCGAGGGGCACCTGCTGGCCTTCGAGCGCGGGCGGATCGGGGAGCGATACATCCTCGGCGGCCAGGACGTCTCCCTGCAGGCGTTCCTGGCGGAGGTGGCGCGGCTCACGGGCCGCCCCGCCCCGCGCGTGAAGCTGCCGCGCGGTCCCCTCTACCCCCTGGCCTGGGGCGCGGAGGCGGTGGCGCGGATGACGGGGAAGGAGCCGATCCTGACGGTGGACGCGCTGAACATGTCCCGCTACCGGATGTTCTTCACCTCGGCCAAGGCGGAGCGGGAGCTGGGCTACACCGCCCGCCCCTGGCAGGAAGGGGTCTCGGACGCCATCGCGTGGTTTCGCGGGGCGGGGTATCTGTAGGGCATGTTCCTCCTCCTCGGCCTGGTTCCGGTCGCGATCTGGCTCGTCATGCTCCTCGCGCGCGGCGGCTTCTGGCTGTGCCGGGAGCGGGACAGCCGTGACCCCGCGCCGGAGCCGGCAATCTGGCCCCGGGTGGTCGCCGTGGTGCCCGCCCGGAACGAGGCGGACGTGATCGCCCACTCCATCGGCAGCCTGCGTGCGCAGGACTATCCCGGCCCCTTCTCCGTGATCCTGGTGGATGACGGCAGCACGGACGGCACCGCCGAGGCCGCGAGCGCCACCACCGGCCGCGCCCCGCTGGAGGTGCTGCGGGGCGAGCCCCTACCCGCGGGCTGGACGGGCAAGCTCTGGGCCCTCTCCCAGGGCGTGCGCCATGCCGGCAGCAGCCCGGACTACGTCCTGCTGACCGATGCCGATATCGGCCACACCCCCGACAACCTGCGCGCCCTGGTGGCGCGGGCGGAGGCGGGGCGGCACTCCCTCGTCTCCCTCATGGCCGAGCTCTCCTGCGCCACGGCGGCGGAGCGCTTCCTGATCCCGGCCTTCGTGTTCTTCTTCGGGATGCTCTACCCCTTCCGCTGGGTGGCGGATGCCCGCGCCCGGACGGCCGCCGGCGCCGGCGGCTGCATGCTGGTGCGGCGGGATGCGCTGCAGCGCATCGGCGGCATCGCCGCCATCCGCACCGCCATCATCGACGATTGCAACCTGGCCCGCCGCCTCAAGGAGACCGGGCCCATCCGGCTGGACCTGACCCGGCGTGCCCGCAGCCTGCGCCCTTATGGCGGGGTGGCCGAGATCGGGCGGATGGTCTCCCGCTCCGCCTATGCCCAGCTCGGCTACTCGCCGCTGCTGCTGGCCGGGACGGTGCTGGGGATGGTTCTCACCTACCTCCTTCCCCCGACCCTCGCGGTGTTCGGGGAGGGGTATGCGCGGATCGCGGGGCTGGCCGCCTGGGCGATGATGGCGCTTGCCTTCCAGCCCATGCTCCGCTTCTACCGCGTCTCCCCGCTCGGTTCCGTCCTGTGGGGGCTGGCACTGCCGGTGATCGGGGCGGCCTATACGTGGTTCACCCTGCAATCCGCCCTACAGGTCTGGCGGGGCAAGGGCGGGATGTGGAAGGGACGGGCCCAGGCCATGGCGGGCGGCGCATGAAGGACGTGCCGGGCGATCTCCTCTCCGAGGCCGAGCCCTCGCTGGGCGCCGTCGAGGCCGGGATCTCCCGCGCCTCCGAGGCGCTGCTGCGGCAGCAGCGTGAGGACGGCCACTGGGTCTTCGAGCTGGAGGCCGACGCCACCATCCCCGCCGAGTACGTGCTGCTGCGCCAGCACCTGGCCGAGCCCGACGACCTGGAGTTGGAGCGCAGGATCGGCAACTACCTGCGCCGCATCCAGGGCGACCATGGCGGCTGGCCCCTGTTCCACGGCGGTGCGTTCGACATCAGCGCCTCCGTCAAAGCCTATTTCTGCCTGAAGATGATCGGGGACAGCCCGGACGCGCCGCACATGGCCCGCGCCCGCGCCGCCATCCTCGCCCATGGCGGCGCCGGGCGCGCCAACGTCTTCACCCGCATCCTGCTGGCCATGTACGGGGAGATTCCCTGGCGCCGCGTCCCCACCATCCCGGTGGAGATGATCCTGCTGCCGCGCTGGTTCCCCGTTCATATCGGCCGCATGTCCTACTGGGCGCGCACCGTGCTGGTCCCGCTGCTGGTGCTGCAGGCCATGCGCGTGCGCGCCCGCAACCCGCGGGGCGTGCGGATCCAGGAACTTTTCGCCCCGCGCCGCCTGGCCTGGAGGCGGGCGCGCAGCCACAAGCACCCGGGCTGGGCCCTGTTCTTCAACGGGCTGGATGGCGGGCTGAAGGTGGCCGAGCCCTTCTGGCCGCGCACCCTGCGGAAGCAGGCCATCGACCGCTGCGTGGCCTTCGTGACAGAGCGGCTGAACGGCGAGGACGGGCTGGGCGCGATCTACCCGGCCATGGCGAACGCCGTGATGATGTACGACGCGCTGGGCTACCCGGCGGACCACCCGGACCGCGCCATCGCCCGCCACTCCGTCGAGAAGCTCCTCGTGATCCGCGAGGACGAGGCCTACTGCCAGCCCTGCGTCTCCCCAGTCTGGGACACGGCGCTGACGGCCCACGCCATGCTGGAGGTGGGCGGCGAGGCCGCCGAGGCCGCCGCCGCGCGCGGCCTGGAATGGCTAAAGCCGCTTCAGGAGCTGGAGGTGAAGGGCGACTGGGCGGAGGTGCGCCCGCATGTCCGCCCGGGCGGCTGGGCCTTCCAGTACCGCAACGCCCACTACCCCGACCTGGACGACACCGCCGTGGTGGTGATGGCCATGGACCGCGCCCGCGGCCAGATGGGCCTGGACGCGCGCTACGACGAGGCGATTTCCCGCGGCACGGAATGGACCGTCGGGCTGCAGAGCGGCGATGGCGGCTGGGGCGCCTTCGACGCCGACAACACGCACTTCTACCTCAACAACATCCCCTTCGCCGACCACGGCGCCCTGCTGGACCCGCCCACCGCCGACGTCTCCGCCCGCTGCGTTTCCATGCTCGCCCAACTCGGAGAGACGCGGGAGAACCCGCGGATGCGCGCCGCGCTGGACTACCTGGAGCGGGAGCAGGAGGCGGATGGGAGCTGGTTCGGCCGCTGGGGCGTGAACTATATCTACGGCACCTGGTCCGCCCTCTGCGCCCTCAACGCCGCCGGGCTGGACGGCACCACCTCCTCCGTCCGCCGCGCGGCGGACTGGCTGATCGCCATCCAGAACCCCGATGGCGGCTGGGGCGAGGACTGCTCCAGCTACAAGCTGGACTACCGGGGCTTCGAGCCCGCCCCCTCCACCGCCTCCCAGACCGCCTGGGCCCTGCTGGGGCTGATGGCCGCCGGCGAGGTGGACCACCCGGCCGTGGCGCGCGGGGTCGAGTACCTGCGCGCGACCCAGGGCGAGGACGGGCTCTGGGCGCAGGACCACTACACGGGCGGCGGCTTCCCGCGCGTCTTCTACCTCCGCTACCACGGCTACCCGAAGTTCTTCCCCCTCTGGGCCATGGCGCGGTTCCGCAACCTGAAGCAGGGCAACGCGGCGCGGCCCCTGCACGGGATGTGAGCGGGGCGCCGCGCCCCGTCCTCGTGGCAACGGGACTGCTGCGGGAGGCCCGGATCCTGTCCGGGCCGGGGGTTCAGGTGGTGGCCGGCGGCGGGGATGCCGCCCGGCTGGAGGCGAAGCTGGACCGACAGGCTCCGGGCGCCGCCGGCATCCTCAGCATCGGCATCGCCGGCGGGCTGGCGCCGGGGCTGCGGCCCGGCGACTGGGTGGTGGACGGCGATCCCGCCTGGGCGGCCCGGCTCGCCGCCGCACTTGGCGCCCGGCGGGGTGGCATCATCGGGCAGGACCGGATGGCAGCCGACACGGCGGAAAAGGCAGCCCTGAACCGGGGCACCGGTGCCCTGGCGGTGGACATGGAATCCCACGTCGCCGCCCGCGTAGCGGCCCGCCACGGCCTTCCCTTCGCGGCGGCCCGCGTCGTCTCGGACGGCGCGGACCGAAGCCTTCCTCCCGCCGCGCGGGTGGGGATGCGGCCGGATGGCGGGATGGACCTGCCGGCCGTGCTGCTCTCCCTGGCCCGCAACCCCCTCCAGCTCCCCGCCCTGATCCGGACGGGGTGGGAGGCGGAGCGGGCCTTCCGGGCGCTACTCCGCGGCCACGATCGTCTCGGGCCCGCCCTCACCGATCCCGGGTGAGCGGGTGATCTTCACGCGCGGCCCGTGCTTGGCGCCCTTGGCCGGCGCGGTGGCACGGATCTCGGCCAGCTTCTTCTCCACATGGCCGGAGAAGACGTAGTCGGCGGGCCGCTGGTTATCGAGGGAGATGTCCTTCGCCATCGCGCCCTCGGTCCGGATGCCGCCGAGGGTCACGGCCAGCGCCTTGATGGGGTTCGTCACCATGTGCTGCACGGCCGAGGCCTCGAAGCCGGAATGGACCATGCAGTCGGCGCACTTCTCGTAGTTGCCGACGCCGTACTTGTCCCACTCCGTGTCGTCCATCAGCTCCTTGAAGGTTTTCGCGTAGCCCTCGCCGAGCAGGTAGCAGGGCTTCTGCCAGCCGAAGACCGTGCGCGTCGGGTTGCCCCAGGGCGTGCACTTGTAGGCCTCGTTCCCCGCCAGGAAGTTCAGGAACATCCGGCTCTGCGTGAAGGGCCAGGCCTTGCCGCCCCGCCCGCGGGAGAGAATGCCGCGGAACAGCTCCTTCGTCTTCGTGCGGTTCAGAAAGTGCTGCTGGTCCGGCGCGCGCTCATAGGCGTAGCCGGGGGAGACGGTGATGCCGTTCAGCCCCATCGCCGTCACGTCGTCGAAGAAGCGGGCGGTCTGCTCGGGGTCGGCGTCGTTGAACAGGGTGCAGTTGATGGAGACCTGGAAGCCCCTGGACTTTGCCAGTTTGATGGCCTCGACCGCCTTGTCATAGACGCCCGTCTGGCAGACGGACTTGTCGTGCATCGCCTCGTTCCCATCCAGGTGGATGGACCAGGTGAAGGCCGGGCTCGGCTTGTAGTCGTCGATCTTCTTCTCGAGCAGCAGGGCGTTGGTGCAGAGGATGACGAACTTCTTCCGCTCCAGGTAGCCCTGGACGATCTTCGGCATCTCCTTGTGCAGCAGCGGCTCGCCGCCCGCGATCGAGACGACGGGCGCGCCGCACTCGTCGATCGCCTCCATGCACTGCTCGTAGGAGAGGCGCTGGTTCAGGATCTCGTTCGGGTAGTCGATCTTGCCGCAGCCGGCGCAGGCCAGGTTGCAGCGGAACAGCGGCTCCAGCATCAGCACCAGCGGGTAGCGCTTCCGCCCGGAGAGTTGCTGCTTCATCAGGTAGGCCCCGATCCGGGCGGCCTGCAGCATGGGGATGCCCAAAGCGGCGCTCCTATCCTATTCGGCTGGCTGGGAAGGCGCCGCGGGGGGCGCCGCCCGGCATTCACGGGGTCGGCAGAACCCCATGTTTTCCCGGATTCCGTCCATCGCCGCAACCTCCACCGCCCCCGCGCCGCCCGCATGGCGGCGCAGCGCCCCCAGCACGTCCGGCATCCATCGCCCCCGGCGCGGAGGCGCCGGAGGCCAGCCCTGCCCGCCCCGCGCCGGATCGCCGGGCGGGGTCGGGCTCGCTGTCACTCGCGATCAGGTGCCTCGTCACGCCTCGTTCAAGGCCGGTCCTGCCCGGCCGGGTGGAATTCGGGCGGGGTGCGGCTTCCCGCCACCGGCCACGGGCCTGCCACGGCGGGGATCCTGCCCGGCGGGGAACCCTGCCCGGGCAGCCCGCGGCCGGGCCGATCCCCGCCCCGCCGCGCGCCGCGCGGGCCCGCGTTCCTTACGCCCATGACAGTCCCAGGACGGGTGCGGGTTGCATTCCCGTGGCAGGCGCCATTAATCGTCCTTCCGGCCAGGGCCTGCCGGCTCCTTTTCGAGGTTCTCCGATGTCGTCGAGTCCTGCCGAGGCCGTCCCTCTCGACAGCCCTACCGTTGCCGCCGCCGACCACACCGCCCGCCACTGGACCTTTGACGAGCCCGGCCCCGTGCGGATCGGCAGCGACGCGCACATGCGGATGTTCGCGCGGATGCTGCTGGAGACGCACAACCCCTACAAGCCGCGCGTGCTGGACTGGCCGAAGCTGGACCCGGAGGCCCATGCCCGGCTGACGGGCCTGCCGATCTGGGATATCGCGGTCCAGACGGAGGGCCGCGCCTCGCTGCGCGTCCACGACTACGCCCGCACCATCACGGACCCGCTGCTGAACGAGGCCATGGTGATGGATGCCGAGGAGGAGGCGCGCCACAAGCGGGTGCTGTCCAACCTCGTGGAAGCCTACGGCGTCGTGCTGGAGCCGGAGCCGGAGTACACGGGCTTTCGCGACGTGGAATGGGGCTGGATGCGCACCGGCTACTCCGAGTGCATCGACAGCTTCTTCGCCTTCGGCCTCTTCGAGGCCGCCCGCCGCTCCGGCTTCTTTCCCCCCGACCTCGTCGGCACCTTCGAGCCGGTGATCCAGGAGGAGAGCCGCCACATCCTCTTCTTCCAGAACTGGGCCGCCTGGCAGCGGGCGCGGCAGCCCCTGTGGCGCAAGCCGTACTTCCTGGCGAAGACGGCGGCCGTCTGGGCCGTGCTGCTCTGGGACCGCTTCGTGCTGGCGCGCGACATGGGCGGCTCCTCCTCCCAGACGAACTTCACGGCGAACTCGGACTCCATCGGCGTCACCATGAGCCCGGCGGAGCTGATGCGGATCTGCCTGGAGGAGAACGACCGGCGGCTGGCGGGCTACGACAAGCGCCTGCTGCGGCCGAACACCGTGCCCTTCTTCGTGCGCCTCGCCCTGCGCTTCATGAAGAAGCCAGCCCCCACCGCGGCGTGACGTAGCGTGAGCAGCAACACCGTCATCCACCGGATCGTCCGCCCGGCCGTGCGGGCGATCGCGCCCACGGGGATCACCCCGAACACGATCACCACGGCCCGCTTGGTCAGCGGGATCGCGGCCGCTGTCGCGCTGGGCCTGGATGCTGGCAGCTGGCAGGCGATTGGGGCGGGGATCTTCCTCCTCTCCATGCTGCTGGACCGGGCGGACGGGGAGCTGGCCCGCTCCACCGGCCAGACCAGCGCGGCCGGGCATCGGTACGACCTGTTCAGCGACTGCTTCTCCAACATGATCGCCTTCATCGGCATCGGCGTGGGGCAGGTGGAGAACCTGGGAGGCACCGGGCCGATCCTGGGCGCGGCGGCGGGGATCGCGATCGGCGCGATCTTCTGGCAGCTCCACGTCCTCCGCATCGGCACGTTGCGGGGCTGGGAGCCGACCCCCGGGATCATCATCGACCCGGACGACCTCCTCGCCCTCGTTCCCGTGCTGATCTGGATAGGTGCGGCGGTGCTGATGCTCTGGGTCGCGGCGGTGGTCACGCCGCTGGGCGCGCTCCTGCTCGCCCTCACCGGCACGCGGCGGCAGCGGGCCTGATCAGGCGGGGGCCAGGACCGCCTCCACCGCCGCCAGCAGCCGCTCGAGATCCGCGCGGCCGAGCGCGCCGATGCAGCCGATGCGGAAGGTCTCGGCCCTCGTCAACTTGCCCGGGTAGATGAGGAAGCCGCGCTCGGCCAGCGCGTCGTAGAAGGGGCGGAAGGCCAAGCTCTCCGGCAGACGGAAGGTGGCGATGATCGGGGCCTGCAGGGCCTCGTCCAGGAAGAGCTCGAAGCCCAGGCGGCGCATCCCCACCAGCAGGGTGCTCAGGTTGTCCGCGTAGCGGGTCAGCCGCGCGGGCTGTCCGCCCTCGGCCTCGAAGGCGCGCAGGGCCTCGACGAGCGCCGCCACCACCTGCACGGGCGGGGTGAAGCGCCACTGGCCGTCCCCCTCGAACCCCTTCCACTGGGCGTGCAGGTCGAAGGACAGGGAGGGGCTCCTCCCGGCTGCCGCCTCCAGCGCCGCGGGCGTGACCAGCGCGAAGCCGATTCCCGGCACCCCCTCCAGGCATTTGTTGGAGGAGGCGAGGACGGCGGTGACGGGCGTGGCCGAGAGATCCAGCGGCAGGGCGCCGAAGCTGCTCATCGCGTCCAGCAGGAAGGCCCTCCCGGCCTCGGCGACAACGGCCGCCACCTCCTCCAACGGGTTCAGCAGCCCGGTCGTCGTCTCGCAGTGGACCAGCGCGACATGGGTGATGGCGGGGTCGGCCCGCAGCGCCTCCGCCACGCGCGCCGCCTCCACCGCGCGGTCCTCCGGCCAGCGCAGGGCCGTCACGGCGCGGCCCATCCGCTCGGCGATGGTCACCATCCGCTCACCATAGGCGCCGTTGACCAGCACCAGCAGCTTGTCCCGCGGCCCGACCAGCGTGGCGACCGCCGCCTCAACGATGAAGGTGCCGGAACCCTGGAGGGGCACGGCCGCGTGCGTCCCCTCCCCCTTCGCCGCGCGCAGCAGCCCGGCCCGCAGTTCCGCCGTCAGCGCGATGAAGGCGGGATCGCGCGATCCCCAGTCCCGCAGCATCGCGCGGCGCGTCCCGGCGGCGGTCGTCAGCGGACCCGGCGTGAGGAGGATGGGGCTGTCGCTCATGTCGCACCTCTGGCTTCGGCGGGCCGCGCGCCCGCCACGCTAAGGCGCCAGGCGATCACGCCCGGCACGCCGAGGATGATGTCGCGGATACGCCGGATCAGCACCAGCGCGATCGCCTTGTCCGGGGGAATGCCGAAGAGGGCGCAGATCAGCACGTAGCCCCCCTCCTGCACCCCCAGGGCGCCGGGAATGAAGAACCCGGCGCTGCGCACGGCCTGGCCGAGGCTCTCGATCACCAGCGCCTCCGCCAGCCCGGCCTCGATCCCCACGGCCCGCATCGCCGCCCAGGTCTCGACCACGCCGACGAGCCAGGAAACCATGTGCCACCCCCCGCTGCGCCAGAGCCGCCCGGGCTGGGCGTAGAGGTGCTGCACCGTGTCGTTCAGGCCGGAGAGCTCGCCGAGCGAGGTCCAGCCCACCCGGGCCGCCAGCTTCGGCAGCATGCCCTCCACCGCCTTGAACAGCCCCCAGCGCTGGGCGGCGATGAAGACCCCCGTCACCCCCGCCCCCAGCGCCGTGCCGGCGACCGCCCAGAAGGTGGCGGAGGTGCCGGCCGCGTGCGGGATCAGCAGCAGCGCCGCCAGCCCCATGAGGGAGAAGACGATCTGGGATGCCATCTCCGTGCCCAGGTCGATGGCGAGGCTGGCGATCACCTTCACCTTCGCCACGCCCATGCGGACGAGGAGCTGCGCCCGGATCAGCTCCCCCATCGCCTGCACGATCGGCAGCAGGGCGTTGGTGGAGACGCGCACCCAGCGCAGGAAGGCCAGCCCCGCCACGCCCGGCCGCCGCGGGTCGTCGATCAGCGGCCCCCAGCCGAGGCCGGAGGCGACGATCTGAAGCCCGTTCAGCGCCAGCACCGCCAGCATCCACCAGCCGCTGTCCAGCAGCATCCGCAGGATGGCGGCGGGGTCGTTGGTGGCGATGAGCGCGACGGCGATGGCCAGCCCAACCGCGAGGCTGACGATGGTGGAGAGGATCACGCCGTCACGAAGTCCCGGAACCGCCGCGCCACGTCGGCGGGATTCACTGTGGGCCGGCCCAGCACCGCCATGGAGCCCGGCGCGATCCGCAGGTGGATCATCGCCGGCCCGCCGGCCGCGAGCGCCGCGCGGAAGGCGCCCTCGAACCCCTCCAGCGAGGAGGCGGAGGCGGCGTAGCGGTAGCCGCAGGCCAGGGCGATCGCCGCGAAGTCCACGGAGGGCGAGACCGTGGCCTGCCCGCCCGTGGAATCGTGCACGCCATTGTCCAGCAGCACGTGCACCAGCCCTTTCGGCGCGTAGGCCCCGATGGTGGCGAAGGTGCCGAGCTTCATCAGCGCCGCGCCGTCGCCGTCCAGCACCACCACGGGCTTGTCCGTGTTCAGCGCCACGCCGAGCCCCATGCCGCTGGCCCCGCCCATGGAGCCGACCTGGTAGAGGTGCTGCTTCCGGTCCGCGAGCGTGAACAGTTCCCGCCCGCACTTGCCGGTGGTGGCGATCACCGCCGCCTCCTCCGGCACGATCGACAGGAAGCGCTCCAGCACCGCCGCGCGGGCGGGCCGCTCGCCGGAAGCCGGGAAATCCTCGCGCCGCCCGGGCACGGGCAGGGCGCGCGGGGGCTGGTTCAGCGCCCGCTCCTCCACGTCGTCCTTCCGCACGACGAAGGCGTAGGGCAGCCCCGTCTCCTCCATGCGCGCGGCGGCATGGTCCAGCGCCGGGCCCAGCGCCTGCCGCGCCCGCGGGAAGGGCGCCTGCTCCAGCCGCATCAGCGCGATCAGGTCCTGGGTGATCCCCCCCATGATCTCGTGCTGCGGCTCGTCGGGGATGCCCGGCTCGCCGCGCCACGTCGTCAGGAACAGGGTGGGGATGCGGAAGGGGTGGTTCAGCGAGGTCAGCGGGTTCACCGCGTTCCCCAGCCCGGAGTTCTGGCACATCACCACCGTCCGCCGCCCGGCCAGCCAGGCGCCGGAGGCGATCGCCACCGCCTCCCCCTCGCTCGCCGCGCCCACGTAGTTCAGCGCGGGCGTGGAGAGCACGCCGTTGATGAGAGGCGTGAGAAAGCTGCAGGGCACGCCCGTGTAGAAGTCGAAGCCGGCGCGCCCCGCTTCCTCGATGAAGTCGTCGGCCTTGATCATGTGAAGTTGCGGGCTTCCGCCAGATCCGTCAGGGTGTCCACGTCCAGCCAGTGGCCGCTGAAGTACTTCACGCGCACCGGGTGCTTCGCGGCAAGGCGCGTCAGCAGCAGCGGCATGTCCGCGCCCTCCAGCACGCCCTCCTCCTCCATCGCCGCGATCTCCTCGCGCAGCCATTCGGCGCCGCGGGCGGTGAAGCGGGCCAGGCCCATCCACTCGCCGTGGCACTCCGCCGCCGGCACGTCGGCGGCCAGCCGCACCAGATGTGCGGGCCGGTCGTCCAGGTAGTCGCCGGAGAAACGGCGATCCGCCGTCACCAGGTCGCGGTGCCCCGGCCGCGGGCGCGCGCCCAGCGTGTCCACGGCCACCACCACGTCGGCCCGGCTGGTCAGCAGGCTGTCCAGGATGTAGCGGCGGAACAGCACGTCGCCATAGGCCACCACCGTCTCGCCCCTGATGGCGTCGCGCGCACAGGCCAGGGACATCGCCTCGCCCGTGGTTGCGTGGCGGTCATTGTCCACCATCCGCACGCCCTGCAGCGTCACCGCCTCCTTGCGCTCGCCCCGCACCACGGAGACGTCGCGCACGCCGCTCTCGCGCAGCGTGCCCACGAGGCGCTGCAGCAGGGACTGGCCGCGAATGTCCAGCATGCATTTCGGCCCGTCGCCGGCGACCCCCTCCAGGCTCCCGCCCCCGGCGGCGAGGACCACGGCGGAGGGCGCGGGCTTGCTCGGCAGGTAGCGGCGCTCCGCCTCCTCCAGCTCGGCATTGCCCATCAGCCGGAAGATGTCCTTCACGGTGGCGACGCTGCCCTCCACGCGCATCAGGGACTCGTCCTCGTGGATGCGCGCGGCCGTCTCCCGCATCGCGGCCATGGAGGCGCGCAGCAGGTGGTTCGCCCAGATGATGGTGGAGATGCCGGCCTGCCGGTACAGGTCCGTCGGCGTCGCGTAGTACATGGTCGGCACGATCACCAGCGGCGCGCGGTTGCCCCAGCGCTGCGCGAAGGTGAAGATCTCGTCCGCGTTGGACTTCTTGGAGTGGATAAGGATCGCGTCCGCGCCGGCCTGATGATAGGCCTCCGCGCGCCGCAGCGCCTCCTCCATGGAATGGCCGGAGATCAGCGCCTCCACGCGGGCCACCAGCACGAAGTCGTCGTCGGTCTGGCTGTCCTTGCCTGCCTTGATGCGGCCGCAGAACTCGTCCACGTCCGCCAGCGGCTGCGCCTCCCCGATGAAGGAGTTCGTCTTCGGGAAGAGCTTGTCCTCGATGCACACGCCGGCGATGCCGCGCTCGCAGAGCTTGCGGACGAAGCGGCGGACGTTGTTGAAGTTGCCGTGCCCCGTGTCGCCATCCACCAGGATGGGCAGGGTGGTGGCGTCCGCCATGTACTCCAGCACCTCCAGCACCTGCGTCCAGGACGCCTCGTTGCTGTCGCGCAGGCCCAGCGCGGCGGAGGTGGTGAGGCCGGAGGCCCAGACGCCGCGGAACCCCGCCTCCTGCACGATCTTGGCCGAGAGCCCGTCATGCGCCTCCATCAGGAAGGAGAGGCTGGACGAGGCGATCTCCCGCCGCAGGGCGGCGAAGCGGGTGGCAGGGGCATCAAGGGGGCGGGTGCCCGGCGGGCTGGCGTGACTCAAGGCGTTTCCCTTTGGGCGGCGTGGCCGGAAAGCCCGGCAGGATGGCCGCCCTTGTCCGCCTTCCATAGTAACTTTACCTTCACACGGAAGAGCCGCCTATCCGGAAGCCCGTCTTGCCCGTTCACGCCGCCACCCCCACCGCGATCATCCTGGCCGCGGGGGTGGGGCGCCGGCTCGGCGCCGCGCATGAGGGCCCGAAGATCCTGCTGGAGTTCGGCGGCCGCACCCTCCTCCACCGTCACCTCGAGGCCCTGGCCGCGAACGGCATTCGCCGGGTCAGCATGACAGTCGGCTACGAGCGCGGGCTGATCGAGGCGGAGGTGGCCCGGATCGGCTGGGCGGACCGCGTCTCCTTCGTCGGAAACCCGGATTTCCGGGAAGGCAGCCTCGTCTCCCTCGCGGTGCAGGACGCGGTGTTGCGGGCCGGGCCCGTGCTGCTGATGGACGGGGACGTGCTCTACGATCCCCGCATGATCGGCGCCCTGCTGGACGCGCCGGGGGAGAACGTGCTGCTGCTGGACCGGGAGATCGAGCCGGGCGACGAGCCCGTGAAGATCTGCTTCCGGGGCGACACCATCGTGGATTTCCGCAAGGTGCCGGAGCACGCGCACGACCGGCACGGCGAATCGGTAGGCTTCTTCCGCTTCTCCGCCGAGACCGCCACCGCCCTGGCCGATCGCTGCCGGTTCCATGTCCAGGCCGGGCACAGGGGGCTGGAGTACGAAGAGGCCATCCGGGACCTGATCCTGGCCGGGCCGGCCCGCTTCCGGGCGCACGACATCACCGCCCTGCCCTGGGTGGAGATCGATTTCGAGGAGGACATCCTCCGCGCCCGGCGCGATATCCTGCCGCAACTCGACGCCGCCTGATTTCCCGGGGCGGCCAACCCCGCTAAGGCGAAGGCGTGACCCCCCGATCCTCCCCTGCCGGGCGCCCGTCCCTCACCGGACGCCTCGTCGCCCTCAGCGCCGCGCGCCCCTGGGCCGTCCTCCTCCTCGGCCTGATCCTGGCCGCCGGCGCCGCGCACTACGCTGCCCGGCACTTCGCCATGACCACCGACACGGCGGAGCTGATCTCCACCGACCTCGTCTGGCGCCAGCGGGAGATCGCCTATGACCGGGCCTTCCCCGGGCAGGAGGACCTGGTCGTCGCCGTGGTGGATGGCGCGACCCCCGAGATCGCAGAGAGCGCCGCCGCCCGGCTGGCCGAGGCCCTCGCCGCCCGGCCGGACCTCTTCCGCAGCGTGCGCCGCCCCGATGGCGGCCCCTTCTTCGACCGGAACGGCCTCCTCCTCCTGCCGCTGGAGGAGGTGCAGGCGGGCATGGAAGGCCTCATCCGCGCCCAACCCTTCCTCGGGCCGCTGGCGGCCGATCCCAGCCTGCGGGGCGTGGCGGGCGCCCTCTCCACCGTGCTGCAGGGCGTGGCGCTCGGGCAGGCGCGGCTGGCCGACATCCAGCCCGCCGCCACCGCCCTGGCCGGGACCTTCGAAGCGCTGCTGGCCGGCCGGCCCGCCCCCTTCTCCTGGCGTGCCCTCTTCTCCGGCGGCCCGCCCAACCCGCGGGAGCTGAGGCGCTTCGTCCTGGTGCAGCCCGTGATGGACTTCACCGCCCTCCAGCCCGGGAGAGCGGGCACCGAGGCCCTGCAGGAGACGGCCGCGCGGCTGGGCCTGGACCCCGCCCACGGCGTCACCATCCGCCTGACCGGCCCCGTGCCCCTGGCCGACGAGGAGTTCGCCAGCCTTGCCGAGGATATGGACGTGGTGGCCGTCGCCATGGTTCTGGCGCTGGTGGGGATCGTCTGGTTCGCCGTGCGATCCGCCCGGTTCATGGCGGCCATCCTCTTCACCACCCTCATCGGGCTCGTCATCACCGCGGGGCTCGGGCTGCTGGCGATCGGGCGCTTCAACCTCATCTCCGTCGCCTTCATCCCCCTCTTCGTGGGCCTGGGCGTGGATTTCAGCATCCAGCTCTCCATGCGCGCCCTGGCGGAGCGGCTGAACCACCCCGACCTGCGGGACGCCCTGGCCGAGGCCGGGCGCGGCGTCGGGCGGGGGCTGGCCCTGGCCGCGGCCGCCATCGCGGCGGGGTTCTTCGCTTTCCTCCCCACCTCCTATGTCGGCGTGGCCGAGCTGGGCGCCATCGCCGGGCTGGGCATGGGCATCGCCTTCCTCCTCACCGTCACCCTGCTGCCGGCGCTGCTGGTGCTGATGCGCCCGCCCGCCGGCGGGCGAGCGGAATTCGGATACGCCGCCCTCGCCCCAGTGGAGCGGCTGCTGGAGCGGGAGCGCCGCCCCGTGCTGATCGGCGCCGGGCTGGTGGCCCTGGCCTGCCTCGCCGCGCTGCCCTTCGTGCGCTTCGACTTCAACCCGCTGCACCTCCGCAACCCCGGCGCGGAATCCATGACCACCTTGCGGGACATCTCAGCCGATGCGGATCGCACGCCGAACACGATCAGCGTCCTGCTCCCCACCAGGGCGGAGGCGGAAGCGATGGCTCGCCGGCTGGAGACCCTGCCGGAGGTGCTGCGGACGGTCAGCCTCGCCACCTTCATCCCCTCCCGTCAGGAGGAGAAGCTGGCCTTCGTCGGGGACGCCGCCGGCCTCCTCGGCCCCGTGCTGGAGGGGGTGCAGCCCCTGCCCCCGCCGGATGACGCGGAGCGTGCCCGCGCCCTGCAGGGCACCGCGGAAGCCCTGCGCCGCACGGCCGGTGATGCCGGGGACCCCGCCGCTGGGGCCGCCCGCCGGCTGGCGGATGCAATGGCCAGCCTCGCTACCGGCACCCCGGCGCAGCGCGCGGCGGCGGACGAGGCCGTCTCCGCCCCGCTCCGCGTACTGCTCGCCCAACTCCGCGCCCTGCTCTCCGCCGGCCCGGTGACCGAGGCCGACCTGCCGCCCGACCTCGTGGCCGACTGGCGCACCGCCGATGGCCGCTGGCGGGTGGAGGCCTACCCGCGCGGCAACCCGAACGACAACGATAACCTCGTCCGCTTCTCGGACGCCGTGCTGGCCGTGGCGCCGGAGGCGGTGGGGCCGCCCATCTCCATCCAGGCGGCGGGTGGCATGGTGGTCTCCGCCTTCATCCAGGCCGGGCTCCTCTCCTTCATCGCCGTCACCGCCCTGCTGGCCCTGGTGCTGCGCCGTGTCCGGGACGTGGTGCTGACAATGCTGCCGGTGCTGCTCAGCGGGTTGCTGACGCTCGCCACCTGCGCCGCGCTGGACCTGCCGCTGAACTTTGCCAACATCATCGCCCTGCCCCTGCTCTTTGGCATCGGCGTGGCCTTCAACGTCTACTTCGTCGTCGCCTGGCGGGCGGGGGAGCACCACCTGCTGCAGTCCAGCCTCATGCGGGCGGTGATCTTCAGCGCGCTGACCACGGCGACGGCCTTCGGCGCCCTCTGGCTCTCCACCCATCCCGGCACGGCGAGCATGGGGCGGCTGCTGATGATCTCGCTGGGCTGGGAAATCCTCGTCACCCTGCTCATCCGCCCCGCCCTGCTGGCCCGGCCGCCCGAGGAGAGGGCCGTGAAAGCCGCCTGACGTCACAGGCTCGTGCTGGAAAGGATGCTGGGCGGCGGCGGCCGGCTCCGCTTATGATTCCGTGATGGTCCAAGCCTCGATTCGCGCCCTGCTCCTCCTGGGCGCCCTCTCCCTCGGCGCCTGCGCCACCCGGAACGCCGATGGCGTGGCCTCCGCTACCCCGGGCGACCCCTGGGAGGCGACGAACCGCGACGTGCTGGACGCCAACCTGGCCGTGGACGACGCCGTGCTGAAGCCCGTGGCCCAGGGATACCGGGCCGTGGTGCCGGAGCCCGTCCGCACCGGCGTCCGCAACGTGCTGGACAACATCCAGGAGCCGCGGATCCTCGTGAACAACCTTCTCCAGGGCCGCTTCCTGGATGCCGGGCACACGACGATGCGCTTCTTCTTCAACTCCACCGTCGGGCTGGGCGGCATCTTCGACGTGGCCACCGATTTCGGGATCGCCCGCCGCACCGGCGATTTCGGCCAGACCCTCTATTCCTGGGGGCTGGAGGACGGGCCCTTCGTCATGCTGCCCCTCGCCGGCCCTTCCAACGTGCGGGACACGGTGGGGCTGGTGGCGGACGGCTTCACCAACCCCCTCACCTACTTCATCCCCTTCGAGGGCAACGTGGCCCGCGCCGTGGTGGGCGGCGTGGACCTGCGGGAACAGAACATCGAGAACCTGGACGCCCTGCGCAGCGGCTCGCTGGACTTCTACGCGCGGCTGCGCAGCGTGTGGCAGCAGCGGCGGGACGTGGAGCTGGGCCGCACCGGCGACGTGGGCGACAGGATCGACGTGCTGGAGGACCCGGGGGCGCGGTAGCCCCCTTTACCCCTGCAGCAGCGCCGCGGTGCGGCGCTGAAGGTCCGCCACCAGCCGCTCCGCCCCGCCATCCCGCAGCAGCGCCCCGAACTCGGAGCGGCGGGAGGCCAACTCGCTGATCGTGCCGGTCAGGTACACGTCCACGATGCGGAACCCCGCGCTGCCGGAGCGGAGAAGGTAGTTCAGCTGCACCGGCGCGTCGTTCACCCGGTTCAGCGTCGTCCGCACCATGCGGTCCCCGTTCTGCAAGGCCTGCTCACCCGTGGTGGTGAAGCTCTCGCCGGAGAAGCCCTTGAACTGGCTGGCGTAGTTGGCCGTCGTCCAGTCGGAGAAGGCCTGCACCAGCCGCGCCTGCGCGTCGGGTGCGATCCCGGTCCAGGCCGGGCCCACCGCGATGCGCGTCATCGCCGGCAGGTCGAAGGCGGCGTCCATGGCCGGGCGCAGCCGCTCGTAGCGGCCGCGCGCGCCCAACTGGGTGGCGTTCCGCATCAGCTCGATCAGCGTGGCGTGGAAGCGCTCCACCACCGCGCGCGGGTCGGCCGCCTGGGCGAGTGCGAGGCCCGGCACGGCGGCGGCCAGGGCACCGAGGAGGAGGCGGCGGGAGGGGCGGGAGTCCTGCATGGCCGGAGCCATAGCACGGCCCGCGCGCCCTGCCGCCATCAAGGCCGCGCTACTACCCCGCGGTGACCTTCGCGGCCCGGATCACGGGCGTCCAGAGGTCGAACTCCGCCCGCACGAAGCGGTCCAGCTCGTCGGGCGCGGAGGGCTCCGCCTCCGTCCCCAGCTCCGCCAGCCGCGCCTTCACGGCAGGGTCGCCCAGGATCTCGCGCAGCGCCGCGTTGAAGCGCGCCACGATCTCCGGCGCCGTCGCGCGCGGCGCGAAGGCCGCGGTCCAGGACCGCACGGCGAAGCCGGGCACGCCGGATTCCGCGACCGTGGGGATATCCGGCTTCAGGGCGGACCGCCTCTCCCCCGCGACGGCCAGGATGCGGACCGTCCCCGCCTCGCCCTGCGGCAGCGCCGTTGGCAGGTTCAGGAACGACAGGGAGACCTGCCCCGCCACCAGGTCGTTCAGCGCCGGCCCGCCGCCGCGATAGGGCACGTGGTCGATGTCCACGCCCGCCATCATCTTGAACAGCTCACCCGCCAGGTGCTGCGAACCGCCGACGCCGGAGGAGGCGAAGGAGTGCTTCCCCGGCTCCCGCTTCAGCAGCGCGAGCAGGCCGCGCAGGTCGCTCACGCCGAGCCGGTTCGCCACCGTCAGCGCCAGCGGCACGTCCACCAGCATGGAGATGCCCGCGAAGGCCTCGCGCGGGTCCGGCACCGTGCCGGGCGCCACGATCGGGTACATCACGTGATTGCTGGCGGAGGAGATGAGGAACAGCGTGCCGTCCGACGGGCCGCGCGCCACCGCCGCCATGCCGATGGAGCCGCCCGCGCCCGTGCGGTTCTCCACCACGAAGGATTGGCCCAGCGCGGCCTGCAGCTTCGGCGCCAGCAACCGCGCCACCACGTCGTTCGAGCCGCCCGCCGCGTAGGGCACGAGCAGCGTCACCGGCCGCTCCGGCCAGCCGCGCTGCGCGAGCGCGGGCGCTGCCAGGATCATGCCGGATGCCGCCACCAGGCGGCGGCGCGTCATCTCATTCATGCCTTTCCTCCACTGCACTTTCTTCAAAGCTTCCGTTCTCGTCGCGTGCTCGGCGCTTGCGCCACCGCCCTCGCGCTTGCCACGATGACGGCACGTCGCCGCCGGAGAGCGGCCGAACGGAGGACACCATGAAAGCAACGCGCCGCGGCCTTCTGGCCGCGCCCATCCTCGCCCTTCCCGCGCTGCGCCCGGCCCGCGCGGCGGCATGGCCGGACCGCCCCGTGCGCATCATCGTCTCCTTCACCGCGGGCGGCACCACGGACATCATCGCCCGCCTCGTCGGCGCGCGCCTCTCGGAGATGTGGGGCCAGCCCGTGGTGATCGAGAACCGTCCCGGTGCGGGCGGCAACATCGGCACGGAGTACGTCGCGCGCTCCACGCCCGATGGCTACACGCTGCTCGTCGCCTCGGTCGGTCCACTCGCGGTCAACATGTCGCTCTACAAGACCATGCCCTACGACAGCCGCAAGGACCTGGCGGCGGTCACTCTTCTGGCGGGCGTGCCCAACATCCTCGTCGTCGCGCCGGACTTCCCCGCCCGCAGCGTGGCGGAGCTCGTGGCGCTGGCGAAGGCCCGGCCCGGCGGCCTCTCCTACGGCTCCACCGGGGTCGGCACCTCCTCCCACCTCTCCGGCGCGCTCATGGACCAGATGGCGGGGGTGCAGACCACCCACGTGCCCTATCGCGGCGCCGTGGCGCTGAACGACCTGCTCTCGCGCCGCGTGGACTTCATGTTCGCAACCATCCCCAGCGTCATCGAGCAGATCCGCGCCGGCAGGCTGCGGCCGATGGCCGTCTCCAGCCTGCACCGCTCCCGCTCGGCGCCCGACGTGCCGGCCATGGCGGAGCTGGGCTTCCCCGGCTTCGATGCCTCCTCCTGGTTCGGCATGGTCGCGCCCGCGGGCACGCCACCGGAGCTGGTGCGGAAGATCTCCGCCGATACGGCCTCGATCCTCAAGCGCCCGGATATCGAGAAGCAGATGGTCGAGCAGGGCGCGGACCCGGTGGGGAACAGCCCCACCGAGTTCGCCACCTTCATCAGCGCGGAGATCGACCGCTGGTCGGAGGTCGTCCGCCGCTCCGGCGCGGTACCAGAGTAGCGGGGGCTGGAATATCGGGCGCCGGAAAGGCACGGCGCCTACTCGGCGTAGGTGGGGTCCAGCCGGTCCAGCATCCGCAGCAGGGCCGGCCACTCCATCACGCCGTAGGGGCGCCGCACGTTGGGCTGGTAGTTCTGGTACGTCTCGTCTAGCACCTTCTGCGGCACGGGGTGCAGCGGCGTGTTGCAGGACATGGCCGCGATCTGCGCCCTGCAGGACAGTTCCAGCCGGTGCAGCGCGTTGAAGGCCTCGCCCACCGTGCGGCCCACCGTCAGCAGCCCGTGGTTGCGCAGGATCATCGCGTTGTTGTCGCCGAGATTGGCGACGAGCCGCGCCTGCTCATCCGTGTTCAGCACCACGCCCTCGTACTCGTGGTAGCTGATCCGGGTGAAGCGCATGGCAGTCTGCGTCATCGGCAGCAGCCCGCACTCCAGCGAGGAGATCGCCATGCCCGGCCAGGTGTGGGTGTGGATCACGCACTCGACCTCGGGCTTGGCGTGGTGCACCGCGGAGTGGATGACGTAGCCCGCGCGGTTGATGCCGAAATCGAAGTCGCCGTAGTCCGGCTTGCCCAGGATGTTTCCCTCGATGTCCACCTTGATGAGGGCGGAGGCCGTCATCTCCTCGTACATCATGCCGTAGGGGTTGATGAGGAAGCTCTCCTCACCCGGCACGCGGACGGAGATGTGGTTGGCCATCATGTCGGCCATGCCGTAATGCGCGACGAGCCGGTAGCAGGCCGCGCAGTCGATCCGCGCCTGCCACTCGGCCGGCGAGACCTTATCCTGCATCGAGCTGATGCGCAGTTGCTTCCTCGTCTTTTCCAGCATCACCGATCCTCCTGTGCCCGGGGCGGCTTATGCGGCGCCTCCGTCATGTTCGGCCCGTCCGGTGCGCCGGGCCAGCGCAAACAAATCGCTGCCTTCAGGCGGCCGAGCCCAGGGCCCGGTCGGAAGGCTTGTTCCCCGGCGGCGGGGGAGAGGGCCGACGCTCCAGCGCGTGCCGAAACAGCGCCGCCGAGCGGTACACGCCGTGCACCATCTTGGAGTAGGGCATGACGAGAAAGAAGGAGAAGACCAGGCCGAGATGCACGGCCAGGATCACGCCCATCGCCCCCGTGTGGCGCAGCGCCAGCAGCAGGAGCCCCGTGGCGGCGATGAGGAGCAGGAGCGAGAGCATCGCGTACTCGGACCCCCGCAGGTTGCGCGCGGCCGGGGCCGGGTCGGAGACGATCTTGGTCCAGATCAGCCCGGCCGTGCCGATCACCATGCCCACTCCGCCCCAGGTGCCGAGCTGCACGGGCAGGCTCCAGAACGGATAGGGCGCGACCAGCCCGAGGAAGTGGTCGTAGACCGTCGCCGTGCTCGTGGAGGCGAAGCAGAGCAGGAAGCCGTAGAACATGAAGTGGTGGAAGCGCCGCCGGACCTGGGAGAAGCCCTCGTCCACGTCGTTGCAGCCGCCGCCCCCGCCGCCGAGATTCTTCAGCGTGAAGATGTCGTGCAGCGCGGTCATCAGCGGCCGGCCCTGGGCGAACTCCTCCGCCCGCCCGCCCGTGTCGCGCCAGAAGCGGACGAAGCCTATGATCAGCACCACCACGGCGAAGGTGAAGGTGCCGCCCGCCAGCGTCACCATCAGCCACCAGGGGATCACCCGGTAGAAGGCGCCCGGCCCGGTCTGCGCGGTGTAGAGGATGGAGGGGTCCACCAGCGCCATGGTGAAGAGCAGCGTCAGCGCGATCCCGGCGGCGGCGGCCAGCGACACCACCGTGCCGTTCCGCCTGTAGAGCCCCACCAGCGACGCCGGCCAGGCATATTCCTCGTAGGTCTCCGCCCGCACCTGGGCCAGCACCTGCGGCACGTTGATGTTCCAGGGGTGCGGCGGCGCGTACTGGCAGGAGTAGTAGCAACCCCGGCAGTTGTGGCAGAGGTTGGCAAGGTAGCTCAGATCGCCCGAGCTGAACTCCCGCCGCAGCGTCATGGCGGGGAAGACGGCGCAGAAGCCCTCGCAGTAGCGGCAGGCGTTGCAGACCTCGAGCGCGCGCCGCGCCTCGGCGGTGGCCTCAGTTTCGCGCATTCCTCGCGGCCTCCCTGCCCGCGATCCGCCCGAAGACGGAACCGATCGCCATTCCGAAGCCGGCGAGGTAACCCTTGCCGAGGATGGAGCCGGCCATGATCTCGCCCGAGGCGAAAAGATTCGCGCTCGGCCGCCCGTCATCCATGCGGACGCGGGCGTTCTCGTCCACCTTCACGCCGAGATAGGTGAAGGTGATCCCGGGGCGCAGCGGGTAGCCGATGAAGGGCGGCTCCGTGATCGGGCGCGCCCAGTGGGTCTTGGGCGGGGTCAGCCCCTCGGTGCGGCAGCCGTCCAGCCGGGTGGAGTTGAACTCGCCGGGCACGCAGGCCGCGTTGAACCCGGCGATCGTCGCCTCGACCTTCGCCGGCTCCAGCCCCAGCTTCACCGCCAGCTCGCCGACGCTGTCCGCCTTAATGGGCGGGAAGACGCTCGGCATGAACAGCGTCTCGGACTTCGCGTCGATGATGGCGTAGCCCACCTGGTCCGGCTGCTGCGCCACCAGCCGGCCCCAGATGGCGTAGCGCTTGGGCCAGACATCCTCGCCCTCGTCGTAGAAGCGCTCGCCGTCCTTGTTCACCACGACGGAGAAGGGCACGCAGTCCAGCCGGGTCGCGATGCCGCCATCGAACTTCGGCGCCCGCCCGTCGATCGCCACCGCGTGGCACTGGGTGGGATCGCCGACCGAGGCCACGCCCTGGTCCAGCAGGTTCCGCAGCACCACGCCCTTGGCGTAGGGCGTGCCGCGGATGAGGAAATTGCGCGCCGCCGGCCCCCAGCCCTTCTCCAGCCACTCCAGATCCGCCTGGAACCCGCCGGAGGAGGCCACCACCGCCTTGGCCCGCACCGTCTCCGGGAAGCCGCGATGGGTGATCGCCACCTCGCGGACGAAGCCGTCCTCCATCCTCAGGTCCACGGCCTCCGTGTCGTAGAGGATGTCGATCCCCAGGCGCTCGGCCAGGGCGTAGTAGGCGTTCACCAGCGCCTTGCCGCCGCCGAGGAAGAAGGCGTTGGTGCGGGAGAGGCTGAGCGTACCGGAGAGGGATGGCTGGAACCGCACCCCGCTCGCCTCCATGAAGCGCAGCGCGTCGGTGGTCAGCCGGATGGTCATCCGCGCCAGGTGCTCGTCCGTCTGCCCGCCCGTGACCCGCAGCAGGTCGTCCCAGTACTCGTCCTCCAGGTACGCCTCGGTCAGCACCGAGGTCGGCTCCGTGTGCATCGTCCGCATGTTGCGGGTGTGGCGGGAATTGCCGCCGCGGAAGGCCTTCGGCGCGCTCTCGATCAGCAGCACGGAGCACCCGGCCTGGCGCGCGGTCACGGCGGCGCAGAGGGCCGCGTTGCCGCCCCCGATCACCAGCACGTCCCAGACACGCGAGAAGTCCGGCATCGCCCCTGCCACCCTCCAGAACTGTATACGGTGGGATACGATCTTCCCGCGTTCCGCACAAGGGAAGTGACACGCAAGCGTCCCTTGAAAGATGACAGGGCGTCCATCATCGGAGAGGAGTTCAGCGGAGGAACGATCCATGCCCTATGTCGACGGCTTCGTGCTCGCCGTGCCGAAGGCGAGGATGGACGAGTACACCGCCATGGCCCGTATCGGGGCCGAGGTGTGGAAGGAGCACGGCGCCCTCTCCTATGTAGAGTGCGTCGCGGATAACGTGCCCTACGGCACCCTCACCTCCTTTCCCCGCGCCGTCATGGCGACGGAGGAGGAGACGGTGATCTTCTCCTGGATCACCTACGAGAGCCGCGAGGCCCGGGACGCCATCATGGCCAAGGTCATGGCCGACCCGCGCCTGAAGGACACGATGTCGAACGCCCCCTTCGACGGGAAGCGGATGATTTTCGGCGGCTTCCGGAGCTTCATCGAGGCGTGAGGCTCCTCACCCCTGGCCGTCGGCGTGCTCCAGACGAATGCGCGCCTTGAAGGCGTTCCGCATGTGGCGCCGCGCGGCTTCCTCGGCCCGCGCGGCGTCCCGCGCCTCGATCGCACCGAGGATCGCCGCGTGCTCCTCCACGGACTCCGCCCCGCGCCGGGGCGCCGCCAGTGTCGTCCGCGCCAGCAGCGCGAGCGAGATCCGCATGGTCTCCAGCGAGGTGTTCAGGAACCGGTTGCGGGCGGAGAGCCGGATCTGCCGGTGGAAGGCCCGGTTGGTCGCCGCCAACGCCGCCGGGTCCTCCAGCAACCCGCGATCCCGCTCCACCATCTCCCGCAGGATCTCCACCTCGGTGGCTGTCGCATGGGTCGCGGCCAGCCCGGCGGCCGTGCCCTCCAGCACCTCCCGCATGTGGTAGAGCTCCGTCATTTGCCCGTAGTCCAGGCTCGCCACCACCGCGCCGTGATGGGGCTCGTGCAGCACCAGCCCCTGGGCCTCCAGCCGCTTCAGCGCTTCCCGCACCGGGGTCCGGCTGATCCCGAAGCGCTCCGCCAGCTCCGCCTCGCGCAGCCGCGTGCCCGCCGGCAGGGCGCCGGCCTCCATCGCCTCCAGCAGCAGCTCGTAGGCCCCGGCGCCGGAGGACCGGCCGGGCCGCATCCCCTCGCTCACGGCGCCTTCCCCGGCCCCGAACGATCCCGCGCGATGTCCAGGAACACCTCCTCCAGGTCGTCCCGGCCGTAGCGCTCCAGAAGCGCCGCCGGAGAGCCGCTGTCCACCAGCCGCCCCTTCTTCAACATCAGGACATGGCCGCAGAGCCGCTCCACCTCCGCCATGTTGTGGGAAGCCAGCAGGATGGCGCAGCCGCTCCTCTCCCGGTACCGCTCCAGCCAGCCCCGCACGAAATCGGCGGTGTCCGGGTCCAGGCTCGCCGTCGGCTCGTCCAGCAGAAGCACCTCCGGACGGTTGATGAGGGACTTGGCCAGCGCCACCCGCGTCTTCTGCCCCGCCGAGAGGTCGCCCGCCGGCCGGTCCAGCAGATCCCCGAGGTGCAGTTCCCCGGCCAGCTCCGCGATCCGCGCCTCCCCGTCCGGCACGTCGTAGAGGTGGGCGTAGACCCGCAGGTTCTCCCCCACGCTCAGCCGGTGCGGCAGGGCGATGTAGGGAGAGGAGAAATTGGCCCGCGCCAGCGCCGCGAAGCGATCCCGCGCCATGTCGTGCCCGAGCACCCGGACCCGCCCGGCACTGGGGATCAGCAGCCCCAGCAGCATGGCGATGGTCGTGCTCTTCCCCGCCCCGTTGCCGCCCAGCAGCCCGAAGGTGGCCCCGCGCGGCAGGGTGAAGCTGAGCGCGTCCACCGCCACCACCTCGCCGTAGCGCTTGGTCAAGCCCTCGGCCGCGATGGCGGGGGCGTCGGGGTCCGGTGCGGCGCGCATGGAGGGGGGATATAGGCCGCGGCGCCGCGCCGCCAGGGCACGGGGCACCACCGGGTCAGTGGCGGAGGTGCCGGTCCGTCGCGCGCCCCTGGAACAGGGTGATCCCGTTCTCCCACCCCCAGGCGATGGCGGCGCTGCGGTCCGCCCCCGTCAGCACCACGGGCATCCCGGCCCGGGCCAGTGCCGCCACCGGCCCGGGATCGCCCGGCAGCGCCTCGGACCAGGCCAGCCGCACGGTCCCCGCCCCGATCCGCGCCGGCGGCAGGAGGGCGAGCACCGGCCCGCCCGCCGCCTCCAGCGCCAGGCCGTAGCCGCGGCTGGCCGCCAGGTCCCGCCCCAGCGCGAAGCCCGCCGGGTCCGCCAGCACCTCCGCGGCCGGCACGCCGAGGGTCAGCATCGGGCGGACAGCCCCCGGCAGCCGCCCGTCCAGCGCAAGAAAGGCTTCCGAGGTCAGGGACGCGACGGAGAGCGAGAGGTGCAGCGGCGAGGGCGAGGCCAGCCATTCCGGCCGCGCGACCCCCGCCAGCATCCGCAACTCCAGGGAGAGCCGCAGCCGCGCCTCCAGGGCCGGCACCGCCCCCAGCCCGCGGCCGGGCAGGAGCCGGTCCCGCAGCGCCCCGGGCATGGGGGCGACGGACTCCGCCACCACCCCGAACCCTTCCTCGTGCGTCAGGCGCAGCACGGGCTGGCGGCGCAGATAGGGCGCGAGGTCCGCGCGCGTCAGCGCCGGCAGCACGGCGGCCAGCGCCTCGGCCTCCAGCGGCGGGGGTTCGGGGCCGGCGGGGGGCGCGGGCGGGGCGAGGCCGAGGCTCTCCTCCAGACCCGCCAGCAAGGCGCCCGCCTCCTCCGGCAGGCACAGGGACCGCACCACCTCCGCCACCGCCTCCTCCTCCACCGCGCCGTCCAGCACGCGCATCATGGCGGGGCGCAGCGTGTCCGGCGGGGCGGTGGCCACGGCCATGTCGCCGTCCGGCAGGTGGAAGACCCGCGCGCGGCGGGCGTGCTGCGGCAGGGCCAGCGCCTCCCGCAGCAGGCGGCGGTGATGGGGCCGGTCCAGCCCTCTCGGCAGGCGGGAGAGGCGGAGCCAAAGGATGTCCCGCACGGAGCCGGAGGCGAGGCAGAGCCGCACTAGCGCCGCCAGCTCCGCCACGCCGCCGTCCGGCCCGGTCAGCGGCGGAGGATCGACCAGCCCGGCCGCGCGCGGGGCCGGCCTTCCCGGTCCGGGGTCCGGCGCGGCCCTCACCCGCGCGCCCCGCGCCGCAGCGCGGCCAGCAGCCGGTCGGCCCCGGGCCCGGCGAAGCGCCCGATGCCGCGCGACAGCCCCCACTCCAGCCCGGCGGCGTCCGCCACCCCCTCCAGCACCACCCGCCCGGGCCCGAGCGCCGCCCAGAAGCCCGCCGGCAAGTGGTCCAGCCCCGGCTCCCAGGCGAGGTGCAGCGCCGCGCCCGGCAGCGCAGTCGGCTCTAGCAGCGCCAGTGCCGCGCGGGGCGGCCCGTCCACGCCGAAGCGCCCCTTCGGCGGGCTGGCCAGCGCGGAGACCGGCAGGACCGGCAGGCGCCATGGGGGGGACTCGGCCGGCAGCGCCTCCGGCGGCAGGTCGAGGTGCAGCGCCCCCTCCGCCGGCTCCCGCAGGCCCAGGGCGCGGCGCGCGACCAGGCCCCAGCCATGCGCCTGCCACGGCGCCCCCGCCCAGCGCGGCCCGAGCGCCGCCCCGATGGCGGCGGCGGCCGGGCGCACCCGCACCCCGGCCGGGCGCGGCACTCCGCCGGGGCCGAAGCCCAGGATCTCCCGCCTCTCCAGCAGCCCGTCCAGTGGCAGGGCGGCGAGGATCGCCTCCGGCCCCGTCCCGGCCGGAACCGGCCTGGCGGCCGGCGCGGCCAGCGCCTCCGTCACCAGCACCGCGTCCCGCCCGTTCAGCACGGCCGAGAGCGCGCGCCGCGCCATCTCCAGCGCCGGCGGCGCGGCCACCAGCCGCCAGGTCCCGTCCTCGGCGGAGAGGACCCGGCCGCCGCGGTTGCGCGCCGCGTCCTCCAGCAGGGCGCGGGCCACCCGGTGCGCCTCCGGCGCCAGGCCGGGGCCGGGGCGGAACAGCAAGGCGCCCGGGACGGCGCCAGGAAACGGAAGGGCCGGCCCGTCCTGGGCCGGAAGCGTGACGGCGATCATCGCGCCCCCAGATCTGCCCCCGCAATCTGGCGCCGCGGGGTTAACCCTCCGTCACCGGCCGAAACGCCCGGTTGCCACCCGCACCGTTCAGGGGCTACGCCGGGAATGATGACCGGCCCCGTGCCCGAACCTCCTACCCATCCCATGGGCGCCGCCGACCTTGCGGAGGCCGTGCGCTCCCTCCGGCGCGCCTCCGTGCTCGTGGTCGGCGACGCCATGCTGGACCGCACCGTCTACGGCCGCGTCACCCGCATCTCGCCCGAGGCCCCCGTGCCCGTGCTGGCGGTGGAGCGGGAGGTGGCCATGCCCGGCGGCGCCGGGAACGTGGTGCGCAACCTCACGGCGCTGGGCACCTCCGTCGCCTTCCTCTCCGTCGTCGGGGACGACCAGGCGGGCTCCGACCTCACCGGCCTCATCGGCGGGCAGCCCGGGGTGGAGCCCTGGCTGCTGGTGCAGGGCGGCCGCGCCACCACCACGAAAACCCGCTTCATCGCCTCCGGCCAGCAGCTGCTGCGGGCGGACCACGAGGTGGCCCAGCCCATCCATCCCCGCCTGGCGGACCGGCTGATCCGCATCGCGCAGGACACGGTGGCCGCGACGAAGGTCATGGTCCTCTCGGACTACCGGAAGGGCGTGCTGGCGGGGGATGTGACGCCCCGCCTGATCGCGGCCGCCCACGCCGCCGGCCGCCGCGTGGTGGTGGACCCGAAGGGGGAGGACTTCGCCCTCTACGCCGGCGCCGACCTGATCGTGCCGAACCGGGCGGAGCTGCACCGTGCCACCGGCATGGACGTGGACGGCGAGGCCGCGGTGGTCGCCGCCGCCCGCGCCCTGCGCGACCGGCACGGCTTCGGCGCCGTCCTCGTCACCCGCGGGCAGCACGGCATGGCGCTGCTGGACGGGGACGGGCTGCAGCACTTCCCGGCCGAGGCGGCGGAGGTGGCCGACATCTCCGGCGCCGGGGACACGGTGGTGGCCGTGGTGGCGGCGGCGCTCGCGGCCGGGCTGCCCGTGCCGGTCGCGGCGCGCCTCTCCAACCTCGCGGCCGGGCTCGTCGTCGGCAAGCTCGGCACGGCGGTGGCGCAGGACACGGAGCTGCTGGAGGCGCTGGGCGGCCGGCACGGCGCGCTGCGCAAGATCGTCCCCCGCGCCCGCGCGGCGGAGCAGGCGGAGCGCTGGCGCCGCCGCGGCTGGCGCGTGGGCTTCACCGACGGCCATTTCGACCTGCTGCACCCCGGCCATGTCCACCTGCTGGAGCAGGCGCGGCGCTGGTGCGACCGGCTGGTGGTGGGCGTGCAGGTGGACGACGCCGTGCGCCGCGCGAAGGGCCCCACCCGCCCCGTGCAGGCGGAAGCCACGCGGGCGGCCGTGCTCGCCTCCCTCCCCGCCGTGGACCTCGTGACCTTCTTCGAGGAGGACACGCCCCTGCCCCTCATCGAGGCGCTGCGGCCGGACGTGCTGGTGAAGGGCGCGGACAACCGGGTGGACGAGATCCCCGGCGGGCTTCTGGTGCAGGAATGGGGCGGCGTGGTGCGCCTGGCTGACCTGCTGCCGGACCCGGACGCGACGGTGGCGCGGCTGGGGCTGGGCCTGAAGGGCTAGCGGCGCGGCCACTGGCGGCCGCGCCTGTCAGCGGGCCGCGGCGGCCCGGAGGCCGCCGCGGGCCCGGGCCTCAGCGGCGGCCCATCATCAGCCCGATGAGGATCAGGTGCTCCTTCACCTGGCCGTTGGCCAGCAGGGCCATGATCTTGTCCGGCGCCGGGGCGGTGCTGTTCATCAGCGCCGTGGTCAGGTTCAGCAGCTCCTGGTGGCCCTGCTCCTGCACCTCCAGGAACAGGCGGTCGAACTCGGCGCCGCCCGCAGCCTGCAGGCGCTGCAGGGCCTGGGCCTTCTCGCCCGTGGGCGCGTGGTCGGGGAAGTTGTGGCCGGCCAGCTTCATGGCCTGGGCCACGCCCTCCTGCTCCGTCACCTCGAAGTTGGCGAAGCGCTTCACGTCGGGGTTCGTGGCCTTCTCCACGCCCACGCGGGCCGTGATGAGGGAGAAGGCGCCGGCCTCGTGCGTGCGAAGGGCGAGCTGGTCGGGCGACATCCCGGCCATGCGGTTCGGCGCGGTGCCGGCCTGCGGGTTGGCGCTGGCGGCCGGCGCCTGGGCGCGGGCCATGGCGGGGATCAGGGCGGCGCCCGCGAGGGCGAGGGGGATGGAGCGACGGAACATGGCTGGTGATTCTCCCGGTGGCGCCTGGGGGGCCGGCGCCGGGAGAGAACGGCGGAGCCGGAGGAGGGTTCCGGACCATGAAATGTTAGGGCCAGTCCATCCGACAGGCCGGGGCAGTCGAAGCGGGCCAGGGCGAAGGCAGGCCGCTCTGGTCCGGCCTACTCGCAGAGCAGCGCGGCCCGCATCTCCTGCGCGCCCACGGGGTCGAGGGCCGCGGCCAGGCGCCCCGCCGCCAGCACGGCGTAGCGGTGCATCAGGGATTTCCGCCGCGCGCCCGCCAGGGCCTTGTGCTCGGTGTCCCGCACCATCACCGCGTCGAACCCGTCGGAGACGATGAGGCCCACCTCCTCCGGGATCAGTTCCTGCGGGAAGTCGATGTCCACGGCGAAGTAGAGCCGGTCGCACCAGTCCCGGTACTCGTGCCACTTGTTGTCGGAGAGGAAGTCGCGCGGGCCGGACTTCACCTCGATGGCGTAGAGGCAGCCCTCGGGCGTCAGGGCCATGATGTCCAGCCGCCGGCCGCAGGGGATGGGCATCTCGGCGAGCGGCGCCCAGCGGTTGCGGGCGCAGAAGCGCATGGCGGCGCGGCAGGTGGTGGCCGTGCGCTCGGGGATGGTCAGGTCCAGCGGCATCGGCCGGATTCACGCCGAGTCGAGGAGCAGGTCAAGCTTCCAGTTGGGTCCCCGGGAGGTGTAGAGGAGCGCCGTGTCCGACTCCCTCCCCTTCTGGAAGCGCAAGTCCCTCTCCGCCATGACCCGCGCGGAGTGGGAGAGCCTGTGCGACGGCTGCGGCCGCTGCTGCCTGCACAAGATCCGCGACGACGAGACGGAGGAGATCCACTTCACCAACGTCGCCTGCCGGATGCTGGACACCCAGGGCTGCGGCTGCCGCGACTACGCGAACCGCAAGGACCACGTGCCGGACTGCGTGCAGCTGAAGGCGAAGATGTTGCCCGCGCTGGACTGGCTGCCGCCCACCTGTGCCTACCACCTCCTCGCGCGCGGGGGGGACCTGCCGGAGTGGCACCCGCTGGTCACGGGCGACCCGGAGAGCGTCCACCGCGCCGGAATCTCGGTCCGCGGGCGCGCGGTGCCGGAGCGGGAGGCAGGCGCGCTGGAGGATCATGTGGTGGAATGGCCGGGCCGATGGCCGGCCAGGTCCCGCAAGGGCGGCCGGGCACCCCGCGCCGCGGGGTCACTGGGGAGGAAGGCAGGATGACGGGCGCGCTCTACGCCGGGGTGAACGCGGCGCTGATCACGGCGGTGGGGGCGGATCTCTCGCCGGACCACGCCCGCACGGTCCGCTTCGCGAAGTGGCTCCTCTCCCACGGCTGCAACAGCCTCGGCGTGCTCGGCACCACCGGGGAAGCGGCCTCCTTCGGCCTCGCCGAGCGGCGCGGCATCCTGGAGGCGCTGGTGGACGCGGGCGTGCCGGCGGCGCGGCTGATGCCCGGCACGGGCCTGCCCAACATCACGGACACGGTGGAGCTCTCCCGCCACGCGCGGGAGCTGGGCTGCCCCGGCGTGCTCGTCCTGCCCCCCTTCTACTACAAGGCCCCGACCGATGACGGCCTCTTCGCCTACTACGCGGAGGTGATCGAGCGGACCGGGCCGGGCCTCGCCTTCTACCTCTACCACTTCCCCGCCCAGTCGGCCGTACCGCTCTCGGTCGAGTTGGTCGGGCGACTGATTGAGGCCTTCCCCGGCACCGTGCGCGGCATCAAGGACAGCACGGGCGATGCGGCGCAGACGGAAGCCTATCTCCGCGCCTTCGCGGCGAGCGGCTTCGAGGTCTATCCGGGCGGGGACAGCCTGTTCCAGCGGATGCTCGGGCTCGGCGCGGCCGGCTGCATCACCGCGGCCACGAACCTGACCTGCGGCTTCGCCCAGACCGTGTACACGAAGCGAACGGGGCCGGAGGCGGACGCCGCCCAGGCCATGATGAACGCCTGCCGCGCCGCGGCCGCCACCGTGCCGCTGATCCCCGGCCTGCGCGAGATCATCGCCCGCAGCACGGGCGACGAGGGCTGGCGCCACATCCGCCCGCCGCACACGCCGCTGACGCGGGAGGAAGGGGACCGCGCCTGGGCCGCCTGGCAGGCCACGGGCGCCCTGCCCCTTCCCGGCCTCGCCGATATCGGCATGGCGCTCGCGGCCTGAGGCTTGCAAGCTGAGGCCCATGTCCGAACCGCTTCGCTGCCGCATCCCCGCCACCGCGACCGTGCAGGCCGATGACGCCATCGCCCGCGTCACGCGCTGGGACTTCCCGCCGGGGGCCGAGACGGGCTGGCACCGCCATGGCTGGGCCTATCTCGTCGTGCCCGTGACGGACGGGACGATGACCCTGGAGGAGCCGGGCGGCGCCATGCGCCAGGCCAGCATCACCGCCGGGGTCTCCTACACCCGCCCGCCGGGAGTGGAGCACAACGTGATCAACGAGGGCACGGTGCCCTTCTCCTTCGTGGAGATCGAGTTCAAGGCCCACCCGGGCTGAGGGCGAGGGCATTTCCGGTTCACATGCGTTCACCGCACATGCCCTGGCCTATTGTTTGAAGGGCAGATTCACGCCTTCGCGCGATGCCGCGCTACGGCGATCTGCCCTAGGCGATCTGCCCTAGCCCTTCGCGGCGGGGATGATGCTGATCTCCCCGCCCGTCTCCAGCACGGCGAAGCGCACCTCCCCCAGATCGAGCAGCCCGTTCTTGCGCGCCGCCTCCATCACCTCGTCCATGCCCACGCGGGCGGCCCGCATCTGCGCCTCGTCCGGCACGCCGTTCCGCACCAGCACCGTCGGCACGCCCTCCACCGCGCGCGTCAGGCGGGGCCAGCGAGACTTTGCCCAGGCGTAGGTCACGGTCAGCAGCAGCAGCGTCACCACCACCACGAAGGCGCTGGTCATGCTGAAATCCTCGCCCAGCAGGCTCTGCTGGATCATGTCGCCCATGATGAGCAGCACGATGAAGTCCACCGGGCTCATCTCGCCGAGGGTGCGGCGGCCGGAGAGGCGGATCAGGACCACCAGCCCCAGCCAGGCCAGGGCGGTGCGGAGGATCGTCTCCGTCATGGCCAGACCACCGCGCCCACGGGCACGGGCGGGTGGCCCGGGCGGTAGATCGCGCCGCCCCTGGCAAAGCCGCTGCTCCTCGGCGCGGCCCAGAGGCGCAGCGCCGCCGGCCGCACTGCGGGGTCGATCAGGAAGTGGCCGCACCAGTCCTCGCCCCGCGCCTCCTCCCGCTCCGGCGCCGGCTCGAGGCGCGAGACCCGCCACTCCTTCAGGAAGGGGCGATCGAAGCACAGCACCACCTCCCTCTCCTCCCCCGGCCCCTCCTCTCGCTTGTCGAGAACGAGGGTGAAAAGGTTCATGGCGTCGGCGCGCTGGAAACGGTCGTAGCGCAGGTGGAGGGAGGCGCCGGGCGCGCTCGCCTCGGCCTCGGCAAGCGTCCCGTCCCCGAACAGCCCTGCCGCGCCGAGAAGCAGCGCGGCGGCCATGGCCCCCCACGCGATGCGGGAGGCGAGCCAGATCCGGCGCTGGACACCGGCCTCGGCGTCGATCTCGCGGATCGGGGGCGGGATGTCCATGGTCTGGGCAACGTGGCCGGGAACACCCCGTTGCAGCGGGACCCTACCAGCCGAGCCGGTGGGCTTACCGGCCGAGCCGGTGGGCTTACCGGCCGAGCCGGTGGGCTTACCGGCCCAGCCGGTGGGCCGCCCGCTGGGTCGGGCGCTCCACCAGCCGGTGCAGCAGCCAAGCGGCCGCGAAGGCCAGGGCCGTGGCGGCCAGGACCGCCGCGCCGGGCCCCCAGCCCGCCTCCAGCAGCAGACGCATGACCGCGAAGCCCGCCACCCCGTGCACGACGTAGAGCGGGTAGCTTATCCGGGCGAGGGCATCGAGCGGCCCGGGCAACTGCCGGATCCGATGGCGCGCGGCGAAAAGGGCGGCGAAGAGGCCCAGCGCCGCCGCGTAGGAGAGCAGGCCGGGCCGCAGCGCCCCCCGCATGCCGCCCACCGCCCATTGCGCGGCGAAGAGGGCCAGCAGGGCCGCTCCAGCCGCCAGGAGGGTCCGCTGCGGCTCCGTGCCCCGGTGCCAGGCGTGGAACACGGTGCCGACGAGCATGAAGGTGATCATCTGCGCGCTGATCCCCAGCTCCGTCACCGCCGTCAGCCAGGCATCCGGCAGGGGCAGCGCGGCCAGCGCGCCGACCCCGCCGAACATCGCCAGCGCGGCCGTTACCAGCGGCGCGACCCGCCCCGCCCGCAGCGCGGGGGCGAGGAGGAGGCAGAGGAGGTAGAACCGGACCTCGATCTCCAGCGTCCAGACGATGCCGTCGATGGAGGGCAGGCTCAGCAGGTCCCGCACGAAGAGGAGCTGGGCGGCCCATTGCGCCACCCCGAAGGGCACGGGCTGCCCGAAGTGCCGGGCGCAGGCCAGGACCGCGAGCATGGTGACGGAGAGGCCCGCCGCGTAGGTCGGCAGGATCCGCAGCACCCGCCCCAGGGCGAAGCTCCCCCGGCCCCGGTCGAGCAGGGAGAAGGGGATGACGAAGCCGCTGATGAGGAAGAACAGCGCCACCCCGAAATGCCCGGCGAACCCTTCCGGCAACAGGCGGTGGAGTTCCAGCACGGAGGGGGCCGGACCCGTCCAGTTCGGCAGGCCGAGGAAGTTCGCGGCCGCGCCCCGGCGGTCCCAGAAGAACTGGGTGTAGTGGCTCAGCAGGACCAGGAGGGCGGCGGGGCCGCGCAGCCCGTGGGCGAAGGCGATCCGGGGCGGATCGGCGGCCAGAACGCTGTTTCCGTGCTCTTTTTGCGCCGCATTCACCACAGGATCATTCCCGCTTCTGTCAAGCCGTTGAACCGGACCCCGCCGAGGG
This sequence comes from Pararoseomonas sp. SCSIO 73927, assembly GCF_037040815.1. Lineage (NCBI taxonomy): Bacteria > Pseudomonadati > Pseudomonadota > Alphaproteobacteria > Acetobacterales > Acetobacteraceae > Pararoseomonas > Pararoseomonas sp. SCSIO 73927. Next base: position 489,810 of record NZ_CP146232.1, read on the forward strand.
TCCATTCTCCCGGTCATGGAACAGAACGAGACCGAGAGCGTTCCCCTCCGCGCCCATCCGCTGGCTCTCCCGACGCCGACGCCGGTGCGCTGGAACCGCTCCGCCCGGGCGCGCCGGGTCTCGCTGCGGATCGACCCGCGGGCGGGGGAGGTGGTGGTGACCCTGCCGCCGCGCTCCGGCCGGAAGGCGGGCATGGCGCTGCTGACCACCCACGCGACCTGGGTGAAGGAGCGCCTGAGCAGCCTCTCCCCCGCCATCCCCTTCCGGGAGGGGGAGCGCGTGCCGCTGGGCGGCATCCCCCACGCCATCCGGCACGACCCGACCGCGCGCGGCCCGGCCATCCTGTGGAACGGGGAGATCGTGGTGGCGGGGGATGCCGCCTTCCTCACCCGCCGGGTGGGCGACTTCATGAAGGCGGAGGCGAAGCGCCGCATCGCCGTGCTGGCGGCGGGCCACGCCGTGGCGCTGGGTGTGAAGATCCGCCGCATCACGCTGAAGGACACGCGCTCCCGCTGGGGAAGCTGCGCGCCGGACGGCACGCTCGCCTTCTCCTGGCGGCTGGTGATGGCCCCGGACTGGGTGCTGGACTACGTGGTGGCGCATGAGGTGGCCCATTTGCGGGAGCTGAACCATTCCGACCGCTTCTGGGCCCATGTGTCACGCCTGACCCCGCACCGGGAAGCGGCGCAGGACTGGCTGCGGCGCCACGGGCCGACCCTGCTGCGCGTAGGGTAGGATCCGGAACAGGATCCGGAACAGGATTCAGGGCGGGTTAACGGCGCGCGGGCAGATTGGAGCGGGTTTCGCGAGGACCGCCCCGTGTCCGTCACCCTCAGCGGTAAAGCGGCCGCCTTCTACACGAGCCTGCCGGCCGGCTACGCCGCCGCCACGCCGCCCCCGGCCTCCGCGGGCGGCCCGGCGGCGGCTGCGGACATCGTGGACATCCGCGTGCCCCTCCCCTCCGGCGGCTTCACCGCGAAGGCGGGGGACAGCCTCTCCGTGCGGGAGCTGTTCGGATCGCCTGGCGCCGACCTGATGCGCGTGGCCCTGCGCGGCGAGGGCGGCGGCAGGCTGACGCTGCGCGGCGAGGACGTGACGGCCCGCACCGACTTCGACCCCATGGAATTCAACGAGCTGCAATACGTCACCGGCAAGGCGGGCAGCGCGCAGGAGCTGGTGGTGGTGGCGCGCACGGGAATGCGGGGCGCGGACGGCCGCTGGACGAAGATCGCGGACAGCGAGCCCGTGCAGATCACCGCGACCGTCACGGGCACGCGCTCCCTCTCCGTGCTGGCGGCGCTGCGCACCCCGGCGGCGGGCGGGGCGGACGAGGAATTCGTGCGGCTGGCGCAGGACGCCTCCGTCTTCGCCGCCCATGGCAGCCGGACGGCGCCGGGCCTCACGGGCGCGGGCGACGTCTCGCTGCGGGCGGGCGACGCGCTGGCCCTGCACGACCTGTTCACGGTTGGCGGCAAGACCGAGCCCGCCCTCTACCGCGTGGCGCTGCGCGAGGATGCCGGCACCGGCGCGCGGCTGATGCTGGGCGGGGAGGACGTGACCGGCCGGCTGGACTTCACGCCGGAGGAGTTCGTGAACCTGCAATACGTCGCGGGCGGGGCGGGCAGCGCGGCGGAGATCCTCGTGGTGGCCCGCGCCGGCACGCGGGCGGGGGATGGCCGGCTGACGGGCATCGTGGACAGCCCGGCCGTCGCGATCACCGCGGCCGTCACCGGCGCGCGCTCCGCCAACGCCGCGCCGGCGCTGCGGACGGCCGTGGACCCCGCGGATCCGGACGCCCGCTTTGTGAGGGTGGCGCAGGACGCGGCGATCCTCACGGGCAGCACCGGCCGCCCGGCCCCGGCGCTGGCGGCTGCCGGCGACATCACGGCGAAGGCGGGGGACAGCCTCTCGCTGCGCGACCTCTTCCCCGCCGGCAAGGGCGCGGAGCCGGCGCTCTACCGCGTGGCGCTGCGCGACGATCCGGGCGGCCCCTCGGGTGGCCGGCTGGTGCTGGATGGGAAGGACGTGACGGAGCGCACGGACTTCTCCCCGATCGAGTTCCTGTCGCTGCAGTACGTGGCGGGGCCGGAGGGCGGGGCGCAGGACATCCTCGTGGTGGCGCGCGCCGGTAGGGAGGACGGCAGGGGCGGGCTGACCTCCATCGCCGACAGCACCCCCGCCGTGATCCGCGCGGCGGTCACGGGCGCGCGCTCCCTCAACGCCGCGGGCGCGCTGCGGACGGGGATCGACGCATCGGCGGCGGATGCGGACTTCCTGCGCGTGGCGTCGGAGGCGGCGCTGCACGCGCCGCTGGGAAGCCAGGTGGCGCCGGGCCTGGTCACGGCCGGCAACTTCACCGCGCGGGCGGGGGATGCCTTCGCCCTGCGCGACCTCTTCGCCTCCCCCACGGGCGCGAGGGCGGAGGTGAGCGGCTACCGCGTGGCGCTGCGAGAGGGCGACGCGGCTTCTGGCGCGCGGCTGCTGCTGGAGGGGGAGGACGTGACCCGCCGGATTGACTTCACCCCCGCCGAATTCAACCGCCTGCAATTCATCGCGGGCGCCGGCGGCACCTCGCAGGACCTGCTGGTGGTGGCGCGGGCCACGGACGCCAGGGGGATGAAGGTGGACAGCCGCGCCGTGCAGGTGACGGCGAGCAGCACGGGGGAGCGCTCCATCAACGCCGCCCCGGCGCTGCGCGGCGCGCCGGAGGACAGCTACGCCCGCATCGCGTCGGACGCGGCGGTCTACGCCCCGCTGGGCGCCCAGAAGACCCCCGCGCTGCGGGCCGTGGGCGACTTCACCGCGGCGGCGGGCGACTTGCTCTCCATGAACACGCTGTTCGACACGGCCGGCGGCGTGTTCGACGCCGGCATGACCTATCGCGTCGCGATGCGGGACGATGTGGCGGGGACGGGCGCCGGCGCGCGGCTGCTGCTGGAAGGGAAGGACGTGACGGGCCGCACGGAGTTCACCGGCCCCGAGTTCTCCGCCCTCGTCTTCCGGGCCGGGCCCGCCGGCAGCGCGCAGGACCTGCTGGTGGTGGCGCGCAGGGCGGAGGGCCGCCTGACGATCAGCAGCCCGACGCTGGAGATCACGGCCCGTGCCACCGGCACGCGCTCCGTCAACGCGCTGGCGGCGCTGCGGGGCGATGGCGATGGCGCGGGCTTTGACTCGGTGGTGCGGGACGCGGCGGTGTACCGGTCCGCTTCCGCGAAGCCGCTCTCCCCCGCTATCGGCCTCGCCGTGCCGGCTGCCACCGCGGCGGCGCTGGCGGCGGCGGTGGGCGCCTACCGGGCCACGGGCGGCGCGGCGGGCACGCTCGACCTCTCGCCCCTCTACGCCGGGTCGGGCGGGACGCGCCTGTCGGAGCTCGTCACCCTGCTCGGCGGTGGCACGGTGGGCGGAGTGCGCAGCGCAGGGACGGACTTGGCAAAGTTGACCGCCCTGGCGCTGAGCGCGCGGGCCTGAACCCCGGCCGCCCGGCACCATCCCCGCCCGGCGCGCCCGATGTTACGCTAACCCGGGAACACCGGCAGAGAGATCCATGTCACCGACCGCGCAATTCGAGTTCATCCTGCTCCTCCTCGTCGCGGTGGTGTGCCTGGAGGCGCTGGCGCGATGGCTGCGCCTGCCGCCCGCTGCCGCCCTCATCCTCGGCGGCGGCGCCCTGACCTTCATCCCCGGCATGCCCGCGCTGAGCCTGGACCCGGAGCTGGTCCTGCTGCTCTTCCTGCCGCCGCTGCTGATGGCCAGCGCCTACTTCACCCCCTGGCGGGAGTTCCGGGCGCAGCTGGGCGGCATCCTCGCGCTCGCGGTCGGCGCCGTGGCCTTCACCACCCTCGCCGTCGGGCTCGTCGTGCGCTGGGCGGTGCCGGAACTGCCCTGGGCGGCCTGCTTCGCCCTCGGCGCCGTCGTCTCCCCGCCCGACGCCGTGGCGGCAAAGGCGGTGCTGCAGCGGGTGCGCCTGCCCCGCCGCACCATGATGCTGCTGGAAGGGGAGAGCCTGCTGAACGACGCGGCCGGCCTCGTGCTGTTCCGCTTCGCCGTGGCGGCGGCCCTGACCGGGACCTTCAGCCTGTGGGACGCCACGCTCAGCTTCGGCGTGCTCGCCGTCGGCGGCATCGTGGCCGGGCTGGCGGTGGGGGCGGCGGGTGTGCGGCTGCTCGGCCTGTTCCGCTCCGTGGAGCTGGGGATCATCACCACCCTGCTCATGCCCTGGGCCGCCTACATCCTGGCGGAGGAGCTGCACGCCTCCGGCGTGATCGCCACCGTCGTCACGGGCATGGTGCTGGGCTGGTACCAGCACGAAATCTTCACGGCGGGCGGCCGCCGCACCGGCACCGCCGTGTGGGAGATCATGACCCACCTGCTGGAGGCGCTGGTCTTCGTCCTCATCGGCCTCTCGCTGCGCGGCGTACTGCTGCGGCTGGGCGGGGCGGAGGACGCGCTGCAGAACCTCGGCGGGCCGGTGCTGGCGGTGATCGTCGCCGTGATCCTCTCCCGCTTCGTCTTCGTCTTCGGCGCCCGCCTCCTCGTGGGCGCGCAGGACCGGCTGCGGGGGCGCCCGTCGCTCGGGATGGATTTGCGCACCTCCGCCGTGATCGGCTGGGCGGGGATGCGGGGCGTCGTGACGCTGGCCATCGCCCTTTCCGTGCCGGAGGAGATGGCGGGGCGCGACCTGATCCTTGTCAGCGCCTTCGCGGTGATCCTCGTCACCGTGCTGGTCCAGGGCACGACGCTGGGGTGGGTGATCCGGCTGCTCGGCGCCGGCGCGCACGCGGAGGAGAGAGGCATCCACCTCACCCACCACGAGGCCGAGGCAAAGGTGGCCTCGGTCCAGCTTGCCGCGGTGGAGGCGCTGGCCCGCGCCCCGGACGGCACCGTGCGCCACCCCCGCCTGCTGGAGCAGTACGGCTACCGCGCCCGCGCCGCCGCCCGGTTCAGCGAGGCGTCGGAGGAGCTGCAGGGCGCGCGGGACGAGCATTTCGGCGTGGTGCTGGCCGCCGTGGCCGCGGGGCGGGCGGAGGTGCTGCGCCTGCACCGCGCCGGCCGCCTGCACGACGAGGTGCTGCACGCGCTGGAGCACGACCTGGACCTGCAGGAGCTGATGGCCGGGCGCCTGCGCGGGGGCGAGGCGGGCTAGTCCGGCCGCGCGCCCGTCGCCTTGACGATCGGCGCCCACTTCACCGTTTCCTCGCGGATGAAGCGGGCCAGGTCCTCCGGCGAGCTGGGCAGGGGTTCGACCCCCTGCCCTTCCAGCGAGGCGGAGACCTGCGGGTCCGCCAGGGCCTCGCGGACCACGGCGTTCATCCTCGCCACGATCGCGGGCGAGAGGCCCTTCGGCCCCACCAGCGCGTACCAGTTCTGCACCTCGTAGCCCGGCAGGGTCTCCGCCATGGCCGGCGTGTCCGGCAGGGCGCGGATGCGGCGGGCGGTGGGCACGGCCAGCAGCCGCAGCCGGCCGGACTGCACCTGGGGCAGCGCGGTCGGTGCGGTGGAGAAGGCGTAGTCCACCTTCCCGCCCACCAGGTCCGTCATCATCGGCCCGCCGCCGCGATAGGGGACATGGACGGTCTTGCAGCCGGTCATCTGATCCATCAGCGCCCCGGCCAGGTGCCCCGCGCCGCCGACGCCGGAGGAGCCGTAGGTGATCGTGTCCGGCTGCGCCTTCGCCGCCACGATCAGCTCCGCCACGCTCCGCCACGGGCGGTTCGCCGGTACCACCAGCACGTTCAGCACGTTCCCCGCCATGGCGACGGGGGTGAGGTCCGCCTGCGGGTCGAAGGGCAGGCTGCCGTAGAGGCTGGGGTTGATGGCCAGGGCGCCGATCGTGCCCATCAGGAAGGTGCTGCCATCGGCCGGGGCGCGCACCACGATCTCGGTGGCGAGGTTGCCGCCCGCGCCCGGCCGGTTGTCGATCACCACGGGCTGGCCGAGCAGGGCGGTGAGCTTCGGCTGCATCACCCGCGTGCTGATGTCGGTGGCGCCGCCGGCGGCGAAGCCCACCACGATGCGGATGGGCTTGCTCGGCCAGGGTTCCTGGGCGGCGGCGCGGATCGCCGGGAGGGACAGGGCGCAGCCCGCCATCCCGGCGCCCAGCAGGGCGCGACGGTGGATCATCTCGGACTCTCCTCCTGCGGCGCCCCGGGGCCCGTCTGTCGCGGGTCTCTCCGGGGGCCGTTGAACGCTGGGCCTGGCGGCCGCGAGACCGCGGCGGGCTTACCCCTGACGCAACTGCAGCGGGCTTACCGCTAACGTAACTGCAGCGGGCTTACCGCCCGCGGAACTGCAGCGGGCTTAGCGCCCGCGGAACTGCGGCGGCCGCTTCTCCATGAAGGCGCGGCGGCCCTCGATGTAGTCCTCGCTGCCGAAGCACTCGCGGACCAGGCGGTCGCACAGCGCCTCGTCCGGCTGGGCCTTCAGCGCCTCCGCCACGATCGCCTTCACCGAGCCGACGGTCAGCGGCGCGTTGCCGGCGATGGTGCTGGCATAGTCCCCCACCGTGGCCTCCAGCGCGTCATCGGCCACCACGCGGTTCACCAGCCCCATGACCCGGGCATCCTCGGCGGTGAAGCGCTTGGCGGTGAAGAACAGCTCCTTCGCGAAGGAGGGGCCGACGAGGTGCACGAGCCGCCGGATGCCCGGCAGCGGGTAACCCAGGCCGAGCTTCGCGGCGGGGATGCCGAAGGAGGACTTCTCCGTGCAGATCCGCATGTCGCAGCAGACCGCGAGCGCGGAGCCGCCGCCGATGCAGTGGCCGCGGATGGCGGCAATGGTCGGCTTCGGGAAGTCCGAGAGGGCGTCGTACACCTTCGCGGTCTGCGCCTGGTAGGCGTCCACCGCCTCCTTGCTGCTGCGCTCGCTCTCGAACTTCGAGATGTCGGCGCCGGAGACGAAGGCCTTGCCGCCCGCGCCGGTGACGACCACCACGCGGATCTCCGGGTCGGCCCCGAAATCGGCCAGGATCTTCTCCGCCGCCTCCCACATCTCCATGGAGACGGCGTTGTGGCGCTCCGGGTTGTTGAAGATCATCCAGCCGACGCCGCCCTCCTTGCGGGAGAGCATCTTGTCGGTGCCAAGCGCCGGGTTCGGCGGGGGAAGCGCGTCGGGCATGTGCTGTCCTAGATCACCTGGTCTCAGATCACTTGGCGGGACTTGAGCCCCGCGATCTCGTCCTCGGGCAGGCCCATCTCGGCCATGATCTCGGCCGAGTGCTCGCCGATCGCCGGCGGGTGGCTGACGATGCGGCTGGGCGTGCGGGAGAGGGTGAAAGGCTGGGCGACGTAGGTCTGGCTCTTCGCGCCATCGTCCAGCGTCGTCGCGATACCCAGATGCTTCACCTGCTCGTCCCCGAACATCTGATCGATGGAGTAGATCGGCCCCGCCGGCACCCCCGCCTCGTTCAGCGCCATCACCCACTCCTCGCTCGTGCGCTCGGCGATCTTCGCGTCGATCAGGGCGTTCAGCGCGTCGCGGTTGTCGGAGCGGGAGCCGGCATCCTTGAAGCGCGGGTCTTCCAGCCATTCCGGCGCGCCGGCGGCAATCGCGAAACGCTTCCAGATGGCGTTGCCGGTGGCCGCGATGTTGATGTGGCCGTCCCTGGTCTTGAACACCCCGGTGGGGATGCTGGTCGGGTGGTTGTTGCCGGCCTGCTTCGGCACCTCGCCGGCCTGCAGCCAGCGCGCGGCCTGGAAGTCCAGCATGAAGGCCTGGGCCTGCAGCAGGGAGGTCTGCACCCACTGCCCCTTGCCCGACACCTCGCGCTCCAGCAGCGCGACCATGATGCCCTGCGCGGCAAACAGCCCGGCGCAGAGGTCGGCGATGGGGATGCCCACGCGCACCGGGCCCTGGCCGGGCAGGCCGGTGATGGACATCAGCCCGCCCATGCCCTGCGCGATCTGATCGAAGCCGGGGCGGCCGGCGTAGGGCCCGTCCTGCCCGAAGCCGGAGATGGAGGCGTAGACGAGGCGCGGGTTCACCTTCGCCAGATCCTCGTAGCCGATGCCCAGCCGGTCCTTCACGTCCGGGCGGAAGTTCTCCACCACCACGTCGGCCTTTTCGGCAAGCTTCTTCAGGATCTCGACGCCCTCGGGCGACTTCAGGTTCAGCGTCAGGCCGCGCTTGTTGCGGTGCAGGTTCTGGAAGTCCGGGCCGCCGCGCGGGCCGCCCATCGGATCGCCCTGGTCCAGCCCCTCGGGCATCTCGATCTTGATCACCTTCGCGCCCCAGTCCGCCAGCTGGCGGACGCAGGTAGGGCCGGAGCGGACGCGGGTGAGATCGAGCACGGTGAAGCGGGAGAGGGCGCCGGCGGCGGTTCCCGTCTCGGCGGGGTTCGGGGCGTCGAGCATGGCGGTTCCTCCTGCGGCACAGGCTGGGCCGGGCGGGCCGCCCTGTCAACAGCCTGTTGACAGGGCGCGCGCGGCCGTGATGCCCTGCCCCGCATGGACCTGCCCTCCCCACCGGCCCCGCTCTCCGAGCGCGCGCGCACCGCGCTGGAGGAGCTCATCCTCTCCGGCGAGCTGGCACCGGGGGCGCGACTGAACGAGGTGGCGCTGGCCGCCCGCCTCGGCCTCTCCCGCGGGCCGCTGCGCGAGGCGCTGCGCGGGCTGGAGCGGGAGGGGCTGGTGGCCGCCGGCCCCGCCGGCCAGGGCATGAGCGTGCGGCGGCTGGAGCCGGAGGAGCTGGCCGAGCTCTACGACATGCGCGCCCTGCTCCAGGGCTTCGTCCTCGGCCGCATCGCGGAGCTGGCGGCCTCGGGCGCCCTGCCGCCGGGGGTGATGGAGGGGCTGCGCGCGCAGGTAGCGGCGATGGAGGCCGATGCCGGGGCCGGCGAGGCGGCCGGCTACTATGCCCGCAACCTCGCCTTCCACGAGGTGCTGCTGGACGCCGCCGGGCACCGCCGCGCCGCCGGCCTCTACGGCTCCCTGCTGAAGGAGAGCCACCTGGCCCGCCAGCGCTCCCTCGCCCGCCCCGCGGCGATGCGGGAGAGCAACGCGGAGCACGCGGCGATGCTGGACGCGGCGGCCGCCGGCGATGTCCCCCGCGCCCGCGCCCTGGGGGAGGCCCATGTGGCCGGCGGCGGGAAGCGGCGCTGGCTGGAGACGCTGGGGCTGAAGGCCTAGTTCACCAGCATGTCGCGCAATTCCCAGCGCTGGGCGGCCCGCGTCAGCGTGCCGTCCCCCTTCATCGCCGAGAGGAAGCCGTTCACCTCCGCCAGCCAGGCCGGGTCGTCCTTCGGCACGGCGTAGGCGTAGAGCGTCTCCCCCACCGTGCGGGGCGCGTCGGAGACGCGCCAGGCATCGTTCTCGCGCAGCCGGCGGGCGTCGGCGTAGTCCGTCACGAAGACGTCCGCCCGGCCGGCGCCCGTCTCCTGCTCCGGGTTCAGCGGCGCGGAGACGGAGAAGAGCTCCGCCTGGCGGAGCCTCTGGCGCATCACCTCCTCGGCCACCGAGCCGGCGAGCACGGCCACCACCACCCCGTCCCGGTCCATCTCCGCCCAGCCCGGCACGCGGTGGCTGACCTGCTGGCTCACGGCCGCGAGGGGGCCGGAGAGGAAGGGCTTGGTGAAGGCCACCCGCTCCGCCCGGGCCGGGGAGATGCCGAGGCCGCCCATGCCCACGTCGCAGTTCCCCCGCTCGATCAGGCCGACGATCGCGCCCGGCAGGGTCTCGATGAAGACCGGCCGCACACGGAGCCGCGCGGCGAGGTAGCGTGCCATGTCCGCGTCCAGCCCCTCCAGCTCCCCGTTCCGCGCGTTCCGCCAGGAGAGGGAAGGCAGGTCCGGCACGGTGCAGATCAGCAGCTCCCGCCGCGCGCGGATCTGGGAGACGCGGTCCAGCGGCCTCTCCGCGGGCCTGTCCATCGGCCGCTCCGGCGGCTGTTCCACCGGTCTCTCCGGTGGCCTCTCCGCCGGCCTTTCGACGGGCCTTTCCACTGACCTGGGCGCGGCTGGCGGATCGACGGTCCGGCGGTTCAAAGACTGAGCCTGGCCCGTGCCGACCGATGCGGTCTCGCAAAAGAGACAAAGTGCTGCGATGATGGCGGCACCTCGCATGAACACGTCGCCAACCTCCCTCTACCGGCTGCTGAAGCCCGACCCGCTGAGGCCTGCCACCCCCCGGCCCTGGCGGCTCTTCGCGGCAACCGTGCTGGTGGTGGGCGTCTGCTTCGCCGCTGTTTATCTGATTCTGTTCGACCGGGGCCAGCGCGAGGCGGCGAACGACGCGGAGCGCCTGACCATGGGCGTGACCGCCGCCATGGCCGACCAGCTCGCCCGCGCCATCCAGACGGTGGACTTCGTGCTGCTGGACATGGCCGAGCGCACCGCCGACCCCGACCCCGCCGGCACCGCCCGCTCGCTCGCCGGACGCATCCGGGACGTGCCCCAGCTGCGGGCGGTGCTGGTGGTGGACGCCAACGGCATCGTGACCGCCTCCACGGTGGAGAGCCTGCGGGGCGCCTCGGTGGCGGACCGGGACTGGTTCCGGGTGCTGCGGCTGGGCGGCCCCGCCCTGCGCCTGGGCGCGCCGGAGGCGGGGCGCTTCCTTGGCGGCTCGGCCTCCATGCAGGCGCGGGCGATCCAGGCGGCGGGAATCTGGTCCATCCCGCTGGCCCGCGGGCTGCGGACCCCCGGCGGGGAGTTCAGCGGCGCGGCCGTGGCCCTTCTGAACCCGGACTACCTCATCTCCGTCGGGCGCCGCCACGCGGAGGCCTTCGGGGTGACGGTGCGGATCCATGCCCTGAACGGCCTTCTCCTCGCCCGCTCGGACGGGCGGGTGGACGGGATCGGGGAGGCCAACCCCTCCGCTTGGCTGTTCCGGGACTTCCTGCCGCGGCGGGAGAGCGGGACCTTCTCCGGCCTGGACCAGGACGGGCAGGACGTCTTCGCCTCCTTCTCCACCATCCGCCAGGGCACGATGGTGATCGAGGCGGCGCGGCCCAAGCGCGCGGCCCTGGAGGGGGTGGAGCGGCTGGGCGCCCTGCTGATCGGCGGCGGCATCGCGATCGCGGCCATCATGCTCGTCGCCCTCTGGCTCATGTCCCGCCAGGCGGCGCTGCTGAAGGCCCAGGGCGACGCGCTGCAGGAGAGCGAGCGGGAGGCGCGGGCGGCCACGCGGGCCAAGGAGGAGTTCCTGGCCGCGATGAGCCACGAGATCCGCACGCCGATGAACGGCGTGATCGGCATGACCGGGCTGCTGCTGGACTCCAACCTGGACCCCATCCAGCGCCGCTACGGCGAGACCATCCAGGGCAGCGCCGAGCACCTGCTGATGGTGCTGAACGACATCCTCGACTTCTCCAAGCTGGAGGCGGGGATGATCGAGCACGAGCACATCCCCTTCACCTTGGAGAACGAGATCTCCACCATCGTGGAGCTCTTCGCGGCCCGGGCGGCCTCCAAGGGCGTGGAGATGGTCGCCTCCCTGCCGCCGGAGCTGCCGCGGCAGGTGCTGGGCGATCCCGGACGCTTCCGGCAGATCCTGTTCAACCTCGTCGGCAACGCCATCAAGTTCACCGAGAGCGGCTGGATCGAGGTCTCGATCGCGGCCGTCCCGCTGGAGGACGAGCCGGGGGCGCTGCGCCTCAACCTCTCCGTCGCCGATACCGGGATCGGGGTGGACCCGGCCAAGGTGCCGATCCTGTTCGAGCGCTTCACCCAGGCCGACGCCTCCATCAGCCGCAAGTACGGCGGCACGGGGCTGGGGCTGGCCATCTGCCGCAAGCTGGCGGAGCAGATGGGCGGCGGCATCGAGGCGACGCCGCGCAAGGGCGGCGGCAGCGTGTTCCGCTTCTGGATCGTGGTGGGGGAGATGCCCCAGCCCGAGCCCGTTCCTCCGCCGCTGGCCGGGCGCCGCATCCTGGTGGTGGACGACCTGGTGCTGAACCGCGAGGTGATGGTGCGCCAGCTCACGGCCTACGGGGCCTCGGCGCTGGCCACCGAGAGCGGGGCGGCGGCGCTGCACCTCCTGCGGCTGGCGGCGCGGCGCGGCACCGCCTTCCACGCCGCGGTGCTGGACGGCGCGATGCCGGGCATGGGGGGGATCGAGATCGCCCGCCAGGTCCGCGCCGAGGCGCCGGCGCTGGGCAATCCCGCCCTCATTCTCTGCTCCTTCGGGGTGGAGGCGCAGGCCATGCCGCTGGGGGCACCCCCGCCCGGCCTGATCGACGCCATGCTGCTGAAGCCGGCCCTGCCCAGCCGACTGCTGGAGGCGGTGCTGGGGGCCCTGGCCCCGGCCGCCGTGGCCGCGCCGGCGCCCGCCATAGCCCCGGAGCCGGCGCGGCCGCGGCGGATCCTGCTGGTCGAGGACAACGCGACGAACCAGCTCCTCATGCGCGCCCTGCTGGCGCGGATCGGGGCGGAGGTGACGGTGGCCGGCAACGGCGCGGAGGCGGTGGAGGCCTGCGGCGCGGCCCGCTTCGACGTGATCCTGATGGACCTCCAGATGCCCGTGATGGACGGGCTGGAGGCGACGCGGGCCATCCGCGCGGCGGGGCTGAACCGCGAGACCCGCATCGTCGGCCTCACGGCCGCGGTCGGGCCGCAGTTCGAGCGCCAGTGCCGGGAGGCCGGCATGGACGACTACCTGTCCAAGCCCGTGCAGCGGGAACAACTTGTCCGCGCGATCGGCCTGACCCCGCGCGTGGGGGAGCCGGCGGCGGAGTAGGGCGGCCCCTCCAGGGCCCGGACCGTCAGGCCTCGCTCTCGGACGCCAGGGCGGCCAGCTCGCCGAGCGCCGCCTTCGCCTCCTGCCCGATGCCGAGGATCATCTGCTGCGCCGGGGTGCGGTCGTCCGGGCGCATCGCCTGGCGGGCCAGGGCCTCCAGAGCCTTGGCACCGATGGAGCCGGCCGCGCCGGCCAGGCCATGGGCGGCCCGGCGGTACTCCTCCGTGTTTCCGGCCCGGACGGCATCGATCATCTGCCGCACCAGCCGGGCCAGGTCCTGCTCGAAGGTCCGCACGATCCCCACGAAGACGTCGCGTGGAAGCTCTGCGGCCAACTGGCCTGCTACGTCCGGGTCGATCGCGCTCACCACTTCAGCTTGCTCGCCCTGGTTCGCAGGGTCAACTCGCGCCGGGCTCCCGCTCCGGGATCGCCCCGAACGCGTTTCAGAACAAACCAACCCAAGGATGCGCAAACTTTCTCTTAACAACTATAGCGTGTGTTAGTACGTTTGCCTCGCGTCAATCGTCCGGGCCAAGCGAACATGCACAGCACCGTCGACCAGGGTGCCGCCCTCCGCACCATCCAGGGCCGCCGCTCCGTTCTCGGTCTTCTCGCGGCCCCTGCCCTTCTCGCGCTACCGCGGGGCGGCCAGGCCCAGGGAATGCCCGAGTGGCTGGCCGACCTGAAGACGGAATGGGCCGCCTTCCGCGGCCGCTACGTCACCCGGGAAGGCCGGGTGCTGGACTCCGGCAAGGGGGATGAGAGCCACACGGAAGGCCAGGGCTTCGGCCTTCTCTTCGCCGCCGAGGCCGGGGACGTCACCACCTTCGACCGCATCTGGGACTGGACGCGCCGCTACCTGCGCCACCGGCGGGACAACCTGCACGCGTGGCGGTACCGGGGCGATTCCGTCGACCCCGTGGGCGACCAGAACAACGCCACGGACGGCGACATCCTGATTGCCTGGGGCTTGATGCGCGGCGCCGACCTCTTCACCCGCCCTGCGCTGGAGCGGGAGGCGGCGCTGATCGCCCGCGACATCCTGACCCTGTGCACCCGGGAGGTGGCGGGCCGGCTCGTGCTGCTGCCGGCCCAGAGCGGCTTCGAGAAGCGGGACCACGTGGTGGTCAACCCCTCCTACTACATCTTCCCCGCGCTGAGCGCCTTCGAGCGGCTGGTGCCAGGCCCGCAGTGGCGGCGGCTGGTGTCGGACGGGTTGGACCTGTGCTGCCGCGAGGCGCGCTTCGGCCGCTGGGGCCTGCCCGCGGACTGGATCGAGGTGCCGCGCGAGAGCAGCTTCAGGCCGCGCCTGGCCGCCAGCTGGCCCACCCGCTTCTCCTGGGACGCGGTGCGCGTGCCCCTCTACCTCGCCTGGGCGCGGCAGAAGGACAACCCTGCGTTGCAGGCCTGCACCGCCTTTTGGACCCGCCCTGGCAACGATGTTCCGGCCTGGACGGACCTGCGGAACAACAGCCTTGCCCCCTACCCCGGCCACGCCGGCATCCAGGCGGTGGCGATGCTCGCCCGCGCCACGCAGGACAACCGGCGGCGCATCCAGGACCTGCCGCGCGTGGCCCTGGCGCCGGACTACTACGGCGCCGCCCTCATCATGCTTTCCCGCCTCGCCTGGCAGGAATCCCAGGCCGGGGCACCGGTGGTCTGATCCGGCTGGCGGGCCGGGCGGCGGGGCGGCATCCTGCCCGCCCCGCCATCCCGCTCCGGAGCCCCCGTCGATGCACCGTGTCCCCGCCCTCCTGCTGCCCCTGGCGGCGACGCTCCTGCTCCTTGGCTGCGCACCGGAGGCGGGGGAACGCGCCGGGCGCTCCGTGGACCGGGCGGCAGGGCGCACGGGCGATGCGCTCGGCGGCGCGGCGCGGGATACGGGGGCAGCACTGAACCGGGCCGGCAACTGGGTGGGGGACCGCGTGGAGCCGGGCCGGCGCTGAGGCGGTCCGTGCGGGTGACCCCAGGGGCGCTGCCCCTGGACCCCGCCAGGAGGCTGAGCCTCCTGGACCTGCATCGGGCTGCCGCGGCCGCGATGATCGGAGAGCGGTCCCGGACAGCTTCTAAAACCGCGTAGGCCCAGGCCGCCGCGTCAGCCGCCTGAGGTCGTCGACCTCAGGCGCATCTCCAGCCGGGCATTCCGCGGCAGCCCCTTAGAAGAAGATGAGAGGGGGTCCAGGGGGAGAGAATTCCTTCTCTTCCCCTGGGGCCACAGGAACCGCCGCGGCCGCTACCAGCGCAGGGCGCGCAGCGCGGCCACCGGGGAAACGCCCTCGGCCGTCGCGCGGGCCACGAGCGTGGCGGAATCGGCGTCGGCCAGCCCTTCCTCCGCGGCTAGGCCGCCCAGGGCCCAGACGGCGTCCAGCCCAGCCGCCTGGGCGCCGGCCAAGTCCGTGTGCGGGCTGTCGCCGATCGCCACTACTTGGTCGCGCGGAAGGTCCAGCAGTTGCAGCACGGGCCCGTAGGCGTCCGGGTCGGGTTTGCCGATTTCCAGCGTGCGGCCGCCGAGGGCGACGTAGCGCTCGGAGAGGGCGCCGGCGCAGATGATCCGTCGGCCGCCGACGATCACCGCGCGGTCCGGGTTCACGCAGACCATGGGCAGGTCGCGAGCGAGGGCGGATTGCAGGGCGGGCTCGAAAGCCTCCACGCCCGCCCGCGCACCCTCGGGGTCGGGGCCGGTGTTGAGGAGCCAGTCCGCCTCCTCCGCCCGATCGGTCAGGGAGATGCCCAGCCCCTCCACCACGGAGTGGTCGCGCGCGGTGCCGATGAACATGGCGCGGCTGCCGAGCGGCCGGATGAAGGGGTGGGTGCGGTCCCGCAGCATCCGCCAGGTGATCTCGCCGGAGGACATGGCGTGGTCGTAGAGGGCGCGGTCCACGCCGAAGCTCGTCAGCTGCGCCTCGATCACGTGGGCCCGGCGCGGCGCGTTGGAGAGGAAGACGATGCGGGCGCCGGCCGCCTTCATGCGGGCCAGGGCGTCGGCCACGCCGGGGAAGGCGGCCTTTCCGTCATGCACGACGCCCCAGAGGTCCAGCACGAAGCCGCGGTAGCGGGCGGTGAGGCCCGCCACGCTGTCCAGGATCTCCATCAGGCGTCAGCTCCGATCGCGTCCGAGAGGGTCTTTACCCCGTCCCGCCGCAGCAGGGCGGCGAGATCCCGCTTGATGCGGGGGATGAGGGCGGGGCCGGCATAGGCGAAGCCGGCATAGGTCTGCACCAGCGTCGCGCCGGCCCGAATCTTGGCATAGGCGGTCTCGCCGCTCTCCACCCCACCGGCGCCGACCAGCACCAGCCGGCCGCGAGAGAGGCGGTGGACGCGGCGGAGGAGCTCCGTGGAGGGCTCGAACAGCGGGCGGCCGGAGAGGCCCCCGGCCTCCGCCGCCTTGGCGGAGCGCAGCGTGGCCGGGCGCGCAATGGTGGTGTTGGAGACGATGAGGCCGGCCACGTCGCGGTCCAGGCAGGTCCCGACGATCGCCTCCACCGCCGCCTCGGCGAGGTCGGGCGCGATCTTCACCAGCACGGGCGGGCGGCGCTTCAGCTCGGCGCGCGCGGCGAGGGTGGCGTCCAGGATGGCGGCCAGCCGGGCCTCGCCCTGCAGATCGCGCAGGCCGGGGGTGTTGGGGGAGGAGACGTTGATCGTGACGTAGTCGGCCAGCGCGGCCACGCGCTGATAGAGGGCGGGGTAGTCCGCCTCCGGCGTCGTGCTGTCCTTGTTGATGCCGATATTGGCGCCCAGCACGGCGGGCAGCGGGCGGGGCAGCGCCGCCAGACGGGCGGCGTAGGCCTCGATGCCCTCGTTGTTGAAGCCGAAGCGGTTGATGACGGCCCGATCCTCCTCCAGTCGGAAGAGGCGGGGGCGCGGGTTGCCGGGCTGCGGGCGGAGGGTGGCGGTGCCGCACTCCACCAGGCCGAAGCCCAGCCGCATCAGGGGCAGCACCGCGACCGCGTTCTTGTCGAAGCCGGCGGCGAGGCCGAGGGGGTTGCGGAACTCCAGCCCCATGGCGCGGACGGCGAGGACGGGGTCGTCCTCCCCCCGGTCCCGCCCGGCGAGGCCGAGCTGCAGGGCGCGCAGCGCCACCTCGTGCGCGCGCTCCGGGTCCAGGCCACGGACGAGCGGCATCAGGGCTGAGGCGAGGGCGGGAAGCATCGCCGCCGCTTTTGCCGCAGCGCGGGGGGAAGGGCCAGGGGCCGCGAAGGGATCGGCCGCGTTGACGCGGGTGCGGCTGGCGGTGAGAAGCGAGGGCGGGGAACCGGGGAGAAACCGCTTGCGCGGGCCGTTGCTGCTGCTGGGCTCGCTCGCGCTCTTCGCGGTGCTGGACGCCAACTCGAAGCTGCTCTCCGGCGGATACCATGTCAGCCAGGTGCTGGCCTTCCGCTACGCCGTGCTGCTCGCGCTGCTGATCCTGGCGGGGCTGCTGGGGCTGGTGCGGGCGGATGGGGAGAAGGGGCTGGCCTCGCGCCGGCCCGGGGCGCAGCTGTTCCGCGCGGCGCTGATGGTGGGGTCCGGGGCGGGGTTCTTCCTCTCGCTCCGCAGCCTGCCGATGGCGGAGGGCTACCTCGTCTACTTCACCGCGCCCTTCATGGTGCTTGGCCTGTTCCGGCTGGTGCTGGGGGAGCCGGTGCCCGGACGGGCCTGGATGTGGTGTGGGGTGGGGTTCCTCGGCGTCCTCGTCGCCCTTTCGCCGGGGATCTCGGCCGGGGCGCCCTGGGCGGCCTATGGTTGGGGCCTCTTCGGCTCACTCTGCCACGCCATGATCATGGTGATGAACCGCAGCCTGCGGGACGAGCCGGGGATGGCGCGGCTGACGCTCTGGAGCGCCGGGCCCGCCCTGCCCCTGCTGCTGCCCTGGGCGGCGGTGGAATGGGTGACGCCGAGCGCCCGGGACACGCTGGCGCTCTCGGCCAACGGCGTGCTGGCGGGCGGGGCGATGATCGGGCTGGCGGCCGCCTTCCGCTACGCCAGCGCCGGGCGGCTGGCCCCGCTGGAGTTCACCGCGCTGCTCTTCGCCGTGGCGGCGGACGTGCTGGTCTGGGGGGTGTGGCCGGCCCCCGTGGTGTGGGCGGGGGCGGCGATCGTGGCCGGTGCGGGTGTGATGGCGCAGCGGCGCTGAGGGGCGGCGCTAGGGCACCCAGGCGGGGAAGCGGTGCAGGCCGTTCCCGCCCAGCGGAAGGAAGACGGCGCCGCGCACGGCGCTGAGTGGCAGCGGCGCATAGAGATGGGGGAACAGGCCGGGGCGCTTGCCGCCGGCGGCCGATTCCCAGCGCAGCGCCTCGCCGAGCGCCGCGCTCTCCGCGCTGACGAGCCACAGGTCGGGCTCGCCCGCGCGGTGCTTCGCGGCGCTGGCGCGCAGCTGGGCGGCGGTGGAGAAGTGCAGGAAGCCGTCCCGCCGGTCGTCGGCGCTGCCGTGATAGGTGCCGGCGGCCTGCGCGGCGCGCCAGTCGGCGCCGCGCATCAGGGTGTGGACCAGGGGCTCGGACGGGGCGGTCATACCCCGCTTCAAGCGCGGGGGCGGGCCGGCGTCCAGGCTCAGGCCGCGACCAACCCGGCGACCAGCACTGGCGCGGTCGGGGCGGCGGGGCGGGCGCCGGTCTCCAGGCGGTAGAAGAGCAGCCCGCCGACCTCCTCCACCGGCATCCGCGCCAGGGCCCAGGCCGGCAGCTCCTCCTCCGGGTGCCAGTGGGTCGCGCCGCCGGTAGGGTCGCCCAGCGTGCCGCCGACCGCGCGGACGGCGATCCGGCGGCAGATAGCAAGCGCCGGGTCTCCGGGCGGGGGCGCGTCCAGCAGCGCGTGGGCGGGGTGGCGGGGGTTGCGGCTGGGGAAGAGGAAGGGGTCGCGGCAGGCGGCCGCCACCTCCTGCGCCCCCGGCTCCGGCAGGCGGGCGTGGCCGCCCCGCGCGAAGGGCGCCGCGCCGGGGATGCGGGGCGGTCGGGGCACCGCGGCGCGGGCGCGGTTCACGGCCAGCGCCGCCAAGGCCTCGATCGCGCGCACGGGGCGGCGCCCGGCCTCGGCGTAGAGGGTCCGGGCCAGGGTCTCGGTGGCGTCCCGGGGGATGGTCATGGTCAGCGGTCCTCGGCAAGCACGCGCATCTGCGCGGCGGTGCTGTGGGCGGCGCGCGTGGCCTCGTCGAGCTTCTGCTCGATGCGGATCAGGTGCGCGGTCAGGCGCCCGTCCACGTCGCGGATGAGGGAGAGGGGAACGTAGGTGCGCGCCACCTCCAGCTTGAAGGCGGCCAGGTCCTCCCGCGTGCGCTCCAGCGCCGCGTTCTGCTGGGCGGGGTCGGTGCCGGGCTTGCAGGGGATCAGAGGCGGGAGGGCATCGGGGGATTGCGCGATGGTGCGGCGGAGCGAGTGGAGCATCCACGCCAGCAGCGCCATCAGGGGGGTCTCCACCGCGGCGGAGATCCACTGGGGATCGGTGGGAAAGGACGGCATGGGTCCTCCTTCGTCGGCCAGGCGGCCGGATCGGCCGTGGTTTCAGCCGGGGTTGAAGCGGGGATGCGCCGCCCCGACTTGCCGGGGCAGGGCGAGGGGTGCTTTGAGCGGGCGATGTGGAACGAGCCGTATCTTGAGACCTGCTGCCGGGCGGCCCTTCACCGGCTGTTCCTGACGCATGGCGGCACCCGCCCGGCGGGATTGCCGGACGAGGCCTGCCTGCGCCGCCTCTGCACCATGGGCTTCGCCGAGGAGGTGACGCCCGGGCGTTTCGAGATGACCCCGGCCGGTTCCGCCCGGCACGCGAGCGAGGTGCTGAAGAACTCCGCGGCCTGAGGCGTTCAGGCGCCCCGCCAGGACGCCCCGCGCGGCGCCGGGGGTAGTCCGGCCATCCGCACCGGCTCGGCCAGCAGGCAGCCCGCCACCGCGTCCAGCGCATCGTCCCGCACGCCCGCCGCGCCGGGCTTCCACTCCATCATCTCCCGCGGGAAGGCGGTGCGGAACACCGCCTCGTGCGCGTGCAGGCGGCGCGCGGCCATCACCGGGTCCAACGCGCCGAGGATGCGCTCGTGCTTCGCCTTGCTGCTGTGGTGCTCCGTCACGGTGCAGGCGGCGCCGGCGCGGGCCATCTCCTGCCGCAGAAGCGGCGGCAGGAACTTGCCAATACCGTTCGTCTCCACCCGCACCACCGGCAGCAGCAGGTCCTTCGCGATCTGCGCCACGCGGCGGCACTGCTGCGTGGCGGGATCGGGCTGCGCCTCCGGGTCCTGGGTGATGTAGGCCAAGCGGTGCAGGTAGTGGTTCCCCTCCCCGTCGCAGAAGGTGGCGGCGAGGACGCTGGAATCCCCCTTGCCTTCCCGCCCGTAGGCCGGGTCCCAATACCCGCCGCCGGAGACGAGGCGGCGGCCGAGGAGGGAGAGGACCGGCCGCCCGTTCGCCTCGCGGTAGTCCGGCTCCTCGCCGTAGCGGACGAGGAGCGCGGGATCGAGCCGCGCGGCGCCGGAAGAGGCGCATTCCAGCATCATCTGCCGCCGGAACTGTAACGGCCCCACGCGGTCCTGCAGGGCGCGGATGGTCTCGCGCGGGAAGCGCTCCGGCCAGGCGCTGCGGCCGCCCGTGTTCATGACGGGAATGCGCAGCCGCCGGTAGGTGGCGAGGTAGGCGCCCTCCGTCTCCGCCGGCGCGTAGAGGCTCTCCGCGCAGTGCGGCGTGCCGACGAAGAGAATGGTGCCGCCCGGCGTCAGGATGAACTCGCACTCGGAGAGGCGCTCGCGCAGCTCCTCGCGCTTCCCCGGCGTGTCGCAGTTCCCCGCCACCTCCACGTCGTCGCAGACGATCAGCTCCGCCCGCGCGCCCGTCACGTTGCCGCCGATGCCCTGGGCGAGCATCGACGGTTCGCGGATCGCGCCGGGGCGGCGCACCGTGAAGCGGTCCGTCGCCCACATCCCGCCGCCGCCTAACAGGTGGCGGCAGAGCGGGTGGCGCTCAATGATCTTCCGCACCGTCGCCACCATGCGCGCCGCCAGCGTGTGATCGGCGGCGAGCACGAGAACCCGCAGTTCCGGCTGGACGGAGAGGCGCCACGCGCACCAAAGCCCCACCAGGGTGGACTTGCCGCAGCCGCGGAACGCCATCAGCAGCAGGCGCCGGTCCTCCCCCGCCTGGCGCGCCATCAGCCAGCGCGCCATGCGGCGGTGCACGCCGGGGGTGTTCACCCCGGCGCGCAGGTTCCAGGCGTAGAGGAATTCCAGGAAGTCGGGCTGGAGCCCTTCAGGCGGCGTCGTCATCCTCCGGTGTCTCCTCGCCTTCTTCCTGTTCCGCCAGTTGGATGGAGCGGCGGGCCTCCGCGATCAGCGCGCCCGCCTCGGCCACCGCGTCCGTCTCCACCTGCCCCTTGTCGAGCTTCATCAGGTGCTCGAGATGCGCGAGGGCGGAGCGCGCCGCCGCGTGGTGGGCGGTGAAGGCCTTCGGGTCCTCGTGCGTGCCGGGGGCCGGCCCGCGCGCGACGAAGGCCTCGTAATCCGCCACCACCTTGCGGATGGCGCGGCGCAGCTCCTCCGGCGTCAGGGGGCTCACGTCTTCACCGCCCGCACGCGCACCGTGCCGGGGTTCAGGTCGATCGCCGCGCCGCTGCGGTTCCAGGCCGTGACGGTGATCACGTCCTGCGCCCCCACCTGGGCGAGGAACATGACGCCGGAGGTGGAGAGGCTGAAGGCCGCCTGGACGAAGTCGCCCGGCCGCACCCCCGTGCAGGGCACGTTGAGCGAGGCCGAGGCGCCGGCGGCGATGGAAGGCGGGTCCCACGGCGCCTCCGCCTTCAGGTCCCGCGCCCCGTGCGGCAGCTCCGGCGTGCCGTAGAGCACGGCCGGGCTCTGCGAGGGATCGCAGGCCAGGCGCATGCTCCGCACCTCGTAGTCGGTCCCCACGCGCGCCACGCCGATGATCGCCGCCTGCACCTGCGGCGCCAGGCGGATCACCTGCAGCCGCGTCAGGTTCGCGTCGTTGCTGTCCGCGTTGCCCTGCCACCACCGCGGCCCCTCCACGTAGGTGAGCGACATGCCGGAGGCCCGCACCATCGCTCCGTCCGCCGCGGTGAGCAGCGCGCCCCCCGCGCCGAAGCACTGGATGACCATGCGCGGGTCGTCGGCGTCCACCGCCAGCGCGAACTCCTTGCACTTGCGCGCATCGACCACGAAGCCGAGGCCGCGCCCGCCCGGCAGGATCACGCCGCGATCCGTCAGCACGTAGCCCTCGAGCGACGGGAAGGCGAATTGCGGCAGGACCGTCGGCGCGTTGCTGACATTGGTGGAAAGGCAGGCCAGCCTCTCGAAGCCCGTCTCCGTCGCGCTCCAGCGGATGGCCGCCGCGCGCAGGTTCGGCACCTCCGCCAGCGTGCGGGTGGCCTCCCGGTGCGCCGCCGCCTGGTGGAAGCAGCGCACCACGCTCCCCACGCGCGTCGCGGTCGCCGCGTAGTCGATGTCCACCCCGTAGGCCTGGCTGGCCCAGGCCACCTCGTAGAGGTGATCCTGTGCCCCGGCGGTGTGGCGGGCGACGTAGGCGTCGCAGCCCTCCATCCGGACGTTGCGGGCCACCACGGCGCGGGAGTTCACCTCCATCAGGAAGGGGATGCCGTCGATCGGCCGGTCCCGCGTCTGCAGCTCGAAGGCCGGCCCGTCGAAGACGTGGCGGTTATGCGCGACATAGGCCCCCGGCGCGGCGGAGAGACGGACGCCGTAGCGGTCCTTGTCCGGATAGGTGGCCAGGGAGTGCGCGAAGTGCCCGCCATAGTAGCGCACCGAGGTGTTCCAGGCCGCCGCGCTCGCCGTACGCACGTCCAGCCCGTAGCGGTTGTCCACGATGCGGCCGAGATGGAGCACGGTGTCCTCGAAGCCGCGCTCCACGCCCAGGGTCTGCACGCCGATGGTGAACATCTCGGCCTGGCGGACCTCGATCAGCCCGGAATCCTGGTTGCGGATGAGGATGCCGATGTCCCGCTCATCCTCCCAGGAGGAGAGGCCGGCGCGCAGCACGCGCAGGCCGAGATACATCTTCGTGCGGTTCCGCACGTTGCCGCCGTCGCCCAGAGTCAGCGCCGCCTCCCCACCCGCGCCGGCGTAGAGGATGGCGCCGCGCATGGAGAGACCCGCCGCGGCGCCGGGAAGCGTCAGCGGGAGCGTGGTGCGATAGGTCCCCTCCCCGATATCGAGGAACTTGCCGGAAGCCGCGGCCGCGTTCATCGCCGCCTGCAGCGCCGGCCCGTCATCCGTCACCCCGTCCCCCGTCGCGCCGAAATCGCGCGCGGAGAGCCGCTCGGAGAGCTTGTCCTCCACCGTGCGCGGGATCGCGCCGGGGAAGGGTGCGGAGAGCGTCGCCTCGCCGCGGGAGAAGGTGGCGATGTCGCCGAGGCTGTCGAAGCCCAGCAGCCGGTTGGCGCGGGCCCCGCGCTGCGGCAGCACGAACCGCCCGCCGGCCTCGCCAGGCCCCTGCCGGACCGTACCGGTCGCCTCCTCCCGCACCTCCTGCAGCGCGGCCATCTGCCGGTCCAGCTCGTCGTTCAGCGTGCTCGCCCGCAGCACGCCATTGGGCTGGTAGTCCGTCACCCGCTCCATCCTGAGGTGGCGCCGCAGCACCACCCTGGCGCCGGCCGCCGGCGCCACGGCGAAGGTGACGAGGCCCCCCTCTGAGTTCCCGGCGCCGGAGACGGCGTAGCCGGCGCCGATGGAGAGGCCATCGACGTGCACCGCGAGATCCGCGGCGCCGAAGACGGGAAAGGGATAGACGAAGGCGGTCTGCGCGCCATCGGCCACGTACTGCACGCGCGGCGCGATGTCGCCGATGCGGATGTGCTCGGCCATTAGGATTCTCCGGTTCCGCCGCGTGGGCGTGGGGTTGTCAGTCCAGCAGGCTCTTCACGACGCGGCCGAGGCCCTGCCCCGCGCGAACCCAGTTGTTCAGCGAGGTGTCCCCATCCAGCAGCGATCGGCGATTGGCCGAGAGCCGCGCGGCGTAGACCGTGTCGTCCGCGCCCTGCGCCTCCGCCGCCGCGGCCCGCAGCCCGGCCGCCATGGCGGCGCCGGACCCCTCGTTCGGGCTCACCCCGCCCGCCGCCAGCCGCGCGCGGGAGGAGGCGATGGTGCGGTCCAGCGCGCGCTGCCGCTCCACGGAGTTCTGCGCGGCCTGCGCGGCCAGCACCTCCTCCTGCGCCTGCTGCTGCACCTGCGCGTTCGCCTGCTGGATCTGCGCGTTCTTCTTCTGCCGCTTCGCCGCCTCCATCTGCGAGTAGATGGAGGCGCCGGTGGCGGCGAGCGTCACCACGGGGGCAAGCTGTGCCATCAGTCGGTCGTCCTCGTCTCGGTGGTCACGGAAAGAAGGGTGAAGGGCAGCGGCGCCGAATCCTCGATGCGCCAGAGCGGCGCGAGGCCGTCCCGCCGCCAGCCGAAGGCCCGCAGAGTCACGTCGCCCGTGAAGGCGGCCGGCGGTGCGTCCAGCAGCGGCCCGTCCAGCCGCCGGAAGGGCACGGGCCGCACGCCGCGGCCGGTATCCACGGCCAGCGCGCCCGTTCCCAGCAGCCGGAAGGTGACGGCGACCAGCCGCACCGGCCCCATCCGCGCCCCGGCGGCGGAGGCCGTCTCCGGCGGCATCGGCTCCACCACATGGGTGAAGGGAAGCCCCGCCTGCACGCTGCGGGCGGCGGGATCGACCGAAATCGCCCCGCCTATCACCGTCGCGGGATCGCGCGGCGCGCCATCGGCCACCACCGCGACACGTCGTCCCTCCAGGTGCCCCAGCCCGGACCAGACCGTGCCGGCGGCGTTGCCGGTGGGGGAGCTCGCCGCGTCCAGCGCCAGCGCGTCGTCGAAGCGCTCCAGCCGGAAGCCGCCGGCGCGCTCCACCACCGCGTAGACCGTGCCCTCGATCTCCGCCAGCGAGCGGAAGGCGCCGTCCGTCTCCTGCCGCGTCCAGCCCGTGACGCCCTCGGCCCGGTAGATCGTCAGCGTCGCCAGCCCGCCATCCGCCACCGCCAGGTGCAGCAGGCGCCGCCGGGAATCGTAGGCCATGGCGACGGGCGAGACGATCAGGTGCCGCGCCGCCAGCGCCAGGTCGTCCGCCTGATAGGCCTGCTGCAGGTCGGTGTAGGAGAACTCGTGCACCGCCCGCCCGGAGCGCCCGACGAAAACGGTGGATCCATCGACGTCGAGGGGCGGCACGCTGCGGTCAGCGGGCGACCCCACGCGGGTCTGCCGCGTCACCTGGATCGAGGCGGGGGTGAGCGGATCGCCCGTCACCATCCATTCCGCGCCCGAGGTGAAAACCTGCAGGTGCCGCCCCGCGAAGACCGCGCGCACGGCGTTCAGCTGATCCGACACCAGCCCGAAGGCGATCGCCTGGTCGTCCAATCCTTCCCCGAGATCGAAGTTGAACGGATCGGCGGTGCGGGAGAACCACAGCCAGTTCGGCAGGCTCCGCGCACCGCCCAGCACCAGCCGCCCCTGGTGGAAGCAGGCGCTGGTGGGCCAGCCGCGCACCGCCCCGAAGGCGCTCTCGTCCCACTCCGCGATCGCGTCCGTGCCGGGCAGCGTGTCCTGCACCGTCGCCGTGACCGCCGTGGGCGAGGTGCGGCCCGTGACGAGCACCCGCCGCCCCGCCAGGCGCAGCCGCACCCCCACATGCCCGGCCTCGAACACGGCGGCGGAGGCGGTGATCGTCACGCTCCCCGTCGTTGCGCTCGGCGTCAGCGTCACCCCGGCCGGCGCGAAGCGGTGGAACGGCTCCGCGCCGAAGGCCATTGGCCGCACCGACCACTCGCCGGACGGCGCGCGGGCGATGATCTGCGGCCGCATGTCCCGGTGCAAAAGCAGCAGCATCTCAGCGTTCTGCGTGAACGCGATCTGCGGCAGCATCGCCTCCGTCCAGGGTCCGCCCAGCTCGACCACCGAGGTGTCGCCCTGGAACACGCGCACCGCACCCTCGCGCAGCGCGAGCAGGTGGGTCTGCTCCGTGCTCACCTCGAACGGCACCAGCCGCGCGCGGCCCGGCAGGGTCGCGATGTGTCGCAGCCCCGGCCGGCGCTGCACGCCGCCGGTGGGCTGGATGAAGATGTTGCGGAGCCTCGCCGCCCCGTTGCCCCAGGCCGGCACGTCGCCGCGCCCAAGCAGTTCCGGCGCCAGCTCCCCGGCCGTGAAGGCCGTCTTGGCGCGCTTGATGACGGGCATCGCGATCAGCCCCGCACGCCGATAAGAGGGAAGCTCTCGATGGCCCGCGGCGTCGCCTGCTGGCTGTCCGCCAGCCGCGCCTGGCGCAGCTCCGTCTCCGCGATCCGGTGCAGCATATCCGCGCGCGATGTGCTCTCCGTCAGCGGCAGGCAGAACTCCGCCGCCAGCCGCGCGACGAGGGCCGCAGCGAAGAAGGGCGGGAACTCCGCTTCGGCCGGGCGGAACACGTAGGTCAGCGTTACGCGGTAGGGATCGGCGTGCAGCCGCCCCTCGTTGATCCGGTAGGCGATGCCCCGCCCGCGCCCGCTGCCCGCGGAGATCACGCGCAGCAGCCCCGCCGGCAGCTGGAAGGCGTTGGAGAAGTCGGCCACCGGCACCGCATCCAGCCGGTTCAGCTCCATCTGCCCCGTCGCGAAGGACCAGGGATGACAGGAGAGCAGCGCGTCCCGCGTGCCCGGGTAGAGGTTGGCCGAGACCTCCGCCTCGGCCGTCCCCTCCTCTAGGGAGGCGATGGGCTGCGCGCCGACCTTGAGCAGCGCGCGCGAGCAGAGGGCGAGGGCGGACAGCGCCATCGGTTCGGTGCCTCCAGAAGAGGTTGTCGGAAGGGCTTGCGCGGGGGCCGGCGCCGGAGCGGCCGCGAACGTCGCGCCACGGCGTGCGCGGAACAGGCGCGAGTCACCGTGCGCCGGCCTCACGCGCCACGCGCACCGGCCGGGGCCGCGGCGCGCTCGTCGTCTCGGGAGAAGGAGGGGGCCGCGCGGCATCGCCGCGCGGCCCCGGGCAGGCGACTACTCCGCGGCGCGCATCCGCACGACACCGGCGCCATCGATCAGCACTGCGCCC
Organism: Pararoseomonas sp. SCSIO 73927; assembly: GCF_037040815.1. Lineage (NCBI taxonomy): Bacteria > Pseudomonadati > Pseudomonadota > Alphaproteobacteria > Acetobacterales > Acetobacteraceae > Pararoseomonas > Pararoseomonas sp. SCSIO 73927. Next base: position 516,465 of record NZ_CP146232.1, read on the forward strand.
TGGCTCATCATGTTGTTCACGAAGTGCGCAGCGCGGTCGCCGTGCCAGGTGATGTCGGTCATCACGTCCTGCGCCACGGCGTGGCCAATCGCCGTGCGGTGGTAGAAGTAGCAGAAGCGCAGGTTGCCGCTCCTCGTCAGGCCGGAATGCGGCATCCACAGCGCGCCGAGCCAGCGCTTCGCCTGCATGCCCTTCCAGGGAAGGTCAGCGTCGCCGATGTAGTCGGAATTGGCGAACTCCTCGATCTGCAGCAGCTGGCTCCACTGCTTCCAGCCCACCACGGCGTAACGGTTGCCGTCGTCCGGCACGTCGGCGGCGCCCAGCGCCTCGAAGGCCAGCAGCACCTTCTGCTTCGTCAGCCCGTCCGTGTCGGTCGTGCCGGCCGCGGTGCCCACCGCCTCCTGCGTCGCGGTGTCGAGGGCGGCGATGATCAGCTCGTCCGTCTTGCGCCCCAGCGCGTAGGCGCCGGCATTGGCCACCACGGCGCGCTCGTCCACGCTGGACTTGATCTCGTCCAGCTTATCCACCCACTCGCCGGCGTAGTAGTCCTGCAGGAAGCACTCCACCGCGGAGTAGTCGAGGTTCATCACGGGCACCACGCCGTTGCGCGCCTTCGCCGCCGCCGTGCCCTTCCCGACGCGGGGGAAGACGGTGGAGGCACCGGCAATGCCGGTCTTGGAGCGCACGGTCGGGCGCAGCTTGCTGCCCTGGCGCTGATAGGCCTCGTGCACCTCGGCCTGAAACTGCTTCACGAAAGCCTGGTCGATCGTGGCGGACACGCGGTCCTCCTTCGAAATGGGTTTGGGGCACGATGGAGGCGGCCGACCGGTTGGCACGGTGAATCCACGGGGCGAACCGGGGGCGAACCGGGGCCGGGCGGCGCTCGGAACGGCGCGCGCCCGCCGCGGCCCGTGGACGGGGTCCAGGGGCCGGGCGGGTTGATCGCGCCGGAAAGGGAGAAAACGAGAAGGGCCCCGCTCCGCCGTGCGAAGGGGGCCCTTTCGGGAAATAGGACGGGGGCGGGCGGCACCAGGGGGAAGTAGGGTGCCACCCGCCCCCGTAGCCGGCCCGCACGAGGGGGGATGCGGGACCGGCGCGGACGGGAGCCACCCTTGGGGGGATGCAGTCGGTGACTGCCCGTCGCATGGAGGTATCGGGAAAACGCCGCTTCCCGATTCCGGTTTCAGTAGCTTACGCAGAAAACCTGAAGATCAGGTTGAGGGTTTTGCATCACCCTCCCGTGAGCCTCCGGAAGCCCTCCGTCACCTTCCTCACGAAGTCCGGCTCGCGGCTCCGCCAGTAGCGGGGGTCGCGCATCATCTTCCGCAGCGCCGCCTCGTCCATCGGTTCCGGCGCCGCGCCGCGGCGTGCCAGGCCGGGCTCGCCCTTCTCCATCATGCGGTGCAGCGCGATCACCCCGTCCGCCGTGGTGGAGAGCGCGGAGACCACCTCCTCCGGCAGGTTGGCACGCCCCCAGGCCGCGATCTGCCTCGCCGTGCGCCGGTACCGCTCCTCCCCGCCGAACTCGGCCCGCAGCCGGTCCCGCTGGCGCTCCGCCTCGAACTGGCCGGCCGCCTCCGCCACGATCGGCAGCAGCCGCTCCGCCGCCAGGTCGTACACCACCTGCACCTGCGCCGGGGTGAAGCCTGCACGGTGCAGCATGGCGTTCACCTCGGGGTCGGCCCCCACCAGCTCGTGCCGCTGCTCCACCACGTACTCCTCGGCGGTCTCCGGCACGCCGATCGCCCGGCGGAAGCGCTGCCGCTCGTCCTCCGGCGCGTCCTCGGCCGGCGGCGAGAAGCGGGCGGAGAGCTTCTTCTCCAGCTCGCGGTACGACTTCAGCAGCGCCTCCGTCCGCAGCGCGCCGCGCTCGGCGTCCCAGAACTTCTCCGGCACCTCCTCCGGCCGCTCGGCCCGCTCGGGCTGCGCCCTCGTCTCGTCAGGCCCGTCCTCGTGCTTCGGCTCGGCCTCCAGCAGGTTCTCGCTCATGCGGCCTTCTCCTGATTGGGCATCTTGGTGGGCGCGGGCACCAGGATGGCGCCCGGGGCAGAAAGGGTGCGGGCTAGGTGACGGGCCGCCGCGGGCAGGTCCACGACCCCCGCCGCCCCCGGCCCCAGCGCCGCCACGGCCTGGAGGAACAGCAGGGTGTTGGACGCATCCGCACGCCCCTGCACCCGCGCCAGCGGCGACTGGTAGGCGATCCGCGCCTCTCCCCCGTCCAGAGGGATCGGCGGCACCTCCCCGCGCCGCCTGAGGATGGAGAGGCAGCGCGCCACCAGCGGCGTCAGCAGCTCCGCCTGCAGCCGGCCATAGGTCGCGCCCAGCAGCCGCGCCGTCTCCGCGCTCCGCTCCAGCACCTCCGTCGCCGTCATCCCCGGCCGCTGCGGCACAGAGAGCCGGTCCGCCAGCAGGGCGGAACGGATCCGCGCCCGCATGTCCGCCAGCACAAGCTGCGACACGTCGAAGGACCCTGGCGCCGCCAGCGGCGTCAGCCCGGCCGACCCCACCGCCTTGGGGATGATGCTCCCCGGCTCCAGCCGCACCGTCGCCGGGTTCAGCACCCCGTCGTCATCGGCCTGCCAGATCCCCGTGGCGGCGATGGAGGCGTTCTTCAGCACCAGCTCCACCACCTTGTTCGCCGTGCGGATGTCCGGCAGCGCCTTCATCACGGGGCCGCGGCCGTAGGTCTCGCCGGGCGCCTTCATCCAGCGGAAGGCCAGGAAAGGGCTCTCCTCGAACCGCCCGCTCGCCAGCAGAGTCCCGTTGCCATCCCGCTCCAGCACCGCCGCGAAGCGCGGCCCGGACCGCCCGGGCCACACCGCCTCGATCACGGGGTGCGTCGCCTCCGGGTCGTCCGACCCGAAGATCCCGGCCGGCAGGCTCGCCTCCGGGTAGCGCGCCGCCATCGCGTCCGCCGTCATCCGCACCAGCCGGAACACCGTGTCCAGCCGCCCCGTCGCCCCCTCCTCCAGCACCGCCTCCCGCAGCGGCACCGCGGTGAAGCGCAGGGCGGAGGGCTCGCCCGGCGGGGCCTCCTCCACCAGCACCACCCCCGTCCCGGCAACCACCAGGTCCAGGAAGGCCTGGTGCATTTCGAGGGCGAAGTTGGACCGGTCCAGATGCCCCTGCAGCACCTCCGCCGCCCGCTCCAGCACCCCCGGATCGGCGGCCTCGTCCACGGGCGCCAGCCCGAACCAGCGCGACCAGGGCGGCGTCAGCTCCGCCAGCAGGGAGGCCGCCAGTCCTTCCGCCGCGTCCGCCGCCGTCCCGTCGTACAGCGCCGGCCCGCCCGAGCCCGGGGTGGTGGAGAGGACATGGTCGTAGCAGTCCCGCCACACGCTCTCCCACGGGCGCCGCCGCTCCAGGGCGCGCCCGGCGCGCGCGATGATCTCGTCGGGCGTCATGCCGCGATCCCCCTCTCGGGACGCCGCGGAAAGAGGGTGCTCTCGCCCATTCGCCGGCCTGCTCCTCTGATTGAGAACCCCGGCCCGAAAAGGGACAGGCCCGGCGCCGGAGGGGACCGGGCCGGGCCTGAGACGCTTCAGGAGATCGGGGAGGAAGCCACCGGGCACAGCTTGCCCGTTGTCAGGGGTGTTCTAACCGGGCGCCTCACCACCGTAAAGAACATTTTCCTTACGATGGGAAAGTTTCTCCAGTCCCCGGAAAAGCCCGTAAGGGGTCACGGCGAAGGGCGCCGCGGGCCCCAGCAGCGCCCGGCACAGCGAGACGCAGGAGAGCGGCACCACGCCGGGCATGCCCCGCGCCGGTGCCCCCGGCACGAAGGGTCCGAGCACCCGGCACCCGGCCCGCTGCCAGAAGCCCGGTAGGTCGAAGGCCGGCTCGACCCCGAGCCGCGTCACCAGCAGCCGCCCCGAGAGAGGGTCCAGCACCGTCCATCCCGAATCGTCCCGCAGCCCCGCGAAGCAGTGCCGAAAGCCCCGGCGCAGCAGCCGCGCCCAGCCCTGGTCCGCCCCGCCGCCGAAAGCGATCCACAGCGCCTGCGGCCGCGAATCGGCCGCGCGGCGATGCCCCGCCCCCATCGCGTCAACCCCAGCACGCCCGGCCCCCGAACGGCGATCGCCGCCCCGGTCTCCCGGGGTGGCGAGCAGATCGGGCGCCACCACGATCAGCGCCTGAATCATGGGCTTCAGGGCACCGGAAAGGCCACCACGCCGCCCTCGGCCCCGCGCGGCGCCGGCCCCGCCACGATCCCCTTCAGCCGCAGCGGCCAGTCCAGCCGCTCCATCGCCTCGCGCCACAGCCGGTGGTCGCCGCGCTCCCGCAGGGCGGCCGGATCGGGGGCCGTGCCGCGCTCCCCCCAGATCCGCATGATGCGGGCATGGGCAAGGTCGATCCGCCGCTGGCGGTACAGCCGGTCCAGGCACTTCACCACGTCGTCCGGCTCGCAGGGCCGCGTCACCAACCCGCGGCCGGACACGATCCGTGCGCCGTCGCGCCGGGCGACGAGGGCGGCCATGGTCCAGAACCAGGCCTCCTCCGCGCTGACGAAGGGCTGCATCCTATCCTGGCCTGGGGCGGTGGAAGGCGTGGCGCGCAGCGCGCCGGCAGAAGGACGGGTCATCGGGGGCTGATCCCTATCGGTTGTGAACACAACATGAACATCAACCCACGCCGATGTGAACGTCAAGCCGATTCTATGATCGAATTCCTGTTGCCCACAGATTCCTCACCTATAAGATGCCGGGCATGCAGCACAGCGACATCTGGCGCGCGATCGACGCGCTGGCGGCGGAGAACGGCCTCTCCGCCTCCGGCCTCGCCCGCAAGGCGGGTCTCGATCCCACAGCCTTCAACCCCTCCAAGCGTATCGGCCCGGACGGCCGCGCCCGCTGGCCCTCCACGGAGAGCGTGGCGAAGGTCCTCGCCGCCACCGGCTCGGGCATGGACGCCTTCGCCAGCCTCATCACCGGCAATCTCCGCGCCGCCGCCCGCCCGAGCCGCCGCATCCCCCTGATCGGCCTCGCCCAGGCCGGCAGCTCCGGCTATTTCGACGATGGCGGCTACCCCGTCGGCGGCGGCTGGGACGAGATCAGCCTGCCGGAGGTCGGCGACCCCAATGCCTACGCCCTGGAGATCAGCGGCGACTCGATGGAGCCGGTCTTCCGGGACGGCGACATCATCATTGTCTCCCCCTCCGCCCCCGTCCGCCGCGGCGACCGCGTGGTGGTCCGCACCAAGGGCGGCGAGGTGATGGCGAAGGAGCTGCTCCGCCAATCCGCCCGCCGCGTGGAGCTCGCCAGTCTCAACCCCGCCCACCCGAACTACAGCTTCGGGCTGGAGGAGCTGACCTGGATGCACCGCATCGTCTGGGCGAGCCAGTAGGGGCGAGCCAATAGGAGCCAGCCGATAGGCAGCCGGCCGGCGGGCGGCCCTCAGTCCCCCGCCGCGCCCTCGGCCAGCAGCCGCAGCACCTTCTTCGGGTCCTGCTCGCCGGAGAGCACCATCACCCGCCCGTCCGGCATCGTCACCGGCGCCATCCCTGCCTGCTCGTAGGCGCGCAGCATGCCCTGCCCCACCCCGGCGAAGGCGGGCGCCACCCCGGCTGCGTCGCACAGGTCGCGGAAGCGCCAAATGGCGTTGATCCGCGCCTCCGGCATCCCCGACGGATCGCCCTCCGCCACCCACACCCCATCCAGCTTGCGGAACGGGAAGCCCGCCCGGTCGCCATCGGCGAAGATCACGCCGTCCGCGTGATCCGGCAGGGCCGCCCCCAGTGCCGAGAGCCGGGCCTGGGAGGATTCGTCGTAATCCTCTGTCCGGATCCGCGCCGGGCGCAGCAGGCGGAAGCAGGCGAAGAGCAGCAGCGCCACCACCGCCAGCACGGCGAAGCGCAGCGGCGCCGGCGTCCCGGATTCTACCACCACCTCCCACCAGGCCGCGGTGGAGAAGCGCCCGTGATAGGCCACCGTCGCCAGCGTCAGCCCGCAGATCACCCCCGCGGCCAGAGAGAACACGCGCGAGGCCGTCAGCGGCTCCCCCGTCAGCCGCGCGTCCCGGTAGAAGGCGTGCCGCATCGCCGCCAGGAACAGACCCGTGCCGAGATAACCCGCCGCCACCCACCAGGGATCGCCCCGGACCAGCAGGATCCAGACCCCGTTGGCCAGCAGGAACAGCCCTGCCCACCAGGCGATCCGCAGCCGCCGCAGCATGCCGTAGGAGACCACGAGCAGCAGGGACCCGACGATGGAGGCCGCGAACTGGCTCGCCAGCGCCGCCCACTCCCCGCCCCAGCTGGCGAAGTCCGTCGCCCGCGCCGGCAGCGCGCCCACGAACAGCAGCACCACGCCCCCCAGCCCCGTCAGCCCGGCCAGCACGGGCACCTCCAGCGCCCCCGTCACCCGCGCCTCCGTCTGCAGCCGCGCCCCGGAAGGCCGGCGCTGGTTCAGCTCGAAGGCCGCGAAGAGCCCGCCCGCGATGAAGAGCGGCACGATGTAGTAGAATAGCCGGAACAGCAGCACCGCCCCCACCACCTGGGCGGACGGCAGGTAGGGCTCCAGGCTCAGCAGGATGAAGCCGTCGAACACGCCGAGGCCGCCCGGCACGCTCGCAGCCAGCCCCGCCGTGTAGGCCGCGATGTAGATGCCCAGGAACCGCCAGTAGGTCAGCCCCGGCGCGTCCGGCAGCAGCGCGTAGAAGATCGCCGCCGTCACCGCCACGTCCACGCTCGCCAGCGCCACCTGCGCCAGCGCCATGCGGAACCCCGGCAGGTCGATCCGGTGCTTGAAGACCGTGAAGTGCGGCAGGAAGCGGGAGAGCACGAGATAGACGGCGACGATGCACCACATCAGCACGCCCACCGCCTGCGCCACCCAGGCCGGCACCGCCTCCCCCTCCCCCACCCAGGGCAGCACGGAAGGTTCCAGCACCAGCACCAGCCCGCCCAGTGCAAAGCCCCCCAGCCCGAAGGTGAGGGAGGTGAAGGCGATCACCTTCGCGATCTCGACCGGCGTCAGCCCCCAGGCCGCGTAGAACCGGTACCGCACCGCCGCGCCGGACACGGCGGCGAAGCCCAGGTTGTGCGCCAGCGTGTAGGCGCAGAACGATGCCAGGGACGTCCGCAGGTAGGAGATCGGCTTCCCCGCATAGACCGACCCCAGCCGGTCGTAGACGGTGAGCACGGCGTAGGCGATCAGCGTCCAGCCGCCCGCGATCCAGAGCTTGGCCGGCGAGGTTCCCTCCAGCGCCCGCCCGACATCGGCGACGGAGAGGCTCCGGAACTCCTTCTGCACGACGTAGAGCGCCCCCACGAGCAGGGCCAGGCCGAAGACGGTCGGCCCGTGCTTGCGGATCAGCGCCCAGCTCATGCGGCGGCCACGTCCTTGTTCAGGGTGCCCTCGATCAGGGCCACCGTCTCGGGGATGCCGTAGAGCGCGACGAAGCCGCCGAAGCGCGGCCCCTCCTCCTGCCCAAGCAGCACCTGGTAGATTGCCGCGAACCAGGCCCTGGAAACCCCCGGCCGGGACGGATCCTTGCCCGGCTGCAGGAAGGGCTCCCGCCGCCCCGCGTCATAGACCAGGTCCTGGATGGCCCCGGGCCGCTCCGCGGCCGGCAGCGCCTCGATCCGCCCCGCGTTCTCCCGCAGCAGCGCGGCAAGGTGCAGCAGCGCCTCCCGCTCCGCCTCCGTCGCCGCCCGGAACCGCTTCGTCGGCTTCACCACGTCCCGGTAGTAGGCGCTCGCCCGCTCCACCAGGGTCGCCAGCATCGGCGAGGTGTCGGGCGTCGCCTCCGGCGCGTGCCGCCGCAGGTAGCCCCACAGCATCTCCGGCGTCTCGGCATTCGCCGCCACCGCCAGGTTCAGCAGCAGGGTGAAGGTGATCGGGCTTCCCGCCCCGTTCGGCAGCGCCCCGCCATGGATATGCCAGGCCGGGTTCGCCGGATCATGGGCCGCCCGCAGCTTCTCCACATTCGCCAGGTACTCGTCCGTGGCGCGCGGGATGACGTCGAAGTGCAGCCGCTTCGCCCGCCCGGGCTGCCCGTACATGAACTGGGACAGGCTCTCGGGCGGCGCGTAGCGCAGCCACTCGTCGATCGTCAGCCCGTTGCCCTTGCTCTTGCTGATCTTCTGCCCCTCGGCGTCCAGGAACAGCTCGTAGGTGAAGCCCACCGGCGGCTCCCCGCCCAGCACCCGGCAGATGGCGGAGGAAAGCTTCACGCTGTCGATCAGGTCCTTGCCGGACATCTCGTAGTCGACGCCCAGCGCGTACCAGCGCAGCGCCCAGTCCGCCTTCCACTGGGCCTTCACATGGCCCCCCGTCACCGGCGTCTCGAACCGCTCCCCCGTCTCCGGGTCCCGCCAGACGATCGTGCCGTCCGCCACCCGCGCCTCCTCGACCGGCACCTGCATCACCAGCCCGGTCCTGGGATGGATCGGCAGGAATGGGGAGTAGGTCGCCCGCCGGTCCGGCCCCAGCGTCGGCAGGATCACCCCCCGCACCTCCTCGTGCACCGCCAGCATCCGCAGCAGCGCCTCGTCGAAGCGGCCGGACGCGTAGTACTCGGTCGAGGAGGCGAACTCGAACTCGAACCCGAAGGCCTCCAGGAAGGCCCGCAGCCGCGCGTTGTTGTGCGCCCCGTAGCTCTCATGGGTCCCGAACGGGTCGGGAATGCGGGAGACCGGCTTTCCCAGGTTGGCCCGCAGCAGCTCCGGATTCGGGACGTTGTCCGGCACCTTCCGCAGCGCGTCCATGTCGTCCGAGAAGGCCACCAGCCGGGAGGGCATCCCCGTCAGCCGCTCGAAGGCCCGCCGCACCCAGGTCGTGCGCGCCACCTCCCCGAAGGTGCCGATATGCGGCAGCCCGGAGGGCCCGTACCCCGTCTCGAACAGCGCCGTCCCCTTGGCTTTCACCGTGGCCCGGTCGGCCACCTTCGCCGCCTCCTCGAAAGGCCAGGCGCGCACGTCGCGGAGGGAGGGGTCGGCAGGAGGGCGTTCCATCGCCCGGCCCACATGCCCCCGCGCCCCGGCCGGGTCAACGGAGAGGCACGCCGCCGGGAAATGAGGCGATTCCGCGACAGGGCGGGTCTGGTTCCCGGAACAAGCGCCTCGCATCGCCCCCCACCGCCTGTATAAGCCCCGTGCCACACCGGCACGGGTGGGCCCGGAACGGCCCGCCGCGGCAACAACGCCTCGAGGGAAGATAAGGTCATGCGCGTTGGGGTTTTCGGAGCGACGGGCGCGGTCGGCAAGGAACTGGTGCAGGTCCTGGGCGACCGCGGCTACCCGGTGACCGAGCTGCGCCTCTTCGCCTCCACCCGCAGCGCCGGCACCCGAATTCCCACCCCCTTCGGCGAGAAAACGATCGAGGTCTACGACCCCGCCAGCCCGCCGCGCCTGGACCTGGCCCTGCTCGCCGTCTCCGGCGACTGGTCCAAGGCCCACGCGAAGGAGCTGGTGGCCGCCGGCGCCCTGGTGGTGGACAACTCCTCCGCCTTCCGCCTGGACGAGGATGTCCCCCTGGTCGTGCCCGAGGTGAACGCCGGGGCCGCGAAGGGCGCCCGCCTCATCGCCAACCCGAACTGCACCACCGCCATCCTGGCCGTGGCCCTCGCCCCCCTGCACGCCGCCTTCGGCGTGAAGCGCGTCATCGTCTCCACCTACCAGGCCGCCTCTGGCGCGGGCGCCGAGGGCATGGAGGAGCTGGAGGCGGGGCTGAAGGAGGTCCTCCTCAACGGCGGCACGGCGAAGAACAGCGTGTTCCGCCACCCGCTGCCGATGAACCTCATCCCGCACATCGATAGCTTCCAGCCCAACGGCTACACGCGGGAGGAGATGAAGGTCACCTGGGAGACCCGGAAGATCATGGGCCTGCCGGACCTCCTGGTCTCCTGCACCGCCGTCCGCGTGCCCACCCTGCGCGCCCACGCGGAGGCCGTGACGATCGAGACGGTGAAGCCCATCACCCCGGAGGCCGCCCGCGCCGTCCTCGCCTCCGCTCCCGGCGTAAAGCTGGTGGACGACGTGGAGAACGCCGCCTACCCGATGCCGCTGACCGCCAGCGGCCAGGACGACGTCGAGGCCGGCCGCATCCGCCAGAGCCTCGTCTTCGGCGACCACGGCATCGACTTCTTCGTCGTCGGCGACCAGCTGCTGAAGGGCGCCGCCCTGAACGCGGTCCAGATCGCCGAGGCCCTGCCGGTGGCGGTGGCCGCCTGAGAGACGGGCGGGGAGGGTCTCCCTCCCCGCCCTCCCCCGCCCGACCAAAACCCCGCCGCGCGCGTTACCCCTCCCTGCCGGAAGGCCGCAGCCACGGATGGGAGCTTCGCGATCGTGACGGGACGGAAGGCCTGGCTCCTGGCAATCCCGGAGCGGGTCACGCGCATGGAGCGCTGGACCCTCGTGGCCATCGCCCTCACGGCCGCCTCCCTCTTCGCTTTCGTCAACCTCGCCGCCGAGGTGACCGACGGCGACACCAACGCCTTCGACCGCGCCGTCCTCCTGGCGCTCCGCAACCCCGCCGACCCCTCCGACCCGATCGGCCCGCGCTGGCTGGAGGAGATGATGCGCGACCTTACCGCCCTCGGCGGCAACCTCGTGCTCGCCCTCCTCTCCCTCTCCATCACCGGCTTCCTGGTCCTCACGGGGAAGCGCCGGGCCGCCGCCATGATCGCGGCCTCCCTCATCACCGGCACGCTGGTGGCCCATGCCCTGAAATGGGGCTTCGACCGCCCGCGCCCTGACCTCGTCCCGCACGGCACGGCCGTCTACACGCAGAGCTTCCCCAGCGCGCACGCCATGCTCTCCGCCATCGTCTACCTCACCCTCGGCGCCCTCCTCGCCCGGGTGCAGGCGGCCTGGCGGGTCAAGATCTATCTCCTGACCGTGGCCGTGCTCCTCACCGTCATCATCGGGCTGAGCCGCGTCTACCTCGGCGTCCACTGGCCCACGGACGTCCTGGCCGGCTGGGCGGTGGGCGCCGCCTGGGCGCTGCTGTGCTGGCTCGTCCTGCTCTCCATCCAGCGCGCCCGCCGCCGAGCGCGGCAGAGAGCCGATACCTCCGTCATAGCCCGCCGGGAGGCGGCACCAGAACACTGACCGCGCCCGGCAGCACCCGGAACCGCGCCGGCGTCCGCGTCGTCAGCTCGCCATCCGTGTTCACCGGCCGCGGGCGCCGCGTCCGGATCTCGATCTCCTGGGAGCTCGCCGTCCGAACCTCCTGCCACAGCCCGTGCCGGCCGGACCGGAAGGCCGGGTAGATCATCGCCAGCTTCCAGACTCCCTCGAACTCCAGGCTGTAGAGGTTGAGCCGGCCGTCATCGATCGCCGCCGCCTCGTCGATCGTCATCCCGCCGCCGTAGAAGCGCCCGTTCCCCACCGCCACCTGCAGCGTCCGCACCCGGTGCGCCTCGCCGTCGTGCTGGATCACGGCGCGGAAGGGCCGCATCTTCCACAGCGCCCGGCAGGTCGCCAGGGCGTAGCCCAGCCGCCCCCAGCGCCGCTTCACCTCCCCCGTCAGCTCACGCGTCACCGCCACGCTCAGCCCGACGCTGGCCACGTTGAAGAAGGGATGGCCGTTGACCTCCCCCAGGTCGATCCGGCGCGGCACGCCCTCGATCACCACCCGCACCGCCTCCTCAAGCTCCAGCGGGATCCCAAGCGTCCGCGCCAGGTCGTTCGCGGTGCCCAGCGGGAGAAGGCCCAGCGGCAGCCCCGTCTCGATCAGCGCCGGCGCGGCGGAGTTCATCGTTCCGTCACCGCCACCCAGCACCACCATGTCCACAGACCCCGCCATCCGGCGGATAGCCGCGCGAAGCCCCTCGGCATCGGTGCAGGGCTCGCGCACCAACCGGATCCCGCCGCGCTCCAGCGCGGCGGCCGCCGCATCGGCCCCCTCCGGGCCCCGGCGGCTCTTCTCATTGGCCACGAACAGGGCACGCCGCACCGGCCGATCCCCGGCCAACGGCCCGCTGAGGGCCCCGGCTTCAACACCGCCGCTCATCCGGTCTGGCCACCTTTCGGCCGGTTCCCGAACAAGGGCCACCCCGCGCGGGGAGCACCTCCGACAGAATTCAACACCACGGCACCCCTTTTCCCGCCTCCCCGGACAAGGCCGGGATGACACCAAGCCGAACCACCGGCCCCGCCACAACGTTCCTTGCCGGCCCCTCGGCGCGGACCGGACATGATGATTTCTTCCAACAGCAACCGCCTCGAGCTCCTCGCCCGCCTCGGTTACGCGGCGAGAGGGCTCGTGAACCTCCTTATCGGGCTCCTGGCGCTCCTCGCCGCCTTCGGGCGGGACACGGGCGAAGAGGTCGCGGGCTCGCGGGGCGCCCTGGAGGCGCTGTTATCCCAGGCCTGGGGCAGCGCGCTGCTCGCGGTGGTGGCGCTCGGCCTTTTCGGCTTCGCCCTCTGGCGCCTCCTGCAATCCGTCCTGGACGCGGACCGCCGGGGCCGCTCCCCCTCAGCCCTCGTCGCCCGCGCCGGCCAGCTCGTCTCCGCCGCGATCTACGTCAGCCTTGGGATCTTCGCCGTCAGCCTCCTCACCGGCTCCGCCGCTGGCGGCGAGGAGGAACAGGCCGCCCGCGACTGGACGCGCTGGCTCCTCCGGCAGCCCTTCGGCCGCTGGCTCACCGGGGCCGTCGCGCTGGCCGTGCTCGGGACAGGGATCGCCATGGCCGCGAAGGCCTGGACCGCCTCCTTCCGCAAGCACCTCGCCTGCGGCCCCGGCATCGCCAACTGGGTCATCCCCCTCGGCCGGGCCGGCTACGCGGCCCGGTCCGTCGTGTTCCTGATCATCGCCGCCTTCCTGCTGCTCGCGGCCTGGCAGTCCGACGCCGGCGAGGCGCGCGGCCTCGGCGGCGCCCTGCTCGCCCTGCAGGAACAGCCCCTGGGCCAGGCCGCCTACGCCATCGTTGCCCTCGGCCTCGCCGCCTTCGGAGCGTTCGAGTTTGCCGAGGCACGGTACCGCCACATCGCGACCCCGACGGAGGCGGAGATCGCGAAAGGCGCACTGAGGCGCTGATAGAACAGGCTCGGCCATCGGCCCGGCGGCTCGCGGTCCCCGCTTAACTGTCCCAGGTTGCTTCCTGGGACAGCTTGCGGCCGAATCCCCGCAACCGTCCCTTCCCCCCTGGCCCGGCGCAGGACACCCTGATCACAACAAAACGATCAGGGAACGTCCACGATGCACCGCCGCCTTCTCCTCGGCAGCGCCCTCGCGCTGCCCGCCCTCACCGCCCGCGCGCAAGCCCCCTACCCCGACCGCGCCATCACCCTCGTCGAGGGCTACCCGCCCGGCGGCGTCACCGACCTCGCCTCCCGCGCGGTGGCCGAGCCCATGTCGCGCGCCCTCGGGGTCCCCGTCGTGGTCGAGAACCGCCCGGGTGCCGCCACCTCCGTTGCCGCCACCTACGGCGCCCGCGCCCGGCCGGACGGTCACACCCTGGTCATGGGCACCACCACCCTCGCCATCAACCAGACCCTCCAGCCCAACCTGACGCCGAAGGACCCGGCGCGGGAACTGGACGCGATCGGGACCGTGTTCCGCACCCCCTTCATCCTCCACGTCCACCCCTCCGTCCCCGCCCGGAACGTCGCGGAACTCATCGCCCACTGCAAGGCGAACCCCGGCAAGGTCCTCTTCGGCTCCCCCGGCACCGGCTCCGTCAGCCACCTCTGCCTGGAACTCTTCCGCTCCCGCGCCGGGATCGACATCGTCCACGTCCCCTATCGCGGCGGCGCCCCCGCCGCGCTGGACCTGCGCCAGGGCCGCGTCCACGCCGTGTTCCAGGCCATCCAGGAGGCCAAGACCACCCTCTCCGACGGCGGCACCCGCGGCCTCGCCGTCACGGCCAGCGCCCCCATCGCCGGCTACCCGGAGCTCCCGCCCGTCGCACAGACCCTGCCGGGCTTCGAGGTCTTCTTCTGGCAAGGCCTCTTCGCCCCCGCCGGCACCCCCGCCCCGGTCATCGCCCGCGCCGCCGCCGCCCTCCGCACCGCGACCGAGGACGCGGCGCTCCGCGCCCGCATGGCCGACCAGGGCGTGGAGCTCGTCAGCGGCGACGCCGCCATGCTGCGCGACGCCCTGGTGAACGACACCCGCCGCTGGGGCGACGTGATCCGCGAGGCGAACATCCGCCTCGAGTAGCCACCGCCCATCGCCGAAGCCCGCCCCCTCCTCCCGGACAGATCATGACCATCAGCAACCTGACCTCCCGCATTCCGGGCTTCCACCGCATGAGCACGGCGGAGCGGCTGGAGGCCGTCGCCGCCTTCTCGAACCTGGACGAGGCGACGCAGGCCCAGCTCGCCGCCCCCGGCAACATCGACCCGCACCTGGCCGACCACATGATCGAGAACGTGGTCGCCACCCTCTCCATTCCCATCGGCGTCGCCACCAACATGCGCGTCGATGGGAAGGACGTGCTGGTGCCGATGGCCACGGAGGAATCCTCCGTCGTCGCCGCCGTCTGCAACTCCGCGCGCCAGTGCTACGAGTCCGGCGGCTTCACCACCTCCGTCTCCGGCAACCTGATGATCGCCCAGGTCCAGCTCGTCGGCGTGACCGACCCGGAGAACGCCCGCCTCCGCATCCTCGAGAAGCGCGAGGAGGTCGCCGCCACCTGCGACGGCTGCGACCCCATGCTCGTCAGCCTCGGCGGCGGCTTCCGCGACCTCGAGGTTCGCGTCGTCCCCTCCCGCGGCGGCCCGATGGTCGTCACGCACCTCATTGTCGACACCTGCGACGCCATGGGCGCCAACACCGTCAACACCATGGCCGAGACCCTCGCCCCGAGGATCGAGGCCTGGACCGGCGGCAAGGTCTTCCTCCGCATCCTCTCCAACCTCGCCGACCGCCGCCTCGCCCGCGCTCGCGCCACCTGGACCGCCGAAGCCATCGGCGGAGAGGCCGTGCGCGACGGCATGATCAGCGCCTACCACTTCGCGGAAGCCGACCCTTACCGCGCCGCCACCCACAACAAGGGCATCATGAACGGCATCTCCGCCGTGGTGCTCGCCACCGGCAACGATACCCGCGCGGTGGAGGCCGGCGCCCACGCCTTCGCCGCCCGCAACGGCCGCTACACCAGCCTCACCAACTGGGAGGTCACGGCGGAAGGCCACCTCGCCGGCTCCATCGAGGTCCCTCTCCCCGTCGGCCTCGTCGGCGGCGCCACGAAGATCCACCCCACGGCCCGCGCCTGCCTGAAGATCCTGGGCGTCTCCACCGCGGCGGAACTCGCCCGCATCATCGCCGCCGTCGGCCTTGCCCAGAACTTCGGCGCCATGAAGGCCCTCGCCACCACCGGCATCCAGAAGGGCCACATGGCCCTGCACGCCAACAACGTCGCCATCGCCGCCGGCGCCACCGGCGACGAGGTGGCCCGCCTCGCCGCCCTCCTCGTGGAGCGCCGGCAGGTCCGCCAGGACGTGGCGGTGGCGGAGCTGGAGCGGATGCGCGCCGGCTAGCCCCCCAGCCGCTCGCGGAGAAAGGCGATGAAGCGCGGGTCGCTCGCATGCGCCACGTTCAGCCGCAGTATGGGAACCGCCGCCTGCCGCTCGGGGCTGAACACCGCCCCGGGCGCCAGGAAGATGCTCCGCGCCGCCGCCTCCCGCACGATCGCCGCCTCCTCCACCCCGTCCGGCAGTGGCGTCCACAGATAGAACCCGCCGCCCGGCGGCCGCGGCGGCCTCAGCCCCACGGCCGCCAGGTCGCGCAGAGCCTCGTCCGTCGCCCGCTCCACCCGCGTCCGCAGCCGCCGCAGGTGGCGCAGGTAGTGCCCGCCGGCCATCAACCCCGCCACCAGCCGCTCCGCGTACTGGGACGTCGCCACCACCGTCAGCAGCTTCATGTGCCCGAGCGCCCGCAACAGCTCCGGCGCCGCCGCCACGAACCCCACCCGCAGCGAGGCCGAGAGCGTCTTGGAGAAGGTGCCGACGTGCAGCACCCGCCGCAGCCCGTCCAGCGCCGCCAGCCGCGTCGCCATGGCGGGCAGGATGTCGGCGAAGGGATCGTCCTCCACGATATGGAACCCGTGCCGCTCCGCCGCCTGCAGCACCGCGTGCGCCACGGCCGGCACCAGCGTCCCTCCCGTCGGATTGTGCGCCAGCGATTGCGTGAAGAAGAGCTTCGGCCGCACCACCGCCAGCTTCTCCGCCAGATCCTCCAGATCCGGCCCCTCCGGCCCGCGCCGCACCCCCACGATCCGCGCCCGCGCCAGCCGCAGCTTGCCGAACAGCGGGTAGTAGCCGGGATCGTCCACCAGCACCGCGTCCCCCGGCTCCACCATGTGCCGGATGATCAGGTCCAGCGCGTGGTTCGCCCCGCCGGTCAGCAGCACCTGGTCCGGCGGGCAGGGAATCGCCCGCTCCTGCAGCGAGAGCGCGATCCGCTCCCGCAGCGGCGCGTAGCCCCAGGCGCTGCCATAGTCGTGCGCCCCGCCCTGCGTCCCGAAGCGCGCAGCCCGGGCGAAATGCGCCCCGAGTTCCGACTCCTCCATCCAAGCCGGCGGCGGCCGCCCCTCGCCAGGCCGCACGGCGTAGTGCGCCTCCGTCTGCTCCCGCAGCAGCGAGACGAGGTCCAGCGCCTCCTCCACCTCCGGCCCGATCCGCCGGGGCGGCATGCGCGGCGCCGCCGCCACGAAATACCCCGCCCCCCGCCGCGCCTCCAGGTGGCCGGACGCGACGAGCTGGTCATAGGCGACCGCCAGCGTGTTCTTGGAGACGCCCCTGTCCCGCGCCCCCTTCCGCACCGAGGCCACGCGCTCCCCCGGCCTCAGCGTCCCGCCCTCGATCGCGGCCGTGACCCGCTCGACGATCGTGCTGGCCTTGGACGGGATGGACATGGCGGGATTCCAGCACGCCGCCGGCATCATGCGAAAGGGGCGGGCGCCACCGGCACCCGCCCCCCCCCTCGGAAAACCTGCCCGGTTGCCCGGGCAGCACCTCACCCGGCGAGGGTGCGCCCGGCCGAACCCAGGTCGGCGAAGGCCTCGTCCAGCCGCTTCGCCACGCCCTTCTCGCCGGCCCGCAGCCACTTGCGGGGGTCGTAGAACTTCTTCTGCGGCTTGCCCGTGGCGGGGTCGATCTGGTGCTTGAAGGCCACCGGGTTGGCATCGACGTAGGCGCCCACCGGCTCGGAGAAAGCGAACTGCGTGTCCGTGTCGATGTTCATCTTGAACACGCCGTAGGAAACCGCCTCCGCGATCTTGTCCTTCTCGGAACCGGAGCCGCCGTGGAAGACAAGGCTCATCGGCTTCGCGCCACCGCCGAACTTGCCGGCCACCGCCTCCTGCGAGGCCTTCAGGATCTCCGGCCGCAGCTTCACGTTGCCCGGCGCGTACACGCCGTGCACGTTCCCGAAGGAGGCCGCCATGGTGATGTGCCCGATCGGCGACAGCACCTCCCAGGCCTTCAGCACGTCCTCGGGCTGGGTGTAGAGGTGGGCGTTGTCGGCGCTCTCGTCGATGTCGTGCCCGATCCCGTCCTCCTCGCCGCCGGTCACGCCGAGCTCGATCTCCAGGCTCATCCCCAGCGGCGCCATGCGCTTCAGCACGGTCGCGCACTCCGCGATGTTCACGTCCAGCGGCTCGGCCGAGAGGTCGATCATGTGGGAGGAGTAGAGCGGCTTGCCCGTCCGCTTCATGTGCTCCTCGCCGTGGTCGATCAGCTTGTTGATCCAGGGCAGCAGCGAGCGGTCGGCGTGGTCGGTGTGCAGCACGACGCAGACGCCGTAGGCGGCCGCGAGCGTGTGCACGTGCTGCGCCGCGGAAACCGCGCCCAGCACCCGGGCCGCGTCGGCGTCCGGGCAGCCCTCGCCGCCGAAGAAGCGCGCACCGCCGTTGGAGAGCTGGATGATGACGTCGGACTTGTTCTTCGCCGCCGCCTCCAGCACCGCGTTGATGGAGTTCGTCCCCACCACGTTCACCGCCGGCAGGGCGTAGCCGCCCTCGCGGCAGGCCTCGAGCAGGGTCAGGTAGTCCTGGCCGGTCACGACACCCGGCTTCAGCTTCGTGTTGGTGCCCGACGGCGCAATTTGGTCCACGCTCTGCCTTCCCGCGTCCTGTTGATCCGAGTGCCCGGATAGCCGCCTTATACAAGCTAAGCACTCCGCCGAACCCTCCTCTGCGCGAAAGATTCGGCAAAAGATTGGCGACGCCGCGGGCTCCCCGATGCGAACAAACCGCGTATAGACCGGCCGATGCCCCCTTCCGCGGCGCCCACCCCCGCCCCTTCCGGGTCCACCCCTCGTCTCCTGCTGCCCGAGGCCCCCGCCCTCGTCGCCGGCATCGGCCGCGCCACCATCCTCACGCCCGATGGCGAGATCGAGACCCTTCCCACCGCCGCCCTCGCCAACCGCCTGTCCGAACTCCCGCCCCCGATCCTCGTTCACGCCCCTGCCACGGCCCGCCGCCTCGGCCTGCCGCCCTTCCCCGTGGCCTTCGACCTTCTTGAGCTCTTCGCCTTCATCCTCCCCGCCCAGCTCGCCGCCCCCACCCCGCGCGGCCTCGCCCTGGTGCTGGAGATGGATGCCCCGAAGGACGACGAGGCCGCCGCGATCCTCCTTCCGGAGATCGCCACCACCCTCCTCCGCCGCCTCGCCGCCACGCGCCACGCGCCGATCAACCGCGATGCCGCCATGCTCGCCGCCCGCCTGCGCGACGCCTCGGACTGGACTTGGGCCCCGAGCCTCCTCGCCGCCCTCGGCCAGCCCGAAGCCCGCCCGGGCACGGACGCGCTGAAGGTCTGGCGCCGCCTCCCGGACTGGGAGGAGACCGCGCCCCCCACCCCGCCCGCCTCCATCCCCGTCGCCCCGCTGGAAGCCCGCAAGCGCCTGGCCGAGATCCTCGGCGCGGACGCGGAGACCCGCCCCGCCCAGGCCGACTACGCCTCCGCCGCCGCTCTCGCCTTCGCCCCGCGCGAGGCGGAGGGCCACCCCCAGCTCGTCCTGGCGGAGGCCGGCACCGGCACCGGCAAGACGCTGGGCTACATCGCCCCCGCCTCTCTCTGGGCCGAGCGCAACGGCGCCCCCGTCTGGGTCAGCACCTACACCCGCAACCTCCAGCGCCAGATCGACGGCGAGCTCTTCCGCCTCTTCCCCGACCCGGCGGAGCGCCGCCAGCACGTCGTCATCCGCAAGGGCCGCGAGAACTATCTCTGCCTCCTGAACCACGAGGAGGCGGTGAACGGCGCCATGCCCTCCCGCCTCCTCGCCCTCTCCCTCGTCTCCCGCTGGGCCGCCGCCACGCGGGACGGCGATATGCAGGGCGGCGACTTCCCGGGCTGGATCGCCGAGCTCTTCCCCTGGGGCCACGTCGCCGGCCTCACGGACCGCCGCGGCGAGTGCATCCACTCCGCCTGCCCGCACTGGCGCCGCTGCTTCGTGGAGCACTCCATCCGCCGCGCCCGCACCGCGCGCCTCGTCATCGCCAACCACGCCCTCGTCATGGTCCAGGCGGCGCTTGGCGGCGGCGACGATAAGCCCGCCCTGCGCTACGTCTTCGACGAGGGCCACCACCTCTTCGACGCCGCCGACGCCGCCTTCTCCGCGGAAATCAGCGGCGGCGAGATGGCCGAACTGCGCCGCTGGCTCCTCGGTGCGGAGGGCGGCCGCGGCCGCGCCCGCGGCCTGCGCCGCCGCCTGGAGGAGGTCACCACCGACCACCCCGCCCTCCTCCCCCTGGTGGAGGAAGCCCTGCGCCACGCCGGCAGCCTCCCCGGCCCAGGCTGGTCCTCCCGCCTCGGCGAGCCGGAGGAGCATGACCTCGACGAGGAGGACCTCCCCGGCCATCCCGCCCGCACCAACCCCGGCGAGACCTTCCTCCGCACGATCATCCTCCAGGTCTTCGCCCGCAGCCCGGAGGCCGATGTCGGCTATGACGCCGAGTGCGACCTCCACCCCCTCAACCCCGGCGTCGCCGAGGCCGGGGCGGCGCTGGAGGACGCCCTCCGCCTCGTCGAGACCCCCCTCCAGGCCCTCCACGCCCGCCTCACCGGCCTGCTGGAAGACCCGGACGCCGAGTTGGAGACCGGCGACCGCATCCGCCTGGACACGGCCCGCCGCACCGTGGAGCGCCGCGGCCTGCGCCCCCTCGGCGCCTGGCGCGGCATGCTGAAGGCCCTGTCGGACCGCCCGCCCGAGCCCGGCACCCGTCCCCTCCACGTGGACTGGCTCGCCATCACCCGCCGGGAAGGCCGCGTGATCGACGCCGCCCTGCACCGCCACTTCCTCGACCCCACCCAGCCTTTCGCCACCGTGGTCGCCGCCCCCGCCCACGGCCTCCTCATCACCTCCGCCACGCTCCGGGACAGCGGCGAGGGTGACGCCGAGGCCGCCTGGGAGGAGGCCGAGGCCCGCACCGGCGCGAACCACATCGCCAGCCCCGCCATCCGCGCCGCCGTCCCCTCCCCCTTCGACTACCCCGCCCAGACCCTCGCGGTCGTCGTCACCGACGTTGCGCGGGATGGCCCCCAGGCCGCGATGGCGATGGAGCAGCTATTCCGCGCCTCCGGCGGCGGCGCCCTCGGCCTCTTCACCGCCATCCGCCGCCTGCGCGACGCCCATCGCCGCATGGCCCCGGGCCTGGAGGCCGCCGGCCTCCCCCTCTACGCCCAGCACGTGGACGCCATGGACAACGCCACCCTCGTGGACGTCTTCCGGGCGGAGGAGGATTCCTGCCTTCTCGGCACGGACGCCCTGCGGGACGGCGTGGACGTGCCCGGCCGCTCCCTCCGCCTGCTGGTCTTCGACCGCATTCCCTGGCCCCGCCCCACCATCCTCCACCGGGAGCGCCGCACCCACCTCTCCGGCGCCCGGCCCAAGGCCTATGACGACGCCATCGCCCGCCACCGCCTGCGCCAGGCTTTCGGCCGCCTGATCCGCCGCGCCGATGACCGCGGCGTCTTCGTCCTGCTGGATTCCCGCGCCCCCACCCGCCTCCTTGCCGGCCTGCCGGAGGGCGTGGCCGTGCACCGCATGGGACTGGCCGAGGCGGTGCGGGAAACCCGGCGCTTCCTAAATGGTGATCGTCCCGCCGATTGACGCAGGGGCCGCGGCGGAAGAACCCTTCCCCCACGATGGACACGAACGTCATGGACACCGCCCCCACCCCCCTGCCCACGCGCTTCACCGCGCAGGAGGCCCTGGTCTGCGCCATGGTGCTGATGGGCGTCAGCGACCGCGGCATGACGGACGCGGAGCTCGCCGCCATGTCCCGCCTCGTCCGGGAACTCCCGGCCTTCGGCGACTTCCACCCCAGCGAGATCGACACCGTCACCGAGGTCGTCCTCGGCCTGCTGGACCAGGCGGACGGGCTGGACCGCGCCAGCGAGATGATCCGCGACGCCCTGCCCCCGCGCCTCCGCGAGACCGCCTACCTCCTGGCATGCGAGATCGCCGCCGCCGATGGCGACGCCTCCCAGGAGGAGCTTCGCTTCCTGCAGGACTTCCGCATCGCCCTCGACATCGACCGCCTGGTGGCCGGCGCGATCGAGCGCGCCGCCAAGGCCCGCTTCCAGGTCATCTGAGCCGTCCCGCCGCCGGGACCGTTCCGGCGGCAACAACCCGGCGCAAGCGGCGTTCCCTGGCATGACGAACCCAGAGGAACGCACCATGTCGGATATGCCGCACGCCCAGCGCCAGGTCATGGCGAGCTTCGGCACCCACGAAGGCGCCGAGCAGGCCATCCAGTACCTGACCGCAGAGGCGATCCCCCGCGACCAGATCTCCATCCGCACCTCCGATACCGGCCTCCAGCCCGTCCAGGCCCCCGGCGAGACGAACGGGGTGGTGCAGGAGGACGAGCAGCGCAACCTTCGCACCATGGGCACCAGCATCGCCTCCGCCGGCGCCGCCATGGCCGCCGCGGGCGTGGTGGTGGCCACGGGCGGTGCCGCCCTGCCGGCCGTGGCCGCCGCCGCCGCCGCCGGCCTGGGCGCCGGTGCCGTCACCCAGGGCGTGACCAACGCCGCCACCCCGGAGGTCGTCCCGGACTCCGAGAAGGCCGTCGCTGTCCTCACCGTGAACGTCGCCAACGCCGACCAGGCGGAGCGCGCGAAGGGCGTCCTCCGCAAGATCTCCGCCATCAAGGTCTGGGAGGAGTAGGGGCGGATCGCCGGAGGGCACACCGCCCCCCCGGCCCGCCTAGCGGGAGAGGATGCGCATCACGATCGGCGCCGGCTTCTTCGGAAGCTGCGCCGCCTCGTACTCGATCTCCTCTCCCTTTTTCAGGTCTCGCCGCCCGGCGGCCTCCACCACCGATTCGTGCACCATCACGTCCGGCCCGCCATCATCGGGCCGGATGAAGCCGTAGCCCTTGTGCGGCTGGTACCAGACCACCGTCCCCATCGGCATCGCGCCAACCTCCGCGCTGAAAGACCCACCCTACAACGAGGAAGGGCGGCCCGTTGCCGGACCGCCCCTCTTCGTCATGGCTGACGCCTGACTGTGGGGATCGAAGCCGATCCCCATCAGATCAGAAGTCCATGTCGCCCATGCCGCCCATGCCGCCGCCCGGGCCACCGGCCGGGGCCGCGGCCTTCGCCGGGCGCTCGGCCACCATCGCCTCGGTGGTGATCAGCAGGGAGGCCACGGAAGCGGCGTCCTGCAGGGCGGTGCGAACGACCTTGGTCGGGTCGATGATGCCGGCCGCCACCAGGTCCTTGTACTCGTCGGCCTGCGCGTCGTAGCCGTACTCGTAGTCGTCCTTGCGGAGGACCTCGCCGGCGATGACCGCGCCGTCCTTGCCGGCGTTCTCGGCGATCTGCTTCAGCGGCACCGCGATGGCGCGCCGAACGATCTCGATCCCGACCTGCTCGTCGTTGTTCAGGCCCTTGAGGTCGGCCAGCTTCAGGCTGGCGCGCAGCAGGGCCACGCCACCACCGGGGACGATGCCTTCCTCGACCGCGGCGCGGGTCGCGTGCAGCGCGTCGTCGACGCGGTCCTTGCGCTCCTTCACCTCGACCTCGGAGGAACCGCCAACGCGGATCACGGCGACGCCGCCGGCCAGCTTGGCGAGACGCTCCTGCAGCTTCTCACGGTCGTAGTCCGAGGTGGTCTCCTCGATCTGCGCCTTGATCTGCTCCACGCGACCCTCGATGGCCTCCTTCTCGCCGGCGCCGTCGATGATCGTGGTATTCTCCTTCTCGATGCGAATGTTCTTCGCACGGCCGAGCTGGTTCAGCGTCACGCTCTCGAGCTTGATGCCGAGATCCTCGGAGATCACCTCACCGCCCGTCAGGATGGCGATGTCCTCGAGCATCGCCTTGCGGCGATCGCCGAAGCCCGGGGCCTTCACGGCCGCGATCTTCAGGCCGCCGCGCAGCTTGTTCACCACGAGCGTGGCCAGGGCCTCGCCCTCGATGTCCTCGGCCACGATCACCAGCGGGCGCCCGGACTGAACCACCGCCTCGAGCAGCGGCAGCATCGGCTGCAGCTGGGAGAGCTTCTTCTCGTGGATCAGGATGTACGGGTTCTCGAGCTCGGCGATCATCTTCTCCGCATTCGTGATGAAGTACGGGGAGACGTAGCCGCGGTCGAACTGCATGCCCTCGACGACGTCGAGCTCGGTCTGGATGGACTTGGCCTCCTCGACGGTGATGACACCCTCGTTGCCGACCTTCTCCATCGCCTGCGCGATCATTTCGCCGATCTCGGTCTCGCCGTTGGCGGAGAGCGAGCCGACCTGGGCGACCTCGGCGGAGGTGGTGATCTTGCGGGTCTTCGCCTGCAGATCGGCCACGATCACCGTCACGGCCTTGTCAACGCCGCGCTTCAGGTCCATCGGGTTCAGGCCGGCGGCCACGGCCTTGGCGCCCTCGCGGATGATGGCCTGGGCCAGCACCGTCGCGGTGGTCGTGCCGTCACCGGCCAGGTCGTTCTGCTTCGAGGCCACTTCGCGCACCATCTGCGCGCCCATGTTCTCGAACTTGTCGGCCAGCTCGATCTCCTTGGCGACGGTCACGCCGTCCTTGGTGATCCGCGGCGCGCCGAAGCTCTTGTCGAGCACGACGTTGCGGCCCTTCGGGCCCAGCGTCACCTTCACGGCGTCGGCCAGGATGTCCACGCCGCGCAGCATGCGCTCACGGGCATTGGCGCCGAACTTGACGTCCTTCGCAGCCATCTGAATGTCCTTTCTTGTGTTGGGAAAGCGCCGATCAGTTCCTCACGGAACGATCAGGCGGCCTTCTCCACGATGCCCATGATGTCGGACTCCTTCATGATCAGGAGCTCCTCACCATTCAGCTTCACCTCGGTGCCGGACCACTTGCCGAACAGGATGCGGTCGCCGGCCTTCACGTCCAGCGCCACGATCTGGCCGGCCTCGTTGCGCGCGCCCGAACCCACGGACACGACCTCGCCCTCCTGGGGCTTCTCCTTGGCGGTGTCGGGGATGATGATGCCGCCAGCGCTCTTCTCTTCGGCCGTCACGCGACGGACGAGAACGCGGTCATGCAGGGGACGGAAGTTCGCCATGCGATCCTCTCCTGAGCCTTGATCGTGGTTGAGCCCGGCCGGGGGATTGTTGGCACTCACCCCCGGCGAGTGCCAGCGATCTAGGAGATCACCCCCCACGCCGTCAAGCGCCCAGCAGCACTCTCGGTGTGAGAGTGCCATTGCATTGATATGAAACATTTTTTGCGCCCAGACATTGCTCCTGCATGGCACCATTCGCCCCTGGCGGCCTCCCTGCCGCCCGGCTTGAGGAGAAAGGACATGCACCTGCGGGGCATCGAGCACGTCGTCCGCATCCCCGAATGGCACCTGACCACGGCCGAGATCCTCTACCGCCTGCCCGACCACCCGGCCGTCCTGCAGTCCTTCATCTGGCAGAAGGTCGATCGCGCCCCGACCTTCCCGGAGTTGCACGGCTTCCTCGATTTCTGGCGAAAGGACATCGAGGGCGCGCTCCACTCCGTCCGCGTCGCCTCCGCCGCCCTCTGGAAGCCCGCCGAATTCACCTACGCGGATGGCGAGTTGCGCCTGCATTAGGCCTCCGGCCGCTAGCGGCCGAGAATCCCCAGCACCGCCGTCAGCGTCACCACGGAGGCGACCGTGCTCAGCAGCACCGCCGCCCCGGCCCGCTCCGTCCCCACCGCGTAGCGGCGGGAGAGCAGGAAGGCGTTCGCCCCCGTCGGCATGGCGGCCATCACCACCACCACGGAGAGCTCCAGCGCCCCCAGCCCCGCCCAGCGCCCCGCGCCGAAGACCACGGCGGGCAGCACCACCAGTTTCACGGCGCTGATCGCCACCGCGTCCGCCCAGTCCCGCCGGATCTCGAAATCGCGCAGCGAGGCGCCGAGGCAGAAGAGCAGCATGGGGCTCATGCCCCCGCCCAGCAGGTGCAGGAAGCGCTGCATCGGGGCGGGCGGCGGCGGAAGGAACAGGGCCCAGAGATGCCCCAGCAGCACCGCCATCACCACGGGGTTCCGGATCACGGACCGCGCGGTGGCGCGCAGCACCTGCAACGGCCGCGCCCTCGCGCTCAGCCCGGCCTCCGCGACGATCGTGGTCAGCGGCAGCATGATGAGGGAGTAGAGCCCGATCACCGCCGTCGCCGGCGCCACCCCCGCCGGCCCGAAGCTCGCCAGCACCACCGGCAGCCCCATCATCAGCGTGTTCCCGAAGGCGCAGTTCAGGGCGAAGAGCCCCGATTCCGCCAGCCCCCGCCGCGCCACCCCCCGGCACAGCACGAGGCACGCGGCGTAGACAAGCAGCACGCAGGAGAAGAAGGCGACCTCCAGCCGCCCCCCATGCGCCGCCAGCCCCCCGCCCGAGGCCGCGGAGACAAACAGCAGGGCCGGCGCGCAGAGCCAGAAGGCGAAGTCGTTGATCCCCCGCATCGCCTCGTCCGAGAGCATCCGCCGCACGCCCGACACGTAGCCGAGGGCGATCAGCAGGAAGACCGGCGCGACGAGGCCGAGGACCTGGAGCACTACCCCATCCCCGCCACGAAATCGCCCAGCCACAGGTTCCGCGCCCGCGCCGTGCGCGCCGCCCGCAGGATGGCCTGCACCGTGTCCACCGTCTCCGCGAAGTCGGTGTTGACCAGCACGTGGTCGAACTCCCGCCAGTGGGAGGCATCGTCGCGCGCCTTGCCCATGCGGCGGAGAATCTCCTCCTCGCTGTCTGTCCCCCGCGCCCGCAGCCGCCGCTCCAGCTCGGGGATGGAGGGCGGCATCAGGAACACCCCCACCACGTCGCCGGGCATCGCGCGCTGCAGCAGCAGGTGCCCCTGCCAGTCCACGTCGAACAGCACGTCTCGCCCGGAGGCCAGCGCCTCCTCCACCGGGGCGCGCGGCGTGCCGTAGCGGCGGCCGTAGACATGGGCGCTCTCCAGGAAGTGCCCCGCCGCCTCCATCGCCTCGAACTCGTCCGGCCCATGGAAGAAGTAGTGCACCCCGTGCACCTCCCCCGGGCGCGCCGCCCGCGTGGTGGCGGAGATGGAGAGGGACAGCTCCTCCTCCCGCGACAGCAGCGCCCGCGAGACGCTCGTCTTCCCCGCGCCGGAAGGCGCCACCAGCACGAGGCAGAGCCCCCTTCGCCGCATCTTCGGATCCACGGGGGTCATTCCACGTTCGCCGCCTGCTCGCGCAGCCGCTCCACCGCCGCCTTCAACTCCAGGGAGAGCCGCGTGAGCGCCAGGCTGCCCGCCTTGGCCCCCAGCGTGTTCGACTCCCGCCCGAACTCCTGGGTCAGGAACTCCAGCTTGCGCCCCACCGGCGCCCCCTCGGCCAGCAGCGCCCGCGCGGCCTCGACATGGGCGCCCAGCCGGTCCAGCTCCTCCCGCACGTCGGAGCGCGCGGCCAGCAGCGCTACCTCCCCGGCCAGCCGCTCCTCCGGCACGCGCCGCTCGCCCTCCAGCAGCTCCCGCAGCACCGCCTCCAGCCGCGCCCGGTGCGCCGCCGGCTGCCGCGCCGCCTCCGCCGCCGCCTGAGCCCGCAGCGCCTCGATCTCGTCCAGCAGGGTGGAGAGGATGCCGTGCAGCCGCGCCCCTTCCGCCGCCCGAGCCGCGAAGAGCTCGGCCAGCGCCTCCCCGAACCCCTCGGAGACGGCGGCGCGCCGCGCGCCCTCCGCCGCCTCGTCCGGCACCTCCACCTCCGTCCGCAGCACGCCCGGCAGGGCCAGCACCGCTTCCGGCCGGGGTGCCGCCGCCCCCGGCATCCGCGCCGCGAGGTCCGAGACCAGCGCCAGCGCCCGCTCCAGCGCCGCGGGGTCCAGCACCAGCCGCGGCGCCCGGTCCTCCCGCTTCACCGTCAGGGTGGCGGAGACGTTGCCCCGCGCGAAGCGCGCCGCCGCCGCCTCCCGCAGCGGCGCCTCCAGCACGTCCAGCCCGCCCGGCAGGCGCAGCCGCACGTCCAGCCCCCGCCCGTTGACGCTGCGGAGTTCCCAGGTGAAGGGGGTGCCATCGGGAAGCGTCCCGGTGGCGCGCGCGAAGCCGGTCATGGATCGGATGGCCATGTTCGGCCTTCTGCGGCGGGAGAGGGCATGATGCAAGGCAGCAAGGCCACCTGGCCATGGCCCCGCGCCGCGATCACCGGCGCCTCCTCCGGCCTCGGCGCCGCCCTGGCCCTGGAACTCGCCGCCCCCGGCCGCACCCTGCACCTCTCGGGCCGCGACCCCGCCCGCCTCGCCGCCACCGCCGCCGCCTGCCGCGCCGCGGGCGCCACGGTGGCCGAGACCGCCTTCGACGTGCGGGACGCGGAAGCGGCCGCCGCCTGGATCCGCGGCATGGTTGGCAGCACGGGCGGCCTCGACCTCCTCGTCGCCAATGCCGGCACCTCCGCCGGCACCGGCGGCACGCGGGAGGCACCGGAGGCGGTCGCCCGCATCTTCGCGGTGAACCTGACGGGCGCCCTGAACACGATCATGCCCGCGCTGGACCTCATGGGCGCCCAGCCGCCGGGCCCGGACGGCATCCGCGGCCGGGTGGCCGCCATCGCCTCCATCGCGGCCTTCACCGCATCGCCCGGCGCCCCCGCCTACTGCGCCTCCAAGACGGCGCTCCAGCGCTGGACCGAGGCCACGGACGCCACGGCCCGGAGAAACGGCATCCGCCTCCACGCGGTCTGCCCGGGCTTCATCCGGACGCCGATGACGGCCCCGAACACCTTCCCCATGCCCTTCCTGATGGAGCCGGAGAGGGCCGCCCGCCTCACCCTGGCGGGGGTGCAAAAAGGAAGGGCCAGGGTTGTCTTCCCCTGGCCCCTCTACGCGGCGGCGCGCCTCGCGGGCGCGCTGCCCGTCTCCTGGCTCAGCCGGCTGCCGTCGAAGGCGGGTTCCGGTGCGCCAGAACCTCCTCCGCCACCGCCTGCTGGCTGACCGAGGCCTCCCCTGGCGCGGCGAGGGTGGTGCTCGTCGGGGAAACGGTGCGCTTCCCGTCCGAGCGCCGCGCCCAGATGTTCAGCCCCTCCACCGCCGCCGCGAAGGCCATGGCGACGTAGACGAAGCCCTTGGGCAGGTGGAAGCCCAGCCCCTCGCCGATCAGCACCATGCCGATCATCACGAGGAAGGCGAGCGCCAGCATCACCACCGTCGGGTTCTTCTCCATGAAATTGGAGAGGGCATCCATCGACAGCAGCATGACGGTAACGGACACGAGGATCGCCACCGCGATGACCCACATGACGCTCGTCATGCCGATCGCAGCGAGGATGCTGTCCACGCTGAACACCATGTCGATCAGGATGATCTGGAACACGGTGGCGCCGAAGCTGGCGACGACCTGGTTCGCCGCCTTCGCATCGGCCTGGGAAGCCGGGTCCACGCGATGGTGGATCTCGATCACCGCCTTGACGATCAGGAAAACGCCGCCCGCCAGCAGGATGATGTCGCGGCCCGAGAACTCGTTGCCGAGAATCGTGAACAGCGGCGTCGTCAGCGACATCAGCCAGCCCACGCCGGCCAGCATGCCCAACCGCATCACCACGGCGAGGCCAAGGCCGATCAGCCGGGCCTTGCGGCGCTGCTCCACCGGCAGGCGGTTACTCAGGATCGCGATGAAGACGAGGTTGTCGATCCCAAGGACCACCTCCATGCCGATCAACGCCAACAGGGCAATCAGAACCTCGGCTTCCACGGCCTAGCATGTCCTTTCTGTAATGTGCGCCCTGGTATGGTGCGGCGGGCGGCACTCTGAAAGGCTCGGCGCGCAAGTTGCGCCCGATCTTTTTGTTACAACCCGTTTCCGAGGCCAGGGTTCCGCGCCGGCCGCCCCCGTGGAACGGGATTTGCTCGGCTCCTCTCCTCAGCAGGAGGCCACTCAGGCATGGAAGTCGGCGTCTTCATCCCGATCGGCAACAACGGCTGGCTCATCTCGGCCAACGCGCCCCAGTACAAGCCGAGTTTCGAGCTGAACAAGAGGGTCTCCCAGCGCGCGGAGCACTACGGGCTCGACTTTCTCCTCTCTATGATCAAGCTGCGCGGCTTCGGCGGAAAAACGGAGTTCTGGGACTACAACCTGGAATCCTTCACCCTCATGGCCGGCCTCGCCGCCGTCACCAGCCGGATCAGGCTCTTCGCTACCGCGGCCTCCCTGGTGCTGCCCCCGGCCATCATGGCCCGCATGGCCGTCACCATCGATTCCATCGCCCCCGGCCGCTTCGGGGTGAACCTCATCACCGGCTGGCAGCGCCCGGAATACTCGCAGATGGGCCTCTGGCCGGGCGACGAGCACTTCGCCTCCCGCTACGACCACCTCTCCGAGTACGCCACCGTCATCCGCGAGCTCTGGTCCACCGGCCGGTCGGACTTCAAGGGCCAGTTCTTCCAGATGGATGACTGCCGCCTGCTGCCGAAGCCGAGCGCCGACATCCCGATCGTCTGCGCCGGGCAGAGCGCCGCCGGGCTGGCGTTCATGGCAGAGTACGCGGACTACAACTTCTGCCTGGGACAGGGCATCAACACCCCGAAGGCCCTGGCGCCGATGGTCGCCCGCACCGGGGCCGCCGCCGCCGTCACCGGCCGGAAGGTCGGCTCCCTCGCTCTCATCATGCTCATCGCGGACGAGACGGAGGAGGCCGCCTGGGCCCGGTGGAACCACTACCAGGCCGGTGCGGACCGGGAGGCCATCGCCTGGATGGCCGGCCAGGCCGCCGCCGACACCCGGTCGGGCGCGGACGCCAACGCCAAGCAGTACGCGTTGCCCGAAGGCGCCATCAACCTGAACATGGGCACCCTCGTCGGCTCCTACGCCTCGGTGGCGCGCATGCTGGACGAGATGGCGGAGGTCCCCGGCCTCTCCGGCGTCCTCCTCACCTTCGACGACTTCCTCGAGGGCATCGAGGCCTTCGGGCAGCGCATCCAGCCCCTGATGAGAAGCCGCGCCCACCTGCCCGAGCCCGCCCTGTCCTGACCACCGAACGCTAAGGCCGGATGCGGCGGCTACGGCCCCCGCCGCCCCGTTGCCAGCCAGACCCCGAGCAGCACCACCGCCCCGCCCAGCCAGACCCGCGGCTCGGGCCATTCCCCCAGCAAGGGCGCGGCGAAGAGGGCGGCGAAGCCGGGCTGGAGATAACCTGTCATGGCCGCGTCCGTCGCCCGCGCCCGCTGCGCCAGGGCGAGGAAGAAGGCCAGCGGAAGGGCGGAGCTCACCACCCCCAGCCAGAGCACGGCCCCCCAGACCTCGATCGGCTGGTCGAAGGCCCCCGCCGGCTCGAAGAGCAGGGTCATCGCCCCCGCTCCCAGCGCGCTGGCGGCCTGCTGCCCTACCGAGAGCGCCACGGGCGAGCCCGGCTGCCGCAGCCGCACATAGACCGTGCCCACGGCGTAGGAGAGCGCTGACAGCAGCACCAGCCCGCCCGCCAGCAGCCCATCCCCGCCCAGCAGCGCCTGCGAGCCGAGAATCACCGCGATCCCCGCGAAGCCGGCCGCCATCCCCGCCAGGGTCCGCAGCCCCGGCCGTTCCGCCGGCAGGAAGGGGAAGGCCAGCAGCGCGACGAAGAGCGGCGTGGTGGACTGAATCAGCGCCACCGTCGCCGCCCCCAGAGAGACCAGCGCCACCGCGAGAAGGCAGTTCGGCAGCCAGCCATTCGTCGTGCCCAACAGCAGCCCGTGCCGCCAGATGCCGCGCCGCACCCCGCGAAGCGCGCCTGTCGCCATCACGAAGCCCAGCATCACCACGGCCGCCACCACCCCCCGCCCGAAGGAGAGCGCGAAGGGCGGCATGGAGCGCGTGGCCAGCCGCACCACGGGAAAGGCGGTGGCCCAGAGCCCGGAAACCAACAGGAGCCGCCACCAGAGCGGCCAGCCCGAGAGCGGCGCCCCGCTCAAGCCGGGGCCCCGCCGGACCTCACCGCGCCGTTGCCGGCGTCGGTGGCGCCGGGTTGGTCGCCGGGGCCGCGCGCCCCCGCTCCACCTCGCGCCAGCGCGCCACGTTGCGGTTGTGCTCATCCAACGTCCGCGAGAAGGCGTGCCCGCCCGTGCCGTCCGCCACGAAGTAGAGGAAATCCGTCGCGTCCGGCCGCGTCACCGCCCGCAGCGCCTCCTTGCCCGGGGAGGCGATGGGGCCGGGCGGCAGGCCCCGGTTGCGGTAGGTGTTGAAGGGGTGGTCCCGGTCCAGGTCGGCCCGCGTCAGCGCCCGCTCCAGCACCGCCCCGTCCGCGGCCGCATAGGCCACGGTCGGGTCGGATTGCAGCGGCATCCCCCGCCGCAGCCGGTTCACGAAGACGGAGGCCACCCGCGGCCGCTCCGCCGCGACGCCCGTCTCCCGCTCCACGATGCTCGCCAGCACCAGAGCCTCCCGCGGGGAGGCGATCGGCAGGTCCCCTGCCCGCCCCGCCCAGGCCTCGCGCAGCGCCTCCGCCATGGCGGCCTCGGCCCGGCGGACGATCGCGGCGCGCGTGTCGCCCCACTGATAGGTATAGGTCTCCGGCAGCAGGTCGCCCTCGTCCACCGGCGGCGTCTCGCCCGTCAGGCCCTCGGCCCGGTCGATCAGGGCCACCATCTGCCGGGCCGTCAGCCCCTCCGGGATCGTCAGGCGCCGCTGTACCGGCCGCGCCGTCCGCAGCACCTCCAGCACGTCGCGCAGGGAACCCCCGGCGGGGAAGGCGAACTCACCGGCCCGCAGCGGCCCCTCGCCGCGCGTCACCGTGGCGGCGACGAGGAAGGCGCGCGCATCGGCCACGATCCCCGCGCCCTGCAGCGCCGCCCCGATCGCCTCCGTGCCCCCGCGCGGCACCACGAGGTTCCGCGGCTCCGCGAGCGGCCCCGGGCTCTCATAGACCTGCCGCGCGTAGAGGAAGGCGCCGCCCCCGGCCAGGCCGAGGATCAGCACCAGGATCAGCAGCCCACGGATCGCACGTCCCATCGGCGGGCAATCCCCTCAGCGGCAGGAAGTAGGGTTCAGGCCGCGGCCTTGAACAGGATGGAGGCGTTGGTGCCACCGAAGCCGAAGGAGTTGGACAGCGCCACCTCGATCTTGCGCGGCTGCGCCTCCTTCGCCACCCGGTCGATGACCGAGGGGTGGGAGGGCTCCTCCAGGTTCAGCGTCGGCGGCGCCACGCCGTCGCGGATGGCCAGCAGGGAGAAGATCGCCTCCACCGCCCCCGCCGCGCCCAGCAGGTGCCCGATCGCCGACTTGGTGGAGGACATGGCCACGCCCTTGGCGGCATCGCCGAACAGCCGCTCCACCGCCTGCAGCTCCAGGTCGTCGCCCAGCGGCGTGCTCGTGCCGTGGGCGTTGATGTACTGCACGTCCTCCGGCGACAGGCCGCAGGAGCGGAAGCAGGCCTTCATCGCCCGGAAGGCGCCCTCATGCCCCTCGGCAGGCGCCGTGATGTGATAGGCGTCGCCGGACATGCCGTAGCCGATCACCTCGCCGTAAATCTTGGCGCCGCGGGCCTTGGCGTGCTCGTACTCCTCGAGCACCAGCACCCCCGAGCCCTCGCCCATCACGAAGCCGTCCCGGTCCTTGTCCCAGGGGCGGGACGCCGCGGCCGGCGTGTCGTTGAAGGCGGTGGAGAGCGCACGGGAGGCGGCGAAGCCGGCCATGCCGATCTCGACAACCGCCGCCTCGGCCCCGCCGGCCACCATCACGTCGGCGTCGCCGAGCGCGATCAGCCGCGATGCGTCGCCGAGCGCGTGCACGCCGGTCGCGCAGGCCGTCACCACGGAATGGTTCGGTCCCTTGAAGCCGTACTTGATGGAGACATGCCCGGAGGCGAGGTTGATCAGCGCCGAGGGGATGAAGAAGGGCGAGAGCCGGCGGTGCTTGCCGGCCGCGATGAGCTGGGAGGCCTCGTAGATCGTCTGCAGCCCGCCGATGCCGGAGCCGATCATCACGCCGGTGGCGTAGCGATCCTCCTCCGTTTCCGGCACCCAGCCGGAATCCTCGACCGCCTCAGTGGCCGCCACCAGCGCGAGCTGGATGAAGCGGTCCATCTTCTTCTGGTCCTTGACGGGGATCCACTCCGCCAGGTCCAGCGCGCCATCGGCCTTCGTGCCGACCGGCACCGTGCCCGCGATCTTCGCGGGCAGGTTGGACACGTCGAAGCCCTGGATGGCGGTGATGCCGGATTCCCCGGCCAGCATCCGCTTCCAGACATGCTCCACGCCAAGGCCCAGCGGGCTGGCAATTCCCATGCCGGTGACGACGACGCGGCGCGGGGCCGTGAGCTGACCGAACACTCTCGCTTACTCCCTACCCGCGCCGAGGGCCCGGCCACTCCTGCGGGGCCTGGCGGTGGCCGGTGGAACCGGCCCCGCCGCGCGTCATGAACTTACGGCCGGGCCGGCCCGGGATGGGCGGCCCGCCGGTCACGGTTGGGCCTTCAGGCCGTCTTGTGCGCGTCGATATAGGTGATGGCGTCGCCGACGGTCGTGATCTTCTCGGCCGCGTCGTCCGGGATCTCCACGCCAAAGGCCTCCTCGAAGGCCATCACCAGCTCGACCGTGTCCAGGCTGTCCGCGCCCAGGTCGTCGATGAAGGACGCCTCCGGGGTCACCTTCGCCTCCTCGACGCCGAGGTGCTCGACCACGATCTTCTTCACCTTCTCGGCGGTTTCGCTCATCGCGTTTGCTCTCTCCTGATGGCGGCTGCCCGCCGGAAACCCGTTCATGCGGCCGGGCGAAGGTCGCAGGTCGGCGCCCGGGCACATTGGGCGCGCGCCTTAGCACGCCTCTGTCACGCGGCCTAGGCCGAAGGAGGGGAGGCGGGAGGCCCGGTTCAAGGACCGTTGTTCCCGCTCGCACCCTTTCCCCTTCCCAGATCCCCCTCTCAGATCATCGCCATGCCGCCGTTGACGTGGAGCGTCACCCCCGTCACCCAGGCCGCCTCGTCGGAGGCGAGGTAGGCCACGGCGGACGCGATGTCCTCGGAAGCGCCCATCCGGCCCATGGGGATGCGGCCCATCAGCGCGGCCTTCTGGGCGTCGTTCAGCGCGTCCGTCATGGCGGTCTTGACGAAGCCCGGCGCCACCACGTTCACCGTCACGCCGCGCGGCGCCACCTCCTGGGCCAGGGCCTTGCTCATCCCGATCAGCCCCGCCTTGGCCGCGGCGTAGTTCGCCTGCCCGGGATTGCCGGTGACGCCGACGATGGAGGCGATGGAGACGATCCGCCCCGTGCGCCGCTTCATCATCCCCCGCAGGCAGGCGCGGGCCAGGCGGAACGGGGCGGTCAGGTCCACCTCGATCACGTCGGACCAGTCCTTGTCGCCCATCCGCAGCGCCAGCCCGTCCCGCGTCAGCCCGGCATTGTTCACCAGGATGTCCAGCACGCCGAACTCCGCCTCCACCTTCTCCACCAGCGCGGCCGGAGCGGCGGGATCGGAGAGGTCGGCCGGGGCCACGAAGGCCCGTTCCCCCAGCTCGGAGGCGAGCGAGGCCAGCTCCGCCTCCCGCCGCCCGGTGAGCGCCACCTTCGCCCCCTGGGCGTGCAGCGCGCGGGCGATGGCCGCGCCGATTCCCCCCGTGGCGCCGGTGACGAGGGCGGTCTTGCCGGTCAGGTCGAACATCACGGGGTCTCCAGGGGCGCGCCGTCGAGGCGCTTGGCAAGGAAGTGGCACGCCTGTCCCGGCGGGCAGCCGGGCAGCGTGCCCACGGTGGTGTAGCCCATGCGGGCGTAGAAGCCGGGCGCCTGGAAGGCGTAGGTCTCGAGCCAGACACCCGTGAGGCCGCGCCCGCGCGCCTCCTCCTCCGCCCGCCCCAGGATCTCCCGCCCCAGGCCCTGGCCGCGATGGGATTCCGGGATGTGCAGCAGCTCCACGTAGAGCCAGCCCGCCCGGTTCCGCCCCACCAGCCCGCCGATCGGGGCGCCGGCACCGTCGCGCAGCACCACCAGCAGGGGCGTTGCGTCGAAGATCCCCGGCCCGGTCCGGGCCGTGTTGAAGGCGATCAGCCCGTCCAGCACGGCCGCGCGGGCCCCCGGGTCCGCCGCGTCCTCGACGGTGAGGTGGGCGGCGCCGCCCATGCCGTCGCTCACAGCGACCTCAGCACCGCCTCGATCTCGGCAGGCGTGCCGCAGGCGGTGGCGGTGGCCTCCGGCGCGTTCCGCTTCATCAGCCCCGTCAGCACCTTGCCCGAGCCGACCTCGATGAATCGGTCGCAGCCCATCGCGGTCATGGCCGCCACGCACTCGCGCCAGCGCACCGTGCCCGTGACCTGCCGCACCAGCAGGTCGCGGATCGTGCCGGGGTCCGTCGCCTTGGCGGCGGTCACGTTCGCCACCACCGGCACCAGCGGCGCGCGCGGCGGATCCCGCTCCAGCGCCTCGCCCATCGCATCGGCCGCCGGGGCCATCAGGGAGGAGTGAAAGGGCGCGGAGACGGGCAGCAGCATGGCGCGCTTCACCCCCTCGGCCTTCGCGAGCTCCACCGCCCGCTCCACCGCGGCCTTGTGGCCGGAGATCACCACCTGCCCGCCGCCATTGTCGTTGGCGGCCTCGACCACCTGCCGCTCCCCTGTCACCGGGTCCTCGGCCGCGCGCTCGCAGATGGCCCGCGCCTGCTCCATCTCGGCCCCCAGCAGCGCCGCCATGGCGCCCGTGCCCGCCGGCACCGCCTTCTGCATGGCCTCGCCCCGCAGCCGCAGCAGCCGCGCCGCCTGCGGCACATCGAAGGCCCGCACGGCCGCGAGCGCGCTGTACTCCCCGAGCGAGTGCCCGGCCACCAGCGCCACCTTGCCCTTGATATCGAAGCCGCCCTCGGCCTCCAGCACCCGCAGCACCGCCAGCGAGACGGCCATCAGCGCAGGCTGCGCGTTCGCCGTGAGGGTCAGCTCCTCCGCCGGCCCCTCGAACATCAGCCGGGTGAGGTTCTGGTGCAGCGTCTCGTCCACTGCCTCGAACACCTCGCGCGCGGGGGCGAAGGCGGCGGCGAGGTCCCGGCCCATGCCGACGGCCTGGCTGCCCTGGCCGGGAAAGACGAGCGCGAGGGCCATGGTGACGTGTTTCCTGCCTGTGGCCCAGCAGGGAACCGCTACCCCGCCGTGGCGCGGCGGGGTAGCGGCGGTGTCACGGCGCTGTCAACCGCAGCGCCGGCAGCGCGCCCTCTAGTAGCGGCCGCGGCCCACCCACACGCGGCGGCAGACCTCGCGGGTCACGCGCACCGGGCGGCCGAAGCGGTCCTGCCGGTACACCGTCCGCGGGCGGCAGCGGGTGACGTAGCGCACCTCCTGCAGCAGGTCAGAGGAGGTCTCGGCCAGCGGCCCGGCCAGCATCGGCGCGGCGGAAGCCGGCGCGGCCTGGGCGGGGGAGAGGACGGCGCCGCCGGCAACCAGGCCGGCCAGCAGGATGGAACGGGAAAGCCAGGACATCGTCGCAACCTCCATATCTCTGATCCGCCGGTCATCCGGCCGGATCGGCCCGGCACGAAGGCGGGGCAGCGGCAGAATGAAGGCGGCAGGTGACTTTACGTTTCAGGCCGGAAGTCCCGCGGCTCGCTCCTTTTAAATTACAATCCGGCAATCTAGGACGTCCCGTTCCAGAACAAGGCGTGCTTACGCTGCAACAGTCGGGTTTCACTGAGAACGACTCTCACACGCAATCTTGACCCGCTGTAACGCGGGAAACTAAGAGCGATTCTCATTACCAACTGAGCAAGGTTGCCCCGATGCGCCGCGTCTCCCCGGGAGGCCCGATGGCCCCCAGCACTGCCCTGGTCGCCAGCCTCAGCCTCGGCGCCGCGATGGCAGGGGGCGCCGCCCTCGCCCCCGCCTTCGCCCAGGGAACCATCCCCGGCGCTGCGCCCACCATTCCCGTCCCGGAAGTGGCCGTGACCGGCGCGGCCCCCGCGAACCAGCTCCAGGCCACCACGGGCAATCCTCGCCTCCCCAACTCCATCCAGGACACCCCGCAGACCATCAACGTGGTGCCGCAGGAGATCCTGCAGCAGCAGACCGTCACCACGCTGGAGCAGGCGCTGCGCAACGTCCCCGGCATCACTTCCACCATCGGCGAGGGCAATGGCGGCGTCTCGGGCGACCAGTTCCGCATCCGCGGCTTCTCCGCCCAGAACGACGTGCTGGTGGACGGGCTGCGCGACTTCGGCTCCTACTCGCGCGACGCCTTCACCTACGAGGACGTGCAGGTCCTGAAGGGCGCCTCCGGCTTCGCCCTCGGCACCAGCTCCATCGGCGGCGGCATCAACGTGAACAGCCGCCTGCCGACACTGGAGACCCGCTACTCCGGCGTGGCCACCGGCGGCATGGGGCCCTTCGCCCGCGGCACGCTCGACATCAACCAGCGCATCAGCGAGACGATCGCGGCGCGCATCAACGTCATGGGCCAGTCCAGCAGCGTGGTGGACCGCGACGACATCGACACGCGCCGCTGGGGCGTCGCCCCCTCCATCGCCTTCGGCCTCGGCACGCCGACCACCTTCTCGCTGGAATACCTGCACTACCGCGACCGCCACACGATCGACGGCGGCATGCCCATCGTCTTCAGCGGCCCCGGCGCCACCGGCCGCCCCGCCTCCGAGTACGGCGTGCGCCGCGCCAACTTTTACGGCATCGACAACGACCTGGACAACGTGACGGTGGACCGCGTCACCGGCCGCCTGTCCCACCGTTTCAGCAACTGGCTCACCGTCACCAACGACACGCGCTACACGCATGTGGACCGCTACACGGCACTGACCGCGGCCACCTGCGGCGGCCAGACCGCGACGGTGTCCTACTTCAACTCCTGCTCCGGGCAGTTCTTCCGCGGCCTGAACCCCACCCTCGCCTATGGCGGCGGCAGCAACGCGCCGTACCATCAGGTGAACGAGGGGATCCAGAACCTCACCACCGCCCTCGCCCGCTTCACCACCGGCCCCTTCCGGCACGAGCTGACGGCCGGCGTGGACATCGCGCACGAGACGGTGGACCGCACGGCCTACCCCTACTCCCCCACGCGCCCGAGCGTCACGCTGCTGAACCCCTGGACCAACAACGACCTGATGCTGAACACGGGCGCGGCCAACAACGTCCGGAACACGGAATCCACCAATCTCGGCCTGTTCCTGAACGAGCGCCTGTTCCTTTTGCCCACGCTCTCGGTCTATGGCGGCTTCCGCTGGACGAACTACGACTTCGACTACAAGGCCGGCGCGCCGGGTCTCGCGCCCTCCCAGAACGTCAGCGTGCGCGACAGCTTCTTCGACCCGCGCGCCGGCGTGGTCTGGGAGCCGACGCCGAGCCAGACCTACTACTACTCCTACTCCACCTCCACGACGCCGCCGGGCACCTTCTTCACGACCTTCCCGGCCGATGCGGGCAGCTTCAACAGCAACTTCGAGCCGACCCGGAACACCAATCACGAGATCGGCGCGAAGATCAGCCTTCTCGACCAGCGCCTGGGCCTGACCGCCGCACTCTTCCACTCCGAGCGCAACAACGCCCTGGCCCCCTCGGACACGGCGGTGGGCGAGTTCGTGGCCACCAATGACCGTCAGCGGATCCGCGGCGTGGAGCTGGGGATCACCGGCCGCATCACGCCGGAATGGAATATCCTGGCCAACTACACCTACCTGGACAGCAAGACGACGCGTTCCACCACCGCCACCAGCGTCGGCCGGCGCGTGCAGTACGTGCCGAAGCACTCTGCCTCGGTCTGGACGACCTACGACATCGCCCGCGACACGCCCTGGAACGTCACGGTCGGCGCCGGCATCGTCTATCGCAGCCAGGTCTTCGTGGACACGGCGAACACCGCGGAGGTGCCGGACAACTTCAGCCTGGACGCCCTGATCCAGCACCGCATCAACCAGAACCTGACGGTGCGCGTGAACGGCTACAACCTGACGGACCGCACCAACTACGAGGGCCTGTTCGGCAACCGCGCCGTGGTCGCCGGCGGCCGCACCGTGCTCGTCTCCCTCGCCGCCGACTTCTGACGGCGGGTATGCGGGGGCGGGATGCGCCCCCGCACATGACGCCGGGCGGCGGGAGTGGCACAAGGCCACCCCCGCCGCCCGCTCTCGTTTCCAAGCCCGGAGCGCCCCGATGCTCGTCCGCATCCCCCAGGTTCTGACGCCCGCCGAGGTCGCCCTCTGCCGGGAGCGCCTGGAGGCCGCCGCCTGGCAGGACGGCCGCGCCACCGCCGGCGAGCAATCCGCCAAGGTGAAGAACAACCTTCAGATCCCCGTGGACTCCCCCGTGGCTGGGGAACTGGGCGAGCTCGTCCTCCGCGCCCTCGGCCGCAGCCCGCTCTTCGCCACCGCCGCCCTGCCGCTGCGCGTGCTGCCGCCCATGTTCAACCGCTACGACCCCGGCATGACCTTCCGGCCGCACGTGGACAACGCCATCCGCGCCGTGCCCGGCACCGGCGGGCGTATCCGTGCCGATGTCTCCTCCACCCTCTTTCTCACCGAACCCGGCGACTACGACGGCGGCGAGCTGGTGGTGCAGGACACCTACGGCGAGCAAGCGGTGAAGCTCCCGGCCGGGGACATGGTTGTTTATCCCTCCACCTCCCTCCACCACGTGAACCCCGTGACGCGGGGCAGCCGCTGGGGCTCCTTCTTCTGGACCCAATCCATGGTGAAGGACGACGCCCAGCGCGCCTTACTCTACGAGATGGACATGGGGATCATCGCGCTCCGCCAGGACCTGCCGGACGACCACCCGGGCGTGCTCGCCATGACCTCCGGCTACCACAACCTCCTCCGCCGCTGGGTGGAGATCTGAGAGCCAGTCCGAGGGGCGAGCATACCTCGGCGCGCTCGCGCGTTTCCCTCTCCAGGCCCAGAAAGAACGGAGAGACCGATGAGCGACAACCATGACAGGTCGGGCCAGGACCACAGCGAGGACCAGAGCCCCGCGCCCGGCCCGGGCAGCGATACCCACACCAAGGGCGGCGCCCCGACCAACAAGGCCCATGAGGAGGCCGGGGACGGCAGCCTGGCCGGCTCGATCCCCGCCGGGCTGGGCTCCGAGGAGCTGCGGAAGCTGGCCGAGGGCGGCAAGACCGACGACGGCGGCACCGGCTGACCGCGCCGGGGACCACGCCCCCTTCAACCGGCTTGCCCCCGCCCGTCCACCCGGCTATACGCCCCCGCCACCCTGCCGGGCGCGAGGCATCGCGCGCGGCTATGCCCTTTTTCCGGCCCTCGCATCCCGCGTCGGCCTCCGGGGCTGAGACATCCGAAGGGAAACAGATGCCGCTGTATGAAACCGTGCTCATCGCGCGGAATGATCTGACTCAGGCGCAGGTCGAGGCCATCGCCGACCAGGTCGGCGAGATCGTCGGCGCCGCCGGCGGCGAGATCCGCAAGCGCGAGTACTGGGGCCTCCGCGGCCTCGCGTACAAGATCAAGAAGAACCGCAAGGCCCACTACATGCTGCTGGGCCTCGACTGCCCGGCCGAGGCCGAGAAGGAGACCGCGCGCCAGCTGGGCCTGCACGAGGACGTGCTGCGCCACATGACGCTGCGGATCGAGACGATTGACGACGCCCCCTCCGCCATCCTCGCCAAGCGCGGCGACGACCGTGAGCGCGACCGCGGCTTCCGCGGCCCCCGCCCGGCCGGCCGCTTCGGCTCCGGCCGCGGCCGCGAGCGCGGCGACGACCGCGAGGAGTTCCGCGCCCGCCCCCGCGACGACGCGGACGGCATGGGTGGCATGGGCGGCGAGGAGTAAGCCAAGATGTCCGACACGACCGACCTGACCCCCGCCGCGCGCCGCCCGGCCGTCGGCGCCCGCCGGCCCTTCTACCGCCGCCGCAAGTCCTGCCCCTTCTCCGGCCCGAACGCGCCGAAGATCGACTACAAGGACGTGCGCCTGCTCTCCCGCTTCCTGAGCGAGCGCGGCAAGATCGTGCCCTCCCGCATCACGGCGGTTTCCGCCAAGAAGCAGCGCGAGCTGGCGAACGCCATCAAGCGCGCCCGCTTCCTGGCGCTGCTGCCCTACGTCATCAACGACTGATCGGGGCATAGCACCATGATCAACGTCATCCTGATGCAGCGGGTCGAGAAGCTCGGCCAGATGGGCGACACCGTGAAGGTGAAGCCCGGCTACGCCCGCAACTTCCTCCTCCCCTCCGGCCGCGCCATCCGCGCGACCGAGACGAACCTCAAGAAGTTCGAGGCCGAGCGCGCCCAGCTCGAGGCCCTGAACATCAAGCGGCGCGAGGAGGCCGAGCGCGTGGCCGAGCGGATGGAGGGCCTGCAGGTCGTCCTGATCCGCTCCGCCGGCGAGAGCGGCGCGCTCTACGGCTCCGTCTCCGGCCGCGACATCGCGGACGCGGTGAAGGACGCCGGCCTGACGATCACCCGCGACCAGGTCGTCCTGGAGCAGCCGATCAAGTCCCTGGGCCTCACCACCGTCCGCGTGGCGCTGCACCCGGAGGTCTCGATCCCCGTGATCGTGAACGTCGCCCGCTCCCCGGAAGAGGCGGAGAAGCAGGCGCGCGGCGAGGACCTGCGGGCCGAGCAGGAGGCCGAGGAGGCCTCGCTCGAGGCCGAGCTGGCCGCCGAGCTCTCCGAGCTGGGCG
This sequence comes from Pararoseomonas sp. SCSIO 73927, assembly GCF_037040815.1. Lineage (NCBI taxonomy): Bacteria > Pseudomonadati > Pseudomonadota > Alphaproteobacteria > Acetobacterales > Acetobacteraceae > Pararoseomonas > Pararoseomonas sp. SCSIO 73927. The sequence goes on from NZ_CP146232.1 coordinate 558,331, forward strand.
CCGCCCGCGAGTAAGCGGCGCGCCACGGGCACGCCGGAAGGATGGCCGCCTCCGCAGGGGGGCGGCCATTCGCGTTTCCGGCACGTCGCGCCGGGGTTATCAGGCCGCGGTCCTGGCACCGGGCGGGGGCCCGTGGCGGCTTATCCACATGATCCACCGCCATCCACAGGACCCCGGGAAAGGTCGGAGGGGACGCGGCACGCGCCGGGGGCTAGACTGGACCCATGAACGCCTTCGACTCCCTCGTCCAGCCCGGGGCCGAGCCGTCCGGCAACGGGCTGCTGGGCCTCTCCCAGCGCCTGCCCCCCTCGAACATCGAGGCGGAGCAGGCCCTGCTGGGCGCGCTCCTGGCCAACAACAAGGCCTATGAGCGGGTTTCGGAGTTCCTGGCGGCGGAACACTTCGCCGACCCGATCCACGGCCGCATCTTCCACGCCGTTCAGCGCCGGATCGAGGCCGGGCAGCTCGCGGACGTGGTGACCCTGCGGGCGGAGTTCGAGCACTCCGGCCTGCTGGACGAGGTGGGCGGCCCCGCCTACCTGACGCAGCTCCTCACCGCCATGGTCGGCATCATCAACGCCGGCGAGTACGGCCGCGTCATCTTCGACTGCTTCCTGCGCCGCCAACTGGTGGACCTCGGCGAGGTGGTGGTGAACCGCGCCTTCGGGGCGGAGCCGGAGCTGGACGGCAAGGCCCAGCTCGAGGCGGCCGAGCAGGCCCTGTTCAACCTCGCCACCGACGGGTCCTCGGACGGCGGCATGGTTACCTTCGAGAAGGCCCTGGCCGAGGCGGTGAACCTCGCGGAGCGCGCCTTCTCCACCCCCGGCGGCGTCTCCGGCCTTTCCACGGGGCTGCGGGACGTGGACAGCAAGCTCGGCGGCCTGCACCCCTCGGACCTGCTGATCCTCGCGGGCCGCCCGGCCATGGGCAAGACGGCGCTGGCCGTGAAGATCGGCTTCGGCGCCGCCCAGGCCGTGATCCGGGAGGCGCGGGACAAGGATCCGAACGCCGTGGTGCGCGGCGGCGTCGCCATCTTCTCCCTGGAAATGAGCGCCGACCAGCTCGCCACCCGTATCCTGTCCGAGCAGTCCCGCGTCTCCGGCGACCGCATCCGCCGCGGCGACATCGCCCAGCGCGACTTCGACAAGTTCGTGGAGGTGAGCCGGGAGCTCTCCTCCATCCCCCTCTTCATCGACGACACCCCGGCCATCACCATCTCCGCCCTCCGCACCCGCTGCCGGCGGCTGATGCGGACCAAGGGGCTGAGCCTCATCATCGTGGACTACCTGCAGCTGATGCGCCCCGCCGCCGGAACCCGGCCGGAGAACCGCGTGCAGGAGATCAGCCAGATTACCCAGGGGCTGAAGGCCATCGCCAAGGAGCTGTCGGTCCCGGTGATCGCCCTCTCCCAGCTCTCCCGCCAAGTGGAGAGCCGCGAGGACAAGCGGCCGCAGCTCGCCGATCTCCGCGAATCCGGCTCGATCGAGCAGGACGCCGACGTGGTGATGTTCGTGTACCGCGACGAGTACTACCTCGCCCAGAAAATGCCGAAGGAGCTGAACTTCGACAACGGCGAGAAGTACACGGAAGCCCTGGACAAGTGGCAGAAAGACATGGAGATGGCCCACAACAAGGCCGAGCTCATCGTCTCCAAGCAGCGCCACGGCCCCACCGGCACCATCCGCCTCTTCTTCGAGGGCGAGTTCACCCGCTTCGGCGATCTCGACCAGACCCACGACCAGGACAACTATGAGTAAACCCCCGACTTGACCGCCACCGGGGCTGAACCCGCCGGCGTCCTGACCGTCGATCTCGATGCCGTCGCCGCCAACTGGCGCACCCTGCGGACCCTTCACGCGGAGGCCGGCGGCGGGAAGGTGGGCGCGGCGGTGAAGGCTGACGCCTACGGCCTGGGCGCCGCGGCCGTGGCCCCGGCCCTCGCTGCCGCCGGCTGCCGCCACTTCTTCGTCGCCGGCATCGCGGAGGGCATGGCGCTCCGCCCGGTCCTCGGCCCCGCGCCGATGATCGCCGTGCTGAACGGCTTCCCCCCCGGCGCCGATGGGGACGCCGCCCTCACCCCCGTGCTGAACAGCCCCGGCGACATCGCCGCATGGTCCGGCACCGGGCGGGGCGCCATCCTGCACCTGGACACGGGTATGGCGCGCCTCGGTCTCTCCCCCGCCGAGCTGGACGCGCTGGCGGAGGATCCCTCCCCCCTCCGGGGCCTGGACCTCCGCTACGTCATGACCCACCTGGCCTGCGCGGACGAGCCGGCCCACCTCATGAACGCCGCCCAGGCCGCCCGCTTCGCCGCCGCCCGCGCCCGCCTGCCCGGGGCGCCCTCCTCCTTCGCCAACTCCGCCGGCATCTTCCTCGGCCGGGACTTCGCCTCGGACCTCGCCCGGCCGGGCTGCGCGATCTACGGCCTCAACCCCACCCCGGGGCGTCCGAACCCCATGCGCCCTACCCTCCGCCTGGCCGCGCCCGTGCTGCAGGTGCGGGAGATCCCGGCCGGAACCCCCGTCGGCTACAGCGCGGCCTGGACGGCGCCTCGCCCCTCAAGGATCGCCACCGTTGCCGCGGGCTACGCCGATGGCTATCTCAGGTCCCTCTCCGGCCGGGCGATCGGCCGGCACAACTGGCAGGATGTGCCCTTGGTGGGCCGGATCTCCATGGACCTCTCCGCCTTCGACGTGACCGACCATCCCGCCATCGGCCCAGGCTCCATGATCGAGCTGATCGGCCCCGGCAACTCGCCGGACGACGTGGCCGCCCGCGCCGGCACCATCGGCTACGAGGTGCTGACCGCCCTCGGCGCCCGCTACCGCCGCGCCTACACCGCCGCGTGACCCCTCCCTCCCTCATGGCCCTCGCGCCGCTCGACTGGGTGGCGGCCCTCGGCCGCGCCGCCCTGGACCTGTGCCAGCGCACCGGCGCGGTCACCCTCTTCGCGCTCACGGCGCTGAGCCACCTGCTGCGCCCGCCCTTCCACCCCCGCCTCTTCCTGCGGGCCTTCCTGGATATCGCCTGGTTCTCCCTGCCCGTGGTGGGGCTGACCGCCCTGTTCACCGGCATGGTGCTGGCGCTGCAATCCTATTCCGGCTTCTCCCGCTTCGGGGCGGAAGGGGCCATCGCCAACGTCGTCGTCCTCTCCATCACGCGGGAGCTCGGCCCGGTGCTGGCGGGGCTGATGATCGCCGGGCGCATCGGCGCCGCCTTCGCGGCGGAGATCGGCACCATGCGCGTGACGGACCAGATCGACGCCCTCACCACCCTCTCCACCAACCCGATGAAGTACCTCGTCACCCCCCGCCTGCTGGCCGGCATTCTTGCCATGCCGCTGCTGGTGCTGGTGGCGGACATCCTCGGCGTCATGGGCGGCTACCTCATCGGCACCCTCAAGCTCGGCTTCTCCGGCCCCGCCTACCTCAAGGCCACGCTGGACTTCCTGCAGTGGATGGACGTGGTCAGCGGCCTGGCGAAGGCAGCGGTCTTCGGCTTCGTCGTGGCGCTGATGGGCACCTGGTGCGGCTACACCTCGCGCGGCGGCGCGCAGGGCGTGGGGGCGGCCACCACCACGGCCGTCGTCTCCTCCTCCATCCTCATCCTTGCCCTGGACTACGTGCTGACCGAGGCGTTCTTCGCCCGATGAGCAACATGCAGGTGCCGAAGATCCGGCTGCGCGGCCTGAAGAAGTCCTTCAACGGCAAGCCCGTGCTGGACGGCGTGGACCTGGACGTGATGCCCGGCCGCTCCATGGTCATCCTCGGCGGCTCCGGCACCGGCAAGTCCGTCACCATCAAGTGCATCCTCGGCCTGATCGACCCGGACGAGGGCACCATCGAGATCGACGGCCGGAACGTGCTGGCCATGTCCCGGCGGGAACGGGAGGCGGTGCTGGACCGGACCGGCATGCTCTTCCAGAACGGCGCCCTCTTCGACAGCCTGCCGGTCTGGGAGAACGTCTGCTTCAAGCTTCTCGCCCAGGGCCGCCTCCCCCGCGAGAAGGCCCGCCAGCGCGCGGTGGAGGCGCTGGTGGATGTCGGCCTCGGCATGGGCGTGGGGGAACTCTACCCCGCCTCCCTCTCGGGGGGCATGCAGAAGCGCGTGGCCCTCGCCCGCGCCATTGCCTCCCAGCCCGAGATCATCTTCTTCGACGAGCCGACCACAGGGCTGGACCCCATTATGGGCGCGGTGATCGACGGGCTGATCGTGGACTGCGTGAAGCGCCTGGGCGCCACCGCCGTGACCATCACCCATGACATGGCCAGCGCCCGCCGCATCGGCGACGACGCGGCGATGCTGCACAAGGGCCGCATCGTCTGGACCGGCCCGGCCTCCGCCCTGGGCGAGACGGGAAACCCCCTGGTGGACCAGTTCGCCCGCGGGGAGCGCGAGGGGCCGATCGCGATGGAACTGCGGAAGTAGGCCGCCGGCCGGTGGTCGTGGGGATCAAGGCTGACGGCACCGCCCGCCCCTCGGTCGGGACGTGCCGGAGCTGAAGCCGGACGCGAGGCCACCTTGGGCAGCGGTCTCGTCGACAATGGCGTGAGCGGGCACAAGCACCGGAAGCCGGATCCTGATCCTGGCGCCGGCTGAGCTCGATCTACTCCTCGGGCTGCCTCGGCAACCGGGGGCGTGCGGGCCGGGAATCGATGACAGGACGCGTGCCGTTCGCCCGAGCATCCGCCTCCAGCGCCCCGACGGCCCGCCAGACTTCCCCCATCGCTTGGTGGGCGCCATCCTTGGCGGCACTCCGGGCCCGCTCAGTCAGCAGCTCCTCGCGCTGTTCCAGGGCGGCGACCCTCTTTTCCATCTCCTCCAGGCGGGCCGCCATCTCCTTGATGGACGTCCCATGCTTCCCCTGGGTGACGAAAAGCTCTTCGACCTTGCGCGCGAGGGCCCACAGCTTCCCCGCCGTGTCGAAGAAGCCCACTGGCTAGGAGGCCTGGATACCGAGCTTGCGCAGGACCTGATCGGCCTGCTCGCTGTTCTCGCGGGACCGCTGATCGAGGCGGCTCATCATGGCATCCCATTCCCGCTTGCTCGGGACAGACCGCAAGTGCCGGGAGGCAGGAGCCCCCGCGCTCTTGGCTGTGTAGGTCTGACCGGCGTCAGCGGCAGCCGTCGTCCTCTTGTACAAACCCCTGAATGTCTTCCGCATGAAGACCCCTTTACGCCTGCAGGGGGCGGCCTCGCCCCAACAGCGCCGTGACACCTCATGAGGGTATCACCGGCCTCCCTGACAAGTCACGGTGACAAGTCACGGTGACTTGTCAGGGAGCCAAGGCCGGTTGCGGGCAATGGGCCGGACCCGTCCTCTCTCCGGCCACGAACTGCCCCCGCAGGATCAGCTTGTCGGCGACCCGCCGGACGGCGCCTGCACCTGCGCCCGCACCCGTTCAACCGGCAGCGGGATGAACTTCTTCTCGTCCCCCGGCACGGTGCCGAAGCGCCCCGCGCGCCAATCGTCCTTCGCCTGCTCGATCCGCTCGCGGGAGGAGGAGACGAAGTTCCAGAACAGGAAGCGCGGCCCGTCCATCGCGGCGCCGCCCAGCATCAGCAGCCGCGCGCCCTGCGGCCCCGCCGTGATGGCAAGTCCCTCGCCCGCGCGGAACACCAGCATCCGCCCGGCCTCGAAGCGGTCGCCGGCGATCTCCACCGTGCCCTCCACCACGTAGGCGCCGCGCTCCTCGTGTTCCGGCAGGGGCAGCGAGGCGCCGGGGGCCATCACCGCATCCGCGTAGAACAGCTCCGAGGAGGTGACGACGGGCGAGCGCGCGCCCCAGCCCGTGCCCGCGATCAGACGCAGCCGCAGGCCCCGTTCCTCGATGACGGGCAGGGTAGCGGCGGGGTGGTGCGCGAAACCCGGCATCGCCTCCTCCTGCGCGCGCGGCAGCGCCACCCAGGACTGGATGCCGTAGAGCGGGTTGGGGTGGCCCCGCCGCGCCTCGGCCGTGCGCTCGGAGTGGGCGATGCCGCGCCCGGCCGTCATCCAGTTCACGTCGCCCGGCCGGATCGGCAGGTCGCTGCCCAGCGTGTCCCGGTGCTGAATCTCGCCCTCGAACAGGTAGGTGACGGTGGAGAGGCCGATATGCGGGTGCGGCCGCACGTCCAGCCCCTGCCCGGTCAGGAACTCACCCGGCCCCATCTGGTCGAAGAAGATGAAGGGGCCGACCATCTGCCGCCCCTTCGCGGGCAGGGCGCGGCGCACCTCGAAGCCGCCGATGTCGTGCGTGCGGGGCAGGATCACCTGCCCTACCGGCCCCGCGCCGCACTCGGGCATCAGCCCTGTCGGATCGCCATCGACGCTCATCGGGAACCCTCCGCCGGTTCCATCCTGGCACGGCAGGGTGCGGGCGGTCACGCCATGCGATCGGCGCAGCCAAGCCAAGCGTTCCGGCGAGGCGGGACTTAAGCGGCCGCGAGGGTCACCGGCCTCTCGCCGGTGCGCTCCCGGTCCTCCGCCGGCGGGGGGTCCGGCGGGCTGGGTCCTGCCTCGTCCCGGGTGGAAGCCTGTCCCGCGCGCCGCCTCTCCGACCAGTCGGCCGCTTGCGCCCGCTCCAGCCGGTTCACTAAGTCCTGGTACTCGGCCCGCTCCTCCAGCGAGAAGGTTGGCTCCGCCGCCGCCCGGCGCATCGCCCGCAGCGCAGCGAGGCCTTCCGAGCGCAGCCGCTCCGGAGATCCGAGAAGAGCTTCCACCACCTCCCGCTTCCGCGCGCGCGCGTCCGGAAGGTTAGGCGAGCGCCGTGCACCCTGTCCCATCAACCCTCGAGTCCGTTCATGTAAATGTCACCGAAGAAGGCCCGTGCGGGTAGAAAGTTTCGATAGACAAAAGATAGCGGATGTCAGCGAAATTTACCGTTGTATGCTGGGGGCACCGCCTTGACGTTCGCGGAACGGATGACACGTCTGAAGAAACCAACTGCATCTCGGGAGGCCAGAATGGCGGAGAGCAGGCCCTCTTGGCTCGACGATACCCCGGAAGGTCTCGACGAGATTCTGGAGGAGTTGGTCGCGTGCTTCAATGAACGCGACTTGTCCAGGGCTCTCCTCCGCGCCGTCGGGCTGGTCCTGATCCAGAGAATCGCGCCACCGGACGAGGTAGCGGCGCGAACGGCCCAGTGGCAGGAGCGCTGGCGCGAGACGGTCCGGCTCGAGCAGCAGCCGTTCCACCGGCAGCTCTGAGGCAGGCCTTCGGCGCCACCTCGCGCCCGACGGGTGAGGCGTCGAGCCCGTTCCGGGCGCCACCCCGCGGGCCGGGCGGGCCACGGCGCCCCTTCCCGACCGCACACCCTGGACGGTCCCCGAAGCCGTGGGGGCGCCCTTCCCCTCCGCCCTTTAGGCCCTAGCCGTCGGCGGTGATGCCCAGCCGCCGGATCAGCCCGGCCCAGCGCTGCCGCTCCGCCGCGGTCAGCTCCGTGAAGGCCTGGGAGGTGGAGGCGACCACCTCGAACCCCGCCCCTTCCAGCACGCCGCGCACCCGCGGCTCCGTCAGCGCCGTCCGCGTCTCGGCCGAGAGCCGCGCGGCCACGCCCGCGGGCGTCGTGGACGGGGCGACCAGCCCGATCCAGGCGTAGCTCGCCGCGTCCGGCACCCCCGCCTCGGCCAGGGTGGGCACCTCGGGCAGCCTCGCCAGGCGCACATCCGCCGTCACGGCCAGGGCGCGCGCCCTGCCGTCCTGCACCTGCGGGATGATGCCGGCCGCGATCTGGATCATCGCCTGGATGCGCCCGGCGACGAGGTCCAGCGTCGCCTCGGGGAAGCCGCGATAGGGCACGTGGACCAGGTCGATCCCCAGCCGCGCTTTCAGCTCCTCCATCGCCAGGTGCCCGGCCGAGCCGGGGCCGACGGAGCCGAAGCTCATCGTCCCCGGATTCGCCTTGGCGTGGGCGACGAAGGAGGCGAGATCCCGCGCCGGCACGGAAGGATGCACGACCAGCAGCTGCGCCCCGCGCACGAGCTGCGAAAGGTAGGTGAGGTCCGCCGCCGGATCGTAGGGCAGGCGCGCGTAGAGGGCGGGGGCGGTTACCAACGGCCCGTTGATGCTCACCCCGATCGTGTGCCCGTCCCGCGCCTTGGCGATCAGGTCCGTGCCGAGATTGCCGCCGGCGCCGGAGCGGTTGTCCACCACGAAAGGCTGGCCGAAGGCCTCCGAGAGGTGTGGCACCAGGGCCCGCGCCGCCGTGTCCGGCGTGCCGCCCGGCGGGAAGGGCACGATCACCCGCACGGGGCGCGTGGGCCAGGGCTCCTGGGCGTGGGCATCGGGCGCGCGGGCGGCGGGCGCGAGCGCCGCCAGCGCCGCGCCGCCGAGGAGGGCGCGCCGGGTGGGTGCGGTGCGATCAGGGTTCATCTCGTTCTCCTCCCGCCGGAGGGGTGTCGGCCCCCATCCGCAGTCGGTCCCGGTGATTCCATTTCGGGACGCATCGCGCCAGGGGGTCGCAACCCCGGGGCGGCGATGCCGTCCCCGGGGCGGCCAAGCCGTCCCCAGGGCGGCGAAGCCGTCCCGCCCCGTCAGGCCGGGACCAGGGTCTCGGCCAGCGTGCTCCAGCGCGCGTCGCGCAGGTCCCGGCGCATCGCCTCCTCGTCGGTCCAGCGCGTCCCGGCCGGGAGGCGGATCGCCTCGCAGCGGAGGGTCAGCTCGCCCTCGCGGAAGGGCCAGGGATCCAGGGACCAGCGGGACGCCCCCTGCCGCACCAGCCGCATCTTCCGGGTGCCGCCATCCTCCATCGGGGCCTCCCCCGCCTTGTCCGGGTCGGCGAAGCAGAGGGCGAGGGAGAGGGCGTCGGTGACCGCGACAAGGGCGGAGTTCCGCGCCACCTGCTCCGGCGTCGCGCCCAGCCTGGCGGCCCAGTCCTCCTGCAACGCCCTCTCCTTCGCGTTGTTGCGGTCGATCGCGGCGTGGTCCTCCGGCGGCAGGCGATCCGGGTCCATGTACTGCGTGTAGATGCGCGAGCCGTGCAGTGAGATCAGCAGGGCGGGCCAGAGGCCCCAGGCGGCGCGGGCCGTCTCCACCCCCCGCGCCCACATCGGGGCATGGACCGCCGCGCCGAGCTCGGTGAAGGCGTGGGGCAGGCCGGTCTCCGGGTTGAGGGTCGGGGCCGCCTCCCAGCCCAGCCAGGCCACGTCGTGCAGCCCGGCGGCGAGGATCACCTCCGGCGCCGGGTCCGGCCGCGCGAAGCCGGGGGCGCCCCAGGCGGCCATCATCTGGCCCGAGAGGATGGCGTGGGAGGGCTGGGGGATGAGGAGGCGGGCGCCGTCCTCCAGGCTTCGCAGGATCATGCGGCGTCAACGCGCGAGAGGGGCCTGCGGACGCGGCCGCCGCACCCGGCAGCAGCCGCATCACGGCCGAACGCGCCGCGCCCCGGCGAGCCGGCGTGCCCAGCCGCGGCAGGCCCGCTGCAGCCCGTCCACCAGGCCGACGACGAGCATCGACGCGCCCGCGAGGGGGAAGAGGATGCCCAGCCCGGCGATGATGGCCAGCAGCCCCGGCGGGACGGGGCGTTCTGCCCGCGGAGGAGCGGCCAGCTCGCCCTTCGGCCGCCGCTTCCACCACATGACCGTGCCGGTGGTCACGAGCGCGAGGATACCGATGCAGGGCAGCAGCATGAGGAGCTGGTTCGCCAGCCCGAAGTACCGGCCCATGTGGATGGCGACGCCGAGCTCCACGGCCTTCGCCACGGCGCCGTACTCGCGGAAGCCGACATCGCCCAGGATCTCACCGGAGTACTGGTCGATATGGACCGTCCGCTGCGCCTCGGGCTGGTGGGGGTAGGCCACGGCCATGTAGACCCCCCTCTCCCCGCGGGGCAGGCTGAGGCGGTAGCCGCCGGGCATCCCGGCAGCGGCCAGGATCTCCACGGCCCTGTCGAGCGAGACCGCCGACGCGGCCGGACAGGCCGCAACGTCCTCGTGGTGGTGGCCGCCCCCGCACGCCCCCCCGCCCGTAGAGGCCGGCATGGGCGCCTGGTGGAGGGTCCAGGGCGCATCGGGCATGACCGCCGCGACCGGCCCGGCCGTGCTCTGCATCGCGCGCCTCGATCCCTCGGGATAGCCGAGGTTAGCGGCGTTGCTGACCGGCGCCAGGACCTGCCCGCCCCAGATCGTCGCCCAGGGCAGGCCGGTGACGACGAGGAAGACGATCAGCGCGCCCGTGTAGAGGCCGACCACCTGGTGGATGTCCCGCCAGAGCGGCCGGCGCCGCGCCCGCAGTCGCGGGAACCACTTCCCGTCCATCCGCCCGCCCCGCGGCCACCAGAGATACAGGCCGCTGAGGACGAGGATGACGGTCCAGGAGGCGGCGAGCTCGACGATGGCGTCGCCGAAGTCGCCGAGCAGCAGCGAGCCGTGCATCCGGTCCGCAAAGCCCACCAGCGTCCGCTCGTAGACGTGCGAGCCCAGCACCCGGCCCGTGGGCGGATCCACGAAGACCCGCAGGGCCTCGCCCCCGCCTGTCGTGAGGAAGAGCTGCGCCGTGCGCCCCGCCTCCTCGGGCATGTCAATGCGCGTGACACGCCCGCCCGGGAGGGCGGCCTCCGCCGCCGATGCCATCGCGCCCACGGGAACGGATGGCGCGGAGGCCGAGGAGGCGAAGCGCAGCCCCGGCTGCAGGGCGTCGTTGATCTCCCTCTCGAAGAGATAGACCGTCCCGGTCAGGGACAGGATGACGAGGAACGGGACGACGAAGAGTCCGGCATAGAAGTGCCAGCGCCAGATCATGCCGTGGAGGGAGCGAGCGGGTGTGGCCATGACGCCGCCCTCCCTCAGAACCGGACGCTGTAGGTGAGGTCCACGCTGAGCGGCGCGCCGAGGTAGATCTGCTGCGAGCCGTAGCCCGACCACTCCGCATAGAAGGCGTTGGTCAGGTTCCGGCCCCGCAGCGTCAGCGTGCCGCCGCCGACCTCGTAGGCGGCAAAGGCGTCCAGCAGGGTGTAGGGGTTCAGCCTCGTCGTGTTGGCGTCGTCCGTGTAGCTGGAACCGACATGCCGCACCGCCGCCCCGAAGCTGAGGGGGATGTCGGCCAGGCGGTAGCTTGTGTAGGCGTTGAGGAGGAAGTTGGCCGAGTTCGGCGGGCGCCGGCCGGACAGGTCCTGCCCGCCGGCGCTGCGCAGCTCCGTGTACTCCACCCGCTGCAGGGCGACGTTGCCGCCGAGCTTCCACCCCGGGGTGATGTCCACCGAGGCGTCCAGCTCCACGCCCCGGCTCCGCAGGCTGCCACCCTGGCGGGTGAGCGAGGGCTGCACGGGGTCGCGGGTCAGGATGTCGTCCTGCTCGATCCCATAGAGCGAGGCGGTCACGACCGCCCGGTTGTCCAGAACGGCCGCCTTGGCCCCGACCTCGTAGGAGTCACCCGACGAGAGGTCGAAGCGCGCGTTGGCGGTGTTGCTGGTCAGGAGCGTGGTGATGGGCACGGTGGCGCGCGTGTACTGCGCGAAGAGGGTGAGCCCCGGCCGCACCTCGTAGGTGGTGCCCAGGCGCCAGGAAACGCTGTCGAAGTGGCGGTTGAAGCGGGTGGTGGCCCCGCTGTTCAGGTCGTCCACCCGCCGGTCAAGATCCATGCCCTCGTAGCGGATCCCGCCGAGCACGAGCCAGGAGGGGGTGATGTTGAGCGCGTTCTCGGCGAAGACGGAGTGGGAGCTGACCGTGCTGTCGAAGTCCTGCCGCGTGGAGAAGTTGGCTGCCGTGTCGGCCGGGAACACGCCGCGGACCGGGTTGAACGGGTTGACGGAGGCGACGGTGCCGAACCGGCGCTTCGAGAACAGGTCGGTCCGGTAGAACTCGTAGCCGCCGGTGAAGCGGTTCCGCAGCCCGCCGATCGTGCCGTCATAGGCCGCCGCGATGCGGTCCGAGACGAAGCTCTGGTCGTGGGTGATGAGGGTCGAGCTGCGGTCCAGGAGGCCCGTGCGCGCGTTGAAGCTGTAGTCCTCCGAGTTCGCCCAGCGGCGGTCGGAGGTGTAGTAGGAGAACTCGTTCGAGAGGGTCCAATCGGCGGAGAGCCGGTAGCGGGCGTTCTGGCGCAGCAGGAAGGCGTCGGAGCGCTGCACCCCGTCCTCCACGTTGAGGTTCCGGCTCCGCGTCACCCGGTCGATGACGTAGCCGCCTGGGGCGGTGACGGCGCCGCTCGGATCGCGCGCGAGGGCGCGGGGCACGGTGGTGGCACCCTGGTAGGGGGTGCCGAAATCGTCCCGGAAATAGGCGAAGGAGGTGTCCAGCGTCAGCTGGTCCGTCGCGCGGGCGGTGAAGGCGGTGGTGAAGGCGATGCGGCGGGCATCCGTGTCGTCCACGTAGCCGTCCGAGGTGGAGTAGCTGAAGGCCGAGCGGACCGCGCCCCAGTTCCCGAAGGAGCGGTTGAACCCGGCCCCGCTGCGGAAGCGGTTGAAGCTACCGTAGCCGAGCAGCGCCTCGTTGAAGTCGGCCCCGATCACGGGCTGGCGTGTCACGAGGTTGATTGTGCCGGCGAGCGAGCCGATGCCATTCACGACCGAGGCCGGCCCCTTGATGAACTCCACCCGCTCAAAGGCGAAGCTGTCGTAGTCCCGCGAGACGAGGCCGGGATCGACGGACCGGGCGCCGTCCAGCAGGTATCCCACCGCGGTCCGGGGCAGGCCGCGGATGTTGGCGGCGGCCGGCGAGCCCGGGATGTTGCCGGCGCGGACGCCGGGGGCGGCGTTGTAGACCTCGGTGAGGTCCCGCAGGCCGCGCTCCTGCATCTCCTCCTGGGTGACGAGGTCGACGGTGGCCGGGGTCTCGGCCGGGGTGAGGCCGAGAAGGCTGCCCGTCCGCGTCGGCTGGTCGAGGCGGGCCGCCGCGGCCGCCGCGCCGGTTCCAAAGGCGCCGGCCCGGACCCGCACCTCCGGCACCTCGACCGGGGCCTCCTGGGCGAGCGCCGGGACCGTCAGTCCCGTGGAGGCGAGGAGGGCGGAACCCAGGCCGATGCCCAGGTGACGGCGCGGGGAAGGCCCTGCATGGGAAACGGGCGAGAGGGCACGGATGTCGCGCGCCGGGCGCGGGGATAGGGTGGTCGGGCGCATGGAGCGCGTTTCCTGAACAGCGGTGGTGTGCGCGTGCGGGCACGCGCGACAAGGCCGGGCGCGGCGCGGAAGGCCTCGCCCGGCGATGAGCCGGTGGTCAGGTGAAGGGTGGTGCCCTGGGCTGTTGGGGCGGTGCGCGCGGCGGGCTGGAGGGCAGCCCCTCCCGCCCGAAGTGCTCGGCCACCAGGGCATAGGCGACGGGCAGAGGCACCGCGAGCGGCTCGGCCATCGGGAGGGCGGCCGGCGCGAAGCACAGGGTGGAGCAGTCGACGGTCTGGCTCGCCTTGATCGGCTGGCCATCCTCGCCGACCAGGATCCTGCGCGTTCCCTCGTGGGTGCAGAGCTCGATCAGCTGGGCCGAGGCGAGCTGCGCCATAGCGCGGGCATGCGGCAGCACGGCCCCCGCCCACTGCAGGAGCAGCAGGCAGGCGAGAAGGCGAACGAGGCCTCTCGGGTGGCGGCGCATGGAAGGTTCCTTAGCGGCTTACAACGCCTCCGTCACCCTGGCGCCGTGCCGGCGACCTTTCTCTTGCGGGCGCCCCGAACCGGGATCCGCACGGCGTCCCAGGGCCGTCCGCCCCCTCCGGCCGCACGGACGGCGAGGCGGAGGCAGCAGCGCCTGCCGTGGCTCAGAAGGGCCGCCATGACGCCGGCAGGGCCAGCAGGGCCGCGAAGGCGATGACGGGACCGAATACGATCAGGACGTGCACCCACCGGAACAGGCGGATCGCGATGCGCGCCCGCGGCCACACGAAGCGATGGGTCAGCCACTCCAGGACGCCGCACGCGATCATCGCTGGCACGAAGAGGAGTGTCGCGAGATAGCCCTTGAGCCACAGGGACGCCTCGACCTCCTCCCTCGTCGCGTTGCCGCCCAGGCCCATCACCCAGGCCGCCCAGGCCAGCGGGACTGCCAGGACGGCAAGGTAGGGGATGAGGTCCACGGCCCGCAGGAACCCCCGCAGGGCGTTGGTGGGGCTCTGCACAGATCGCCTACCTGGCCGGGGTTGAGAGGAGCGGCCCCATTAAACCCGGCACGGGGGCTGGTTGGGACCGCGCAAAGATGGGCTCACGCGGCGAGCGCATCCGCAAGCACCGTCCCGCATCGAGCAGCGTCCCGTCCGACGGAGCGCGCGAACCGAACAACTCAATCCAGGCCGCTGGTCCTCTGCGCCTCGAGGGCGATGTCCTGCTCCAGGTAGCGTATCCACTGATTGTAGTTCGGGTGGATGTAGCCCTGCTCATAGTTCAGGTCCTGGCTGGACACGTAGGTGATGGTGAAGCGCTCGGTATCGAACCGCACGTCAACCACGGCCTGGTGCGTCCGGAGGTTGAGTGTTCCGCGCAGCCATCCCGGCGCCTGCTCCGTCATGATCCAGCCGCGCCGGGCGGCGGCGCGCTTGATCTCGTCGCTCCTCCTCGTCAGTGACGCCGTCCCTGTGAAGTAGCCACTTCCCCGGTGGATCGGCGCGATCCGAGGCGCGCAGGCGGCCACCACGGGGAGAAGCCCCAGGGGAAGAAGGTTGCGGCGCTGCATCTGGCTGGCTCCTCTGTCGCGCCAAGGTGGACTCGCCGATGAGCCATCGTCAACGCGGGCCGCGCAGGGCGGTGCAGCGCCCCGTAGGAGCGCGGCCTTCCCCTGCCGATGCGCCCTGCCCTGCGTGCCACTCTTACAGCGCTAACACTTGGAACGGAATTCGACATCAGGACGGAAGATCACCGGCCGAGAAGCCTCGTCATCGCGGCCAGCGCCCCTTGCGCCGGCCATCGGATGAGACGCGGAGTCCCCCATGTTCGAAAGCCTTGTCCGGCCGGATCGCCGCACGCCCGTGGGCGCAGAGCAACTGCGCTCCACGCCCGCCGGCCCGGCGAGGATCAATCTCGCCGCCCACGACCTCAACCTTCTGGTCGCGCTCGAAGCGCTGCTCAACTGCCGCAGCGTCACCCAGGCGGGGAGGCGCGTCGGGCTCAGCCAGCCGGCGATGAGCCGGGCGCTGTCGCGGCTGCGCGGCGTGCTGGGCGACGACCTGCTGGTGCGGAGCTCGACCGGGCTGGTCCTGACGCGCCGCGCCGAGAGGCTTGCGGAGCAGCTGCCGCCGATCCTGGACCAGATCCGCGACGTCCTGGGCAGCGAGCTCCTGCCGCCGGAGGTCCGGCACGCGAAGGTCACGATCGCCCTGCCCGACCACCAGGTGCCGGTCCTGCTGCCGCCGCTGCTCCGCCGCCTCGCCGAGCACGCGCCCCATATCGAGGTCGCGGCCGAGCCCACCCTGGCCTCCGCGCTGAAGCGGCTGGAGCGCGGCGAGATCGACTTCGCCATCGGGCAGATCGAGGACGCACCGGCCGGCATCTTCGCCCGCAAGCTGCCGGCCGACCGCCTCGTCGGCCTGGTGCGCGAGGATCACCCCGCACTGGCCGGTCCACTGACCTCCGAGCGGCTGAACGAACTCCGCCACGTCCTGATCTCGGGCGAGACGGAGGAGGGGTTCGGCCATGTGCATGACGGCATGCAGCGGCTCAGCTTGCCGGACCAGCAGCCGCTCCGCCTCCCGAACCTGCTCACCGCGCTGGTCACCCTCGCCGAGACGGACCTCATCCTGATCGTGCCACGCCGCGTGGCGGTGCAGGCGGCCGGGATGGCCCGCCTGGCCGTCCTGGACCTTCCCGTCCCCCTTCCCATGCACGAGCCCTTCCTGATCTGGCATGAGCGCCGCCATCGCGACCCCGAGCACGGCTGGCTGCGCGCCCAGATCGCGGCCGCCATGCCGGAAGGGTAAGTGATGCGCGCGACCGGCGGAACGAGGGCCGGGCGCACGACCCGGCCCACCCCAGCGCGGATGGCGTGAACGAGGCGCTGGCGGCGCGACGGTCGCGCCGCCACGGCTACACCGTCGGGATCGTGCCGCCGTCGATCACGTACTCCGCGCCGTGGATGGCGGATGCCCGGTCCGAGGCCAGGAAGGCGATGAGCTCGGCCACCTCCTCCGGCCTGGCGGGACGACCGATGGGGATGCCGCCGAGCGCATCCAGAATGCTCTGGCGGGCGGATTCCGCCGTCCCTCCCGTGCTGGCGGCGATGCGGTCCACCAGGGCCTCCGCCGCCTCGGTGTAGATCCAGCCGGGCGAGACGACGTTGACCCGCACCCCCTTGGGCCCGACCTCCTTCGAGAGCGCCTTGCTGTAGGTCGTCAGCGCGGCCTTCGCCGCCGCGTAGGCGGTGGTGGAATCCGGAAGCGGCAGGCGGCGCTGGATGGAGGAGACGTGGATGACGGCACCGCCGCCGCGCTCAATCATCTGCGGCAGGATCGCGCGATCGAGCCGGACCGCCGCCATCAGGTTCAGGTTGAGCTCGGTGCTCCAGTGATCATCGGTCAGCGCAGCGAAGCCGCCGCCCGGCGCGGCGGAGCCGCCGAGGACATGCACCAGCACGTCCACCCCGCCCAGGCGCTCCGCGGCCGCCTGCGCGAGCGCGCGGGGCCCGTCGGGCGTCGTCAGGTCCACCGCCACGAACTGCGCCCCCGGAAGGTCCTCCGGCGGGTGCCGCGCGGCGCTCATCACCTGCGCGCCGGCGGCCAGGAAGCGCTCGACCGTTGCCCTGCCGGCCCCCTTGCTCCCGCCGGTGACCAGGACCCGGCGCCCCTCGAGCTCGGCCGGTCGGTTCTGCTGCGCCATCACGCGATCTCCAGCGCCGTGATGGTCTCGCCACGGATCTCGAACACGAAGGTGAACCGGATCGGGCTGCCGGGGAAAGCGCCCGCGGTCAGGCCCTCCACCACGACCCTGCCGTCCCGCTCGCGCGAGGTTCCCGGCGTAAAGACGGCGTTGCTCCGGATGGTCTCCGACCGGATCCAGGTCCTGATCTCGTCGTGTCCCGCGTGGCGTCGCCCGTGGTCGAGCACGACGGCATCCTCGGCGAAGGGCGCCAGCATGCCCTCCGCATCGAGCCGCGCATTCGCTTCGACATAGGTCGCGACCGGTGGTGGCAGGTCATTCGGCACGGCTTCTCTCCGGCAGTCAGGTTGCGTCGGCGTAGAGCTGCTTCCGAGGTCTGCGGATGACAAGAACGGACGCCGGGGTAAGGAACGCACGCGAAGGTAAGTGCCCGCCCCACGGGCCGGGGATGAAGCGCAGCGTCCCGCTCAGAACAGGATCTCGACTGGGACATCCAGGATGTAGCCGATGCCGCGTTCCGTCCTGATCAGCCGGGAACCGGAGCGGTCGGCCTCGATCTTGCGCCTCAGCCTCAGCACCTGCACGTCGATGCTGCGATCTTGGACATCCTCGTGCGCCTTCGTCGTCCGGATGAGGTGGGCGCGTGAAAGGGGCCGGCGCGGGGCCTCGAGGAACGCTACTAGCAGCGCGTACTCCGTCTTCGTCAGCTCGACGACCTCGCCGGCCGGGTTCGTCAGGACCCTGGTGCAGCGGCGCAGCTCCCAGCCGTTGAACCGGTAGCCGCCGCGGGCCGTCACCGCGGCGGATTGGCGCCGCCCCACCTCCTGCCGGCGCAGGATGGCGTGGGCGCGCGCCAGGAGCTCGCGGGGGTTGAGCGGATCGCGGGAGAACTCGTCCGCGCCGAGCTCGAGCCCGAGGATGCGGTCCACCTCGTCCTGCTGCTGCCTCGTGGTGAGGATGACGGGAACGTCGGAATGCGCGCGGATCCGCCGCAGGACGCCGAAGCCGTCGATCCGCCCCGCGCGCACGTCCAGGATGACAAGGCTGAACTGGCTGCGTTGCAGATGATGCTGCACATCCCGGCCGGAGGACCCGACGGCGTGGCACTGGTGATCCGCCAGCTCGGCCAGGACCGCGTCGCGGGCCTCCCGGTCGTCATCGACCACGAGCACGCGCCCGAGGCGGCAGGGCCACTCCAAGGGCAATGCCCGGTTCACTGGCGGTGTGGCGATGGAAGGATCGATCATCACTCGAGGAGCCTCCGATGCAGCGACTGGAAAGCACGGGGTTCCGGCACCGCGGCCGGTCGGCGATGGCTCTCTGGAAGAGCTGCGGATGCTGTCGCCGCCCGCCGCCGGCATCCGGTCAGCCCGAAGCGCCCGTACAGCCGCCCGCCGCCACGCGCCGACGGACCGACCCATCCGCTGCGCGCAGGATAGGGTGCCGTAGCTCAGGCGGCGGAGCGCGGGCCGGAACGCTCGCGCATGTCCCTGCCTCTGCTCAAAGCACCGAGGCCGGCGGGCACGCCGGCCTCGGTCTGCCACCGATCTCGCAGGAGAGCGGGCGAGGCCGAGGGGCAGTGTCCCCCCCGGCCCTGTTGCAGGCCCGGTGCCGGCAGGATCAGCGCGCGGCGCGGCCCGCGCCCTCGGCGGCGCGCACGATCACCTCGGCCACGGCCTTCGGCTTCGTCAGGAACACGACGTGGCTGCCATCCAGCTCCTCCGTCGTCGCGTTGATCCGGCGCGCCGTCTGGCGCAGCAGGCGGGGGTCGATCGCGCTGTCCTGCCTCGGCACGACGGCCCAGCTCGGCTTGGTGCGCCAGGCGGCATGGCTGAGCTTGCTGCCGAAGGCCGCCATGTTGATCGGCACCTGCGAGTCCCGCATGAAGGCCGCGTCGGCATCGCTCGTGTCGGCGGCGAATCCGGCCTTGAACTTCTCCAGGTTCACGAAGCCGAACCCGTCGGCCTGCGTCTCGATGACGAAGACGGGCGGGGCGGGGATCTCGGCGAACTGGCCCCCGGTGGACTCGCCCGCATCCGGCGCCAGCGCCGCGACGTAGACGAGGCCGGCGACCTTCGGATGAACTCCCGCCTCGGTGATGACGCTGCCGCCGTAGGAGTGGCCGACGAGGACCGTCGGGCCGTCCTGCCTCTCCAAGACCCGGCGCGTGGCCGCGACATCGTCGGCCAGGGAGGTGAGCGGGTTCTGCACGATGCTGACGCGGTACCCGCGGGAGGTCAGCTCATCATAGACGCCGCGCCAGCCCGAGCCGTCCGCGAAGGCGCCGTGCACCAGCACGACGTTCCTGACGGGCTGGGGCGAAGTGGCCTGGTTCGCCGTCTGTGCCTGCGCGGCACCGGCCATGCCCACGGCGGTGCTGGCCGCGATGATGTCGCGTCGCGTGGTGGTCATCACTGGGTTTCCTTCTGGGTGGGCGGTGGGTTCAGGCCAGGGGCGGCGGCGGCCTCCGGGCCCGGACGAGACGGAGACGTCCCGGCACGATCCCGTCCATCAGGACGGGTCTGCACCGCTGGATCCTCTGCTCGGCACGCCCGCTGCCGGGCGCCTGCCGTCGCAAGGTCGCACCTCAGCGCCGCAACGTCCTGGTGATGGCGCCGAAAACATCCAAATTCTCCAGGTGCCCGGGATGCCTCAGGCCCATTCCCATGTGACATTCCCATGATGGCATGGGCCGTCACGGCCAGCAGGTCGAGCGCCCTCGCCCTGCCATGGTTCGGCGTGGCGTAACGCCGCAGCCCGCCACCGTGCCATGGTCGGGCGCATGGCCGAGGCGGCGGTCACCCGGCCTCGCGGGAACGGTGCTCCCGGTCAGCAGCATGTCGCCGATCCCGTCCCCTTGACCGTTCCGCCCTCTTCGGCTTTGCCGGCCGTCGCATGGAGGAATTGCCGGTCGCACACGACGGCACACGACGGCCCAGGTTCGGACCAGTGTCGTTGTTCCTCCCTCGGATTGATGGCTGCCGCCACTTGGCGCGGCGAGTGAAGGATTGTGAATCTTTCCAAATGGGGTCGAAATGGCCAAGACCGTGAAAGCCTTCGCCTTCGGCCCCTACCGCCTCGTCCCGGACCGCCGCGCCCTCGTGGCCGAGGGGAGGGAGGTGCCGATTCGCGGGCGGGCCTTCGACCTCCTCCTCGCCCTGGTGGAACGGCGGGACCGCGTCGTCTCCAAGGATGAGCTGATGGACCTGGTCTGGCCTGGCCGCGTCGTGGAGGAGGGTAATATCACCGTCCATGTCGCGGGCCTGCGCAGGCTTCTCGGCAGCGGCATCATCGCGACCCTGTCCGGGCGGGGGTACCGCTTCGTCGCACCCGTCGCCGAGGTGCCGGCCGAGGATGGGCAGCAGCCCCGCCCCGTCCCCTCCCGCCCGTCGCCGGTGCAGCCGGGGGTGCGATCCGGGGCGGAGACGCCGGCGCCGGCGGGCGCCACTCCCTGGCCGGGGGACCTGCCCCGCCCGCTGACGAAGCTCATCGGCCGCGACGGCGACCTCGACCGGATGGTGTCCGCACTCCACGACTCCCGGCTCGTCACGGTCGTGGGGGCCGGCGGCGTGGGCAAGACGCGGCTCGCCCTTGCCGTCGCCGACCGCATCCGGCGCTGCCACCCTGACGGGAACTGGCTCGCGGATCTCGGGCCGGTGGAGGATCACCGCCTCGTCGCCGCCACCATCGCCGCCGCGCTCGGCGTCGATGTCGGCGGCGGCGACGCGCTCCGCGTCGTGCTCGCCGCCCTGGCCGGCCGGCGCGGGCTGCTGGTGCTCGACAGCTGCGAGCACCTGCTGCGCGCCGCCGCCGATGCCGCCGAGGCGATCCTGCGGGGCTGCCCCGGCATCGTGATCCTGGCGACCAGCCGCGAGCCGCTTCGCGCCGAGGGCGAGCGGCTGCACCGGCTGCAGCCCCTGGGCGCGGCGCCGCCCGAGCTCGCGGTCACCGCCGCGCGGCTGGCGGACTACCCGGCCAGCGAGCTCTTCGTCGAGCGCGCCCGCGCGGCGCTCGGCGACTTCGCGCCGGGCGATGCCGATGCGGGCGAGATCACCAGGATCTGCCAGCGCCTGGACGGTATTCCGCTCGCCATCGAGCTCGCCGCCCCGGCGCTGCAGGCCATGACCCTGGCGGAACTGCGCGAGAGGCTGGAGCGCCACTTCGAGCTGCTCACCGCGGGGCGGCGGACGGCGCTGGCCCGGCAGCAGACGCTCAGGGCCACGATCGGCTGGAGCCTCGACCTGCTCGAGCCGCTGGAGCGCGCGCTCCTGCTGCGGCTCTCCGTCTTCGCCGGCACCTGGACCGCGGGCTCCGCCGCCTTCGTGGCAGAGTGCGCCGCCGGGGAGGACGCCGTCTGCGGCCTGATCGCCGCGCTGGTGGACAAGTCGCTGGTCCAGGCGGATCTGACAGGGGTGCAGGCGCGCTACCGCCTGCTGGACTCGACGCGCTACTACGCCGCCGAGCGCCTCTCCGCCACCGAACTGGCCGAGGCGCGGCGCAGCCTGGGGCAGTGGCTGGTGAAAGCCTATGAACGGGCCGAGGCGGACTGGCCGTTCATGCCCGACGAGGAATGGTTCGCGCTCTACGCGCCGGAGCTCGAGAACCTGCGGGCGGGCCTCGCCTGGGCCTTCGGGCCGGACGGGGACGAGCGGCTGGGCGTCGAGCTGGCGAGCCTGACCGAGCACGTCTGGGGCGAGCTGTCGCTGACGGGCGAGCTGCGCGACTGGTTCGACCTGGCGATCTCCCGGATCGACGGAACGACCCCGCCCGAGGTGGCGGGCCGGCTCTGGCTCGGCCGCTGCGGATGGGTCGCTCCCCGGGGCGCCCAGGCGCTCCACGCCGCGCAGCAGGCAACCGCGCTGTTCCGCGCCAGCGGGCACCGCCTC
The DNA here is from genome assembly GCF_037040815.1 of Pararoseomonas sp. SCSIO 73927. Taxonomy (NCBI): domain Bacteria; kingdom Pseudomonadati; phylum Pseudomonadota; class Alphaproteobacteria; order Acetobacterales; family Acetobacteraceae; genus Pararoseomonas; species Pararoseomonas sp. SCSIO 73927. Next base: position 579,920 of record NZ_CP146232.1, read on the forward strand.
GACCTCGGGCGTGCGCTGTGGCGGCAGGCCTGGCAGCACATCGTGGCAGGGCGCCTCCCCGAGGCCTGGCCCCTGCTCGGCGAGGCGGAAGGCGTGCTCCGCGAGCGGCGGGAGAGCAAGGCCCTCATATCCCTCCTCCGGGTCAGGGCCGTGGCCCACCTGCGCGACGGCCAGCCCGCCGCGGCCCAGGCCGACCTGGAGGAGGCGCTCCTCATCGCGCAGCGCCTTCGCAGCCCGCGCGACGTCGCCCTGACGCTGGGCAGCATCGCCGAGCTCCACTGCGCGGCGGGCCGGATGGAGGAGGCCATCGCGGTCGCGCAGAGTGCGCCGGCCTCGCTCGGGCCGGCACAGGCCCGCTCCGCTTGGGTGCAGCACATCGCCGGGGCCGTCGCGTCCTACCTCCTGGTCGTGGGCGACATCGCCCGCGCGCGCCCGATCGTCGCGGAGCGGCTGGCGGCCGCGCGGATCATGCGGCTGCCGCACGAGGTGGCCGCGAACCTCGAGAGGCTGGCCCTGATCGCGGCGGTTGAGGGCGACCTGACCACGGCAGGGCGGCTCTACGGCCATGTCCGGTCCGGCCATGCGCGGTCGGGCACCGTGCGCAGCATCGGCTCGCAGGCGGTCCACGACCGGTTGCTCGCGGTGCTGCGCGCGCGCCTGAGCCCGGAGGCGATCGAGCGGCTCGCGGCGCAGGGCGCTGCCCTCGGGGAGGAGGAGATGATGGCCGAGGCCTCCGCCCTCGGGTCGGCCCCGTGATGCTGCGCCCCGCTCACGGCACAGGATATCGCGCGTGGGCCGGCAGCGCGGGCGCGGGGCGCCGGCGCTTACCAGACGACCGGCAGATGGTCCAAGCGACGGATGCCCATGTGCCCCTGCACCCGGGCCGGTGGGCCAGCCAGGCGCAACCCCGGCAGTCGTGAGGTCAGCGCGGAGAGGCTCTCCTCCAGCTCGGCCCGGGCCAGCGCCTCGCCGAGGCACCGATGGGGACCGCCGCCGAACACCATGTGCGGCCGGCGCTGGTCGGCGCGGTGCATGTCGAACAGATCGGGCCGGTCGTAGACCGCCTCGTCGCGGAGCGCCGAGAGCGTGGACAGCGTGAGGTACTGGCCCGCCGGGATGACCGTGCCGCCGAGGACGACCTCCTCCAGCGTCACGCGGCCGACGGAGGCGACGCTCGGCTCGTACCGCAACCCCTCGGCAACCGCGCTGCGGACCAGGCCCGGCTCGGCGCACAGGGCGTCCCACTGGGCCCGGTGCAGCAGCAGCAGCGAGACCTGCGACGCCATGGCGACGCGGGTCGTGTCCGTCCCGCCGATGATCAGGGTCACGATCTGCACGATGACCTCGACAGGTGTCAGCTCGCCCCTCTCCGCCGCGGCGGCGAGAAGGCCGGACAGGACATCGTTCCGGCCGACACCCCGGCCACCCGCCACCAGGACCGCCACGTACTCGTAGAGCGCGCGGGCGTCGTCCTTGATGCCCTCGAGCTCGTCCGGCCGGAAGGTGAAGCTCAGGAAGCGCGAGACGCTGTACACCAGACGGGTGAAGTACGGGATGTCCCCCTCGGGGAGCCCGAGCATGCGGCTGATCACCCGCGCCGGAAGGAGCGCCGCGAAACCCGGCACGAGGTCCGCGCCTCGCTCACCCCTCCACCTGTCGATCAGCGCCTCCGCCTCGCTCCTGATGACCGGGCGAAGGGCCGTGACGAGCGAGGCGGCGAAGGTCCTGGTGAACGGGGCACGGCGGCGGCGATGCTCGGGACCGTTCGAGGTCACCATGCCGTTGAGGAAGATGTCGAACAGCGCCCCGTCCGCCACGCCCCGCTGCCGCGGCAACTCGACCTCCGTCTGCCGGACGCGGCTGTCACCCATCAGTCCTTCCACATCGGCCGCGCGCAGCACGATCAGGCCTCCCCCCTCGCGCGCGATGACCGGCGTTACCGGGCGGTACCGGCCGAACACTCCGTGGGGGTCGGCCTCGAGTTCGCGGACCGACAGGGTGGGAATGCTCCCGACCGGGCTGACTTGGTTCGTGTCCATCGTGCTCTCACATCCATGCGCGAGGTGGCACGACAGCAAAGGTCCATGCCGTCTCGTGCCATCCGATTTTAGGAGATGCGTTCGTCGGTCGCCGCCGCTGGACGCTCCAGGCGAGGGCGGTAGATGGCAGGCGCCCCCGACCGTCGCCCCTCGCCCGAGCGGGCCTACGATCCCCGGCTGTTCAGGCCGTGATCGGCGCGGTGGTCCCCGACGCCTCTCGGCGCGGCACGCCCGTTCGCCGTCCCGGGGACGCTTGCCGTCGCTGCATCCGGAGCGCGATGCCACGCCGCGATGGCAAGCGGGGCCGCGCTGACGATAAGGGCCGTGACGAGGGTCAGGGGCATCGACACTTCGCCCACGGGCAGATCTCCTTCGACATCACGGCGTGGCAAGGCTGCCGTAGCCGCTGTCAGAAGGTGTCGCCGCGTTGGCAAACCTTCCAATGCGCATGGGATATGCTCTGCATTTCCATCGAACATGCGGCGAGGACCAGCCGGATCCGGGTGGAACAGCGTAGCCCCCTTCCCGGCCGGTGATCCGGCCGAAGCCGTTTCCTCGGCCCGCCGGAACAGGGCCGCCAGACGGAGCTGAACGCCTCCCTCTCTCGGCAGCCTCGGCGCGTCCCGCCGGGCCGTCCTACCCCAACGGGGGCGGGCGGACCCCAGGAGGTGCGTCCTCCGCCCAGGCAAGCAGCGCGTCCAGCGCCGGGCACAGGGACTGTCCCCACTCGGTCAGGCAGTACTCCACCTTCGGCGGCACCTGATGGTGGACGATGCGCGCGACGACGCCGTCGGCTTCGAGCTGACGCAGCTGCTGGATCAGCATCTTCTGCGATACGCCGGGAATGGCCCTCTCCAGATCGGAGAAGCGCCGCACCTGTCCGCCGAAGAGCTGGAACAGGATCACCAGCTTCCAGCGCCCCTCCAGCACCCGGATCACGCCCTGGACGCCCTGGGCGGCGGTTTCCGGGGTGTAGGACACCGCCCGGTCCCGCGGTGGGTAGGTTACCGTGCCGTCCGCTCTCGCCATCCGCGCAGACTAGAAACGGCTCGCCGGCGGCGCAACGCCATGCCCGAAGAAGGGCGATGGCCCGAAGGAAGGGGGCGAGGCCCGCTGGTTCCACTCAAATTCCGCCAAGCGCCACGATGGCCGGCACCGGCAGGCTATGGGGTGGTCCGAGTCCCGGACCCGCCCACCGGCGCAGCTGTCGCGGGCGACCTCCGCTTCAGCAGGGCGCCAGCGGCCAGTGCAGCGAAGCCGGCCACCAGCCCCCAGAACGCGGCCCCCAATCCAAAGAGCGACAGACCTGAACTGGTCGCGAGAAAGGTGAGGATCGCCGGATCGCGGTCCTCCCCCGGCGCCACCATGGCCTCGATCGCGCCCGTGAGCGCGGGGATGAGGGCCAGGCCCGTGAGCACCGCGACGATCTCGTGCGGCAGCGCCAGGAAGAACCGCACCAGCACGGGCGAGAAGACCGCCAGCAGCAGGTAGAACCCCGCGTAGAGGACGCCCACGGTCCATCGCGCCGCCGAGTCGGGATGCGCGTCCCGCCCCGTGCAGATCGCCGCCGTGATGGCGGCAAGGTTGACCCCGTGGGCCCCGAAGGGCGCCGCCAGCAGCGTGGCCAGGCCGGTCCCCATCAGCAACGGCCCGGGCTTCGGGGCGTAGCCGGCGGCCCGCAGCACCACCAGCCCGGGCAGGTTCTGCGAGGCGAGCGTCACCAGGAAGAGCGGCAGGCCGAGGCTGAGGACCGCCTGCCCGTCGAAGGCGGGCGCGGTCGCCAGAAGGGTGCCGAGCGTCGCGCCCGGGGGAAGCGACGCCACGTCGCCGCGCAGCACCGCGATCAGCATGCCGGCCGCCAGCACGAGCAGGAGGGCGTGCAACGGGACGCGCCGGCGCGCCGCGACGAAGACGGCGACGAGCGCGGCCACCAGCAGCGGATGGGTCGCCCCCAGCCTGAAGAGCTGCAGGCAGAAGGGCAGGAGCACGCCGGCCAGCATGGCCGAGGCGATGGTGGCCGGGATCCGCTCCGCCCAACGCCCCAGCGCGGGCACGGCGCCGACCGCGATCATCATGAGCGCCGCCGATAGGAACACGCCGACCGCGACGGGCCAGGACAGGCCCGGTGTCGAGGCCGCCAGCAGCGCCGCCCCGGGGGTGGACCAGGCCAGGACGATCGGCATGCGCGACCGGAAGGACAGCACCGCGCCGGCCGTTGCAATGGCGAGGCAGAGGGCGGTCACGGCCGAGGCTGTCTGCTCCGTGGAAGCGCCCAGCACCCGCATGGCCTGGACGACGAGCACGACGGTGCCGCCAAATCCCACAAGGGCCGCGATCAGCGCCGAGGACCATGCCGGGATGGGGGGAAGGCTGCGCAGCATGAAATCTCCTCGGCCGCCCATCGCGAGCGCGACGATACCCCTACCGGTGGAACCGGCCTTCCCAGGAGACAATTATCACGATATTGTTTGCGGGCACGGAAGGCCCATATGAGGACAAAGGAGCCTGCCATGACGAACTCCCCGAAGGGGCCCGTGCCCCTGGACGATCAACTCTGCTACGCCATCTACTCGGCCGGCATGGCCATCCAGCGCGTCTACAAGCCCCTGCTCGACAAGCTAGGCCTGACCTACCCGCAGTACCTCGTGCTCAACGTCCTGTGGCGGGAGGACGGCCAGACGGTCGGCGGGATCGCGGACCGGCTGGCGCTGGAATCGAGCACCCTGACGCCCCTTCTCAAGCGCCTGGAGTCCGCAGGGCTCGTGCGCCGGACCCGGAACCCGGAGAATGAACGGCAGGTCGTCGTCGGCCTCACCCCCCAGGGCCGGGCCCTGAGAGCCCGGGCCGGGTGCCTCGCGGAGGCGCTCCTGGAGGTCTCCGGGAAGTCGCCCGCACAGCTGGGCAAGCTGAACCACGACCTCAGGGACCTCCGTGACACGATCTACAGCACCGGGGATGAGTGGAGTGTCGCGCCGTCCTAGAGCGCAGGTCCCACCCGGCCGGACGGGGGCATGGGAGCAGAGGTCGCGAGCGCGCCGGCAAGGGCGGTACCGCGGGCCTGTGCGAAGGCCTGGGCTTCCTCCGGTTCGGCACTGCTCGTGCTGCTCCAGCGCCGGCCCCTCGCCTTCGCGCCTCCTCATCCGCTGATCGGCCCCGGCACCACCTCCGGCCGTACGCCCGGCCGCGGCAGGCGCTTCCGCAGGGCGGATGCGAGCTCCTCCGCCGCCAGCGGCCAGTCGATACGGCCGGAGCCCGCCCCCGGCGCTGGCGACGCGAGAAGGACCGGCAGCGCCGGCGCGGCCCGGCGCACTGCCCTGGCGAGTTCCGGGCTCCCTCGCGGCAGCAGCGCCGCGTCGAACCGGCCGGGGTCGGCGCGGAGCGCGGCGAGTGCCGCTGCGACCCCGGTGAAGCCCTGCGGCTCGTAGCCGAGTGCCGCGAGCAGCTCCTCCTCGTACGGCAGGTGGTCGTCGTCGTGCAGCAGCAGAACGACCTCCCCACCGCCCCTCGGGACCTCGCATCGTGCGGCCTCCACCGCGGTCGCGCGCGGCAGCCACACCTCGAATCGGCTTCCCTGCCCCGGGCTGCTCCACACCTCCATCGCGCCGCCATGTGCCAGCACGATCTCCTGCACGGTCGCGAGGCCCAGGCCGTGCCCTCCCTGCCGGGTGGTGAAGAACGGCTCGAAGATGCGGCCGAGCGTCGTCGCGTCCATGCCCGGCCCGGTGTCGCGCACGTGGATGAGGATGTAGTGGTCGGGCCGTAGCTCGCCGAGCCGGAGCGAGCGCCTCGCGCGCAGGGTGCGCAACTCCATCTCCAGCGCAACCTCGCCCGCGCCGGCCATCGCCTGCGCGGCGTTGCGGCAGAGGTTCAGGATGACCTGCTGCAGCCGCGTCGCGTCGCCACGCACCATGGCTCCGGCCGGGGGCGGCCCGAAGGCCAAGTGCAGATGGGGCGGGAGCATGGCGCGCAGCAGCGCCTCCGTCTCCGCCAGCAGCGCGCAGACCTCCACCTCGCCCTGCGGCCTCGGCTGCGGCCCGCCGAAGGCGAGGATGTCGGAGGCCAGGTCGCGGGCCCGCTCCGCGGCGCGCCGGATGTCGGCGATGCGCGCGGCCGAGGGGTCCGCCTGCGCCATCTCGGCAAAGCCGAGAATGGCGCCGATGATGTTGTTGATGTTGTGCGCGATGCCGCTGGCGAAGGCGCCGAGCATCTCCATCTGCCGGGACTGGGCCTGCCGTGCGGCCAGGCGGGCCCGCTCCGCCTCCAGGCCACTCCGGGTGACGAGGTTGAGCACCGCGTCGAGCGCGAGGCCGAGCGAGGCGAGCTCCTGCCGGGACGGCACGCGGCCGCGGCGCGTCAGATCACAGCCGAGCAGGGCCACGACTCTGTCTTCCGTCCGGCGCACCGCGGCCAACCAGGCGTGCAGCCCGCCGGGCACGTCCCGAAGGCCGGGATGCCCGGGACCCAGGCGGAGCGTTCCCTCCGCTGAAGGCAGGTGGCGGCCGGCCAGTTCCAGCACGGCCTCGGCCCAGCCATGCGGCGGCGCGGCGCGGTCGGCGGCCCAGAGATGCGGCTGTCCGCGCTGGTCCGCGATCAGGAGGTAAGCGCGCTGGGCGCCGAGGCGGCGGGCGATCTCCTCCAGCGCCCGGTCGAGGACGGCGTGCGCCTCGCCCGGCCTGGTGCCGATCAACTGCGCCGAGAGGCGGGCCAGCATGTGCTCGAAGGCCGCGTGGCGCCTTGCCGCCAGGGATCGGGCGCGCAGGCGGATGCCGAGCAGCAGCGCGCCGGCGAGCAGCAGCACCGCGCTGGCGTAGAGCAGCAGGCGGTAGTGCCGCGCCGCGGCTTCGGCGGCCGCGCGCCGGAGCTGCACCGCGGCGACGATCGCCTCCCTGGCCGGGCCGCTCGTGCTGGCCTGGAGCGCGCGCAGAAGCTCGTCCACCTGCGGCAGCAGCTCGTGCAGCAGCCAGCCATGCGCCAGCAGTGCCGCGACCGGCTCGCCTTCCCGCTCCGGCGGGGCGTGCCGGTGCACCTCCGCCAGGCCGCGCTTCACCTCCTCCACCGCCGGCGCCGAGGTGTCGAGCGTCAGCTGCAGCACCGCCGCCCCCAGCCGGCCCGCCTCAGCCAGGGACCCACCGCCATCAGGCGCGGCGGTGAGCTGGATCGTCAGGCGCCCGAACTGCGCCAGCGAGTTCTGCAGCAGCGCGTTGGAGCTCTTGATGGCCTCGACCAGCGTCTCCTGCCCCGCGCGCCAGGCCTCGAGCCGCTCCACCTGCTCCGGTGCCACGAGGCCGCGCAGCTGCGCGATCGCCCGCTCAACCCGGCGTTCGGCCCGGACCAGCGGATCGTAGTCGCGCAGCAGCCCCGCGCGCGCGGAGAGGAGGTCGCGCCCGATCGTTCTCTCCGCCAGCTCGATCTCGTCCAGCCGCTCCAGCGCCGCGTCGAACGGGCGGGTGTCGACGCCGAAGCCGCGCAGGAGGAGCCAGGTGAGGAGGAGCAGCGCGGCTGCCACCCCGGAAGGGATGCCGGCCCTCATGGCGGCGCAGTGAGCGGGGCGCCGCGGTACTCACCCGTCAGAGTATGAAGGAAGGCGACGATGGACGCGACTTGGCCGTTGTCGAGAACCAGGTTGAGCTGGGCCAGGCCCATGCCGCGCACCGCTTCCCCGAGCGTGGCCGCGCCGCCGTCATGGAAGTAGGGCGCCGTCACGGCGACGTTGCGCAGGCTGGGCACCCGCAGGATCCGCGGCTCGGGCGCGGCCAGCGCGTGGAAGATCCCGTGCCTCTGGAAGAGGTTGCCGCCGATATTCGCGCCCTGGTGGCAGGCCGCGCAGCCGATGCGCCGGAAGAGGTCGTAGCCCGCCCGCTCCTCCGGCGTGATCGCCGAGGTCTCGCCGGCCATCCACCTGTCGAAGCGGCTGCCCGGCGTGACCAGGCCGCGCTGGAAGCTGACAAGCGCATCGAGCAGCGCCTCCTTGTCCGCGGGGCGGCCGTAAGCGCTCCGGAACGCGCTAGCGACGGGCGGATCGGCGGCGAGACGGCGCAGGACGACGTCGAGGTTCGCGCCCATGATGGCGGGGTTCTGCAGCAGGGCTTCGGTATGCGCCTCCAGGCTGCGCACGTCCCCTTCCCAGCCCAGGCGGAAGCTGAGCGCGGCGTTGAAGACGGTGGCGGTGTTCAGAGGCAGGTCCTGCCCGTCGAGGCCGAGGTCGCGCCGGTTCGCGGTCGCTCCGTTGGTCCGCAGGTCGTGGCAGGAGGCGCAGGAGCGCGAGCCGTCGCCGGACAGGCGGGGATCGGTGAAGAGCCGCTCGCCGAGGGCACGCCGGCGCTCATCGACCATTGGCGCCATCGGCAGGAGACCGATCGGGTGCTCGCCTTGTGCCGGCGCGGGAGCGGTGCGCGGCAGCATATCCCCCACCCCGGTCGGGCCGGGAAGGAGTGCGGCGCCGGCGAGCAGCGAGGCCGCGAGGAGCGATCCGGCCAGTGTCCAGGCGGTGGCGCCCGCCCCGACCCAGTGCCGCACTACACGCGCTCGACGGGCACGTCGAAGACGTAGCCGACGCCTCGCTCGGTGCGGATCATGCTCACCGGGCGGCCGGCGTCGAGCTTGCGCCGCAGCCGTAGCACCTGCACGTCGATGCTCCGGTCGAACACGTCCTCATGCATGCGGGTCGCCTGCAACAGGTGCTCGCGCGAGAGAGGCCGGCCGGGCGCATCGAGAAAGGCGCAGAGCAGGGCGAACTCCCCCTTGGTGAGGCGCGCCTCGGTGCCGTCGGGTGCGGTCAGCCGCCGCAGGCGGCGGTCCAGCGCCCAGCCCTCGAAGCGGTGCCGCAAGGCCTCGCGGCGCGGCTTCGGTTGCACCGCCTGGCGGCGCAACACCGCCCGGATGCGCGCGAGCAGCTCACGCGGGCTGAAGGGCTTGGTGATGTAGTCGTCGGCCCCGAGTTCCAGGCCGATCACGCGGTCCACCTCGTCCCGCCGCTCGCCCGTCACGATGATCACGGGAAGGTCGGAGCCCGCGCGGATCTCGCGCAGGAGGTCGAGGCCGCTCCGCGCACCGAGCCTGAGGTCCAGCACCACCAGCGCCAGGTCGTCGCGCGCGAGCTCGCGTTCCAGCGCCGGCCGCTCGACCGTGCCCGTTGCGCGCAGGCCATTGCTGCACAGGAACTCCACGATCATGCGGCGCATGTCGGGGTCGTCATCCACCACGAGGATCCTCTGGAACCAGGACACGGCTCCGGGATCAGCGAGCTGACTTCCGGATATCTGCAACATCGGCTTGGCTCCCGGTCACGCTGTTCCGTCCCTGCCGCGGGCCCTGGGAAATAGCCCGGACCGACCTCGTCTCCCTCGTTACAACGGGGCGGCGCCCCGCGAGACGCAAAGCCGGCACCGGAGGCCAGACGGAGGGCGCCGCTTACAGGGGCCGTATTACCGCCCTGTTGCAGGATGCCCGTTCCATGGCTGCAATTGTCATAGACAGACCAAATACTGGCGGTGGGCGGGATGGTCGCGCCGGCGTGCAGAGCCCCGTGTCGCGGCATGTCGTCCAGCGCATCTCCGGCCGCCCCGAGAGGCTCCCGATGTCGCGTCCCGTGGTGGCGGGGTCGCACGCTCGGCTGTCACTCGCCCCGGCCTCGGCGCACGGCGCGGGTCACTTCGCATCGCGCCATGCCGATATCGGCGAGCATGCGGTCGCTCATGGAGGCGAGTTCCGCCTCCGCGTTGCGCCGCTCGTTCCAGCGCGCCAGCGAGTGGCCAACTCCTTCGGCAATGCGCAGCAGCCGCGAGACAGGCCGATCAACCGCGACGGGAGAGCGCCGGCCTGTGGCGGCGTCCCGCGGCCGGTGATTCCGAATCGACATGAGCAGATTCCCTGTGAAGAGCGAGACAGCGATCAAGCAGGTATCGCCTTGCCGCCTCACGGCCGGATGTCCGATGCCGCCTTTCCGGTTACGGCTGCAACAGCTGCGCGGTACGCCCTTTCCTTGCTGCAGCTGCCAGATATGTTGGGCGCGTTGTTCGTCGGGCGATCACCAACGGGTGGGTTCCTCAGCTCTCGTCACCTCGTGCGGATCGTCACCGCGCAGCAGTGCCCCGCGATGTCTGGATGTCGCGGTGGAACCCTTGCAACGGATCCCAGACCCTCGAAAACAATATCGTGATAATGTTAAGCTAGACAGGCTGGAGTACCGGTCCTAAGTGTTATTTATTGCGGTAAACCTTACTGCAATTGCAAAAAGGAGCCAATCATGAACCCGACCCGTCGTGACCTTGCCGCCGCCGCCGTCGCAACCATCGCCGCCGCCTCCGTCCAGGGACAGCCCTCCCAAGCCCAGCCTTCCCAGGCCCAGTCTTCCCAGCCCGTCCGCAACGTCGTTCTCGTCCACGGGGCCTTCGCCGACGGCTCCGGGTGGCGCGGCGTGCACGACCAGCTCACCGCACGCGGATACCGCGTCAGCATCGTCCAGAACCCCCTCACCTCGCTGGCCGACGACGTCGCCGCCACCCGGCGCGTCCTCGACCGCCAGGACGGGCCGACCATTCTCGTCGGCCACAGCTGGGGCGGCACCGTGATCACCGAAGCGGGCAACCACCCCAAGGTCGCCGGCCTCGTCTACGTGTCCGCCCTATCGCCCGATGCCGGCGAGACCACCGCACAGCAGTACAACGGCTTCACCACGCCGCCCGAGTTCGTCATCGACGTCCAGCCCGACGGCTTCGGCTTCATCCGGCCGGAGAACTTCAAGCCCGGCTTCGCCGCCGATGCCAGCGACGCCGACGCCGCCTTCATGCGCGACGCCCAGGTTCCCATCGCCATGGCCGCCTTCTCTACCAAGCTCACGTAGGCCGCCTGGCGCACCCGCCCCAGCTGGGCCGTCATCGCCACCGAGGACAAGGCCTTCGACCATCGCATGCTCCGCCACATGGCGCAGCGCATCGGCGCCAGCACCACCGAGGTCAGGGCCAGCCACGCCCTCTTCATGACACAGGCCAGCACCGTTGCCCGCGTCATCGAGCAAGCCGCCCACAACAGGCGCTGACTTGGGCAAGACGGCACAGGGCGGCCGCGGGCGAGCCGTCCGCGGATAGGCGCCTCCCCGCCGCACCCAGGCGGGATCTCAGCGGTCCTCCCGAGCGCAGGCGCCGCGTGATCTCACGCGCGTGCGCCTCGTCGTGTCCCCCCGATCCAACACCGCCAATCAACGCAGAACGGAGATCAAGACGATGAACAACGCCGCTATCACCGAGGACGAGGACTTCTCCCGCCGGGCGCGCGACAACCAGGCGCGGCTCACGGCCGGGCTGCGGCCCCACTACGACTTCGTCGTCTGCGGGGCCGGGTCCTCCGGCTCGGTGGTGGCAAGGCGCCTGGCGGAGAACCCTGAAGCGCAGGTGCTGCTGCTCGAGGCGGGCGGCAGCGACGAGGCCGATTGCGTCATGAACCCCGCCCTGTGGCCCACCAACCTCGGAACCGAGCGCGATTGGGGCTTCCAGGCAGAGCCGAACCCTCACCTGAACGGGCGCGCGCTGTCGCTGTCGATGGGCAAGGGCCTCGGCGGCGGCTCGAGCGTCAACGTGATGGTGTGGTCGCGGGGGCACCGCAGCGACTGGGATTTCTTCGCGGCGGAGGCCGGTGATCCGGCCTGGGGCTACGAGAACGTCCTCGGCATCTACCGCCGCATCGAGGACTGGCAGGGGGCACCGGACCCGCAGTTCCGCGGAACGGGCGGGCCGGTCTGGGTGCAGCCCGCATCCGACCCGAGCCCGATCGCGCTCGCGATGCTGGACGCCGCGGCCGAGATCGGGGTCCCCTCCTTCGAGAGCCCGAACGGCCGCATGATGGAGAGCGACGGTGGCGCGGCCATCAGCGACATGCTGGTCCGCAACGGCCGGCGCAACTCCCTGTACCGCGCCTATCTGCATCCCTGGCTGGACCGGCCGAACCTCACCGTGCTGACCGGTGCGCAGGTACGCCGCGTCGTGTTCGACGGCAGGCGGGCCAGCGGCGTGGAGATCCTGCACGGCGGAGAGGTCACGGTGGTCGGCGCCGGATCGGAGGTCGTGCTGTCGCTGGGCGCGATCCAGACGCCGAAGGTGCTGATGCTGTCCGGCATCGGCGATCGGGCGGAGCTGGAGCGCTTCGGGATTCCCGTGCTGCAGCACCTGCCCGGCGTCGGAAGGAACTTCCAGGACCATGTCTCCTTCGGCTGCACCTGGGAGTACGAGGAGCCGATCGCCCCGAGGAACAGCGGCAGCGAGGCCACGATGTACTGGAAGAGCCGGCCCGATCTCGACGCGCCGGACCTGCTGTTCTGCCAGGTCGAGTTTCCCGTCCCGAGCGAGAGGACGGCGGCGCGCGGCGTGCCGGTGCATGGATGGACGATGTTCGCGGGGCTCGCGCATCCCACCAGCCGCGGCCGCCTGCGCCTGCGGAGCGCGGACCCGCTGGCCGCCCCCGTCGTGGACGCCAACTTCCTGTCCGACCCGGCGGATGTGACGACGGCCAGGGCCTGCATCGAGCTCTGCCGCGCCCTGGGCAACGCACGCGCCTTCCGCCCCTTCGTGCGGGGGGAGGTCATGCCGGGCGAGCTGGAGGACGAGGCGCTCGACCTCTACGCTCGAGACGCGGCTGTCACCTACTGGCACCAGAGCTGCACGGCGAAGATGGGCCGGGACGGGATGTCGGTCGTGGACGCCACGCTCAGGGTCTATGGCGTGGACGGCCTGCGGGTGGCGGACGCCTCGATCATGCCGCGCGTGACGACCGGGAACACCCAGGCGCCCTGCGCCATCATCGGCGAGCGGGCCGCCGAGATGGTGCGGCAGGCGCATGGCCTCTAGCCGCCCTCACCTCGGGACCCGGAACCGGCCGGGTCCCGACGGAGGCGTCGCGACGACGGGACGCACTCCGCATCGCCAACGGCCGCATCGCGACTTCCGGCTTCCCGCGCCCCTCCCCCGGGATGAAGGTTCAGAGCTCAATGCACCATCTCGCAAGGACGGAGCCGTGCTGGTCGGAGATGGTCAGCCCGTCCTCCGTCGATCCCAGGCGCGTTCTGGTCGTGGACGACGATGCCGAGGCCCGCGCCGGTTCCATCCGCTATCTGGCTGACCGGCAATGCGCCGCCGTCGGCGTCGGCCACGCGGATCTGGCACGTCACCTGAAGCGGGACACGTTCAGCCTGGTGGTTGCGAAGCTGCGCTTCACGCCCGGTGACGGGATCGCCGTCCTGCGGCAGATCAGGGCGCGGTCGGCGGTTCCCGTCATCCTGGTCGTGAGTGAGGGCTGCACCGAGGCGGAGAGGATCCTCTACATCGAGCTCGGCGCCGACGACGTGCTCTGCGGTCGGCTGAACCCGCGCGAGTTGCTGGCGCGCATCCGCGCGACGTTGCGAAGGCAGGAGATCGGCCGGCGATCCGTCTCACCCGCCTTCCGGGGCGGCTATCGTTTCGAAGGGTGGGAGCTCGACCTTCGCAGCAGAACGCTGAAGGATCCGGCGGGCCGGATCGTGAAGACGACGATGGCGGAGTACGCGTTGTTGAGCGCGCTTCTCGAGGCGCCCGGCCGGCCGCTCTCCCGTGCACGGCTCATCCGGGCAACCCGGGCGCATGAGGACGTGCACGACCGCACGATTGACGCGCAGGTCAGGAGGCTGCGGCACAGGATCGAGGTTGATCCCTCCGCGCCGAAGCTGATCCGGACCAGGCGTGGCGCGGGCTATGTCCTGGACGCCTCGGTGGAGATCCTCTTCTGAACGCCTCTGCGCCGGCCCGACCGTCGCCGGGCTGGAAAGAGCGGCGCTTCGATCTCACGCCATCTCAGGATGCCCCGCCGCTCAGACCTGCCGTCCGCGCTCCAGTTCAGCAAGAAATCGGCTCAGGAGAGGGTTAAAGGCGCCGGCCGCATGCCAGAACGCCGCATGGCCTGCCCCGTCCAGGCGATGACACCGTCCATCCCACAGGTTGGCGTAGGCAACGCCGTCCAGGTAGGCGAGCCGGATCAGGGGATCCGCCTCTCCGTTGATGACAGCGATCGGCAGGGCGCTGCCCTCGACCGCAAGCCGTTGATCGACGCCCAGCCCCGCCCGCGCGGCCTCGAAGAGGCCCTGGCGACAGCGGCCGTCCGCCCGGCTGATGGCCTCGCGCAGGAATGGCTCGACCGGCGTCCCGAACATCAGCCCGGCGAATGTCTCCACCTCCGCTTCCGACAGGTGTCGGCGCCCCGCGAACCCGTCGGCCGGCGCGGAGACGAAGCCTTCCGCAAAGCCGCCGCGTCGGATGGGAGGCGTGCCGGTGAGGATCAGGCCCTTCATGCCCTTGAAGCGGGAAAGCATCTCGATGGCGACGTGGCCGCCCAGTGACCACCCGAGCACGACGGCTTCGCTGATTTGCAGGCGCTCCAAAATCTCGACCGCGCAATCAGCGAGGCCCGGCAGCGAGTAGGTCCGGAACGGGTCAGGAGCGTCGTCGGACGCGCCGTGTCCGGGCAGGTCGAAGGCGATGAGGCGGTATCGTGCGGCCAGGTCGCTCTGGAACTGGCGAGCGAAGACCTGGCGGCATGACGAATTTCCGTGGATCAGCAGCAGCGGCCTGCCGCCCCCTCCGCTGTCCTCCACGACCAGTCTTCCGTGCGTCGTAAGGACTGAGCGGGTTGTCTCGATTCCATGCGTCGGGAGCAAGTACAGGGTCCTTTGCAGCACAGGAGCGCGCGAAGACGACTTCGTGCTCGCAAGGCAATGCCGACCGTCTGGTGCTCCGTCAAAGAGAAGTCCACGTAATATTTCAAATGCAGCCGAGTATTCGGATCAGGTCTGGCTCGTGTGTATTATGCGAAGTAGGAGCGCAGGCAGCGCGGGGTAGGATGGAAGTTGAGCGAGGCGGATCTGTACCTCTGACGCGTTCGCGCCGGACGCGTCGATCCAACTTACTAATGGGATTGCTGGCACAGGGCGCCGTTCTGGCAGCCTGGTTCATGAACGCCGGGATGAGATTAGAACGGAACAGCCGCAGCTAAGGCAGCGCAGGTCCGGCTCGGCGTGCAGCTTCAAATAGCTGCCCTTTAGGGGTGAGCGCTGCCAGCCCCTGGTATCTGACCCAGCCTTCAGCGAAACAACCCAGAAACATGGAAGAACTAACGGACCCGATACGATTCGAACGTACGACCTTTGCCTTCGGAGGGCAGTCGTAAGCTACTTTCTGCACGTCGCCGTTCGTCGCTCGAGTGGGAAACAATGCTGCTATAATCGAAAATCCCTAGTCTTATATTGGCTGCTGATTCCGCGAGATGGCTGCAGTTTGCTTCCGGCTGCTTCCGTGGTGCTTCCGGCAGCCCGACGTCTGACCAGGGGCGAGATCGGAGCGGTCAGGTAGCGAGGCTCACGAAGCGGGCGGGCGAGACGGCGGAGGTCCGTGCGTCCGAGTACTTCATATGGTGTGACGAGCTGCCGGGCTTCGGCGTTCGGATCTACCCCTCCGGCCGGCGTGGGTACCTCGTCCAGTACCGCTCGGCCGGGCGCAGCCGGCGGGCGAACATCGGCTTTCACGGTCGGCTCACGGCGGACGAGGCCCGGAAGGAGGCGATGAAGCTCCTGGGCCAAGTCGCCAAGGGCGGCGACCCCGCGGAGGAGCGCGCGACCCGGCGGGCCTCGCTGACGGTGAGGGAGCTCTGCGATCGCTATCTCGCGGCGGCCGAGTAGGGCGTCATCCTAGGGAAGGGCGGCAAGCCGAAGAAGGCCAGCACGTTGGTCACGGACCGGAGCCGGATCAACTGCCACATCCTCCCCCTGCTCGGGAGCCCAAGGGTGGCGGACCTGACGCTGGCGGACGTGAACCGCTTCATTCGGGACGTGACGGGTGGCAAGACGGCGCTGGTGGAGAAGACGGAGCGCCGGCGGGGCAAATCGATCGTGGAGGGCGGCAAGGGGGCGGCGGCGCGGACGGTTGGTCTGCTCGGGGGCATCCTGTCCTTCGCGGTGTCGGAGGGGGTCTCGGTCCGGCCGCTCGGGCGGGCGGCGCTGGACGCGCTCCCGGCCCGGGGCGAGGCGGGCGCCAAGGCATACGTCTTCCCCGGGTGCCGGCCGGACCCGCCCTACGGCGGCCTGCCCGGGGCCTGGGCGCCGATCGCCAGGAGGGCCGGGCTCGGCGCCGAGGTCACGCTCCACACCCTGCGGCACAGCTTCTCCTCCACCGCCTCCGACCTGAACTACAGCGACGCCACCATCGGCGTCCTCCTCGGACACGCATCCGGCACCGTCACGGGCCGCTACATCCACCACCTCGACGAGGTACTTGCCGCCGCCGACCGCGTCGCGGCCGAGGTCCGGAGGCAGATGACGGGTGAGGAGAACGAGACGAAGCCGGACTAGTAAGGGCGAGCCAGCACGGCCGCCCCTACCCGGCTATCCCGAGGCGCCATCGGACTCAGTCCCGCCGCGAAGGTCGGCTCTCCCCCGCCAGGCGCCAGTCATTCAGGCGCGGTGCCGCGCGCCGCAATGGCCGTGCACCAGGGGCGACGGTCCATCTGATCAGGTCGGCTTTGCGCCCATCTCGGCAGCTCGCGTGGCGATCCCGCCCACCGGTAAGCGAATATTGCCATCCAGGCAACGTATAGCCGCCGGGGGTGGACAGCGGTCATTCCTGGAGGCTTGGATCTCCCGTTGGCTGCGTTGGACGGCGGGCGTGATGATGGTTCGCACACTGTTGCAGGAGGCTGCATGAAAGGACGGATCGAGGCCCTGATGCCCTCTCCGCCATTGGAGCGGATTGCGGAGCTGGAACGCTTGGTCCACCGGATCGTCGATGACCTCGAGGCTGGGCGGGACTGCGATGCGCTCATCGTGCAGATCGACGCGGAGGCCGGCATGCCCGGCTACACCCGGAACACCTTCATTGAACTCCACGGCTGGACGAGCCCCCGGGAGTTCGCGGAGTTGGCCGCCCTGGGACGCCCCCCGGCGGTGCCCGACCTGACGGAGCAAGAGATCGAGGAATGCCTGAACTTCATCGGTGGAGGGGAGCCGGAGACGCACTTTTACCTCGGCGTTCTTGAGAACAGCTTCCCGCACCTCCCCGTAAGCGACATGATCTTTCACCCCCAGGAGGAACTGCCGGTTGCTAGACTGGCAGCGGAAATTCTGAGACGTGGGCGGACGTCTGGTCCCATCTTGCTCTGACCAGCGAGGGCGGAATGCCAATCGGGCGTTCGAACCCTGATGACCGCTTTGGGTCGCCTGCCGCGGCTGCCTCCGCCAGTAGAGTAGCGCCGGGTGAGGTGGCTTGTGGAACTCCAGCATCCCGCGGAGTTTGCCTCGCCTTGCGGACGCCGGTGGATACGCCCACTCGTGATAGGATTGGGCATGAAGCTCGCGATCCTCTGCGCCCTCCTCCTCGTCGTGGTCCTCCTGCTGACGATGTTCTATCTCCTCTTTCAGCCCGGCCGCACCTATCAATCTTCTCAGCCATCCCTGCGATCAAGACAGGCTGCGGTTGGGCGCGCAGTGCTAGAGGCAGCACGAAACGACACCTCGACGGCGTTGATGGTGCGTGCGGCCGTCCAAGCCGCACCCGAGGAGGATCGCACTCTCGCATCCGATTTGATCACCGCGCTTCCGCGACGGTGAGCTGCTGGACCTCTGCTTCGGGTCGTCTGCCACGGTAGCGCCTTGGCCGTAGCCGCTAGCGCCGGAGGGAGGGGTCAGCCGACATCGGGTACGTGTCGGATGCCAATCTTGTCCAGCTCCAGCAGGCAGTGGCCGTGAACCGCTTTCAGCTCGCGATCGACCACGACCACCAAAAGGGTGTTGAAGCGTCCTGTACCGATCAGGACCTGATCGAACCGGTCAAGGGCATCGCGGTAGACGTAGTGGACGTCGTTGACGCTCGGCACGCCCAGAGTGTCCAGATCGAGGCCATCGACGTATGGCCAGATGTCTACCAGGGGATCGGCAGTGGAGGTCACGTCCCGCATGGGAGCAACGAAGCAAGCATCGAACTCCTCCTGCGACAGGTGTCGAGTCGAAGCCATGGAAGGGAGCATACAGCAGGACGCGAAAGTCTGTCATGGGTCCGGGGCGGCCCTAGCCTCCTCGGCCCGGGGCAGCCGCATCGTGGGGTGAGGTCAGGCGCGGCGATCAACGGCTGTCTATCATGCGGATCGGCGCGAGGCGGGGTGGTGGGTGAGGATGGCGGAGCGGGGTATGCCCGGATGGTCCTGGGAGGAGAACTTCGACGCCACGCAACGGGTGCGGCTGGCCGGCCGGATTGTCGCCGAACTGGACGTGCGCATGCAGGACGTCCACGAGCCCAGGCTATACGCCGCGATCGGACATCCCGCCCTGTCCCGTCATCTCGAGGGGGCGCTGGACAAGATCGCGAGGGACACGGAGAACTTGTGGAAGGTCGTCCGACGGACAGGGCCGGACGCCTACGCGACCCCCGATCCCGGGCTGTTTGCCCGGATCCTGCTCCTCCTGTTCGAATTCGGGCCACCGGAGGTCTCGATCCTGACCTTCGCCCGAGCCCAGAGCGTCGCCTCGGATGGGCTGGATGCCGCGATCACGGCCATCGCAGGAATGTCTGAGAGCGCAGGCCCTGGTGCCGTCCGTATGGATTTCGACTCCGGCGACCTCTTCAGGATCGTCTGACAGCCTGATCTGATCGGCCGCCTGGGCTGGCTTTGGAACCACTCCGGGCAGGGCAAGACACTGGTCCCCCCGCCGTCAGCAAGCGCCGGGGAGGGGGTGGTCAGCGGACATTCCGAACAGGACAGGCATAGGCTGTGATCGTCGATCGCCCGTCCTGGACTTCCAGCGGGAACCGGCCCGCCATGCGAAGGAGATCTGTGAGATCGAGAGGGAACTCCATCCACTCAATGGCACGCAAGGCGAACGGCCCGGCATCGTAGGTATCGACGTAGGGGCGGGGTGGGTGGAGCCAGAACGGGAAGCACAAGCGCCGCGGTTCGGCGACATCGATGAACTTGACCACCACCTCGCGCAGATCGGGATGGCCGTCCTGCACGAGCCGAATCAGCTTCCGCCACTTGGTGTCGGACATGAGGGCAGCGGAGAAGAGCCGTCGCGCCGTGCGACCTTCCCGGGCAGCTGTCCGGACCTCGTTGCCTTTCATGGTGATCCCTTTATTCGGACACTGAAGGTTCGAGAAGGGTCGAGGGCAGCCAGGAAGGCGCCTCTTCAAACGGCAGCTTTCCCAAATACCCTGCCCAGAAGCGGAAGTGCCGCTCCCGGCCAGACCACGCCATTGCGTGTTTGGTGGGACTAATGTGAGCTACTGGGGGGCACAAGAAGTTCTCGCCCTCATCCACGCTGGCGCCTGCGTGGCTGGTGAGAGGCGGGCTCCCTCGGATTGCTGATCTCGCGGTATCGTCGTCCCTGCAGCTGAAAGGGAAGCTGAAGCTGATCAACACGCTTGCCGTCTCCGGCTATCGCTCGCTCCGTGACCTCGTCGTGCCACTAGGATCGCTGACGGTCGTCACGGGCGCGAACGGCAGCGGCAAGACGAGTCTCTACCGCTCGCTCCGCCTCCTGGCCGAGGCGGCGCAGGGCCGCCTTGTCGCCGCGCTCGCCGCGGAGGGCGGGCTGTCCTCGACACTCTGGGCCGGGCCCGAGGAGATCGGCCGAAGCGTACGCGCGGGGCTCTACCCCGTCCAGGGCACGGTCCGCAAGGGGCCGGTCAGCCTCCGCCTCGGCTTCTCCGGCGACGAGTACGGTTACTCCATCGAGCTGGGCCTGCCGGTGCCGCTCCATCCCTTCCCGCTCGATCCCGCGATCAAGCTGGAGGCGATGTGGACAGGCGAGCTGCCCGGCCGCGTCAACGTCTTCGCCGAGCGCCGAGGCCCGCATGTGCGGCTGCGCCGCTCGCGGGAAGGTACATGGCGCGACATGGCCCTGGACCTGTCCTCCTTCGACTCCATGGTCACCCACTGCGCCGACCCGACGGACGGCGCGGAGCTTCTCGCGGCGCGCGAGCGCCTGCGGAACTGGCGCTTCTACGACGCGCTGCGGACCGACCCGGAGGCGCCGGCGCGACGTCCGCAGGTGCCGACCTACACCCCGGTGCTCGGCGGCGACGGCGCCGACCTCGCGGCCGCCCTCGCCACCATCGCCGCGATCGGCGACAGGGCGGCGCTGGAGGAGGCGGTGGAGCACGCCTTCCCCGGCGCGCGGCTGGAGGCCGGGCCGGGCGATCGCGGCGGCCTTCTCCTCCACCAGCACGGACTGCTGCGCCCCCTGGGCCCGGCCGAGCTCTCCGACGGCACGCTGCGCTACCTCCTGCTCGTGGCCGCCCTGCTGTCGCCGCGACCGCCGGAACTGATGGTGCTGAACGAGCCGGAGGCCAGCCTACATCCCTCGCTGATGCCGCCCCTCGCGCGGCTCCTCGCGGGGGCCTCGCGCCGATGCCAGGTCGTGGTGGTCAGCCACAACGAGGCGCTGATCGACGCCCTGCAGGGCGAGGGCGAGGTCACCGCGGTGCGCCTGAACAAGGAGCTCGGCGAAACCACCGCGCCCGACTTGGACCCGCCGCCCTGGACCTGGCCAAAGCGGTAGGAGGGAAGTCCGATCCAGACAATCCGCCCTCGGTAGAGCGGAAGCACCCACCAGGCAGACCAGCAAGAGCGGAGGTAACCAGCACTCCTGAACGGGAACCTAGACACGATAATCCTCCATCGGCGTGCGCAATGGGTAGAGCAGGAATACCTGTCACAATCGTCGGGTTTGCTGGCTTATGAACCTGCCAACCCACAACTCCGGCATATCTGATGAGCCATCAGGATTAGAGCGGCTGCGCACTTGAGGCCAGTACAGGCAGTTCGCGCCCACGGCAGGTATCTTCGCAGCGTTCCGACGCTGTCGGAAGCAATCGTCCGAATTCCACCTCGATCACGGCTGCAGCGCGAGCGCCCCCAGCGCGAGCAGCAGGGCCGGCGGCATGACCAGCGCGCCCAGGCGGAGGAACTGCCAGTCGGTGACCGCCAAGCCTTCGCGCCGGATGGCCGACATCCACAGGATGGTGGCCAGGGATCCGGTGACCGAAAGGTTCGGCCCGAGGTCGATCCCGATCAGGACCGCGCCCGGCAGCAGCCCGCCCGCGCCTGCCGCCTGGACGACCGCCCCCGCCAGGAGCCCGGCCGGCAGGTTGTTCGTGACGTTGGTCCCGAAGGCGACGGCCGCCCCGGCCGCCAGCGCCGTGCCGGCGCCACCATCCCGGACCAGTCCGGCCAGCATCCGCACCGCGCCCGTGGCCTCCAGCGCCTGGACGAGGACGAAGAGCCCGGCCACCAGCGGCAGGACTCCCCATGAGAGCCCGCCGAAAAGCGGCCCAATCCCCTGGCGCGTGGCCAAGGCCACGGCCAGCGCCGTTCCGGTTCCGGCCAGGAAGGTCGGCCAGCCCAGATCGGCCCCAATGGCCGAGGCGCCAAGCATCACCACGACCGTCGCGCCGGTCCCCATCCCCGCCACCAAGCCACTCCGCGGTAGCTGGACCGGCGGGACCATCAGGGCAATGGGCGCGGCCAGGATATTCCGCTGGGTCAGCCACAGGGCCAGAAAGGTCGCGGCGATCGCCGCGGCCGAGGGCAGGGTGAAGCGCAGCAGCCATGCCCCGAGCGGCGGCATGTGCTCGCCGAACACGACGAGGTTCGCCGGGTTCGAGATCGGCAGCAGGAAGGACGCGGCGTTGGCCATGAGGGCGCAGGCGTAGAGATGCGGCATCGGGTTCGCGCGCGCCGCACGCGCCGCGACCAGCACGGCGGGCGTCAGGACCACCGCCGTCGCATCGTTGCTCAGGAAGCCCGTGGTCAGGATGCCCACGCCGTATACCACGGCCAGCAGGCGCGTGCCCGAACCAGCTGCGGCCCGCACGGCGAAGACTGCCAGCCAATCGAACAGCCCTTCCCGGCGCGCCACCTCCGCCAGCAGCATCATCCCCAGCAGGAAGAGGTAAACGTCGGTGCCCCGCAACACGCCGCGCCAGGCCGCCCCGGCCGACAGTAAGCCGGTCAGCACCAGCACCGCCGCGCCTGCCACGGCCCAGATCGCCTCGGGCCAGCGGAAGGGGCGCAGGATGACACCCGCCGTGGCCAGCCCGGCGATCAGCCAGACCGCGAGCGCGGGCCCCTCTGTTCCGGACATAGCTGCGGCCTAAGCTGAGGGCTGGAGCGCCGCACCCGTGGGCGGCCTCGATCCACCGGCCCCGGCCTGGCCCGGAAGCGTCTCCGGCATCAGGATGAGGTAGCCGAGGAACCCGGCCGCCGCGATCGCGCCCAGCACGAGAAAGGCGGGCGAGTACCCGGCCCAGACGATCACGCCTCCGGCGAGGCTCGCGCTCAGCGCGGCGCCGAGGCCCTGCGCCGTGGCCACCGCGCCCTGGCTGATGTTGAACCGCCCCGTCCCGCGCGTCAGGTCCGCCACCACCACGGGGAAGAGCGCGCCGAAGATCCCGGCCCCCACCCCGTCCAGCATCTGGACCCCCAGCAGCCAGGCAGGATGGTCGGAGAGCGGGTAGAGCAGTCCGCGCAGGGCCAGCACGCCAAAGGCCGCCAGGAAGATCGGCTTGCGCCCCCAGCGATCCGCCCGCGCGCCCACCAGCATCGCGACCGGCACCATCACGCACTGCGCCGCCACGATGCAGGCGGCGATCAGGGAGGTCGCGTAATCCTTGCCCACCACCAGCGTGAGCTTCTGCCCCACCGTCGGCAGCATCGCCGCGTTTGCCAGGTGGAAGGTGGCCATCAGCCCCGCGAAGATCAGCAGCGGCCGGCAGGTGAGGAGGGCCTTCCAGGCCGATGGCTCCTCATGCCGGTCACCCCCGCCGCCTTCCTCATCCAGCCCCCGCGCCACGTCGTCGTTGATGGCCCGGGCGGGGATTAGCAGCATCGCCCCGATGCTCGCCACGGCCAGCCCGGCCATGATCCAGAACACCACCACCGGCCCAAAGGCGTAGGCCGTCACTGCGGCCAGGGCGGCTGAGGCCGCGTTGCCGCCGTGGTTGAAGGCCTCGTTCCGCCCGATGCGGCGGGAGAAGGCCTTCGGCCCGACCACCCCGAGCGTGATCGCGGCCAGGGCCGGCGGGAAGACCGCCCCCGCGATGCCGGCGAGGGACTGCGTGGCCGCCACCGTGTAGAAGCCGGAGATGAAGGGCAGCACCACGCAGCTCAGCGTTACGGCTAGGGCCGCCGCGATGACGACCGCGCGCTTGTGCCGGGTGCGGTCGATCAGCGCGCCGGCCGGGGTCTGCGCGACGAGCCCCGCAATCGCGGCGATGCTGATGACGAGCCCGATCGTCGCCTCGTTCCACCCCTGCTCCGGCCCGCGCACCGCGAGAAGGTAGATGGCGAGGTAGGGCCCGAGCCCGTCCCGAACGTCGGCCAGTAGGAAGTTGAGGGCGTCCAGGCCCCGGGTGACGCGCGCCGGAGGCTCCTCGGCGATGGTCTGGGACGGCGCTGAGGCAGGGAGCATGGAAGGATCTCTGGATTGCGCGCCCGCAACGCGCGGCCGAGAGGATGGGTTGGATTCGTGTTGCAGTAAGGAAGTTGTCAGGATTGGCGCCCTTCAGGCTGGGCTAGCCGCCCGGGCTGGCGTTCACGCCCCGGCCGCACCCGGATGACGGACCCATCAACCCTGTGGTGGGGCGGCCGTTCATCGCCCATGACCGCCCCTGCCCCGCCTCACCACGCCGATACTCGGCAACTCCGCTCGATCATCGCGGGGGTCAGTGACGGGGTGATCCTGATCGCGCCGGACCGGCGCATGGTCTGGGCCAACGGGCCGGCGCTGGCCATGCACGGCGTGACGGAACTCGGCGATCTCGGCGGCACCGCGGCCGGTTACCGCGAGCGCTTCGAGCTGCGCTACCGCAACCGCCACCGCCTGCCGGAGGGCGAGTACCCGCTGGAGCGGGTCATGGCCGGGGACACTTTCGAGGACGTGGTGGTCGAGGTGGCACCCGCGGGTGAAGCCGAGGCGCGCTGGACGCACCGGATTCGCAGCCTGGTGCTGGCCGACGAGGCGGGACGCCCCGACCTGCTGGTCCTGATCCTGCGCGACGAGACCGAGCGCTACGATGCCGAGGAGCGCTTCGAGCGGGCCTTCAACGCCAACCCGGCCCCGGCCCTCATCCTGCGCCTCTCGGACCTCCGGCACATCCGGGTTAACCGGGGCTTCCTAGAGATGACAGGCTTCCGGGAGGACCAGGTGGTCGGACGCTCGGCCTATGACGTGGACGTGCTGGAGGGCGCGGCCCGACGGGAACTGGCGGTGGAGCGCCTGCGGGAGGGGCGGACCATCCCGCAGATGGAGGCGACGCTGCAGTTGCCCGACGGGCGGGAGAAGTGCGTCGTGCTGGCCGGCCAGCCGATCGAGATCGGCAGCACGGCCTGCATGCTGTTCACCTTCGCCGACCTCGATGGCCGGAGGAATGCCGAGAGGGCCCTGCGACAGAGCGAGGAGCGCTTTGCCCTGGCGTTCCGCGCCCTTCCCGTGCCGGCGCTTCTGGCCACCGCCCACGAGGTCCGGATCCTGCTGGCCAATGATGCCTTCTGCCGGAGTACGAACCGCAAGGAGGCGGATGTGGTGGGACGCACGGCCGAGGAGTTGCCGCTCTGGGCCGATCCGGATGTGGCGGATGCCCTGGCGAAGAAGTTCCGGCACGAGGCCTGCCTGTCCGACGAGGAAGTCCTTCTGCACGTGCAGGACGGTGCCCCCCTGGCCTGTGCCGTGTCGGCGGAGCCGGTGGAGCTTGGTGGCGAGCCCTGCATCCTCCTTGTCGTGCCCCGCGCCCCGGAGCGGGGGCGAACGCGGGCCGAGATCGCGGCCGCCGTGGCCGCGGCCATGACGGATGCGGGGACCATCACGGCGCGGGTGCTGGACCATCTCGCCCGTTCCGGGCCCACGGCTCCCCAGGATAGCTTGTCGGCCCCGTTATCGACGCTGCCGGCGCGGGCGAGGGAGGTGCTGGGTCTCGTGTCGCGCGGCCTGGACGACGGCGCTATCGCCGAACAGCTCGGCATCAGCCCGACCACCGTTCGGAACCATGTGAACGGACTGTACCGTAGGCTGAAGGTCGGGTCTCGCGCGCAGCTGATCGTCTGGGCTCGGGAGCGCGGCCTGGGCACCTGACAGGAGGTGGTCCCGAACTCCCACAAGGTCTCCCCACACCAAATCGATGGTGCAGAACAACCACTCTCGGTGTATTTTCTTAGGATACACGGCAAACCCGGCTTGATTACCCCCGTTGGTGAGGCGCAATCCGGGCCATCGCGGCCGGGGCCTCATCGAAGGAACGAGAACGTGGACAAGGACCGCATCGAAGGCGTGGCCAAGCAGGCCGTTGGCTCCGTCAAGGAAGCCTTCGGCAAGCTGACAGGCGATGCCAAGACCCAGGCAGAGGGCGCGGCCCAGAAGGCAGAGGGCAAGGTCCAGAATGCCGCCGGCAGCGTGAAGGACAGCGCCCGCGACGCCGCGGGCCGGTAGGCCGCTCCACCGCCAACCCAACACGGCCCGGCTCCTCGCCGGGCCGTTCTGCTATCAGCAGCTGCCCACGGGCGGCCCAAGCGAAAGACACTTGATGTCCTCCACCTACCCAGGCCTGGGATCTGCCGGAACCGCCGCCATACCGGCGGCCGCCACCCCCTTCCCCCGCGTGTCCTGGGGCGCGGTCCTGGCCGGCGCCATTGTGGCTCTGGCCATCGGCCTGATGCTCAACGTCCTCGGCGCCGCCGTGGGCGCGACCCTCGTGGATGCGACGGCGCGAGACACGCCGGACGCCTCCAGCTTTGGCATCGGCGCGGGGATCTGGCTTCTCGTCTCCAACCTGATCGGTCTCGGCGTGGGCGGCTACACGGCGGCGCGCCTGTCCGGCACGGCTAGCAACACCGACGCGACCCTGCACGGCATGGCCATGTGGGCGGCCTCCTTCCTCATCTCTGCCGTGCTGCTCGGCAATCTTGTGGCGGGCGTCGCCTCCACCGCCGCGAATGGCGTGACGGGCGCGATCGGCGGCATCGCGAGTGGCATCGGCTCCGTCGCCTCCGCGGCGGGCGAACAAGTTGCCAATCGAACCAGCACCGACGCCGCCCAGTCCGCGGCGCAGCGCATCGTCGAGCGGGCGCAGAACGCACTTGCCGGCGCGGGCAGCGCGCCTGCCACCATGACCTCGGACCAGCGCAAGGCCGAGATCGCGACGCTTGTCGGGCGCTGGGTGACGGGCGGCAATCTGGCGGGCGGCGATCGGGACCGGCTGAACGCGCTGGTTGCGGCCGAGTACAACCTCAGCCCGCAGGAGGCGCAGCAGCGCGTGACCCAGGCCGAGCAGCAGGCCCGGCAATCTCTTCAGGAGGCCGAGCAGCGCGCCCGCCAGGCTGCGGACGTGGCGGCGAAGGGCGCTTCCGTGGCCTCGTTCTCGATATTCTTGACGATGCTGCTCGGACTTGGGGTTGCCGTCTTCGGCGCGCGGCGAGGCACGCGCGACCACCTTGCCCTACGTGGCACATGGTAGCTTAGTACTGTTCCGGATCCGCCCCGGCCTAGGTGCCGGGGCGGCGATTCGCCTGGCCAATTTGGTATCGAATGTCGGCGCAAGTGCTGGCCCGGTTATTGGCAGACGAGCTTAGCTGCCGTTGTAGATTGACTGCATGGCCCGTTCGAACGCGGTGGCCAGCCTTGCCCGAAAGGCTACCCCGCCAACGACACCGATCGATATCGGTGCATGGAGTAAGCAGTGCGCAAGCTCTGCACGGAGCTTAAGCAACGCCTGGGGCTGGTCCTCCGGTGCTACTCGGATCAGCACCCTTTTGAGCGCGTTGAGAACTACCTCGTCGAAATCGACGATCTCGATCTGCGGCTTTCGCGACGATGGCACGGAGGCCGGCCCTGAATTCTGGGGCAGAGAGCCTCTCAGAACTGGTTCTGAGTTGGAATGAGACAGATCAGCAAGCCTCATACATTTGACCTAATTGGAAGATGCACCCGCACCAACGCCGCCGTGCGAAGGCTCCTCGGTCGTCTTAACATCGTCGGACTCCACCCGAAGGAGGGCGCAGATGTTGAACGAGCGGAGCGGTGCAGGCCATCCAGGAGGTGACTGCTTCGGCCGCCGTCCAGGCCTCCAAGGAGAATGCGCGGTCTTAGGCCAGGTTGAAGAGAAAGGCGTAGGCCACGTAGAAGGCGGCAATCGCGAGATCCATCATCAGGGCGTGGACCAGGGTGACGCTGAGATACCAGGCGATCGGCGACAGAAGGATCACCAGCAACCCGGCCTCGAACAGCAAGGCATGCGCGACGCGCAGGCCCAGGCTCTTCCGGGTGTACCCGGCCCAGCGCTGCATCGCTCGGTCGAACCCGAGATTGTAGGCGTAGTTCCAGCCCGTGGCTGCCATGGCGCTGCCGATGCCCATGGTGGCGGCGCCGAGGCCGAAGACAAGGCTTCCCAGAAGGATAATGAGGTCTAAGGCCGATCAGTCCAAAAGGATGGCACGACGGATTCGGTTGCGGGTGGTGCGCGTGGTCTGAACTCTCGATAAACCGTCGATGGGCGAGGTTTTCCATCTAGAATTCCTATATCAACAACTTAGAATTTTTCTGGAATCCAGATCGATTCCCGCCTCTCTGGAGCAGTTCGAAGGCTTCATGGCAGCCGCGGAAGTGGGATCCTTCTCGGGCGTGGCACGTCGGCTCAGGAAGGCGCAATCGGCCGTCAGCGCGCAGGTGGCGAACCTCGAGACCGATCTGGGGCTGGAGCTGTTCAGCCGGGCGGGGCGGAACCCGGTGCTCACCCCGGCGGGGGAGCGCCTGCTGCTAGAGGCGCGCGTGGTCCTCGACCGGCGAGAGCACCTGATCGGCCTAGCGAGGAGCCTGGAGCAGCGGGTGGAGAACCGCCTCGTCGTGGCGATCGACGAGCTCTACCCCGAGCACGCGCTCGGCGCCCTGTTCGCCGACTTCGCCCGGCGCTTCCCCTTCGTGGAGCTGGAGCTGCTCTTCCCGCTGATGGAGGATGTCAGCCGCATGGTGCGGTCCGGCACGGCCGATCTTGGCGTGATGTGGCGGCAGGAGGCGTTGCCGACGGAGCTGGGCTTCCAGACCATCGGCTGGGTGCCCCTGAAACTCGTCTGCGGGCGCGACCATCCGCTGGCGAAGGAGCGGGTGGAGTGGGAGGAGCTGAAGCGCCACCGCCAGATCCTCGTCGCCGCCCGCAGCGACGGGCCGGAGAAGCGCCGGCTCCGGGTCGCTGCCGAGGTTTGGTGGGTGGAGAGCCACTGGGTCATCCTGGAGATGGTGAAGCACGGGGTCGGCTGGGCCTTTGTGTCGGACCACGTCATCGCCGCCTCTCCGGCAGCGCCGGACCTCGTCACGCCCGACCTGCAGTTCGACCGGGGGGACTGGCCCGTCGCCCTGGAGCTGGTCTGGCACAAGCAGCGGCCCTGCGGCCCCGCAGCGGCGTGGCTGCGGGAGCGCATCGCGGCGGAGCGTATCGGCGGCGGGTTCGGAGGCGGGGCAGCAGGATGAGGGGCGCCCTCGACTCGGGCGCGGCACGCATGGGAACCCGGACGACGTCCACGTTGAAAGACGACCGCGGCCTGTGCGCCAGCGAGCTCTGACGCTGGATGGAAACCGGCCCTAGCCTGGAGCAGTCCGGCGCTACGGGCGCCGGCAGCCAGCACGCCGGACCAGCCGCTTCAGCGATGGCCCGAGAGGGGCTGCCAGGGTCGCTTGGTGGCCTCTTACCTTGTCCGGCTTCTAACCCATCTGTGGCCACATCTTCGCACCGGCCTCCAGCGGGCTGGACCTGACGCCGGGGGCCGTCGAATGAGTGAACCAGAACAGCCGGCCGAACTTTCCACCGGCGTTCCCGCAGAGGGCGCGATGGATCAGGGCGCCCTGGAGCCGCTGGGCCGCCCTGGCCTGCATCACTGGAAGCAGGCCGAGATCACGGATACCACGCTCGACGACCGCGGCAGCGTCTTCTTCGCTGCTGTCGAGATGACGCGCATGCCGATGATCCTGGCCGACCCCCGCGAGGACGACTGCCCTATTGCCTTCGCCAACAATGCGTTCCTCGACCTGACCGGTTATGAGGAGAGCGAGGTCGTGGGGCGCAACTGCCGCTTCCTCCAGGGCGCGGGAACCGACCCCGCCCATGTCCGCCAGCTGCGCGAGGCTATCCAGGAAAAGCGTCCCACTGCGCTGGAGATCCTGAACTACCGCCGCGATGGCACGCCATTCTGGAATGCCATCTTCATGGGGCCGGTCTTCGACAAGCAGGGCGAGCTGATCTTCTTCTTCGCCAGCCAGCTCGATGTGTCCAAACGGCGGGAGAGCGAGCAGTCCCTCCGTCAGGCTCAGAAGATGGAGGCTATCGGTCAGCTGACCGCCGGGCTGGCGCACGACTTCAACAACATCCTCCACATCATCGACGGCAGCCTGGAGCGCCTGAAAGCCAGGCGATTCGACGACCGCGCTTTCGAGCGTTTCCATGAAGCAGCCGTGTCCGCGTCGGACCGGGGCGCCAAGCTCACCCGCCAGCTCCTGGCCTTCGCGAGGCGCACCCGGCTGGAGCCCAAGGGCGTCGACCTGACCGAGCTGGTGAACTCCTTTACCGAGTTGCTGGACACCTCCGTCGGAGAGAAGGCGGATCTCCACCTCAATCTCCAGCGCCGCCTGCCGCAGGTGAAGGTGGACCCCAACCACTTGGAGATGGCCCTTCTGAACGTCGTGGTGAATGCCCGCGATGCCTCGCCCAAGGGCGGCGCCATTACCGTTACCACGCGGGCCATCCACCTGAACGGCGACGCTGCAGCCCGTCACCTAGAGCCCGGCGACTACGTCCTGCTCTGCGTCAGCGACGAGGGCGTCGGCATGCCGCCCCATGTGCAAGCCCGGGCGACGGAGCCCTTCTTCACCACCAAGGGTCCGCAGCACGGCACGGGGCTGGGGCTGGCCATGGTGCATGGCTTCGTGCAGCAGTCCGGTGGACGACTGGAGATCGAGAGCGAGCCCGGCCGAGGCACCACGGTGCGGATGCTCTTCCCCCGCTATGTGCCGGAAAAGGAGGCGGAGGGGACCGTCACGACCGGCTACCAAGCCCAGGCCGTCGAGACTGCGACCCGGGTCCCCCTCATTCTGGTCGTGGATGATGGGCGCGAGATCGCAGAGATGTCCCGCGACGCCCTGGTGGAGACGGGGTACCGGGTCGTGGTGGCGCACAGCGCCGAGGAGGCGATCAAGGCCTTTGACGAGGCGGCCGCCTCCGACGATGCTTTCGACCTCGTCTTCTCGGACGTGATCATGCCCGGCGGGGCAAACGGGCTGGTGCTGGCCGAGCAGGTGCGCGAGCGCTCACCGGGCACCCCCGTGATCCTGACCACGGGCTACAACGACGAGATGTCGATCGACGGTCCGCAATCGGTCGCCCTGGAGGTGCTGGGCAAGCCTTACAAGCGAACCGAGCTGATCGATCGGGTGCAGGCCGGGTTGCGCCGGGGTGCCCGAACCGGGCCGGGAAGGGAGACCTCCGACTTCGGCCACGCGGAGGCCTGATAAGGTGAAGCTTGTCGTCGACATGAAATCCTGAGGCAGCTCAAACCGCGTTCTGAAATCGACGTTAGAGCATCATCATCATCTCAGGTGCATCATGCTCAACGACGTCCTTTCGGAGGTTGGGTCCTTCCCGGCTGCCTCGACGCCGCTTGCAGCAAGGCCTTCTCTCGAAGGGGTGGCACCCCTGGCGGAGGGGCGAGAACACACCTCCAACGAGCACGACCGCGCATCGCGCCACGTGCTGCTGACGCGGATCGCCGGGTTGCTGGGTCTTCCGCTCCTCCCGGCCGTCGAGGCGGCGCAAGCTGCAGATCGGCCCGTCTTCCTCGTTCCAGGTGATACGATCGAGGCAACTCCGGGGCATGGCCTCGGCGCCCTCTCTCCTTCGCGGATCCTGGGCGGCATCGTCCCCGCCATGTTCGTGGGAACAAAGGCCATCGCCCACGGGCTGGTGGACCCGGCCGCGGCATGCCCGCCCGAGTGGTCCCACTGGATGGCCGAGGAGACATCGGATTGCGTTCTGCGCGGCTACACGGCCTTTACGCGCAACGATGCCTTCAAGGCCGGGCGCCTGCTGCTCACCCACGGTCCCGCGCGGCTGAAGGATGTGTGCGGCAAGGCCGGGTTGGGACAGGCCGTGGTGCGGAACGAGGCGGAGCTCGCTGCCGCTCTCGCCCTGGAAGACCCGGACAGCCTTGCCCGCTGCGGCCTCGTGCTGGAGCAGGATCTCGTCGACGTCATCACCTACAGCATTGGCAGCGCCCAGCTGCGCGGTGAAAAGATCAGCTACTGGGGGCAGCAGAACCTGACGAAGGACCACCAGGGACGGGAGGTGTACGGCGGGTCCGACCTCTTTGTCGTCCGGGGCGACCTCGACACGCTCCTCGCCCGTGACCTGCCGCCCTCCCTCGCGAGGGCCGTGGAGGTCACGAACAGCTTCGACCGGGCTGCGCGGCGCGCTTACCCGGACGTGGTCCTCACCCGGCGCAACTACGACGTGATCGAGGGTAGGGACATTCACGGTAAGCGCCACATCGGCGTGCTGGAGCAGTCCTGGCGGATTGGTGGGGCGAGCGGCGCGGAAATCGCGGCTTTCGACGCCTTCCGGCAGGAGCCGGACACGGAGAGCGTGCGTTGCTCCACGGTCGAGATCTACGACCGCGTGGTCCCGCCCGCGGGGGCGACCGTCTACTACATCGGCGACGATCCCGCGGTCGGGGCAATGACGA
The DNA here is from genome assembly GCF_037040815.1 of Pararoseomonas sp. SCSIO 73927. Lineage (NCBI taxonomy): Bacteria > Pseudomonadati > Pseudomonadota > Alphaproteobacteria > Acetobacterales > Acetobacteraceae > Pararoseomonas > Pararoseomonas sp. SCSIO 73927. The sequence continues at coordinate 611,734 of NZ_CP146232.1, forward strand.
AGTTTGCCATGAGGCTGGGATGAGCGAGGCCGGCTCGATCGAGGAGGACGAAGTCGTCCTTCGCGTCGCCGGGCAGAGGGTCACGGGCACGCTGCTGGAGCCGGACATCCCCGTGCCGGGCTTCCTGTTCGTGCATGGCTGGGGCGGCGATCAGGGAGAGGACCTGGACCAGGCCGAGGCGCTTACCCGTCTCGGCTGCGTCTGCTTCACCTTCGACCTGCGCGGCCATGCGGGGAGCGACGCGTCCCAGGACGACGTGACCCGCCAGGACGGCCTGGACGACGTGCTCGCAGCCTATGACCACCTCGCCTCCCATCCCCTGGTCCACAAGGAGGGAATCGGCGTTATCGGCACGAGCTACGGCGGCTACCTCTCCGCGCTGCTGACCACGCTACGGCCGGTGCGCTGGCTTGCCCTTCGCGTTCCCGCCCTCTACCCGGATAGCCACTGGGACACCCCCAAGGCCCGCCTGGACAAGAACGTCGTCCGCCACTACCGCGAGCAGCCGCAAGACGGGGGAGGTGACCGCGCGCTGGCTGCCTGCGAGGCGTTCCGGGGCGATGTCCTGTTGGTCTCGTCCGAGAAGGACGAGCAGATCCCACACGAGGCGATCGCGTCCTATCAGGCGGCCTTCCGGAACGTCACTTCCCTCAGCCACCGCACCATCCTCGGTGCCACCCATGCGATGCGCGACCCTCGGCATCGCCGAGCCTATACCCGGATGCTGACCTGCTGGATCGAAGACATGGTGAAAACCAGCAGGATCAGGTGACTGCCCCGGTTCTTCTTCCGCTGAGATGAGAGGGTGCGCGAGTATTTTCACCGCACTCATGAGCGAACGGACGGACTTGGGTGATCATATGGAAACAAAGGGAGACCTCCTCTGTTAAGGAGGCTCCTCTAAGGTATGAACGGCAATGGACGGACGCATCGGGACGCTTGCGCCGCAGGTGATGCGGCGCGCGCGAATCAGGGAAGGGCAGCCCTTTCCGCTCGGTGCGACCTGGGACGGGACAGGTGTCAACTTCGCGCTGTTCTCCGCACATGCCACCAAGGTCGAGCTCTGCCTGTTCGATGAGGCGGGCAACCAGGAACTGGAACGGATTGAACTTCCGGAGTACTCGGACGAGGTCTGGCACGGCTACCTGCCCGATGCCCGCCCGGGCACGATCTACGGGTACCGCGTGCACGGTCCCTACGAGCCGCTCGCGGGACACCGCTTCAACCCCAACAAGCTACTGCTTGATCCTTACGCCCATACAGTGGTGGGAGACCTGACCTGGGCCCCCGAGGTCTTCGGCTACAAGCTGGAGAGCGGCGATGACCTGACCTTTGACACCCGCGACAGCGCGCGGCTGATGCCAAAGTGTCGGGTGATCGATCCCGCCTTCACCTGGGGTCGCGACCGTTCGCCGGACGTCCCTTGGGACCGCACAATCATCTACGAGGCGCACGTCAAGGGCTTTACGCAGCGCCACCCGGATCTGCCCGAATCGATACGCGGGACCTATGCCGGAATGGCCTCGCCTGAGGCAATCGCCTACCTACGCGGTCTCGGCATCACCTCGGTCGAGCTGTTGCCGGTGCATACTTTCATTAACGACGACTTCCTGCTGCAGAAAGGCCTGACCAACTACTGGGGTTACAATACAATCTCCTTCTTCTCACCGGCGCGCCGCTATGCCCGCAGCCCGGGCAACGCCACGCCGGAGTTCAAGGAGATGGTGGCGCGGATGCATGAGGCGGGACTCGAGGTAATCCTCGACGTCGTCTACAATCACACGGCCGAGGGCAATGAGCGCGGGCCGACGCTTTCCTTCAAAGGCATCGACAACGCCAGCTACTACCGACTGCTGCCGGACAAGCCGCGCTACTACATCAACGACACGGGCACTGGAAACACCGTCAATCTCTCCCACCCCCGCGTGTTGCAGATGGTCACGGACAGTCTGCGCTACTGGGCGACGGAGATGCGGGTGGACGGCTTCCGCTTCGATCTTGCCACGATCCTGGGGCGTGAACCCTATGGCTTCGACGAGGGCGGTGGCTTCCTTGACTCCTGCCGGCAGGATCCGGTGCTGTCCCGTGTCAAGTTGCTGGCCGAACCCTGGGATTGCGGGCCCGGGGGCTATCAGGTCGGCGGCTTCCCACCCGGTTGGGCGGAATGGAACGATCGCTACCGCGACACGGTGCGCGCGTTCTGGCGCGGCGACGAGGGGCAGGCGGCGGAGCTTGCGACGCGCCTCACCGGCTCGGGCGACAAGTTCAACCGCCGTGGGCGCAAGCCCTGGGCCAGTGTGAACTTCGTGACCGCGCATGACGGCTTCACGCTAAACGACCTGGTCTCGTACGATCACAAGCACAACGATGCTAACGGCGAAGGCAACCGCGACGGCCACTCGCACAACCTATCCTGGAATCATGGTGCCGAGGGGCGCACCAGCGATGCCGCGGTCACCACGCTCCGCGAGCGGCAGAAGCGTAACATGCTGGCAATGCTGTTGCTCTCGCAGGGCACGCCGATGATTTTGGGCGGCGACGAGATTGGCCGCACTCAGAATGGCAATAATAATACTTACTGCCAGGACAACGAGCTAAACTGGCTAGATTGGCCCGGCATCGACGAGAGTGGCGAAGCATTAGCCGCTTTCACGCGCAAAATGATCGCGCTTAGGCAGTCGTTCCCCGTGCTGCGCCGCAGCCGCTTCTTCACCGGCGAGTGGAACGAGGCCATTGGTGTGCGCGACGTTGCCTGGCTGACGCCGGCGGGGCAGCCGATGGAGCCGACGCACTGGCAGGACCCGGGCACCCGCTGCTTCGGCATGCTGCTGGACGGCCGGGCCCAGACCAGCGGCATCCGTCGTCCGGCTGCCGACGCGACTTTGCTAATCGTCGCGAACGCCCACCACGATGCCGTGCCGTTCTCGCTGCCCGAGGCGATGGACGGCCGGCACTGGCTGATGCTGGTGGACACCAATCGACCTGAGTTGAACGAGCCGGAGAGCTTCGATCTCAGGCACTCCTATCTTGTCACCGGCCGCTCGTTGCTGCTGTTCGTCCTGATCCCAGATCAGGAAAGCAACGCGATCCTGGCTGCCGCACATTCCGCGTTGCTTGCCGGGATGGAACCGCCACCGATGCCGGGCGACGACATCGATGACCATCCTCTTGCACGCAGGACGGCGGATTGGCACGTCGGCAATCACGTGACATCGTTTCAGCCGCCGAGCGCCGACGGGAAGATCGCGACGCGACCTAGGTCGCGCACGGCAGCCTCTATCAAACGCGCTTGGCAGAGGTTGATGCGGCGTGAACCTCCGCAGTCCTGACCGTCACGCCGCAGCAGTCTTCATGACGGCGCTGCGGAGTGGACAACTCGCGCCTGTTCCGGAAAAGGGGGGGTGAACCTCAGCTTCGCTCCACTTCTCTGGGCTTGCTCGCCGTCCAGATCTCCTGCGTGGGGTTTTTGCGCCAGAGGTCGGCGGGGCGGAGGGAGCCGAGGGTCACGTCAGCGGAGCGGTAGCGGGTCTGTTACATGGCCTGGGCGAGGTCGGCCCCGGCCTCCGGTGACGGCGGCCAGCCCCGCCCGGAGCGAGTGCCCGGAGAAGCGCTCCCACCCCTCCAACCTTGCCGCCCTCGCCGCCTCCTTCACCAGCCGCCACACCAACTTGTCCGACAGTCCCTGCCCGGTGAGGCGCCCCGCCTTGCTTCATCCCGACAAGCAGCGGCAGCGCCGCGTCCGAGGAGCCGCCAGTAATGCCGGGCCCGCGGCGCCGGACCGCAAGCTAAGCCTCGAGTGCCGCGGCCGGGCAGAAGGCGTCCTCAGCAGAGTTGGCCCAGACCGCGACCTCCTGGCCCGCGTCGCGGTGGTCGGTTTTGGAGCGCAGGATGACGAGGCGCAGCCCGCGCCCGGGAACGATCTCGACGTCACCCAGCGCCAGGCCGGCGAGTTCGCTCCGGTGAAGCGCGCCGCCAAAGCCGAGCAGCAGCAGCGCCCGATCCCGCGCCCCGAGCGGGGTGTCCGATGCGGGGCGGGTGGCGAGCAGGAGGCGGAAGACCTCGGGCCCGGCGGCGGCCTTCTTGCGGGGGCAAGTGCCGATACTGCGGGCGATGCCCTCCAGCACCATGACAAGGCGGGGGTGGCGAAGGTCGAGGGCGATGCCGGCCAGTCGGTGAGCGGCCTGGACTGCCGCTTTGCACCCATTCCGGTCCTTCGCATCCTTTCCCCGGCTGTCTAGAAGCGGACAGACCGCCGTGCGTTTGGGTCGTCTGTCCGAGTATCGGCCGCTAGTCTGCAAGCGAGCGATGGCTGCGTGAGTGCGTGTCCTCCACTGATACGCAACGGGCAGACCTCCCGCATCCCACACGGAGTGGCACGGCGGCCCCAATTTCCCGGCTCAGTACTGCGCGCTTATACCCAGCGCACGAACTGCTGACTCATTCGTGTGAGGTGCTGCACGGCATGGTGTGATTCGGTGTTCTCCGAGGTGCCGGAGGGGACGGGATGGGCACGGCGGTGGCGATCCGGACCGATATGGAGGCGGCGGAGTTGCGCCGTCTGGCCCGGCGCGAGCGCGACGGGCGAGTGGCGGCCCGGCTGATGGCCTTGGCGAATGTGCTGGACGGCATGAGCCGGGAGGCGGCGGCCCGGGCTGCGGGGATGGATCGGCAGACGCTCAGGGATTGGGTGATCCGCTTCAATGCCGAGGGTGTGGCGGGCCTCCGTGATCAGCCCCGCTCGGGGCGCCCGACGCGCATGACCGAAGGGCAGCAGGCCGCCTTCAAGGCGGTCGTGCTGCGCGGCCCCGACCGGGAGAGGGATGGTGTGTCGTCCTGGCGCATCGTGGACCTGTGCCGGGTGGCGGAGGAGCGCTTCGGCGTGAGCTACCGCGAGAGCGGGATGCTGCGGCTGGTGAAGTCGCTCGACCTATCCTGGCAAAAGACCCGCCCCAGTCATCCCAGGGCGGACAGCGCGGCGCAGGAGCGGTTCAAAAAAGGGGCCTCGCTGCGGCCCTGAAGGAGATCACCCGTACCCACCCCGACACTGAGGTCCAAATCTGGTGCCAGGACGAGGCACGCGTGGGCCAGAAGGGGCGCGGCGCCCGCATCTGGTACGAGCGTGGCATCCGCCCGAGCGGCATCATCGACCAGCGGCACGCGTCCGCCTGGATCTTCGGCGCCGTTCGCCCTGGCACCGACCAGGCCTTTGCCCTCGTGCTTACCGAGGTGGGCACGGCGGCGATGCAGGCCTTCCTCGACCGGTTCAGCGCCACCCTGCCCGAGAAAGTGCATGCCGCCCTGCTGCTGGATGGTGCGGGCTGGCACATCGCTGGCCACCTCGCCACACCGGCCAACATCAGCCTCGTCTTCCTGCCGCCCTATGCGCCGGAACTAAACCCGGTCGAGCGTGTCTGGCTCTACCTCCGCGAGCGCTTCCTCTCGCTCCGCCTCTTCCCAGACCTCGACAGCATCATCGACGGCTGCTGTCAGGCCTGGAACCAACTCACCGCGGAGACAGGGCGCATCGCATCCCTGACTAACTACCCATACCTGCAGTCAGTCAGAACTTCATGAGCCGGGTATTAAAGGTCCAGCGCTCCCGCCCAATCGCGCAAGTTCCGAATGTAGAGATCGGGAACCTCCATGGCTGCAAAGTGGCCGCCCTGCGGTATTTCCGACCAGTGCCGCAAGTTGTAGCCCTGCTCGACGAAGCTACGCGGCGGATTAGGCGAGCGCGCGTCCCCAGCATAGGCCGCGAAGCCGGTCGGAACCTCGACGCGCAAGCCCGCCGGCATCTGCTTGACGCGCTCCTCCTCACTCCCAGTGTAGAACCATGTCGAGGTCTGAAATGCGTCGTTCATGACGTAGATCATGGCATTGGTGAGCAGCTGGTCCATCGAGAAGACCTGATCGAAAGGCCGGGTCCGCCGATCGGACCACCCGTAGAAGCGCTGGATCAGCCATGCCGCCTGCGCCACGGGGTTGTCGGTCATTGCGTAGGCCAGTGACTGCGGTTCGGTCGCCTGCAGCTGATAGTAGGCACCCCAGCGCCGCTCATCCTCCTCCGCGTCCGCCTGAAAGCGCCTCTCCGCCTCGGTCAGGGCCGGTACCTGCGGGGCCGCGATCATGAGATTGAGGTGAATGGCCTTCACGGAGTGCGGAAAATCGATCGCGAGCCACCCCGTTACACCCGCTCCCCAATCGCCGCCCTGAGCATAGTAGCTCCCGTGGTCCAGCTGCTCCCGCATCAACCTGTCCCAGAGACGCGCCGTGGTGCGCGCCCCGATTGGGCGGATCGGCTTGCCGGACGAGCCGAAGCCGGGGAGGGATGGGATGACGAGATCGAAAGCGATGTCCGACACCGCTCCGAACCGGGATGGAAAGGCGAGCGGCTCGATGACCTGCCAGAACTCGAAGACCGAGCCCGGCCAGCCATGCGTGAGGAGCAGAGGAAGGCGCGCCTTGTTGGGACCGGCCTCCCTGATGACATGGATGAAGTGGATGTCCAGGTCTTCGATCCGGGTCGTGAACTGTGGAAAGCGATTGAGCGTCCGTGCCGCGCCCTCCATGTCGAAGCGGTCCGACCAGTGGTCGATCAGCGCGCGCAGGTAGTCCGCATCCATGCCGTAGCTCCAGGCGGAGCCGGGCACCGGGCGCGGGAAGCTGAACGACTTAATCCTCTGGCGTAGCGTGTCGAGGCGGTCGGCGCTCCATTCCACTTCGTAACGCTGCAACGCCCGTGCTGGGATCGGCGTGGCGCCCGCGCGCCGCCCTGCGGGAGGGCTCAGCATCGCTGCGGCGATCCCTGCCCCGGTCCGCAGGACTGCCCGGCGCGATGAGCCGGACCCGGAAGGCGGCGAGGCCGTCGCGGTCGGAGGGGCGCTGCGTGACGCACGCATGGTCTGGTCTCCTGAGGGTCTTGAGCGAACGGGGCGACTCTCCCGAAGCTCCGGAATTCAGACGAGTTCCAGCACCTGCGAGAGCGGCCGACGCGGCTTCTGTGGCCAATTCTCCGGCCTGGCGATCCCGACGGCCAGCAGCATCACCGGGATCTCGTCCATCCGGAGGCCGAACTCACGGATGACGCCTTCCGGCTCGAAACCGATCATCGGCGCCGTGCCCAGCCCCAAGGCAGTGGCCGCGTGGATCAGCGTCGCCGCCCCGAACGTCGCCGTCCGGATCGCCTCGTCGCGCTGTCGCCCGGGCTGCCCGGAGTACAGTGTCCTGGCCGCGGCCTCCCAGCCGGGAACCATAGCGGCCGGCATGATCCCTGCGTCCACGACGGGGGCGAGCCGCTCCGCGACTACGGACTCATCCGTCACCTGGCCGCAGACGACGAAGGTCACCGCCGCCTCCTCCACCTTGGCCTGGTTCCAGGCCACCGCGCGCAGCCGCGCCTTCGCCTCTGGCGTGCGGGCGGCGATGAAGCGCCAGTTCTGAAGATTGAACGAGGTGGGCGCTCTCGTCGCCAGGGAGACCAGCTCCGCGATCACCTCGTCGCCGATGCGGCCCGAAGGATCGAACAGGTTGATCGTGTTGCGCCGCTCGATGGCGTCGATGATCGGATTGCTCACTGGTCCTGCCTCTCGGAATAATCTGCGCTGCGGCGGTGCCGGGGGTTCATCCGCGGCCATCGTTACTGCCTGGACTGAGAGGTGCCCTCGGCGCGGTTCCCGATCGCCCATTTGCCGTAGGGGATCTGCACCTGCCCGAAAGTCGAGTGCGGCCGGAGAAGGTCGACGACGCCCTGATAGGTCTCGGTGCGTGCCCAGTCCTGCTGAAGCTCGTAGACGAAATGCTGCGCCGTCAGCGGCACCGCACCCGCCTGCATCATGCGGTCCACGGCGCGATTATGAACCTGCGGCGACGTGTCCCCGCAGGCATCGGACACGAAGTACGCCTGGTGGCCGCGCGCGATCGCCTCCAGCACGTTGAAGGTCGCGCAGGCACCAGTCCACAGGCCGGCAATGATAAGTCTTCGCCGGCCCGTTGCGGCGACGGCCTCCACAAAACCTCTGTCCAGCCAGGCATTAATGGAAGTCCGGTCCACGATCGGAATGTCGGGCAGCACATCCCGTGCGATCTCGGGGGCAAAAGGGCCCGCGAAGGATTCGGCGGTGATCGTCGTCAGCACCGTCGGCATGCCGAACAGCTTCGCTGCCTTGGCGAGGATCTGGGCATTGTTGAGCACGGAGATCGGGTCGTCGCTGCGCAACCCCATCAGCATCTGCGGCTGGTAGTCGATGAGAAGGAGCGCGGCGTCCGCGGCCGTGATGAAACTGGTGAGAGAGACGGTCATCCCACTGCTCCCGTCACGGGCGGGCGCTCGGCTCTGGCCCGCCACGGCAGGCTGGGCGAACGCCGCTTTGGTGCGGCCACGGGCGTCCTGGACATCGGTGCCTCCTCGCTCTCAACTCACACGTGCCGGTGTGTCCCTCGGGCCGGCCAGGACACCGGGGCCCTCGCTGGATAGCCGGCGTCGGGCTGAGTTCGTAGGTCCAGTTGCCGGGGCCAGATCAGTCCGCCCCTGCCACGTTCTGCCACCCCCCGTAGCGCGGGTGCTGAGTGGTTGCTGGCTCCGGAAGGGCAGCTCGATCTCGGGTCACCCGCACGCCCCGCTCGACCACCGCACCGCGGGAGGGCTCATGACAGGATCGCCCGCCTGAGACGTCGCGCGGCGTCCGTCATCCGGCCGGCGGACGTGGCCGCGAAGCCAAGGACCAGTCCCGGCCGCCCACCCTCCATGTAGTAGCCGGTCAGGGGCGGGGTCTGCAGGCCGAGCTGGGCGGCCGCCGCGCTGACCGCGATGTCGGACCGGCCCGCGTCGTTGAGGGTGACGGGGAAGTGCAGCCCGGCTTCCACTCCGTCGCGGTGCCAGTGGATCACGTCGGAGCATTCGGCCTCCAGGGCCCGAAGCAGGGCATCCCGCCGCTCGGCATAGGCCACGCGCATGCGGCGGAGGTGGCCACTGAGATGCCCTTCGCCGATGAAGTCGGCCAGCGTCGCCTGCATCGGCTCCGGCGGGTGCCGGTCGGCCAGGGCGCGGACGGCTGTGAAGGCCGGTGCCAGCCCTTCGGGCGCCACGAGAAAGCCGAGCCGCAAGGCCGGGGCCAGCACCTTGGCGAAGGTGCCGACATAGATCACGCGCCGGCTTGCGCCGTAGGACTGAAGGGCCCGCAAGGGGCGCAATGGACGGCCCGCGTAGCGGTAGTCTCCGTCGTAGTCGTCCTCCACGATCCAGCTATTCGCCTTCTCGGCCCAGCGCAGCAGCGCGAGGCGGCGCGGCAGAGTCGTGGTGACGCCTAACGGATACTGGTGCGACGGGGTGACAAGGGCCAGCCGCGCGGCGGGCGCCGCCCCGATGCCGGCATCCACCACCAACCCATCCCGATCCACTGGAACGGGGATCAGCCGGGCACCTGCGGCGGCCAGAGCCCCTCGTCCTGCCACGTAGGCCGGCTCCTCAACCCAAGCTGCATCTCCGGGATCGAGGAGCACGCAGGCGGCGAGCGCGATCGCCTGCTGAGACCCGGCCGTGACGATGATGTCCTCGGCGGAACATGACAGACCGCGGGTTGCGCCGAGATGTCCCGCGATGGCCTGCCGCAGCGCGAGCAGGCCTGCCGGGTCGGAGTAGCCGAGGCGGCTGGAGCCCACACAACCGCGCCAGAACCGGGCCGAGAGCCTGGACCACACGGCGTGGGGAAACAGGTCGAGAGCCGGAACGCCCGGTGCCAGAAGCCCGGCCTCCCGTCGCGCCGGAGTGGCCGTGAGTTGCGAGAGGACTTGCCCTCGCCGTGACAGCACGGGCACGGACCGCCCGGGCAGAAGGTCCGGATCTGCCGGGAAGCTGGCCGGAGGCGCGCTTCCCTCGGGAAGGGTGTCCGTGACGAACAGGCCGGAACCGCGACGGCTCGTCGCGAAGCCCTCGGCGATGAGGGCCTCGTAGGCCAGGACGACGGTCTGCCGAGAGACATCGAGGTCGGCGGCCAACACGCGGCTGGATGGCAGACGCAGGCCCGGAGGCGCCCGGCCCTCCAGGATCGCGTCCTGCAGGAAGGAGACGATCTGCCGCTGCCGTGATGCGATCGCCTCCGGATCGAGCCTGAAGTTGTTCCAGAGGGGTGGGGAAGGTCGGCGGGGCATGGCGGGCGGACTCATGTAGCAGCCGCAACCGGACCTAGGACATCAGCCCCGGCATGGCTACCGAGGATGTCCCCCCACCTGGAACGCGCCATGTACGTTCATTCCGCCTTCCGCATCGGTCACGACCAGGCGTTTCGCCTGTTGCGGGAGCGGACGTTCGGAAGCCTGGTTGTCGCGGATCAGGCCGGGAAGCCGTCCGCGGTGCACCTGCCCTTCCTCGCCCACAGGACGCCGGAGGGGGGCTTCCGCGTAGAGCTGCACGTGGCGAGGGCGAACGGCCTGCACAGGCTGGTTTCGCCCGGTGGCCAACCCGCCCTGCTCACTTGCCAAGGGCCGGACGCCTACGTGTCGCCGGATTGGTACGGCGTTCCCGGTCAGGTTCCGACCTGGACCTACGCGTCGGTTCATCTTGGCGGCACGCTCTCCATTCTGCCGGAGGAGGATGGGCCGGCCCATTTGGACCGGCTCACGGAGGAGTTCGAGAGCCGTCTCCTGCCGAAACGGCCCTGGACCGCCGGCAAACTGGATGCCCAGCGGCGCGCGGCGATGACGCGCGCGATCGTTGCGCTCGAGCTGGTCGTCTCACCGGAGGGAGTGGAGGCGCAGAACAAGCTGGTCCAGCACAAGGGATTGGCGGAACATCAGGGCGCGATAGCGGGGCTGCGTGCCCGCGGCGATCCCGGCTCGGTCGCGATCGCCGCCATGATGGCGGATACTCTGGCCGCCCGGAACGATCGATCCCGGTCGTGAGCCGCCATCCCAGCACGTCCAGCGATGCAGCGGAGTTGTTGCGGCAATCCAGCACCGGTGATGCGTCATAGCCGGGACAACAGCGATGGTGACAGGGAGCGACGACTTGGTCCCTAGGAATCCTGGTTGATGGACCGCATCGACGCCCTCCGATTGCTGCTCGACATCTCGGCGGCCGGCAGCTTCTCCGCCGTGGCGCGGCAGCGCGCCATCTCGACGTCGACGGTGTCGTCGGCGGTCAACCAGCTCGAGCAGGAGCTGGGTGCGCGCCTGATGGCGCGATCGACGCGACGGCTGGTCCTCACGCACGAGGGCGAGATGCTGTTGGCCGACGCACGCCGCATCGTGTCTGGCTGGGACGCGGCGCTCGACGGCCTTCGCAAGGGCGGGCCATTGGCCGGTCCGATCCGGGTGACCGCCACAAACGATTTCGGCCGCACGCGGCTGGGCCCGCTGCTGGATGCCTTCCAGGCCCTCCACCCCGACATCCATGTGACCCTGCTGCTGAGCGACGACACGATCGACCTGATCCATCATCAGATCGACCTGGCGCTGCGCACCGGGCCCCTCCGCGATTCGAGCCTCCGCGCCCGCCTGCTCGTCCGCGGCCATCGGCTGGTCTGCGCATCTCCGGCTTACTGGCTGCGCGCGGGAAAGCCTGGGCATCCGTGCGAGCTGGCCGAGCATAACTGCCTCATCCTGGCGCGCCCCGGGGCGCCGCTGTCGGCTTGGCCGTTTCGTGAGCGCGGGAAGCCCTTCAGCGTCCGGGTTTCGGGCGACCGACAGGCCAGTGACGGCGAGGTGATCCGCCGTTGGGCGTTGGCAGGCTTCGGCGTGGTTCTCAAGAACCAGTGGGACATCCAACACGACCTTGAGGCGGACCGGCTGGAAACGGCGCTCGGCGACTACCAGGCCGGTTCGATCGATCTCTACGCCGTCCAGCCCGGTGGACCACCCCCCCGGCGCGTCAACGCCCTGACAGACTTCCTCGCCCTGTCACTGGGCTGAGTGCGCCGCAGAACCGCCGGCCTCGATCTTCGGCCCGGCCAGCCCTTTTCCCTACCGGAGCGTGAGAATGGCGGCGCACATCAGCCCGCCGATAACGGCGATATGTTCGAGCGCAACCTGGAACTCCTCCATCCGCCTCGGCTGTGGGAACTTCCAGAACGGATGGCCGAGCGGGATCGAGAGAAAGGTGAAGATGCCCAGGGCGCCCGCTCCGAGCCAGCCCGTCGATCTGAAATCGGTGATGACCAGGGCGGAGCCGAGGAGGCAGGTGACGGCGATCATCACGGTCACCAGGCGCGGCGCGGGCAGCCCGTGCGCCGCGATGACCCCGGCCATGTCCCTGAACTTCACCAGGTAGACCACTCCGGCTATCCAGAAAAATGAGGTCAGAACCAGCCGCGCGACGATTAGGAAAGTCGAACTGGCAAGGAGGTCGTAGATCAAGGGCGGCATGAACGCCTCTCTCGGGAACGGTTCGGAACGTCGCCCGCGGTGTCGGACGGGGTGGCGATGCACCCCTCGCTGGTGCTGCTGCGGGTACCGGCGCTCTGGCAGAGCCACCGCGGATCCGGTGCGCCCGGCTCAGGTTCAGCGTAGAGGGAGGGACGCCCGTGGGTGTGCTCTAGACGATGCTGTCGACAACGCCGCCATCGACCCGCAGGGCAGCGCCGGTGGTGGCCGATGCCTGCTCGGAGCTGACGTAAAGGATCATGCTGGCCACCTCCTCAACGCGGGCGGCGCGCCGAATGATCGAGGAGCCGCGATGGGCGACGACGAACGCCGCGGCGGCCGCCTCGAGACTCTCGCCGGACCGCTCGGCCTCGGCCTTGAGCATGTCGGCCACTCCCTCGGACAGGGTGGGACCGGGCAGCACCGCGTTGACGGTCACGCCGGTCCCGGCGAGGCGCTTGGCGAGACCGCGCGAGACCGCGAGCTGGGCCGTCTTCGTGAAGCCGTAGTGGATCATGTCCGCCGGGATGTTGATCGCCGACTCCGAGGACACGAAGACAATGCGCCCCCAGCCGCGCTCGCGCATCCCCTTCGCGTAGGCCCTCGACAGGCGGACACCGGACATGACGTTCGTCTGAAAGAACCGGTCCCACTCGCTATCCGGCGTGCTGAAGAAGTCCTGCGGTCCGAAGACGCCGAGATTGTTGACCACGATGTCGAAATCGGGATGTTCGGCGATGAGGCGCGCGCAGCCGGCCTCGGTCCCGAGGTCGCCCGCGAAGCCCGCGATGGACGGTCCCGTTTCGCCGAGCCGCTCCACCGCCGTGGCGACGCTCGCCTCGCTGCGGCCGTTGATGACGACGCTCGCCCCCGCCGCCAAGTAACCTCTGGCTGCAGCAAAGCCGATGCCGCCGGTTGATCCGGTGACGAGGACTCGCCGGCCGGTAAAGTCGATGATCATAGGGCGTCCCGCTCGTTCGTGCCGGAACTTGCGGGTTCGCTGCCACGACGTTAACTACCTGATTGCCGCAATCACCTTTCGGCTTTCTCGCAAGATAAGCCTGGGTGTCGGCTGCCGCTCTTGCCAAAGGCGGCTCTCGAGAGCCTGCCCGGGATCCCGCAGCCCGGACACCCCCTTCCACCCGGACATTCTAGCCGACGGCGTCAAGGCCAACTTCGACCTCACGGCCGAGGTCCCCTTCCTGGACATCGCCAAGCCATCCAGGCGAACTTAGCCCGCATTGGCGTTCCCCTGCGCATGAAGTCCGGGGAAAGTCGCCGTATTGCCAGCCGTAGGCGACGAGCTCAGAGCGGTAGTGAAGAGGCGCAGGTCTGCATGACGGATGACGGACTGTCTCTGCGTCGCGTCGAGGGCGGGGGGGTCACCGAAGTCACTCGCATTACCTACGAGCTGGTCGACCCCGAAACTTCGGTGATCCCCGAGGAATACAAGCGACTTCCTGCCGAGGATCATGTCGCCGTACCCCGTCGTTGAGCATAGGCCTTACTAAACTGAGCTCCGCTGATCCGAACCTCGCGTGTGGGGACCGGGATACGAAGTGGCCGCCCATGCGGCATCGTAAAGGCGGAGCGTTGGCAGGCTGAAAAGCGTGGCTATTCGGCACCGCTGGCCGCCGACAGGAATTAGTGCAACCGCACTCGGAGCGCCTCAATCTCCCATTGAAGCCATGCACGGCTGATCGCGTCGACCGCCGCTCCCCTGCCACTAACCCGGCAACGCTTCAGGATCAGCCCCCGCTGGTTGTCGGGAAGCTCGCTCAATGAGATCCGCTCCGCCGCGGGTCTGAGAAGCGCTCCTTAAGTACTGCGTTCAGCACCTGAGGGTTCTCCCGGGAACGCCTCTCCGACCTTCTGGCGTGTACGGCATGCCCCTAAAGCGTGAGAGGCTATAGTCAGTGAGCTGAAGGAGAACGTTGCTGAGAGTCCTAGGGTCCAACGCTCCGAAATCCAGGATCAAGGGATGACGACCCTCGACCTCTTGGTCTTCCCGCAGCAGGACGGGCCTGAACCGGCGGATTCTGGTCCAACTCTCGTCGGATCGGTCTATTCGGAATGCTTCAACCTCGGCCGCCGACAGGACCTCGTAGGATTTCCCATCTGGGGTGAGAGCAACATAAAACGGAGCTGACGCCTGACTGCCTTCCAGGAAGGTGATTGGTAACTTCCGCAGATCTCGATCCCGCATGTGCTTCCGCCATGCTTCCGGCGATAGCCACCGCCAGCTGGCGGTTAGAACCAAGATATTAAAAAGATTGGCGGACCCGATACGATTCGAACGTACGACCTTTGCCTTCGGAGGGCAACGCTCTATCCAGCTGAGCTACGGGTCCGTCACTCCTCCCTTACCGCACCCGCGCGCCGGGGGAAACCCCCCGGCACGCGGCCAGCTTCACGCCACCAGCGGCAGCGGCCCTGCCCCCGCGGCCATGCCAAGCGCCGCCCGGCGCACGGCGTCCACCCGCCGCGTCCAACCGCGCCCGAAGACCGGAAAGGTCCCGAGCCCCCGGTAATAGGCGGTCCGCGCCTCGGCCAGCCGCCCGATCAGCTCCGCGTCCCGGCAGGCCCTGACGGCGGCCAAGGTGATCGGCCCCAGGGATCCGTCCGCCGAAACCCCCACCGCCCTCTGCAGCATCCTCACCGACCGCGCCGTCCCGGCATTCACCCCGAAGTCGAACACCATCAGGTCCACCCCGGCCGGCAGCTCGGCGCAGCGCATGGGGTTCCAGTAGCGGGCGCGGTAGATCTCGCGCGCCTCGGCCCGGGTCAGGGCCCGCACATCGGCCTCCGTCGCCTTCCCGTCCCGGAACTCGGACAGGGTGCGGAGGGTGATGCCCATGTTCGTCGCCCCGCCGGGATCGGCCGGATGGTTCACGAACCCGCCCTCGGAGCGCAGCACCTCGTCCAGGCAGGCATCGAAGCGGTCCTCCCCGGACAGCATCACGGACGGCGCCCCGGAGGGCGGCACGAGGGAGACGGGCCGCAGCGGCGAGGCCGGTGCCACGTCGCGCAGCGTCGCCATCGCCGCCTGCACCTGCTGCGCCTGTGCGTCCTGCAGCCGCCCGACGATCGCGTCCTTCTCCCGCGAGGACTGGGAGGAGCCGATCCAGAAGTTCACCACCGCCGCAAAGGCAGCCCCGAGGGAGCCCACGGTGATGTTGATGACGCTGGCCACCTGCGGGTCGAACCGCGCGGCGCCGCCCGGCCCCGCGTCCAGCGTCACCAGCAGGATCAGCACGGCGAAGAAGCCCAGCACCACGAGCGAGGAGACCGTCGCCGGCCCCCAGGCCAGCCGGCTGCCGCCGCGTATCATCTCCGCCATGCTCGCCCGGGCGGACTGCGTGTCGCCCAGCGTGGCGCGCAACGCATCCAGCGCCGCGCCCCGCCGCCCCGCCTCGCGCTCGGCGCTCAGCCGCTCGCCCTCCAGCGCGATCTCGGCCAGGCGAACGCGCAGGGCGCTCGCCTTCTCCGCATCGGCGGCAAGCGCTGCGCGGGCGGCGGCCGGGTCCTCCGTGCCCGCCGCCTGCCGCACGGCATCGGCCACCGTCCTGGCCAGGGTGCCGGCCCGGTCGCCGGCGATGAGGCGGATGATCTCCGGCGCCAGGGAGGCGGCGATGGCAATGAGGGGAAAAGCCATGCAGGAGCTCCTGTCAGAGAACGAAAAAGGAACATAAGCCGCCGGTTGATAGGAATGCAAGCCTTTTCACCCGTTCCGCCTTGTTGGCGTCCCCTGCCCGGCGCAAGGTAACGGCTTCCGCCCCAAGCTTCCCGCCCAAGGTCTCTGCAATGAACGAGATGTCTCTCCCGCGCCCGAACAACCTCGACTCGTTCTGGATGCCCTTCTCCGACAACCGGCACTTCAAGGGCACGCCCCGCATGCTCGCGCGGGCGGAGGGCATGTCCTACTTCACGCCGGAGGGGCGGGAGGTGCTGGACGGCACGGCGGGCCTGTGGTGCTGCAATGCCGGCCATGGCCGCCGCGAGATCGTGGAGGCCATCCAGAAGCAGGCGGCGATCATGGATTTCGCCCCCACCTTTCAGCTCGGCCACCCCATCGCCTTCGAGGCGGCGGCCCGCGTGGCGGAGATGACGCCGGCCGGGATCGACAAGGTCTTCTTCACCAACTCGGGCAGCGAGAGCGCGGACACGGCCCTGAAGATCGCGCTGGCCTACCAGAAGGCGCGCGGCCAGGCCCAGCGTGTGCGCCTGATCGGGCGGGAGCGCGGCTATCACGGCGTGGGCTTCGGCGGCATGTCCGTGGGCGGCATCGGCGGCAACCGCAAGCAGTTCGGCGCCATGCTGCCCTATGTGGACCACCTGCCCCACACGCATGACCCCGCGCGTAACGCCTTCACCAAGGGCCAGCCGGAGCACGGCGTGGAGCTGGCCAACCGCCTGATGGACCTGATCGCCCTGCACGGCGACACCATCGCCGCCGTGATGGTGGAGCCGGTGGCGGGCTCCACCGGCGTGCTCGTTCCGCCGAAGGGCTACCTGGAGCGCCTGCGCGAGATCTGCGACGCCAACGGCATCCTGCTGATCTACGACGAGGTGATCACCGGCTTCGGCCGCCTCGGCACGGATTTCGGGGCGGAGCGCCTGGGCGTGGCGCCGGACATCATGACGATGGCGAAGGGCCTGACCAACGCCGCCGTGCCCATGGGCGCGGTCGCCACCACCAACGAGGTCTACGACACGGTGGTGAACAACTCCGCCGCCGGGATCGAGCTGTTCCACGGCTACACCTATTCCGGCCACCCGCTGGCCTCGGCCGCCGCCATCGCCACCCTCGCCCTGCACCGGGAGGAGGACCTGCCCGGCCGGGCGCGCGCGATCGAGCCCTACTGGCAGGAGGCCGCGCACTCCCTCCGCAGCGCGCCGGGGGTGGTGGACATCCGCGACTTCGGCCTCATCGCCGGCATCGAGCTGGCCCCGCGCGAGGGCAAGCCCGGCACCCGCGCGATGGAGATCTTCCGCAAGTGCTTCGACGACGGCGTGCTGGTGCGCGTGACCGGCGACATCGTCGCCCTCTCCCCGCCCCTCATCATCGAGAAGCCGCATGTGGACCGCATCTTCGGCACGCTGAGCGACGCGATCCACGCCATCCACTAGGGGAAGGCGGGCCCTAGCCCGCCTTCCTCGCCGCCGCGTTCCGCTTCCGGGTCGCGGCGGCCTTCTTCGCGGCGGCCGAACGCTCCTCCGGCGTGCGCCTGGCAGCCGCCTTCTTGGCGGAGGCGGACCGCTCCTCCGCCGGCCGCGCCGCACTGGCGGCCCCGCCCCGCTTGCCGCCCGTCCGCGACGGCTCCTTGTTCACCGGCTTGCCGCGGCCGGAGCCGCTCTTCCTACCGCCGCCCGTCTCCTTGTTGACGGTCGCCCAGGCCCGGCGCTCCGCCTCGTCCTCGGGCAGGCCGCGCGCCTCGTAGGATTCCTCGATGTGCTCGGCCATGCGCTTCTGCTTGTCGGTATAGGCGGACTTGTCACCACGGGGCATCGGACCGGCCTCCTGCCATGCGGATGGCGGGGACAACGCATGAACCCCGGGGCCGGTTCAATCGGCCTCCCCGATACCATATAACACCGCGAACCGGCCCTCCCCCGAGGGCCACCAGGACTTGCCCGAAGGCACCCCTCCCCATGTCCCAGACGACGTCCCAGACCACCGAAGCCGCCCCCACCCCCGTCACCGTTCTCACCGGCTATCTCGGCGCCGGCAAGACCACCCTGCTGAACCGCATCCTCACCGAGAATCACGGCCGCAAGTTCGCGGTCGTGATCAACGAGTTCGGCGAGATGGGCGTGGACCAGGACCTCGTCATCGACGCGGACGAGGAGGTGTTCGAGATGAACAACGGGTGCATCTGCTGCACCGTGCGCGGCGACCTCATCCGCATCATCGGCAGCCTGATGAAGCGTCGCGACCGGTTCGACGGCATCATCGTGGAGACCACGGGCCTGGCGAACCCCGCCCCTGTCGCCCAGACCTTCTTCGTGGACGAGGACGTGAAGCGCGCCACGCGGCTGGACGCCATCGTGACGGTGGTGGACGCCAAACACCTCCTCACCCGCCTGGGCGACAGCCCGGAGGCCGAGGACCAGGTGGCCTTCGCCGACGTGATCGTGCTGAACAAGATGGACCTCGTGACCGCGGAGGAGGCGGACGAGGTGGAGCGCCGCATCCGCGCCATCAACCCGACCGTGGAGATCCGCCGCGCCACCAAGTCCGAGGTGCCGCTGGACGCCGTGATCGGCCGCGACGCCTTCAGCCTGGACCGCATCCTGGCACGGGAGCCCGAGTTCCTCTCCGGCGACGACGAGCACAGCCACGACAGCGCCGTGCAGTCCGTCTCCTTCGAGCTGGACCGCCCCGTGGACGCGGAGAAGTTCAACGCCTGGATCGGCGAGCTGCTCCAGACCAAGGGCCAGGACCTGCTGCGGACGAAGGGCATCCTGCACTACAAGGGCGACGACCGCCGCTTCGCCTTCCAGGCCGTGCACATGATCGCCGATGGCGACTACATCGGCGAGTGGAAGGAGGGCGATCCGCGCAAGTCCCGCATCGTCTTCATCGGGCGCGACCTGAACCGGCCCAAGCTGCGCCGCGGCTTCGAATCCACGGCCGCCTGAAGATGTCGGACGTCGCGGACGCGGATTTCCTGCTGGACCAGCGCGGCACCGGGCGAGAGCTCGGCGCCTGGGTGGCCGACGTCGCCTTCGGGAAGGAGGGACGCTCCGCCGCCTTCGCCCTCTCGGACGGCAGCATCCACCTCGCCACCCCCGCGGACCACGCGGGGGAGTGGCGGAAGCTGGAGGCGCATGACGGCGCCGTCCTCAACATGATCCCGGACAGCGCCGACGGCCTGCTCTCCGGCGGCGACGACGGCAAGCTGCTGCACATCGCGCCCGATAGCACCACGGAGGTCGTCTCCGACTTCGGCACCATGAAGTGGGTGGCGCACCTCGCCGCACACCCCTCCGGCCTGCGCGCCGTGGCGGTGGGCAAGAACGTCCACCTGCTGGACGGCAAGGGCGCGAAGGTGAAGATCCTCGGCCCGCACCCCTCCTCCGTCGGCGGCGTGGCGATCGACGCCAAGGGCAAGCGCGTCTTCGCCTCCCACTACAACGGCGTCTCCTCCTGGTTCGTGGGCGCGAAGGAGGACAAGCCGCGCGTGCTGGAGTGGAAGGGCAGCCACCACGTCATCGCCGTATCCCCGGATGGCCAGAACGTCGTCACGGGCATGCAGGAGAACGCGCTGCACGGCTGGCGCCTGACGGACAGCCAGCACATGCGGATGTCCGGCTATCCCGCGAAGACCCACTCCCTCTCCTTCACCGCCAAGGGCCGCTGGCTCGCTTCCTCCGGCGCGGATGCCGTCGTGCTCTGGCCCTTCTTCGGCGGCGGCCCGATGGGCAAGGCACCGACGGAGATCGCGGGCGGCGATCAGGTGATCTGCACCCGCGTCGCCTGCCATCCGCAGCACGAGGTGGTGGTGGCCGGCTTCGGGGACGGGCTGGTGCTGATGGCGGAGATCGCCTCCGGCAAGGTCGTGCCCGTGGCGGCGCCCGGCCGCGGCGCCGTCTCGGCCCTGGCCTGGAACGCCACCGGCACCCACCTCGCCTTCGGGACGGAGAGCGGCTTTGCCGGGCTTGTTGACTTGGCGAAGCGCTAGGGCGGCCCCACCCTGGGGGTCATGAGCGATCGCATCACGACCCCCCTCCTCTCCATCCCGCGCCTCGGCCTGGGCACCTA
The DNA here is from genome assembly GCF_037040815.1 of Pararoseomonas sp. SCSIO 73927. Lineage (NCBI taxonomy): Bacteria > Pseudomonadati > Pseudomonadota > Alphaproteobacteria > Acetobacterales > Acetobacteraceae > Pararoseomonas > Pararoseomonas sp. SCSIO 73927. The sequence continues at coordinate 631,853 of NZ_CP146232.1, forward strand.
CCTCCTAACGGGAGCGCAAGGTCAGGCCTCCGTGGAATCGGCCCTCGCCATGGGCTACCGCGCCCTGGACACGGCCGAGATGTACGGGAACGAGATGGAGGTCGGCGCCGGCCTCCATGCTTCCGGCCTGCCGCGCGAAGACGTGTTCGTGACGAGCAAGGTCTGGTGGGATCACCTCTCCCCCGGCGAGATCCGCCAGGCCTGCGAGACCTCCCTCCGCAAGCTCGGCACCGACTACCTGGACCTCTACCTCGTCCACTGGCCATCCGCCGACATGGACCTGCATCGGGTCATGCACGACATGACACGGCTGCGCGAGGAAGGGCTGGCCCGCGCCATCGGCGTGGCGAACTTTCCGCCGCACCTGCTGAAGCGCGCGATCGAGACGGGTGCGCCGATCGCCGCCAATCAGGTGGAGTACCACGCCCAGCTCTCGCAGGACCGGCTACTGGACATCGCCCGGCCTAACAACATCGTGCTGACCGCCTACTCCCCGCTCGGCCGCGGCGCGATGACGGAGAACCCGGTGATCCAGGCCGTTGCCGCGCGCCACGGCACGGGCGCTGGGCAGGTCGCGCTGGCCTGGCTGCTGCGGCAGGACGGGGTGGCCGCCATCCCCAAGGCCTCGCGCCCGGAGAGCCAGCGCGCGAACCTGGAGGCGCTGGCCCTCGCGGACCGTCTCACCGAGGCGGATGTGGCGGAACTGGACGCGCTTCCGAAGAACCAGCGCTTCGTGAACCCGGCCTTCGCCCCGGACTGGGCGGCCTGAGCGATCGCGATCGCCCGGTCAACGCCGGGCAGAAGGCTTCAGGTGAAGCGGACGGGCCGCGCGGAGCCAGCCGGCGAGACGCAGAAGTGGACGGCCGGGTAGAGCACCGCCTCGGCCTCGGCCGCCGGGGCCTCGGCCTGCGCCGCAGGCTCCACCGGCTTGCGCGGCGCTGGCCGGGCAGCCGGGGCACGGCGCGGGGCCGGCGCAGCCGCCCGCCGCTCCGCCCGAACCTGGCGGGAGAAGACCGTGGCGCCGGAAGAGATCGGGGCCGCAACGTCACACATGGTCGCATTAACGAAGGCCGGAGCCTCTTCCGCGCTTGCGGATGGCGCCAGAGCAACAGTCCCCGCCAGCATCCCGAAGAGTGCGATCGCGCCCCAATTCCGCATGTCCGACCCCCTCTTACGCCTCAGATCAAATACTTAGCGAAGCTTCTTGCCTCGCTCTCTGCGGAATGAACGTGGAGTCGGCGCGGCGGTTTCCGCGCAGCCGAAGCGCGGGTCAAGCGTTGGGCGGGCGGCAACCCACTTCGGCGCCCGATCGGGGCCCCTCAGGAGCGACGAGATGAGCGACAAGCCCCCTGGAATCCCTGGACTCTCTCCCCAGGACGACGAGAACGAGGTGGACCTCGGCATCAGCATTCAGACCGTCGCGAATATTGTCGACGCGGCCCGCGCCTCCGACGAGACGGAGGAGGACGAGCTGAACGAGGACATGAATGACCCGGAGACGGAGGACGCCGCCAAGCCCGACCTCACCGGCGAGAACCTGGAAACCCTGATCGGCGAGCTGAACGAGGACGAGCAGGCGGCCCTCATCGCCCTCGCCTGGGTCGGCCGCGGCGACTACGAGCCGGACGAGTGGGGCGAGGCGCTGGGCCTGGCCCGGGAGCGCAACGAGGCCGACACCGCCGGCTACCTCATGGGCATGGAGCTGCTCGGCGACCTGCTGGCCGAGGGCCTGGCCGCCTTCGGCATCGTGGTCGAGGAGATCGAGCGCTAGAGCGCGATGACACTTGGCTGCTTCGCCAAATGTCTGAATCGCGCGTTCGGCAGAGGCTGGAGCGGGGTGGCTGAGCGAATGCGATGTCATCCCGCTCAGCGGCCCGCCGCTGAACGGCGCCGCGGGCCGGAGCTTCGGCGCCGAAGCGGCTCACGCCCCCGGGCGTGGCCGCCCCGGCCATCCGCCCTACCCGAAGACCGGCCCCGGCAGCCCCGCGATCTCGCGCACCAGCTTGCGGCGCACAGCGTTCCCGAAGGATTCGAAATCCTCGGCCGCGATGAGGAAAGCGCCGTCGCCCCCAATCACGGATTCCCGGTAGTACACGTCCAGCGGGATCGGCGAGGGCCGCCCGAAGGTCGGGCGGTCGTTGATGATAGGCAGGCCGTTGATCGTCACGCCCTCCGCCGCCACCCGGTCGCGCACGGCCTCCACGGGCTGGCCGCTGTTGTTCACCCCGTCGCCGGAGACGTCGATCACCCGCCGCGTCCCCTCGAAGGGGCTCTCGGACAGGGCGCGCATGGAGAAATCCAGCCCGCCCGAGATGGAGGTCCAGGAGAGCGCCACGCGCGGCGCCCGCTCCAGCGCCGCGGCCCATCCCTCCGCCTCCGCCGCGCTGCCGATATGCGTCCAGGGGATCACCAGCCGCTGGTAGTCCGCCCCCGCCCACTCGACATAGGCGACCGCGATGGCGCCGGTCATGCCGGCGCGGATGGCCTCCACCACGCGCGGGTCGGTCATCGCGTTGCGGTAGCCCTCGCGCTGCAGCCGGGCCTCGTCGTCGTCGATGGAGCGGGAGACATCCACCGCCAGCACCAGCAGCAGGTCCACCGCCCCCTCGGCGCGCGCGGGGCGCGCGTCGGGAAGCATAGCGGCGCCGCTCGCCGCCAGAAGGGAACGACGCCGCATGGACCTGCCCTCGCCCGCTGATCCGGCGATCAGATCAGGCGCCTCCGCCCCGCCGCAATGACTTTAGTGATGCGCACGCGGTTGTCAGGACGGCCGGGCCAGGATCGCCGCGCTCGGTAGGGGGGGTGCAGGCGGCGCTCCCCCGGTGGGGTGGGGCACCAGGGCCGGGTTCAAAACCTTGCCAGCACGCCGTCGTACGCGCCTGGCACGCTGTCGCGCGGCGGTCCAGCCTTGTAGGAACAGCCGATTCTCCCTCGGAGCCGAGCCATGCCCAGCCGCCGCACCCTCCTCGCCGCCTCCTGCGCGACCTCCGGCGCCGCCTTCCTGTCCTGGGACACGGTGATCCGCGCCGCCCACGCCCAGACCCCCCCGGGCGTGCTGGTCATGGCGAAGCAGATCGACGACGTGATCTCCCTCGATCCCGCCGAGAGCTTCGAGTACACGGGCACCGAGGTCGGCGGCAACGTCTACCAGAAGCTCGCCACCACCTCGGCCGAGGACCCCGCCCGCCTCGTCGGCGACCTCGCGGAGAGCTGGACCGCGAGCGACGACGCCAGGACCTTCACCTTCACGCTGAAGGCGGGCCAGCGGTTCGCCAGCGGCCGGGAGGCGACGGCGGAGGACGTGGCCTACTCCCTCCAGCGCGTGGTGGCGCTGAACAAGAGCCCGGCCTTCATCATCAACCAGTTCGGCTTCACCCGGGATAACATGGCGGAGACCATCCGCGCCACGGGCCCGCGCACGGTGGTGCTGACCACGGCGGAGCCCACCGCCACCTCCTTCCTCCTCTACTGCCTCTCCGCCGCCGTCGGCTCGGTCGTGGAGAAGGCGGTCGTCTCCGCCCGCGCCTCCGGCGACGACTGGGGCAATGCCTGGCTGAAGACGAACTCCGCGGGCTCCGGCCCCTACCGCATCGTCTCCTGGCGCGCGAGCGAGGCGATCACGCTCGACGCCAACCCGAACGCGGCCCAGGCCCCCGCCACGCGGCGGATCATCCTGCGCCACGTCGCCGACCCCTCCGCCCAGCTCCTCGGCCTGCAGCGCGGCGACTACGACGTGGCGCGCAACCTCGCCTCCGACCAGATCGGAGGCGCGCGGAGCGACAGCCGCTACACGGTGGTGGCCCAGCGCAAGGCGGGCCTGTTCTACATCGCCATGAACCAGAAGCACCCCATCCTGTCCAAGCCCGGGGTGCGGCAGGCCATCAAGTGGGCGATCGACTACGAGGGCATCCAGCGCAACATCGTCCCCAACACCCACGCCGTGCACCAGGCCTTCCTGCCGGAGGGCCTGCCGGGCGCGCTGACGGAGAAGCCCTTCAAGGCGGACGTCGCCCAGGCCAAAAGGCTGCTGGCCGAGGCCGGCCACGCGGACGGTTTCGAGATCGCCTTCGACTTCTTCTCCGGCGCGCCGGTGAGCGACATCGCCCAGGCCGTGCAGGCGAACCTGGCCGCCATCGGCATCCGCGCCCGCATGCTGCCGGGCGAGCAGCGCGCCGTCATCACCAAGACCCGCGCGCGCGGCCACGAGCTCGCCCTGCTGCGCTGGGGCTCCGACTACTTCGACCCGCACAGCAACGCCGAGGCCTTCAGCATGAACCCCGACAACGGGGACGACGCCCGCAACAAGACCCTCGCCTGGCGCTCCGCCTGGAACATCCCGGAACTGACCGCCCGCACGCTGGCCGCCGTGAAGGAGACGGACGGGGCGAAGCGCGTGGCGCTGTACGAGGCCATCCAGCGCGACCACCAGCAGGGAAGCCCCTTCGCCATCATGCTGCAGGACGTGGAGACGGCCGTGGTCCGCAGCGCGGTGAGGGGCGTGCAGATCGGCGTGCTGAACGACCGCACGGTCTACGCCGGAATCACCAAGGCCTGATGCCGGCCCGGTTCCCTGGGGCCCGCTTCCGGGCGCTGGCGGCCACCGCCGCCAGCATCCCCATCACCCTCCTCGGCCTCGCCGTCGTCACCTTCTTCATCGGCCGCGTGGTGCCGATCGACCCGGTGCTGGCCGTGGTGGGGGACCGCGCGCCCGCCGATGTTGTGGCGCGGGCGCGGGTGGAGCTGGGCCTCGACCAGCCCCTCCCCGCCCAGTTCTGGCGCTACCTGACGGATATTCTCTCCGGCAATCTCGGCCGCTCCGTGATGACCTCCAACACGGTGTGGGAGGACATCGCCCGCTACTTCCCCGCCACCTTCGAGCTGGCGACGCTCGCCATCCTCATCGCCGCCGTGCTGGGCATCGGCCTCGGCGTCCTCGCCGCCACCCGCCAGGGCTCCTGGGTGGACCAGGCCGTGCGCGTCTTCTGCCTCGCCGGACATTCCGTGCCGGTCTTCGTCCTCGCCCTCCTCTCCCTCCTCGTCTTCTACGCCTGGCTGGGCTGGCTGCCCGGCCCCGGGCGCCAGGGCATCGTCTTCCAGGACATGGTGGAGCCGGTCACGGGCATCCTGACGCTGGACACGATCCTGGCCGGCGACTGGCCGGCCTTCCGGGACGCGCTCCTGCACCTGATCCAGCCCGCCGGCATCCTCGCCTTCTTCTCGCTGGCCTACATCGCCCGCATGACCCGCGCCTTCATGCTGGCGGAGCTGCGGAGCGAGTACGTCACCACCGCCCGCGCCAAGGGCCTCTCCCCCATGCGGATCGTCTGGCGCCACGCCTTCCGCAACACCGCCGTGCCGCTGGTGACGGTGATCTTCCTCACCTATGCCGGGCTGCTGGAGGGCGCGGTGCTGACGGAGACGATCTTCGGCTGGCCGGGCCTCGGCCAGTACCTCACTGTCTCCCTCCTGAACGCGGACATGAACGCGGTGCTCGGCGCCACGCTCGTCGTCGGATTGATCTACGTGGTGCTGAACCTGCTCGCCGACCTGCTCTACCGCCTGATGGACCCGCGCACGCGATGAGCGGCCCCACCCCCGGCAGCCCCCCCGGTAGCCTCATGGCCGATGCCGCCACCGCCACGGCCGCCGTGGAGCCCGTGCCGGACACGGCGCCCGAGGCCGCTCTCGCGCCCCCGCTGCCCCAGCCCGGCGCCGCCCCATCCCGCCGCGACTGGCTGCTGACGGACGCCCCGGCATCCCGCAGCCAGGCCGCCTGGGGCCGCCGCTACCAGGCCTGGCTCGCTTTCCGCCGGAACCCGCTGGCGATGGTGGGGCTGGTGGTGATCCTCGCCCTGCTGCTGCTCTCCCTGCTGGCGCCGCTGCTGGCCACCCACGATCCGGGCGCGCAGGAGCTCGGCAATCGCCTCGCCGCCCCCTCCGGCGCCCACTGGCTCGGCACGGACGAGCTGGGGCGCGACATCTGGTCCCGCCTCCTCTACGGCGGCCGCATCACGCTCGGCATGGTCGTCGCCGTCGTCCTGCTGGTAGCACCGCTGGGGCTGCTGGTCGGCTGCGTGGCCGGCTATGCGGGCGGCATCTGGGACCGGCTGCTGATGCGGGTCACGGACGTCTTCCTCGCCTTCCCCCGCCTCATCCTGGCGCTCGCCTTCGTAGCCGCCATGAAGCCGGGGGTGGAGAGCGCGGTGATCGCCATCGCCCTCACGGCCTGGCCGCCCTACGCCCGACTGGCACGGGCGGAAACCCTGACCATCCGCCGCACGGACTACGTGGCCGCCGCGCGGATGACCGGCGCCTCCCCCGCCCGCGTCGTGCTGCGCCACGTCATGCCGATGTGCACGCCCTCCCTCGTCGTGCGCGTCACGCTGGACATGTCCTCCATCATCCTCACCGCCGCCGGCCTCGGCTTCCTCGGCCTTGGCGCCCAGCCGCCGCTGCCGGAATGGGGCACGATGATCGCCACCGCCCGCCGCTTCATCCTGGAGCAGTGGTGGGTCGCCCTCATGCCCGGCATCGCTATCTTCTCCGCCTCCCTCGCCTTCAACCTGCTGGGCGATGGCCTGCGCGATGTGCTGGACCCGAAGCAGCGATGACCCCTCCCTCCCTGCAGGACGAGCCCTTGGTGGCGGTGCGGAACCTCCACGTCGATTTCCCCTCCGCCACCGGGGTCACCCACGCCGTGCGCGGCGTCTCCTTCGCCATCGGGCGGGAGAAGCTGGGCATCGTGGGGGAGAGCGGGTCCGGCAAGTCCGTCACCGGCCGCGCCCTGATGCGCCTGCTGCCCGGCAGCGCGAAGGTCCGGGCGGATGTGCTGCGCTTCGGCACCACGGACATCCTGCACGCCGGGGAGCGCGAGATGCGCGGCCTGCGCGGCGGCCGCATCGGCCTGATCCTGCAGGACCCGAAATACAGCCTGAACCCCGTGATGACGGCCGGCGCCCAGATCGCGGAGGCGCTCCGCGCCCACAAGCGCCTGGGCCGGCGGGAGGCGCGGGACGCCGCCCTGGCCCTGCTGGAATCCGTCCGCATCCGCGACCCCGGCCGCGTCCACGACGCCTACCCGCACGAGCTCTCCGGCGGCATGGGCCAGCGGGTGATGATCGCCATGATGCTGGCCCCCGACCCGGAGCTGCTGATCGCGGACGAGCCCACCTCCGCCCTCGACGCCAGCGTGCAGGCCGAGATCCTCTCCCTCATCGAGGAGCAGGTGGACCGCCGCGGCATGGCGCTGATGCTCATCAGCCACGACCTCCCCCTCGTCGCCCGCTTCTGCGACCGGGTGGCGGTGATGTATGCCGGCCAGGTGATGGAGGAGCTGCCCGCCGCCGAGCTCCACCATGCCCGCCACGGCTACACGCGCGGCCTGCTGGAATGCCTCCCCAGCCTCTCGGAGCGGCGGGACCGCCTGCCCACCCTGAAGCGCGACCCCGCCTGGCTGGCCCCCCGCGCATGATCGACGTCGCGAACCTCGATATCCGCTTCGGCGCCAACCACGCGGTGCGCGGCGCCACCTTCCGCGTGGAGCCCGGCGAAACCTTCGGGCTGGTGGGGGAGAGCGGCAGCGGCAAGTCCACCGTGCTCCGCGCCATCGCCGGCCTCATCACGGACTGGACCGGCCGCATCGCCGTGGACGGGAAGCCGCTCGGCCGCAGGCGCGACCGCGCCTTCTTCCGCACGGTCCAGATGGTGTTCCAGGACCCCTACGGATCGCTGCACCCCCGCCAGACCGTGGACCGCATCCTCTCGGAGCCGCTGGAGGTCCACGGGGTGCGCGACGCCGATGCCCGCATCGCCCGCGCGCTGGAGGAGGTGGCCCTGCCCCGCGCCGCCCGCTTCCGCTACCCCCACCAGCTCTCCGGCGGCCAGCGCCAGCGCGTGGCCATCGCCCGCGCCCTGGTTGCGGACCCGCGCGTGCTGCTGCTGGACGAGCCGACCAGCGCGCTCGACGTCTCCGTCCAGGCCGAGGTGCTGAACCTCCTGGCCGACCTCCGCGCCGCCCGCGGCCTCACCTGCATCCTCGTCTCCCACAACCTCGCTGTCGTCGCCCATCTCTGCGGCAGGCTGGCCGTGATGCAGGGCGGCCGGATCGTGGAGGAGCTGGACGAGGCCGCGCTCCGTGCCGGCCGGGCGGTGCACCCGCACACCCAGGACCTGATCCGCCTCTCCCGGGTGGTGGAGGAGCCGGCAGGCTAAATTTTTTGACGCCCGCTAAAAAAGAGAATGACCTGGGTAACGTTTTAGTGATATTCTGACTTCGCAAAGCCCCGGACCAACCAGCACCGGGCCAGGAAACGATCAGTTGCAGCCTTTTAGCCTCGGGCATCCCGGATCGCACGACGGTGGTGCCACCCCCGCTCCCCACGGCCCCACCCCACCCTCCGGCCCTCCGGAGCCGGACGTCTTCTACGACCTGAACGGGGCGGCGGCGCCGGAGGTCACGGAGGATTACTCGGCCTACGACGGCAAGTGGGGCAGCTCCCGCAGCTTCGGCACCGCCGGGGGCGTGGTGACCTGGAGCATCGCCGGGGCGGGCCTCTACAACGCCGCCGGCTCCGGATTCTTCTACGGCTCCACCGTCTCGTTCTCCAGCTTCCTCTCCTTCGACTACGGCGCCGTTCTCGCGCAGGCCTTCGCCTCCTGGGCGTCGGTGGCGAACATCACCTTCGTCCAGGTCGCCGATGGGGGCGCCAACATCGGCGCCGGGCTCTCCGCCAACATCCGGATCGCCGCCGGCTACAAGGATGGCCGCCCGTTCTTCGGCGGCAGCGTGCTGGCATCCGCCTACCTGCCAACCTACTACACCAACCCCGCCAACGTGGCCTACTCGGGCGACATCGTCTTCGACAGCGGTGAGGGCGGGTTCTGGAACCCCAGCAGCTTCCTCGCCGTCGCCACGCACGAGATCGGGCACGCGCTGGGGCTGGGCCACTCCTCCGACGCCCGCTCCCTCATGTACCCCTACTTCAACCCCACCATCGCCACCCCCCAGTCCGACGATATCGCGGGCATCCGCTTCATCTACGGCCGGGCGGACAGCCCGCCGGGCTCGGTCTCCATCGGGAACGTCACCCTGGTGGAGGGCGGCACCTTCGCGACCTTCACGGTCACCCGCACCGGCGGAACCTCCGCCTTCTCCGTGAACTATGCCACCGCGAACGACAGCGCCCGGGCCGGCACGGACTACCTCGCGACCTCCGGCACGCTCTTCTTCGAGAGCGGCGCCACCTCGAAGACGATCTCCGTCGCCATCCTCGCCGATACCTTCCACGAGCCGCGCGAGACCTTCAACGTCGTCCTCTCGGGCGCCACGAACAGCGCCGGCATCGCCAATGCCGTGGGCGTCGGCACCATCCTGGACAACGACGTCCCTTTCCGCTCCCCGGGCTTCGCCCTGGCCAGCTTCGCGCCGAACGCGGGCGGCTGGACGGATAACGACACCCTCCCGCGCCACCTCGCGGACGTGAACGGCGACGGCGCGGCCGACATCGTCGGCTTCGGCTTCGACGGCGTCCTCGTCTCCCTCGCCAACGGCCGCGGCGGCTTCGACAATCCCACCTTCGAGCTGGCCGCCTTCGGCGCCAACAGGGGCGGCTGGGTCAGCGACGACACCCTCCCCCGCGAACTCGCCGACGTGAACGGCGATGGCAGGGCCGACATCGTCGGCTTCGGCTTCGACGGCGTCCTCGTCTCCCTCGCCAACGGCCGCGGCGGCTTCGACAACCCCCTGTTCGGGCTGGCCGATTTCGGCGCCAACAAGGGCGGCTGGGTCAGCAACGATATCCTCCCCCGCCACCTCGCCGACGTGAACGGCGACGGCATGGCCGACATCGTCGGCTTCGGCTTCGACGGCGTTCTCGTCTCCCTCGCCACCGGTGGCGGCGGCTTCGCCAGCCCGACCTTCGAGCTGGCCGCCTTCGGCGCCAACAGGGGCGGCTGGGTCAGCAACGACATCCTCCCCCGCCACCTCGCCGACGTGAACGGCGACGGCAGGGCCGACATCGTCGGCTTCGGCTTCGACGGCGTCCTCGTCTCCCTCGCCAATGGCCGCGGCGGCTTCGACAACCCCACCTTCGAGATGGCCGCCTTCGGCGCCAACAGCGGCGGCTGGGTCAGCAACGACGTCGTCCCGCGCCACCTCGCCGACGTGAACGGCGACGGCATGGCCGACATCGTCGGCTTCGGCTTCGCCGGCGCCCACGCCTCCCTCGCCACGGGTGGCGGCCATTTCGCGCCGATGACGCAGCTCATCGCCGACTTCGCCCCCTTGGCCGGCGGCTGGGCCAGCAACGCCAGCGTCCCGCGCGAACTGGCGGACGTGAACGCCGACGGCCAGGACGACATCGTCGGCTTCGGCTTCGCGGGCGTCTACACCGCCCTCTCCAACTACATCTAAGGCTACATCTGATCCGGCGCGGCGCCGCCCAGGCGCCGCACCACCCGCGCCGGGTTCCCCACGGCCAGCACGCCCGCCGGCAGGTCGCGGTTCACCACCGCGCCCGCCCCCACCACCGTGTCGTCCCCGATCGTCACCCCTGGCAGCACGATGCAGCCGCCGCCCAGCCACACGTTCCGCCCGATCGTCACGGGATGCGCGCTCTCGATCCCCGCCGCGCGCGGCCCCGGCTCCAGCGGATGGGTCGCCGTGTAGATCTGGACGGAGGGCGCCACCTGGCACCCGTCCCCCAGCGTGATCGGCGCGCAATCCAGGAACACGCAGTTGAAGTTCACGTAGGCATCCGCGCCGATACGGATGTTGCCCCCGTAGTCGCAGCGGAAGCCCGGCATCACCATCGTCTTCGCGCCGATGCCGCCCAGCAGCTCCTCCAGCACGGCCCGCCGCGCCGCCTCGTCCTCGGGCGGCAGCGCGTCCATCCGCAGCACCAGCGCCCGCGCCCGGTAGCGCGCCGCCAGGAGGTCCGGGTCCATCCCGTTATAGGGCAGCCCGGCCAGCATCTTCTCGCGTTCGGTCATGCCCCAGCATGGCCCGTCCACCCGCTGCGGGCCACCCCGCCACCGCCGCGCGGCACGTCACGGAAAGCGGCGGGGCGGCCGACGCGCCGCCTCTCAGTCCGCCACCGCCCGGCTCCCCTCCTTCCCGTCGGCCGGGCAGTCCTCCACCACCTCACGCGCCAGGGTCAGCAGCAGGCGGCGCAGCCAGGCATGGCCCTGATCCGCCTCGAAGCGCCGGTGGAAGATCATGGAAAGGCGGGTGTGCTGGGTCGCCGTCGCCGCCGCCTCCGGCAGGGGCAGCAGCGCCAGCCCGTGCGCGGCGGAGAGCTGCCGCGCGAGGCGGGAGGAGAGCGTCATCACCATGTCCGTCCCCAGCAGCACGCTCGGCACGGCGGAGAGGTGCGCCACCACCGCCCCCAGCCGCCGGGCGTGGCCGAGATCCTTGAGGATCCGGTCCATCGCCCCGTCCCGCGACCCGTTGGGCGAGTGCAGCAGGTGCGGGAAGGCGGTGTAGCGCTCCAGGCTCAGCGGCCCCTCCAGCAGCGGGTGACCGGGCCGGACAAGGATCATGAAGGCCTCCGGCAGCAGCCGCAGCCGGGTGTAGAGGGCGGTGGGCTCGGCCAGCATGGCGATCGCCAACTGCGCCTCGTCCCCCTCCAGCAGCGCGCCGGCATTGGTGCGGTCCGCGTGGCGGATGGCCACCAGGATGCCCGGCGCCTCTCTCGCCAGCCGTTCGAAGAGCGGGGGGGCCAGGATCGCCTCCGCGTACTCCGAGAAGGCAAGGGTGAAGACCCGGTCGCTCGTCGCCGGGTCGAAGGGCGCGGTGGCGGCCAGCGTTTCCTGCAGCCGGTCCAGCACCTCCGCCACGGGCTGCATCAGCGCGAGCGCGAGGCTGGTCGGCTCCACCCCCTGCGGCGCCCGCAGGAACAGCTCGTCCCCCAGCGCTCCGCGCAGCCGATTCAGCGCGTTGGAAACGGCGGGCTGGGAGAGGTTCAGCCGCGAGGCGGCGCGCGTCACGTGCCGCTCCCGCGCCACCGCGTCGAAGACGCGCAGCAGGTTGAGGTCGAGCTGCGACAGGTCCTTCATGCCAGGCGATCCCCCTGGGGCGCATCCATGGCGCGGGCGGGCCCGGACGCCAAGGCCGCCAGCTCCTCCGGCGTCGCCGCGATCCGGTGGCGCATCAGCCATGCCGAGAGCCCCGGCGAGGCTGTGAGCACGCAGACCGGCACCGCGAGCACCAGCCCCGCCAGGAAGGGCAGCGCGAGGAGAGGCGCCGTCCCGGATACCCCCGCCAGCACCGCCGCGCACCCCACCCCGACCAGCGTGTGCGGCCACAGCAGCCGCGCCGCATCGGCCCAGGCCACGCCACGGTCCGCCCGGTTCTGCGGCGCCCAGCCGCCCCGTGCGCCGAGGGCCAGCCGGCCAAGGGCAAGGCTCTTGTTGAGGAGGCTCACCGGCTCGACCAGCAGGGAGAAGAGGATCTCCGCCCCCGCCCCGCGCAGCACTGCACCCCGCCCGCCATAGGGCGCGGCGCGCTCCCCCCGGACCAGCAGCTCCGCGTAGCCCAGCAGCTTCGGCGCGGCATTCGCGGCCCAGGTCAGCCCCAGCAGCGCTGCCAGCGCCCCCACGGGCGTGCCCGCCCCTCCCCCCGTCGCGGCATTGCCCACCGCCGCCAGCAGCATCCCCAGCCAGAGCGGCGCGCAGAGGAAGAGCAGCATCGCCTGCGCCAGCTGCCACCGCCCCATGAGGGTCAGACCCGGTCGGAGAATGAGGTGCCGATACTGCATGTTCCCCGCCCCCCAGCGCACATCCCGCGCCAGGAACTCCGGCAGGGCGGGCGGATTGCCCTCCAGGCTGCCCTCCTCCGCGGGCAGGCAGCGCACTCGCCAGCCGGCAGCGTGCAGCCGCACCGCTTCCACCTGGTCGTGGGAAAGGATCGCGGAGCCGTCCGGCAGCGGCTCCAGCCGTGCGTGCTCCCGGAAGGGCGCGATGCGGAGGATGGCGTTGTGGCCCCAGTAGGGCCCGTCATCCAGCTGCCACCACCCCTGCCCCGTGGCCCAGGCCCGCATCCCCGCCCGCATCCCGAACTGGAACAGCCGCGCGAAGGCCCGCGCCGCCGGGCGCCCGGCAATGAGCTGCTGGATCAACGCCAACCGGGGATCGGCCTCCATCCCCCGCACCAGCCGCAGCACGGCGCCCGCCGACATCTCGGAATCCGCATCCAGCATCAGGGCCAGCTCGTGCCCCTCCGCGTGGCGGTCCAGGAACTCCATCACGTTCCCCGCCTTGAAGCCGGCATTCCCCGCCCGGCGGCGGTAGCGCACGGGAAGCGGCGCCCCGGCCGCGACGGCCATGATCGCCGCCTCCTCCGCCGCCGCATGGGCTGGGTCCTGCGTGTCGGAGAGGAACCACAGGGTGAAGCGCCCGCGTTCCCCCGCCGCCGCCAGCCCGTCCAGCAGCCGCGCCAGGGGCGGCAGCACGGCCTCCATGGCCTCGTTCCGGATACAAACGGCAATGGCCGTCCGCAGCGGCGGCCCGGCGCGCGGCGCCACCACCTGCGGGACCAGGAAGGCAGGCGCGTCCTCCTCCCGCAGCAGCAGGAACAGGCCGGCAGCGGCGTTCGCGGTGCAGATCGCCGTCCAGGGCAGGGTTCCCAGGTAGAGAACCGCGATTGCCACCTCCCATCCCGTCCAGCCGCCGGGGGACAGCACCCGCCACAGCAGCGCCGCCAGAGGCAGCACGACGGAAAGGCAGAGGAGGAGAAAGAGCGCGCGGCGGAGCGCGGGGCGCTCCCGGGGCAGCGTCAGGGCCAAGGTCACTCACGCAAATGGGATAGGGTCAGGGCCGCTTGCGCAACCCTAAACCGTACGCAACTTAGCAAACGTCATGGACGCCCTCACCCCCGCCAGTGCGCTCGCCTTCCCTGCGGAGGACGAGGCCATCCTTGCCCATCTCCGCGCCCTGATGCCCGCCATCGCGGCCCGCGCCGCGGCGCTGGACACCATGGACTCCGCCCTGCCGGAGGAGGACGTGGCGGTGCTGGCCGAGGCGGGGCTGCTGACCGCCCCCCTGCCCCGCGCCCTCGGCGGCCAGGGCTGGGGCAGCGAGCCTTCCGGGGCGGAGGCGCTCTTCGAGGCGCTGCGGCTGGTCGGCCGCGCCAGCCTGCCGCTGGGCCGGCTCTACGAAGGGCACGTCAACGCCATCCGGCTGGTGGCGGAGCACGGGACCCCCGACCAGCACGCCGCCGCGGCAGAGGCCGCGCGGGGCGGCGCGCTCTTCGGCGTTTGGAACACGGAGCGGCCGGGGATCGACCTGCGCATCGACGCGGAGGGGATCCTGCGCGGCGGCAAGGTGCTCTGCTCCGGCGCCGGGCTGGTGGAACGCGCCCTGGTCACGGGCCGCCACAACGGCGAGGGCCCGCAGCAGATGCTCCTCGTGCCGCTGGAGCGCGGGACGGAGCGGGCGGAGAGTTCCGAGTGGCGGGTGACGGGCATGCGCGCCTCCGCCACCGGCACGGTGATGATGGACGGCATCCCCGCCACGCCGGAGATCGTGCTCGGCGGTCCCGATTCCTACATGCGCCAGCCCGGCTTCTCCGGCGGCGCCTGGCGCTTCCTCGCCGTGCATCTCGGCGGGCTGGAGGCGGTGGCCGAGGCATTGCGGGAGCACCACGGCCGCACCGGGCGCGGCGCGGACCCGCACCAGGCCGCCCGCTTCGGGCAGGTGCTGACGGCGGCCGAGACCGCGCGCCTCTGGGTGCTGAACGCCGCCCGGATGGCGGAGGAGGAATCGGCCGAGCCCGCGCGGATCATCGCCTACGTCGATCTCGCGCGCGGCGCGGTGGAGCGGGCGGCGCTCGACGTGCTGGAGCTGGCGCAGCGCTCCATCGGGCTGCAGGCCTTCACCCGCGCCAACCCGGTGGAGCGGATGATGCGCGACCTCGCCACCTACCTCCGCCAGCCTGCGCCGGACCGCGCCCTGGTGGCGGGCGCGGCGGCCGGGCTGAGCTCCGCCGAGGCCGTGGGCGACATGTGGCCGTGAGGGCAAGCGACTTCCTGCGCGAGGCCGAGGCGCTCCCCCTCGTGCCGTTGGAGGCGCTGGTGCCGGAGGGCGGCGTGCTCGTGCTCGCCCCACACCCCGACGACGAATCCCTGGGCTGCGGCGGCCTCCTGGCCGCGATGGCCGCGGCGGGCCGCCCGGCGCGCGTGGTCGTGATGTCGGACGGCGCGGGATCGCACCCGAACTCCCGCACCCATCCCGGCCCCGTGCTGCGCGAACTGCGGCGCGAGGAGGCGATTGAGGCGACGGAGGAGCTGGGCGTTCCGCCGCCGCTCTTCCTCGACCTGCCCGACGGCGACGTGCCGGTCGCCGGCACGCGCTTCGAGGAAGCGGTTCTCGCGGTGATCGCCGCCGCCGAGGGGCTCGGCACGATCGCCGCCACCATCGGTCTCGATCCGCACAAGGATCACGAGGCGACCTGGGCCATCGCGAAGGAGGCCGCGGGCCGCGCGGGGCTGCGCCTGCTCGGCTATCCCGTGTGGAGCTGGCGCCACCTCTACCCCGCCATGGCGCCGGTCGCGCCGGCGGAAGTGCCCGCGCCGCCGCGCGGCATGCGGCTCGACGTCTCCGCGCAGCTGGAGACGAAGCGTCGCGCCGTGATGGCGCATCGCAGCCAGGTGACGCGGCTGATCGAGGACGATCCCTCGGGCTTCATCCTCTCCCCCGCCGTGCTCTCCGTGCTGGTGCGGCCCTTCGAGGTGTACCTGGAGGAGGCCGCGTGAAGGCGCCCGGCGAGAGCTTCACCCCGGAGTTCTTCGAGGAGTTCTACGCGAAGAACCCGGACCCCTGGCGTTTCAAGACCTCGCCCTACGAACGGGAAAAGTACGCCGCCACCCTCAACGCCCTGCCGCGCGAGCGCTACGAGAGCGCCTTCGAGCTCGGCTGCTCCATCGGCGTGCTCACGCGTCTCCTCGCGCCCCGCTGCGCGCGTCTTCTCGCCGTTGACGGCGCGGAGGCACCGCTGGCGGAAGCGCGCGAGAACCTGGCGGAGATGCCCTGGGTGGAGATCCGCCGCGCGCATGTTCCCGCGGACTGGCCGGAAGGCGGAAGCTTCGACCTCATCCTGCTCTCCGAGGTGCTCTACTTCCTCAACCCCGCCGACCTGCACACCGTGACGGACCAGGCTCTGCGCGCGCTGCGCCCGGGCGGCGACGTCGTGCTGGTGCACTGGCTGCCGCCCGCCGAACCGCCCTTCCCGCAGACCGGCGACGAGGCGGTGCAGGGCTTCCTCGCGCGCGCCGGCGACGCGCTGCAACCGCTGGTGGCGCAGCGCGAGGAGCAGTACCGGCTCGACGTGCTGCGCCGCGCGTGACGACAATTTCATCCGCGGGACCGCAACGCGGCCGGCCGCTCCCTCGCTTGCATCCGCGGTGCGCGCTCAACGCAGGTTACCTAATCCCGCCACATTCAAGCGCGACACACCCCTGAGAAACGGCCCATCGCGGCCTACCGGAGAGACGACGTTGACGGCTGGCACAGCGCTGAGGATCGCGGTCGTCTCCCACCTGAAGTATCCGATCGCCGAACCCTTTCCGGGCGGGCTGGAGATGCACACGCACATGCTCGCCCGCCTGCTGAAGGCGCGCGGCCACGAGGTGACGCTCTTCGCCAGCGAGGGCTCGGACGCGGCGCTGAACCTGCGCGCCTACGGCCCGCCCACCGGCACGCCGACGAATGAGGCGGAGGCGGAGGCGACGGAGTTCGCCGAGCACCGCGCCTACGACGCCATGATGGACGAGGTGGCCGCGGGCGGCTTCGACATCGTGCACAACAACGCCCTGCACTACCTGCCGCTCACCGCCGCCAGCCGCGTCAAGGCGCCGATGCTCACCGTGTTCCACACGCCGCCCTTCATGGAGCTGGAGAACGGCGTGCTGGAATGCACGCGGCCGGACATGCGCTACGTCGCCGTCTCCCATGCCGTGGAGGCGATGTGGAAGGATGTCGTCCGGGTGGACCACGTGATCTGCAACGGCATCGACCTCGACCTTTTCGCGGCGGGCACGAAAGCGCCGGCTTCGCCCCACGCCGTCTGGTCCGGCCGCATCGTGCCGGAGAAGGGCACGGACCTGGCCATCCGCGCCGCGCGCCGCGCCGGCATCCCGCTGCGCTTCGCCGGCCCCATCAGCGACACCGCCTTCTGGCACGAGAAGGTGCTGCCGCTGCTGGGCGAGGACGTGACCTATCTCGGTCACCTCAGCCACCGCGAGCTGTCGCGGGAGGTGGCGCGCGCCTCCGTCGCCCTCATCACCCCGCGCTTCGACGAGCCCTACGGGCTGGTGGTGGCGGAGGCCCTGGCCTGCGGCACCCCCATCGCCGGCTTCGCCCGCGGTGCCCTGCCGGAGCTGACGGATGAGAGGACGGGCTGCCTCGCCCCGCCGGACGACGTGGAGGCGCTGGCGGACTGCATCCCGCGCGCCGCCGCCCTCTCCCGCGCCGCCTGCCGGGCCCGGGCGGCGGCGCATTGCGACATGCACCGCATGGTGGACCGCTACGAGGCCCTGTACCATCAGGAGATCGCCCGCGCCGCCGCGGCAGGGGCCCTCGCCGCGAAGTAGGACCCCCGCTTGAGCCCCGCCTGCGTCGTCTGCATCCCCGCGCGGAACGAGGCGGAGCGCATTCCGCGCCTGCTCCGCGCGCTCGCCGCGCAGGAGGGGACCGCACTGTTGCGCGTGCTGGTGCTGGCGAACAACTGCACGGACGACACCGCCAGGGCGGCGCGGCAGGGGGCCGCGCCATCCCTGGATCTGCGCGTGGAGGAAGCGTCGCTGCCGCCCGATCGCGCCCATGCCGGCGGGGCGCGCGGACTGGCGATGGAGCGCGGCGCCGCGTGGCTGCACGAGGTCGGCGCTGCGGAGGGCGTGCTGATCAGCACGGACGCCGATGCCGAGCCGCCGCCGCACTGGGTCGCCGCGAACCTTGCCGCGATCGCCGCAGGGGCGGAGGCGGTGGGCGGCGCCATCCGCATCCTGCCGGAACCCGGCGCCGCGGTGCCGGACTGGCTGGCCGCCGCCCAGGCCCGCGTGGCCCGCTACTGGGAAGCGGTGCGCGCCCTGGCCCACGCCATCGACCCGCTGCCGCACGACCCGCCGCCGCGCCACGGCGACCACACCGGCGCCAGCCTCGCCGTCACGCTCGCCGCCTTCGAGACGGCGGGCGGCGTGCCCCCCATCCCCACGGGCGAGGACAACGCGCTCGTCGCCGCGATCGAGCGCAACGGCGGCCGCCTGCGCCACCCGCCCGAGGTCTGGATCGCCGTCTCCGCGCGCGAGGACGGGCGCGCCAGCGGCGGCATGGCCGGCGAGATGCGCCGCTGGCGCGAGATGTCCGAGAGCGGCGCCCCGCACCTGCTGCCCGATGCCGCCTTCTGGCGCGCCCTCTTCCTCCGCAACCGCGCGCTGCGCGATTCCTGGCCCCGCGGCGATGCACCCGTCGCCGGCGCCGATCCCGCCCTCCTCGCCCGCACGGCGCGGGAGAGCGCGAACGCCATCGCCTTCGTGAAGCGCGCCGAGCCCCACCTGCCACCGCTGACGCCGGAGTGGCAGGAGATCGCGCGCGCCACGCAGGAGCTGGAGGCGATGGCGCGGTGAGGCCGGTCGGCTACTACGTCCACCATCACGGCATGGGCCACTGGCACCGCGCCGCCGCCCTGGCGCGGCACATGCGCCACCCCGTCACGCTCATCGGCACCGTGGCAGAGCCGCGCGAGGCCCCCTGCCCCGTCCTCGCCCTGCCCGACGACGCCGGCGCCGATCCGCGCAACGGCGACCCCGCCGGCGTGCCCGGCCTGCACTACGCGCCCGTCCACCACGAGGGCATGCGCGCCCGCGGCGCCATTATGGCGGAGTGGATCGCGCGGGAACGCCCGGCGCTGATGGTGGTGGACGTCTCCGTGGAGGTGGCGGTGCTCTCCCGCCTCCTCTCCACGCCCTTCCTCTACTTCCGCCTCGCCGGCACGCGGGACGACCCGCCGCACCTCACCGCCTTCCGCGCCGCCGAGGCGTTGATCGCCCCCTTCCCCGACGCGCTGGAGGATCCCGCCACGCCCGACTGGATGCGGGCGAAGACCTTCCACGCCGGCTTCCTCTCCGGCGGCGGCGCCGCGCCCCTCTCAGGCGGCGGCATCGTTGCGGCTTTCGGGCGCGGCGGCGCGGGCGGGGATGCTTCTGCCCTGGCCGCCGCCGCGCGCGCCGTGCCGGACCGGCGATGGCGCGTCCTCGGCCCCGTCTCCGGAAGCGCCGACCTGCCGCCCAACCTGGAGCTGCTGGGCTGGCGCGAGGACGCGAGCGCGATCCTGGCGGAGGCCGACCTTGTCATCGGCGGCGGTGGGGACGGGCTGGTGGCGGAGGTCGCGGCCCTCGGCAAGCGTTTCCTCTGCCTGCCGGAGCCGCGCCCCTTCGACGAGCAGGGAGTCAAGGCCCGCCGCCTGGCCGCCATGGGCGCGGCCGTGGTGCGGGAGGAGTGGCCGCAAGACTGGACGGACACCATCGCCGCCGCACTCGCGCTGGACCCCGCACGCATCGCGGCGCTGCACGATCCGCAGGCCATGGCGCGCACCGCCGCCTTCATCGACGGGGTCGCGGCGCGCTTCGACGCCCTCTAGCCCCCCGGCGCGACGGCCATGCACGGCCCGCGCGCCCCGCGGCAGACCTGCCGCGCCGCCTCCTGCGAGAGCCCTGTCACGCGCGCGCGCCAGAGCCAGCCGGACCGCACCCGCACGCGCCGCAACTCCACTGCCCCGCCCCGCGCGGCGGCTCGCCGCGCCGCCGCCCCGGCCGGCCCGCGATCCGCGTAGGCGCCCACCTGCACCGCCCAACGCCCCGCCGCGCGCGGCACCTGCCGTGCCACCGGACGCGGCATGGAAACGCGCCGCACGCGGGGTGCCACGGCGGGGCGCGGCACCGGCCGCAGCGCGGGCGCGATCGCGGCGGCCTGCGCGGCACCGACGAGCCGTAGCCCGCCGCGCGACGCCATCATCGTGCCGCCCGGCAGCGCGCCCGGCGTCTCGAAGCCATGGTCCAGCAGCGCCATCACGTGCGCGTCGCGCGCGGCCCCGGTGGCGCCGCCGAACATCACCGCCACCAGCCGCCTGCCGTCGCGCACGGCGCTGGCGGCCAGGTTGTAGCCGCTGGCGTCGATGTAGCCCGTTTTGATCCCGTCCGCGCCGTCATAGGCCGTAAGGAGACGGTTGTGGTTGCCGATGGTCTGCCCCCGCCACGCGAAGGCGGAGGCGCTGAAATACGCGTAGCGGCCCGGGAAGTCCTGAATCAGCCGGCGGCTGAGGATCGCGATGTCGCGCGCCGTCGACACCTGTCCGCGGTCCGGCAGGCCGGAGGCGTTGCGGAAGGTCGTGCGCGTCATTCCCATCGCGCGCGCCCTGCGCGTCATCATCCGCGCGAAGGCGGCCTCGCTGCCGCCGAGGTGCTCGCCCAGCGCGGCGGCCGCATCGTTGGCAGATCGCGTGACGAGCGCCATCATCGCGTCCCCGACCGAGATGGTGGAGCCCGCGCGCAGCCCGAGCTTCGAGGGCGGACGGCTCGCGGCGTGGCGCGAGACGCGGATGCGCGTAGACTCCGCCACCGCTCCCCGCCGCAGCGCCTCAAAGGCGAGGTACAGCGTCATCATCTTCGTCATGGAGGCCGGGTACCGCCGCGCATCCGCGTTCGCGGCGAAGAGCACCTCGCCCGTCCCCGCATCCTGCACGATCGCGGCGTAGCGCCGGTCGCCCGATTGCGCGCGCGCCGGCAGCGCGAGCCCGATCGCGGCCGCGCACAGCAGGGCGCAGGCCGTGCGCCATCGGATGGCGCGGCTGGAAGGCGGCATGGCAAGGATCCCCCAACGTCGCGGGCGCCTCCGCACCGGCCCGCGAGCTCTGTCCCCGCCGAGCCCCCCCGGCCCGACGGATCGGCACCGCGGATGGGCGGGCAACGCGATCCCGCCCGGCTCTTGCGCCGCGACGCGCGCAGCATGGCGCTCCCGTCCACCGCCAGGAAGCGCGGCGGGCGGAATGTCAGGGAGAAATACCGTCCGACACGCAATGTCACGCGCGGGCGCGAGATCCGCGTGCGGACTGTTGCGCGCGGGCCAGGGTCAAGCCCGCGCACGGCACGGCACGGCTCAACAAACCGCAAGCGCCCCGCACCGGCGCGCCGCGCCTTGCCCCGCGGGCATCGGCAGCTATCCTCCCGCGCCGCCGGCGCACCGGTTGCGCGGCCCGCCCGTCACCTCGTGGAAGCCCCGCGCTTGCGCCTGATCCGCCTCGCCGTCCTGCTCATCCCCGTCCACATTGTCACCGCCGGCGCAGCGCCCGCGCGCGGCAGCGCATCGCCGGCAAGGGCGGAGGCGTCGGTGGAGGCGCGCACGCCGTCGGAGCAGGACATCCTTTTCGCATACCACCGGATGCGCGGCACGGAGCCCGACTTCCGCCTCCTCGCGGAGGCCGACGTGGACGGCCGCCCGCCCGCGGCGCGTCCCCCGCGCGATCCCGAGCGCGAGCGGCGCTACCTCCTCGTCCTCGCGGAGCGTCGCCTGCGCGCGAACTTCGCCGCCTTCGACCTGGACCGCCCTTTCCGCCTCCATGCCGCCGCCGACATCCTCGGCTACGACGCGGAGCGCGGCGGCGTCCCGCTGCGCTCCGGCGTGTTCCGCGGCCTCTCCATGCGCGACGCGACGGATGGAGGGCGCGGCTTCACGCTGCGGTTCCGCAACCCCGACGCGATCCGCACCATTCCCGCCGCGGGGCCGCAGGCCGCAGGAAAGCTGCTGGAGGATGCGGGCCTCGCCTCCCTCGGCAACTGGGCGGGGCCGGGCACCCTCACGATCGACTTCGTCTTCGCCGGCGCTCTGCCGCTCCTGGCGGATCTTCACGACACGCCGATCCTGGCCGAGATCGTCGCCGCGCGCGTCGAGAGCGACGCCGGCCGCCCGCTGCACCGCTTCACCTCCGTCGGCTCCCGTGCCGCCGCGGCGGAGGCGCGGCGCGCGGGCGCCCCGCCGCTGCGCAACGCCGAACTGGCGGGACTGCGCATCGACATGCCGCTGGCCGAAGCGCGCCGCGCCGCGCTCCGGGAGCATTCCCAACCGCTCGCCTCCGGCTTCTTCGACGCGCCGCCGCGGCCGGAGCGCCGCGACGCCCCGGCGCCGCGCTGCTCCCGCGCGCTCGTGGCGGACATCCGCGCCTTCGGCCTCCCTCTCGCGCCCGGGGATTCCTACGCCGCCTGCCTGTCCTTCACCGCGGAGAGCGCGGAAGGCGACGTCTCCGAGATCACCTGGGTCCGCTTCCTCCCCGGCGCCTCCCCGGCCGCCCTGCGCGCCGATCTGGAACGGGAGCACGGCCTCCCCGAGGAGCTGACGAACGGCGAGATCGCCTGGATCGGCGGTGATCCCGGGCGGGCGGACCGCCGCGCGCTCCTCGAGATGCGCGCCGACATGGTCGAGCTGCAGGAGGGCGGGCCGGAGCGCGGGCCCGGCACGCTCCTCGCCCTCACGCTCCGCCGCCTCTCCCTGCCCGCCGGAACCGAGGGCTGACGCGCCCTAGCCGAAGGCCCCGCACTCCATCGAGACCACCGCCGTCGCCTCCCGCACGGTCGCGAACATCTCCCGCAACGGCTCCATCAGCTCCGCGTGCTCCCGCCCGTAGCCGCCGTGGCGCGGCGCGGGCGGCTCGCCATAATCCAGCGCGGCGCTCGGCGGCTCGTGCGCGGGGAAGACCTCGTCCAGCAGCTTCGCCGCCTCCTCCACGTCCAGCCGCAGCAGCCGGCGCAGCAGCCCGTCCCGCGTCACGCCGTGGCGCGGCGAGAACTCCGGCATGTTCACCGCCCGCATCCAGATGCGGTGGATCAGCATCAGCCGCACGGCGTGCACGGCGAACAGCCGGTCCGACATGAGGGGCGCCCCCTCGGGCCAGGCGCCGCGCAGCGCCGTGTCGTCCGCCAGCAGGCGGCGGAAGGTCCGCCGCACGGGGTCACCGAGGCCGACGCCCTCCAGCGCCGCCGCCACCGCCGTCAGCGCCGCCGCATTGGCGGGGCGGCGGGCATTCGCCGCGCGATCCAGCCACATGCCGGGATCGAGGGTGGCGACATAGGCGCGCAGCACATCGGGGTCGGAGAGCGAGAGTCCGGCGCGCGCGAAGGCCATGGCCCCCGCGAAGCGCGGCGACTTCCGCACCAGCTCCGCAAACCCCTCGGGCTCCCGCGAGGCGCCCGTCCCCAGCCCCTGCGTCAGGTTCGCCAGGAAGCCCATCTGCTGCAGCACGGCGTTGTTGGGGATGGCCCGCAGTTCCCGCGGGTGGCGGATGGTCGCGGGCCCGCCCGTGTCGCTCTGCCGCGCCGCGGGGCGCGATCCCGTGCGGTCCAGCAGCGCCGGCCCGAAGCCGCCGAGCAGCCCTGCATAGCCCGGGTCCTCCACCAGCGCCGCCATGGCGCCCCGCATGCCCGCGAACAGGTCCGCGGCGAATCCCGCCTCGGCGTAGACGGGGTCGGACACCTCCGCCGGTGGCACGGAAAAAGCGTGTTCGGCGATGCGCGCCACCGTGGCGTGGGCCAGGGCGGGCGTGCCGAAGAGCTGGTAGCCGTCCCCGCCCTGAAAGCTCGTCTCCAGCCGCAGCGGAATGCGGGCGGCGACGAGGGCGGATCGCACGGCGGGCGGATCGAGGTACTCGAAGCGCGCCGCCAGCCCGTCCGGGTGGCCGCCACGGCCCAGCCCCTCGCCGTGCGTGTCGAACATCACCACTTCCAGGTCGGACAACCCGTGCCGCTCCAGCAGCCCGGCCACGCGCAGCTTCAGCCGCTCGATCAGGTGCGAGGCCGCGGGCTGCCCCACGTAGCGCCCGGAATCCGAGTAGCCGAACTGCAGGCAGAGCCGCCCGATGCCCTTGAGGTAGGCGCGCCAGTGCGGGGACCGCAGCGCCTCCTCGATCACCCGCTCCCCGCGCATCTCCAGCGCCTCGGCGGTCTCGAAGAGCGGGCTGATCTCCACGTGCCGCTCCGCGCCGCAGAGCCGCGCCAGCAGCAGCGCGCAGAGCAGGGTGAAGCCGCTCTCCGTCTCCGCTATCAGGAAGCGCACGGGCTGGGAGGCGTCCAAGTGCTTCGCGATCTGCGCCACCGTCATCATCAGCCGCATGGCGCTGGCCGATTCCGCCAGCAGCCCGCCCGTGTCCACCGGCTCCGGCCGCGCCTCGTCCAGCGCGGCGTTGACGGCGCCGAAGAGGGCGCGGCGGCGCGCGACGTCGTCCGGCCCGCCGCCGAGCGAGGGCGCCCGCAGCCGCGCCGCGTTGTGCAGCTGGGCGGAGTTCAGCCGCACATGGGTGTGCGCGAGCGACAGCCCGTGCGCCACCAGCCCCGCCCGCGCGACGAGCAGCGCCAGCCGCGCGCCGTCGTCAGGGGCCGCCGCGATGGCGCCGCCGAACAGCTCCAGCAGCGGCTCCGGCGTGGTCAGCGCGTCCTCCCGCCGGTCCACCAGCGCCAGCGCGAAGCGCCGCGCCGCCTCCGGATCGGGCTGGCCGGGCGGGGGGCAGGCCGTGATCTGCGCGCGCACCGCCTCCAGCGCCAGGGCCAGCCGCTCGCGCAGCGGCTCTGCACCCTCCGGCGGCAAGGCGCCGATCTGCGCCTCCAGCCGCGCCAGACCCAGCTCCTTCATCCGCAGCCGCAGCCGCAGCGTGTCCTGCCAGCCGATATCGGTCCGCCCGTCCGTGTCGTAGCCCACCCAGGAGGAGAGGATGACGGGGGTGGGGATCAGCCCCCGCCAGCGGTCCGGCCAGGTCTCCCGCGCCACGCCGAGAAAAGCGGCGGAGAGCCGGTCCAGCGCGTCCCGCCCGTTGGCGATGGCGAAGGCGGCCTGGGAGAACTCCTCCTCCAGGTCCGGCGGCACGGGGCGCAGCGGCAGGCCCGGCGGGATCGGCGCGCCGCAGGCCGCCTCCGCCAGCGCCCGGTTCGTGGCGCGCGGCAGGGAAAAGGTGGGGTGGGCCGTGAACACCGCCGCCGCCCGCGGCCGCTCGCAGGCCAGGCGGAAGGCGGCGAAGGGCACGGGGCTGTCCGCCGGATCGGGCCGCGCGGCGCGCTGGGCCACCGCGATCAGCGCGGCGTCCGTCTCCGCCGCGTCCGTCCCGCCCACCTGGGCGGCGAGATGCGCGGCCCGGTCCGCGAAGGCGCGCTCCCCGATGTCACGCAGCGCCGCCCGCAGCGCGAGCAGGTCCAGCTCCCCATCATCCAGCCGGCGGCTGAGGGTCAGCGCCATGGCCAGGGCGGGGGTGGCGAAGGGATCGCCCCGCCCCTGCGCCCGGACCGCCGCGGCCAGGGCGATGAGGTCGGGCGGCGGCGCGCCCTGCTTGCCGGCCTTCGCCATGCTGCCCTGCCTCCTGTTCCCAACCGCACGATGCTGCGGCCGCGAAGGTCAGCAGGCAAGCCGGGCAGCCCGCGTCCCGGGCCTCAGCTCAGGATGAGCAGGGCAACCATGGCCGCAGCGCCCCCGGCCCCAGCCAGGCGGGCCGCCACCCGGAAGCCCGGCCGACCCGCCGCCCCGACCGCGAGACCCAGGGCGTGCAGCCCCGCCGTGGCCAGCAGGAACCCGGCGGCATAGCCCGCCGCCCCGGCCCCCGGCACCATCTCAGCCCCGTGGGCATGGCCGTGGAACAGCCCGAACAGCGCGGCCAGCCCCAGCGCGACGGCGAGCGGCGGCCGCACCGCCAGCGCCACCAGCGCGCCGAGGACGATGACGGACCCGGCGATCCCCGCCTCCACCATCGGCAGCGCAATTCCCGCCATGCCGAGCGCACCGCCCGCCATCATCGCCGCCAGGAAGGCCACGGGCAGCGCCAGGACCCCGCGCCCGCCGATCAGCCCCGCCCAGAGCCCGATCGCCACCATCGCCATCAGGTGGTCCGCCCCGCCGAGCGGGTGCGCGAAGCCGGCAGCGAGGCCCGCCACATGGCCCGGCCCCGTATGGGCCAGGGCGGGGAGCGGCAGCAGGATCAGGGCGAGGGGAAGAAGGCTGCGCATCGTCAGGCATTCCCTTGAAGGGCGCGGCGATCGATGCCGCCGGATTGCAGGATGAACTCGGCTATCTCGGCCACGCCGCGGTTCTCCTTCAGGTTGGTGAACAGGAACGGCCGCTGCCCGCGCATTTTCCGCGAATCCCGATCCATCACGCCGAGATCGGCACCCACCAGCGGCGCGAGGTCAATCTTGTTGATCACCAGCATGTCGGACCGCGTGATGCCCGGCCCGCCCTTGCGCGGGATCTTGTCCCCTGCCGAGACGTCGATGACGTAGATCGTCAGGTCCGCCAGTTCCGGGGAGAAGGTGGCGGCCAGGTTATCGCCCCCGCTCTCGATGAACAGGATCTCCAGCCCGGGGAAGCGCTCGTTCATGTCCTGCACGGCGGCGAGGTTGATGGAGGCATCCTCGCGGATCGCCGTGTGCGGGCAGCCGCCCGTCTCCACCCCCGTGATCCGCTCCGGCGCCAGCGCGCCGCTGCGCGTCAGGAACTCCGCGTCCTCGCGCGTGTAAATGTCGTTGGTGATCACGGCGATGTCGTGCGTGTCGCGCAGGTGCTTGCACAGCCGATCGGTCAGCGCCGTCTTGCCGGACCCGACGGGGCCGCCGATGCCGACGCGGAATGGGCCATTGCCGCCTGCGGCACGATCCGTATTGCTCATGAGCGGAAGAGCCTCGTGTACTGCGTCTCGTGGCGCATGGAGAAAAGGTCGAGCATCGGCGCGGAGGTGCCGATCTCATCGAGTTCGGCCGCCAGCGCCGCATCGGTCGCAGCCTGCACGGCGGGCATCAGCGCAGCGGTCGCCACCTGCCCGTCCGTCTGCCCCAGCGGCACCAGCCGCACCCCGGCGGAAACCAGATTGGCCGCGAAGGCCCCCAGCCAGCTGAACAGCGCGGCCCGCAGCGGGATGCCGTTCCACGCCGCCGCGGCCCCGAAGGCCACGGGATGCACCAGCCGCCTGGGATGCCGCGCCACCAGCGCGGCGAAGCGCGGTTCCGGCCAGGCCGCCGCGGTCACGGCGGCAAAGGCCGCGCCCTGCGCCCCGCTCTCCAGCGCCGTCTCCGCCGTGCCGCGCCAGGCGGAGGCCAGTTCCGCCACCTCGTCCAGCGCCGCCTCGTCATCCGCCTCCGCCGCGCGCCAGGCCGCGGCCAGCAAGGGCCCGTCCACCGCGCCCGCGCCGCGCCCCAGCGCCGCCCGCACGTAGTCCACCAGCCCGGCGCGATCCTTCACCGCCCCGCCCTCCACCGCCGTCTCCAGCCCGTGGCTGTAGGTGTAGGCCCCGACCGGATAGGCCGGCGACGTCCAGGCCAGCAGGCGGTAGAGGGCGGCGTCGCGCTCAGTGATGGTGATGGTCATGGGAATGGTCGTGCCCATGCTCGTGATCATGGTGATGATGCCCGTGCTGCGGCCCATGGCGGTGCCCGGTCTGCCGGTTGTGCTCGCCATAGGCGCCACCCTCCGGGTTGAACGGCGCCTGCACCGTCCGCAGCGTAGCGCCCAGCCCGCGCAGCATGGCGGTGATCACGTGGTCGTCCCGGATCAGGATGCGGTCCGCCCCGATCTCCGCCGGCAGGTGCCGGTTTCCCAGGTGCCAGGCCAGACGCGCGAAATGCGCGCGATCCCCCGCCGTGATCTCCACCAGCGGCTCCGCCGCCGCGCGCACGGCCACCGCGCCGCCGCCCTCCAGCGCCAGCCCGTCGCCATCGTACAGCACCACTGCCTCCGGCAGGTCGAGCAGGAAGGCGAACCCGCCCTCCCCCGTGTAGCGCCGGCGCCGCCGGTGCCGGTCGTCGAAATCCAGCGTGATCGTGTCGCGCGCCTCGGCGGCGCTCCACTCGCCGGCGGGCAGGACCTTTGTGGCGCGGGGCAGGCTGTCTTCGGTCATGGCGGCTCTCAGAACAGGAAGTAGCGCTGCGCCATCGGCAGCACCGTCGCGGGCTCGCAGACCAGCAGCTCGCCGTCCGCGCGCACCTCATAGGTCTCGGCATCCACCTCGATGCGGGGACACAGGTCATTCAGCACCATGTCGCGCTTGGAAATCCCGCGGCGCGTGTTCCGCACGGCCAGCAGAGGCCGCTCCAGCCGCAGCCGCTCCCCGATCCCCGCCTCCATCGCCGCCCCGGAGGTGAAGGTCACCCCCACCGCCGGCAGCGCCCGCCCGAAGGCGCCGAACATCGGTCGGTAGTGCACGGGCTGCGGCGTGGGGATGGAGGCGTTGGGATCGCCCATCGGCGCCATGGCGATGGTGCCGCATTTCAGCACCATCTCCGGCTTCACGCCGAAGAAGGCCGGGCTCCACATCACCAGATCCGCCAGCTTCCCCACCTCCACGCTGCCGACATGATCGGCGATGCCCTGGGAAATGGCGGGGTTGATCGTGTACTTCGCGAGGTAGCGCCGCGCGCGCAGGTTATCGTTGTCGCCCACCTCGCCCGCCAGGCGCCCGCGCTGCTGCTTCATCTTGTGCGCGGTCTGCCAGGTGCGGATGATCACCTCGCCCACCCGCCCCATCGCCTGGCTGTCGGACGACATCATGGAGATAGCGCCGAGGTCGTGCAGAATGTCCTCCGCCGCGATCGTCTCGCGCCGGATGCGGCTCTCCGCGAAGGCCACGTCCTCGGGGATGCGCGGATCGAGGTGATGGCACACCATGAGCATGTCCAGATGCTCGTCCAGCGTGTTCACCGTGTAGGGCATGGTGGGGTTGGTGGAGGAAGGCAGCACGTTCGCCTCCCCGACCAGCCGCAGGATATCCGGCGCGTGCCCGCCGCCCGCGCCCTCCGTGTGGAAGGCCTGGATGGTGCGCCCGCCGATCGCCCTGATCGTGCTCTCCACGAAGCCGCTCTCGTTCAGCGTGTCCGTGTGGATGGCCACCTGCACGTCCAGCGCGTCCGCCACCGCCAGGCAGGTGTCGATCGCCTTCGGCGTCGTCCCCCAGTCCTCGTGCAGCTTCATCCCCGCCGCGCCGGCCAGGATCTGCTCCTCCAACCCCTTCGGCAGGGCCGCATTGCCCTTGCTGAGGAAGCCCAGGTTCATCGGGAAACCCTCCGCCGCCTGCAGCATGCGCGCGAGGTGGAACGCGCCCGGCGTCGCCGTCGTCGCCAGCGTCCCGTGCGCCGGCCCCGTGCCGCCGCCGAACATCGTCGTCACGCCGGAGGCTAGCGCCTCCTCGATCTGTTGCGGGCAGATGAAGTGGATGTGCACGTCGATCCCGCCAGAGGTCAGGATCCGCCCCTCGCAGGCGATGATCTCCGTCGTCGGCCCGATGATGATATCGACGCCCGGCTGCGTATCGGGGTTCCCCGCCTTGCCGATGGCCGCGATCCGCCCGTCCCGCAGCCCCACATCGGCCTTGTAGATGCCGGTATGGTCGAGGATCAGCGCGTTGGTGATCACGGTGTCCATGGCGCCCTCGTCGCGCCCGAGCTGGGATTGCCCCATCCCGTCGCGGATCACCTTGCCGCCGCCGAACTTCACCTCCTCACCATAGGTGGTGAGGTCGCGCTCCACCTCGACGATGATGTCGGTATCCGCCAGCCGGACCCGGTCTCCCGTGGTCGGCCCGTACATGCCGGCATAGGCCGAGCGGGAAATCCTGGCGGGCATCGGTTACAACTTCCCTTCCACGTCGCCGCGGAACCCATGCACGATCCGCGCCCCGGCATAGGGGATCAGCCGCACCAGCCGCGTCTGCCCGGGCTCGAAGCGCACGGCGGTGCCGGCCGCGATGTCCAGCCGCATCCCGCGCGCCGCCGCCCGGTCGAAGGCCAGTTCCGGGTTCGTCTCGGCGAAGTGGTAGTGACTGCCCACCTGCACGGGGCGGTCGCCGGTGTTGGCGACCTCCATCTCCGTCACGGGCCGCCCCGCGTTCAGCTCGATCTCGCCTTCAGCGGGAAAAACCTCTCCAGGGATCATGCGACCCCCCTCAACGGATCGGCTGATGGACGGTGACGAGCTTCGTCCCGTCAGGGAAGGTCGCCTCCACCTGGATCTCGTGGATCATCTCGGCCACGCCCTCCATCACCTGGTCCCGCGTGATCACTGTGGCGCCGTCGCGCATCAGCTCCGCCACGCTGCGCCCGTCCCGCGCGCCCTCCACCACGAAATCGGACACCAGCGCCACCGCCTCCGGATGGTTCAGCCGCACGCCCCGCTCCAGCCGGCGCCGCGCCACGCTGGCGGCCATGGCAATCAGCAGCTTGTCCTTCTCGCGCGGGGTCAGGTGCATGGGCGGGCTCCGAAGGTGGGAAGAAGTATGGCGGCGGGCGGCTCAGGTGGTCCAGAGCCGTGGCAGAACCGGCGGCAGCCCGAACAGCGCCGCGCGCAGGGCGGAGATCGCCGCCGCCAGGGCGGCCCGCACCGGCATGGCCGGGCCCAGCCAACGGATCAGCACCACCCCTTCACGCGGAATGGTCGCGGCACCCAGCGGACCGGCGAGATCGCGCATGACGGACAGGTGCGAAGCCGCATCCGCCCCCGCATAGAGCAGCGTGGCGAACCCGCCCGCCCCCGCGAAGCCGAAGCGGTCCTCCAACGCCTCCTCCGGCGCCTCGATCCGCAGCGCATCGGCCCAGCGCAGCCGACCATCCACCCGCAGGCGCCAGGAATCATGCAGGAACCCCTCGCGAAACCGCTCCCCCCTCGCCGCGCGGCCGAACACCAGCATCTCCGTCGCCAGCAGCCGCGCGCCAGGTGCCAGCTCCACGTCCAGCCGCCGCCGCAGCCGTGCGCGGTCGAACAGGATCGTCTCCTGCGGCAGCCATTCCAGCACCGCGCCCGGCCCCACATGCAGCGCCGTCTCGATCCGCGTCTCCGGCCCGAGGGAGCGGTACAGCTTCTCTGCCGCCGGGGTGCAAAGCGTGGCCGCCGCCCCCTCCTCCACCCGCGCCTGCATGCGGACCACGTCTCCCCCGGCCAGGCCGCCCGCCGTGTTCACCAGCGCGCCCGTGATCGGCAGGCCCGGCTCCGCATCCGGGAACAGCACGCGCATCGGAGAGGACTGGTAGAGGTGGCGCAGCGCCGTGCGCCCGCCGGATAGGCCGAAGACAATCTCGGCGCCGCCATCCGCCCGCTGATGGCGCGGCTCGGCGGCCGTCACGCCGCCTTCTGCAACGCCGCCATCACGTGCTCGTCTCCCCACTCCCGCAGCGCCCGGATCACCGGCGCCAGGCTCCGCCCGCGCTCGGAAAGGCTGTACTCCACGCGCGGCGGCACCTCGGCATAGACGCGGCGCGCGATTAACCCGTCCGCCTCCAACTCCCGCAACTGGTTCGTCAGCATGCGCTGCGTCACGCTCGGCAGCCGGCGGCCGATCTCGCTGAAGCGCATCGTCCCCTCGCCGAGGTGGTGCAGGATCACGCCCTTCCACTTGCCGTCGATGAGGGCGAGCGTCGCCTCCACCGCGCAGCCCGGGCTGCAATCCAGGCGATCGTGCCGGGTGCGGGCCATCACGGTATCCTTTTCGACACTATCGGCGGTTCATGTGCGTTCTTGCGGGGGCACATGGTATCGCGCATCTCCGGGGCAACACAGATCCGGAGAAGCACCATGCGTGCCATCGGCTACCAGACCTCCCTCCCCATCAACCGCGAAGACTCCCTCCTCGACATCGACCTCCCCGCCCCCGAGCCGCGCGGCCGCGACCTGCTGGTCGAGGTCCGCGCCGTCTCCGTGAATCCCGTGGACACGAAGGTGCGGATGCGCGCCGCCGCCGAGCCCGGCGGCCACAAGGTGCTGGGCTGGGACGCCGCCGGTATCGTGAAGGCCGTGGGTCCGGACGTCACCCGCTTCCGCCCCGGCGACGCCGTGTTCTATGCCGGCGACATCACCCGGCCCGGCACGAATGCCGAGCTGCACCTGGTGGATGAGCGGATCGTCGGTACCAAGCCCGCCTCGCTCGGCTTCGCGGAAGCCGCCGCCATGCCGCTCACCGCCATCACCGCCTGGGAAGCCCTATTCGACCGGCTGCAGGTGAAGACCCACGCCGTCCCCGGCGCCGCCCGCGCCCTGCTGATCGTCGGCGGCGCCGGCGGTGTGGGCTCCATCACCATCCAGCTCGCCCGCAAGCTGACGGACCTCACCGTCATCGCCACCGCCTCCCGCCCGGAGACGCGGGACTGGGCGCTGGAACTCGGCGCGCACCACGTCGTGGACCACTCCAGGCCGCTCGCCGCCGAAGTCGCCGCCCTGAACCTCGGCGCCCCCGGCTTCGTCTTCTCCACGACCCAGACGGACAAGCACCTGGCCGAGATCGCGGAGCTGATTGCCCCCCAGGGCCGCTTCGCCCTCATCGACGACCCGGCGACGCTCGACGTCAGCGTGCTGAAGCGGAAGAGCATCTCCCTGCACTGGGAGCTGATGTACACCCGATCCATGTTCGGCACCCCCGACATGGGGGAGCAGGGCGCGCTGCTGGACGAGGTCTCCCGCCTCGTGGATGCCGGCACCCTCCGCACCACCCTCACGGAGACCTTCGGCCCCATCAACGCCGCCAACCTCCGCCGCGCCCACGCCCTGATCGAGAGCGGCAAGGCCCGCGGCAAGGTGGTGTTGGAAGGCTTCGGCGCCTGATCCCATCGGGCAGGGTGGAGGCGGGGCGGCCGCAACGCCGCCTCGCCCGCCCGCGTTCCCCCTCCGCCACCCCGCGGAGGAACCCCGATGTCCCACCCGTCCGGAAACCCCGGCGTCACCGTCCCTGCCGCCGAGGGAACGCCGAGCCCCGGCGACGA
This sequence comes from Pararoseomonas sp. SCSIO 73927, assembly GCF_037040815.1. Taxonomy (NCBI): domain Bacteria; kingdom Pseudomonadati; phylum Pseudomonadota; class Alphaproteobacteria; order Acetobacterales; family Acetobacteraceae; genus Pararoseomonas; species Pararoseomonas sp. SCSIO 73927. The sequence goes on from NZ_CP146232.1 coordinate 664,600, forward strand.
GACCACCGCCGACGCCACCCAGACCGCGGAGAACACCTGCCCGGATTGCGGCGGCACCGGCACCCTCCAGGGCAAGCCCTGCCCGGGCTGCGAGGGCACGGGAACCGTCACCGTCACTGTCGGTGACGCCTGACACGGTCGGCGGTGCCTGACCCGGTCGGCAGCGCCTGGCGACGCCAACCCGGCCGGAGACGCCCCATCCCCTCTGGCGGGTGACGCCGCCGGCTCGCCACGCCACTATGCCCTCCGCACCGGCCCGGAACGAGGCCGGCAAGGAGACACGCCCATGCCCACCCGACGCCAACTCGGCGCCCTGGCGCTGACCGGTGCCGTCCTGTCCCGCCCGGCCCTGGCCGCCTTCCCGGACCGGCCCATCACCGTCGTGGTCCCCTTCGCCCCCGGCGGCGCGAACGACCTTGCCGGTCGCCTGCTGGCCGACCGCATCGGCCCGATCCTCTCGCCCGAGGGCCGCGCCCTGGTGGAGAACCGCCCCGGCGGCGGCAGCGCGATCGGCGCCGAGTACGTCCGCCGCGCGAGGCCGGACGGCTACACCCTGCTGGTGGGTTCGGCTTCCACCCTCGCCGTCGCCCCCGCCTCCGGCGCCAGCGCGGCGCGCTACCACCCCACGCAGGATTTCACGCCGATCACGGTCGTCGGCACCAGCCCGCTCGGCGTCGTGGTCCCCACCAATTCTGGCATCACCACGGTCAAGCAGCTCGTGGACCGGCTGCGGGCGGAGCCCGGCCGCATCGGCTACGCCAGCTCCGGCGTCGGCGGCGTCTCGCATCTCGGCGCGGACTACCTCGCCGTCTTGGCCGGCACCACCGCGCAGCACGTCCCCTATCGCGGCGGCTCGCAGACCGCGGAATCCCTCATCAAGGGCGAGACCCTCTACGCCGTGGACCAGCTCGGCTCCGTCGTCGGCCAGGTGCGGGACGGCGCGCTGCGGCTGCTGGCCGTGACCACCCGCACCCGCGACACGAACTTCCCGGACGTGCCCACGGTGGCAGAGGCCGTGCTGCCCGACTACGAGCTGACCACCTGGACCGTGATGGCCGGTCCCAAGGACCTGCCGGACGAGGTGGCGCAGGCCCTCAGCAAGGCCGCCAACACGGCGCTGGCCGAGCCCCGCGTGCGCGAGCGGCTGGAGAGCACGGGCACCACCCCGGTGCCGGACAGCACCCCCGCCTCCACCCGCGCCTTCCTGGACCGCGAGTTCGCGCTCTACCGCAACATCGTGCAGAAGATCGGCCTGAAGCTCGACTAGCCCTGCGCCCTTGCGGCGGCGCGCCCCATCGGCAGGATGGGCGCGACGCCGCCGGAGGGGATTCATGACCGACCTCACGACCGATTGGGCCACCGATACGGGCCGCTTCGACCTCGGCGACCTGCCCGTGCTGAAGGGCGGCACCATCCGCGGCGCCACCCTGAGCTGGAAGACCCACGGCACGCTCTCCCCGGCACGGGACAACGTCGTGCTCTACCCCACCAGCTACGGCGCCACCGCGGCCGAGCTGGAATGGCTGATCCGGCCCGACGGCGTGCTGGACCCCGCTCGCTGGTTCATCGTGCAGATCGACATGTTCGGCAACGGCGTCTCCTCCTCCCCCCAGGACACGCCTGACTACCCCCTCCTCGTCACCGCCCACGACAACGTCCACGCCCAGCGCCGCCTCCTGCGCGACGTGCTGGGGATCGAGCGGCTACGCGCCGTCTACGGCTGGTCCATGGGCGCGCAGCAGGCCTATCACTGGGCCGCGCTCTTCCCCGAGGCGGTGGAGGCCGTGTTCATCAACTGCGGCAGCGCCCGCACCGCCGTGCACAACCAGGTCTTCACCCGCGCCCAGATGGCGATCCTGGAGGCCGCGCCGGAGTATGACGGCCACGCCCTCTTCTCATCCCAGCCGAAAGCCGCCCTACGCGCCTTCGGCCGCAACTACGCGGGCTATGCGATGAGCCAGGACTTCTACCGCGCCGGCCTGCACCTCTCCCCCGCCGCGCCGGACCTGGAAACTTACCTGAAGGGTTGGGAAACTCGCTACGACAACAAGCACGCCGCCAACCTGCTGGCGCAGATGCGCTGCTGGAACGCCGGCGACATCAGCGACAACCCCACCTACGACGGCGACCTGCGGGCCGCCCTCCAGGCCATCCAGGCCCGCGTGATGCTCATCCCCGGCGCCACCGACCTCTACTTCCGCGCCGCCGACAACGAGGCGGAACGCCCCCATCTCCGCCACGCCGAGCTGCGCCCCATCCCCAGCATCTGGGGCCACCGCGCCGGCAATCCCCAGGGCCATGCGGAGGACACCGCCTTCCTGCGCCGCTGCGTGGATAACTGGCTGAATAGTTGAGGGGCAGCCTCACGCCTGCGGGCGATGCCGCCCTCCGGCGATCTGCCCCAGCTACCGGCTGGACGGTGCCGTGAACCCGCCCACAAGGAAGTCCGTCAGGCGCCGCACCACCTCCTCCGTATCTTCCGTGCTGAACCGCCCTTGCGACACCTCCGCGAGCCGGTCGAAGCCCGAAAGCATGTAGAGATAGGTGCCCACCGCGAACATCATGCGCCAGTGCGCGTCCGCCGCGTCGATCCCCGGCGCCGCGCGCTCCAGCGCCGCGATGTAGTTGCGGGTGGAGAAGTCATAGACCTCGCGCCGCAGCCGCAACGCCAGCTCGTCCGGTTCATGGTGCAGCCGCGCCTGCATCCGCACGAAGGCGATGGCGTCCGAGCCCTGCCCGCGCAGCTTGAACTGCGGGGTCAGGTAGGCGGTGATCAGATCCCGCACCGTCGGCGGCTCGGCACGCGCCAGCAGCGCGTCCAGCAGCGCCTGCCGCTCGTTCGAGACCTCCAGCCCCCGCCGCTTGAACAGCGTTTCGAACAACCCCTGCTTGCTGCCGAAGTAGTAGATGATCAGCGCCTGCGTCACATCCGCCCGCTCCGCGATCTCGCGCAGCGAGGCGGCGACGTAGCCGTGATCGGCAAAAACCTGCTCGGCCACGGCCAGGATGCCGTCCTGGGTGGAGACGCCATCGGGATCGGCCGGGCGCCGGCCGATCCTCCTCTTCGGCGTGGCCGATGCCGCCACGCTCAGGCGGCCACGCGGGCGGGCTCGACCAGCGGCACCTCGAACACGTCGTAGCCGAACACCCAGGCCGGGTCCTCGTTCGTGCGCAGCCAGGTGTTGTCGTGGCTCACCTTCTGCACGCGGGAGGCCCGCTCGATCCGGTTGGCCCGGTACAGCGCGAAGGCCGTCTCGTAATCCTCCACGCCCACCTGGCCGAAGCAGCGCGCCAGCATCGCCGCGTCCTCGATCGCCATCGCCGCGCCCTGGGCCATGTGCGGCTTCATTGGGTGGCAGGCATCGCCGAGCATCACCAGCCGCCCGCGGCTCCACAGCGGCAGCGGGTCGCGCTCCAGCAGCGGCCACTTGGTGATGTCGTCGCAGGCGTCGATCAGCGCCTGCACCATCGGATGATAGCCCGCGAAGGCCTCGCGCATCTCCTCCTGGCTGCTCTGCACCCAGGCCTTGCTCATGTCCCACTCGGCCTGCGGCACGCCGGTGACGTAGTAGTACTCGTCCTGCCGCTCGGTCACGTAGTAGACCATCATGTGTCGGTCCTCGGACCACCACTTCACGCACTGGTCAAACTTGAAGCCGTACTTCGCCAGCCGGTCGGCGGAGAACACGGCGCGGTGCGCCACCCACCCCGTGTAGCGCGGCGCCTCCGCGCCGAGCATGTGCTCGCGGATCACGGAGTTCACGCCGTCCGCGCCGATCACGATGTCCGCCTCGGCGACGGTTCCGTCCTCGAAGCGCAGCACCACGTCGCGGCCGCGATCCTCGATCCCCGTCAGCCGCTTGTTGTAGTGCAGGGAACCGGACGGCACCGCATCCACCATCAGCTGGTGGAAATCACCGCGATGCACGGTGAGGTAGGAGGCGCCGTAGTGCTTGCGGGCGAAGTCGCCCAGCGGAATCTGGGACAGGATCGCGGCATCCGCCCCGTTTCGGCTGTACCAGTAGTCGGGGTGCGACCCCATCGCCTCCATCGCACCCTCCAGCCCGATGCGGCGCATGATCTTCATCACGTTCGGCCCGACATGGATGCCCGCGCCCAGGCGCGCGAAGGCCGGCGCCTGTTCGTAGAGGGTGGCCTCGAAGCCCTCCTTCCGCAGCAGCAGGGCGGCGGCGATCCCGCCCAGCCCCGCCCCGACGATCGCGATGCGCGGCTTGCTCATTCTCGGTCTCCTGGCCAGCTCGTCTTTATTTAACTGCACGTTCAGTTAGAAGAAAGCGCATTCTTCAGTGCGGCACCGCATTCCGCAGCCGCGCCACCGTGCCGGAGAGGTCCCCCCAGCCCGGCCGCCCCGGCGCGAAGTTCGCGCGGATGAACCCGGCCAGCTCCGCCACCTGCCGGTTGCTCAAACTCCCCCGGAACCCCGGCATCTCGCCATGGCCGGGGATGGTCGGGCGGATGCCGTCCAGGACCGTGCGGATCAGGTTGTCCGGCCGGTCGGAGTGGACGTTGCTGTTCAGCGCCAGCGCCACCTCCGGCCCTTCCTGCGCCCCGCCGCCGTGGCAGGCCGCGCAGGCCCCCTGGAACAGCCGCGCGCCCTCGCTCAGCCCCTGCCGCGGCGCCACCGAGGCCGCCGCCACCAGCGCCACCGGATCAACCGACGCCGGCGCCGGATTCAGCGAGGCCAGGTAGTGCGCCATGGCCCGGATATCCGCGTCCGGCAGCGCCTGCAGCCCCGCCACGACCGGCGCCATCGACCCCGCCGCCACGCCGTGATTCGCGGAATGCCCGGTCCGTAGATAGTCGAAGAAATCCGCCTCGCTCCACGGCACGGGGGAGCGGGAGAGCGCGTTCAGCGCCGGCGCCTCCCACCCCTCCACCACCGCCCCCGCGAACGCGGCGCTCCGCTTCTCCGCCCCCAGCGCGTTGCGCGGCGTGTGGCAGGCCCCGCAATGCCCGGGCGCGTTGACGAGGTAATTCCCCCGGTTCCACTCCGCCGAGCGCGAGGGATCCGCCTGCATCGCCCCTGGCCGATGGAACAGCAGGTTCCACCCCGCCATCAGCGGCCGGACGCTGTAGGGAAAGGCCAGCCTCGTCTCCGGCGCCACGTTCCGCACCGGCGCCTGCGCCATCAGGTGGGCGTAAAGCGCCAGCAGGTCCTCTTCCGTCATCCCGGAATAGGCCGTGTAGGGAAAGGCGGGATAGAGATGCCGCCCATCCCGCGCGATCCCCTGCCGCATGGCGCGCTCGAAGGCCGCGAAGGAGTAGGCGCCGATCCCCGTCTTCACATCCGGCGTGATGTTGGTGGCGTAGATCGTGCCGAAACCCGTCTCCAGCCCCAGCCCGCCCGCATTCACCGCCCCGCCCGGCACCGTGTGGCACCCCGTGCAGTTCCCGACCGCCGCCAGCAGCCGCCCGCGCTCGATCTGCGCCGCCGAGAACACATCCGCCCCAGGCGGCCTCACCGGCGCCATGGCGGAGGCCCAGCCCACCGCCGCGCCCGCCGCCACCAACAGCCCGCCTGCCAGCCCGCCCAGCCCAGCGAACCAGCGGCGGCGCTTCCGCTTCGCCTCCGCCTGCACCGCGGGCTGCAACCCCTCGCGGATCACCTCCGGCGTGAAGGGCACCTTCCGGAAGCGCACCCCCGTCGCGTCGAAGATCGCGTTCGCGATCGCCGCCGCGCTCGGAACCGATGCGGACTCCCCCGAACCCAAGGGCGGCTGGTCCGGCCGGTCCATCATCACCACCTCGATCTCCGGCACCTCCCGGAAATCGAGGATGGGGTACCCGCCCCATTCCTGCGCCGCGACCAAGCCGTTCTCGAAGGGCACCCGCTCCTTCAGCACGCGGCTGGTGGCCTGGATGACGTTGCCGTGGACCTGGTGCTTCACCCCCGCCGGGTTGATCATCAGCCCGGCATCATGCCCCGTGACGATCCGCGTCGCCGTTACCACGCCCGTGCGGCGGTTCACCTCCACCTCCGCCACCCAGGCCGCCCAGGCGGCGCCGTAGCCCGGGAACGCGCTGTGGACGTAGAGAGCGTAGGCAAACCCCTGCCCGCGCAGGATGTCTCCATCGGCCTTCATGCGCGGCCCGGTGCGCGTCTCCCACCCCGCCCGCTCCGCCACCGCCTTCACCAGATCCACGGCGCGCGGCTCGTGCAGGTAGCGCAGCCGGTACTCCACCGGATCCACCCCGGCCTCCGCCGCGCACTCGTCGATCCAGGATTCATGCGCGAAGGTGCTGGGCAGCGATGACACGCCCCGCATCCAGGAAGCGCGCACGATCGGCGGCATGTCCTCCACCGCGATCCGCATGGAAGGATAGTCGTAGGGCGGAATCGCCGTGCGATCCCCCATCTGCAGCACCGCCGGTTCCGGCTTCACCACCCCCGTCAGCAGCAGCCCCAGCAACGGCGCATCACTGGACGGGTAGCGCGACACGAAGTCGTACGCCGCCACGCCACCGGCCGCATCCAGCCCGCCATCCACGTCGATGAGCTGCGCCGCGCCCTTGGGCTCCCACAGGTGCTCCTGCTCCCGCGTCAGCTGCACCCGCACCGGCCGTCCGACCGCGCGGGCGAGCAGCGCCGCGTCGCCGCACACATCATCCGCACAGTTGCGCCCGTAGCACCCCGCCGCCTCCAGCCGCGTGATCTCTACCCGCGCCTCCGGCAGCGCCATCAGCCGCGCCAGCGCCGCCCGCAGCATGTGCGGGTTCTGCGAGCCCGACCAGACCCGCAGCACTCCCTCCGCGAGATCCGCCACCGCGCAGGACGGCCCGATGGAGCCGTGCATGTGATACGGCCAGGAATATGTCCGCGGCATCCGCTTGGCCGCGCCGTCCAGCGCCGCCTCCACATCCCCCGTATCCTTCAGAACACGCCGCGTGGACGGGTTCTCCCGCAGCGCCCGCTCCACATCCTCCAACCCGGCGGGCGCGGAGAACGCCTTCCACGCCACCCGCAGATCGCGCGCCGCCCGCGCCGCCTCCTCCTCCCGCTCCGCCACCACACCGACGAAGTCGCCGATCACCACCACATCCACCAGCCCGGGGATGTGCGCCACCGAATCCCGGTTCACAGACAGCAGGCTGGCCCCGACGAAGGCCCCCGCATCCAGCCCCGAGTAGGGCGGCCGCACCACGCGCCCATGCAGCATCCCGGGCAAGCGCACGTCGTGCACGAAGGTCAGCCCGCCCGTCGCCTTGGCCGGGATGTCCACCCGCGGCACCGGCTTCCCGACGATGCGGTAGTCCTCTACCCGCTTCAGCGGCGCCGTCCCGCTCAGCGGCACCACCTCCCGCGCGCCCCGCAGCAGCTCCGCATAGGACAGCCCCCGCCCATCCGGCGCGAGGACCACCCCATCCCGAACGGCCAGTTCTCCCGTCCCCAGCCGCGAGGCCGCGACCGCCAGCAGCGCCCGCCGCGCCTCCGCCGCCGCCTGCCGCAGCGGCACGGCGGAGATCTGGATCGTCTCGCTGGCGATGGTCGGCCCCTGGTCCGGCGCCCGCCCGGTATGCCCGAGCACCACTGTCACCGCGTCCAGCGGAACGTCCAGCTCCTCCGCCACGATCTGCGCCAGCGCCGTGCGGATGCCCGTGCCCAGATCCACATGCCCGTTGAAGGCCGCCACGCTGCCGTCGTCGAACACGGCGACGAACACGTCCTCCTCGTCCCGCGCATTCGCCCCCGGTACCGTCCCCGGCGTCGGTGCGCGGCGCCGGGTGACCGCCAGCACGCCCTCCGCCTCCAGCACCTCCTGCCGGGACAGCTCCTGCCGCGCCCGCGTCACGCCGCGCGCTCCGCCACGGCGCGGCGCACGGAGGCCAGGATCTCCAGATGCGTCCCGCAGCGGCACAGGTTATGCGCCAGCGCGTCCCGGATCTCCGCCTCGCTCGGGTCCGGCCTCCGCGCCAGCAGCGCCACCGTCGTCATGATCATCCCGTTCAGGCAGTAGCCGCACTGCGCGCCCTGCTCCGCGATGAAGGCCGCCTGCACGGGATGCGGCGCCTCCACCGTGCCCAGCCCCTCCAGCGTCACCACTCGCCGCCCCTCGGCGCGGGAGAGCGGCAGAACGCAGGACCGCACGGCCCGCCCGTCCAGCAGCACCGTGCAGGCCCCGCACTCCCCCAGCCCGCAGCCGTACTTCGGCCCGTTCAGCTCCAGGTCGTTCCGCAGCACCATCAGCAGGGGTGCGTCTGGGTCCAGGCGCAGCACCACCGCCCGCCCGTTCACCTCCAGCGAGACGTCCCGCGCTGCGCCCATCACACAGCCAGGTACTTGGTGCGCGCCGCCTCATCCGCCCGCAGCGCCTCCATGGTGCCGGACCACACCACCCGGCCTTTCTCCACCACCGTCGCGCTGTCGGCGACGCCGCCCGCGAAGTGCAGGTTCTGCTCGGCCAGCAGCACCGTCAGCCCCTCGCGCTTCAGCGCCAGGATGGCGTTCGCCATCTGCTCCACGATGACCGGGGCCAACCCCTCGCTCGGCTCGTCCAACAGCACGAGGCGCGGATTGCCCATCAGCGTCCGCGCGATGGTCAGCATCTGCTGCTCCCCACCGCTCATCCGCCCGCCCGGCCGGTCCCGCATCCGCCCGAGATTGGGGAACAGCTCGAACAGCCGCTCCGGCGTCCAGGGCCGCATCCCGCCCCGCGCCGCCTGGCGCCCGACCTCCAGGTTCTCCATCACGGTCAGGTCGGCGAAGACCCGCCGGTCCTCCGGCACGTAGCCCAGGCCCCGCCGCGCGATCCGGTGCGGCTCCTCCCCCGCGATCTCCGCGCCGTCGAAGGCGATCCTGCCCGCGCTCGGCCGCACCAGCCCGATCACCGACTTCATCGTCGTGCTCTTGCCCGCGCCGTTGCGCCCCAGCAGCACGCGCACCTCGCCCGCGGCGATGGTCAGCGCCATGTCCTGCAGGATGTGGGCCCGCCCGTAATGCGTGTTCAGCCCCTCTACCGAGAGCAGCATCGTCAGTGCCCCCCGCTCGTCGCGCCGGTGCCGAGGTAAACCTCCCGCACCGCCGGATCGGCCCGGATGGAATCCCCATCCCCCTCCGCGATCAGCACCCCCCGGTTCAGCACGAGGATCCGGTCGGACACGTCGAACACCACGTCCATGTCGTGCTCGGTGAACAGCACCGCCACGCCCCGCTCCGTCGCCAGCCGCCGCGTCAGCTTCATCAGTCCCACGCGCTCCACCGGCGCCATGCCGGCCGTCGGCTCGTCCATCAGCAGCAGCCGCGGCCGGTTCGCCAGCGCGATCGCCAGTTCCAGCCGCTTGAGGTCGCCATAGGCCAGCACGCCCGTCGCCCGCTCCGCCTGCGCCTCCAGCCCCACCTGCGCCAGCAGCGCGTCCGCCTCGGCCAGGTACCGCCCCGCCACCGGCCGCCAGAACCCCCAGATCTCCCGATGGTGGGAGAGCAGGGCCATCTGCACGTTTTCCCGCACCGTCATGGACCCGAAGGTGGCGGTGATCTGGAAGGTCCGCCCCACCCCCGCGCGCGAGATGGCGCGCGGCGAGAGACCGGTGATCGCCTTCCCCTCCAGCAGCACCGAACCCCTGTCCGGGTTCAACTGCCCGCCCACCATGTTGAAGCAGGTGGATTTCCCCGCCCCGTTCGGCCCGATCAGCGCCAGCATCTCCCCCGGCGCCACGGCGAAGGAGACATCCCCCACCGCCTGCACGCCGCCGAAGGACTTGCTCAGCCCCTGCACCACCAGAACGCTCATGCCTCACGCCCCCGCAGCCACAGCCGGCGCACGGCCCCCGCGATACCCTCGGGGAAGGCGACGACGAGGGTCACGATCACCGCGCCCAGCACCAGCCGCCATAGATCGGTGGAGCGCATCAGCACGTCCGCCAGTCCCGTGTAGACGAGGGCGCCGATGATCGGCCCGGCCACCGTCTGCAGCCCGCCCAGCAGCACCATCAGCAGCGCCTCCACCGAGTGCGCGATGGAGATGTAGGTCGGGAAGATGCTGCCCTTGCCGTAGGAGAACAGCGCGCCGGACAGCCCGCAGGCCGCCCCCGCCACGGTAATGGCCGCGATCCGCAGCCCCTTCACGTCCAGCCCGATGGCCGCCGCGCGCGGGGCGGAATCCCGTGCCGCCCGCAGCGCGTAGCCGTAGGGCGCGTAGAGGATCCGCCGCAGCAGCAGCGCCCCGCCGACCGAGAGCGCCAGCGCCAGCCAGTAGAAGACCCGCGTCTCCGAGGCCCAGGCCGGCCGCACCAGCCCCAGCAGCCCGTTGTCGCCCCCCGTCACCTCCACCCACTGGAAGGAGACGGCCCAGACGATCTGCGCGAAGGCGAGCGTCAGCATGGAGAGGTAAACGCCGGAGAGCCGCACCACGAACCAGCCGAACCCCGCCGCCACGATCCCCGCGACGAGCGGCGCGGCGAGCAGCCCCACCGGCATGGGCGCGGCGATCCACTGCATCAGCAGCCCCGCCGCGTAGGCGCCGATGCCGAACCAGGCCGCGTGGCCGAAGCTCGCCATCCCGCCCGGCCCCATCATGAAGTGCAGCGACACGGCGAAAAGGATTGCGACGCAGGCATCCGTCAGGACGGTGAGCGCGTACTCCCCCACCAGGAAAGGCGCGGCGACCGCCAGCAGCAGCGCCACGGCGCCCAGGGCCTTCAGCTCCGGCGGCGCGGCGCGGATGACGGGCGCGGCCACTGTCGCCTCCCGCGCCTCCGCCTGCGGCCGGCCCAGCAGCCCGTTGGGGCGGAACACCAGCACCACGGCCATGACGAGGAAGACGAGCACCAGCGTGATCTTCGGCACCAGCACGATGCCGAAGGCCTGGAGGACGCCGATGAGCAGGCTGGCGACGAAAGCCCCCGTCAGGCTGCCCAGTCCGCCCACCACCACCACGACGAAGGCGTCCGTGATGACCGCGAGGTCGATGTTGAGGTTGGCCGAGGCGCTGGGCAGCGAGAGCGCGCCGCCCAGCCCCGCCAGCCCCGCGCCCAGCGCGAACACGGCCGTGAACAGCGTGCGCTGGTTCACCCCCAGCGCCGCCACCATCTCGCGGTCCAGCGTGGCGGCGCGCACCAGCGTGCCCCAGCGCGTGCGGTTCATCAGCAGCCACAGCAGCCCCAGCACCACCGGCCCGATCGCGATGAGGATCAGGTCGAAGAGCGGAAAGCGGCTGCCGCCGATCTCCACGAACCCCCGCAGCCAGCGCGGGCGCGGCAGGGGCAGCTCCACCGCCCCCCACAGCCAGAGCGTGATGTCCTGCAGCATCAGCACCACGCCGAAGGTAGCGAGAAGCTGGAACAGCTCCGGCGCGCGATACACCCGCCGCAGCACCACCAACTCCAGCACCACCCCGATCGCCGCGGTGGCGAGCGCGGTGAGGAGGACGCCGAGGACGAACCACTCCGGGTCCCGCGGCAGCCGCGTGAGGATGCTCCACCCGATATAGGCGCCGAGCATCATGAGCGACCCGTGGGAGAAGTTCACGATCCGGGTGACGCCGAAGATGATCGTCAGCCCGGACGCCACGAGAAAAAGCGACGAGGCCCCGGCGAGCCCGGTCAGCAGTTGAGGAAGGATGCTGTCCATAGGCTCGCCGGAATTCCCCTCAGTTGGCGGAGGCGGGGCGCATGGCGCGCACCGCGTCGTCGGTCGGCAGCAGATCCTTGCCGTCCACGTAGCGCCAGTCCGCCATCACGCCGGCATTCCCGCGCAGGGCGGTCTTGCCGACGAAGACGCCGAGCGTCCCCTGGTGGTCCTGCGCGCGCCAGGTCACGGGGCCCACGGGGCTCTCGAAGGAGGCGCCGCGGAAGCCCTCCGCCATGCGCTCCACCTCCACCGAGCCCGCCTTGGCGATGCCGGCCGCGATGGACTGGATCAGCGCGTAGCCCACCAGCGACCCGCACATCGGCTTGGCGTTGAACCGCCGCCGGTAATCGGCCGCGTAGGCCTTGTGCGCGGGGGTGTCGATCGCCTCGCCGGGATAGCCCGTCACGATCCAGCCCTCCGGCGCCTCGTCGCCCAGCGGGTCCAGGTATTCCGGCTCCCCGGTCAGCATGGAGACGACGCTGCGGCGCTCGAACAGCCCGCGCGTGTTGCCCTGGCGCACGAAGTTCGTCAGGTCCGGGCCGAACAGCACGTTGAAGATGCCCTCCGGGCGCATCCCCTCCAGCGCCTGCACCGTCGCGCCCGCGTCCACGCGGCCCAGCGCCGGCCACTGCTCGCCCACGAAGGTCACGTCCGGCCGCTTGGCCGTCAGGATCTGGCGGAACCACTTCACGGCGGACTGGCCGTACTCGTAGTTCGGCGCCACCACGGCCCAGCGCTTGGCGGGCAGCTTCGCCGCCTCCTCAGCCAGGATCGCGGCCTGCATGTAGGTGCTGGGGCGCAGGCGGAAGGTGTAGCGGTTGCCGCGGTCCCACACCATCGCGTCCGTCAGCGGCTCACCGCCGACATAGAGGCGCTTGTTCTGCAGCGCGTACTCGCTGAGGGCGAGGCCGACATTGGAGAGGAAGGCGCCCGCCAGCACGTCCACCTTCTGGTCGTTGTACAGCTCGCCCGCCAGCCGCACCGCGTCCTGCGGCCGCCCCGCATCGTCGCGCGTGATCAGCTCCAGCGGCCGCCCCAGCACGCCGCCGCGCCCATTGATCGCCTCCGCCGCCAGCTGCATGGCGTTACGGTAGGGCAGGGTAAAGGCGGGCTGCGCGGTGTAGGAGTTGATCTCGCCGATGCGGATGGGGTTGCTCCCCTGCGCGCGGACCAGGCCGGGCAGGGCGAGCGAACCGGTCGCGCCGAGGATCAGGCGCCGTGAGACGGGCATGGAGCTACTCCTGGTCGGGTTGGGATGCGGAAGCGGCCGTTCACTCGGCCGCCAGAGGCGCCTCATCAAGAACCTTGCCGTCCAGCGTCACCGGCACGCCGTCCAGCCGCACGGTGCAGCGGCGCAGCGGGATATCGATGTGGCAGGGCGTGTTCCGCGTGCCGCCCGCCTCCGTGTTCGGCCCGAGCGAGAACAGGAAGTTCCCGGCAAAGGCCCGCGCATCCATCCCGATCGTCTGCTCCCGGTCATACAGCGAGAGAACGGACCACCGCGCCCGGTCCTGCAGCCCCCAGCCGATATGGGAGATGGCGTAGGCCTCGGGATCGTTGAAGCTGTCCATGTAGTCGCGCAGCAGCTCCGCATCCAGGCCGCCCTCGACCTTCACGGCGTAGCCGTCCTTCACGGTCAGCACGATCTTGTCCTGCGTGTAGGACTTCTGCGGCAGCAGGATGTCGCCCCGGTCGATCACGATCGTGCCGTTCGACTTCCCCTCGTTCGGCCAGGTCGCCAGGAACCCCGAAGGCCAGTGGTCCCACCGCCCCGGCGCGTCCACGAAGCCGTACTCCTCCAGCAGCGGGTACTCGCCGACCGCGAACCGGATATCCGTCCCGGCTGCGGAGGTCACGTGCATCTCCTTCGCCGCCTTCAGCTTCTCGGCGGCCGCCTTCACCCGCAGCTTGTCCGCCATCGTCGGCACCAGCCGCGCCAGAACCTCCGGCGGCTCCACCGCCAGCAGCATCCGCGTCCCGCTCTCCAGGATTTCCCCCTGCTCGGGGGAGAAGAGAAGCAGCATCAGGTCCAGCACCAGGTCGCTCGCCTTCAGCGCCGCCATTCCCGCCGGGTTCCCCGTCAGCGGCGTGTCGCCCACGAAGGCCAGCGCGTCGCGGGAGAGCGAGGCCTCCCCGTTCATCGGCGGCAGGTCCAGGCGATTCACGATCGCGCCCATCCCGCGCGCCGCGATCATCGCGGTGGAGAGAGTCTGCGGGTGCGTCGCCGCCCCCGTCAGCACCGTCACCACCTCGCCCGATTTCAGGTTCGACAGCGCCAGGACCTTCTTCCAGGCCTCGACCATGTCCGCATCGCTGATCGCCATCGGCTCTGCCTTCCCGCTGAAACTAACTGAGCGTACAGTTATGTCCAAAGCGCCGAAAAGCGGAATTCCGCCCTGCAGCGCAACATCCCGCCCACGCCAGCACCCGATCCGCCCATCTTGCATGCACATGGCAGGTCAGGTGACCATTTCCTGAACAGCCGCCAGGATCACCCTATGGACCAGCACTTCTACGAGCCCCGGCTCGGCCACGGCCTGCCGCACGACCCCTTCAAGGCCATCATCGCACCCCGCCCCATCGGCTGGATCAGCAGCATGGACCCGGACGGCCGCGTGAACCTGGCCCCCTACAGCTACTTCAACGGCTTCGGCTCCGCGCCCCCCGTCGTCGCCTTCGGCAGCGAGGGGCGCAAGGACAGCGTCCGCAACATCGAGGCGACCGGCGAGTTCGTCTGCAACTTCGTTACCCGCGAGCTGGCGGAGGCGATGAACCAGAGCTGCGCCCCCCTTCCCCACGGCATGTCGGAGTTCGAGCACGCCGGCCTCGAGGCCGCCCCCTGCCGCCTCGTGCGCCCCCCGCGCGTCGCCGCCTCCCCCGCCGCGCTGGAGTGCCGCGTGCTGCAGGTGGTCTCGCCGAAGGACCTGGACGGGCGCGAGATCGGCACGCACATCGTCCTCGGCCAAGTCGTCGGCGTGCACATCAACCGCGCCTTCCTGAAGGACGGGATCTTCGACACCAAGGCCGCCCGCCCCATCGGCCGCTGCGGCTACCGCGGCGACTACGCGGAGATCGGCGAGATGTTCGAGATGATCCGCCCCAACTTCCCCTGATGCGCCTCACGCTGGAACAGCTCCGCGTCTTCGTCGCCGTCGCGGAACGCCAGCACGTCACCCGCGCGGCGGAGGCGCTGCACCTCACCCAGTCCGCCACCAGCGCCGCCGTCGCCGCCCTTGAATCCCGCAGCGGCCTCCGCCTCTTCGACCGGATCGGCCGCGGCATCGCCCTCACCGCCGCCGGCCGCGAGTTCCTGCCGGAAGCCCGTGCCGTGCTGGCCCGGGCGGAGGCGGCGGAGAACGTCCTGGCGGACCTCGCCGGGCTCGGCCGCGGCACTCTCCCCGTCCACGCCAGCCAGACGATCGCGAGCTACTGGCTCCCCCGCCACCTCGTCGCCTTCCGCCGCGCCCATCCCGGCATCGCCGTGCCGCTGGCCATCGGCAACACCGCGGGGGTGGCCGCCGCCGTCCGCGCCGGCACCGCCGAGCTCGGCTTCGTGGAGGGCGCGGTGGAGGACGCCCAGCTCCTCGCCCGCACGGTCGCCACGGACCAGCTCGTCATCGTCGTCGCCCCCGCCCACCCCTGGGCCCGGCACCCGCCCGCCACCCTGACCGGGCTGACGGAGGGCGACTGGGTCCTGCGCGAGCCCGGCTCCGGCACCCGCTCCGCCTTCGAGGATTCCCTCCGCGACGCCGGCCTCGCCCCGCGCTCCCTCCGCGTCGCCCTCGAGCTTCCCTCCAACGAATCCGTGCGCGGCGCGGTGGAGGCCGGCCTCGGCGCCACCGCCCTCTCCGCCTCCGTCACCGCCCCCTCGATCGAGGCCGGGCTCCTCCACCGCGTGCCCCTGGACCTCCCCGCCCCGGCCCTCCGGCGCGCCTTTCAGGTGCTGCGCCACCGCGACCGCGCGCCCAGCCGCGCGGCGGAAGCCCTGCTGGCGCTTCTGCCCGGGGAGTGAGCGCGGGTGGCCCCAGGGGAGGAGAGAAAGAATTCTCCCCTCCCCTGGACCCCACCCCTCATCTTCTTTCAAAGGGCTGCCGCGGGATGCGGAACCGGGGGCTCGCCGAGGGTCCACGACCCTCGGCGCCGGATATGGCAGTAAGGGCTGACCTCATTCAAAAAGTCCGCGGCGCAACGGCGCTCATCGTATCCGCGGCAGCCCGATCGCGGGGTCCGGGGTGGCCGTTGCCACCCCGGCGGGGGTCCAGGGGGCAGCGTCCCCTGGGGCCACTCACGCCACCCCTAGCACCCGGATCAGCCCCAGGCTCACCGCCACCAGCAGCAGCAGCGACGCTACCGCCGCCCCCACCACGCGCCCGCCGGACCGCGCCACGCTCCGCAGGTCCACCCCCAGCCCCAGCGCAGCCATGGCCAGCACCGTCAGCGCCGTGGCAGCGCTCGCGAACGGCCCCAACAGCGCGGCCGTCAGCAACTCCAGGGAGCGCAGGGCGGCCAGCCCCAGGAAGCCCAGGATGAACCAAGGGATCAGCCGGGAGAGCGGCGGCCGCGCCCCGCCCCGCCCCGGCGCCAGCAGGGAGAGCGCCACCACCACCGGCCCCAGCATCAGCACCCGCACCAGCTTCACCAGCGTGCCGACCTGCACGCTCAGCGCCCCTACCGGCGCCGTGGCCGCCAGCACCTGCGGCACGGCATAGACCGTCAGCCCGGCCAGCACGCCGTACTGCCCGCCGCTCAACCCCAGCAGCGGCGCCAGCAGCGGCAGCGCCAGCACCACCGCCACGCCCAGCACGGCGGTGAAGGCGATGGCGGCGGCCACGTCCTCCCCCTTCGCACCCACCACCGGCGCCACGGCCGCGATGGCGGAGTTCCCGCAGATCGAGTTGCCGCAGGCCACCAGCACGGCCAGCCGCGGCGCCAGCCCGAAGGCCCGCCCCAGGGCGTAGCTGGCCGGGATCGCCACCCCCACAACCGCCGCGATCCCCAGCAGCAGCTCCCACCCCACCGCCAGGATCGTCGCGGCGCTCAGCGAGGCGCCGAGCAGCACAACGGCCACCTCCAGCAGCACCTTGGCGGAGAAGTCGACCCCCGGCTTCCACCGCGGCCCCGGCCGCCAGCCCGTGCGGATGGCGCAGCCCAGCAGGATCGCCAGCACCAGCGTCTCCAGCCAGGCGCGGCCGAAAACTGCTTCCTCCAGCCGCGCCAGCCCCAGCGCGGCGAGCGAGACGGCGGCGCAGAGCACCACCCCCGGCAGGAGCCGGGCCGCGCGGCCGGCAAGCGTCATCCCGGCCGGGGCCGCTCCGGCCGGCCTCGCTCGAACCGGCGTCACTTCGGGCAGGGTCATGAAACGGCAATCTCCGGCCCGGGATGTGCGCCGGCCGGAGTCATCCAACAAACAGTTGGATCAGATCGGAACGATCGTCCCGGTCGATCCTTCGACCCTACTTCGTCCCGAAGAGGCGGTCCCCCGCATCGCCCAGCCCCGGGCGGATGTAGGCGTGCTCGTCCAGCACCCGGTCCACCGCGCAGGCATAGACCGGCACGTCCGGATGCGCCTTCGCCAGCACGGAAACCCCCTCCGGCGCCGCCAGCAGGCAGGCGAAGCGCAGGTTCGCGCAGCCCGCCGCCTTCAGCCGCTCCAGCGCGGCGGCGGCCGAGTAGCCGGTGGCCAGCATGGGATCCACCACGATCACCAGCCGCTCCGCCACGTCCTCCGGCAGCTTCAGCAGGTACTCCACCGGGCGCTTGGACACGGGGTCGCGGTACATCCCGATATGTCCCACCCGCGCGGAGGGCACGAGGTCGAGCATGCCCGATGCGATCCCGTCCCCCGCCCGCAGGATGGAGACGATGCAGAGCTTCTTGCCCGCGATCTCCGGCGCCATCATCGGCTCCAGCGGCGTGTCGATCGGCACGTCCCGCACCGGCAGGTCCCGCGTCAGCTCATAGGCCATCAGCAGGCTGATCTCGCGCGCCAGCGCCCGGAACTCGCCCGTGGAGGTCTCCCGCCGCCGCATGATCGTCAGCTTGTGCTGCACCAGCGGGTGGGTGAGGAGCGTCAGCCTGGGGTGCACCTGGTCCATCGCGCCGCGCCTCCTGCCCGCCCGGCCCCAGGGCACGGGGCCGGCGCGGCCCTCCCATAACGCAGCCCGGCCCGGCGGCGAAGGCCGCGACCGACGCATCCTTGCCCTGGCCCCGCACCGGCGCGATCCCCGTCGCGGCCACCCCCGCATCCCCGAGCGATTTCTCCGGGAGCCGTCACGCCCTATAGGTGCCCCAATGGGTGCAAAGAGAACCCCGATGCGCCCCGCCCCTGCCCCCAGCGGGCCGCAATGCCCTGCTAACCCCGCCGCAGGCCGCCCAAAGCAGGCCGCCTAAAGAGGACCCACACCCCCCCATGCGCGTGATCGTCACTGGTGGTGCCGGTTTCATCGGCTCTGCTCTTGTTCG
Organism: Pararoseomonas sp. SCSIO 73927; assembly: GCF_037040815.1. Taxonomy (NCBI): domain Bacteria; kingdom Pseudomonadati; phylum Pseudomonadota; class Alphaproteobacteria; order Acetobacterales; family Acetobacteraceae; genus Pararoseomonas; species Pararoseomonas sp. SCSIO 73927. The sequence continues at coordinate 682,649 of NZ_CP146232.1, forward strand.
GCACCTGGTTCTCGAGCTCGGGCACGAGGTGCTCGTGGTCGACAAGCTCACCTATGCCGGGGACCGCCGGACGCTGGCCCCCTGCGAGGGCCGCCCCGGCTTCGCCTTCCTGCAGGCCGACATCTGCGACGCCGAGCGGATGCGCGCCGCCCTCGCCGACTACGCCCCCGACGCCGTGCTGCACCTGGCCGCCGAGAGCCATGTGGACCGCTCCATCGCCTCCGCCGCCCCCTTCATCCAGACCAACGTGGTCGGCACCTTCGCCCTGCTGGAGGCCGCCCGCGCCCTGGTGGCCGGCTACGACGCCCCCCGGGCCGCGGCCTTCCGCTTCCTCCACGTCTCCACCGACGAGGTCTTCGGCTCCCTCGGCCCCACCGGCGCCTTCACCGAGAGCACGCCCTACGACCCGCGCTCCCCCTACTCCGCCAGCAAGGCCGCCTCCGACCACCTGGCCCGCGCCTGGCACGAGACCTACGGCCTGCCCACGATCGTCACCAACTGCTCCAACAACTACGGGCCCTACCACTTCCCCGAAAAGCTCATCCCGCTCGTCACCCTCAACGCGCTGGAGGGCAAGCCCCTCCCCGTCTACGGCGACGGCGGCAACGTGCGGGACTGGCTCTTCGTCGAGGACCACGCCCGCGCCCTGGCCGCGGCGCTGACCCGCGGCACCCCGGGGCGGACCTACAACATCGGCGGCCGCGCCGAGCGCACCAACCTGCAGGTCGTCCACGCCATCTGCGACACCCTGGACCGCCTCCGCCCCCGCTCCACCAACGAGGGCCCCACCAACGAGGACCCCGCCGACGAGGGCCCCGCCCCGCGCCGCGACCTCATCACCTTCGTCCCCGACCGCCCGGGACATGACCGCCGCTACGCCATCGACCCCACCAGGGCCGAGAGGGAACTCGGCTGGCGCTCCACCCTCACCTTCGAGGAGGGCATCGAGCGCACCCTGCGATGGTACCTCGACAACGAGGCCTGGTGGCGACCCTTGCGCGACACATACGCCGGAGAACGCCTCGGACTCCTCCCCGACAACAAGAAAGACACGGCATGATGTCCGGGACACCCATGAAGGGCATCATTCTGGCGGGTGGTAGCGGCACGCGGCTGTACCCGGCGACGATGGCGGTGTCGAAGCAGCTGCTGCCCGTCTACGACAAGCCGATGATCTACTACCCGCTCTCGGTGCTCATGCTCGCCGGGATCCGCGAGGTGCTGATCATCTCCACCCCGCACGACCTGCCCCTGTTCCAGCGCCTGCTCGGCACCGGCGAGCAGTGGGGCATCCGCCTCTCCTACGTCGCCCAGCCCAGCCCCGACGGCCTCGCCCAGGCCTTCCTCCTGGGCGAGGAGTTCCTCGCCGGCGCCCCCTCCGCCCTCGTGCTGGGGGACAACATCTTCCACGGCTCCGAGCTGGACGGGCGCCTGGCCGAGGCCCGCGCCAACGGCCCCGGCGCCTCCGTCTTCGCCTACCGCGTGGCCGACCCCGAGCGCTACGGCGTGGTCGAGTTCGACGAGGCCTACCGCGCCCTCTCGCTCGAGGAGAAGCCGGCGCGCCCGCGCTCGGACTGGGCCGTCACCGGCCTCTACTTCTACGACGGCCGCGCCTCCGAGATGGCCCGCCGCGTCAGGCCCTCCGCCCGCGGCGAGCTCGAGATCACCGACCTCAACCGCCTCTACCTCGAGGAGGGCAGCCTGCGCGTCATCCGCCTCGGCCGCGGCTACGCCTGGCTCGACACCGGCACCCATGACAGCCTGCTCGAAGCCGGCGAGTACGTGCGCGCCATCGAGAAGCGCACGGGCATGAAGGTGAACGCCCCCGAGGAGGTCGCCTGGCGCATGGGCTTCATCGACGACACCGCCCTCCAAGCCCTCGCACAAGCACAACGCAAGAGCGGCTACGGCCACTACCTCGAAGGCCTGCTCAACCAACGGCGGTAGGCGCCGCCACCCAGCCCCCCCTCAGGCCACCGAACCGGGGTCGCAGTTCCCCCCGCAGACCAGCACGCCCACCCGCACCCCCGCGGGCGGCGTCCAGGCGCCGGAGAGAAGGGCGGCCAGCGCCGCCGCCCCGCCGGGCTCCGCCACCACGCGGGCGGCGGACCAGAGGCGCCGCTGAGCAGCGCGGATCGCCTCGTCCGCCACCAGCACGGATTCGCGGACCACCCCCTGGGCGAGGGGGAACATGAGGCCGCCGACCCGGCGCGCCCCGAGGCTGTCCGCCGCCAGTCCGCCGACTGGCGCGTCCACGGGCCGGCCGGCGGCGAGGGCGGCGTGCAGGGTGGGGCAGCCCTCCGGCTCCACCGCCACCACCTGCACCCCCGTGCCGGCGAACCAGGCGGCAATGCCCCCGATCAGGCCGCCGCCGCCCACCGCCACCAGCACATGGGTCAGGCCCGGCAGGTCGGCCTCCAGCTCCCGCGCCACGGTCCCCTGCCCGGCCAGCACCTCCGCCTGGTCGTAGGCGTGGACGGACAGGGCACCGGTCTCACCGCGCCGGGCCTCGCTCGCGGCGAAGGCCTCGGCGTAGGTGTCGCCGCCCTGGACCACGCGCGCCCCCGCCTCCGCGATGCGGGCAACCTTGGCGGGAGCGGCGATGGCGGGGACGAAGATCTCGGCGGGAATGCCGAGCGCGCCGGCGGCATGGGCCACGGCCGCGCCGTGATTGCCGCCGGAGGCCGCGATGACCCCGCGGGCGGCCCCATCCGCCTGCAGGAGCGCATTGAAGGCCCCGCGCGCCTTGAAGGATCCGCTGACCTGCAGCGACTCGAGCTTCAGCGACACGCCGCACGGCGCGCCCAGGGCCGCGCCGGGCAGACCGAGGACGGGTGTCCGGCGGATATGCGGGGCGATCCGGGCTGCGGCGGCTTCGATGGCGGTGCGCGTGATCATGCCCCGGGGATGGCCCCGGGGCGCCCGCCTGTCCACCCTCCGGCCCGGCCGAAGCGGAGGGCCGGGAAGGGGTTGCGGGCGGATCCTCCCGCCGGAAGCGAATGGCCCGGCACCCCGCGGGGTGCCGGGGCGGCCGGGCGGGAGGGAGGGCGGGCCGCCCCGGTCCCAAGCCGCCCGCTTCCGCCGCCGCCGGATTTCTGCCACGTTCCGGCGCCTGTCCGGGGTGTCACCGTCCAGCCATGCTGCAACACGGCAGTTGTGCCGCACGCGATGCGGGCGGCCTCCTCCAGGGGGTCCTCCTGCTGGGCCCGCCGGGCGCGGGCAAGTCCGACCTTCTCCTCCGCCTGACGGGCGGGGGATGGCGGCTCGTGGCCGATGACCAGGTGCTGCTGCGGGACGGGGGCGATGCCCTGCGCGCCGCGGCGCCCGCCGCCCTGCGCGGGATGATGGCGGTGCGCGGGCTGGGGATCATGGAAGGGCTGGACTCCCAGGAGGCGCCGCTGGCCCTCGCCGTGGACTGCGTGGCGCGGGACGAGGTCTCCCGCCTGCCGGAGCCCGCCCGCTACGAGGCCCTGGGCCACGCCCTGCCGCGGATCGCCGTCCACGCGCCGGACGCCTCCGTGCCGCGGGTGCTCGAGCTGGCGCTGGACGCGATCGCCGGGCGGATCACCTGCCGCGCCGGCGCGCTGGAACCCGCGCCACGCCCGGAACCCGCGCCCTGAACGCGCCCCTCCAGAAGGCGCCGCCGCGCCAGGTCGTGGTGGTCACCGGCCTGTCGGGCGCGGGGAAGTCCTCCGCCATGCGCGTGCTGGAGGATCTGGGGCTGGAGACGGTGGACAACCCGCCGCTGGCCGTGCTGGGCGAGCTTCTCTCCGGCGCCGGGGCGGCGCCGCTGGCCATCGGGGTGGACACGCGCACGCGGGGCTTCGACGCCACCGCGCTGCTGGCGGGGCTGGATGCGCTGCGGGCGCGGGGCGCGGCGGCGCCGGAGCTGGTCTTCATGGACTCCTCAGAGGAGGTGCTGCTGCGCCGCTTCTCCGAGACGCGGCGGCGGCACCCGCTGACCCCGGCCGGGGTGGCGAGCGGCGGGGTCGGGGACGGCATCGCGCGGGAGGAGGAGGCCCTGGCCCCCCTGCGCGAGGCGGCGGACTGGGTGATCGACACCTCCGAGCTGCCCCTGCCGGAGCTGCGGCGGATGATCGAGCGGCGCTACGGGCCGGCGGGAAAGGCGGGCATGTCCGTCACCGTGCAGTCTTTCGCCTACCCGCGCGGCCTCCCGCGGGAGGCGGATCTGGCGATCGACCTGCGCTTCCTGCGGAACCCCCACTACGATCCCGCCCTGCGGCCGATGACCGGGCGGGACGCGCCAGTAGCCGCCTTTATCGAGGCGGATCCGGAGTGGGCCCCATTCTGGGCGCGCATGACGGCGCTGCTGGACCCGCTCTTGCCGGCCTACGAAACGGGCGGCAAGAAGTACCTCACGCTGGCCCTGGGCTGCACCGGCGGCAAGCACCGCTCGGTCCTCGCGGCGGAGCGGCTGGCGCGGCACCTGGCCGAGGCCGGCTGGCCGGTGGAGCTCACCCACCGGGAACTGGGAATCCGGGAGGCGATCCGCGCCACCGACTCCCCAGAGGCCCATCCGCACACCATATCGATGCTCCGAGCATGACCGAAACCCATCCGGCCGCGCCTGCCGCGGCCCCCACCCCCATGACCATCCCCCTTTCGGCCCCACCCCGCCCGCAGCGGGCGGCCTCGCTGGACCGCCGATGATCGGATTCGTCCTCGTCACCCATGGCCGCCTGGCCGAGGAACTCCGCCTCGCCATGGAACATGTCATGGGGCCCCAGAAGCACGTCTCGACCATCTGCATCGGCCCCGAGGACGACATGGAGAGCCGCCGCGTGGACATCCGCGCCGCGGTGGACCAGGTCGACCAGGGCGACGGGGTGGTGGTGCTGACCGACATGTTCGGCGGCACGCCCTCCAACCTCGCCGCCTCCATGAAGGGCCTCTGCAGCGGGCCGGATCGCGGCGGGCATCAGGTGGAGGTGATCGCGGGCGTGAACCTGCCGCTGCTCGTGAAGCTCGCCCGCGTGCGCGGGACGGAGCCGCTGGCCGAGGCGGTGGACCACGCCGTGAACGCCGGCCGCAAGTACATGGCCACCGCCGGCGAGCTCTGCTCCGCGCGGCGCGGCTAGGGAGGAAAGAAGACCATGGGCCTCGACACCGCCTCCACGACCGCACCGAAGCCGGAGGGCGCCCCCATGCCGCTTCGACGCAGCCTCGTGATCCGCAACCAGCGCGGCCTGCACGCGCGCGCCGCCGCCAAGCTGGTGACGCTGGCGGAGAAGCACTGCTCCTGCCTGTCGGTCTCGCATGAGGGGCAGACGGTGCCGGCCTGCTCCATCATGGGGCTGATGATGCTCGGCGCCGGCAAGGGCGCCACGGTCGTGCTGGAAGCCGAGGGCTGGGATGCCCGCGAGGCCCTGGACGAGGTGGCCGCGCTCATCGAGGCTGGCTTCCACGAGGACTGACGCCGCACCGCCCCCTCCAGCGAAGCGGGCGGCGCGGCCATCCCGGCAGGAGGCCGGGACGGAGGAATGCATGAAGTCGGACGGACCTGCCGCATCGCGCCCGACGGACGGGAAGTCCGGGGAGGCGCGCGACGGCAAGCCCGCCGATGCCAGGGCCGCCGAGAAGTCCCCCGAGAAGAATGCCGAGAAGACTCCTGAGAAGGCCGCCGAGCTGAAGGCGGCCGAGGCGCGCAAGGCCGGGCGGCGCGCGCGCGAGCTGACGATCAAGGGGATCGCCATCTCCCCCGGCGTCGCCATCGGCCCGGTCTTCGACGTGGACGCCGCCCCGGCCGCCGCCCCCCGCCGCGCCATCAGGGAGGCGAAGGTGGAGGAGGAGCGGGGCCGGCTGACGGCCGCCGTCGCCACCTCCCGCAAGCAGGTGGGCAAGCTGAAGGCCCGGCTGGCGATCCTGCCCGAGGAGGCGCAGGAGGAGCTGGAGCCGCTGCTGGACGCCTACGCGATGATGCTCGGCGAGAGCCGGCTGATCCGCGGGGCGCGCAAGCGGATCGAGGCGGAGCTGCTCTCCGCCGAGACGGCGGTGAGCGACGAGGCGGACGCGATCGCGGGCGCCATCCTCGCCGCCAAGGACGACGACAAGGCCGGGCTGCGCCGCCGCGCCGGCGAGGTGCACGAGATCGCGCGCCGCCTGACCCGCAACCTCACCCAGTCCGGCTTTCGCTCCTTCAAGGAGGTGCCGGAGGGCTCGATCCTCGTCGCCGAGGAGCTGACCCCGGCCGACGCCGCGCTGCTCGATCCCTCCCGCATCGCCGGCGTGGCGACGGAGGAGGGCGGCGCGGACGGCCACACCGCCATCATGCTGCGCGCGCTCGGCATCCCCAGCGTGCTGGGGCTCCCCGGCCTGACCAACGCGCTGGCGCGCGGCGACCAGGCGGTGCTGGACGGTCGCGCGGGCACCATCGTGCTGCGCCCGGGCAGGGAGGCGGTGGCCGAGGGTCGCCACGGGATCGCGGCCTACGCGAAGGAGCGGACGCGGCTGGGCAAGCTGCGCCGCCTGCCCTCCGTCACCACCGACGGCGAGGAGATGGAGCTCCAGGCCAACCTGGAGATCCCGGCGGAGCTGCCGCTGATCGCCCAGGCCGGCGCCGCCGGGATCGGCCTGCTGCGCACCGAGTTCCTGTTCATGAACCGCCAGGGCCTGCCGGACGAGGAGGCCCACTACGAGGCCTATCGCCAGATCGTGGAGGGCACCGACGGCGCGGGCGTGACCATCCGCGTGCTGGACTGGGGCGGCGAGAAGGACATGGAGGCGCTGGCGGAAGGGGTGGAGCCCTTCCACGCCGGCCCGAACCCGGCGCTCGGCCTGCGCGGCATCCGCATGCTGCTGCGCCGGCCGGAGCTGCTGGAGGTCCAGTTCGCGGCCATCCTGCGCGTCTCCTCGCTCGGCCCCGTGCGCGTGCTGCTGCCGATGGTGACAATCCCCGAGGAGGTGCGCGAGGCGCGGGAGATCTACGACCGCGTGGTCAAGCGCGTGCGCCGCCGCGGCGTGACCCTGCCGGAGAAGCTGCCGGCGCTGGGCGCGATGATCGAGACGCCCGGTGCGGCCCTGGCCGCCGACGCCATCGCGCTGGAGGCGGACTTCTTCGCCATCGGCACCAACGACCTCGCCATGTACACGCTGGCGGTGGACCGGGCGGAGGTGGAGGTCTCCCACCTCTACGATCCCCTGCACCCCGCGGTGCTTCGGCTGATCCAGTTCGCCACCGAAGCGGCGCTGCGCCTGCGGATGCCGGTCTCCGTCTGCGGCGAGATGGCGGGGAACCCCCGCCTGGTGCCCCTGCTGATGGGGCTGGGCCTGCGCAGCCTGTCGATGAACGCCAGCGCCATCCCGCGCGTGAAGCAGATGGTCCGCAGCCTGAACGTGGACGACTGCGCCCGCTTCGCCCGCCGGGTGATGGAGCAGAGCGACCCGAAGCGGATCCAGGAACTGGTGATGGAGTTCGTGCCGGGCGAGAAGGGCTGACCCGGGCGGCCTGACCACCCCTGCCCTGACGACCCCCTGTCCTGACCCCCCTCTGTCCTGACTCGGGGCGCGGTCCGTGCCAATCTCCGGGCCATGGCCGCCGGGGCGCCCCGGCCGGGTGAGCGAGGTTCCATGGATCAGCTTGTGTCGGCCCCTCCCGAGGCCCGCAACGGGCGCGACACGGGGCGGGACCTGCGCCGCGTCGGCGTGCACCGGGACCACTGGTACCCCCTGGCCTGGTCCACGGAGCTGAAGCCCGGCAAGGCGCTGGCCGTGCGCTTCGCGGGCGACCCCATCGTGCTGGTGCGGCCGAAGCAGGGCCCGGTCTTCGCGCTGGAGGACCGCTGCGCCCACCGGCAGGTGCTGCTGAGCAGGGGCGTGGTGGAGGGCTGCGCGATCCGCTGCGGCTACCACGGCTGGGCCTATGACCAATCCGGCCAGTGCACGGACGTGCCCTATCTCGGCAAGGGCAAGCTGCCCAACGGGGTGCGCGCCTATCCCTGCCGCGAGGTGGAGGGGCTGATCCTCGTCTTCCCCGGCGACCCGGCCCTGGCGGAGACGGTGCCGCTGCCCGGCCTCGGCTCCGTCGCCAACCCCGCCTACAAGACGCGGCGCTTCGGGCGGGAAGTGGCCTGCCACTACAGCTTCATGCACGAGAACCTGATGGACATGAACCATCAGTTCCTGCACCGGAAGCAGATGGGGAACATGGTCCCGCGCTACATGGGCGGGGCCAAGGGCGAGGATTTCGTCGAGGCGCGCTACACCTTCTCCCGCGTCGGCGGGAAGCAGCCCTGGGCGGAGGCGGCGATCTTCGGGGAGCGCCGGGCGGTGGGGACGGAGGCCTCCACCGCGCAGAAGGACCTGATGACGATCCGCACGGAGTACCCGTATCAGACCCTCCGGATCCAGACCGGGGACGACGACCCGGTGATGGACCTCTGGATTGCCTACGTGCCGACGGATGCGGAGCAGAGGCGCAACCGCACCTTCGGCCTGCTCTCCATCAAGCGGCCGAAGATCCCCGGGCTGCTGGAAGCGGGCTGGCCGATCCTGATCGTCTTCACGGAACGCATCTTCAAGGAGGACCGGGAGATTGTGGAGATGGAGCAGGCCGCCCACGACGCGCAGGGCGAGGACTGGAACCAGGAGGTCTTCCCGGTGATCCGCAACCTGCGGACGCTGCTGCGGGAGCGCGGTGGGGAGACGGTCGGACAGGCCTGACTCTGAGAGGGCGAGATTTTGCCGCGCTTCTGCCCTCAGGCGGCAACGATCATGGCCTCGATCTCCGCGGCAAGGGCCTTGCTCGTCGGCGCGTCCAGCTCGTCCGTTGAGGTGTCCAGCGGCACTGCGCCGGCCCTCTCTGCGCCGATCCTTTCGTTGTGCCGTTTCCGGTAGGCACGGATCGCGGCTCTCGTGCCGGGGCCGAGCTGGCCGTCCACTCCTTTGGGATTGAAGCCAAGGAAGGTCAGGTAGGCCTGCGCGGTCCGAACCTGGATGTCCGGCCTCCCGGCGCCGCCGCAGGCCTTGAAGGCGTTGTCCAGACGAATGTGGTAGTTGTTCGCGGCGAAATTCGCGCCGTTGTAGAAGAAGGCCACCTTCGTCCACTCGTTGTTCTGCAAGGCGTGCAGCAACGGCGGCTTCGAGAGGATAAAGCGGACACTTCCGTCCAGCTGCCTGTCCTCGCTCTCCATGAAGGCCTCTATCATGGCGTCCACCGAGGCGTACCGCAGGCTGGTGGCGTTGAACCCCATCACCTGCCCCAGCCCCCAGGAGGCACTCTCCAGCGCGGCCTTGCGATCCAGCACCATGGCCCGCTTGAGGCGCTGGTACTCCATTGCTCCGCCGGCGTAGCCGCCGCTCGACGCGTTGCTGATATCGGGGTTGGCGGCGCTAAACCGGCCATCCGTGCGGTTGTGGAAGATGTGGCGCTCGAACAGGATCTGCGGACGGCGGTCCGGCAGGAAGCCGAAGCCGCGCGTCTCGACAGCAAGAAGGGCCCAGAGAGGGCAGTCGTCCCCGATGCCGAGCGCCGTGGCGGCCGCGGTGAGTCCGGCCGTCGAGAGTGGCCGGGCGTCGCCCTGGAAGATGTCCCGCATCGCCGTGGTCCTAGACGAGCTTTGCCAGCATGGGTTCCGCCTCGGAGTTGAGTGTCGGGACGATCACCTTCGTCCAGCGCCGCAGCGTCGTTGTGCCGTCATCGGGCTTGGCCTCGGCGAGGACGCTGTTGCTCTCCCCCACGTGCAGGGGAACCTCGGCGAGCGCGACGTCGTTCTCGCTCATCACGGCAACCTTCTCACCATTGCTCGTCACGACGAGCGAGCTGAGGTCGATGCCGTGGGCATCGATGGCAAGCCGCAGGCGGACCAGGGCCGGAGTGGGCGGAGCCGCCGCCTGACCGGCACCCTGGGACTGGCTGCCAGCCCCATGCCTCGGCGCAAGTTGCGCGGCGGGTGATGCAGCGCCCGCGCGGTCCTCCGACCCTTCGGATGGACTCTTCTCATAGGGTTTGACGGTCGAGCGGATGACCATGAACTTGTTCAGCAGATCGAACCAGAAGGGCGCGCCGAGCGAGATGGCGAGGGCGGTGATGATCCAGCCTGGGATGCGGCCGGGAATGTGCGGCAGGATCAGTCCGAAGTGGCTCGGCACCGGGTGGGCCTCCTCGCAGGTGGTCCGCCGGTTGTCACTCCCGTTCGGCAGTGGCAGGTTTCCGCAGGCCTCGCGGCGCGCCCGCTCCTTTGCTGCGATCTTCGCTTCGGCAGCACGGGAGAGGCGGGCCCAGCCGATCACCTCGGAGAGGCCGGTGAGCTGACCGCGCAGCTGCTCCTCAGTCATCCGCAGCGCAGGGTTGTCCTTGAACTCGGCGTTGGTCCTCACAGCCTGCGCGACCACGTCCTGGCGCAGCTTGTTGTTGACCGAGAGATCGTGGGCGATGCGGAGCGCGTCGACGTTGAGGAACGCGGCGATGACGAGGCCGATGACAAGAAGGATCCACTGCGTCTCGCGCTTGTACCAGCCGGAGACGCGATCCATGTTCCCGTCGAACCAGGCCTCGATGCTCGCCCGCGCGCGGTCGATGTCGTTCCCGGCCTCCGCCAGCGCCACGACCATAGCCTGCCGGATCGTCCCCTCGGGCAGCGCCATGGCACCGGCCCTGATGGATTCGAGGCTGAGCGGCGCGGCCGACGACTTGCCCTCCGATCCGCTGTTCGAGACGAGGTCCATGAGAGCGAGCGCGAAGTTCCGGGAGGGAATGTAGTTCGGCAGGTTCGAACTGTAGGCCAGCCGCTGGTCCGGCGCCTGCGCGTCGGGTTTGGGTGTCAGAGAGAGAAGCCGCCTCAACAGGCTGGCAGGCGCCCGCATCTTGAAGCCTGTCAGTTGCTTCCCCGGCTCGTACTGTCCGGGAAAGAGGCCAAAGAGGAGAGGATGATCGAAGAGTTCCTTCGTGACCCCCGTTCCCTTCGGATCGACAAGGAGCTGGCGTAAGCCGCGCTCCAGATGCACGGCGCGCGTCTTCAACCAGGCCTCGATCGTCTCCCGGATAGTCGAGGCGACGAGGCTGGCGATCAGGAAGATGAAGACGAGGCCGATCGCGACCTCGAGGATTTCGGATCCCGCCACGGCGCTGTCCTACGGGCGGGCTGCGTGGGAAGCCTGGGCCGCGACGGCCGACTCAGGCTGGCAACACCCTGCTGCACCCATCACGGCACCTCTTCGGCAAGGACTTCTGGGTCTGACTAGGGGGCCATATGTTCCATGAAAGCAATGAAAATCGGGGCGGAAGCGAGAGGCCGTTCAGGGCGGCGGGCAAGGAGACGAAGACCTCACATCAATATATCATTATATCGCCGATGGGTCTGGCGATCCTCGGCCCCCTGTGTTAGGCGCCTTCCCGATACCGGAAGGCCCCCGACATGCCCGACACCCTGCCCCCGAAGACCGACTACGTCGTCGCCGACCTCTCCCTGGCCCAGTGGGGCCGCAAGGAGATCGAGATGGCCGAGGACGAGATGCCCGGCCTGATGGCGACCCGCCGCGAGTACGGCGAGGCCCAGGTGCTGAAGGGCGCCCGCATCGCGGGCTGCCTGCACATGACGATCCAGACCGCCGTGCTGATCGAGACGCTGAAGGCGCTCGGCGCCGACGTGCGCTGGTCCTCCTGCAACATTTTCTCCACGCAGGACCACGCCGCTGCCGCCATCGCCGCCACCGGCACCCCGGTCTTCGCCATCAAGGGCGAGAGCCTGGAGGACTACTGGAACTACGTGCGCCGCACGCTGGAGTGGGCGGACGGCGGCGAGCCGAACTTGTTGCTGGACGATGGCGGCGACATGACGCTGCTCGTCCACTACGGCCTGCGCGCGGAGAAGGGCGACACCGCCTTCCTCGACGGCGCGACGAACGAGGAGGAGACCGTCTTCTTCGCCCTCATCAAGCGCACGCTGTCGGAGAAGCCGGGCTGGTTCGCCAAGCTCGCCGCCTCCCTCAAGGGCGTGTCGGAGGAGACGACGACGGGCGTTCACCGCCTCTACTCCATGGCGAAGGAGGGCAAGCTCCTCTTCCCCGCCATCAACGTGAACGACAGCGTCACCAAGTCGAAGTTCGACAACCTCTACGGCTGCCGTGAGAGCCTGGTGGACGCGATCCGCCGCGGCACGGACCTGATGATGGCCGGCAAGGTCGCCGTGGTCGCCGGCTTCGGCGATGTCGGCAAGGGCTCCGCCGCCTCCCTCCGCAACGCCGGCTGCCGCGTGATGGTGACGGAGATCGACCCAATCTGCGCGCTGCAGGCCGCGATGGAGGGCTACGAGGTGGTGACGATGGAGGATGCCGCGCCGCAGGCCGACATCTTCGTCACCGCCACGGGCAACGTGGACATCATTACCATCGACCACATGCGCGCCATGAAGAACCGCGCCGTGGTCTGCAACATCGGCCACTTCGACAGCGAGATCCAGGTCTCGGCGCTCCGCAACCTGCAGTGGACGAACATCAAGCCGCAGGTCGACGAGATCCGCTTCCCCGACAACAAGAAGATCACCCTCCTCTCCGAGGGCCGGCTGGTGAACCTTGGCAACGCCACGGGCCACCCGAGCTTTGTGATGTCCGCCAGCTTCACCAACCAGACCCTGGCGCAGATCGAGCTGTGGACGAACGGCGCGGCCTACGGCAACCAGGTCTACACCCTGCCGAAGCACCTGGATGAGAAGGTGGCCTTCCTGCACCTGGAGAAGGTGGGCGCGAAGCTGACGAAGCTCTCCCAGCAGCAGGCCGACTACATCGGCGTGCCGCAGCAGGGCCCCTTCAAGGCCGAGCTGTACCGCTACTGAGCCGGGCCTGGCCCCGCTCCGGGCCCGGGGGAGGAAACTCCCCCGGGTCTTTTTTGTGGGCCTTTTTTGTTCGCCTGTGGCCCCAAAACCAAGGGCTTGTCGTGTAGCCTTCCCCCGGTTCCTCAAACTCCACCGGGAAAACCATGCCGCGCGCCAGCCGATCCGCCTCCGCCGCTCCGATCGAGGCCCCGGCCGGCGTCCACCCTTCCGGCATGAACCCCTTCGGCACGCCCGCGGGCATCCGCCGCTTCGCCTCACCCGCCGTGCGGGCGGCCCTCACGCGGCGGGGCGCGCAGCTCCTGGGCATGATCGCCGGGCTGCTGGGGCTGGCAGTGCTGGTGGCGCTGGCCAGCCACAACCCGGGCGATCCCTCCCTCTCCACCGCCACCAGCCGCGCGCCGACCAACCTCGCGGGCCCCTTCGGCGCCATGGTGTCGGACGTGCTGCTGCAGGGCTTCGGCTGGGCGGGGCTGCTGCCGGCCGCCTGCCTCCTCACCTGGGCGCTGCGCCTCTCCACCCATCGCGGCCTCTCGCCCTTCCCCCTGCGTGTGGCGGCGCTGCTGGCGGGGCTGCCGCTTCTGGCGGCCGTCCTCTCCGTCACCCCCCTGCCCGCGCCCTTCCCGGGCGGCACGGCCGGCGGGGCGGTCGGGCCGCTGATGCGGGACGCGGTGGACGAGACGATCGGCGCCATCTTCGGTCCCCTGGGCTCGGTGATGGGCAACTCCGCCCTCGCGGCCCTGGCCGTCGTGGCGGTGGTGCTCGCGCTCGCGGTCCCGCTCTCCTCATGGCGCCGCGCCGGCGGGGCCGCGGCGCGGCGCAGCCACGGCCTGGCCGGCAACATCCTGCGCCGCCGCTCCCAGGCGCGCGCCCGCGCGGCGGAGGCCCGCATGGCCCGCGCCCGGCTCCACGACGGGGAGCCGGAAGCGCGCCCCGGCCTGCTGGCCCGCGTCATCGGCGCGCCGGGCCGCTTCGGCGAATCCCTGGCCGGGATGATCCGGCGGCGGCAGGAGCCCTCCCCCCAGCTCTCCCAGCTGCTCCGCGCGGCCGACGCAGCCGCCGAGGAGCCGCCGGGCCCGCGCCCCGCCCCTCGCCGCGCCCCGAAGCCCGCGGCGGAAACCGTCGCGGAGCGCACGTTGGATCAGGCCGGGACGAGGGGGGACGGGGCCAAGGAGGACAGGGCCAGGGAGGATGGGGCCAGCGACAGCGGGCCGCGCATCGCCGACCGCGTGCTGCCGCCCCGCCGCCTGCCGATCGGGGAGACGGTGAAGAAGGGCGACGACGGCAAGTTCCGCTTGCCGCCCCTTTCCCTCCTCGCCCCCGCCCCGCCGCGCCGCGAGACCGGTCCCTCCCGCGAGGCGCTGGAGGAGAACGCGCGGATGCTGGAATCCGTGCTGGAGGATTACGGCGTGCGCGGCCGCATCGCCGACATCCGCCCCGGCCCGGTGGTGACGCTCTACGAGCTGGAGCCGGCGCCGGGCACGAAGTCCGCCCGCGTCATCGGCCTGGCGGACGACATCGCCCGCAGCATGTCCGTGCTGGCCGTCCGCATCGCCACCGTCCCCGGCCGCAACGTGATCGGCATCGAGCTGCCGAACGTGAAGCGCGAGATGGTCGTCTTCTCCGAGATGATGGAGGCGGAGGACTGGGCGCGGAACCCCGGCAAGCTGCCGCTGGCGCTCGGCAAGGACATCGGCGGCGCACCCGTGGTCGCCGACCTCGCGCGGATGCCGCACCTGCTGATCGCCGGCACCACCGGCTCGGGCAAGTCGGTCGGGATCAACACGATGATCCTCTCCCTGCTCTACCGCTTCGGGCCGGACGAATGCCGCTTCATCATGATCGACCCGAAGATGCTGGAGCTCTCGGTCTACGACCGCATCCCGCACCTGCTGGCGCCCGTCGTGACGGAGCCGCCGAAGGCGATCGGCGCGCTGAAGTGGACGGTGCGGGAGATGGAGCGCCGCTACAAGGCGATGTCCCAGCTCGGCGTCCGCAACATCGGCGGCTACAACGAGAAGGTCGTGGCCGCCAACGCGCGCGGCGAGCAGATTACCCGCCGCGTGCAGACCGGCTTCGACCCCGAGACGGGCAAGCCCGTCTTCGAGGAGCAGCCGCTGAACCTCACCTCCCTGCCCATGATCGTCGTCGTCATCGACGAGATGGCGGACCTGATGATCGTGGCGGGCAAGGAGATCGAGGCCGCCGTGCAGCGCCTGGCGCAGATGGCGCGCGCCGCCGGCATCCACGTCATCATGGCCACCCAGCGCCCTTCGGTGGACGTGATCACCGGCACCATCAAGGCCAACTTCCCCACCCGCATCTCCTTCGCCGTCACCTCAAAGATCGACAGCCGCACCATCCTCGGCGAACAGGGCGCGGAGCAGCTCCTTGGCCAGGGCGACATGCTGCACATGGCCGGCGGCGGCCGCGTGAACCGCGTGCACGGCCCCTTCGTCTCCGACGAGGAGGTGGAGCGCGTGGTGGAGTACCTGCGCGAGCAGGGCGAGCCGGCCTACATCGAGGAGGTCACGGAAACCGACGAGGACGAGGATTCTGGCCCCGTCTTCGACGCCGGCGCCAACGGCGGCGAGAAGGGCCTCTACGAGCAGGCCGTCTCGCTGGTTTCCCGCGAGGGCAAGGCAAGCACCAGCTTCGTCCAGCGCCACCTCAACATCGGCTACAATCGCGCGGCCAAGCTGATCGAGCAGATGGAGCGCGACGGCGTGGTGGGTCCGGCCAACCACGTGGGCAAGCGCGAGGTCCTGCAGCGGGCGGGGGCGGACGACTGACACCGGCCAGGCCTTCCGCCGGCCCGCCGTGGCCAGAGGGGGGAAGAAGGAATTCTTCCTCCCTCCGGACCTCCCACCATCATCTTTTTCTATCGGTTTGGTCCCGGCTTCGCTGACCCACGCCTCGGGGCGTGGCCCCGAGGCGACCGACGGCGCCGGACGGTCGCGATCGGGTCAGAAACCCCTTCGATCACCCCGCCCGCGGCAGCCCGAACGCGGGGTCCGGGGAGCCCGCCGGCTCCCCGGCGGGGTTCCAAGGGGCAGCGCCCCTTGGGGCCACCCGCGCCACGGACCCGTCCCCTACTCCACTCCGCGCAGCCGCAGCCCCGCCCGCCGCACCGGCGCCGCCAGCCCCCGCGCGCCCGGGTCCACCGGCCGGAAGAGATCGAAGGCCAGCCGCACCGGCCCGGAGGGAACCTCCAATTCCACAACGGTCTCCGCCAGGTCCGGCAGGAGGAGTGGCACCGGCTCCGCGTCGTTCACCCGCAGCTCCGCCGCCCGCGCCTCGCCCGCGCGGCGCCCCACCCCCTCCAGCATCAGCCGCAGCCGGCGCGGCGGCCCGGGATTGCGGAACAGCAGCGTCGCCCGCGGCCCCTCGGACCAAGCGAGCCCCTCCGCCCGCACCCACCCCGTCCCCAGCGCCTCCGGCAGCCGCGCCTCCGGCAGGGTGGTGCCGGGCGGCAGCGCCTCCCCGGCCAGCGCCAGCCCGCGCGCGCAGAGCACCGCCTCGCCCTGGCTGCGGCACTCCACTCCGTCCCCCAGTGCCGCCGGGCGCAGCGCGGCGGTCGCTGGCTCCAGCAGCAGCCGCACCTCGCCCGCGCGCAGCGGCAGCTCCAAGGCGTCGGAGAGACCGGACTCGCAGTTGAACCAGCGCGGCTGGCGAGAGGCGCGGATGTCGGCCAGCGCCGCCCCCTGCCGCACCGCCTGCAACCGCGCCCGTTCGACGACGGAGGAGGCCGGTCCCGGCGCCGGGCAGACCGGCGCGGTGCGGAACAGCACCATCCCCTCCGGCAGGACCGGCAGGGGCGGCAGCCCCGTCTCCCCCTCCGCCAGCCGGTGGTGTGCCTGTCGCAGAAGCGGCCACGCATCCGCCGCCTGCAGCCCCACCGCCACGACCAGCAGCGGCCCCAGCGCCCGCATCGGCAGCCGCCGCGCCAGCCAGGCCAGAGGCGCCAGTAGCAGCATGTAGCCCACCGGCCAGAAGGCCCGGCCGGAGGCGCGGACGATCCCGAACACCTGGTCCCAGGGCCAGGCGGGCAGCGGCAGCACCAGCACCCCGCCCGCATAGGCCCGCGGCGTCACCGCTACCGCCGTTAGCCCGGCGCCAAGGACCAGCAGCGGCAGCCCCGCCCGCCACCCGCGCCACCAGCCCAGGGCCAGCGCCACGGCAAGCAGCAGCAGCGCCCCGGCGCCAAGGTAGTTGAATCCCTCATAGGCACCGCCCGTCCCGTCCAGCACCGCCCCGCCGAACAGGCCGGAGAGCTGCGGCCAGACCGGCGAGAGCAGGTCCATGGAGTAGTACCCGTATCCCCGGTCCGCCCCGCCCGTGCTCCCGCTCAGCACCCGGAACAGCCCGACAGGCAGGGCCAGGATGGGCAGGAACCGCCCGGCCTCCCGCCACCACCCCGCCCGCCCGCCGGGGTGCCGGCGCAGCAGCGGCGCCGCCAGCACCGCCGCCGCGAAGAGGAAGTTGTAGGGGTGCGTCAGGATCGCCAGCGTCAGCACCGCCACCGAGGGCAGGAAGGGCAGCCGTGCCGGCCGCAGCACCGCCCGCGCGGCCAGCGCCAATGCCGCCAGCAGCAGGAAGTGCCCGAGCAGGTTCACATGCCCGAGCCGGAACAGCATCGCCGGCCAGAGCAGCGCGAGCGCCCCCGCCGCCCCGGCCGCCGCCACGCCGCGCCACCCGGCGGGCACCCCGAAGCCCCGCAGCGCGTAGACCGCCGCCACGGGCTGCAGCAGCCAGCACGCCCCGATCCAGGCGCCGAGGAGGTTCACCGGATGCCCCGCCAGGGGCGCTGCCACCGCCTTGCCCAGCAGGGACACCAGCGGGTTGCTGTCCGTCATCGCCGCGCTCAGCCCCTGGGGCCAGAAGAGCTGCTGCGTGAACAGCAGCGGCCAGCGCCAGGCATCCGCCTGGAAGGCGAGGTGGCCGGACAGGTTCTGCGATTGATCCGTGCCGGTGTGCCGCCACAGCCCGCCCGTGCCGGCCACCACCTCCGCGCCCACCAGCCCGAGCACGGCCGCCAGCCCCATCAGCGCGGCGAGCCCGTAGGAGAGGCGGCCCGAGGCGTCCGAACCCGTCATGTGCTGGCAGCCCTGTCCCCGACCGGGGGCGGGATATCCGGGCGGGGACCCGGCGCGTCAATGCCGCGGTCCCTCCCGGTTCCGACCGGACACTCAGCAGAAAGGGCCGCCGGATGATCCGGCGGCCCCTCTCGTTGCGCCCGGTGCGGCGCGGCAGGTCAGCTGTGCTGGCCACCGCCGCCGGTGGCGCCGTTCAGCTCCAGCAGGGTCTGGCCGGGACCGGTGGCGTTGCTCGCCAGCGGCGTGCGGCCGGCATCGGCCGCACTCCAGGCCGGCGACGCCACGGAACCCGGCAGGGCGTTGCTGGCGGCGAGGGCGGGGGCGGCGACGGAGCCGATCAGGGCGGCGGCGAGGGCGAGGGTACGGAAGCTGGACATCAGATCATGCCTTCAGTGGATGGCGGCGGCGTCGTGTCGTCGTCTTCTGGCGCCGATATGCGCCGCCGCGCCCGTGCGGTCCACTTGAGGAGACGGATAGTTCCTATCCACCCCATGGATGAAACACTTTCCAGACCGAAGGGGGTGAAGCACCGGCGGAAGCCCACGCGCCAAGGCGCGTCCACCCCCAGGGCGGAGGCGGGGCATCGTCTGCTCCGCGCCCATCGAAGCCCCGCTCAGTCGGCCGGCGCCGCCACCGGCACCCGCGGCCGCATGACCACCGGCGGCACCAGGAAGCCCACCACCAGGCAGCCCAGCGAGAGCGCGAGCACGGCCCAGAAGGTCAGGTGCAGCGCCCCGTCCAGCGCGGTCCGCACCGCCGCATCCGCCACGGCGCCGCCCCCGCCCTCCAGCAGGCGCCGCAGGGACTCGGACTCCATCCCCCCGGCCAAGCTGCGCGAGAGGCTGAGGTTCAGCACCCCGCCCAGCACCGCCGCCCCCAGCGCGCTGCCGAGGTTGCGGGAGAAGATGGCGGAGGCCGTGGCCGACCCGCGCTGGGACCAGCCCACCACCTCCTGCACCATCACCACCGCCGCGGTGTTCAGGAACCCCATCCCCAGCCCGATCACGAAGGACCCCGCCCCCGCCAGCACGGGGGAGGAGCCGGGGCCGAGCAGCACGAAGGCCACCGCCCCCACCGGCATCAGCGCGGCCCCCAGCAGCAGGCACCCCCGCAGCCCCAGCCGGCCGAAGGAGCGCGCGCCGACCGCCGCGCCCACCGGCCAGCCCAGCACCGTCATCGTCAGCGCGAAACCGGCCGTGAGGGCGGAGCGGCCGAGCACGCCCTGCACATACATCGGCAGGAAGGTGGTCAGCCCGATCAGCGCCGCCCCGCCGAGGAAGACGACGAGGTTGTTCGTCGCGATCGCCTGCCGCGCCCAGAGCGCGATGTCCAGCACCGGGTCCGCCGCCCGCCTCTCCCACCACAGGAACCCCGCCAGCGCCGGCAGGAACACCGCCGCGGAGACGAGCGAGAGGGGGGTGCCGGGATCCGTCACCGCCGCCATCAGCGCGGCGACCGTCAGCGTGAGCAGCGCCGCCCCCACCACGTCCACCGGGCGCCGCTCCCGCACCACCGTCTCCCGCAGGAAGCGCGCGAAGCCGATCGCCGCGAGGACGCCGATCGGCAGGTTGATCCAGAAGATCCAGGGCCAGCTCGCCCGCTCCACGATGATGCCGCCCGCCAGCGGCCCGAGCACGGAGGAGAGCCCCCAGACGCTCGCCAGCCAGCCCTGCACCTTCCCCCGCTCCTGCGCGGAGTAGAGGTCGCCTACCACCGTCTGCGCCACCGGCAGCACCGCCCCCGCCCCGATCCCCTGCACCAGCCGGAAGACGATGAGCGAGGGGATGGACCAGGCCAGCCCGCAGAGCAGCGACCCCACGAGGAAGATCCCGATCCCCGCCAGCATCACCGGCCGCCGCCCGTAGATGTCCGCCAGCTTGCCGAACACCACCGTCATTGCCGTCTGCGTCAGCAGGAAGGCCGCGAAGACCCAGGAGTAGAGGTGCAGGTCCCCCAGCCGACCCGCGATCTGCGGCATGGCCGTGGAGACAATGGTGGACTCGATGGAGACCATGAACAGCGCGACCATGACGGAGGCCAGGATCAGCGGTCGGCGCGGCGGCGGGGCGGTCATGGTCCAGGGCGTTACGCCGTTTCGCACACGCGAGAAACCGCGCGGCCCCTCACCTTCCGGGGAGAGCGCGTTACGCCACCTCCATCACCGCGCAGTAGCTCTGCAACGGGTGCCGGGTGAGGCGGCAATTCCCAAGGCCCAGCACCTCCGCCACCGCCGCCGTCTCGCCGGGGAAGAAGGGGCAGTTCAGCTCGTCGAACACCAGCACCGAGCCCTTCACCAGCCGCGGCCGGATCGCCTGCAGCACGTCCCGCGTCGGCCGGTAGAGGTCCATGTCGAACAGCGCCAGCGCGATCACCGCGTGCGGGTTCCCCTCCAGCCAGGGCCCGATCGTCTCGGAGGCATCCCCCTTCACCAGCCCGTGCCGCCGGTGCTCGGGGAAGGCGTTGATGGACTGGTGATAGGCCAGGATGTCGTCCAGCCCCCTCTCGTGCCCCGGCCCCGCGCTGAAATCCCCCTTCCGCACGCCCTCGCCGTCCTCCGCGTCCACCGCCGCGAACCCCTCGAAGGTGTCGAAGCCGTAGATCATGCGGGACGCGTTGTAGGGCTCGTGCAGCGCCCGCAGGTTCAGCAGCGTCGCCAGCGTCGCGCCCCACTGGACTCCGAACTCCAGGATCACGCCCGGCACCGGCAGGATGCGCCGGTACAGCTCGTCCAGGTACAGCACCCGCGCCAGCGCGTTCCGCTTCGTCACCGCGAGCGCATGGACCGCCCAGTTCTCCCCGGCATCCCCGATCAGCCGCAGCGCCGTCCTCTTGAAGTCTGCGTCGCGCTCCAGCTGCGCCTCGGTCCGCAGCCCCACGAACTCGCCCGCCCCGTTCTTCCGCACCGCCGCCCCCTCGCTCATCCCAGCAGGAACTCCACCGCGTCCACGTCCAGCACCGGGATCCCCCGCGCCGCGGCCACCGCCGCGCGCTCCGGGAAGTGGTTGTCCACGAAGATCGCCCGCCCCCCGATCACCCCGGCCTTCGGCTCCCCCGCGCGCAGGTGGTGGATGCGGTCGAACAGCCCGGGCGCGATCCGCGCGCGCCGCAGCGCCTCCTCCGGCTCGCCCGCGTGGCGGGTGACGAGGTGCAGCCGCTTCCCCTCCCCCGCGCACTGGTAGAGGAAGGCCACCACGCCCGGCACCGCCCGCCCGTCCAGCACTAGCGTGTCGTCCAGGTCCACGAAGACCTCGTCGAACTCCCAGTCCAGCCGCGCCCGGGTCGCGATCCGCCGGTCCACCAGCCGCACGCGCGGGTCCGGCAGCGGCACCACGTCGCGCCCCAGGAAGTCGTGCACCGCCATCAGCGGCAGGTTCACCCCCCGCGCGCGCTGCGCCACCATGCTGCCTGCCACCCGGCAGGCCACCTCCAGCAGCTTCCAGCGCCCCTCCCGGTCCTGCCGCAGCTGGAAGAACCAGGGCCCGCGCATCAGCAGCCGCGCGTTGATCGCCTCCGCGATGCCGAGGATCTCCGCATCGGCCTCCACCACCTCGGACCGCATGGCGATCCCCGCCCGCACCCGCTCCCGCGTGCGCGGGCCCACCCAGGCCAGCCGCCGGTGCCGGTCCGTGAAGCAGTCCACCGTCACCTCATCGCCCGGCAGGTGCTCCATCAGCACGGGCTCCTCCAGCGCAGCGGTGGCCAGCCGGGCCTCCCAGCTGTCCCGCACCACCGCCACGCCCCTCCCGCCCTGCCCGCGATCCGGCTTCACCACCGCCGGCCACTCCGGAACCGCCTCCGGCCCGCAGAACACGCGCGGCGCCCAGCCCTGATCCGCGAAGAGCCGGTAGGTGAGGCTCTTGCGCCGCGCGACCGCCGCCGTCTCCGGATCGCCGTTCACGAGATGCGCGCCCATCGCCCGCATGCGCGGCGCTAGGTACTCCGCCACCGTGTCGTGCGTGGCGAAGACCATCGCCACCCCTTCCCCGCGCAGCAGGGCGGAGAAGGCGCCATCGAACCCCTCCTCGCCCACGCGCGGCAGCCCGCCGAAGTAGCGCGCGAAGCGAAAGCGCCCGTGATCCTCCGCGCTGGAGGCGCCCATCACCTCCACGTGCAGGGAGTGGCGCAGCGCGTCGTGAATCTCCCCGCCATTCTCGGACCCGCAGGGAAAGACCAGCGCCCGGATCCGCGGTGCCCGATCCTCCCCGGCGGCCTGCACGGCGTCGCCACACGGCGCGGTCTCTGGCATGCGGCCCTCCGGCAGGCCCTTTTGCCCGCCCTCGCCCACGATCCTGGCGCGAAGCCGTTAACCCGCCGTGAATCGGCCCCGCCGCCGCCCCCCTCATCCGCTCCGGCGTCGCGGTCCACCTCGCGCCGGATGTTTGACCCTCCATACCCCGCGCGGCATTTTCCACGCCCACCTGAGAGGCCCTTCGCCCGGATGGACATTCCCGGCACCCTCGACCTCCTCGTCATCGGCGGCGGCGTGAACGGCTGCGGCATCGCGCGCGACGCCGCCGGCCGCGGCCTCTCGGTCGCGCTGGTGGAGAGGGACGACATCGCGGAGGCCACCTCCTCCTCCTCCTCCAAGCTCATCCACGGCGGCATCCGCTACCTGGAGACCTACGAGTTCCGCCTGGTGCGGGAGGCGCTGGCGGAGCGCGAGGTGCTGATGGGCATCGCCCCCCACATCATCTGGCCGCTCCGCTTCGTCCTGCCCCACCGGCCGGAGATGCGCCCGCGATGGATGATCCGCGCCGGCCTCTTCCTCTACGATCACCTGGCGCGCCGGAAATCCCTGCCCGGCAGCGAGGCGCTGGACCTCGGTGCCCTGCCACAGGGCGAGCCCTTGAAGCAGCCCGAGTTCTCCCGCGGCTTCGCCTATTCCGACTGCTGGGTGGAGGACAGCCGCCTCGTCCTGCTGAACGCGCGGGACGCCGCCGCGCGCGGCGCCACGATCCTGCCCCGCACGGAGTTCCTCCGCGCCACCCGCGCCCCGCAGGCCTGGACCTGCGCCCTGCGCGGCGCGGACGGGGTGGAGCGCACCCTCCGCGCCCGCGCCATCGCCAACGCCGCCGGCCCCTGGGTGACCCCCACGCAGGAGGAGACGGGCACGGCGCTGCGCGGCCGGGTCCGCCTCGTCCGCGGTAGCCACATCGTGGTGCCCGCGCTCTACCACGGCCCCCAGGCCTATATCCTGCAGAACGACGACCGCCGCATCGTCTTCGTCATCCCCTATGAGGAGCGCTACTCCCTCATCGGCACCACCGACGTGCCGCACGACCCGGCCATGGGCCGGCCCCGATGCACGCCGGAGGAGGCCGAGTACCTGTGCAACGCCGTCTCCCGCCAGTTCCGCACCCCCGTCACGCCGGACATGATTGCCTGGACCTATTCCGGCGTCCGCCCGCTGCACGATGACGGCTCGGACAACCCCTCCGCCGTCACGCGGGACTACACGCTGCAGATGGACCGCGCCGGGGCGCCCCTGCTCTCCGTGCTCGGCGGCAAGATCACCACCTATCGCAGGCTGGCCGAGGACGCGGTGGAAAGGATCGGCCACGCACTGGGGAAGGCCGCCCCCTCATGGACCGGCCGAGCGCCCCTGCCCGGCGGCGACCTCGGCGGCCTCACCCGCGAGGCCTTCGCGGGAAGCATGGCCCGCGCCCATCCCTGGCTCCCCCGCCCCCTGCTGCACCGCCTGATCCGCACCCATGGCGGCGAGCTGGAGCGCGTGATCGGCGGCGCCACCTCTCTCGAGGCCATGGGCGGCGACCTCGGCGGCGGCATCACCGCGCGGGAGCTGGAGTGGATGCGCGCCCGCGAATGGGTGACGCGGCCGGACGACGCGCTGTGGCGCCGCACCCGGCGCGGCCTGCACATGACCCCCGCCGAGCGCGAGGCCTTCGCGTCGCGCTTCGCCGCCCTGGCCTGACGGCCGGGAACCGCCCCCGCCCCTCCCCGCTACTCCCCCCGCGCGAAGGCGTTACTGTTACATGCCAGTGACCATCATTTATTGATCCGGCGCGCCCGGCTCAAACACCTTCCGGTCGCGCGTTGTCGTCGCGCGTCGCCGGGCGACCCGGCGGCAACGGGGCCCGGCAGCCGGAAACCAGGGGTGGAAAGGGGTCAGCGATGAGGAAGGCGTTCTGGATCCTGGCCGGCGTGCTCGCGATGCTGCCCCTGCAGGCGCGGGCGCAGCTCTCCCTCGTCAGCCGCACCGGCGTGTGGGAGGTCTTCTCCGGCCGCTCCAACAACGGGACGATGGTCTGCGTCCTCTCCACCGGCGGGCCGGAGGGCCGCTACTTCGGCCTGAAGTACTTCCTCGGCAACCAGCACGTCACCACGCACCTCTCCAAGGGTGGCTGGAACATCCCTGAGGGCACTCAGGTCCCCGTGGAGATCCGCTTCGGCGGCGAGACGCCCTGGCGCTACCGCGGCACCGGCCACCGCAACTTCGTCGAGGGCCGCATCACCGCGGACCGGCTGGCCCTCTTCATCCGGGAGTTCCGCGGCGCCGGCCGCGGCCAGATCACCTTTCCCCAGGGCAGCGAGGGCTCCTGGTCGCTGAACCTCTCCGGCAGCAGCGCCGCCGCGGACGCCTTCAGCGGCTGCATCCGCCAGCTCGCCCAGGGAGCGCCCCAGGGAGCACCCCAGGGAGCACCCCGCGGCCCCACCCAGCCCTTCAGCCCCGCGCCCTCCCAGGCGCCGCGCGCCGCGCCGAGCCAGCCCTTCAGCCCCGCCCCCGGCCCCCTCCCCAGCACCGGCGGCACCTACGACGGGAACCGGGGCGGTGGAGACAGCGGGCAAGCCGCCGAAGAGGGCCCGCCGAAGTAGGGCCGCCCTCTCCCAGGGGCCGCGCGTCCCGGCCCTGGCGCCGCGGGTTCCGGCCTAGCCGCCCCCGCGGCCCAGCAGCGCCCGCGCCAGCGCCTCGAACTCCGCAACCGAGAGCGTCTCCGCCCGCCGCGTCGGCTCGATCCCCGCCGCCCCGAGCAGCGCCTCCGCCTCGCCGAGCGACTTCAGCGATCCCCGCAGCATCTTCCGCCGCTGCCCGAAGGCCGCCGCCGTCACCCGCTCCATCGCCTTCGCCAGCGCCGGCTCCGGCTGCACCGCCCGGGGCACGAGGTGCACCACGGCGGACCACACCTTCGGCGGCGGGCTGAAGGCGCCCGGCGGAAGCCGCAGCACCATCTGCGCCTCGCAGCGCCACTGGGCCGCCACCGCCAGCCGGCCATAGGCGGAGGTATCCGGCGCGGCCACGATCCGCTCCGCCACCTCCTGCTGGAACATCAGCGTCATGCTCTCGAACTCGCCGGCCCGGGCCAGCCAGCCGATCAGCAGGGGCGATCCGACATTGTAGGGCAGGTTCGCCACGATCCGGCGCGGCGCCGGCATCATCGCCACCGGATCCACCCCCAGCGCGTCCGCCTCCGTCACCGTCAGCCGCCCCGGCCAGGCCGCCGCCAGCTCCGCCAGCGCCGCGATGGCCCGCGAATCCAGCTCCACCGCGTGGACGTGATCCGCGCCGTTCGCCAGCAGCGCCCGAGTCAGCCCGCCCGGCCCCGGCCCCACCTCCAGCACCTGCCGCCCGGAGAGATCCCCCGCCAGCCGCGCGATCCGGCCGCACAGCGCCTCGTCCAGCAGGAAGTGCTGGCCCAGCGCCTTGCGCGCGGCCAGCCCGTGCCGGTGGACGGTCTCGGAAAGGCTGGGAAGGCCGGGCGGTGTCGTCACGTCACCCGACCCGGAACGCCGGCCCTAGCCCCGCATCTCGATCGTCGCGCGCCGCCGCAGGTCGCGGCTCTGCTGGCGGGAGAGGTTCTCCGCCCGGTCGCGGACGATCTGCTGCTTCGCCATCTCCGGCGTGAAGCTCGCCAGGTTCCGCGTCTCCCTGGAGCAGACCGCGACCACCAGGATCCCCTCCGGCGTCACGATCGGCTGGCTCGCCCGCCCCGGGGTCAGCCCCCCCACCAGCTGCCGCAGCTGCGGCGGCCCCAGCGTCTCCAGCCGCACCTCGCCGCCCGGATCGGAGGGGCGCGCGTTCCCGGCGGCGCGGTTCGCCGCCTCCACCGCGTCGCAGCCGCCCCGCACCGCCTGGGCGCGCGCCAGCGTCGCGCGCTGCTGCTCCGTCGGGTTCTGCGGGTCCAGCGGCGAGGAGAAGGGCAGGAAGGCCTGGCGCAGCGTCACCATCGTCGCGTTCTCGCGCCCCGTCTCCCGCTTTTGGCGGAGCTGAATGATCTGGTACCCGCCCGGCACCTCCACCGCGTTGGAGACGGCGCCCGGCGGCATGCGCTGCACGACGGAGGCCACCTCCGGGTCCAGCCGCTCCGCGCTGATCCAGCCGAGGTCGCCGCCCTGCAGCGCCGTCTGGCTCTGGCTGAACTGGGTCGCCGCCAGCGCGAAGGGCAGGCCCTGGCGGAGGCGCGCGATCACGTCGTCCACGAAGCGCTTCGTCTCCGCCGCGGAGGAGGGGTTCTCCACCGGCACGAAGATCTCGGAGACGAGGAACTCCGGCTGCCCCACCCGCGCCGCATGGGCCGCCACCGCCTCCTGCACCGCCTCCGGCGAGGGCTCGGCGTTCGGCCCCATCATGCCGCGGATCAGCCGCCCCCAGCCCAGCTGGGAGCGGAGCTGGTCGTACAGCACCCGCGGCTCGATCCCGGCGGCGCGGAGCTGCGCCCGCAGCCCCCCCGGCGGCAGCCCGTTGCGCTTCTCGATGTCGCCGATCGCCTCGGCCACCTCGTCGTCCCCCACGGGGATGCGGCGGCGGCGGATGTCCTGCAGCCGCAGCCGCTCCTCGATGATCTGGCGCAGGATCTGCGGCCTGATCCGGGCCGTCAGGTCCGGCGCGGGCTGCAGCCCCACGTTCAGCGCGAAGAGCCGGGCGCGGGACCGCACCTCCGCCTCCGTCACCACGTCGCCGTTCACCACGGCCACGATCCGGTTCGTATCCCCCCGGTTCGCATCCCCGGGCGCCGGAGCCGAGGCCTCCCCGCCCCCGGGCCGCGGCGCGGGCTGCCGGGCCGAGGGCTGCGCCAGCGCCGCCCCGCCCGCGAGGAGCAGCGCGGGCAAGGCCATGGCAAGGCGAGGAAAGGCCGGACGGAAACGGGAAAAGCGTCGCATGCCGGGGTTCCTAGACCATGCGGCGCGAGGTTTGAAGCGATCCGGTGGCCGCAGGGCGTGGCATTTCGTTTCAGGGGGTCGTTTCAGGGGGTCGTTTCAGGAGGGGTCGTTTCAGCGGGCGAGGCGGCCGCCGTTCCGGCGGGTCCGGGGCGGGGGAGAATGCCTCCTCCCCCAACCCCGGACCGGCCCTCAGAGCGCCCGCGCCGAGAAGTCGCCCACCGTCTTCAGGGCGATGCGGAAGACCAGGGTCGTCGCGCCGGGATAGGTGGTGCCCGTGACCGCGTTCTCCGCGAGCGAGCGGAAGAAGCGCCCTTCCAGCACGAAGCACTCGTCCTCGTAGGCCGCGCTGGTGCCATAGGAGACGCCGCGCTCGAGCTCCAGGTCGTAGCGGCCGAAGACCGCGGCGCGCCAGTACTTGCCCACCCGGGTGGTCGCGCCCGCATAGACCTCGCGCGTGTAGCGCAGGGGCGTCTGGCGGGGGTCGGGGGTGCGGTACACGTAGCCCGTCGTCAGCCGCGTGCCCGGCAGGCCGATCGGCTCCAGCCCGAAGCTGGCGGAGGTGTCGAGCAACCGCCGGTCCCCGCTGTCGCCGTCGAAGCGCCCGCGGGCGGTCACGTCGAACCACGAGGTGGGGGAGACCGTCACCCGCCCCACCCAGTCCGAGGCCCGCTTCTCGAGCCCGGAATTCTCCGTGAACAGCGCCTCCTCCGAGGCCCGGAACGACCGCCCGGCGAGCCCCTCCACGGAGCCCCCGTTGGGGAAGAACCAGGCGCCCCGCAGCGCCGCGTCCACCCGCGTCCCGCCCTCCTGCCGGTCCCGCCCGTTGAAGCGGTTGAGGGAGAAGAGGTTCGCGTCCGTGAACTCGAAGTCCAGGCTCTCCTCGTTCGGGATGTCGCGCTGCCGCCCGGTGTTCGGCCCCGTCACCAGCTGCACCCGCGGCTCGATCAGCTGGCTGCCGAGGCTGCCGGCGGAGCGCACCAGGGGCAGCCGCCAGTCCACCGCCGCGCGGATGTTGCCGGTGGCCGTCGTCACGCTGCTGGTGTCGCTGAAGTTCGGCGCCTGGTCCAGGTTGCTGGCGTTGTAGGCCAGCCCGTCCGCCTGCACGCGGAAGGTCCACTGCGATCCGAAGGCGTCGGTGCGCGGCAGCTCGTAGCGCAGCCGCGTTCCGGCCCGCCGCGTCTGCGTGCCCTGGCTGCGGTAGATGGAGAAGGCGGTGGCGTCCGCCGCGAAGGTGCCGCCCAGCCCGTCCCGCTCGAACACGTGCTCGTAGTACAGGTTCGGCAGCACGAAGGGCGTGCGCCCCACGTCGTCCGTCTCCCGCAAGCCCTGGAAGGCCAGGCCGTTGATCCGGGCGTAGCGGTTGTAGCCCCAGTACCCCTCCACGTAGGCGGTGCTGGCCAGGATCGCGGGGGAGGGCAGGCGGAAGGAGCGCAGGTAGGTCTGGCTGGACGCGCGGTTGATGTTGAAGCCGGCGCTCCAGTTCTCGTCGATCGTGAAGTTCCCGCGGGCGAAGATGCTGCCACCCAGGCCGCTCTCCTCGCTCCGGCTCCGCTCCTCCAGGTAGGCGGCGGAGGCAGCGATGTTCACCTCGCCGAAATTGAAGCGCTGCCGGTACACGCCGTTCGCGAAGGGCACCGTCCTCGTGGTCACCACCGGGGTCACCGTCAGGTCGCTCGAATCGTCGATCGCCCAGTAGTAGGGCGTCTCCAGGAACCCGCCGAGATAGGTCGTCTGCCCGAAGGAGGGCGAGAGGAAGCCCGAGGAGCGCGGCGTGGAGGGGTCCGGCATGGAGAGGTAGGGCGTGTAGAAGGCCGGCACGCCGCTGAAGTCCACGGTCGCGTCCCGGAAGCGGATGCGCCGCGCCTCCCCGTCCTGGGTGGCGAGGCGGGAGCGGAGCTGCCACAGCGGCGCTTCACTCGGGTTCTCCTCGCAGAGGTCGCAGGAGGAGTAGACGACGCGGGAGAGGTCCATCACCACCGCCCCGCCCTCCAGCGTGCGGCGGCGGGCGCCGTTCGCGGCCAGCCGCCCGTTCTGCGCCAGCAGGCCGCGCAGTCCCTCCACGATCGTGTCCCGCATCCCGCCCTGCAGCTCCGCCCGCTCGGCGAAGAGCACCTGCCCGTCCGCTTCCAGCAGCTGCACGTTGCCCTCGGCGACGGAGACGCCGGTGTCGCGGTCGTAGGTGAAGCGGTCCGCGCGCAGGATGCGCTCGTTCTGCC
Organism: Pararoseomonas sp. SCSIO 73927; assembly: GCF_037040815.1. Taxonomy (NCBI): domain Bacteria; kingdom Pseudomonadati; phylum Pseudomonadota; class Alphaproteobacteria; order Acetobacterales; family Acetobacteraceae; genus Pararoseomonas; species Pararoseomonas sp. SCSIO 73927. The sequence continues at coordinate 711,863 of NZ_CP146232.1, forward strand.
AGGCCTCCACGCGGCCCGTGGCGGTCACCCGGTTCTCGTTCTGGTCGTACTCCACCTCGTCGGCCGTGAAGGTCACGGGCGCGTTGCGGTCCACCGGCGGCACCCCGCCGCGCAGCACGCCGGCCGTGGTGGCCGGCGGGTTAGCGGATTGGCCGGCGGATGGCGCGGCGGGCTGGCCCCGCGCCCCGCCCGGGCCGATGCCGGAGCTGAACTCGTCCGGCCTGATGTTCATCGGCCCGCCCTGCGCCGCCGCGGGCACGGGCAGCGCCAGCGGGGCGGAGAGCACCGCCGCCAGGGCCACGCCGCCGAGCAGCCACGCGCGGCGAGGGACGGCACGCCCCACGCCAGAGGGGGCGCCAGAGGGGGTTGCGCGAGAGGGGGCCGCGCCTGAGGGGGCCACGCCTGAGGGGCCCGTGCTGTGGGACCGGGGCCCGCCCCTGCGTCCGGTCACGTCGGTCATCCATCCTCCAGGTGAAGCAGCAGCGCGACCGCGCACATCAGGCCGGCCATGGCAGGCGCCCAGGCGGCCAGGACCACGGGCAGCGTGCCCGTCTCCCCGAACTCGCCCGTCACGCGGTCCAGCAGGAACAGGGCGAAGCCCGCGGCCACCCCCAGCCCCAGCATCTGGGCAACGCCGCCCTTTCGGGCCTCGCGCATCGAAAATCCGGCGGAGAGAAGGGCCATGGCGACCGCCAGCATGGGCAGTGCGAGCAGCGAATGGAACTGCAGCCGGTGCCGAACCGCCGAGAAGCCCGAATTCTCCAGCACAGCGATGAAGTCCGGCAACACCCAGAAGGAGAGGGTGTCGGGGCTGGCGAAGCTGCCCTCGATCCGCTCGGGCGTCAGCTCGGTCGGGAAGCGGATCGTGCGGGCGGGGCTGGCCTGCCGGTCGGAGCCGAAGGCGATCGCCTCCTCCAGCACCCAGGCGCCGTTCGTCAGCGCCGCCCGCGGCGCCTCCACCCGCCCGAGGAAGCGGTCCGCGCCGGAAATCCGCCAGAGCGACACCTCCTCCATCCCGAAGACGCCGCCGGACGCGCCGGCCGCCCCGCCCGTGCCGGGCGCCACCGGCCGGCCGGAGAGGATGGCCACCCCCATCGGGTCCAGCTCCCGGTCCGCCTGGCGCAGCCAGAGCCGCCCGCCCGCCAGGGCGCTGACGCCGGACTGGTTCCGCAGCACCGCCGCGTCCAGCCGCTCCGCCCGCGACAGCATGGCGGCCGAAAGCGGGGAAAGGCCGGCGGTCGCCCCCGCGCCGATCATCGTCGCCACGATCACCGGCCCTGTCAGGAAGCCCCAGGCCGAGATCCCCGCCGCCCGCGCCACCACCAGCTCCGAGGAGCGGGCCAGCCGCCAGAAGGCGAGGATGCCGCCGAGCAGGATGGCAAACGGCAGCACCTGCATCGCCACGAAGGGCACGCGGAGCCCGGCGATGGTCGCCACGGTGGCGAAGCCCACCTCCCGCGTGGCGGCGCGGCGCAGCAGCTCGATGAAGTCGAACAGCGCCACCAGCCCCGTCAGCGCCGCCAGCATGACAAGGCACATGACGAGGAATCGGCGGGCGACGTAGCGCCCGAAGGTGAAGGGCAGGGTCACTCCGCGGCGGCCCCGCGGGGAAGGACGGCGCCCGGCGCGGCGCGCGGTGCCGGCATCGGCGGCGCGCGGCGCGGCCAGCCCGGTGCGCCGGAGAGCACCCAGGCCGCCGCCAGCCCCGGCCCGATGGCGTGGAGCCAGATCAGCGGGATGAAGCGGTTGTCCCGCGCGGCCAGGTTCCCCACCGCCAGCCCCAGGGCCAGCAGCCCCACCACCGCGCCCACTGCCCCCATGGCGGTCAGCCCGCCGCCATGGCGCCGGAAGGCGCTGGCCAGCGCCGCCGCCAGCCCCACCATGGCGAAGGACAGGGCGGTGAAGGGCGAGGCGAGGCGGCCATGCCCCTCCGCCCGGAACTTCCGCACGTCCCGCTCCAGCAGCCCCTCCTCGGGGTTGGGGTTCAGCAGCTCGCCCACGAAGCGCTCCCGGCTGTCGCGGTTGCGCGCATCCTCGGTGCGGCTGCTCCGCGCCAGGTCCACGCTGTTCTCCCCGAAGGCGAGCACGGAGAGGCGCGGCTGCGGCGCGGTGCCCGGCGGCGAGTTCGGCGGCACCGCCCGCTCCATCTGCTGCCGCTGGCCGTTCAGCAGGATCACCCGCGGCCCGTTGTTGCTGGGAAGGATCACCCCGCGCTCTGCCAGGATCGTCACCGGCGCCCCCGGCTCGCGCATGTCATGGATCAGGATGCCGCGCAGGGTCCCGTCCCGCTCCCTGTCCCGCGCATAGACGGTCAGGTCGGCCGAGACGCTGCTGAACACCCCCTCCTGCACCAGGATCGCGGCCATCTGGTTGCGGATCTCGTACTGCCACTCCCGGAACGCGGCGTGGGAGATCGGCACCAGCCAGGTCTGCAGCACCAGCCCGATCGCGGTGGCCAGGGTGGCCACCAGCAGCGCCGGCCGCGCCAGCCGCCAGTCCGACAGCCCGGCCGCCCGCATCACCACCAGCTCCCGGTCGGAGGAGAGGCGGACATAGGTGAACAGTGTCACCACGAAGGTCGTGATGGGCAGGATCACCGCGAAGAAGGAGGGCAGGAGCAGTCCCGTCAGCTCCAGGAAGACCGCGAAGGACAGGCCGCGGTCCAGCACCAGCTCGATGAAGCGGAGCGACTGGGTGAGCCAGATCAGCGCCGCCAGCCCGACCGTCACGGCCAGGAGGGAGAGGGCGATCTGCTTCGAGATGTAGCGCGTGACGCGGCTCATGGGGGGCGCAACCTATCCATCCGTCCACCCCGGGGCAAATGGGCTGATGTGACGAAGGGCGGCGCCCCCTTGGCGGGGGCGGGATGTCCCGGGGAGAGGAAGAAGGAATTCTTCCTCTCCCCGGCCCCCTCGCCCTCATCTTTTTCTATCTGCTTGAATTTGTTCATGTGCCGTCACGCCTCGGGTCATCGACCCGAGGCGACCGCAGGGGCAGGAAAAGAGCTTTCACACGGGGAACCGCATCAGGACGGCGCGGCGGCAGCCCGATGCAGGTCCAGGAGGCTCAGCCTCCTGGCGGGGGCTCCAGGGGGCGGGGTCCCCTAGGCGCGGACAGCTCCGCCACGCCTCCGGCCCCCAGGAAGGCTCGGATGATGCCCGCCGGCACGATGCGGGAGTGGTCGGGCGTGGAATCCGGCCGGTGGCTGACGATCCCCAGCAGGCAGTTCGTCTCCGGATCGAAGACGCCGGCGCCGGACTCCCCCTCCGCCATCGGCAGGGCGATGTCGGCATAGGCGCCGTCCGCCTTGCGGGTCTCCGGCACCATCTCGCCTGCCTTCGCCAGCCCTTGCCTGGCGGAGGAGGAGACGAGCACGGCCTGGCCCGGCGACGGCCCCGCCCCGCAGGGCCGCGCCGCCGGCCCCGGCGGGCTGGTCGAGGCCTGGAGCAGCGCCAGGTCCTCCCCGCCCTTGTAGAGGGGCCCCACCCCTGGCTCGAGATACCCCTCCCCCACGCGCAGCGCCCGCACGGCCAGGGTGCGGCCGGCGAAGCGCACGGTGGTGGGGATGGGCGTGCCGTTGCACTGCCGCAGCCGCGGCACGATGCCGTCCACCAGGTGCGCCGCCGTCAGGAAGCGCCCGCCCCCGAGATAAACGGCGTTGCCGCGCAGCGGGCAGCCCGGGGATTGCCCCCCGCGCAGCTCCGCCCGGAAGGCGTCGGGCAGGTCGGGCAGGCGCTCGGTCGGCTCGGGCGTGCGGGTCGGGGCGCTCTCCGTCCAGGGGCGCTCCACCCGCTGCGCGCAGGCGGAGAGGACAAGGGCGGCCAGCGCCGCCGGCGCGCAGACCCGCGGAAGGCGCATCAGGCCGGCAGCACCTTGCCGGGGTTCAGCAGGCCCTTGGGGTCCAGCGCCGCCTTGATCCGCAGCATCGCCCCCAGCTCCGCGCCCCCGCGCCACTCCGCCAGCATGTCCGGCTTCAGCCGGCCGATGCCGTGCTCCGCGCTGAACGACCCGTCCAGCTCCCGCACGATGGCGTTCACGCAGTCCATGATGTCGTGGGAACGCGCCAGGAAGGCGGCGGGCTCCATCCCCTCCGGCTGCTCCAGGTTCATGTGGATGTTGCCGTCGCCCATGTGCCCGAAGGGCACGGGCCGGCTGCCCGGGATCAGCGCGCGCAGCGCCGCGCTGCAGCGCCGGATCATCTCCGGCACGCGGGAGACGGGGACGGAGACGTCGTTCTTCACGCTCGCCCCCTCGCGCTTCTGCGCCTCCGGGTGCTCCTCGCGCAGGCGCCAGATGGCGTGACGCTGCGCCTCGCTCTCGGCCAGCGCCGCGTCGGTCACCTCGCCGGCCTCCAGCGCCTCCTCCAGCACCGCCTCCATCAGCCCGCGCAGGTCGGCATCCGCGCGGGAGGAGGCGAGATCGACGAGGACATAGTGGTCCCCCCGCTCGGAGAGCGGCAGCACCGCCCCCTCGATGTGCTTCAGCGCGAAATCCATCCCCGTGCCGGACATGTACTCGAAGGCCCGCACCGCCGTCTCGTCCCGGTCCCGGAAGCGGCGGAACAGGGACAGCGCCGCGTCCTCGCTCCTCACGGCGCAGAGGGCCGTGGCCTCCGCTCGCGCCCGGGGGAACAGCCGCAGCACCGCGGCGGTGATGATCCCCAGCGACCCCTCCGCCCCCACCATCAGGTGGCGCAGCGCGTAGCCCGTGTTGTCCTTCCGCAGCCGCCGCAGCCCGTGGATCACGCCGCCATCGGGCAGCACGATCTCCAGCCCCAGCATCAGATCCCGCGCGTTGCCGTAGCGGACCGTGGTGTTCCCCCCGGCATTGGTGGAGAGCACGCCGCCGATCGTCGCCGTGCCCTCGGCCCCGAGAGAGAGGGGGAAGAGGCAGCCCGCCCCCGCCGCAGCGTCCTGCGCCGTCTTCAGCACCACCCCGGCCTCGGCCACCATCGTCATGTCGACCGGGTCGATGTCGCGGATGCGGTTCATGCGGGAGAGGGAGAGGATCACCTGCCGCCCGCTCTCGTCCGGCATGGCCCCGCCGACCATGGAGGTGTTCCCGCCCTGCGGCACCACCGGGATATCCGCCTCGTAGAGCAGCCTCAGCGCCGCCGAGAGCTCCTCGGTGGAAGCCGGCCGGATCAGAGCCGGGGAGGCACCACGGTACAGCCCGCGCCAGTCGGACAGGTGCGGTTCCAGGTCCGCGGGATCGGTGATCATGCCCCGCGGGCCGAGGATCGCCCGCAGCGCCGCCATCAGCGGCTCGGCCAGGGGCAGGACGGTGAGGGGCGCGATCGTATCGGGCATGTCAGGGGACCAAACGCCGGGCCGGGGGCGCGGGTCAAGGCCCGTTTCAGCCCCGCGCGGAAAGGCCCGGCTGCCCGCCCGGAGGACGCCCGCCCAGGACCAGCAGCGCGATCACCGGCAGCCCCGCCGCCACCAGCGCCAGCGCCGCCACCGCCCCTTCCTCGTAGGTCCCACGCGCCGCCTCGGCGTAGAGGGCGGTGGCGAGGGTCTCCCGGTCGAAGGGCCGCAGCAGGAGGGTGGCCGGCAGCTCCTTCATCGTGTCCAGGAACACCAGCAGCGCGGCGGCGAGGAGCGAGGGCGCCAGCAGCGGCAGGTGCACCCGCGCCAGGATGCGCCCCGGCCCCGCCCCCATGGCGCGGGCGGACCAGTCCAGCTGCGGCCGGATGCCCGCGTAGCCCGCATCCAGCCCGCCGGCGGGAATGGCGAGGAATCGCACGAAATAGGCCGCCACCAGCGCCGACGCCGTGCCGGACAGGGCGGGGAGCGGCCGCGCCCAGTCCTCCGTCAGCCCGTCCAGCGCGCCGAAGGCGACGACCAGCCCCACCGCCACGAGCCCGCCCGGCAGGGCGTAACCCAGCCGCCCGGCCCGCAGCAGCGCCCGGCCCAGCACCGGCCGCCGGTCCGGCAACGCCTCCCCCCGCGCCGCCATCGCCAGGGCCAGGGCGGCCGGCAGCGTCAGCAGCGTGGCCGCGGCCGAGAGGGTGGCGCTGTTGCCGATCCAGGCGCCCAGCTCCCGCGGCGGGCCGAAGGCGGCCACCCGCCCCCAGGCCGCCCAGGCCAGGTAGGCGGCGGGAATCAGGAAGCCCAGCAGCACGGGGATCAGGCAGGACAGCGCGGCCAGCCATCCGGCGAGGGGGGAGAGCGTCCGGAGCACCGGCACCGCCCCCTCCCGCCCCGCCCCGCGGCCGCGCAGCCGGGCCCGCGCCCAGCTCTCCAGCGCCAGCAGGCCCGCCACCAGCACCAGGATCGCCAGCGCGACCTGCGCCGCCCCCGCCAGGGAGGAGCGGGTGATCCAGGTGACGTAGACCGAGACCGTCAGCGTCCGCACGCCCAGGAATTCCGCCGCCCCCACGTCGTTCAGCGCCTCCAGCAGCGCCAGCGACGCCCCGGCCGCCACCGCCGGCCAGGCCAGGGGCAGGGCGATGGAGCGGAACAGCCGGAACCCGCCCGCCCCCAGCCCCCGCCCGGCCTGCACCAGCTCCGCCCCCTGGGCGAGAAAAGCCGCGCGGGCCGGCAGGTAGACATAGGGGTAGAGGACGCTCCCCATCACGGTCACGCAGCCCGGCAGGGAGCGGATCTCCGGCATCGGCAGCGGCCCCATTTCCAGCGGCGCCAGCAGCGCGCGCAGCCCGGACTGCACCGGCCCGGCCGGGTGCAGCACGTCCAGCCAGGCATAAGCGGAGACATAGGCCGGCAGCGCCAGCGGCAGCACCAGCGCCGCGGAGAGGACCCGCCGCCCGGGGAAGCGGTGGCAGGCCACCAGCCAAGCCGTGCCCGTGCCCACCCCCACCACCACCGCCCCCACCCCGGCCAGCAGCAGCAGCGTCTCCACCGCCGCCCCGGGCAGGACGTGGCGGATCAGGTGCGGCCAGAGGTCACCCGATCCCCGCGCCGCGGCGGCGAGGAGGGCCAGCACGGGCAGCGCGACCACCGCCACGCCCGCCGCCGCGAGAAGGTGGAGCGGGACGCGGACCCCCCGCATCAGGCCCGGGGTCTGGAAGGAGCGGCCCAGCGCCTGAATCAGTGCCCCGTTCAGCGGTCGAACCCGACCTCGTCCACGATCCGGCTCACCGCCGCGCGCCGCGCCGCCACCTCGGCCATGGAGACCTCGCGCGGCGTCAGCGCGCCGAAGGATTCCACGATGGGGTTGGTCGGCGTGCCCGGCCGCACCGGGTTCTCGAAGTTCCCGTTGGCGTAGAGGGTCTGCGCCTCCGGCGAGGCCATGAACTCCAGCAGCCGCACCGCCTCAGCCCGGTTCGGGGCGTTCCGCGCCACGGCGCCGGCGGAGATGTTCACCGCCGTCCCGCCGGCCGGCATCACCACCCGCACCGCCTCGCCCCAGCGCTTCTGCTCCTCCCCGCCGCGGCCGGAGAGCATCAGCCCGGCGTAGTAGGTGTTGGCCAGCCCCACGTCGCAGACCCCGGCCAGGATGTCGCGCGCCACCTCCCGGTCCCCGCCGGCCGCGCGGCGGGCCAGGTTGGCCTTCAGCCGCGTCAAGTAGTCCCGCAGCCAGGCCTCCCCGTGCTGGATCATCAGGATGGAGAAGAGCGCGGTGTTGTAGGGGTGCTGGCCGGAGCGGACGCAGACCTTGCCCCTCCAGCGCGGCTCGGCCAGCGCCTCGTAGGTCAGGCCCTGCGCCTCGCCCTCCGGCACCCGCTCGCGGGAGGCGTAGATCGCCCGCGCGCGGGTGGAGAGCGCGAACCAGCGCCCCTGCGCGTCCCGCAGCCCCGCGGGGATCGCGGCCTCCAGCGCCGCCGACTCCACCGGCTGCGTCAGGCCGCGGTCCACCAGCTCCATCAGGTTGCCCACGTCCACCACGATCGCGACATCGGCCGGGGAGCGCCGCCCCTCCGACTCCAGCCGCTCGGCCAGCCCGCCCTGCACGAAGACCGTGCGGACCTGGATGCCCGTCCGCTCGGTGAACAGGTCGGTCAGGGGCCGCAGCAGCCCCGCCTCGCGGGTCGTGTAGACGTTCACCTCCGCCGCGCCCGCCCCACCGAGGGGCCCGCCAAGGAGAAGCAGCAGGGAAGCGGCGAGGAACACGGCGCGGCGGAAGCAGCTCATGACGCGGCTGGACCTTCTGGACGGAGAATTACGGTCGCGTAACTCAGCCGCGGGCGGCCGACAAGGGATTGCGAGTGAATGTCATTCCACTCCACGGCAGGGCCGGACCCGGACCACCCCTTCCCTTCAGCGCGGCGCCGCCGCCCTCCGCAACCGGTCGTTCACCGCCTCCCCCAGCCCCTCCTCCGGCACCGGCATGGCCGCGATCCCGCGCAACCCCAGGCGCTCCCCCTCCCCGTCCAGCCAGCGCAACCCGGCGAAGAGCCGCGCCGCCGCCTCCGCCAGCTCCCCCGCCTCCGAGAGGTTCCAGACCGCCCCCGCCCCGGCCAGCGGCGCCCCGAAGGCCAGCAGGGCCTCCTCCGCGCCCACCTCCCGCGCCCCCAGCCGCACCGGCAGCCCCGGCGCGTAGTGGGAGAGCATCATCCCCGGCGACCGCAGCATCGCCGGCTCCGCCTCCTCGGGCCACGCCACGGGCCGCGCCACGGGCCCGACCACCTCCTCCAGCGCCGCCACCGTCACCCCGCCCGGCCGCAGCAGCAGCGGGGCGGGGCCGGAAAGGTCCAGCACCGTGCTCTCCACCCCCACCGCGCAGGGCCCGCCATCCAGCACCGCCGCGATCCGCCCGGAGAGCCCGGCCATCACGTGATCGGCCGTGGTCGGCGACACCCCGCCTGAGCGATTGGCGGAGGGCGCGGCCAGCGGCACCCCCGCCGCCCGCAGCAGGTCCAGCGCCAGCGGGTGCCCGGGCACCCCCACCGCCAGCGTGTCCAGCCCCGCCCCCGTCAGCTGGTCGATCCGCCCCCCCTCCCGGCGCGGCAGCACCAGCGTCAGCGGCCCCGGCCAGAAGCGCGCCGCCAGCGCCCTGGCGCGGCCATCCGGCACCACCTCGGCGAAGGCCGCGTCCGCGTCCGCGAAGTGGGAGATCAGCGGGTTGAAGCTCGGCCGCCCCTTGGCCGCGTAGATCGCCGCCACCGCCCGCCCGTCCCGGGCATCCGCGCCCAGGCCGTAGACCGTCTCCGTGGGGAAGGCGACGAGCTCCCCCGCGCGCAGCATCGCCGCCGCCCGCGCCACCTCCCCCGCGAGGAGAAGCGCCGTCACGCCGCGCCGAGAGCCAGGTAGGCCCCGTTCTCAAACTCGGGCTTGCCGTAGCGCAGCGGCGCCCCCTCGAAGGACACCACGCGGCCCCCGGCCGCCTCCAGCACCGCCTGCGGCGCCGCCGTGTCCCACTCCATCGTGCGCCCGAATCGCGGGTAGAGGTCGCCCTCCCCCTCTGCCAGCCGGCAGAACTTCACGGCCGACCCGACCTTCCGCACCTCCGCGATCTTCCGCCCCTCCAGGAAGCGGTCCAGCCGCGGGTCGTCCGAGTAGTGGCGCGACGCCAGCACCACCGCCCCCGCCCCCGGCACCGGCCGCGCCCGGATGAACCGCTGCCCCGCCGCGTCCCGCTTCCAGGCCAGCCCCGCCGGCACGATGCCCCCGAAGATCTCCAGGGAGGCCGGCACCGCCACCGCCCCGAGATAGGCCCGGTCCCCCTGCACCAGCCCGATGTTCACGGTGAAGCTGTCCCGCCCCGCCGCGAACTCCCGCGTGCCGTCCAGCGGGTCCACCAGCCAGTAGCGCTCGGCCAGCGCGGGCCTCAGGCCCGCCGAGACCTCCTCCTCCGCCACCACGGGAATGCCGGGCGTGGCGGCGCGCAGCCCCTCCACGATCAGCGCCTCGGCCACCCGGTCCGCCTCCGTCACGGGCGATTCGTCGGACTTGCGCTCCACCGCGAAGCCGGCGGCGCGAATGGCGTTGATGGCGTGGGCGGCGCGCTCGGCAAGGGTCGCGGCCAGGGCGAGCAGGTCTTCGTCGTTCATCGGCCGCACATAGCGGGGGGCCGTCCCGAAGGGCACCCCTCCCACCGCAGCTCGGGCCGCCACGGCGGGGATCCCTGTCAGGAAATCGTCAGCCGCTCACGGTACAAGGCGCGAGAGACGCCCAGGCCCGCCCCATGCCGCCCCAGAAAAGAGCCAAGAGCCCCGCCGCCCCCTCCCGCGCCCTCGCCGCGGGCCGATGCTGGCTCGCCCGGCTCGTGCGGGACATCCTCCTCTGGCTCCGCGCCCCGGCCGGCAACCGCCCGGACTGGCGCGCCCGCTAGGCGCCGTTCCGCCGGCGGGGGAAGGCGAGGGCAGGAGGGCGCTGCGCCTGGCCGGGGCCTGTCCCGGCACCTTTCCCCGCCCTGGAACCTGCGCCTGCTCCGGTCTCCGCTTCCGCCCGGGCATCCGATGCCGGCCTCGGGCAAGGGGCCCCCGCCCCGGCGAAGGGGGGGGCCGCCATGGCGCTTCGCGCACCCGGTGCTATCTCTGAAGGGCTCTGTGCCGGAACCCCCCATGCTCGACATCGCCTTCGCCAAGCCCACCCTGCCCGAGAGCGGCGCCCTCGTCCTGCCTCTGGCCGAGGAGGACCTGGGCGGCGGGCTGGTGGCGGAGTGGGACCGGCTGCTGGGCGGGCACCTCGCGCGCGGGATCTCCGCCGCCGAGTTCAAGGGCCGCAAGGGGAGCAGCACGACGCTCTACGCCCCGGGCGGCGGCCTCTCCCGCCTCGTCCTCGTCGGGCTGGGCAAGCGCGAGGCGCTGGACGCCACCGCGGCCGAGGCGGCGGGCGGCGCGGCCGTGACGGCCCTCGGCAAGGAGGGCATCGCCGCCATCGACGCCCGCGCCCTCTCCGCCCGTGCCCCCGGCGCGCCCTCCCCGGCCGACATCGCCCTCGGCGCCGTCCTGCGCGCCTGGCGCTTCGACCGCTACCGCACCACCGAGAAGGCCGAGGACAAGCCGCGCCTGAGCGCCGTGAAGGTGCTCTGCGACGACCCCGGCGCCGCGAAGGCCGACTGGGCCTCCCGCCGTGCAGTGGCGGAGGGCGTGTTCCTGACGCGCGAGCTGGTGAGCGAGCCCGCCAACATCCTCAACCCGCCCGAGTTCGCGGACCGGCTGCGCCGCCTGGAGAAGCTCGGGGTGGAGGTGGAGGTCTTCGGGCAGAAAGACCTGGAGAAGCTCGGCTTCGGCTCCATGCTCTGCGTCTCCCAGGGCTCCGCGCAGCCGCCGCGCATGGTGGTGATGCGCTGGAACGGCTCGGACCAGAAGAAGAAGGGCAGCAAGCCCATCGCCTTCATCGGCAAGGGCGTGACCTTCGACACGGGCGGCATCTCCATCAAGCCCGCGGGCGGGATGGAGGACATGAAGTGGGACATGGCCGGCGCCGGCGTCGTCTCCGGCCTCATGGCCGCGCTCGCCGGCCGCAAGGCGAAGGTGGACGTCGTCGGCCTTGTCGGCCTCGTGGAGAACATGCCCTCCGGCACCGCCACCCGCCCGGGCGACGTCGTCACCTCCTACTCCGGCCAGACGATCGAGGTGATCAACACGGACGCGGAGGGCCGCCTCGTCCTCGCGGACGTGCTGTCCTACTGCAGGAAGCGCTTCGACCCCGCCTTCATGGTGAACCTCGCCACCCTGACGGGCGCCATCATCGTGGCGCTGGGCAACGAGCACGCCGGCCTCTTCTCCAACGATGACGGGCTGGCCCAGCGCATCCAGGACGCCGGCAAGGCGGTGGGGGAGCTGGCCTGGCGCATGCCGCTGGGCGACGCCTACGACCGCCAGATCCGCTCCGACATCGCCGACATGAAGAACGTGGGCGGCGGCCGCGCCGGTGGCTCCATCACCGCGGCCCAGTTCATCCAGCGCTTCGTGGACGGCTGCCCCTGGGCGCACCTGGACATCGCGGGCGTGGCCTGGAGCGGGAAGGATCAGCCCACCGTGCCGAAGGGCGCCACCGCCTGGGGCGTGCGCCTGCTGGACCGGATGGTGGCCGAGCACCACGAGGGCCGCGCCCTCGCCGCCCTCGCGCCGGAGCCGGCCGAGGAAGCGACAGCGCTGGTGAGCGGCGCCGGCAGCACCTCCCCCGCCGTGCTGTCGGAGGGCACGCCCGCCTCCGAGCCGCTGGTGCCCACCCCCGACGCCGCGACGCGCCCGGCCGAGGGCCCCGCCCCGGCCCCCCGCGCCCCGCGCCGCCCGGCGACGCGCCGGCCGCGCCGCTAGGGCGGGAACGGGCGCCCTGGGCTCCCCACCCGGTGCCGGGAACGCCGTGCTGAAACTCCGTCTCGTCGAGCTGCCGGCGGAAGGCGGCAAGTCCGGGCACGGGAAGGGGAGCGCGCCCCTCGCCCTGCCCGTCCGGCCCGGCGTGGCGCTGCCGGAGCGATACGCCGCCGCGGCCGCCGCCGCGGGCTTCGACCCCGCCCGTGGCGAGGCGCTGCGGCTGGACGGCGCGCTGGGCGACCGCACCGCCTGGCTTATCGGCGTCGCGCCCGGACCGACCGGGATGGAGGCCGCCGGCGCCCTCGCCGCCGCCGCGATAGCCGGGGAGGAACCGCCGGGCGGGCGGCGCGGCGTGATCGACGCACGCGGCCTGCCGCCCGCCGACGTCGCCGCCCTCGCCATCGGCGCGGGGATGCGCGCCCATCCCCTGCCCCATTACGGCGCCACCCCGCCCCCCGCCCTGCGAAGGCTGGACCTGCTGGTGGAGGACGCGGCGGCGCACGGGCCGGGCCTGGACCGCGCGCGCGCCCTGCTGCGCGGCGCGGGGCTGGCGCGGGACCTGGCGGCGGAACCCGCCAACCGCCTCACGCCGCCCCTCTTCGTCGAGCGGCTCTGGGAGCTGGAGGCGCACGGCATCGAGGTGACCGTCCACGGCCGCCGCTGGCTGGAGCGGCACGGCTACGGCGGCCTCCTCGCGGTCGGGCGCGGCTCCGCCCACCCGCCGCGGCTGGTGGAGCTGCGCTGGCCCGGCCGCACGGAGGCCCCGCCCGTCGTCCTGGTCGGCAAGGGCATCACCTTCGACACGGGCGGCGTCTCCATCAAGGGCGCCGCCGGCATGGAGGCGATGAAGGCCGACATGGCCGGCGCCGCCGCCTGCGCGGGCGCGGTCCTCGCCCTCGCGCTGCGCGACAGCCCCGCCCCCGTCACCGCCGTGCTGGCGATCGCGGAGAACATGACGGGCGCCGATTCCTACCGCCCCGGCGACGTCCTCCGCATGGCTTCCGGCCTGATGGTGGAGGTGATGGACACGGACGCGGAGGGGCGGCTGGTGCTGGCGGACGCCCTGCACCGCGCGCGCGGCCTGAACCCCGCCGCCATCCTCGACCTCGCCACGCTCACGGGCAGCATCATCTCCGCCCTCGGCCACCACCGCGCCGGGCTCTTCGGCAACGACGACGCGCTGCGCGACGCCGTGATGGAGGCCGGCGAGGCGGTGGGCGAGCCCCTCTGGCCCATGCCCATCGGCGCCCGGCACCGCGAGGACCTGACGAGCGACATCGCCGACCTCCGCCACTGCCTGCCCCCTGGTGGCGGAGGGCCGGGCTGGGCCGGGAAGTTCCTGCCCGATGCCTGCCACGCCGCCGCCTTCCTGCGCGACTTCGCGGCGCCGGAGGGCGCGCCTCTCATTTCCTGGGCCCATCTGGACATCGCGGGCATGGACCTGCGGGAAGCGGGGCGCGAGGCCGGCCCCTACCCGCTTCCCCCCGGCCCCAGCGGCTACGGCGTGCGCCTCCTGGACCGGCTGGTGGCAGACCGCTTCGAGGGAGAGGCGCAGTGGCTGCGGCCCGCCCGGCCGCGCTAATCTGCCGGGATACCCTGCCGCCGCACCCTGCCGCCCCGACCCGGAGGAGCCCGCCATGACGATCCGCGCCGCCATCCCGGCCCTCACCCTGGCCTCCACCCTGGCCTCCACCCTGGCCCTGCTGCCCGCCACCCCCGCCACGGCCCAGAAGCCCCCGCCGGCAGGGGAGGAGGCGGTGCGCTGCGACTTCCTGGACGGCCGCAACGAGGGGCCGGGCACCGTGGCCGCGCTGGGCTACCAGGCCGTGATCCGGGACGGCCGCGTGGCGGTGCTGACGCTGGAGCTGCCGGGCAACCGCACCGGCCGGACGGAGCTGGTGCCCGGCCCGCGCCCCGGCCTCTCCGTGCGCCTCACCGCCTTCCAGCTCCCGAATTCCGGCCCCTGGAGCACGGTGTTCAACCACGCCACCCTCTCGCCGGAGGGGGAGGTGCACGTCGAGACCTATCTCGGCAGGACGGACCGTCCGGGCGCCCCGCCGATGCTGAACTGGTACCGGCTGCGCTGCCCGGTCGGGGCGGCCCAGGGAACTTCTCCGGGATCTTCTCCAGGCACCCCCCCGGCCGGTCCTCCCGGCAGTTCCCAGGGCGCTCCCCCGGACCGCAAGGGCTGAGGGCGGCATGGCGGAGATCGGCTTCTACCACCTGACCCGCACGGCGTTGGAGGTCGCGCTGCCGAAGCTGCTCGGCCGCGTGCTGGCGACAGGCGGCCGCGCCGTGGTGCGGGTGGGCGGGCCGGAGCGGCTGGCGGCGCTGGACACTGCCCTCTGGCTCTGCCCCGACCCGGACTGGCTGCCCCACGGCACCCCGGCCTCGGGCGACCCCGACCTGCAGCCGATCCTGCTGACGACGGAGGACGAGGCCCCGAACGGCGCCCGCCACCTCTTCCTGGCGGACGGCGCGGAGACGGCGCGCCCGGAGGCCTACGACCGCGTCTTCGACCTCTTCGACGGCAACGACCCCGCCGCGCTGGAGGCGGCGCGGGACCGCTGGCGCCGGGCGCGCGCCGCCGGGCACGCCCTCACCTACTGGCAGCAGGGCCCGAACGGCTGGGCGAAGCGGGACTAAGCGCCAGATCGGGTTGTGACCGGGCCCAGGGGTTAAGGGCAGGGGCGGGGATGGCGGCGTTGAATCGCCGCCCCGGCGCCCCCCGGCCCTTGCCGGCCCCGCCCGGGCCTGCCACATCGCAGCGGCCCTCAGGAGCGCATCACTATGTCCGACGATACCCAGGCCACCGAGACCATGACGGTCGGCGCCCTGATCGCCGAGCTGCAGAAGCTCGACGCCTCCCGCCCCATCGCGCTCGGCATCATGCTCGGCGGCGAGGACAGCGAGGAGGGCGAGATCGACATCTACGGCATCGACCTCATCGAGGAGATGGAGGCCGAGGACGGCTCCCCCGCCTACGTCATCGCCTGCGACCTGCGCGGCGCGGACGACGAGGAGGAGGGCTGAGCGGCCCTCACTCCGCCAGGGCCGGGCGCCCCTCCAGGCGCTCGGCGAAGCGGAGCAGATAGCCGTCCGGGTCCTGCACCAGGAACTCGCGCTGGCCGGCCATCCCGTCGCCGGTGCGGTACCAGGCCTCGCGCGGCGCCTCGAAGAGCGGCCAGCCCGCCGCCTCCAGCCCCTCCAGGATCGGCGCGACCCGCTCCACGGTGATCTGGAGGTTGATGCCGCGGCCGAAGGGGCGCTGCATCCCACCCGTCCCCCACCGGCCGTTCCGCTCGCACAGCATCAACTGCGCGGCGCCGCGGGCGGGGCCGTGGGTGAGAAAGGCGAAGCGCGCCGCCGGCCGGTCATAGGCGACGCGAAAGCCGAGCGGCCCGCACCAGAAGCGCAGGCTCGCCGCGATCTCCGTCACGGACAGCTCCGGCACCAGCGCGGCGAACCCGCCCTCCGGCACCTGTCCCGAACCCTCGGCGGCCGCGCGGGCGGCGGGGTCGGCAATGCGGTCGGTCATCGCGTTTCGCTCCGTCGCGGGCGCATCCATCCTGCGCCGATCTCGTTTGCAGGGCACCCCGGCACGGATGCCCGAGCATGATCCCCACCCGAACCCACGGGCTGATCGACTACGGCGTGGCCGCCCTGCTGGGCGCCCTCTCCACCCGCCGGGAGTTGCACCCGGCCGCGCGGCGGGCGCTCGGCACGGCCAGCGCCTTCCACACCGGCTACGCGCTGGTCACGGATTACGAGGGCGGGGTGAAGCCCGCCCTCTCCATGCGCCAGCACCTCGCCCTCGACGCGCTGGGCGGCCTCGCCCTCGTCGGCCAGGGGCTCGCCCTGCGCCACGCCCCCTCCCGCAACCTGCTCGTCGGGCTGGGGCTGGCGGAACTGGCCGTGGTCGCCCTCAGCAGCACCGAGCCGAAGCGCGGCCCGGGCCAGGGCTCCGGCCCCGTCGGGCGCCTGCTGGGCCGGGACGAGGCCGCCCACGCCCATGCCGTGGGCTACCCGCCGCTGGACGTGCCGAAGCCGGTCGCCACCGATGTCTGGATCGTGGACAGCGTCATGCCCGGCGCGCCGCTCGGCGTGCGGATGACGGTGGTGCGCCTGCCCGATGGCGGGCTGCTGCTGCACTCCCCCACCCCCTACGGCCTGGCGCTGAAGGCGGCGCTGGAGCGGATCGGGCCGATCCGCCACCTCGTCGCGCCGAACATCGCGCACTGGATGTTCCTGAAGGACTGGAAGGAAGCCTGCCCGGAGGCGACGAGCTGGGCCGCCCCAGGGCTGCGGGCGCGCGGGCAGGTGCGCCGCAGCGGCGTCCGGCTGGACTTCGACCTCGGCGAGACCCCGCCCGAATCCTGGGGCGGCGCCTTCGAGGTGGTGGGCATCCCCGGCGCCATCGGCTTCCACGAGATGGCGATGTTCCACCGCGCCAGCCGCACGCTGCTGATGACAGACCTGGTGATGAACCTGGAGCCGCCGAAGCTGCCCGCCCCGCTGCGCCCGGTCGCCCGCCTCTTCGGCGTCACGGAGGGCATGCCGCCGCCCTATCTGCGCGCCGTGGTGAAGTGGCGTCACGCGGAGGCCTCGGCGGCCGCGGCGCGCCTCCTCGCCCTCGCGCCGGAGCACGTGGTCTTCGCCCACGGCCGCTGGTTCGAGCGCGACGGCGCCCGGCAGCTCCGCCAGGCCCTGCGCTGGCTGCTGCCGGAGGGCGAGACGGAACCCTCCGGCCCCGCCGAGCCCCTCCGCCTCGAGAGGGACACCGTCGTCGCGCGGCATCCGCTCTGAGCCTCGCGGACCAGCGTCCCACGCCCCTCCGGGCAGAGGGGCGCTGAAGCGCCTCACGTCCGCCCGAACATCCGCGCCAGATCCCCCGGCCCCAGCCGCAGGAAGGTGGGCCGCCCGTGGGAACAGGTGGCGGCGCGCGGCGTCGCCTCCATCTCCCGCAGCAGGGCCGCCATCTCCGCCGCGTTGAGCCGTCGCCCCGCGCGCACGCTGCCGTGGCAGGCCAGGCGGGCCACGGCGGCGTCCAGGCGTCGCTCCAGCGCCGTGCTCTCCTCCCACTCCGCCAGCTCGGCCGCGATGTCGGCGAGAATCGGCCCCGGCTCCGGCGTGCCGAGCAGGGCCGGCAGCGCGCGGACAAGGATGGCGCCCGGCCCGAAGGCCTCGATCTCCAGCCCGAGCCGCGCCAGATCCTCCGCCCGATCCGCCAGCCGCGCGGCGTCGCCCGCCGGCATGTCCACCACCGCCGGCAGCAGCAGGGGCTGGGACCGCACGCCCCCGGCCACGAGCTGGGCCGAGAGCCGCTCATGCGTCAGCCGCTCATGCGCCGCGTGCTGGTCCACCAGCACCAGCGCGCCGTCCGGTGCCTCCGCCAGCACGTAGGTGTCGAGGATCTGCGCCAGCGGCCGGCCCAGCGGCCCCTCCCCCGCCCCTTGCGGCAGGGCCGGCGCCTCGGCCGGGACGGTGAAGGCGCCGGGCGGCAGGGCGAAGCGCGGCTGCACAGGGGCGGGGCCGGGAGGTGGTGGGGCCGTGAAGGCGAAGCCCGCCTCCGCGAAGCCGCGCGGCGCGGCGGGCGCCTCGTTCGACGGCCAGGGCGTCGCGGCCGCCTCCATGGCCTGCCCGGCGCGGCTGGGCCAGGCGGGATCGGGCGCGCCTCCGGCCTGGCCTTGGGGCGCCGGGCCCGCATCCCAGCCGCCGCGCGCCATCCCCACCCCCGCCCCGGTGCCGAGCGCCCGGCGGAGCGAGGCGATCAGCGCCCCCCGCACCCCGCCCGCGTCGCGGAAGCGCAGTTCCGTCTTCATGGGGTGCACGTTCACGTCCACCCGGTCCGGCGGGATCTCCAGGAACAGCGCGGCCACGGGGTAGCGCCCGGAGGCCAGCACGTCCCGGTACGCCACGCGCAGCGCCGCGCGCAGCAGCGGGTCCTTCACCGGCCGCCGGTTCACCACGAGGTGCTGCTCGGCCGAGGTGGCGCGGTGATGCGTCGGCAGCGCCGCCAGCCCCTCCAGCACCAGGTCCGGCCAGCTCCCCTGCACGGCCACGCTGGCCGCCGCGAAATCCGGCCCCAGCAGGGCGGCGGCGCGGCCCGCGCGGTCGGCGGGCGGCAGGTCCAGCGCCGTGCGCCCGTCCACGGCCACCCGGAACCCCACCTCCGGCCAGGCCAGGGCCAGGCGGCGCACCGCCTCCACGGCGTGGGAGGCCTCGGTGCCCGGGGTCTTCAGGAACTTGCGGCGGGCGGGGGTGGCGAAGAACAGGTCCCGCACCTCCACCCGGGTGCCAGGGGCGGCCGATGCGGGCGCCACCTCTCCCACCCGCCCCGCCTCCACGTGGATGGCGTGCGCCTCGCCCTCGCGTGGCCGCGTGGTGATCGTCAGCCGGGACACCGCCCCGATGGAGGGCAGCGCCTCCCCCCGGAAGCCGAGGGTGGCGATGCGGAACAGCGTCTCCTCGTCCGGCAGCTTGGAGGTGGCGTGGCGCTCGATGCAGAGCGCCAGGTCGTCCGGCCCCATGCCGCGCCCGTCATCCTCCACCAGGATGCGGTCGATCCCGCCGCCCTCCAGCGTCACGGAGACGCGGCGGGCGCCGGCGTCCAGCGCGTTCTCCACCAGCTCCTTCACCGCGGCGGCGGGGCGCTCCACCACCTCACCGGCGGCGATGCGGTCCGCGGTGGTGGAGGGCAGGCGGCGAATGACGGGCGGGCTCACGCCGGAGGGGATGGGGTTTCCGCGGTCCCGGCACAAGCCACGGGGGATGATCATCCGCGACAGGGGTGAAGGAAGGATGAACCGCTGGCCGCGCCTCTCAGAGGTTCCAGACCTCCAGCTCCTCCGCCCGCACCACCGGCACGACCTGCCGCGGCCCGGCCTCGCCCCCCAGCAGGTTCACCCCCTCTCCGGCGGCGGAGAGAGGCTGCCAGGCCCCGCCCGCGTCGGAGGAGGGCACGCCGGTGCGGGCGAAGCCCGACCAGCCCTGCATCATCGCGCGGGACAGCGCCGCCTCGGCGGGGCCGGTGCCGCACTTTGCGGCGAAGTACGGATCGGCGTGGGTGCCGAAGACGAAGGGGATCTCCGCGCAGTGCGGCACGCCCCGCGCCTTCCCGGCCAGGGGATGGACGAATTCGTAGAGGAAGGCCGGATGGCCCGAGGCCGCGTGGCGCCGCGCCGTCTCCAGCGCGTCCAGGCGGAAGCGGAGGTCGGTATAGGCCGCCATCCACAGGGCGTTCGGGTCGGCGGCCCCGCCCCGCGCGGCGGCAGCGCGGCGATAGGCCTCCACCACCGCCTCGGCCGAGGCCCTGGCCTGCGGGCGGCTGCCCTCCTTCAGCGCGCCCACCATCCGCAGCAGCGAGGCGTCGTCCGTCGGGGAGGGCAGGCCGGGAATGCGGCGCCCCTCCGGGTCCAGCAAGTCGTACCAGAACACCGCCTCGTCCCGCGTGGTGCCGATCAGCAGGGGCATCGCGGGCAGGCGGGCGCCGCGCGGCACGGCGGGGATCACCGCGCCGTCCGCGATCGGCAGCACCGGCACGCGCCCGCCGTTCCGCGCGCCCCATTCCCGCGCCAGCGCCAGCTCCGTCGCGTGCAGCCGCTCGGCAGGCACCTCGCGCAGCCCGGGCAGCGTCGTCTCCAGCCTTGCCGCCAGCGCCTCGGCATAGGCGGCGGCTCCTGCCACGTCCGGCAGGTCGGGCGGGCCGAGGAAGGCGCCGCTCTCGATGATCATCTTGTGGACTAGGCCACGGTTGGCCGGGTTCACCACGATGTTCGCCACGCTGGTGCCGCCGGCGGACTGGCCGAAGAGGGTGACGTTCTCCGGGTCGCCGCCGAAGGCCTCGATGTTGGCGCGCACCCAGCGCAGCGCCGCCACCTGGTCCTGCACGCCCCAGTTCGCCGATGCCCCCGTCTCCGGGTCCTTCAGCTCGGGGTGGGCGAGGAAGCCCAGCGCGCCCAGGCGGTAGTTCACCGTCACCACCACCACGTCGCCGACCCGGGCGAGCGCCGTGCCGTCATTCCCGGCCGCCGCGCCCTCCCCCGTGCGCCAGGCGCCGCCGTGAATCCAGACCATGACGGGGCGGCGCCCCTCCAGCGCGGGCGTCCAGA
Source organism: Pararoseomonas sp. SCSIO 73927 (assembly GCF_037040815.1). Lineage (NCBI taxonomy): Bacteria > Pseudomonadati > Pseudomonadota > Alphaproteobacteria > Acetobacterales > Acetobacteraceae > Pararoseomonas > Pararoseomonas sp. SCSIO 73927. Next base: position 732,140 of record NZ_CP146232.1, read on the forward strand.
TGTTCAGGGTGAGGCAGTCCTCCCCGGTGGCCGCGGGCCTGTCGTAGAGCCAGGTCGCCCAGGGCGGGATGGTCTGGATGGAGGCCGCGCCGGCCCGCGTCGCGTCCCGCTCCCCCGCCCAGGTCGGCAGGCGCTGGGGCGAGCGGTAGCGCAGCGGCCCCGTCGGCGGCGCGGCGTAGGGGATGCCCTTGAAGGCCAGAACCCCGTCGAGCGCGGCGCCGCGCAGGGCGCCGGCCGGCGGGCGCGCGACCGGCCCGTCCTGCGCCAGGGCGGGCCGCCCCCGCAGCAGGGCCGGCGCAGCCAGCGTCGCCAGCCCGAGCGGCCCGAATGCCCGACGTCCGAAACCCGCCATCACCTGCCTCCGCCCCGCGGCACCACCCTTGGCGCCGGCAGAAGTCTGGACCCGCCCTCCATGGGCGCCAAGGGAGGGGCCAGGATCTAGGCGTGCAGGCCCGGCGCCTCCTGCCCGGTATGCGCCACGTACTCGGTGTAGCCGCCGTCGTACTGGTGGATGCCCTCCGGCGTCAGTTCCAGCACCCGGTTGGACAGCGCCGCCAGGAAGTGCCGGTCGTGCGAGACGAAGAGCATCGTGCCCTCGTAATCCGAGAGGGCGGCGATCAGCATCTCCTTCGTCGCCATGTCCAGGTGGTTGGTCGGCTCGTCCAGCACGAGGAAGTTCGGCGGGTCGTACAGCATCCGCGCCATCACCAGCCGCGCCTTCTCCCCGCCTGAGAGAACGCGGCACCGCTTCTCCACCTCGTCGCCGGAGAAGCCGAAGCAGCCCGCCAGCGTCCGCAGCGATCCCTGCGCCGCCTGCGGGAAGGCGTCCTCCAGCGCCTGGAACACGGTGCGCTCGCCGTCCAGCAGCTCCATCGCGTGCTGCGCGAAGTAGCCCATCTTCACGCTGCCGCCGAGCGAGACCGTACCGCTGTCCGGCGCGGTGGACCCCGTCACCAGCTTCAGCAGCGTGGACTTGCCCGCGCCGTTGGTGCCGAGCACGCAGCAGCGCTCCTTTCGGCGCACCAGGAAGTCCAACCCGTCATAGATCACCCTGCTGCCGTAGCGCTTGTGCACGCCGCGCAGGCTCGCCACGTCGTCGCCGGAGCGCGGGGCCTGGCCGAACTCGAACACCACGGTCTGCCGGCGCTTCGGCGGCTCCACGCGCTCGATCTTGTCCAGCTTCTTCACGCGGCTCTGCACCTGCGCGGCGTGGGAGGCGCGGGCCTTGAAGCGCTCGATGAACTTGATCTCCTTCGCCAGCATCGCCTGCTGGCGCTCGAACTGCGCCTGCTGCTGGCGCTCGTTCATCGCGCGCTGCGCCTCGTAGAAGGCGTAGTCGCCGGAGTAGGAGTTCAGGCTTCCGCCATCGATCTCCACCACCTTGTTGATGACTCGGTTCATGAACTCGCGGTCGTGCGACGTCATCAGCAGCGCGCCGTCATAGCCGCGCAGGAACCCCTCCAGCCAGATCAGGCTCTCCAGGTCCAGGTGGTTGCTCGGCTCGTCCAGCAGCATCACGTCCGGGCGCATCAGCAGGATGCGCGCCAGCGCGACCCGCATTTTCCAGCCGCCGGAGAGCTTGCCGACATCGCCCGCCATCATCTCCCCGCTAAATCCGAGCCCCGCCAGCACCTCCTGCGCGCGCCCCTCCAGCGCGTAGCCGCCCAGCTCCTCGAAGCGCCCCTGCACCTCGCCGAAGCGCTCGATCACGGCGTCGAGGTCCTCCGTCTCCGGATCCGCCATCGCGGCCTCCAGCGCGGCCAGCTCGGCGGCCACGGTGCTGACGTCGCCGGCGCCGTCCATCACCTCCGCCACCGGGGTGCGGCCGGACATCTCGCCCACGTCCTGGCTGAACAGGCCGATGCTAACGCCCCGGTCCACCAGCACCTGGCCCTCATCGGGCTGCTCGGCCCCGGTGATCATGCGGAACAGGGTGGTCTTGCCCGCGCCGTTGGGGCCGACGAGGCCGATCTTCTCCCCGCGCTGGAGCGCGGCGGAGGCCTCGATGAAGAGAAGCTGCTGACCGTTCTGCTTGCTGATGGAATCGAGGCGGATCATGGATACTCGGGGCCTGGGGCCGGCGCGGCGCGCCAGCATCGGAAGGAGGCGTCCGAGAACACGCCCGGTGGCCGGGCGTCAACCGCCCCCGGCGGGCAGGGTCACGCGGTCCCGTCGCGCAGCGCGGCAGCACCCCGCGTGAGCGGCACGGTCGCCGGCAGGGCCCGGAGCAGGTCGCGCGCCCGCGCCGCGTCGGCCAGGTCCACGTAGAGCCGCGTCCCCTGCCGGTGGCGGATGGCGAGCCGGGTGACAAAGAACAGCCCCAGCGCGTCCACCTGGGCGATGTCGGCGAAAGGCCAGTAATCGGGCCGGAACACCTTGAACCGCAGCCCGTCCGGCGCGATCGCGAGGCGCGCGCCGATGCCGTTGGAGGAGTGCCCGAAGAAGCCGAGCGTCCGCTTGAGGCCGCGCACGGGAACCTCGGTCACGCCCGCCGCGTCCTGCCACAGCGGCCGGTCCGACCGCTGGCGCAGCAGCAGGATGCACCACACGGTCAGCCCGGTGGAGAACAGGAGGAAGAGGAAGATCCCGGCCGCGAGGATCAGGACGCCGTCTTCATCCATGTCGCACCCGCGCTCGTTGCCGCACCGGCATGATCCCGCGGCCGCGGGCGGTCGTCAATTCCGCCCGGCAATTCCGCCCGGCCGCGGGGTACCCTACGCCCCGCGCAGCCGGTGGATCTCCGCGATCAGCGCGGTGGTGGAGGGGTCGTGCGACCCCGCCTCCGCCCCCGGCGCCAGCTCCGGCAGCAGCACCCCCGCCAGCTGCTTGCCCAGCTCCACCCCCCACTGGTCGAAGGCGTTCACGCTCCACAGCGCGCCGAGGCAGAACACCTTGTGTTCATACAGCGCGACGAGCTGCCCCAGCGTGCCCGCGTCCAGCCGCGGGATCAGCAGGGTCGTGCTGGGACGGTCCCCGGGGAAGAGGCGGTGGGGCAGCAGCGCCGCGATCGCGGCCGCGTCCATCCCCTTCGCCTCCATTTCCTCCTGCACCTCCGTCGCGTCCCGCCCGCGCAGCAGCGCCTCCGCCTGGGCGAGGCCGTTCGCCAGCAGCTGGCGGTGGTTCTCCTCGAAGCCGTGGTCGGGGTTCGCCACCAGCACGATGTCGGCCGGCACGGGCGTGGTGCCCTGGTGCAGCAGCTGCATGAAGGAGTGCTGCGCGTTCGTGCCGGGCTCGCCGAACACCACCGGCCCGGTCGGGCGGGTCACGGGCAGGCCGCCGAGCGTCACGCGCTTGCCCAGCGATTCCATCTCCACCTGCTGGAGATGGGCGGGAAAGCGCCCCAGCCGCTCGTCGTAGGGCAGCACGGCGCGGGTGGGGTAGCCCAGCCCGTCCACGTGCCACAGCTCCGCCAGCGCCATCAGCAGCGGCAGGTTCTCCGCCTCCGGCGCGGAGAGGAAGTGCTCGTCCATGGCGCGCGCCCCGTCCAGCAGCGCCTGGAACACCTCCCACCCGCAGGCCAGCGCCACCGAGAGCCCGATCGCCGACCACATGGAGAAACGGCCGCCCACCCAGTCCTTGAAGCCGAACACCTGCTCCGCGGGCACGCCGAAGGCGGCCGTCGCCTTCAGGTTGGTCGAGAGCGCGACGAGGTGCGCCCCCGCCTCCGCCTCGCCCAGCCCCGCCCGCAGCCAGTCCCGCACCAGGTGGGCGTTGGCCATGGTCTCGGCCGTGGTGAAGGTCTTGCTCGCCACCAGCACCAGGGTGCGCGCCGGGTCCAGCCCGTGGCGCATCGCCTCCCAGGCGTGGCCATCGACGTTGGAGAGGTAGTGGGCGCGCATCGGCATCCCCGCGCGCCACAGGGCGCGGGCCGCCATCTGCGGCCCGAGGTCGGAGCCGCCGATGCCGATGTTCACCACGTCGGTGAACCGCCGTTCCCCGTGCACCCGGCCGCAGAAGGCGCGCATGGCGTCCAGGGTCTCGTGGACCTCGGCCGAGGCGTCTTCGTCCCCGGTCTTGAACGCCCCGCGCGGCCCGCGCAGCGCCATGTGCAGCACGGCCCGGCCTTCCGTGACGTTGATCGCCTCGCCCCGCGCCATGGCGTCCCGCGCCGCGAGAACCCCGCGCGCCCGGGCCAGTTCCAGCAGCGCGTCCAGCACCTCGGCGGAGAGAGAGGTCTTGGTCAGGTCCGCCCGCACCTCCCCGGCGCGGCGGATCAGGCGGTCGGCGCGGCCCGCATCGCCCATCAGCGGCCGGATGGCGCCCGCCCCCGGGGCGCGTGCCAGCTCCGCCACCCGCTCCCAGGCCGCCTCGATCCCGTCCGCCATGAAGGCCCCCTTCGAATCGGGGCGGAGGTTACGGAGGGCCGCCCCGGCGGGAAAGCCGGGGCGGCATCACCTTCGCAGGGGTCGCCGCCTTCCCGGGCGGGCATGGGCGGTGTGCCGGGATCGCGGGGCCGCCCCGGCACGATCCTCGCTAAACCCCGCCCATGATCCCAGGCGCGGCCCTCATCCTCCTCTGCCAGCTCGTGGGGGAGGCGCTGGTGCACGGCACCGGCCTGCCCCTGCCCGGCCCCGTGCTCGGCATGGTGCTCCTGCTCCTCCTGCTGCTCGGGAACGATCTCCTGGCGGAGCCGATCGACACGCGCTTCGTCACCGGCCCCGCGGACGGGCTGCTGATGAACCTCACCCTCCTCTTCGTCCCGGCCGGGGTGGGGGTGGTGAACCGGATGGACGTGCTGGCGGCGCACTGGTTCGCCCTCGCGGCGGCGCTGGTGGCCTCCACCCTGCTCGGCCTGATCGTCACCGCCCTCGTCTTCGTCGCCGTGGCCCGCCTGGCCAACCGCGGCGGCAAGGGGGAGGCCGAGGCATGAGCGACCCCGATTTCTCGCTCTGGGTCTATCTCTCCCGCACGCCGCTCCTCTGGCTGACCGTCACGCTGCTGGCCTACCTGGCGGCGGACCGGATCTCCGCCCTGCTGCGGCGCCACCCCGTGGCGAACCCCATGCTCATCGCCGTGGTGATCGCGGCGGCCGTGCTCTACGCCACCGGCACGCCCTACCGCACCTATTTCGAGGGCGCGCAGTTCGTCCACTTCCTCATCGGCCCCGCCACCGTCGCGCTCGCCGTGCCGCTCTACCGCAACCGGCACACGGTGCTCCGCTCCCTCCTGCCCATGGCGGCGGCGCTGCTGGCGGGCTCCGTCACCGCCATGCTCTCCGCCCTGCTCATCGCCCGGGCGCTCGGCGTCTCCGGCCCCGTCCTCGCCTCCCTCGCCCCGAAATCCGTCACCACCGGCATCGCCATGGGCATCGCGGAAGGGCTTGGCGGGGACGCCGCCCTCGCCGCCGTGCTCGTCCTCATCACCGGCGCCATCGGGGCGGTGCTCGTCACCCCCGTGATGAACGCCCTCGGGATGAAGGACATGCGCGCCCGCGGCTTCGCGGCGGGGCTGGCCGCGCACGGGCTGGGCACCGCCCGCGCCTTCACGGTGAATCCCGTGGCCGGCACCTTCGCCGGCATCGCCATGGCGCTGAACGCCCTCGTCAGCGCCCTGCTGGCGCCGGTTCTGCTGCGGGCCCTGCTGTGATGCCCCGCGCCGCCGCCGAGGTCGGGGCCGCGCCGCCCACCCCCCGTCCCCCCGTCCTCTGCACGTAGAGGCGCCGCTCGGCGTAGGAGAGCCAGAAGCGCCGGCTCCCGATGTAGTCCTGCCCGAGGATCATCTCGAAGGGCAGGGAGGAGGGCAGGTCCACGAGCCCCACGGACGCGCCGGCGATCCTCTCCGCGCCTACCCGCACCGTGACGCCCCGGAGCAGCCGGAGTTCCACCCCCGCCGTCCCGATCCCGTGCGCCGTCGCGGTGGGAAGGCCGGCCAGCACCTCCTCCGTCACCCCGATAGCGGACGCCATGGACCGGCGGAGGGCGCTGATCATGGCCCCCGTATCGAAGAGGGCGCGGACGGCCATCCCGTTCACCTCGGCGGGCACCACCACGAGCCCGCCCGCCACGAGCGTGACGGGAATGGTGTCGTACTCACCCACCCAGGGCACCGCGGCAACGCGGCACCGGCGCCCATCATGCAGCGTCAGGCGGCGGGCGGACACGTCCAGCTCCACCTCGCCGATCCCCAGCAGGTCCGCGCCGAGCAGGCCCACCGCACCCGTCCGGTGCGGCATGGAGCGGGTGGCGACCGGGACCGTCAGGTTTCGCAGGTCGTGCTCGCCCACCCGCATCCGAGCCAGCAGCGCGTTCCTCTCCCGCGACTGCCCGGCGATCCCAAGGCCGCTGCTGGAGCGCAGCCGGTCCACCGGCAGCCCCAGCGCGGCCACGCTCTCGGAGAAGACGGTGGTGCGGGAGGCGCCAGTGTCCAGCACGAAGGGAACCCGCCTGCCGTTCACCTCCACCGGCACGATCGGCAGGCCGTCCCGAACCACCATCGCCACCGTGTCGCCCCCGCCGTAATCGCAGGGCGCCACGCAGGCGGGCAGCCCGAACGGGAGGACCGCGACGAGGCAGGCACGGAGATGGCGGCGGGCTTTCCGGAGCATCCGGCGGGGATGCCACGCCAGGGCCGATTCCCGGAAGGAACCCGTTCCTGTCGCGCGCCCGGCAGGGCGCTCCGGCCGCGGGTCCCAGGCTGCGGATCCCAGGCCGTGGATCCCAGGCCGCGCAGCCCGCCCCGCCGAAGGTTCCACGGCCGGCCGATCGGTTCTAGCGTCGCCGGAAACGGGAGGACAACACCATGCCCCACGCCACGCGCCGTGCCCTGCTGCTGGGCGCCGCCACCCTGCCCTTCCTCGCCCGTCGCGCCGCGGCGGCGGAGGTCGTGGTCCTCGCCTCCGGCGGCCTCACCGCCGCCTACCGCGCCCTCATCCCCGGCTTTGAGGCGGCCACCGGCCACAAGCTCACCACCCACCAGGGCGCCTCCATGGGCAACGCGCCGGACGCCATCCCGCAGCGCCTGGCGCGCGGGGAACCGGCGGACGTGGTGCTGCTGGCCGCCGACGGCCTGGAGGCGCTGATCGCCAGGGGCCAGGCCCGCCCCGGCAGCCGCGTGGACATCGCCCGCTCCCTCATCGGCATGGCCGTTCGCAAGGGCGCGCCGAGACCCGACATCTCCGCCCTGGAATCCTTCCGCCAGGCCCTGCTGGATGCGAAATCCATCGCCTATTCCGCCAGCGCGAGCGGCGTCTACATCGAGACGGAGATGTACCGGAAGCTCGGCCTGCACGAGGAGCTGATGGCCAAGAGCCGCCGCATCCTCAGCGAGCGCGTGGGCACCGTGGTGGCGCGCGGCGAGGCCGAGATCGGCTTCCAGCAGGTGAGCGAGCTGCTGCCGATCGAGGGCATCGACTACCTCGGCACCATCCCGGAGGCCGTGCAGCAGCCCACGATCTTCTGCGCGGGCATCGCCGCGAACGCGCGGGAGCCGGACGCAGCGAGCGCACTGATCCGCTACCTCGCCTCCCCCGATGCGGCGCCGGCGCTCCGGAGGACAGGGCTGGAACCGCTGGCGCGCTAGGCAGCACGGCCGGGCGTGATTTCCGGTGTCCTGCGCGGGTAGCCCCAAGGGGCGCCGCCCCTTGGATCCCCGCCGGGGAGCCGGCGGGCTCCCCGGACCCCGCGTCCGGGCTGCCGCGGATGCGATGCCCAAAGGGCACCCCGATCCCGCCGCGACCGTCCGGCGCTGTCGGTCGCCTCGGGGCCAAGCCCCGAGGCGTGGGTCAGTGAAGCCGGGGCCAAACCGCTAGAAGAAGATGATGGTGGGAGGTCCGGAGGGAGGAAGAATTCCTTCTTCCTCCCTCTGGCCACGGCGGCCCGGCGAAAGGGCAGGACCAAGGCTCAACCGACGCAGGGGCGGCAGACCCGAAATCCCTCACGCGGTCGGCGGCACCTGGGCGAGCGCGCGCCTGGCGATGGCCTCGCCGATCTCCTCCCCTGCCGTGCAGGCGGTCCGGAAGTGGGCTCCTGCCCAGACCCGGCTGTCGGAGCACTCGCGGCGCACCGCGGTGAGGCTCGGGAAGTTCCGGGCCGGGCGGTCCGGGCGGTCATAGGCCTGGTAGCGGACCGGCCCGTCGCCGAGCAGCCCGGCGATGACGAAGGTGCCCGTGCTGATGTCCACGCTGTGGCCCGAGGGGTGGTCGGGGTGCGCGGGGGTCTCGAGGAGAGGTTGCCACCCCGGGTCCGCGGCGATGCCGGGGCTGCCGAGGTTGATCGCGGTCACCGGGCGCCAGAAGGAGTAGTGGGCCTTCGCGCCGTAGGCGAAGACATCGGCGTCGGCGTTGGCCGTGGCGAGGATGGAGACCATCCGCGCCATGTCCCACGGCCCGCCGCGCGGCGGCTGGGCCGTCAGGCGGAGGAGGAGCACGATCATCAGGTTGCGGCGCAGGAGCTGCGGCACCCAGAAGCTCGCCGCCTCCGCCTGCGCCGCCGTCCGCTCGGTCGAGACCTTCCCGCCGATACGCCGCACCTCCTCCAGCATCTCCCGGTAGAGCACGGAGGAGAGGTGGGGCGGCGGCGGGCCGAACAGCGCGCCGCGGTCCGGGAACAGGAAGGGCGGATCGAGGTAGAAGTAGGTGTTGGCGTGGCGGACCGGGGTGGGCCGCCACACGGCCTCCCGGTCGGAGTCGGCGTAGCGCCGGCGCTCCGGCGGGGTCGCGCCGGCCCGCGCCAGGGTGGTGGCGCCCACCGCCGCGCCGAGCGCGATCCCCGCCTCGCGCGCCGCGCCCGAGGGCTCCCGGGCGACGCAGGCCGCGAGCAGCGCGTCGGGCTCCGCGCGGCTCCCCCGGGTGACGAGAAGGGCGTGGGCCGCGGCCGAGGCCGCGACGAGGGGCGAGGCGCCTGCGCCCGATGGCTCGGAGGGGCCACGAGGGGTCCAGCGCTGGTACCGGGGCTCGATGGCGTTCAGCGCGTCGTGCATGGCCCGCACGGTCAGGGCCACCGTGTTGGCGCGGGGCCAGGGGCCATCCTCGGCGCCGCCGGCGCGGGAGGCGAGGTCGATCCAGGACGCGAAGGGGTTGTCGAAGAGGGCGGGCTCGCCGGGGCCGGCATCGTGCCCCGCCGGCCGCATGGCCGGCCCATCATCCCCACTCGGCCGCATGGCCGGCCCATCATCCCCATGCGGGCGCATCGTCAGCCCGCTTCCCCCGGCCGGCCTCTCCGGCGCGCAGGCGGGCAGCGCCGCAAGGGCGGGCACGCTGCCGAGGAGCGCGCGGCGCGACAGCATGGGCCTGGTTGTCGTCACGAAGCACTCCTCTGGCGCGACCACCGCATCCTCGAGTCGAATGGGGCGAATCGGACAAGCGTAGACTCATTCCGCCCCCGGCAGGAGGGAGGCGGCGCGGCAACCCCGGCGCCGCAAAGATGGACCGCCGGCGCCCGCCATGCGCCTATGCACCCGCGCGAGCCACAGGGCCAGGACGAGGTGTTGCCGGTCGATGACCACCGATCCCCTGCAGATGTTCAACAGCATGACCCAGGCCCTCATCGGCTCGGCCGCCGAGGCGCAGCTCGGCCGCACGGTGCAGGTGACGACGGAGCCCCGGGACGCGGGGGAGTTGGAGGCCGACGAGGCGGCCGACCCGCCGACCCTGCGCGGGCGCTTCTCCGTGCTGGTGGACGCGGCGCCCGGAGGCCTGACGGCCACCCTCGCGCCCTCCGCCGAGGCCGGCCACTTCGATTTCCAGCTCGTCCTGCGGGTGGAGGGCGCGGAGGAGGAGACGGTCTTCACCGCGACCGTCGAGGACACGGTCGGGCTGGCGGAGGCCTATCACGCCCTTCTCGACGCGAAGGCCGACGAGCAGAACGATCTGGCCTGAGCGTGGGGGGCCTGAGCGAGGGGGGGGCGCCTGAGCGGAAGGCCTGAAAGCCGCACCCTGGGCGGCGGCGCGGCCGCCGGCAGGGCACGGGCGCGTGTCGCGGGGCCGCGGATTTGTGGGGGGCGGCTTCCCGGTCTAAACCGGCGCCCCATGTCCCGCCGTCCCGCTGCCGCCGATCCCGAGCCCGTCCTCATCACCACCACGGAGCAGCTCGTGCCGCTCTGCGAGCGGCTCCGCCAGGAGCCCTTCGTGACGGTGGACACGGAATTCATGCGGGAGCGCACCTACTGGCCGGAGCTCTGCGTCGTGCAGCTCGGCGGCGAGAACGACACGGCGGTGGTGGACGCCCTGGCCCCCGGCCTCGACCTCTCCCCCCTCGGCGCCCTGCTGGCGGACGAGCACGTGGTGAAGGTGTTCCACGCCTGCCGGCAGGACGTGGAGATCTTCCTGCTGCGCTACGGCGCTACGCCCCAGCCCCTGTTCGACACCCAGATCGCCGCCATGGTGGCGGGCTTCGGCGACCAGGCGAGCTACGACAGCCTCGCCCGCGCCCTCGCCAACGCCTCCATCGACAAGGCCCACCGCTTCAGCGACTGGTCCGCCCGCCCCCTCTCCCCCGCCCAGATCGCCTATGCCGCGGCGGACGTGACGCATCTCCGCCGCATCTACGTCGCGCTCCGCGACCGGCTGGCCAAGGATGGCCGGCTGGACTGGGTGGGCGAGGAGATGGCGGCCCTGACCGATCCCGCCACCTACCGCACCGAGCCGGAAACGGCCTGGGAGAAGCTGCGCCCGCGCACCACCAACCGCCGCTTCCTCGGCGTGCTGCAGGCCATCGCCGCCTGGCGGGAGCGGGAGGCGCAGCGGGTGAACATCCCCCGCCAGCGCCTGCTGCGCGACGAATCCCTGCTGGAGGTGGCTGCCACCGCCCCGGCCGACGCCGCCGCCCTGGCCCGCGCCCGCGGCGTGACGGAGGGCTTCGCCCGCGGCAAGTCCGGCGCCTCCCTGCTGGCCGCCATCGAGGCCGCGAAGGCGCTGCCGGAGGCCGATCTGCCCGAGGCCCCGCGGGAGAGGGCCGGCCCCACCGCCTCCCCCGCGCTCGTCGCCCTGCTGAAGGTGCTGCTGGCCGCCAAGGCGGAGGAGCACCAGGTCGCCCCCCGCCTGCTCGCCAGCTCCGACGAACTGGACCGGCTGGCGGCCGAGGCGCCGGAGGACCTGCCCGCCCTGCAGGGCTGGCGCCGCAAGGTCTTCGGCGGCGATGCCCTGGCGCTGCGGAATGGCGACCTCTCCCTCGGCGTCGAAGGCCGCCGCGTGCGGCTGATCCGGCCGGGCGCGGCGGGGTGAGCCGCCCCCGGGGCGGCCGCCGCACCCTGCGGCAGTCCCCCGGAAGAGAGCGAGCGGGGCCTGGGAGAGGGGAATCCCCTCCTCCCCCCGGCACCGCCCGAGCGACAGCCCCCGACCCTCCCCGGCCCGTGAACCCCCCGCCCCTCGCGCACGCTTGCGCCCCGGCGGCGGCTGGTTTAGCGCCCTCTTTCGGCTGCCTTCGGGCGGTCACATTTCATCGGACCCAGAACGCATCATGGCGCCGCCCCTGCCCGACCTCACCGCCGACCCGTCCCGCGACCACAAGCGGGCGGTGCTGGACGCGGGCGCAGTGCGGGAGGCCTATCGCCGCTGGGCGGGCGTCTACGACACCGTCTTCGGCGGCGTCTCCTCCTTCGGGCGCAAGCGGGCCGTGGCGGCGGTGAACCGCCTGCCCGGCAACCGCGTGCTGGAGGTGGGGGTGGGCACCGGCCTCGCCCTGCCCCGCTATCGGCGGGAGAAGCGCGTGGTCGGCATCGACCTCTCCCGCGAGATGCTGGAGAAGGCGCGGGAGCGCGTGGCGGCCGAGGGCCTCTCCCACGTCGAGGGGCTGATCGAGATGGATGCGGAGCGCATGGCCTTCGCCGATGACAGCTTCGACCTGGCGGTGGCGATGTTCACCGCCAGCGTCGTGCCGGACGCCAAGCGCCTCTTCGCCGAGATGTCCCGCGTCGTGCGGCCCGGCGGCCAGCTCCTCTTCGTCAACCACTTCGCCGCCCAGGACGGGCCGCGCTGGTGGGTGGAGCGGACCATGGCCCCGCTCTCCCGCGTGCTGGGCTGGCACCCGGACTTCGCCCTCTCCGACCTGCTGGACGGGGACGCGCAGGTGGAGGCGATCGAGCCCTGCCCGCCGGGCGGCCTCTTCACCCTCGTCCAGGTGCGCAACACCCGCGCCGTGCAGGCGCTGGCCGCCTGAGCAACGGGGCGGTCCGGAAGATGCGGCCGTCGCCCCCTTGCGGAATGGTGAGGTGGGCCGATCTCGCCGGTGTCGTTTACACTGCTCGTTGCGCCGCCTGGAAATCCGTATGAACGAGACCGTCGATCCGGAGCCCGCGCCCCACAAGGGCGGCTGGACCCCGCCGCAGGGCAAGCCCACCGTTGAGGGCGGCGGAGAGGTCTCCGGCAAGCACTCCGACATCTTCTTCGCGGCCGTCGAGATGACGCGCATGCCGATGATCGTCACGGACCCCAACCAGCCCGACAACCCGATCGTCTTCGCCAACCAGGCCTTCCTGAAGATGACGGGCTACGAGCCCAAGGAGATCGTCGGCCGCAACTGCCGCTTCCTCCAGGGCCCGGAGACGGACCGCGAGACGGTTGCGGAGGTGCGGCGCGCGGTCGAGGCCCGGCGGGAGATCGCGACCGAGATCCTGAACTACCGCAAGAACGGTTCCACCTTCTGGAACGCCCTCTTCATCTCCCCCGTGCTGAACCCGGAGGGGGAGCTGATCTACTTCTTCGCCTCCCAGCTCGACGTCAGCCGGCGGCGGGACGCCGAGGACGCGCTGCGCCAGGCGCAGAAGATGGAGGCGCTGGGCCAGCTCACGGGCGGCATCGCGCACGACTTCAACAACCTCCTCCAGGTCATGCGCGGCTACATGGACCTGCTGGACAGCGCCCTGGGCAAGCCGGAGCCGGACCGGGCGCGGATGCAGCGCAGCCTCGGCGCCGCCCGCTCCGCGGCCGACCGCGCGGCGACCCTCACCTCCCAGCTCCTCGCCTTCTCCCGCAAGCAGCGGCTGGAAGGGCGGACGATGAGCCTCAACGCCCTGGCCGACGGCCTGCGCGAGATGGCGGCCCGCAGCCTCGGCGAGGGCATCGCGCTGCGCTTCGATCTGGACCCCACCATCGGCACCTGCCGCCTGGACCCGACCCAGGCCGAGGTCGCGCTGCTCAACGTGCTGATCAACGCCCGCGACGCCCTGGCCGGCCGGCCGGACGGGGTCGTGACCGTCTCCACCCGCACCATCGTGGTGGACCACGACGATCCGGGAATAGCCAACCGCCTGTCGCCCGGCCGCTACGCGACGATCAGCGTGGCGGACAACGGCAGCGGCATGCCACCCGAAATCCTGGCCCGCGTGATGGAGCCCTTCTTCACCACGAAGGAGGAAGGGCGCGGCACGGGCCTCGGCCTCTCCATGGTCTACGGCTTCGCCCGGCAGTCCGGCGGCGCCGTGCGGATCGAGAGCACCCCCGGCCAGGGCACCACCGTCCACCTCTCCTTCCCCGAGGCGGAGGCGGACGGCGCGGACCGGCCCGCCTCGCCCCGCGCCTCCGAGCGCCCGGGCACGGAGACGATCCTGGTGGTGGACGACCGGCCGGAAGTGGCGGAACTGGCCCGCGCCATCCTGGAGGAGTTCGGCTACACCGTGCACCTCGCCCATGACGGGCACGCGGCGATGCGGATGATCGCCGGCGACATGCCGCTGGACATGCTCTTCACCGACCTCATCATGCCCGGCGGCATGAACGGCGTGATGCTGGCCCGCGAGGCCCGCCGCCAGCGCCCCCGCCTGAAGATCCTGCTGACCACCGGCTACGCCGACGACAGCATGAACCGCGACGACGGAGGCGGCACGGAATTCGACCTGATCCACAAGCCTTACGGCCGCGCGGAACTGGCGCGGCGCGTGCGGATCGTCCTGGACGGGCCGACAGGGGTGGGCTGACCGCTTCCTGCGCTGTTCGGCCCCAGGGAGCTCCGCGCCCTGGACCCCCCGCCAAGGGCCTGAGGCCCTTGGATCCCCCTCTGGCTGCCGCCCGCGCCGTCCTGAGGCGGCGTCTCTGCGTGGAGGGGTCTATCCTGCTCTTGCAGTCGCCTCGGGTCACGGACCCGAGGCGCACCGTCAGCTGAGCAAGACCAAAGCCTAGACGAAGATGATGGTGAGGGGTCCGGGGAGAGGAGGAATTCCTTCTTCCTCTCCCTGGCCACGGACCGGGCGCGGCAGAACCCGCGCCTACTGCACCTTGATCTCCCGCTCCCGGATCACCCGCCCCCACTTCGCGTTCTCCGCCGCGTTATAGGCCGCCCACTCCTCCGGCCGCTGGGTTTCGGGCGTCACGGCCAGGGCGGCCAGGCGCTCCATCGTCTCGGGCGCGGTCATGGCGGCGCGGGCCAGTTCGTTGATGCGCTGGACGATCGGCGCGGGGATGCCTGCGGGGCCGAGGAGGGCGATGTGCTCCGCCGCCTCGTAGTCCGGGTAGCCCTGCTCCCGGAAGGTGGGGATGTCCGGCGCCATGGTGCTCCGCTCGCGGGAGGAGATGGCGAGCGGGCGGAGGTCGCCGGAGCCGATGAGGGGAAGCAGGCCGGAGGCGGCCTGGATCACCATGGAGACCTCGCCCTGCATCGTGCCCTGCACGGCCGGGGCGCCGGCGCGGTAGCCCACATCGGCCATGGTGATGCCGGCGTCCCGCAGGAACAGCTCGGTCGCGAGGTGGGTGGAGCTGCCGGTGCCGGAATTGGCGTAGGTCATGCGGCTGTCGGGCCGCTTCGCCGCGGCCACGAACTCCGCCAGGCTGCGGTAGGGCGAGGTCTTCGGCACCACCAGGATCATCGGCTGCGCGGCGATCAGCCCGATGCCGGTGAAGGCGCGGTCGTTGTCGTAGGGCAGGGCGTAGAGGTGGGGTGCCATGGCGTAGGTGCTGACGGTGCCGACGAGCAGCGTGGCACCATCCGGCCGGGCGCGCGCGACGGAGGCGAAGCCGATGGTGCCGTTGGCCCCCGCGCGGTTGTCGATGACGAAGGATCGGCCCGTGTCCTGGGAGAGGCGCGCAGCGAGGATGCGCGCCACCGCGTCGGTGGAGCCGCCCGCCGCCCAGGGAACGACGAGGGTGACGGGACGATCGGGATAGGTGGCCGCACCCCCTGCCACGCCCTGGGCGAGGGCGGCACGGTTCAGCAAGGGCAGGCCGAGCGCGGCCATGCCAAGGATGGAGGGGCCGAGCAGGCGGCGGGTGGGCATGGTCGTCGTTCCCTCGTCGGCCCGCTTCCCGCGGGTCGTTCCGGCCTTTGCATGTCACGCGACGGGCGTTGCGGACAAGACGGGAGCGCTCCTGCCCCGCTATCCTCTGCGCCAGGAGCAGGAGAGTCCGCCATGCCAGAGGAAAAGCCACCCGCGAAGCCGACCGGGGACCCGAAGCCGCCCGCGTCGCCGGAACCGGCCGGCGAGGCGCAGCGCGCGCATGACGAGGCGGAGCTGGACGAGGCGCTGGACGAGAGCTTCCCCGCCAGCGACCCGATCTCCACGCTGCGCGAGAACTAGGCGCCCATCCCGGCGCCCATCCCGGCGCCCATCCCGGCGCTGGGCGCGTGCGGGTCCATCGCCGCGTCCGGCAACGCCATGACGTGACCGGACCAGGTCCAGACGAGCGCGCACTCCACCCGCCGCCCCGGCCAGGCGGCGCGCAGCACGGCGCGGTAGGCCGCCATCTGCCGCAGGTAGAGCGCCGGCACGGCCGAGACCTCGGCGGGCGGCGGGCGGTTGGTCTTGTAGTCCAGCACCAGCACCCGGTCCGGCGCTACCAGCAGCCGGTCCACCTGCCCGGCGATCGGGATGCCGTCCACCACTCCGGCCAGCGGCGCCTCGGCGAGGCTGTTCGGCCCGAAGGCACCCTCCAGCGCGGGGTGGCGCAGCACGGCCAGCGTCTCGGTCAGCGTGGCCTCCTGCTCCTCCGTGTGCAGCCCGTGGCCGGGGCGGGCCAGGTGACGGCGGGCGATCCCCTCCCACGATGCGGGGTCGTGCTCCGGCAGGTGCTGCAGCAGCCCGTGGATCAGCAGGCCGCGCCGGAAGCGGCGGCCGGTGGGATCGCCCGCGCCGTGCGGGGCGGCGGCGGGGGGCTCGTTCTCGCCCTCCAGCGATGAGGGCGCGACCGGGTCGCGGCTCGCCTCTACCGGGGCGGGCACGGTGGCCCAGTGCGGCAGGATGCCGGCCTCCGCGCGCAGCACGGCGGGATCGGCCTTCGGCTCGGCGCTCTGCGGGGCGGTGATCTCCCACCCCTCCTCGCCGAAGCCGCAATCCGCGGGCAGGCCGAGCGCGGTGGGGTCGAAGGGCACGCGGGCGAAGCCGTCCCGCCCGCCCTCCAGCCCGCGGAAGAAGCCCTCCTTCACCAGCTGGTGCCAGGGCGGATGGGCGGGCGCCCGGCGCGGCGCCAGGCCGCAGACCAGCAGCCGATCCTCCGCGCGCGTCAGGGCCACGTAGAGAAGCCGGTTCTCCTCCTCCGCCTCCGCGGATTCGCGCGCGGTCCGGGCGCGGGTCCAGGGCGCCGCCTGGAACTCCTTGCGCGGTGCCCAGAGAGGAACCTCCGGCATGTTGACGCCGATATCCCGCCTGCCGCTCCACAGCAGCGTGTCCCGCGCGCCGCCCCGGCCGATATCGGGGATGATCACCACCGGCGCCTGCAGCCCCTTGGACCCGTGCGCGGTCATGATCCGCACGGCGTCCGCCGCGTTCTCCATCTCCCGCTTCACCTCGGCGCCGCCGCGCCGCAGCCACTGCACGAAGCCCTGGAGGGAGGGCGCGTACCTGTTCTCGTGCCGCAGCGCGGCCGAGAGCAGCTCGTCCAGCGCCTCCGCCGCCTCCGCGCCCAGCCGCGCCAGCAGCTTCGCGCGCCCGCCATGCTCGCCCAGCACCTCGGACAGCAGCGCGTGCGGGGTGATGAGGTCCGCCCGATCCGCCAGCCCCGCGATCCACTCCGCCGCGCGGCCGATGGCGGAATTCTCACCCCGCCGCTTGATGAAGACGTGCCAGAGCGGCCCCTCCCGCCCATGGGCGAGGTCCAGCAGCTCCTCCTCCGAGACGCCCACCAGCGGAGACTTCAGCAGCGCGGCGAGCGAAAGGTCATCCTCCGGCAGCAGCAGCACGTCGAGGAGCGCGAGCATGTCGCGCACGGCGATCTGCTCTACCAGCACGATGCGGTCCACGCCGCCCACAGGGATGCCGCGCCCTTTCAGCTCCCGCACCAGCAGCTCGATCAGCCGCGTGCGGCGACGCACCAGCACCATGATGTCGCCGGGGCGGATGGGCCGCCCCTCGCGCGCCGGCAGGGTCTCGTCCCTGATCATGCCGGCGATCCGCGCCGCCAGCGCCTCCGCCAGCAGCGCCTCCGCGTCCTGCGCGGCCACGGGGTCGCGCGGCACGATCCAGGGCTCGGGCGTGGCCGCGTCCGCGTGCTCCAGCAGCGGCCAGATCTCCACCTTCCCCGCCTGCCCCGCGCGGTCAGCAGAATGCTCCAGCACCGCGTGCTCCCGCACCACGCCGCGCCGCGCCGCGCCATCCGCAAACACCTGGTCCACCAGCGCCAGCACGGGCGCGCAGGACCGGAAGGAGACGTTCAGCGGCACGCGCTCGAACACCGCGCCGCCGCGGGTCACCTGCGCGTCGAAGCGCGTCTCCCACTCCGCGAAGCCGCGCGCGTCGGCGCCCTGGAAGCCGAAGATGCTCTGCTTCTCGTCGCCCACCACGAACAGCGTGCGGTCGCCCGGCTCGTGCGTGCCCTTGCCCGCGAAGAACTCCTCCGCCAGCGCCTGGGCGATGCCCCACTGCGCGGGGTTGGTGTCCTGCGCCTCGTCCAGCAGCAGGTGGTCCAGCCCGCCATCGAGCTTGTAGAGAACCCAGGCCGATCCGGGATCGCGCAGCAGCGCCTGGGCGCGGTGGATCAGGTCGTCGAAGTCCAACGCGCCGCGGCGGGTCTTGCGCGCCGTGTAGTCCTCCAGCACCGGCCGGGCGGCGGAGAGCAGGGCGCCGGTGGCGGAGAGCAGGCGGTGCGCGGACCAGCGCGCCAGGATCTCCTCCACCCGCTCCATCTCCGCGAGAAGGGCGTCCTCCTTCGCCAGCGCCGCGCGCTTCTCGCCCTTCTGCGTAAACAGCGCCATGTGCCAGGACGCCCAGCGCGCCCCGCGCGCCTCCTCCGGCTCGGAGAGGATGGAGAGCAGCGTCGCCGCCGCCTCGCGCGGCCCCTTGTTCTTGTGCTGCGCCAGCGTCGCCAGCGCCTCGCGGAAGGAGTCCGGCGGGAGGGTAATCCGCGCGCAGAGCGAGGTCTCGTCCTCGTCCGCCGGGATCTCCAGGAGGTCGCGCAGCGCGCCATCGCAGCCATCCACCCGCGCCATCAGCGGCGCCAGCCGGTCGCGCTTGCCCACCAGCTCCCGCAGCGCCTTCGCCAGGCTGTCGGCGGACACCAGCTTCGCCAACCCCGCCAGCGCCTCCTCCGGAATGGCGCGCCCGGCCAGCGCCGCCTCCCGCGCCTCGGCCAGAAGCGTGGCGCTGTCCGCCTCCTCCAGCAGGGTGAAGGCGGGCGGCAGCCGCGCCTCCAACGGGAAGCTGCGCAGCAGGGACTGGCAGAAGGCGTGGATGGTGGCGATCCGCATCCCGCCGGGCTGCTCCAGCACGCGGCAGAACAGCTTGCGGGCGGTCGCCACCTCCTCGGCCGTCGGCGGCTGCCCGGCCAGCTCGTCCAGCGCCGCGCGCAGCTTCGCCTCCGGCATCACCGACCACTCGCCGAGCCGTCGCGCGAGGCGCGTCGCCATCTCCGCCGCCGCTGCCTTGGTGAAGGTGAGGCAGAGGATGCGGCCGGGCTGCGCATCCCCGCGCAGCAGCAGGCGCAGCACGCGGTCCGTCAGTACCTTCGTCTTGCCCGACCCCGCGGAGGCGCCCACCCAGGCGGAGAGCCGCGGATCGGAGGCGACGCGCTGGCTGTACTGCGCGCGCGAGCGGGCGGAGAAGGCTTCGTTCACAGATCCCCCTCCCCCGCGCCGCCCCACTCGGCGATGCGCGAGAGGTGGTCGTACTCATCCCCCTTCGGCGTGCGCCCGGGATGCGGGCGGGCCAGGAAGGGGCGCTCGCCGAGCAGGAAATCCTGCACCAGCCCGTTCAGCGCCTCGAAGGCCTCCTCGCTCACCTCCTCGAGCGTGGTGTCCTTCGGCCGGAACTCCGCGCGCGTGCCCGCCTCCCACCCGCCGGAGACGTGCCAGTGCTCCAGCCCGGACACGGCGGCGGCAGGAATGTTCGCGAAGCCGCCGCGCGCGGCGATGGCGGCCTCCAGCGGCATCTGCGGCGCGCGCCCATCCGCCATCTCGGCGTTCGATGGCGGGCCTCCCGTCTTGAGGTCGATGAGGACGAGGCGGCCGTCCTTCAGCACGTCCACCCGGTCCGCGCGCCCCTCCAGCCGCACGCCGCAGGGCAGGTCGATGCCGCCCGTGATCTCGGCGTGGCGCTTCGCCACGCCGTCCCGCCCGCGCTCCACCTCCAGCACGAACTCCGCGATGCGCGAGAGGCGCGGCCGCCAATAGGCCATCAGGCCGGGGCGCGGCGCGAACTCCGCCAGCGCCTCCTCCGTCGCTGCCTCGAAATGCTCCACCGCATCCGCGCAGTGCGGATCGCCGTCGCACAGCGTCAGCCAGCGCGAGACCATGTGGTGGACGATGTTGCCGTACTCCGCCACGTCCGCTTCCGCATCCAGGTCGTCCAGCGGCCGCAGCCGCAGCACGCGCTTGGCGTACCAGGCGTAGGGATCGGACTTCAGCAGCCACACATCCGTCACGCCGATCTTGCGCGGGCGCATCGCGGCGGGCGGCGCGGGGGCCGGGCGCGCGCAGGGCTCCGGGCGCTCCGGCACGTCCAGCAGCCCCGCCCATCCGGTGGCGGGGGAGTTCTCCAGCCCGCCCAGCTCCTGCCCGCGCAGGAAGGTGTCGATTCGCGTCAGCCAACGCGCGGCCACCGTGGGCGATCCGCCGCGCTTGCGCGCGCGGGACAGCGTGGCGCGCGGCGCCGCCAGCGCCGAGAGCAGGAAATCCGCGCAGACCCGCCCGATGCGCGCCTCCGGCGCCGGCAGCCCGAACTGCGTCCGCATCGGCCGGCTCATCCAGGCGCCCGGGTCCGTCGCGATCGGCCACACGCTCTCCTCCAGCGCGCCGAGCACCACGCGGTCGAAGCTCTGCAACCGCGCTTCCAGAAGCCCGAGGATCTGCACGCGCGGGTGCGACCCGCCCTTGCGCCCGCGCATGGTCCGCACGCCCGGTGCCAGCGGCCCTTCCAGCAGCGCGTCGAACAGCGGCGGCCAGGCGGCGGCCTCCAGCGGCGGCAGCGTCCGCATCGCCGGCTCCAGCCCGGCGAGGTGGACGGCCAGCGGCTCCCCCTCCTCGCCGCGATACAGGCGCAGGCCACCCGGCAACTCGTCCGTGGAGGCCAGCGCCTCGGCCGCCGCCAGATGATCGGCCAGCAGGTCCGCCGGCGGCCGCACGTTGCGGTCCAGCGCGCGGAAATCTCCCAGCGCCCGGTCCAGCGCGTCCAGCATCGCCAGCACGCGCCCGCGCGGCGCCTCGTGCCGGATCGCCTCCGCGGCGCGGCGCAGCCCGTCCAGCCCGGCGGCGGGGCGCGGGCCGCGTAGCGCGTAGCGCTCCAGCTCCCGCACCGCCCGCATCCACTCGCTGCGCGCCATCCCGCCGGCCGCCATCGGATGCTTCAGGCAGGATAGCGCGGCAACGGGCGCGAAGCCCTCCTCCACCATCCGCGCGATCAGCCGCAGGAAGGCGCCGGCCGGCGTCATCCCCAGCGGCTGGCCGGCGGAATCATCGGCCTGGATGCCGTGGCGCAGCAGCTCCACGGAAACGCGGCGGGCCAGGTCCCGGTCCGGCGTCACCAGCGCGGCGCGGGCGCCGGGGGTCTCAAGCGCCTCCCGCAGCAGCAGGGCAATGGCGGCGGCCTCCCCCGCCTCGTCCGGGGCGATGATCTGGTCCAGCCCCGTCAGCGCGGGCCGCCAGCGCTCCGGCTCCCGGTCCTGCCAGCAGGCGATGGCCTGCTCCGGCCGCAGCGCGCGCGCCAGCAGCGCGGCGCGCGCCTCGTTCGGCGCGGGCGCATCGCGCGCGCAGCCCGGCCAGGGCCGCAGATCGGCGGCGGTGGCGTCCATGCCGCGCAGCAGCCGGGCGGTGCCGTTCAGGGGGTGGCTGTGCGCCTCGCGCAGCGCCTCCCACAGCTCCGCCTCCATCTCCTCCCCGGCGCCGTGCAGCACCACCGCGCCGTTCGGCATCCGCGCCACCTGCCGCAGCAGCTCCACGGCGGCGGGGATGGTGCCGCCGATGCCGATGCCGGCCGCGATAATCGGGTCCTTCGGCGGGTTGTCCCGCCACGCCGCCGCCTGGGCGCGCAGCGAGGCCACGCGCCGCACGCCGATGTCGGAGAGCCCCTGCTCTTCCAGCCACTCGTTCCAGGCGCCGATCACGCCGCCGAGAAACTTGTGCGTGATTTCCCAGTGCTGCGCGAGGTCGCCCGTGACGAGATCCGGGATGCCCGCGGGGTCGCAGCCCTCCAGCGCCATCTCGTCCAGCAGCGTCGCCAGCTCCAGCGCCAGCCGCCAGGCCTGGTCCGGGCTGCCGGGACCGCCGAAATGCGGGGGCAGGCGCATCACCATCCCCGTCAGCACCGCCAGCCGCCGCGCCGGGTCCACCGCGGGCGGCTGGTCCATCAGTGCGGGGAGGGAGAGCTCCTCCGCATCCTCCGTGGAGAGCCCGGCCAGCGCCCGCAGCCGCGGCAGCAGCAGCGCCGGCTTGCCGGAGGCGCGCAGGAAGGACTCGCGCAGGCTCCGCGCTGCGCGCCGGGTGGGCAGCAGGATCGTAACGCGCGCCAGCGCCGCGGGGTCATCCCCCTTGCCCCCTTGGGCGGCCATGGCGACCACGCCCTGCGCCAGATCGTCCAGGAAAGGACGATGCGCGGGAATCTCGTACAGATTCATGCAGCGTCCCCCTCGCCCCGCGGCCCTTGCCCCCTCGGCGCCGCGGAGAACGGGGCTAGAACAACTTCACGAGCCCTTTGTCCAGCGCTTCTTCCGCGCGCTGCAGGTCCGGCGGCGTGGAGAGGTGGAACCAGGCCCCGTCATGCACCAGCCCGTAGAGCCGCTCCGCCTCGATGGCGCGGGTCCACGGCCCCTTCATGCCGAAGCGCCCCCCGGGCTGCTCGTACCGCTCCGTGCCGTCCAGCAGCCGGGGATGGACGATTTGCACCCCGGCATAGAGGTAGGGGGCCACCTCCCGCTCCTCCGGCCAGCGGAGATGGCCCATCGGGTCCAGCAGGAAGTCGCCCAGCCCCACATCCCCGTCCACCGCCGCCGCGCGCACCATCAGCAGCAGCGCGTCCATCCGCTCCGGGTCGAAGGCCGCCGCCAGCCGCGCCAGCGCAGGGGTGGGGCCGTCCAGCCAGTAGGCGTCGCCGTTCACCACGGCGAAGGGTTCCTGCCCCAGATGCGGCAGCGCGTTGCGCACTCCGCCGCCCGTCTCCAGCAGCACCTCCTCCACCAGCACGGTGCAGCGGGGGGATTTCCGCGCCTCGCAGGCCGCCACGACCTGGGGGGCCAGGTGGTGGGCGTTCACCACGACGTCGTGCACCCCGTTCTCGTCCAGCCGGTCCAGCGCGTGGTCCAGCAAGGAGCGTCCGCGCAGCGCGAGCAAGGGCTTCGGCACGGCCTCGGTCAGCGGCCGCATCCGCGTGCCGAGCCCGGCCGCGAGGACCATGCCGTGGGTGAGGCGGATCATGCGGCGTGTTCCGTGGTGGCGGTGGTGGGATTGCCGCGCCGCGCGGGCGGCACGTGCTCGTCGAGGAAGGCGGCCAGCGGCGCCGTGGCGGGGTGGCGCAACGCCTCCCCCAGCAGCCGCCAGCAGCGCGGGCCGTGGACCAGGTATTGCGGCTTCCCGTCCCGCCGGTCCAGCCGCACCCACAGCGCGGCCACGCGCAGGTGGCGCTGCGCGGCCATGGCGGCGGTGGCGGCCCCGAATGCGGCGCGATCCAGCCCAGGGCGGGCCGCCATGTAGCGGGCGGTGGCGGCCTCCCGCACATCCTCCGCCACGTCGCGCCGGGCGTCCTGCAGCAGGCTCACTAGGTCGTAGGCCGGGTGGCCGTGCCCGGCGTCCTGGAAATCGATGATCCCCACCCCGGCCGGTCCCGCACGGTCCACCGGCAGCAGGTTGGCGGGAAAAAAGTCGCGGTGGACGAAGCCCCCCGCGCCCTCGAAGGGCGCCAGCATCGCGCGGATGGCCGCGCGGAAGCCCTCGCGCTGTGCCGCCGTCGGCTCCGCGCCCATCGCTGCGGGCCACCACCAGTCCAGGAAGGTGGCGGCGGCGGCCCGCGCCATGGCCTCCCCCTCCCAGGCCGGCAGGCCGGGCGGCGGCGGGGCGGCGTGCAGCGCGGCCAGCGCCTCCGCGGCGGCGAGATAGAGCGGCATCGGCTCCGCCCCTGCATCCAGCAACGCCGCGTGGGTCGGCTCCCCCAGGTCCTCCAGCAGCAGCAGGCCGGAGGGCGGATCGGCCGCGATCACCTCCGGCGCCGAGAGGCCAAGGCTCCGGATATGCGCCGCGATCCCCATGAAGGCCCGCAGGTCCGCCTCGGCCGAGGCCAGCCCGACGGCGGCGGCGCCCGACCCGTCCATCAGCAGCGCCGGGCGCGGCCCGCCCGCCAGGCGAAGGTAGCGGCGATGCCCGGCATCCCCCGGCAGGGGCGCGCGGCGGGCCCCGGCATAGCCGTGGGCAGCGAGGAAAGCGTCAGGCGTCATTCGCAACCGGCACTTCAGCGAGGGCGGAGAGGCGGGCAGGATCCCAGCCCGAGAGGATGGCGGTGCGGGCGTCCGCCTCTACGGCCTGCGCCAGGGCCAGCCGCAGCGCGCCGCGCGGGGCCCAGGCCCCGAGGCGCTCCGGCCACTCCACCAGCACGATCCCCTCCCGCATCTCCTCCCAGCCCAGCTCCGGCAGGGCGTCGGGCCCTTCCAGGCGGTAGAGGTCCATGTGGTGGGCCGCCATGCCGGAGAGCTCGTAGGACTGCACCAGGGTGAAGGTCGGCGAAGGCACCTCCAGCGCCGGGTCCCCCGCCGCCGCGCGCAGGAAGGCGCGGGCGAAGGCGGATTTCCCCGCCCCCAGCGGCCCCTCCAGCAGGATCGCGTCCCCCGGCCGGGCCAGGCGCGCGGCCCGGGCCGCGAGCGCGACGGTGGCCGCCTCGTCCGGCAGGGAAAGGGTGATCGGGGCGGTCATCGGCGCCCCCAATCTGCCCTCCCGCCCCCGGCCGGGGCAAGCGCCTCCCGGCCCCGACCGGGCGGGCCTCCCGGACAGGCCCGTGGAAACCGAAGGGCAGCCCGGCCGGTTAGGCCCGGGAAGGGCGGCCCGAGGGGGACGCCCGGGACAAGGATAGAGAACCGATGCGCCTTCTCCGCGCCGCCCTGATGCCGATGCTGCTCCTCGGCACCCTCGCCGCCTGCACCGGCAACGACCGCACCTTCGGCGAGCGCGCCCGCGACACCATCGACCCGCCGAGCGGCCCCGTGGAGCGCACTGGCCGCGCCGTGGACCGCGCCGTCGACCGCGTCCGCCCGAACTGACGTCCCGAACCGACGGCTGGAACTGATTGGGGGAGGGGGCTGATGCCGAGCGCGTCCGAGCTGAAACTCTTCGAGGCCCTCGCCACCGTCAGCCGCGCCTTCGGGGAGGGCGGGCTGCCGGGAGGAGAGGAGTCCCAGGTCATCGACGCGATGGAGCCGGAGAGCCGGGTCGTGCTCGGCGAGGCGGCGCTGGCCGTCGCCTACGGCGCCTTCGCCAGGGATGGCGACGATTCCGGCCCCATGCACATGCTCGTCGGCGCCATTGGCCTGATGGCGATCGGGGCCGGCGAGGATCCCGACCCGCCCGCCGAGATCATGGCCGTCCTGGCCGATGACGAGCGCGTGGAGGCCGAGATCGACCGCGCGGGCGAGGCCGTGGACACGGAATTCCCCCGCGAGGCCGCGCCCGAGGCTCTGGCCGCCGCGCTGGAGGCCCGGATCGTCGGCAGCGCCATCACCCTCGCCGGCTGCACCCTGCCGGAGGACGCGCCGAAGGGCGCGGCCAGCCAGGCCGCGGTCCGCCTGCGCGCCGCGCGCTACCTGACGCGGCTGGCGGCCGGGCTGCTGACGATGAACGCCACCGAGAGCACCTTGGGGACCACCCCGGAGCCGGCCGGGCCCTGACCGGGAGGAGGCTTCCCCAAGCTTCCCCCCCTTCCCCGCCCGCTGTATCACCGCACCCCTCATCGCCATCGGGGGACGTGCCGACGCCATGACCGCGCATATCGAGACCGACGTCGCCATCATCGGCGCCGGCCCCGCCGGGCTCTTCGCCGTGTTCGAGTGCGGCATGCTCCGGATGAAATGCGTGGTGATCGACGCGCTGGAAGCCATCGGCGGCCAGTGCTCGGCCCTCTACCCGGAGAAGCCGATCTTCGACATCCCCGCCCATCCCCGCATCGCCGGCGGCGACCTGATCCGCGAGCTGGAGACCCAGGCCCAGCCCTTCGCCCCCATCTACCTCATGGGCCGGCGCGTGGAGCGGCTGCTGGAGGAGGATGGCAGCTTCGTTCTCGGCACCAGCGAGGGCGACAGCGTGCGCGCCAAGGCGGTGATCCTCGCCGCCGGCGCCGGCGCCTTCGGCCCCAACCGCCCGCCGCTGGAGGACCTGCCGCAGTACGAGGCGTCGGGGGCCGTCCGCTACATGGTGGCCCGGCGGGAGGACTTCCGGGGCAAGAAGGTGGTGATCGCCGGCGGCGGCGATTCCGCCGTGGACTGGGCCCTGTCCCTCAAGGAGATCGCGGCGAAGGTCACGGTGGTGCACCGCCGCCCGAAGTTCCGCGCCGCCCCCGAGACCGCCGCCCAGATGGAGGCCGCCGCCGCCCGCGGCGAGCTGGAGATGGCCATCCCCTACCAGCTGCACGCGCTGAAGGGCGACGGCAGCAAGCTCACCCACGTGACGCTCGCGACCCTGAAGGGCGAGGAGCGCGACGTGGAGGCGGACCACCTCCTCGCCTTCTTCGGCCTCTCCATGGAGCTCGGCCCCATCGCGGAGTGGGGGCTGGGGATGGACCGCAGCCACGTGTCGGTGACGCCCGCCACCTGCGAGACCTCCCGCCCCGGCATCTACGCCATCGGCGACGTGGCGACCTACCCCGGCAAGCTGAAGCTCATCCTGCAGGGCTTCTCGGAGGCCGCCATGACCGCCCACGCCATCCACCCGCGCGTGCATCCGGGTGAGGCGCTGCACTTCGAGTACTCCACCTCCAAGGGGGTCCCCGTCCATGGCTGAGACGCAAGGGGCAGGCGGCAAGCTCTTCATCGGCACGAAGCGCTACTCCTCCTGGTCGCTGCGCGGCTGGCTCGCCGTGCACCTCGCCGGGCTGGAGGTGGAGGAGGTGCTGATCCCGCTCGCCGGCGGCGGCGGCACCACCGCCATCAAGCAGGCCACCCCCGCCGGCCTCGTGCCCTACCTGGAACACGACGGCGCGCGGGTCTGGGAAAGCCTCGCGATCTGCGAGTACTGCGCGGAGATCGCCCAAGCGTCGGGCAGAGAGGGCCTGTGGCCGGGGGACCGCGTCCTGCGCGCCCTCCTCCGCAGCGCCGCCAGCGAGATGCACGCGGGCTTCCGCGGACTGCGCCAGGCCATGCCGATGAACCTCGGCGGCAGCTTCCCCGGCCGCGGCGGCACGCCGGACGCGCTGGCCGACATCGCCCGCATCGAGACGATCTGGGCGCAGTGCCTGGACGCCAGCGGCGGCCCCTTCCTGCACGGCGCGGCGATGGGCGTCGCGGACTGCATGTACGCCCCCGTGGTCGCGCGCCTCATCACCTACGCCCCCGCCGTCTCCCCGCGCGGCCGCGCCTACATGGCCGCCCTCCGCGCCCACCCGCTGGTGGCGCGCTGGTACGACGAGGCGGCGCAGGAGCCGAAGGAGTGGCAGCTCGCCCACTACGAGGCCGGGCCGGCTGCTTGAGGGGGGCCGCCTGATGGCCTCCTCCAACGGCCTGGACCATGTCGGCGTCTGCTCGCGCGACGCCGCGGCGCTCTGGGGCGCCTATGAGCGGCTGGGCTTCGCCCTCACCCCCGTCGCCCGGCAGTCGCGCGGCGACGGGCCGCTGGGCACCGCCAACCGCTGCGCCATGCTGCGCCGGGGCTACATCGAGCTGCTGGCGATCGTCGATCCCGCCCTGCCCGATAACGGCCTGGGCGCGCTGCTCGATGTGTTCGAGGGCGCGCGCATCCTGGCACTGGGCATGGCGGATTCGGAGGGCAACCTCGCCCGCCTCCGCCGCGCCGGGCTGGACATCCCCGGCATCTCCCCCCTCTCCCGCCCCGTGGAGCCCGGCGGCCCGATCGCCCGCTTCGAGCGCCTGCCCCTGCCGGATGCGCCGGAGGGCCGCGTCCAGCTCGTGCGGCACCTGACGCCGGAGGCCATCTGGCAGCCCCGCTGGATGGAGCACCCCAACGGCGCCACCGAACTCCGCGCCGCGATCGTCGTCGCCGACCGCCCGGCCGAGAGCGCCGCCCGCCTCTCCCGCCTCTCCGGCCTGCCGCTGGAGCCCGACCCCGCCGGCGGCTTCGCCCTGCCCCTGCCGGACGGCGCCCGCGTGCGCGTGCTGGACCCCGGCACCGCCGCCGCCCTCCTCCCCGGCCTCGTCCTCCCGCCCCTGCCCGCCGTGGCCGCGATGGTGCTGGGCGTGGAGAGCCCCGACCGCGCGCGACAGGCCCTCTCCGGCGTGCTGCACCTGGAAACCCCCACCGGGCTGATGGTGCCGCAGGCGGAAGCCGCGGGCTGCGCGCTGATCTTCGCGCCATGAGGCGCGCCGTGGTCGTCTCGCCATGAGGCGCGCCAGCCCCCTGCGCCAATCCGTTCAGACCTACTACGCGCCGGGGCGCGAGGCCGCGCTGGACGCCTTCCAGTCCCGCTTCCTCTCCCCCGGCGATCTCGGCTTCGACATCGGCGCCCATGTCGGCGACCGCACGGCCGGCTTCCGCCGCCTCGGCGCCCGCGCCGTGGCGGTGGAGCCCCAGCCCGCCCTGGCCCGCCTGCTGCGCCGTTGCTTCCGCGATGATCCCGGCGTCGCGATCATCCCCGCCCTCGTCGGCGCCGCGCCGGGCGAGGCGGTGCTGCGCCTGAACACGCGCAACCCCACCGTCGCCACCGCCTCCGACGCCTTCGTGGCCGCCGCCGACGGCGCGGCGGGCTGGGAAGACCAGAGGTGGGACCGCACCATCCCCCGCCCGGTGACCACGCTGGACGCCCTGGCCGCCGCCCACGGCACCCCCGACTTCATCAAGCTGGACGTGGAGGGCTTCGAGGCGGAGGCCCTGGCCGGCCTCTCCTTCGCCCCCCGCGCCCTCTCCTTCGAGTTCACCACCATCCAGCGCGACGTGGCGGCGGCGTGCCTGGCGCGTCTGGCCGCCCTCGGCCCCTACCGCTTCAACGCCGCGCTCGGCGAGAGCATGGAGCTCGCCCTCCCCGCCCCCGTCACCGCCGACGCCATGGGCGCCTGGATCGAGGCCCTGCCCCACGCCGCCAACAGCGGCGACGTCTACGCCAGCCCCGACGCCGCCCGGATCACCCCGTGATGCGCGCGGAGGCCTTCTTCCCCCATCTCGGCTTCGCCGCCCTGCTCGTCCTGCTCTCGGCCGGCATCGTGCGATTGATGATCGCCCACCCCATGCTGGACGACCCGGCCCGCCGCGCCGCCACCGCACACAAGGTCCCCACCCCGAAGGGAGGCGGCCTCGGCATCGTCGCCGCCTTCGTGGCGGGCATGGTGGTCCTCTACGGCACCGCCCGCTTCGCCCGAATCGCGGAGCCGGAATTCATCGGCACCATCCTCGCCGCCCTCGCCATCGCCGGCGTCGCGCTGCTGGACGACCTGAAGGATTTCCGCTTCGTCGTGAAGCTCGCGGCCCAGGCCGGGGCCGCGCTGGTCGCCATGGCCAGCGGCCTCGTCGTCACCCGCCTCGCCATCCCCTGGGTGGGCGTGACCGACCTCGGCCTTCTCGGCCCGGTGCTGACGCTGTTCTGGATCGTCGCCTGCACCAACGCCGTGAACTTCATGGACGGGATGGACGGCCTCGTCGCCGGCTCCCTCCTCGTCGCCTGCGCCGCCCTCTGCTTCATCGGGGCGGAACAGGGCGCCTGGTTCGTCTACGCCGCCGCGCTGTTCCTCACCGCCGGGCTGCTGGGCTACCTGCCCTACAACCTGCACCCCGCCCGCATCTTCATGGGCGACGTGGGCAGCCAGTTCCTCGGCTTCGTCCTCGCCGTGCTCGCGGTCGCCTGCGCCCGCTTCGACACGGAGCAGCTCTCCTTCCTCATCGTGCCCCTGCTGCTCTTCGCGCACCTCTTCGACACGGGCTTCACCCTCATCCGCCGCGCCCTGATGCGGGAGAGGATCAGCGCGCCCCACCGCACCCACCTCTACCAGATGGCCCAGCGCAGCGGCATGTCCGTGCGGCGGGTGGCCGCGACGCACGGCGCCTTCGTGCTGTTCCAGGCGATGCTGGCGCTGTCCTTCCCGGGCCTTCCCCCCTGGGCGAAGCCGCTCGTCGTGCTCCCCCCTCTCGCCCTGCAGCTCCTCTGGCTTGCCTACGTCGCTTGGCGCGTGCGGCGCGCCGGCCTTAGTTGGCGGGCGGGCTGAGCACCTCGATCGTCATCGGCCGGTCCTCCATCCCCACCCACTGCTCGGACCGCCACACGGCCCCCGTCTCCGCATCCGCCCAGTAGCGGTTCAGGAACCGCGCCCCGCCGCCGCAGCGCTCCTCCACATAGAGCCCCTCCGGCACCCGCGCCGCCCGCATCCGGCACTCCAGCGAGACGCCGAAGCGCATCCGCCCGGGATCGCGCTGCGCCGGCGCCAGGTCCACCACCCGCCGCGCCATCGCCGGCCGCTCGATCAGCGCCGTCACGTCGTCCAGCGGGTCCGGGCTGTCGAAGCGCGTGGCCGAGAGGTTCGTCTGCACCCCCGCCGTCGCCACCACCCGCGCCCCGTCCGTCGCCACCACCGTGCCGTCGTCCGAGCGCCACATGCGCTGCTCGCCCTGGCCCTGGATCATCGTCATCACCTTGCGCTGCCGCCCGTAGCTGACGACCAGCGTCGGCCCGCTCGTCACGGCCACCTGCTCCTCGTCCAGCGCGCCGTTCGGCGCCTCGTACCGGCGCGGCCGCAGCCCGTCCTGGATCGGCGGCAGGAACACGCTCGCCCGCAGGGTGTTCTCGGCCGCACGCCCCAGCTCCGGCATGTCCGGCAACTCGCAGGCGGCCAGGAGGAGGGGAAGGAGGATCAGGGCGCGGCGCATCCCGCGCAGGATAGGCGGGGGACGGGGCGAGCGCATCACCGAAACGTGAAATCTGTTTGGCCCCAAGGGGCTCCGCCCCTTGGATCCCCGCCAAGGGCCTGAGGCCCTTGGAACCCCGTCCGGCTGCCGCCACGCCGCTTCGACACGGGGCTTCTCCCTGGGGGCCCGATCCTGCCTCCGCAGTCGCCTCGGGTCCTCGACCCGAGGCGCACCGTCAGCAGCATGGCTCTAAGACGAGGGGGTGAAGGCACTGCCTTCGACGTCCAGGGGAGGGGAGCATTCCTTCTCCTCTCCCCTGGGGCAACCGCCCCGGCACTCCCCCGTTGAGTCGCCCATCCAGAGAGGGGCAGCAACGATGGTCCGACCGATCCTGATCCCGGCCCTGCGGGCCATCGGCGCCCTGCCGGCGCCCGCGAAGCCCCGGAAGTAGAAAGGGCCGGAGGGGTGCGCCCCTCCGGCCCTTCGCGTTCTCCGGTG
Organism: Pararoseomonas sp. SCSIO 73927; assembly: GCF_037040815.1. Lineage (NCBI taxonomy): Bacteria > Pseudomonadati > Pseudomonadota > Alphaproteobacteria > Acetobacterales > Acetobacteraceae > Pararoseomonas > Pararoseomonas sp. SCSIO 73927. The sequence continues at coordinate 762,898 of NZ_CP146232.1, forward strand.
ATTCCCCGGCCTCAGGCCGCCGCGCGGCCGGCCTGCGGGTCCAGGCGGTACCCGCCGCCCTCGGTCAGCAGCAGGGAAGCGGTCGCCGGGTCCGGCTCGATCTTCTGCCGCAGCCGGTATATGTGCGTCTCCAGCGTGTGGGTCGTCACGGCCGCGTTGTAGCCCCACACCTCGTTCAGCAGGATCTGCCGCCCCACCGGCCGGCCACCGGCCCGGTAGAGGAACTTCAGGATCGCGCACTCCTTCTCGGTCAGGCGGATCCGGCGGTTGCGGCCGGGGTCCTGCAGCATCTTGGCCGAGGGGCGGAAGGTGTAGGGGCCGATGACGAAAACCGCGTCCTCGGAATTGTCGAAGCCGCGCAGCTGGGCGCGCAGGCGGGCCAGCAGCTCCATGATGCGGAAGGGCTTCGCGATGTAGTCGTTCGCGCCCGAATCGAGCCCGCGCACCACGTCCTGCTCCCCGTCCGCGCCGGTGAGCATGATGATCGGCACCTTCAGCCCGGCCCGCCGGAGCTCCGCGCAGAGGTCGCGGCCATCGCCATCGGGCAGGCCGATGTCGAGCAGCACGGCATCGAAGCGAGCACCGTCGGCGAGCAGGATCTGCCCGGCCTCGGCCTTCGTCGCGGCCTCGCTCGGGGCGAACTCGCCATCGACGGCCAATTGCTCGGACAGCGTGGCGCGGAGCGCCGGGTCGTCGTCCACGATCAGGATCGGACGGGGGTCCGACATGCACCCTCCCGTTGATAGCTGGGGTCCACCCGATGAAACGGAGCGATCCCGGAGCCGTGAAGTCGGGATATGGGGCCATAAGGCCGGAACCGGCAAGTCTCGGCTCTCTTTTTCGTGGGTCTGTGGGCAGGATGGAGCGGGCATGCGGAGGTTGCGGGACGAATCCCGGCGGCACCGGCCCTTCCTGTGCCTGACGGCATCCCATATGGCTGTGGAACTGGGCACCACCGGCTATCATAGGTTACTCCAAGGATGGGATCGGGAATGGCCGACGCGTCAACACGGGCCACGGCGCCGTCCTTCCCGGGCCGGCCGGGCGAAGGGCCGGACTCGCGCGCCGCATCGATGCGGGCGGTCCACCGCGCCGTCTCCGACCTGCGCCGCGGCACGCCCGTGCTGCTGGAAGGCGGCGGAGAGGCGCTCGTCCTCGCCGCCGCCGAGACGGTCGGCGCGCGCGGCCTCGCCGAGCTGGCCGGGGCGGCGCTGGCCCCGCCCGTGCTGCTCCTCGCCGCCCCCCGCGCGGCCGCCGTGCTGGCCCGCCCCATACTTGCGCGTTCCGTGCCTGCTGCGGCGGCGGAGGACGCGCCGGTGGCGCTGCGCCTCTCCCCCGCCCTGCTGGACCCTGCCGCCCTGCGCCGCCTGGCCGATCCGGTGGCCGAGGACCTGCTGCCCGAAGTCCCGCAGATCGTCCCCGCGCCGGGCTTCGCCCAGGCGCTCTCCCCTGTCGCCATCGCCCTGGCCAAGGTCGGGCGGCTGCTGCCCGCCCTCGTCGCCGCCCCGGCCTCCACCGCCGCCGGGGCGCGCCTGGGCCTGCTCTCCGTCGCCGTGCCGGCAGTGCTGGGATACCCGGCCGCCGCCGCCACCAGCCTCACCCGCGTGGCCGAGGCCCGCGTCCCGCTGGAGGACGCGCCGGAGGCCCGCATCGCCGCCTTCCGCGCCGCCGATGGCGGGATCGAGCACCTCGCGATCCTCGTCGGCACGCCCGAGGCGGCCAGAAAGTCGGCCGGAAAGTCGGCGGGAGAGTCGGCCGGAGAGGCGGCGCCGCTCGCCCGCATCCACTCCGAGTGCTTCACCGGCGACCTGCTGGGCAGCCTGCGCTGCGACTGCGGCCCGCAGCTGCGCGGCGCCATCGCCCGCATGGCGGCGGAGCCGGCGGGCGGCGTGCTGCTCTACCTCGCGCAGGAGGGGCGGGGCATCGGCCTGGTGAACAAGCTGCGCGCCTACACCCTGCAGGATGGCGGGCTGGACACGCTGGATGCCAACCGCGCCCTCGGCTACGGCGCCGACGAGCGCGACTTCCGCGTGGCCGCGACGATGCTGGAGGCCCTGGGCCTGCCCCGCATCCGCCTGCTGACGAACAACCCGGACAAGGTGGCCGGCCTCTCCGCCTGCGGGATCGAGGTGACGGGCCGCGTCTCCCACCTCTTCGCCGCCAACGGCGTGAACGACGCCTATCTCGCGACGAAGAAGGCCCGCTTCGGCCACCTGCTCGGCTAGGCACGCCTCTTGCGGCGCCTGGCCCCGCCCAGGCGGAGAGGGGTGCCCGTGAACCACATCGTCCCGAACACCGCATCCCCGGAGGGATGGGCCATGTTCGCCGGCCGCGTTTACGGCGGCGCCCGCCCCGCCCCCGATGGCGGCCCACCCCTCCTCGGCGAGGAGGCGGCCCCCATGCCCGTGGAGACGACCTTCGACGAGTTGCTGGAGGCGCTGAACCCCCTGCAATACGTGCCGGGTGTCGGCACCGCCTACCGGGCCGTGACCGGCAATTCCGCCCCCATCGCCGCCCGCATCCTCGTCGGCACCGCTATCGGCGGGCCGGTGGGCTTCCTCGGCGGCGTCGCCTCCGCCGTGCTGGAGGTCACGGGCTTCGTCGGCACCCTCCAGGCCATCGCGAACGGGCGGGACCAGCCCACCGCCTTCCTCGCCTGGGGCCAGACCGCCGACCCCGCAACCATCGCCCGCGGCCGCGCGGCCTACCAGGAGCAGATGCGCTCCAGCACCGCCTGACCGGCACCGCATGATGGCACCGCATAATGATAGAAGGCCGCATGACCCTCGCCCGCCTGGACGGCCCCCACCTCATCCTGAACCGCGACCGCTGGTGCTGCGCCATCGGCCGCGGCGGCATCCGCGCCGACAAGGCGGAAGGCGACGGCGCCACCCCCCGCGCCACCCTCCCCCTCCGCCGCGTGCTCTACCGCGCCGACCGCGGCCCCGCCCCACGCTGCGCCGTGCCCGTGGAACCCATCGGCCCGAACGACGGCTGGTGCGACGACCCCGCCAGCCCCGCCTACAACCGCCCGGTCAACCTGCCCCACGAGGCCAGGCACGAGGAACTCTGGCGACAGGACCACATCTACGACATCGTCGGCGTGCTCGGCTGGAACGACGACCCGGTGGTGCCCGGGCGCGGCAGCGCCATCTTCCTCCACCTCGCCCGGCCGGACCTGGCGCCCACCGAGGGCTGCATCGCCCTGGCCGGGCCCGACCTGCGGGCAGCCCTGACCGCGGGGCTCACGGGGATCGAAGTGGCCTGATCCTGCGGGTCCGGTCCGTGGCCAGGGAGAGGAAGAAGGAATTCTTCCTCTCCCCGGACCCCTCTCCATCATCTTCTTCTAGGCTTTGGAATCGTTCGGCTGACGGTGCGCCTCGGGTCCACGACCCGAGGCGACTGCAAGGGCAGGATAGACCCGGTTGCGCAGAGATCCCGCGTCAGGAAGGCGTGGCGGCAGCCAGATGGGGGTCCAGGGGCCTCAGGCCCTTGGCGGGGGTCCAGGGGGCGGAGCCCCTTGGGGCCACCCGGGCGCCCCTACCGCCCCGGCAGCCACACCCGCATCACCGTCCCCTGCCCCACCGTGCTGTCGATCAGCAGCTGCCCCCGGTGGTGGCCGACGATGTGCTTCACAATAGCCAGGCCCAGCCCCGTGCCGCCGGCGTTGCGGCTGCGCCCGGCATCCACGCGGTAGAAGCGCTCCGTCAGGCGGGGGATGTGTTCCCGCGCGATGCCCGGCCCATCATCGCTTACGCTCAGCATCACGCCAGGGGCCAGCGCGCCTTCCGGCGCCGCCAGGCGGCGGACGGAGAGGCGCACGGTGCCGCCGTCCCGCCCGTGGCGCACCGCGTTCTCCAGCAGGTTCCGGATCACCTGGGCCAGTTCCCCGGCATCGGCGGGGGCGGCGGTGGCGGGGGTCAGCTCCAGGGCCAGGTTCACGTTGCGGTCGGCCAGGATGGGGGCCATGGCGGCCGCCTCGTCCCGGGCCAGGGCGTCCAGCCGGGCCTCGCCGGCGGGGGCGCGGTGCTCGGCCATCTCGATGCGGGAGAGGCTGAGCAGGTCCTCCACCAGCCGCCGCATCCGTTCCGCCTGGGTGGCGATGATGCCGAGGAAGCTGGCGCCCGCCTCGGGGTCGTCCTTCGCGGGGCCGCGCAGCGTCTCCACGAAGCCGATGATGGAGGCGAGCGGCGTCCGCAGCTCGTGGCTGGCGTTCGTCACGAAATCAGCCCGCATCCGCTCCGCCGCCCGCGCCTGGGTGCGGTCCGCCAGCACCAGCAGCAGGCAGCCGCCGTCGGAGAGGGGCGGGTCCAACGGGATGGCGTGGATTGAGAGGTCCTGCTGCACGGGCAGGGGCAGGACCACCTCCGCCGCCTGGGGCTCGCCCTCCGCCAGGGCGTCGTCCACCGCGGCGGCGATGCGGGGGTGGCGCAGGACGGAGGCGGTATCGGCCACCCCGTCCGCGCCGGTGCCGAAGAAGCGGCGCGCGGCCGGGTTGGCGCGCAGCACCTTCCGGTCCTCTCCCAGCACCAGCAGCGGGTCGGGCAGGGCGTCGATGATGGCGGCATCCGTGCGGCGGAGCTGGCGCAGCAGCGCCTCCCGCTCCGCCAGCCCGCGGGAGAGACGGGCGGCGGATTCGGCCACCCGCGCGGCGGCGGGCAGCAGGGGCGGGCGCGGCGGCACGGGCTTGCCCTCCGCCGCGGCCCGCAGGTCCGCCTCAAGCCCCGCCAGCGTTCCCAGCCACGCCCGGCCGAACACATAGGCAGCGCCGAGGGTGGCGAGGATGGCCAGGAAGGCCGGCAGGGGCTCCGCCCAGCCGGCGATCATCAGCACCAGCAGCGCCGCGGCGGGCACGCCGCCCACCAGCGTCACCGCGCGCAGCATGGCCCTCCGGGGTGGGCGCGGGCTCAGGACCCGGCGGCGCCGGGCAGGATGGCGGGCTCCACCATCCGCGGCTCCGACCCGGGGGAAAGGGCGTAGATCGCCAGGGCGCGCTGCACCTGCCCGTCCGGCAGCAGGCGGAAGGTCCCGTCCGCGCCCTGCAGCGGCTCCCCGACCGGAAGCTGCGCCGCGGCGCGGGGGTCGCCGCCCCGCACCCCGCGCAGGGCGGCGGCGGTGGCGTCGTAGGCGGTGGCGGCCAGGCGCGGCGGGCGCTCGCCATAGGCGGCCTGGTAGCGGGATTCGAAGCCGTTGCGCGCCAGCGGGTCCGGCCCGGGCACCAGCGCCCCGGCCAGGGCGGGCTCGGAGGCGAGCGTCGCGTCATTGGCCCAGAGCACCGTGCCGGCCAGGCGCAGCGGCGGCACGGGCAGCCCGGCGCCGGCCAGGGCCGCCGCCATTTCCCGCGCCCCCGCCCCGCTCTCCCCGAGGATGAGGAGGCCCAGCCCCTCCGTCCCGGCCTGCTGCGCCACCAGCCCCGCCGCCTGACTGCGGGAGGCGCCGCTCGGATAGGTGACCACCACCGGCGGCGGCAGCCCCGCCTCGCGGGAGGCGTTGCGGAGCGCGGCGGCGAGCTGGCGCGTGAAGGGCCCTTCCGGCCCGGCGAGGCCGACGCGCCCCACTCCCGCCGTCCGGGCGGAGGCGAGAAGGCGCCGCACCTGCTGCGAGGGGGTGACGCCCGTCACCCACACCCCGTTGCCGCCCTGCTCCACGTCGTTGGTGAAGGCCAGCACGGGCACGCCGGAGGCCCGGGCCTGCCCGGCGGCGGAAGCGGTCTCGGCCCCCGTCAGCGGCCCGACCACCACGCGGGCGCCCTCCGCGATCGCGCCGCGCACCGCCTCGGAGGCGCCGCCGGCGCTGCCGGTGGTGTCGCGCGGCACCAGCTCCACCCCGCGCACGCCCGAATCGAAGAGGGCGAGAGTGGCGGCGTTCATCATGGCCGGCCCGAGAGCGCCCTGCGGCCCGGACATCGGCAGCAGCACCGCCACCTTCGCCGTCGGCGCTTCCGGCGCGGAGGGGGCGGAGCCGACAGTGGAGCCGCCGAAGAGCGATCCGGACGGGCCGCCATAGAGGGCGGGCCGGGGTTGCGGGGCGCAGGCGGCCAGCCCCACAACACCCATCAGCGCCGCGAGGGTTCCGAGCCGGCGCGCCAGGGAAGCGGCACGGGACGCGGCACGGGGGCAGGCACTTGCAGGACGATGGTGAGGGGCCGGGACCCGGTGAGACGGACGAGGTTGCACGGGAAGCCCCTTCGGCTGCCGGCGGCACGACCGCCGCGCTGGCCCCGGGTTTATGGCTGGTCGCGACCCCCATCGGCAACCTGGGGGACCTCTCCTCCCGCGCGGTTGTGACCTTGCGCGCGGCGGACCTCATCCTCTGCGAGGACACGCGCGTCACGGCGCCGCTCCTCGCACGCCACGGCATCGGCGCGCCCCTGCGCGCCCTGCACGACCACAACGAGGCCGCCGAGGTGCCGGGGCTGCTGGAGCGCCTGCGCGGCGGCGCCCGCCTCGCCCTCGTCTCGGACGCCGGCACCCCGCTGGTCAGCGACCCCGGCTACCGCCTGGCCCGCGCGGCGATGGAGGCGGGGCTGCACGTCTCCGCCGTGCCCGGCCCGAACGCGGCGGTGATGGCCCTCACCCTCTCCGGCCTGCCGCCCCTGCCCTTCCTGTTCAACGGCTTCCTGCCCCCGAAGGAGGGGGCGCGGCGCGACGCCATCGCCCGGCTGCGCGCGGCGGAAGGCGCCGGCCTCTCCGCCACCCTGGTGTTCTTCGAGGCCCCGCACCGCCTGGCCGAGTGCCTCGCCGCCCTGGCGGAAGGCCTCGGGGACCGGCCGGCGGCGGTGGCGCGGGAGCTGACGAAGCGGTTCGAGGAGGTGCGGCGCGGCACCCTGCCGGCCCTGGCCGCGCACTACGCCGCGAACGCCGCGCGGGGCGAGATCGTGGTGGTGGTCGGCCCCGCGGAGGCCGATGCGCCGAGCGGGGCGGAGGAGGTGGATGCCCGGCTGCGGGCGGCGCTGGCCGGGGGCGAATCGCTGCGCGACGCGGCGGCGATGGTCGCGGCCGCAACGGGCCTGCCGCGCCGGCAGATCTATGCGCGCGCGCTGGAGATCGGGAAGGGCTAGATCAGGAGAGGACGCCGAGCGCCCGGAACAGCAGGGTGGTCACGGTGACGACGCCGCCCGCCACGGCGCCGCCCGCCAGCCACGGCGCCAGCCGCGTGTCGCGCTGGAACTTTGCAGCCTCGGCCTGCAGCTTGTGCTGCTCCGCCACGAACTTGCGCGTCTCCTCCTGAGCCCGCTCGATGCGGGCGACCTGCTCGGCGAAGTTCAGGCGGTCGGCGTACTCGGCGGCGGCGCTCATGGAACCACCCTGTGATCGACGCGGGAAATATGCGTGCCACCCGCTGCCGGATCACCCACTGGATCACCCACTGGCCGTTGCCATCCCCCGCGCTGCCCTCTAGGCCCGACGGACAGAGGCCCGACGGAGAGAGAGAGGATTGAGCGAAGCGCCCCCCGTGCCCGCGCTGCACGCCCGCCCGGCGCCCGCCGTGCTGGACGTGCCGGTAATCCTCTTCGCCCTCAACCGGCCGGACTACCTGGACCGCGTCTGCGCTTCCCTCCTCCGCCAGCGCGGCGTGGCGCTGGACCCGCGCCGGGTCTTCCTCGTCCAGGACGGCGCCGTCTCCCCCCGCACCGGCCTGCGCTACGCGGAGGACGCGGAGGTGCAGGCCTCCATCGCCGCCTTCCGCCGCCACTTCCCGCGCGGCCAGGTCGCCGCCGCCCCGCACAACCTCGGCATCGCCGCCAATATCCGCCGCGGCGAGGTGCTGGCCTTCGAGGCCCTGGGCGCGGAGCTGGCCTACTTCTTCGAGGACGACCTGGAGCTGGGCCCGGACTACCTCCGCATGATGGGCGAGCTGCGCGCCCTGTCCGACCGCGACCCCCGCATCGGCTACTTCGCCGCCTATGGCGACCACCACATCGCCCCCACCGGCCCCTACGCCTGGCTGGTCCGGATGCAGCACAACTGGGGCTTCGGTCTGAAGCGGGAGGCCTGGCGCCGGCTCTGCGAGTTCCTCCTCCCCTACGACCGCATCCTGGAAGGCGCCGACTACGCCTACCGCGACCACCTCGCGATCTTCCGCTGGATGGAGACCCTGCCCGTCTCCCGCCCCTTCTCCTCTCAGGACACGGCGAAGACCCTGGGCTGCGACGCGCTCGGCATCGCCCGCGTGATGACGGAAGTCTGCTTCGCCCGCTACATCGGCGAGCGCGGCTCCTCCTTCGACGCGGGCGTCTTCCGCGAGATGGGCTTCGAGGGCGCAGAATGGCGGGAGGGCCCGGAGCACCACCTGGCCGAAGGCGTGGAAGCCGCCATCCCCCACATCATGGCCGAGTCCCTGACCATGCAGACGGAGCACCGCGGGAAACGCCTGACCCGCCTGCTGCAGGAGAAGGCGCAGGTCTGGATGGACCGCGAACGCCCCGCCACGCCGGAGGAGGTGGCCTTCCTCTTCCGGATGCTGCTGGACCGCGTGCCGGACTCCGAGGCGGGAACCGGCTTGGTCGGCCGCCCCCTGCACGAGGTCCGCACCGCCCTCCTCACCAGCCGCGAGTTCCGTGGGCGCAATCCGCTGCCGCGAGGGGAATAGGCGGGCGGGTGGCCCCAAGGGGCGCTGCCCCTTGGATCCCCGCCAAGGGCCTGAGGCCCCTAGACCCCCGTCTGGCTGCCGCCGCGCCGTCCTGAGACGGTGTCTCTGCCTGACGGGCCTTCTACTCCCCGTGCAGTCGCCTCGGGTCATCGACCCGAGGCGCACCGTCAGCCGAGAGAGACCAACTCCTAGAAGAAGATGATGGAGAGGGGTCCGGGGAGAGGAAGAATTCCTTCTTCCTCTCCCTGGCCACGGACCGGACCCGCAGAACCGGTGCTCCGGAGAATGCACGCGAGGGGGGGCTTCCGCACCCCACCATCCCGGCCCAACTTGGGGCGAGGGCCGGTTCCCCCGGCCGCAAGCCCGACAGGATGCCCGCATGAATGCTCCGATCGATCCCTCGCGGCTGAAGTTCGGCATCGGCCAGCCCGTCTCCCGCAAGGAGGACCCGGTGCTGCTGCGGGGCGAGGGCCGTTACAGCGACGACCTCTCCCTTCCCGGCCAGGCCCATGCCGTGATGGTGCGCAGCCCCTATGCCCATGGGGTGATCCGCGGGATTGACGTGGCGGAGGCCCTGGCGATGCCGGGCGTGCTGGCCGTGATCACCGGGCGCGACCTGGAGGCGGCGGGGATCGGCCCCATGCCGGTCGGCATCACCCAGGTAAACCGCGACGGGTCGCCCGCCCGCGTCCCGGTGCAGCCCGTCCTCACCACGGACAAGGTGCGCTTCGTCGGCGACCCCGTGGCGATGGTGGTGGCGGAGACGGCGAAGGGCGCGCGGGACGCGGCAGAGGCCGTGGTGCTGGACATCGACCCCCTGCCCGCCGTGACGGAGGCGCGGGAGGCATCGGCCGAGGGCGCGCCGGAGCTCTACGGGGACGTGCCGGGGAACATCGTCTCGGACTTCCACTACGGCGACACGGCGGCGGTGGAGGCGGCCTTCGCGGGCGCCGCGCACGTCACGCGCATGGCCATCCGCAACAGCCGCGTCGTCGTCTCGCCGATGGAGCCGCGCTCCGCGCTCGCGACCCATGAGGAGGGGCGCTACGTGCTGCGCCTGGGCAGCCAGGGCGTGTTCGGCATGCGCGGCAACGTCGCCAAGGTCATGCGCGTGGAGAAGGAAGGGGTGCGCGTGCTGACCGGCAATGTCGGCGGCTCCTTCGGCATGAAGGCGAGCGTCTATCCCGAGTACCCGGCCCTGCTGCACGCCGCGCGGACGCTGGGGCGGCCGGTGAAGTGGACGGATTCCCGCAGCGAGAGCTTCCTGTCGGACAGCCACGGCCGCGACCACGACTTCGAGCTCTCCCTGGCGCTGGACGCAGAGGGGAACTTCCTGGCGCTGCGCGTCCAGGGCTTCGCGAACCTCGGCGCCTATCTCAGCAACGCCACCACGCAGCCCGCCACGACGAACACGGTGAAGAACGTCGTCGGCGTGTACCGCACGCCGCTGGTGGAGGTCTCCACCCGCTGCATGCTCACCAACACCACCCCCGTCGGCCCCTATCGCGGTGCCGGCCGGCCGGAGGGCAATCTCTACATCGAGCGGCTGATCGACACCGCCGCGCGGGAGATGGGGATCGACCGGGTGGAGCTGCGCCGCCGCAACCACATCCGCGCGGACGAGATTCCCTACAAGGCGCCGTCCGGCATGCACTACGACAGCGGCGACTTCCCCGCGATCCTGGAGGAGGCGCTGGCCGCCGCCGACTGGGACGGCTTCGCCGCCCGCCGCGCGGAGAGCCGCCGGAGAGGCAAGCTGCGCGGCATCGGCATCGGCCAGTACCTCGAGGTGACGGCGCCGCCGAACCCGGAGATGGGCGGCATCCGCTTCGACGAGGACGGCGGCGTGACGATCCTGACGGGCACGCTGGATTACGGCCAGGGCCACGCCTCGCCCTTCGCGCAGGTGCTGGTGGACCGCCTCGGCATCCCCTTCGACCGCATCCGCCTGCAGCAGGGCGACAGCGACCTGCTCATCGCCGGCGGCGGCACGGGCGGCTCGCGCTCCATGATGGCCAGTGGCCAGGCGCTCTCCACTGCCAGCACGGGGGTGATCGAGAAGGGCCGCCGGCTCGCCGGGCAGGTGCTGGAGGCCTCCGCCGAGGATATCGAGTTCTCTGATGGCCGCTTCGCCATCGCCGGCACGGACCGCGGCATCGGCATCCTGGAGCTGGCGGCCGCCGCGCGCGGCATCGGCGAGAGCCTCGATGTCTCCATCACCGACAAGTACGAGGACAGCGCCTTCCCCAACGGCTGCCACGTCGCCGAGGTGGAGATCGACGAGGAGACGGGCGAGGCGGAGGTGGTGCGCTACACCACCGTCAACGACTTCGGCACCATCGTGAACCCCATGCTCGTCGCGGGGCAGGCGCATGGCGGCATCGTGCAGGGCATCGGCCAGTGCCTGACGGAGGTCACCACCTACAGCGAGGACGGCCAGCTCCTCTCCGGCTCCTACATGGATTACGGCCTGCCGCGCGCCGTCCACGCCCCGCTCCTCGGCTTCGCCAGCCACCCCGTGCCCGCCCGCACCAACGCGCTCGGCGCCAAGGGCTGCGGCGAGGCGGGCTGCGCCGGCGCCCTGCCCTCCGTGATGAACGCCATCGTGGACGCGCTGGCGGAGCGCGGCGTGACCCATGTGGACATGCCCGCCACCCCCGCGAAGCTCTGGTCCATCCTTCATGAGGGCCTGCACGCGGGGGAAGCCGCATGATCGTCCTCGTCACCGGCGCCACCGCGGGCTTCGGCGCCGCCATCGCCCGCCGCTTCGCGCAGGACGGCGCGCGCATCGTCGCCGCCGGCCGCCGCGCGGAGCGGCTGGACGCCCTGCGCGACGAGATCGGCGCGGAGAAGGTGCTGCCCCTCGTGCTGGACGTGCGCGACCGCGCCGCCGTGGAAAAGGCGGTCGCCTCCCTCCCCGCCGAGTGGTCGGCCGTCGACGTGCTGGTGAACAACGCCGGCCTCGCCCTCGGCCTGGCACCCGCGCAGCAGGCGGACCTCGACGACTGGGACACGATGGTGGACACCAACGTGAAGGGGCTGATGTACCTCACCCGCGCCGTGCTGCCCGGCATGATCGAGCGCGGGCGCGGCCACGTGGTGAACATCGGCTCCACCGCCGGGGAATGGCCCTATCCCGGCGGCAACGTCTACGGCGCCACCAAGGCCTTCGTGCGCCACTTCTCCCTCAATCTCCGCGCCGACCTGTACGGCACCCCCGTGCGCGTGACGGATATCGAGCCCGGCCTCGTCGGCGGCACGGAGCTCAGCAACGTCCGCTTCCACGGCGACGATTCCCGCGCCGCCGCCATCTACCAGGGTGCGGACGCGCTGACGCCGGAAGACATCGCGGACGCCGTGCACTGGGTCGCCTCGCGCCCCGCTCGCGTGAACGTCAACACGCTGCAGGTGATGCCGGTGGCGCAGAGCTTCGGGCCGCTGCGGGTCCATAAGCCGGGGGCGTAACGCTGTCCCGGGGAGAGGAAGAAGGAATTCTTCCTCTCCCCGGATCCCTCACCATCATTTTTTCTGGCTTTTGGCCTTATCCGGCTGACGGTGCGCCCCAGGTTGATGATCCGAGGCGACTGCAAGGGCAAAATCATGCCCTTTTCGCAGAGACTCCGTCTCGGGACGGAGCGGCGGCAGCCGGATGGGGGTCCAGAGGCCTCAGGCCCCTGGCGGGGGATGCAAGGGGGCAGCGCCCCCTTGCCGGCCGGCCACCTTAGTTCTTCCGCACGGAGGCCTGGGTTAGCGCCATCGTCAGGTCCACGCGCTCCACCTCCCAGGCATCCGCGATCTCGTGGATGATCCGGGCCATGCGCTCCCGCCGCCCGGCGGTGCCGGGGGGCAGGTCCCGGATCGTCTCGTCCGCCGCGAAGGCGGCCTGGGCGGCGGCGATGGCGCCGGCCATGGGGGATGTGTCGCTCATCGTCTCGCCTCCCATCAGCGCAACAGAACGGGCAGGATCGCGTCCAGCCGCAGCCGTCCCTCGATCGTGGCCTGCAGCCGCCCGTCCGGCAGCCAGCGCAGGTAGTCTTCCTCCATCAGCGCGTCCAGCATCGCGCGGTCCACCACCGCGTCGAAACCCAGCCCGCTGCGGGCGGCGATGCGGGCGGGGTCGATGCCCTCCGCCAGGCGCAGCCCCATCAGCATCGCCTCGCGCCCGCGCTCCACGGGAGTAAGCGCCTCCTCCTCCACCCGGGCGTGGCCGTCGCGCTCCACGCGCTCCAGCCAGATCTCCGGCGCGCGGTGGCGCCGCGCCGCCAGCACCTCGCCGTCCAGCGTCAGCCGCTGGTGCGCCCCGGCCCCGATGCCCAGGTAGTCGGCGTAGCGCCAGTAGGCCAGGTTGTGGCGGCTCTCCGCGCCGGGCTTCGCGTAGTTGCTGACCTCGTAGGGCTCCAGCCCGAAGCGCGCCGCCTCCTCCACCGTCGCGGCGTAGAGGGAGGCGGCCTCGTCGTCCTCCGGCAGGCGGAAGGCGCCGCGAGCGTGCTCGGTCGCGAAGCGCGTGCCCGGCTCCACCGTCAGCTGGTAGAGGGAGAGGTGGTCGGCCGCCAGCGAGAGCGCCCGGCGCAGCTCCTCCCGCCACGCCGCCTCGCCCTGGCCAGGGCGAGCGTAGATCAGGTCGAAGGAGAGGCGTGGGAAGGTCGCGCGGGCATGTTCCAGCGCCGCCATCGCCTCCCTCGCCGAGTGGTTGCGGCCGAGAAAGCCGAGCGAGGCCGCGTCCAGCGCCTGCACCCCCAGGGAGAGGCGGTTCACCCCCGCCTCCCGGAAGGCGCGCAGCTTCCCCGCCTCCACGCTCGTCGGGTTCGCCTCCAGCGTGATCTCCAGCCCGTCCACGGGCTCGAACAGCGCCGTCGCGCGCCCGATCAGCGCCGCCACCGCCTCCGGCGGCATGAGGGAGGGGGTGCCGCCGCCGAAGAAGATGCTCCCCAGCCGCCGCCCGCCCGCGCGCCCCGCCTCGTGCTCCAGCTCCGCCACCAGGGCACGGCCGTGGCGCGCCGCGTCCACCGCCGGGCGGACATGCGAATTGAAGTCGCAGTACGGGCACTTGGCGGCGCAGAACGGCCAGTGGATGTAGAGGGCCAGCGGCTCCGCCGCCGTCGCTCCGAGGGCTGTGGCGGCCGGGGCCAGGGTCAGGGTCTCGTGCACGCGGGGGATATGGTCATGTCGGCAGGGGAAGGCAAAGACGGCGGCTCCGTCGCGCGCGTGCGGGCAGCCCTGCGCGCGGCAGGCCACCCGGACGCCGTGCGGGAATTCCCGGAAGGCACCCGCAGCGCCGCCGACGCCGCCCGCGCCGTGGGCTGCGAGGTCGGCGGGATCGCGAAATCCGTCATCTTCCGGGGCACCGCCCCGGACGGCACGGCGCGCCCCGTGCTGGTGGTGGCCAGCGGCGCCCACAGCGTGGATCCGGAGAAGGTGGCGGCCCTGACCGGCCTCTCCATCGGCCGGGCGGAGGGCCGCTGGGTGCGGGAGGCGACGGGTTTCGCCATCGGCGGCGTGGCACCGGTCGGCCACCTCACCCCGCCCGTGGTCCTGGTGGACGAGGCCCTCTTCGCGCAGGCCGAGGTCTGGGCCGCCGCCGGCAGCCCCCGCAGCGTCTTCCCCAGCACCGCGGCGGAGCTGCTGCGCATGAGCGGCGGCACCCGCGCCGCGGTGTCGGCGGACGGCCCTGGCCCGATGCCGCCGGAGTCCCCTGGCGAAGTCCCCCACCCGAGCGCCGGCACCCAACCCCTGCCCGGGTAGCCAAACCCGCCCATCGGGCGCAGGAAGGCGCGAAGGCCGCCCCGCGGCCCTGCCGGAGTGACCGCCCCCTGCCGCCCGAACCCTCCCGCAAGCCCGACCCCGCCGCGCCCGCCGCCTCACCCAACCCCGGCCAACCTAACCCCGGCCAATCCAACCCCGGCCAACCCGACGGCCTGCCCCTCCCGCGCCGCCGCTGGGCCACGGCGGGGCTGGCGCTGGGCATCACCATGGCCGTCATCGACGGCACCATCGGCACCGCCGCCCTGCCCACCATCGGCCGCGCCCTGAACGTCGCCCCCGCCGACATCATCTGGGCCACCAACGCCTACCAGCTCGCCGTCACCGTCTCCCTCCTGCCCCTGGCCGCGCTGGGGGAGATCGTGGGCTACCGCCGGATCTACATCTCCGGCCTCGTCCTCTTCACCCTCGCCTCCCTCGCCTGCGCCACCGCCGAGGGCTTCGAGTGGCTCGTCGCCGCCCGCGCCGCCCAGGGCTTCGGCGCGGCGGGGCTGATGAGCGTGAACTCCGCCCTCATCCGCTTCATCCAGCCCCGCGCCCACCTCGCCCGCGGGCTCGGCTTCAACGCCATGGTCGTCTCCACCGCCGCCGCCGCCGGGCCCACCGTGGCGGGCCTCATCCTCGGCGTGGCGGAATGGCCCTGGATCTTCGCGGTGAACGTGCCGCTCGGCCTCCTCGCCATCGCGCTCGGCCTGCGTGCCCTGCCCCACACCCCCCGCGGCGGCCACCGCTTCGACTGGATCAGCGCCCTCCTCTCCGCCGCCACCTTCGGCCTGCTCATCCTCGGCCTGGACTCCCTCGCCCATGGCGGGGCCGGCCTCACCTCCCTGTCCACCGTCGCCGCGGGCCTCATCGCCGGCACCTGGCTCGTGCGCCGCCAAACCGGGCGCCCGCGCCCGCTCCTGCCGCTGGACCTGCTGGGCATCCCCGTCTTCGCCCTCTCGGTCGGCACCTCCATTTGCAGCTTCATGGCCCAGGCCCTCGCCTTCTCCGGCCTGCCCTTCCTGCTGCAGAACGGCCACGGCTTCACCGTCTTCCAGGCCGGCCTGCTCACCACGCCCTGGTTCCTCGCCACCGCCCTCGCCGCACCCCTCTCCGGCCGGCTGATGGACCGCTTCCCGGCCGGGCTCCTCGGCGGGGTCGGGCTGGTCCTCATGGCCTCCGGCCTCGGCCTGCTCGCCCTCCTGCCCGCCCAGCCGCACGCGGCCGACATCGTCTGGCGCATGGCCCTCACCGGCTTCGGCTTCGGCCTGTTCCAAACCCCGAACAACCGCACCATGGTCGGCGCCGCGCCGCCGGAACGCGCAGGCGGCGCCAGCGGCCTCCTGGCCACCGCCCGCCTGCTCGGCCAGACCACGGGCGCCGCCCTCGTCGGCCTCATCCTGGGCTGGATGCCCGGCATGCCCGTCGCCGGGCCGACAACAGCCCTCACCCTCGCCTGCGGGATGGCCTTCCTGGGGGCGGTGATCAGCGTGCTGCGGCTGCGGGCCCGCGGTTAGCGCCGCAGCCTTGCACTGCCGGAGAGCCAGGGGGCCTTGCCCCCTGGAACCCCCACCAGGAGGCTGAGCCTCCTGGACCTGCATCGGGCTGCCGCGGGACTGACGGGAGAGGCTGGCCCTTCACCGTCAGCCCCGATCCTGCCCCTGCAGTCGCCTCGGCTCCACGAGCCGAGGCGCACCGTCAGCAGAGATCAGACCAACTCGAAGAAGATGATGATGGTGAGGGGTCCGGGGAGAGGAAGAATTCCTTCTTCCTCTCCCTGGCCACGGACCGGACCCGCAGGATCAGCCCGCCAGCTCGCGGGACCGCCGCGTGGCCGCCTCGATCGCCTCGGGGATCAGCTTGGGCCAGGCATGCTCCGCCATCAGCACGCCCAGGGCCTGTTCCGTCGTGCCTTTGGGGGAGGTGACGTTCTGCCGCAGCACCGCCGCGTCCTCCTTGCTGCGGGCGAGTAGCGCGCCGGAGCCGGCGACGGTGGCGCGGGCCATGCGGCGGGCGAGGTCGGGGGGGATGCCCTGCTCCACCCCCGCCTTCTCCAGCAGTTCCGCCAGCAGGAAGACGTAGGCGGGGCCGCCGCCGGAGATGGCGGTCACGGGGTCGATGAGGCTTTCCGCCTCCACCCAGGCCACCTCGCCCGTGGCCGTCAGCAGGCGGTCGGCGAGGGTCTTCTGGGCCTCCGAGCAGCGGCGGCCGGCGCAGGCCACGGTGAAGCCCTGGCCGATGGCGGCGGGGGTGTTGGGCATGGCGCGCACAACCGCCGCCCCCTCCAGCAGCGCGTCGAGGCCGGAGAGGGTCTTGCCCGCCATGATGGAGACGAACAGGGCGCCGCCGCGCGCGAAGGGGCGCAGGCCCGGCAGGACCGCCTCAGCCTGCTGGGGCTTGGTGGCCAGAACCACGGCATCCGGCACGAAGCCGGTGGGGATGCCCTCCGCGTCCGGGGCCAGGATGACCTCCGGGCGGCCGGCATAGGGCTGGGTGGAATCGTGGTGCGGCTCCACCACCACCGCGCGGGAGAGGCCGCGGGCGAGCCAGCCGGAGAGCAGCGCGCCCCCCATCTTGCCGCAGCCGACCAGGAGGACGGGCGGGAGAAGTGCTGCGGACATCGGCGGAACCCCTTGAGAGGCCGCCCGGCGGTGGCCGGGCGGCCCCCTATGAAAAACCCGCCTTCCGGCGGGTCCGCAAGGGGTTCAGGCCTCTCCGGCGCAGTCCAGCATGGCCGCCGCCAGCGCCTCGGCGGGCGGCTTGCCGCCCCATAGGACGAACTGGAAGGCGGGGAAGAAGCGCTCGCACTCGGTGATGGCGATGTCCACCATGTCCTCGAGGCTCTCCACGCTCGCGCTGCGCGCGCCGCGGAGGAGGACGGCGTGGCGGAAGACGGGCACGCCCTCCTCGCCCTCGATGCCGAAATGGCCGATCCAGAGCTTCTCGTTCGCCAGCGCCAGAAGTTCGTGCAGCTTGCCCCGCGCCGGGGCCGGCACCTTCATGTCGAAGGCGCAGGTGAAGTGCATCGCGCTTATCTCGTTCGACCACGAGAAGTGCAGGCCGTAGTCGCACCACTTGCCGGGAGCTTCCGCGGCCATCTCGCCGTCGGAGCGGCGATCGAAGGCCCATTCATTGGCCGACACGATCTGCTCGACGACGTCGAGCGGATTGGCGGCCCTGTCCCGGTTCACAGCGAGGGTGGCTGACATGGCGTCACCTCCTATCCCGAGACGGGCGACCCCCCTCCTCTGGTATCGAATCGGCCGGGTCAGCCCCAACTGGTTGATACTGCGATGGCGAACGCAGCGGCAAGGCCGAAGGCTTCAGCGCGGCGGGGGCCGCGCTGAAGTAAATCGGATCACACGATGATCGGGCCCGTGCCCTCCAGGGGGGGCACGCCGGGCTCGGGCGGGGCGTCCTTCGTCATGTCGTCCAGCCGGGCCTCCAGCGCGGCCACGCGCAGCGCCAGCGCCTCCGATTCCTCCCGCGCGCGGCGGGCCACCTCCAGCGCCGCGTCCAGCTCCTCGCGCTTGACGAGGTTCAGGCGGGCGATGAAGGCCTCCGCCTGGGCCTGGGCCATGGCCTCGATCTCCGCCTTCGCGCCGTTGAGCACGGAGAAGGCGCCGCCGGCCATGCCCGCCAGGTCGTCGAAGAACTTGCCGCGCCCGGCGCCGCCGAACGGCCCACCGGAAGAGCCGCCGAAGCCCTTGCCGAAGCCGCCCGCCCCGAAAGGTCCGGAACCGCCCGCCCCGGAGGAGCCCGAGCCGCCCTGTCCGCTGTCCTGCATCCCTGCCTCCTCGCGCATCATGCCGGACAACATGGCCCCGGCGGCCGCCCGGGCGTAGTCCCCGGCGCGCATTTCGCGCGGCTTGCCGCACCCCCGGCCGGGGCCTACCTAACCGGGCAGGACAGGTGCGATCGGGGGCGGCGATGAGGCGACAGGTGCTGGTCCTCCTGGTCCTGCTTGGCACGGCCTTCGGCGGGGCGGCCCTCGCCCAGAACTTCGGTTCCCGGCCCGAGCAGGGCGTCGACCGCACGCCGGGCCGGAGCGGGAGCGGCTCCTCCAACACCGAGACAGGGTCCTCGAGAGGCACGGCCCGGGGCTCCACCTCATCCGGCTCGACCTCGTCCGGCTCCCCCTCATCGGGATCCTCCGTGCGGATCTCCCCCTCGGCCGGGGCATTGCCGCAAGGCGGGGGATCGGGGGGCACGACGGGCTCCCCCTTCGGCCAGTCCGGCCGCGGGGCGTCGGGCAGCGGATCGGGCAGCGGATCATCGGGCGGCGGCTCGTCCGGTTCGGGCGCGGCGGCGGTCGTGCCGCTGTTCGGGGCGGGCAACTTCTGCGCCCAGCCAGCCGGCCTCTGCGGCCCGGCCTGCAGCATCAGCTGCCCGGAGGGGAGCACGGCCTACTGCACCAACGGCCAGGCCGGCCCGAGCAGCGCCGCCGGCCGGGGCAGGCCCTCCGCCCCCGCCGGCTATGCCCCCGGCATCCCCAGCCCCGGCGGCATCGTCGGCCAGAGCGGCACCGGCAGCGCGCTCGGTGCCGCCGGCGGTGCTGCCGGCGCCGCGGCGGGCCCGGCCCTCCCGGCCAGCTGCGCGGGGCGGCCGACGTGCAGTTGCAAGTAGAGCCGTTGCAAGAAGGGCGGTTGCAAGCAGGGCCGGGGCGCCGCGCCTGACCGGCCGCCCGGCCATTCCAGCCCTTGCCGATCGGGCCTATACCGCGGCCGGCCGGCGGCCCCGGGCTCCCGGCGCCCGCTCTCAGCCCACCCGCTCTCAGCCCACCCGCTCTCAGCCCCTGGCTCCCGGCCAGGAGCCGCCCCCTTCCAACCGACCCGGCCCGGCCCCGCCGCGCCCCGCAGCACGGGCCACCGATGATCCCCGCCATCCTCTTCCCCGCCTTCGATCCCGTGGCCCTGGCGGTCGGGCCCTTCGTCGTGCGCTGGTACGCCCTGGCCTACATCGCCGGCATCGTCATCGGCTGGCAGGTGGCGCGGCGGCTGATCCCGAAGGCGCCGGCGGCCGGCACGGCGGAGGCGATGGACGACTTCGTCACCTGGGCGACCCTCGGCATCATCCTCGGCGGCCGGCTGGGCTACGTGCTGTTCTACCGGCCGGACATCCTCCTGAGCGCCCCTTGGGAGGTCCTCTACCTCTGGCACGGCGGCATGTCGTTCCACGGCGGGGCGGCGGGGGTGATCATCGCCCTCGCCCTCTTCTGCCACCGCCGGGGGATCCCCTTCCTCCTCTTCTCGGACCGGGTGACGAGCGTGGTGCCGATCGGCCTCGGCCTCGGCCGGCTGGCCAACTTCATCAACGGGGAGCTCTGGGGCCGCGTCACGGACGTGCCCTGGGGCATGATCTTCCCCCATGTCGGGCCGGAGCCCCGCCACCCCTCCCAGCTCTACCAGGCGGCGCTGGAAGGGCTCGTCCTGCTGGTGATCCTGCAGTGGATCGTGCGCACGCCGCGGCTGCGGGCGCGGCCCGGCTTCACCGCCGGCGCCTTCCTGGCCGGCTACGGCGTGGCCCGCATCATCGGCGAACTTTTCCGCCAGCCGGACCTGCAGCTCGGCTTCCTCCTCGGCGGCGCGACGATGGGCCAGCTCCTCTCAATCCCCATGGTGATCGCGGGGGTCTGGCTCATGGCGCGCAGCCGGCCGGTGGCCGAGACCTCCGCGGCGTGACCGCGGCGCCCGCCGCCCCCGCTCCCCCACCCGCCGCCGAGGAGCGGCTGGACGCCTTCATGGCCCGGGCCAACGCCGCCTACTACGCCGCGCGGGACCCCTTCGGCGCGGCGGGGGACTTCACCACCGCGCCGGAGATCACCCAGGCCTTCGGGGAGTGCCTCGGCCTCTGGGCGGCGGTGACGTGGGGGATGATGGGCCGGCCCGACCCCGTGATCCTGGCCGAGGCCGGGCCGGGCCGGGGCACGCTGATGGCCGATGCCCTGCGCGCCATCCGCGGCATGGTGCCGGACTTCGCCCGCGCCCTGCGGCTGCACCTGATCGAGACCTCCCCCCTGCTGCGCGCGGCGCAGGCGGCCCGCCTGCCGGATGCGACGTGGCACGACAGCCTCGCCGCCCTGCCGCCGGGGCCGGTGATCCTGCTGGCGAACGAGTTCCTGGACGCCCTGCCCATCCGCCAGTTCGTCCGCCGGGACGGGGCGTGGATGGAGCGCTTCGTGGCCGGCGCCGCCTTCGTGGAGCGCCCCGCCCCGGACGCCCCTTTCCCTGATGCGGGGGAGGAGGGCGAGGTGCGGGAGGTGAACGAGCCCGCCCTGGCGATCGCCGCCGCGCTCGGCGCCCGCCTGGCGGCCGGGGGCGGCGCGGCGCTGTTCCTCGACTACGGGCCGGGCGAGAGCGGGCCGGGGGACAGCCTGCAGGCCATCCGGGGCCGGGAGGCGGCCGATCCCCTGGCCGACCCCGGCGCTGCCGACCTGACCGCCCATGTGGACTTCGCCGCCCTCGCCCGCGCCGCCCAGGCCGCCGAGGCGGCCTTCCACGGGCCGGTGCCGCAGGGCGTGTTCCTGTCGCGACTGGGGCTGCACAGCCGGGCCGCGGCCCTGGCCGCCACCGAACCGGGCCGGGGCGCCCGCCATATCGAGGCCGCCACCCGCCTGACCGCGCCGGAAGCAATGGGGCGCCTGTTCAAGGCCCTCGTCCTCTGCCATCCCGGCCTCTCCACCCCGCCGGGTTTCGAGGCCGCATGAGCGCAGAATTCCTCACCGCCCCCTCCCTCGCCGGGATGCGGCACGGCTTCTTCACCCGCCGCGGCGGCGTCTCCTCCGGCCGTTTCGCCAGCCTGAACTGCTCCCTCTCCTCCGCCGACGACCCGGCCCTGGTGCAGGAGAACCGGGCCCTGGCGATGCAGGCCATCGGCGCATCCCCGGCGGGCCTCTCCGGCCTGTTCCAGGTCCACGGCGTCGCGGTGGCCGTGGCGCGGGAACCGATCGCCCACGATTCCCGCCCCAAGGCGGACGGGGTGGTGACGGACCGCCCGGGCGTGACGCTGGGCATCGTGACGGCGGATTGCGGCCCCGTCCTCTTCGCCGACCCGCGGGCGGGGGTGGTGGGCGCCTGCCACGCCGGCTGGCGCGGCGCCCTGGCCGGTGTGCTGGAGGCGACGGTGGCCGCCATGGAGGACCTCGGCGCGCGCCGGGCCGACATCGCGGCCGCGCTGGGCCCCTGCATCCGCCAGCCGAGCTACGAGGTGGGCGCCGACCTGCGGGCGGAGCTGATGGCGACCGATCCGGAGGGGGAGCGCTTCCTCGCCCCCGGCACGCGGGAGGGCCACTGGCAGTTCGACATGGCCGGGCTGATCCTGGCCCGCCTGGCGGCCGCGGGCGTGGCCGCGGAGGCGCTGCCGAACGACACGCGGGCGGAGGAGGAGAGGTTCTTCTCCCACCGCCGTCGCACGCTGGAGGGGGGCGGGCCGATCGGGCACCAGCTCTCCGCCATCGCGCTGCCAGGGTAGGCGCCGCGCGCCCGGGGGCAGCGCTTCGCGCGCCCGGGGGCAGCGCTTCGCGCGCCCGGGGGCAGCGCTTCGCGCGCCCGGGGGCAGCGCTTCGCGCGCCCGGGGGCAGCGCTTCGCGCGCCCGGGGGCAGCGCTTCGCGCGCCCGGGGGCAGCGCTTCGCGCGCCCGGGGGCAGCGCTTCGCGCGCCCGGGGTAGCGCCCGGCCCTGGCTCCGTGGATAAGGCGCCCGGCATGCCCCACCTCCCCACCCCCGCGGTGCCCGCGCCCGCCCCTCGCGCAACCGGCTGAGCGGATGCGCGCCGTCCCACGGGGCATCGCCGCCCTCCTCCTGCCGCTCGCGCTGCTCTCCGCCTGCGGCCCGCTGCCGCAGCCCTTCCGGGGCAATCCCGGCACCATGGCCCGCCGCCTGTCCGCGCCGCCCGCCTACCGCATCGCCGTGCCGCCCCCGAGCGCGGCCCTGCTGACGGACGTCGCCTCCACCGACTTCGCCACCGCCATGACCGAGGCCCTGGAAGGCGCCGAGGTGCCCGTGGTGGCCGGCGCCCCCGCCCCCCTGGACTGGCGCCTGGACGTCACCGCGGAGCAGGACGGCCGCGGCGTGACCCCCGCCTATTCCGTGGTGGACGCCGACGGAAAGGTGCTCGGCCAGGCCCGCGGCGCCCCCGTGCCCGTGCGGGAGTGGAGCGAGGCGCGGACCGAGACCCTGCACCGCGTGGCCGCCCGCGACGCCGAGCTCGTCACCGCCCTGCTGACCCGCGGCGAGGCGGCGCGCCGCGCGGCCGAGACGGTGCCCTTCAACGGCAGCGGCGGCCCCCCGCGCGTGCGCTTCACCGGCGTGCAGGGCGCGCCGGGCGACGGCAACGAATCCCTCGCCGCGCGGATGCGGGACTTCCTCGCCACCAAGGGCCTCGTGGTGCAGGACGGGGCGGAGGGCGCGGCCTTCTCCCTCGCCGGGAAGGTCACCCTCGCCCCCACGGCCGGCGGCAAGCAGCGGGTGGAGATCCAGTGGCTCGTCCGCCGACGGGACGGCCACGACCTCGGCCAGGCCCTGCAGCTGAACGAGGTGCCGGCGGGCAGCCTGAACGGCCTCTGGGGCGACGTCGCCTACGTGGTGACCCAGGAGGCCTCCGCCGCCGTGCGGGACATCATCGCCAATGCCGGCGGCCTGGGCGAAGCGGCCGCGCGCCGGCCAGCGCCGGCGCCCGAGGCCCCGCCAGCCGCGGGGGCACCGGCCCGGTAAGCCGGGCTGGATGCCTGTCCTGGACTGGTAGCTCCCATGGCCCTAGGGGCAGCGCCCCTGGGCCCTCACGCACCCTCTTCACCGGCAAACGATCCCGTGAGACCGGGACACCGGCATCCAGCTTGGCATGCGCCGTGCGTGGGGCGGCCCTGCCCGGGTCCGGGGCGGCTCCGGCATGGACTTGGCGGCCCACGGTTGCTATCCCGCCGCCGCCCCACGCCGCCTGTCCCGTGACTCGTCCAGCGGCGCGCCCGGAGATTTCCTGCGGATGAAGATTCTCGCCTGCAACAGCAACCGCCCGCTCGCCGAGGCGGTGGCCGCGGCCCTGAACCTGCCGCTGACCCAGGCTTCCGTCCGGCGCTTCGCGGACCTCGAGATCTTCGTGGAGATCCAGGAGAACATCCGGGGCGAGGACGTCTTCGTCATCCAGTCCACCAGCTACCCGGCGAACGACAACCTGATGGAGCTGCTGATCACGCTGGACGCGCTGCGCCGCGCCTCCGCGCGCCGCGTCACGGCCGTGATCCCCTATTTCGGCTACGCGCGGCAGGACCGGAAGTCCGGTCCCCGCACGCCGATCTCCGCGAAGCTGGTGGCGAACCTCATCACCCAGGCGGGGGCTGACCGGGTGCTGACGCTGGACCTGCACGCTGGGCAGATCCAGGGCTTCTTCGACATCCCCGTGGACAACCTCTTCGCCGCCCCGCTCTTCGCCCGCGACATCCAGGACCGCTACAAGGGCCGCGACCTGATGGTGGTGTCCCCCGACGTGGGCGGCGTGGTGCGGGCGCGGGCCATCGCCACGCGCCTGCACACGGACCTAGCGATCATCGACAAGCGCCGCCCGCGCGCGGGCGTGTCCGAGGTGATGAACGTGATCGGCGACGTCTCCGGCCGCGACTGCATCCTGGTGGACGACATCGTGGATTCCGGCGGCACGCTCTGCAACGCGGCAGAGGCCCTGCTGAAGAACGGCGCGCACTCCGTCTCCGTCTACGTCACGCACGGCGTGCTCTCCGGCGGCGCCGTGGCGCGCATCGGCGCGGCGCCCATCCAGCAGCTCATCTGCACGGACAGCATCCAGGCGACGGAGGCGGTGCGCGTCTCCTCCAACATCAAGCAGCTGACGGTCGCGCCGCTGCTGGCGGAGGCGATGCGCCGCATCTCCGAGGAATCCTCGGTCTCCACCCTGTTCAACTAACTCCCGGGAGGCGGCGCAGCGCCTCGCGCGTCGCCTCGTCCATCGGGAAGAAGGTCTCCACCGTCAGCTCGGACAGCGCGACCTCGTGCGCCGTGCCGAAGACCATCGTGGTGGTCAGGAAGGACAGCACCGCCTCCCCCGCGTGGATCCTGAACGGCAGGGCAAGCGCCTCCGGCTCCTCCACCCCGCCCGGCGGCGCGGGAAGGTCGCGCAGCTCCCGCAGCAGCATCGCCAGCGCGGGATCGCCCGACACGGTGGCCTGCCGCGCGAGCCGTGCCAGCAGGTGTTGCTTCAGCGCGCCGAGATCGACGATGCGCGGCGCCAGCCCACCGGGGTGCAGCACCAGCCGCAGCACGTTTACGGGCGGCGCCAGCAGCGCGGCGTCGGCGCCCGCGATCAGCGCGCCCACGGAGGCATTGGCCGAGACGAGGTTCCAGTGCCGGTCCACCGCCAGGGCCGGGTTCGGCGCATGGGCGGCCAGCACCGCCTCCACCGCCGCGCGGGCCGGGCGCATGGCCGGGTCCTCCAGCCCGCGCTCGGGATAGGCCGGGGCGAAGCCGGCAGCCGCGAGCAGGAGGTTCCGCTCCCGTAGCGGCACCTCGAGCTGCTCCGCCAGCCGCAGCACCATGGCGCGGCTGGGCATGGCGCGGCCCGTCTCCAGGCAGCTCAGGTGCCGGGTGGAGATCTCCGCGTCCAGCGCCAGGTCCATCTGGCTCATCCGCCGGCGCTGGCGCCAGGCGCGGAGATGGTCGCCGATCGGGGCGCGATGCGTGCTCATGGGGCGAGCCTAGCGGCGGCCGCACCGGCTCCATGACCTCCGAGGTCATCGACCCGCGCCACCGCCGGGGAACAGGTTGGGCCCACCGGCAACCCCGCCGGCCGAACGGAGCCGAACCGATGCACGCTTCCTCCCCTTCCCTCCTCCGCAACGCGCTGCTGCTGGATGCCGTGGCGAGCGGTGCGACGGGCGCCCTGGCGCTGCTGGCCGCCGGGCCTCTCTCTGCCCTCACCCAGCTTCCGCCCGGGCTGCTGGGCGGCGCGGGGGCGGTGCTGCTGCCCTACGCCGCCTTCGTCCTCTGGCTCGGCCTGCGCGCCGCGCCGCCGCGCCGCCTCGTGCTCGCCGTGGTGGCGATCAACGCGCTCTGGGCGGTGGAGAGCGGGCTGGTCCTGACGCTGGGCTGGGTGCATCCCAACGCGCTCGGCGCCGCCTTCGTGCTGGCGCAGGGGGTGGTGGTGGCCGCCTTCGGCGGCCTGCAATGGGCCGCCCTGCGCAACGCCGCGCCGCACCCGGCCTGACCGCCCGGCATCGCCGCTGCCCCCCGGCCGTTCACGCCGCGCATCCCATCGCAGGAGGCGCGGCGTGAAGCCCATCCGCAAGCAGGACTTTCCCGTGGACCAGGTCCGGCGCTTCATCGAGCCGGGGCCGATCGTGCTCGTCTCCTCCGCCTGGAAGGGGCGGCGGAACATCATGACGATGGGCTGGCACATGGTGATGGGGTTCAGCCCCTCCCTCGTCGGCTGCTACATCTGGGAGGCGAACCACAGCCGGGAGATGATCCGGCGGTCCGGGGAGTGCGTGATCAACGTCCCCGGCCTCGACCTGGCGGAGACGGTGGTGGGGATCGGCAACGTCTCGGGCGCGGAACTGGACAAGTTCGCCCATTTCGGGCTGACCGCCGAGCCCGCCGAGAGGGTGGCGGCGCCGCTGATCGGGGAGTGCTTCGCCTGCCTGGAGTGCCGCGTGGCGGACACGGCGATGGTGCGGAAGTACAGCCTCTTCGTGCTGGAGGTGGTGAAGGCGCACGCGCCGCGCTCGCCGAAATACCCGAAGACGGTCCACTACCGCGGCGGCGGCCAGTTCATGGTGGCGGGAGACCCGCTGAACCTGCGGCGCCGCTTCCGTCCGGAGATGCTGCAGGAATGATGCCGTAGGAATCCGGCGCCCGCCCCCTTCATCCCTCCCGCGTTTCCGGCCAACCTCCTGCCCGCGCCCCGCCGCGCGATCCAGGCCCTGGCGGTCCCGCCGGGCCGGTCGCGCGCTATCAGGAAACGGCCGAGGAACCCGCCATGAAGCTCTACTACGCCCCCGGTGCCTGCTCCGTCGGGATCCACATCCTGCTGGAGGAGATCGGCAAGCCCTACGAGCTCTCCCTCGTGGACATGAAGAGCAACGCCCAGCACGGGCCGGACTACGTGGCGGTGAACCCGAAGTCGAAGGTGCCGGCCCTGGACCTCGGCGACGAGGGCCCGGCGCTGACGGAGTGGGCGGCCATCGCCGCCTACCTCGCCGCCACCAACCCGGAGGCCGGGCTGATGCCGAAGGACCCGCTGGGCATGGCCCGCGCGGTGGAGGCCACGGACTACATCACCGGCACCGTCCACCCCCACGCCTTCACCCGCCAGTTCCGCCCGAACATGTACAGCGGGCGCGAGGAGGACCACCCGAAGGCGGTGGAGACGGCGCGGGCCAACGCCGCCAAGTACTTCGACCTGCTGGAGAAGAACTGGCGCGGCGAGACCTGGGTGCTGCCGGGCGGCTTCTCCATCGCCGACGCCGCGCTCTTCTTCGTGGAGTACTGGCACGTGAAGCGCGTCGGCCAGACCCTGCCGCCGAAGCTGGACGCGCACTTCAAGGCGATGATGGAGCGCCCCTCCGTGAAGCGCGCGCTGGAGCAGGAAGGCATGGCGGCCTGAGCGGCCACCCCGTGCCGGCGCCCGCCCCCATGGCCGAGCTGAACCCCGCCCCCTTCTGGTTCCTGCGCCACGGCGAGACGGACTGGAACGCCCGCATGCTCTCCCAGGGGCAGGTGGACATCCCGCTGAACGCGGTCGGCCTGGCCCAGGCCGGGCGCGCGGCGGAGGCGCTGGTGGGCAAGGGCATCCGCTCCATCCACGCCAGCACCCTCACCCGCGCCCGCGTCACGGCGGAGGTCGTGGGGGCGCGGCTGGACCTGCCCGTGGCCCTGGACCCGGAGCTGCAGGAATGCGCCTTCGGCGTGCAGGAGGGCCAGGAAATGTCCGGCTGGTTCCAGGACTGGATCGACGGCCTCTCCACCCCCGAGGGCGGCGAGCCCTTCGCCGACCTGCGGGCGCGCGCCGTGCGCGCCATCAACCGCGCCACCGCCAGCCCCGGCCCGGTGCTGGTGGTGGCGCACGGCGCCCTCTGGCGCGCCGTGCGTCAGGCGGCGGGGCTGGAGGCGAACATCCGCACCCCCAACGCGCTCCCCCTCTTCGTGGAGCCGCCCTCCGGCGACGCGGGATGGCGCTTCACCCCGGCCGAACTCGGCGCCTGAGGCGGGCGGGCCGGGGCGCCCGCGGGATCCCCGCGGCACGCCCCGCCCTGGCGAAGGCGGCCAGCGCGGCCGCCGTTTCCGGCCGCGCGCCCCGGGCGCGACTCCGGCCCAACCCCTGCGGTTGATCCATCCGGGATATGGGCCATCTTGCAGGGCGATGGACACGCGCGACGCCCCCTCCCCGGCCCTTCTCGACGCCTTCTGGCGCGTGGTGGCCCAGCACGGCTGGCACGGCACCACCTTCGCCCGCATCGCGGCCGAGAGCGGGGAGACCCTGTCCGACCTGCGCGGCCGCTACCCCACCCCTGTGGACCTGCTGCGCGCCCATGCCCGCACGGTGGACCAGGCGGTGCTCGAGGGCACCGTCCCCGGCCAGACCGGCTTCGGCAGCGCGCGGGACCGCGTGTTCGACCTGCTGATGCGCCGGCTGGACGCGTTGCAGCCGCACCGGGAGGGGATCCTGCGGATGCAGCGGGACCTGATGCGGGACCCGCTCTCCGCCCTCCTCCTCTCCCCCATCCTCATGGCCTCCATGGCCTGGACGCTGGAGGGCGCGGGCGTCTCCACCGCCGGGATCACCGGCGCGCTGCGCGTGCAGGGCCTTGTCGGCGTCTGGCTCTCCGTCGCCCGCGCCTGGGAGGGGGATGAGAGCGTCGACCTCGGCCCCACCATGGCCGCCCTGGACCGCGCGCTGGACCGCGCGGAGAAGGTGGCCAGCACCCTGCGCCTGACCGAGGAGGAGCCGCTTCCCGGCCCGATGGACAGCCCGATGGGCACCTCGGGGGGCAGCCCGGGGGGCAGCCCGGTGGAGGGCGCCGACTCCACCCCGCCCGACATCGTCGATCCCCCCCTGGCCGACACCGGCATCATGCTGGCCGACGCCGCCGCGGGCCCGGAGCAGCCCGGCGAGGGCGGCACGCCCGGCGCCGTCCCCGGCGAGGCGCCCCCGCCCGCCGGCCCCGTCCCGCCCAGCGCATCCGGCCCCGAGACGCCGCCCACCCCGACCCCGCCGCGCAAGAAGGGCGGATCGGGGCCCCTTCCCATCGCCTGACATCGCTCCGTCGCTGGACGCGGCCCGGCGGGGCGGGCCAGGATGGCGGCGAATCGCTCAAGGAGGAACGACCATGTCCGACCGCCCCACCTTCCCGCCGGAGATGGACCCGATGCGCCTCCTGTCCGAGATGCGACTGCCGATGATGGACGTGCAGGCCCTGGCCGACGCCCAGCGCCGGAACCTGGAAGCCCTCTCCGCCGCCAACCGCGTGGCCCTGGAGGGCGCCCAGGCCGTGGCCCGCCGCCACATGGAGATCCTGCAGCAGTCCATGGCGGAGATGACGGACGCCGTCCGCGGCGCCACCACCGGGACGCCCCAGGACCAGGCGGCCAAGCAGGCCGAGATGCTGAAGTCCAGCTACGAGAAGGCCGTGACGAACATGAAGGAGCTGGCCGACCTCATCCAGAAGTCCAACTCCGAGGCGCTGACGGTGCTGAACCGGCGCTTCTCGGACGCCATGGACGAGGTGCGTGGGCTGGTCGCCAAGAAGGAGGGCTGACGGGATGTCCCGGGGAGAGGAAGAAGGAATTCTTCCTTTCCCCGGACCCCTCACCATCATCTTCTTCTAGGCTTTGGTCTCACCCTGCTGCCGGTGCGCCTCGGGTCGATGACCCGAGGCGACTTACAGGGCAGGAAGGGGCCTGTCCCGCAGAAATACCGTCCCAGGACGGCGCGGCGGCAGCCAGATGGGGGTCCAGGGGCCTCAGGCCCTTGGCGGGGGTTCCAGGGGGCGGCGCCCCCTGGTTCCGGACCCGGCAGCACCCCGACCGCACCGGTTTCACTCTCCGCCCGGCTTCTCCAGCCGCGCCCCGTCCAGCAGCGCGTCCCGTTTCGCCTTCGCCTCGGCGTCCTTCGCCCGTTCCGCCCGGGTGCGCCCGTGGGCCGCGCGGTTGGCCGCCGCCTCTGTCTCCGCCGCCGCGCGGTCGCGCGCCTTTCGGGCCCGGTTCAGGTTGACGATCTCGGCCATGGCCGCAGGATAGCGCGCGCTTCCGGGGATGCCATCATGCAGATCGAGTTGACCGCCGCCGACGGCCACCGCCTCTCGGCCTGGCGGGCCGGTCCCGCGGACGCGGCCCGCGCGCTGGTGGTGGTGCAGGAGATCTTCGGGGTGAACCCCCACATGCGGCGCCTGTCCGACCATCTGGGAAGCCTCGGCTGGGCCGTGATCACCCCCGCCCTGTTCGACCGGGCGGAGCGCGGCGTGGAGCTCGGCTACGAGGCGGCGGACCGGGACCGCGGCCTGGCGCTGCGGAAGATGGTCCCGGACGACAAGGTGATGCTGGACGTGGAGGCCGCGGCGGCCGCCCTGCCGGCCGGCGCCGCGCGCGGCATCATCGGCTACTGCTGGGGCGGCACGATCGCCTGGTGGGGCGCCACCCGCTCCCGCGCCTTCCGCGCCGCGGTCGGCTACTACGGCGGCGGCATCGCGGGAACGCGGACGGAAGCGCCGAACTGCCCGGTTCAGCTCCATTTCGGGGCGGAGGACGGGAGCATTCCCCTCTCGGACGTGGAGCTGGTGCGGCAGGCGCAGCCCGGCGTGGAGGTCTTCGTTTATCCCGGCGCCGGCCACGGCTTTGCCTGCGAGGACCGCGGCAGCTACGATCCGGCGGCAACCGAGCTGGCGGAGGGGCGTGCCCTCGCCTTCCTCGGCCAGCACATGGGCTAGGGAACCCGGACCATGCTCCGCAGCGTCGTCGGTATCGTCATCTTCCTCGTCCTGCTGGCGGTGATCCCCTATGTCTGGCCGGACAGCTTCTCCCAGCCGCCGATCGTCATGATCGTCCTCCTCGCGATCGCGGCGGTGGTCGCCTTCCTCGTCGGGCGGCGGCGCCGGCAGCGCGGCTGGGGCACCAGCGCCAGCACCTGAGGGGCGGGGGCGCGAGGGCCGGGCGGGGCGCGGCAGCCCCGGCCGGGAACGGCCCCTAGCCCAGCTCCAGCATTCCCGGCGGGCTTCCCCCCACCGCCCGGGCGGCCCGCACGGCGCGCTGCACCGCCGCCGCCATCACCCGCGGCACGATCGCGCCCAGCGCCATCATGTTCCCCGGCAGCCCGCTCCTTCCGGTCGCCAGGGCGAAGATCGTGTCCCCGTCGGACATGGTGTGGATGGGGTCGATGCTGCGGGCCAGCCCGTCATGTGCGGCCCCGGCCAGGCGCCGGCACTGTGCCTTCGTCAGGGTGGCATCCGTCGCCACCACGCCGATGGTGGTGGCCATGCCCGCCTGCATCGGCGGCGGCAGCTCGCCCCGCAGCACCGCCTCCGTCGCGCCGATGGGGCGCCGCCCCTCCGCGTCCCGCGCGCCGGCCAGCACGGCGCCGGTGCGCGGGTCGATCACGTCCCCCACCGCGTTCACCGCCACGATCGCGCCCACGGTGATCGCCCCCACCCGCACCGAGGCCGTGCCGATCCCGCCCTTCATGGCCCGCGCCATGCCGTAGAGCTTGCCCACCGTCGCCCCGGTGCCGGCCCCCACGCTGCCCTCCGCCGGCGCCTCGGCCGAGGCCGCCTCGCAGGCCGCGTAGCCCGCCGCCGCGTCCGGGCGGATCCGGTGATCCCCCACGGCCAGGTCGAACAGCACCGCCGCCGGCACGATCGGCACCCGCGCCGGCCCGGCCGCGAAGCCGATTCCCCTCTCCTCCAGCCAGCGCATCACCCCCGACGCCGCGTCCAGCCCGAAGGCGGAGCCGCCGGAGAGCAGCACGGCGTGCACCCTCTCCACGAGGTTGGCGGGGTCCAGCAGGTCCGTCTCCCGCGTGCCCGGGGCGGCCCCGCGCACGTCCACACCGGCCACCGCGCCCTCCTCCGCCAGGATCACGGTGCAGCCCGTCGGCCGCCGCGCCTCCGTGAAGTGGCCGACGCGGATGCCCGGCACCTCGGTGATGGCGCCGATCATCGGGGGCGGGCCGGCGTCCTGGGCCATGGGAGCTCCGGCTGAAAGGGAGGCGGCGCCGATCCCGGCCCCAACTCCCGCGGCGATGTCACGGCGCCTCAAGCGGCGCCCCCCTGCGCGGGGAGCGAGCCGGCGGCCCCGCCCCGCGCCCGATCCGGGTCCAGCACCCGCAGCACGAACTCGTCGATCTTCGGCGCCCAGTCCCGCCACAGCCCGGCCAGCTCCGCGACCGGATCGGTCGCGCGGTCCACCCGCAGGTCGGCCAGCGCGAAGTCCTCCTCCCCCCAGACCTCCAGCACGGCCGAGAGGACCGGCCCGTGCTCGCCCCCCGCCGCCTCGCCCGCCGCCAGCGCCGCCAGCAGCCGGTCCCCCAGCGGCGCCCCGGGATCCGCCTCGAAGCCCCGCACCATCGCCGCCGGCACCGCCTCGCTCGCCAGGATGTTGCCCAGCGCCACGCAGTCCCGCCCGTGGGCCGCTTCCCGCTCCGGCTTCACCCGCGCCCCGTGGTGGTGCGCCGTGCCCCCGGCCGCGTCCAGCGCGGCGAGCTGCCGCCACTCGGCGTGGGGCGTGGAGGCCACCAGCGCCGCCACCGTCGCCTCCGCCGTGCAGCCGCTTCGCAGCAGCGCCAGCCCGCGCGGCCCCAGGCGCGGATCGGTCCGGTGCTGCGTCAGCACCGCCCCGATGCCCGGTACCACGTGCTGGATGCGCGCCCCGACGGCGAGGTCGGAGGTGGCGCCCGCCGCGCCGATCATGCCCGTGCGCGCGCAGCGGCCGAGGAGCGAGAAGGTCATGGCCCGATCCTGGGAGCGTGTCCGGCCGGTGTCCATGCTCCGGATTCCGTGCGCGGCCGATGCGTTCCGCCTTGCCTTCGCCATGGCCGCAGATCAAACACCTCACGAAAATGCGATCAACCCTAACGTAATCCTGCCGATGCGCGCTGCCCGGCTCGCCCTGCTGCTCGGCCCCCTCGCCCTGCCCGCGGGCGGGGAAGAGATACCGGCCACGGGCGGCAGCTTCGGTGGCGCCGGGCTGGTCGAGACGCGGAACGCCCGCTTCCGCGAGGACGGCACGCTGGAGGCCGGCGGCACCTACCGGCACCAGCGCCGCTTCTGGTTCGCGAACTTCCAGGCCCTGCCCTTCCTGGAAACCACCTTTCGCCTGACGGAGCGCCTGAACGCCACCACCGGCCGCGGCAGCACCACGGACCGCGCCTTCGACGTGAAGCTGCGCCTGCTGGAGGAAGGCCCGTGGAACCCCGCCGTGGCGGTGGGGCTGCAGGACGTGATCGGCACCGGGATCTACGGCGGGGAATACCTCGTCGCCTCCCGCCGCTGGGGGCCGCTGGACGTCTCCCTCGGGCTGGGATGGGGCCGGCTCGGCACCCGGGGAGTGCTGAACAACCCGCTGGCCGACCTCTCCGACCGCTTCCGCACCCGCCCGCGCGATGTCGGCCGCGGCGGCACCCCGCGCCTGGACTTCTTTCGGGGCGAGGACGTCTCCCCTTTCGGCGGGGTGGAGTACAGCATCCCGCCGCTGGAGACGCCCTGGGGCACCCTCGACGGCCTGCGCGCCAAGGCCGAGTGGTCCGGCGACGCCCTGCGCGACGAGCGCGGCGGCTACCCCGCGCGCCGGGACAGCCTTCGCGGCCGCGCCCGCAGCCCCGTCAACCTCGGCCTGCAGTGGCAGGGCGAGTACGTGGACGCCTCCCTCGCCTTCGTGCACGGCACGGACGCGCTGGTGCGCGTCTCCCTCCGCATGGACCCGGCGAACCCGCCCCAGGCCCCACGCCTGCGCCCGGTGCCCGCCATGCCCGCCCGCCAGCCTCCCGCGGGGGATGAGGACGGGCGCGCCCGCACGGTCTTCGACGCCCTGCGGCAAGCCGGCTTCCGCCCCCTCGCCTACGAGGAGCGCGGCATCGAGGCCCGCATCGCCGTCTCCGACGGCAACCAGCGCACCCTACCCGGCGTCGCCTCCCGCGTGCTGCGCGCCGTGAACGGCATCCTGCCACCCGGCGTGGAATCCCTCCGCCTCTCCTGGTGGCAGGCGGGAGCGGAGACGGGCGCCATCCTCATCCCGCGCCAGGCGCTGGAAGCGGCCGCCACCCCCTTCGGCAGCGTCGAGGAGGCCTGGTCCGCCACCACCCTCCTCCCCGCCACCGGCCCGGACTTCACGCAGGACTGGCCCGGCGCCTTCACCGAGCCCGGCCCGAGTTGGGACCTTGTGCTGGAGCCCCGGCTGAACCTCCAGCTCGGCGATCCCTCCCGCACGCTCCGCTACCAGGGCGCCGCCGCCGCGGGCGCCCGCGTGGAGTTCGGCCACGGCATCAGCGCCGCCGGCGCGCTGCAGCAGGCGGTCTTCGGCAACCTCGACCGCGGCCTGCCCTCGGACAGCCGGCTCCCCCGCGTCCGCAGCGACTACGCCCTCTACGCGCGCGACGGGAAGACCTCGATCCCCGGCCTCTACGCCGAGCGCGTCTGGAACCTCGCCCCCGACACCTTCGCCCGCGCCACCGCCGGCCTGCTGGAACCTATGTTCGGCGGCGTCTCCGCCGAGGTGCTGTGGCGCCCCGCCGACCGCGGCCTCGCCATCGGGCTGGACCTGAACTTCGTCCAGCAGCGCGACACGAAGGGCCTCTTCGCCTTCCGCAACTACAACGTGGCCACCGGCCACCTCTCGCTCTACGCCGACCTTCCGGTCTGGAACCTCTACGGCATCCTCCGCGCGGGCCGCTACCTGGCCGGCGACTGGGGCGCCACGATCGAGATGGGCCGGCGCTTCGACAGCGGCATCGAGGTCGGCGGCTTCGCCACCTTCACCAACGTCCCCTTCTCCCGCTTCGGCGAGGGATCCTTCGACAAGGGCATCTACGTCCGCGTCCCCCTCTCCCTCTTCGGCACGGATTCCCGCGGCACGGGCACCGCCGTGATCCGCCCCGTGCAGCGCGACGGCGGCCAGCGCCTGGCCGTGGACAACCCGCTGTGGGAAGTCACCCGCGCCGGGCGCGCGGACGCCGTGCGGCGCGGGGTGGCGGACTTCGCGCGCTGATCGCGAACGGCCGGCCGCCGGCCCAACGCCCCTTCCCCGCCCTCGCGATCACACGCCCATCCAGGCGCGCCAGGCCAGGGCATTGGCCCCGTCCGCGTCCAGCACGCAGGGCTGCGGCAGGAACAGGCCGTGGTCCCGGACCAGCGCGTCCACGCCCGGCGCGAAGGCCGCGACCGCGTCCCTGCCCTGCCCGTCATCGGCGAAGAGCTCCATCCGGTAGGTCTCGAAGCCCGGGAAAAGAAGGCGCGCCTGCTGCGCCAGATGCACCCGAAGATCCTGCCCGAGCAGGAGCGCGGGCGCGTCGTCGCCGTCGTGGCGCAGCACCATCAGCCGCTCCGCCGTGTCCGCCGTGTCCACGGCCACGATGTCGCCGCCCATGGTGCGGGCGATGGGATAGCCGCGCTCCCAGACCTCGGCGTGGTAGCGGTGATGGGCGCGCTCGGCGGGATCGGCCGCCCCCCTCTCCGACTCCCGCCGGGCATCGCGCCACTGCCGCCACTCGCCCCCCAGCGCCTCGGCATCATCGAGGGCGATCCGCAGGCCGCCGGCGTTGATGACCGGATCGGGCGGCGGCCCCGGTCTGCCGAAGGGCGGCGGGGGCACGGCCGCGTACTCCACGCGGGCAAGGCCCATGGCGGTGACCCGTCGGCGTCCCGGCAGCATCCAGGCGACATCGAGCCCGGCCGTGACCTCCCGGAAGAAGTGCCGCAGCCCCGGCGGCATGGGTCGCCCCATCCGGGCCTCGGCCGCGGCCACGTGCGCTTCCCCGGCCGGCGGAAGCAGATCGGCGCGGATGGGAACGCCCGGCCGGTCCCAGCTTCCGGTCAGGCCGCGATGGGATGCGGCGCGATGCAGGGCGAGGAGGCCGCCCCGAAGCCCCTCGCCCGTGGACTGCGCACGCGCGCCGGGGATGAAGGCCAGGAGGGGGGTGGCGAGGGCGGCGCGACGGCCGAGAGGGCGCGTTCTCATCGGGCAACACTCGCACCCGCCACAAGGGCAGGCCACCCGGGCCGCAGTTCGGCAGCCCGGGTGGCGGGGCACCGCCGAGGCGTGGGAGCAACCGCGCCCCCCCGCCCTGGCACCTCGCTCAGTTCACGGTGATCTTCGCCTCGCGCACCACGCGCCCCCAGGTCTCCGTCTCCTGCGCCATCCTCGCCTTCAGCTCGTCGGGCGTGGAGGACACCGCATCCGCCCCCGCCGCCTTCAACCGCTGCTGGATCGCCGGATCCGCCAGCGCCTCGCGCAGGATCGCGTTGAGGCGGCCCACCACCGGCGCCGGCGTGCCGGCCGGCGCCAGCACCGCGCCCCAGGAGGTGGCCTCGGCCGCGGGCAGCCCGATCTCCTTCATCGTCGGCACCTCGGGCAGCGAACGGTTCGGGCCGGTGGTCGCCAGCGCCCGCACCTTGTTGCCCTGGACCATGCCGATGGCGGAGGGGAGCTGGTCCAGCATGAACTGCACGTTCCCCGCCACCGTGTCGTTCAGCGCCGGGGCGCTGCCGCGGTAGGGCACGTGCGTCACGTCCACCCGGGCGGCCAGCCGGAACAGCTCCGCCACCATGTGGGTGGAGGAGCCGGCGCCGGCCGTGCCGAAGCTCACCTTGCCCGGGTTCTCCCGCAGGTAGGCGATGAACTCCTGCGCCGTGCGGGCGGGCACGCGCTCGTTCACGATCAGCACGTGGTCCGTGGCGAAGGCCATGCCCACCGGGGCGAAGTCCTTCGCCGCGTCGAAGCCGGTGTTGGCGTAGAGGTGCCCGTTGATCGTCAGCGTGCCCGTGGTGCCCATGACGATGGTGGTGCCGTCGGCGGCGGAGCGCGCGGCGTTCTCCATCCCGATGTTGCCGCCCGATCCCGCGCGGTTCTCCACCACCACGGCCTGGCCCAGCCGCTCGCCCATGCGGTCCGCCAGCACGCGCGCCACCACGTCCGTCGCGCCGCCGGCGGCGAAGGGGATGATGAAGCGGATCGGGCGGCTGGGCGCCCATTCCGCCTGCGCGAGCGCGGGGGCGGCGAGGAGCGATGCGGAAGCGCCGAGAAGATGACGTCGGCCGATGTTCATTCTTGTGTTTCCCCGGTTTCTTTTCACGCACGCTAACAGTCGGAGGCGTGTCTCCGCTTGATGTTTTCGAGCACCTCGTCCGGATCGGCCGCCCACCAGCGGCGGGAGAGGATCTCGACCTCGGTATGGCCGCGATAGCCCCCCGCCTCGACCATCGCGCGGATGCCGGGGATGTCGATCACGCCCTCACCGGGCAGGCCGCGGTCGAACACCGTGTCGGTGGTCGGCACCAGCCAGTCGCAGACATGGAAGGCGGCGATCCGCTTGCCCGCGCGCTCGATCCCCGCCCGCAGCGCCGGGTCCCACCACACGTGGTACACGTCCAGCGCCACGCCGCTGCCTGCCCCCAGTTCGTCGCACAGGTCCAGCGCCTGCCCGAGCGTGGAGAGCACGGAACGGTCCGCGCAGGTCATGGGGTGCAGCGGCTCCAGCGCGATCGTCACGCCCGCCGCGCGCGCCTCTTCCATGATGGCGTGCAACCCGTCCCGCACCATGTGGCGCGCCCCGTCCAGGTCCTTGGACCCGGCCGGCAGCCCGCCGCACACCATCACCAAGCAGGCGGCGCTGAGGGCATGCGCCTCCGCGATGGCGCGGCGGTTGTCCTCGATTGCCGCCGCACGCCCCGCGGCATCGGCCGCCGGGAACATCCCCCCGCGGCACAGCCCGGAAACGGAGAGCCCGGCATCACGGATCGCCCGCGCCGCCTTCTCCACCCCCATCGCCTGCAGCACGTCGCGCCAGGGCGAGATGCCGGCGATCCCGTGGCGCGCGCACCCCTCGATGCACTCCGCCAGCCCCCACTTCTCCTTCACCGTGACGGTGTTGAGGGAGAGCGGTCCCGCAACCCCCATCACGCCACCCCGTGGGTCGCGAGCAGCGACTTCATGCGCGCCGCCGCGCGATCCGGATCGGAGAGCAGCCCCGCCTTATCCGCCAACCGGAACAGCTCCGCGAAGTGCTGGATGGAGCGCGTGGACTGCTGCCCGCCCACCATCACGAAGTGGTCCTGGTGCCCGTTCAGCCAGGCCATGAACACCACGCCCGTCTTGTAGAACCGCGTCGGCGCCTTGAAGATGTGGCGGGAGAGCGGGACGGTCGGCGCCAGGATCTCGTGGAAGGTCGAGAGGTCGTTGCGCGAGAGCGCGGCCAGAGCCCCGCCCACCGCCGGCGCGATCGGATCGAAGATGCCGAGCAGCGCGTCCGAATGCCCCTCCGCATCCCCCGCGATCAGCTCCGCGTAGTTGAAGTCGTCGCCGGTGTACATGCGGACGCCCTTCGGCAGGCGCCGCCGCATGGAGACCTCCTTCTGATCGTCCAGAAGCGAGATCTTCACGCCATCCACCTTGTCCGCGTGCGAGGCGATGACGTCCAGCGCCACCTCCATCGCCGCCATGTGGTCGTGGTGGCCCCAGTAGCCCTCCAGCGCCGGGTCGAACATCTCGCCCAGCCAGTGGATGACCACGGGCTGTCGCACGGAGGAGAGCACGCGGTCGTACACCCGCACGTAGTCGTCCGGCGACTTCGCCGCCTTCGCCAGCGCGCGCGACGCCATCAGGATGATGCGCCCGCCCATGCCCTCCACGGCCGCGCACTGCTCCTCATAGGCGCGGATCACGTCGTCCACCGTCACGTCCGGCGAGGGCGCCAAATGGTCCGTCCCCGCGCCGCTGGCGATCACTGCGTCCGGAAAGTCCTTCGCCGCGTCGAGCGAGCGCCGGATCAGCTCCTGCGCCCCGCCCCAGTCCAGCCCCATCCCGCGCTGCGCCGTGTCCATCGCCTCCGCGACGCCCAGCCCGAGGGACCAGAGGTGCCGGCGGAAGGCGATGGTCCGGTCCCAATCGACCTTCACGTCCAGCCACGGATCCTGCTCCGCCAGCGCATCCGCCACCACATGCGCGGCCGCATAGGCCACGCGCGGATAGGGCGGCTTCGCCACCGCAAAATTCCCCGGCGCGCCGGTGGTGTAGGCCTCGATCGCGCCGCCGGCCGTCGGCAGGTTCAGCGTCGGCATCGTCACGCCTCCAGCTTCGGCAGGTCGATCCAGCGCCGCTCCGCCCAGGACTGCAGCCCGGCCTCGGCCAGCTGCACGCCCTTCGCCGCCGCCAGCAGGTCCCAGGGGTAGTCCGCCCGCTCGCCCGCCACGTACTTCAGGAACTCCTCCCACTGCACGCGGAAGCCGTTCGGGTAGGGCTGGGTGTCCGGCACCTTCTGCCAGCCCTCGTAGAAGTTGATGGTCTGCGGCACGTCCGGGTTCCACACGGGCTTGGGCGTGCTCACCCGCGCCTGCGTCCAGCAATCCGTCAGCCCGCACACCGCCGAACCGTGCGTGCCGTCCACGTGGAAGGTCACGAGGTCGTCGCGCCGCACGCGCGTGGCCCAGGAGGAGTTGATCTGCGCGACGATCCCGCCCTCCAGCTCGAAGGTGGCGTAGGCCGCGTCGTCCGTGTCCGCGTCGTAGGGCTTGTCGTTCTCGTCGTAGCGCACGGGGATATGCGTGGCGCCGAGGCAGGAGACCGACTTCGTCTCGCCGAAGGTGTTGTCCAGCACGTAGCGCCAGTGGCAGAGCATATCGAGGATGATGCCGCCGCCCTCGTTCTTCTTGTAGTTCCAGCTCGGCCGCTGCGTCGGCTGCAGGTCGCCCTCGAAGACCCAGTATCCGAACTCGCCGCGAACCGAGAGGATGCGGCCGAGGAACCCGCTGTCGATCACCATCTTCATCTTGCGCAGCCCCGGCAGGAACAGCTTGTCCTGCACCACGCCGTGCTTGATGCCGGCGGCCTTGGCCGCGCGCACCAGGTCCATGGCGTCGTCCAGGTTCTCCGCCGTCGGCTTCTCGGAGTAGACGTGCTTGCCGGCCGCGATCGCCTTCTTCAGCAGGGCGGCGCGCATGGTCGTCGTGGCCGCGTCGAAGAAGATGGTGTCGTCCGGGTTGGCGAGCGCGGCGTCCAGGTCCGTGCCGACCCGCTCCACACCATGCGCCTTCGCCAGCGCCTCCAGCTTCTCCCGGTTGCGCCCCACGATGATCGGGTCCGGCATGATCCGGTCCCCGTTCGGCAGCGCCACGCCCCCTTCCCGGCGGATCGCCGCGATGGAGCGGATCAGGTGCTGGTTCATCCCCATCCGCCCCGTCACGCCGTGCATGATCAGGCCGATACGCCGCTGCGCCATACGCGCTTCCTCCCCGGAACTTCTCAGGTAACCACGTGGTTACCTAAGCCGCTCCGGGCACCCCGCGTCAAGCGTCCCCGTCATGCCGACAGGTCACGCGGCCCCGTCAGGGCCGCAGCCAGCCCAGCACCACCTCCACCGCGTGCGCCTCCCGCGCCTCGATCGCTGCCTCCGCCCCCAGCCCCGCCCCGAAGATCGCGGAGAGGGTGTGCAGATTGGACACGTAGAAGTGCCCCAGCGACACAAGCGTGATGTAGGCCTGCATCGGCTCCACCCCCGCGCGGAACACCCCGCCCTCCGCCCCGCGCCGCAGCACTTCGCTCAACGACTCCAGTAGGGGCGAGTAGAGCGCCGGCACCCGCTCGCTCCGCGCTAGATACGCCGCCCGGTGCATGTTCTCCTGGTTCAGCAGCGCCACGAATTCCGGGTGCCGCGCCGTGTAGCGCAGGTTGAACCGCACCAGCCCCGCCATCGCCTCCGCCGGCGGCAGCCCGTCCACCTGCAGCGCCCGCTCCTCCGCGCGCTTATGGGCGTAGGCGGCCTCCAGCACCGCCACCCACAGCTCCTCCTTGTTGCCGAAATAGGCGTAGAGCATCCGCTTGTTCGCGCCCGCCCGCGCCGCGATCTCGTCCACCCGCGCGCCCGCCAGCCCGTGCGCGGCGAACTCGGCCAGGGCAGCGTCCAGGATGCGCTGGCGCGTCGCCTCGGCACGGGGGCTCTGCGGAATGGTTCGGGCGGGCGCGTCCATGCGGGCCATCCTGTCCGGGGCGCTGGAAATGACAACGGGCACGCGGGCGGCCCCGGGGGGAGGGAGAAGGAATTCTCCCTCCCCCTGGAACCCCCACCCTCATCTCTTTCTGAGGGGCTGCCGCGGAATGCGGAGCCTGCGGCTCGCCGGGCGGCCACGCCGCCCGGCGCGGGACATGGCGGCCCGCGCCGCCACTCCATCAAGGTCACTGCCTCGCGGGCCAGCCGAACATTCCGCGGCAGCCCGATAGAAGAAGATGAGAGGGGGTTCCAGGGGGAGAGAATTCCTTCTCTCCCCCTGGGGGCCGCCGGTGCGCCGCCTCAGACCCGCCCGTAGGTGTCCTCGAACCGCACGATGTCATCCTCGCCGAGATAGGACCCGGACTGCACCTCGATCAGCGTCAGCGGGATCATCCCGGGGTTCTCCATCCGGTGCACGCAGCCCAACGGCAGGTACACGGACTCGTTCTCCCGCAGCAGAATCTTCTCCGCGTCGCGCTCCACGATCGCGGTGCCGTTCACCACCACCCAGTGCTCCGCGCGGTGGAAGTGCTTCTGGAGGGAGAGCTTCTGCCCCGGCCGCACCAGGATCTTCTTCACCTGGAAGCGCTCGCCCTGGATCAGCCCCTCGTAGTGGCCCCAGGGGCGGTACATGCGGCGGTGCGCGCCGGCCTCCGGCCGCTTCTTCGCCTTCAGCTGGTCCACCAGCTTCTTCACGTCCTGCGCGCGGTCGCGCGGCAGGGCCAGCACCGCGTCCTCGGTGGTCACCAGCACCACATCGGTCAGGCCGACGACGGTGGTCAGGATGCCCTCGGACCGCACGTAGCAGCCCTTCGAGTCCAGCAGCTCCACCGGCCCGTGGGTGGCGTTCCCCGCCGCGTCCTTCGGGCTCGCCTGCCACAGCGCGTCCCAGGACCCGACATCGGACCAGCCGATATCCGCCGGCACCACCGCCGCGTGCGCCGTCTTCTCCATCACCGCGTAGTCGATGGAGATGTTCGGGCTCTCCGCGAAGCCCGCCCCCAGCCGCACGAAGTCCAGGTCCCGCGTCGCATCCTCCACCGCCGCGCGGACGGAGGCCACCAGCTCCGGCTGCAGCCGCTCCAGCTCCGCCAGCAGGGTGGAGGCGGAGGCGACGAACATGCCGGCGTTCCACAGGTGCTTGCCGCCCTCGAGGAAGGCCTGCGCCCGCGCCAGATCCGGCTTCTCCACGAAGGAGGCGATGGCGGAAACTCCCGGCGCCTCGGCCAGCGGCGCCCCGGCCTCGATGTAGCCGAACCCCGTCTCCGGGCTCCCCGGCCGCATCCCGAAGGTGACGATCCGCCCGGACTTCGCGGCCGCGCAGGCCAGGCCCAGCGCCGCGTGCAGCGCCGGCAGATCCTTCACCACGTGATCGGAGGGCATGACCCAGAGAAGGGCGTGCGGGCTCTCCTCCGCCGCCAGCACGGCGGCGGCCGCGATGGCGGGGGCGGAGTTGCGCGCCGCCGGCTCCAGCACGATCCGCGCCCCACCGGACCCGACGGCCACCCCGGCGTCACGGAGCTGCTCGGCCACCAGGAAGCGGTGCGCCTCGGCGCAGACCACCATCGGCGGCGCGAAGTCCGGCCCGGTGCCGCGCGCCACCGTCTCCTGCAACATGCTGGCATCCGAGATCAGCGGCCAGAACTGCTTGGGGAACCCCTCCCGCGACAGCGGCCAGAGACGGGTGCCGACGCCGCCCGACAGGACCACGGGCACGACACGATCCTGGGACATGGCTTCTCTCGGCAAGTTGGGTGGGGCGTCCACGGGCAAGGGGCCCCACGAGCAAAGGAGCCCTGGGAGTAAAGGAGCCCGGCCCAAAAGAAAAGCCGCCCCGCTTGCCGGGGCGGCCACTCCGATACGGCCTCGTCAAGTACGGCCGCGCCAAGTACGGCCTCGTCAGGGCGCCCCCGTGCCGGGGCAGCCCCGTCCCGGCCTAGCTCAGGACGCCGAAAAGCCAGAGCAGGATGATGACGGGGATGGGGATGCCGATCAGCCAGAGAAGAATACCACGCATCGTGTCG
Organism: Pararoseomonas sp. SCSIO 73927; assembly: GCF_037040815.1. NCBI lineage: Bacteria > Pseudomonadati > Pseudomonadota > Alphaproteobacteria > Acetobacterales > Acetobacteraceae > Pararoseomonas > Pararoseomonas sp. SCSIO 73927. The sequence goes on from NZ_CP146232.1 coordinate 805,439, forward strand.
CCTCCTGTTGGGGTATGTGGGTTCCCAACGGGGGGACTTGCGGCGGGTTGCGGCCCCTTGCAGCCTCCCCAAATGGAATCGCCCTTCGCCGCCCCGGCCCATTCTTCATCCACGGCCAACGAGGCGCCCTGGACCCCCACGGCCCGCTACCCCGACCCCCGGCTGCGGGACCTGGACCCCTCCTTCGCCCGCTACCGCTTGATGAACGCCCCCGTGCAGAAGCTCACCGGCGGCACGCGCTGGGGCGAAGGCCCGGTCTGGTTCGGCGACCACCGCTGCCTGCTGTGGTCCGACGTGGCGGAGAACCGCATCCTCCGCTGGGACGAGGCCACCGGCGCCACCACCGTCTTCCGCGCCCCGTCCAACTTCGCGAACGGCAACGCCCGGGACCGGGAAGGCCGCCTCATCACCTGCGAGCACCTGACGCGCCGCGTGACCCGCACGGAGCATGACGGCCGCATCACCGTCATCGCGGAAGCCTACCAGGGCAAGCGCCTGAACTCCCCCAACGACGTGGTGGTGAAGTCCGACGGCACGATCTGGTTCTCCGACCCGCCCTTCGGCATCCTCTCCGACAACGAGGGGGAGCGGGCGGAGCAGGAACTCCCCCAGAACCTCTACTGCGCCGACCCCGCCCGCGGCACGCTGGAGGTGGCGGCGGAAGGCATCGAGGGCCCGAACGGCCTCGCCTTCTCCCCCGGCGAGTCCATCCTCTACGTGGTGGAGAGCCGGACCAACCCCCGCAAGATCCTCGCCTTCGACGTCGGCGCGAACAACCGCCTCTCCAACCGCCGCGACTTCATCACCGCCGAGCCCGGCGGCACCCCGGACGGCTTCCGCGTGGACGAGGACGGCAACCTCTGGTGCGGCTGGGGCATGGGCACGCCGGAGCAGGACGGGGTGCGGATCTTCAACGCCGCCGGCGCGCCTATCGGCCATATCGAGCTGCCCGAGCGCGCCGCCAACCTCTGCTTCGGCGGCCGGCTCCGCAACCGCCTCTTCATCACCGCCTCCCGCTCCCTCTACGCCGTCACGGTGAACACGCGCGGGCTCTGACCGCCCCTCCTCGTCCTGACAGGTCCGGAGCCAGGGGGCCTTGCCCCCTGGAACCCCCACCAGGAGGCTGAGCCTCCTGGACCTGCATCGGGCTGCCGCCGAACTGACCTGCCCCGTCAACCCTCTACGATCGGCGCCGGGACCTGCCCCCGCAGTCGCCTCGGCTCCACGAGCCGAGGCGCACCGTCAGCCGGGCAAAGGCCAAAGCCTAGAAGAAGATGATGGTGAGGAGTCCGGGGAGAGGAAGAATTCCTTCTTCCTCTCCCTGGCCACGGACCGCCACCGCAAGGCCCGAAGCCCCGCAGAGGTCAAGCCCCGCTGAGAAGGTTCGCCGACCCGACGAGGTTGTTGAAGCGGGACACGACGTCGTTCTCGTACCCCGTCCGGAAGCTGAAATAGAGGGAGTCGGGCGCCTGCCGGGCGCGGACCTGCCGGAGCAGGTAGCGCGACACGGTCAGGAACCCCCCGGCATTCTCCAGGTAGCCCTTGATGCGGATCGCGCCGCCCGTGCCGAACGCCGCCTCGCTGACGCCGCCGTCGCCGTCGCGCACGCGGGCCTGCAGCTCGTTCAGGCCGCGCTCGAAGAGGTCGATCTCCGCCTGCAGCCGGCCCGCGTCGAGGCCGCGTGGGTCCCTGCCCCCGTCCAGCCCGGCCACGATGAAGCCCAGCAGCTGCCGGCCCTGGGTCAGGTTGCGCTGGACCAGCGCCTGCACGGGCCGCATCTCCGGCCGCGCCCCGTTCAGGAAGGTCTCGCGCTCCGCCGGCACCAGGGCGCGCAGGGCCTCCGTCAGCCCGAGGCGCGCGGCCAGGAAGTCCCGGTAGGCGGTGATGATGCCGGGGTGCATGGCGCGGCCGCGCGCGAAGCGGTCGTCCAGGAAGTTGCTGTTCTCGTAATAGGGGCGCGCCTGGTCCAGCACCGCCATCAGCGCGTTCGCGGCTGCCACGAAGCGCTCGGCGGCGGCGGGCAGGGGCTCGGCGGGCGCGGCCGGGGGCCGGCCACCTTGCGGCGCGCGGGGAAGCGCCAGGGGCTCGGTGATGTCGGCGAAGGCGGCGGATCCGGCGCCACCCCCTCCCTCCGCCAGCGCGCGGGAGAGCTGGCGCAGCGCCTCCCGCTCGGTCGGGCCGAAGACGTTGCGGAAGCTCACCGAGGTTTCCCGGCCGGTCGGGCCGCGCTCCGGGCTGAACTCCCGCGCGTAGGAGAGGTAGCCGTGCTCGCCCGCGCGCCCGGCCCTGTTCAGCGCCTCCACCCCCGCCATGAACAGGCTCGGCGCGGCCTCCGCGGGCGGCCGGGAGGGTGGGGCCGGCCGCCCCGGCCGGAAGGAGGGCAGCGCCGCCAGCGCCTCCGGCTTGCCCGGCATCTGCGGCATCTCCGGCGGCGCCAGCCGCGCGCGGGCAAGCTCGGCGTAGCGCCCCTGGGGGAACTGCGAGAGGTAGGCGCGGTACTCCGCGGGCCGGTTGCTCTCCGCCACGGACTGCCAGAACAGCTGGTCCGGGTCGGCGGCCGGCCGCGGCGCGGCCGCGCCGGGGGCGGCCGCGAAGTAGAACTCCCCCTCGATCGGGGAGCTGGAGACCCAGGGCTGCTGCTCCCCCGCCGTTTCCCGCTTCACGGCCAGCCCGACCTGGTTGAACAGGCGGAACACGTCCAGCCCGGGCTGCACCAGGGTCGTCGCCAGCGCCGAGGAGAAGGGGCTGTTGGCCCCCGCCCCGTCCTGCGCGACGTTGCCGGGCTGCGTGGCGTAGGCGATCAGCGTGCCCTGCGGCGCCCGCATCTCGGCCAGCCCGCCGCCGGAGGAGCGCAGGCCGCGCCCGCCGAACGGGTTGTTGCGGCAGGCATCGAGGATGAGGATGTTCAGCTTCGTCCGGGCGAACTGCATCTGCTTCAGCACCAGCTCGGCATCGACCATCTGGAAGTCGATGTCCCGCGGACCGGTGGGGTTGGCGCCCACCGGCACCAGCCAGTTCGTGCCGCCGACCTGCAGCCCGTGTCCCGCGTAGTAGAACAGGCCGACATCGGCCTCCTGCAGCGCCGCGCCGAACGCCTGCACCGCCCGGTCGAACCCGGCCTTGTCCAGGTTCAGCTGCGGCCCGCCCCCGACGAGAGAGAAGCCGAGCCCCCTGAGCGTGCCGGCGATCAGCGTCGCGTCGTTGGCCGGGTTCGCCAGCGCCCCCAGGCTCCGGTAGGCACTGTTCCCGACCACCAGCGCCACCCGCCGCGGCTGGGCGGGCCCGGGCGGGTCCGCCGCCAGCGCCGCGCCGGGCAGCAGCAGCAGGAGGAGCAGCGCGCCGCGGAGCCGGCGCGCCAGCGCCCCCGCGAGGCGGCGCCGGACGGAAGGGCGGGTCATCGCGGCGGGCATGGCCATGATCACGGAAATCTCCGGCGCCCCTCCGGGCATCCGGCCGCACTACCGAGCCGGGGTCGAAACGGGATCATGCCGGCCTTCCCGCTGTCAACGCCGCTCCTCCGCACCCCAGGTCCGGCCGGCGGGAGGGGGAAGGCAGGCCCCGAGAACCCGGATAGGATGCCCCGCAGGACGGCGCGGGCCTGCCGCCCAGGCCAGGCCCGGTGCGCCGCCGCCGACAGGCACAGCGAAGGACAGACCCGGCCATGGCTTCCAGAAGCGTTCTCCTCGCCCTCCTCACCCTCACCGCCGCCGGCTGCGGCGGGGTGCAGATGATCGACGTGCACAACACCGCCACCGGCCAGTTCGCGCGCTGCGAGGTGCCGTCGGAGGACGCCTCCCTCTCGCCGGCCCTGCTGCGCAACGGCTCCGCCCGCGCCTGCCCGGCCGACCTCGCGGAGGCGGGCTGGGTCCGCACCCGCTGAGGCCCTGCCGGCTCCCGGCCCCGGCCGGGCCGGTCCCAATTTCGGGATTCGGGGGTTCCATCGCCCGCCCGCTGCGCTACATGGCGGGCCTTCGAGAACAGGGCCCCTTGTTATGGCTACCGAAATCGAGCGGAAGTTCCTCCTCGCGGGCGACGGCTGGAAGGCCGGCGTCGTGGAGACGCTCGTCCTGAAGGACGGCCTGCTGGCCCGGTTCGGTGAGGGCAAGGTCCGCGTCCGCCACGGCGGGGACCGCGCCTGGATCACCGTGAAGGGCCCGCGGGAGGGCATCAGCCGGGCCGAGTTCGAGTACGAGATCCCGCTGGCCGAGGCGGAGGAGATCTTCCTCCTCTGCGGCATGCCGCACGTGGAGAAGGTCCGCCACATCGTCCCCTATGAGGGCCTGACCTGGGCGATCGACGTCCACCAGGGCGCCCTCTCCGGCATCGAGTTCGCGGAGGTGGAGCTGGACTACCCCGAGCAGCCCATCCCCATGCCGCCCTGGGCGGGGGAGGAGATCACGCACGACCCCCAGTACCGCAAGGCCACCCTGCTCAACCGCAACGCCGAGCTGCTGCGCGGCCGGTCCTGATGCGCGGGAGGCCGGGGGGCTTCGACTTCCCGGCCGTCCCGCCCTACCCCAGCATCCGCCCGATCACCTGGGCGGTGTAGTCCACCACCGGGATCACCCGCCCGTAGTTGATCCGCGTCGGCCCGATCACCCCGATCGCGCCCACGATCCGCTCCTGCCCGTTGCGGAAGGGCGCCACCACCATGGAGAGCCCGGCGGTGTCGAAGACCCCGCTCTCGGCGCCGATGAAGATCTGCACGCCCTGGCCGCGCTGGGCCAGCTCCAGCAGGCGCAGCATCGTCTCCTGCGCCTCCAGCCGGTCGAACAGGGACTGGATCTCCGCCACCCGCGCCGCTTGGTCCAGGTTCTGCAGCAGGCGGGACTGGCCGCGCAGGATCAGCGATCCGCCACCACCCCCCGCCCAGGTGGCAAGGCCGGACTGCACCACCTGGTTCGTCAGCGCGTCCAGCGCCGTGCGGTTGGCCGTGATCTCGGCCTCCACCACCGCCCGCGTGTCCTCCAGCGTGCGCCCGTTCAGCCGGGTGTTAAGGTAGTTCCCGGCCTGCGCCAGCGCGCCGGCCGGCAGGCCCGCGGGCACCTCGATGATGCGGTTCTCCACCTGCCCGCGCTCGCCCACCAGCACCACCAGGGCGCGGCCGGGGCCGAGGGCCACGAACTCGATGTGGCGCAGGCCCGATTCCGCGTTCGGCGCTACCACCAGCCCCGCCGCGCCGGCGAGGCCGGACAGCATCTGCCCCGCCTCCGCCAGCGTGTCCTGCATGGACCGGCCGGAGGCGGCGCAGCGCGCCGCGATCGCCTCCCGCTCCTCCTCGGTCAGGTCACCGAACTCCAGCAGCCCGTCCACGAACAGCCGCAGCCCGCGCTCCGTCGGCAGCCGCCCGGCGGAGGTGTGCGGCGCGTAGAGCAGCCCCGCCTCCTCCAGGTCCGCCATGGCGTTGCGGATGGTGGCCGGGGAAAGCGCAGTGGGAAGCCGGCGCGACAGGGTGCGGCTGCCCACCGGCTCCCCCGTCTCGACGTAGAGCTCCACCACCTGGCGCAGGATGGAGGCGCTGCGGTTGTCCAGCCCCGGCAGCAGGGGACCGGCGCCCGGCAGGGCGGCGCTGGCCCGGATCGGTCCGGGCCCGGGGCGGCTGTTGGGCTGGGCGCCCATTCGGGGTTTCGTCTCCGCTGGGAATGGACCAGAAAAGCTAGGCAGCGGGCCCCGTTGCGTCAACGAAGGCCGCCCCTCATCACGCCCCCGCGGTCAGCCAATCGTAAGGCGCCCCCGCCACAATCGGTCACGAGCCGGACATCCTCCGGTCTCAACCCCCTGCCCCAATGCCATGAGGGGATGAGGAGGCCATGATGGGCGAGACACGAAGGGGACCGGCATCCCGACGCGGCCTTCCTTCCGTGGGGGCCTGGGCCACCATGCTGACCCTCTGGCTGCCCCCCGGCGAACTTGCCGCGGCCGAGGTGGCGCGCGAGAGCTCCCAGCTGGAGACTCCGGCCGAGACGTTGGCAGCGGGGACGTTGACAGCCGAGGGGCCGGGCGTGTTCCTCCCGCCTCCCCCGCAGGAGAGTGCCCGCCCATGCCCACCGACCCTCTCGGCGCGTCCCCCCTCGGCGCTTCCCCCCTCGGCGCTCCCCGCGGACTCCGCCCCTCCGGCCGCACCCCCGACCAGCTGCGGGACCTGAAGCTCGAGCCCGGCTTCGCCCGCCACGCGGAGGGCTCCTGCCTCATCCGCATGGGCGTCACCGAAGTCCTCTGCACAGCCAGCGTGGAGGGGCGCGTCCCCCCCTTCATGCGCGGCAAGGGCGAGGGCTGGGTCACGGCCGAGTACGGCATGCTCCCCCGCGCCACCCACAAGCGCGGCGACCGCGAGGCGGCGCGCGGCAAGCAGTCCGGCCGCACGCAGGAGATCCAGCGCCTGATCGGCCGTTCCCTCCGCGCTGTGACGGACCGCGCGGCCATGGGCGAGATGACGATCACCCTGGACTGCGACGTGCTGACCGCCGATGGCGGCACCCGCTGCGCCGCCATCACCGGCGCCTGGGTGGCCCTGCACCTCGCCTTCCAGCACCTGATGCGGAACAACATCATCGCCCGCAACCCGCTGGTGGACCAGGTGGCCGCCGTCTCATGCGGCATCCACGGCGGCGTCCCCGTGCTGGACCTGGACTACGCCGAGGACAGCGCCGCCCACACGGACGGCAACTTCGTCCTCACCGGCCGCGGCGGCATCGTGGAGGTGCAGGCCACGGCGGAGGGCGCGCCCTTCACCGACACGGAGCTGACCTCCCTCATCGCCCTCGCCCGCCAGGGCACGGACACCCTCTTCGCCGCCCAGCGCGAGGCCGTCGGCGCATGACCCGCCCGCTGACGGAGAAGCGCCTCGTCCTCGCCACCCACAACGCCGGCAAGGCGCGGGAGGTGGCCGCACTGCTGGCCGACCACGCGATCGAGGTGGTCACCGCCGGCAGCCTCGGCCTGCCCGTGCCGGAGGAGACGGAGAACACCTTCATCGGCAACGCCACGATCAAGGCCATGGCCGCCGCCCGCGCCAGCGGGATTGTCGCCCTCGCCGACGATTCCGGCTTCTCCGTCGCCGCCCTGGACGGCGCACCCGGCGTCTACACGGCGGACTGGGCGGAGCAGCCGGACGGCACGCGCGACTACGCGGCGGCCATGGCGAAGGTGGAGCGCCTCGCCCGCCACTCCCCGGACCGCAAGGCCTGGTTCTCCTGCGCCCTCGTCCTCGCCTGGCCGGACGGCCACGTGGAATCCTTCCTCGGCGAGGCCCATGGCGAATGGGTCTGGCCCCCGCGCGGGGAGAAGGGCTTCGGCTACGACCCCATGTTCGTCCCGGACGGCGACACGCAAACCTTCGCGGAGATGGACCCGGCCCTTAAGCACGCCATCAGCCACCGCGCCGCCGCCTTCCGCCTCCTCTCGGAAGCCCTCCTGCCGCCGCGCTGAGCGCCGCTGCTACCGCACCCCCGGCCCCCGCGGCAGCCACTGCCCAGTGCCGGGGCGCGCGATCACCGCGTCGTCCTGCATCACCACCTCGCCGCGCCGGATGGTGGCGGCGGGCCATCCCACCACCTCCATCCCCTCATAGGGCGTGTAGTCCACCGCGTGCTGCATCAGCGCGTTGGTGATCGTCACCGGCCGCTCCGCGTCCCACAGCACCAGGTCCGCGTCGCTGCCCACCGCGATCACGCCCTTCCGGGGGTACAGCCCCGCGATGCGCGCCGGGTTCTCCGCCACCAGCTTCACGAAGGTCGGCAGGTCGATGCGCCCCTTCGACACCCCCTCGGAGAACACGAGAGGCAGCCGCGCCGCCAGCCCGGGCACGCCGTTCGGGATCACGTCGAAGGCGGCATCGCGCCCGTGCTTCGCCTTCCCCCGCACTCCCTCGAAGGAGAAGGCGCAGTGGTCCGAGGTGATCATGTCCAGCACCCCGCGCCGGATCATCGCCCACACGCCCGCATGGTCGGCCACCGTGCGCGGCGGCGGGCTGCACATGAACTTCGCGCCCTCGAAGCCCGATCCATCAGAACCGGGCCGGTCCATGTCGTCCGCCGTCAGCACCACGTATTGCGGGCAGGTTTCACCCTTCACCGCCACGCCGCGCGCCTGGGCGCGCGCGATCTCCTCCGCCACCTCCGCGCAGGAGACGTGGAAGACGTGGATCGGCTGCCCCACCAGCTCCGCCAGCGCGATCGCGCGCGCCGTCGCCTCCCGCTCCACCACCGGCGGGCGGGAGAGCGCGTGGAACTTCGGCGCCGTGCACCCATTCGCCAGCAGCGTGGAGACGGCAAGGTTGATGGCGTCGTAGTTCTCGCAGTGGACGTGCACCATCAGCCCGTTGCGCTTCGCCGCCTGCAGCACCCGCAGGAAGGCCGCGTCGTCCAGGTGCACGTTGTCGTAGGTTAGGAAGGCCTTCAAGCTCCCGATCCCGTCGGCCGCCAGCGCCGGGATCTCCGCCAGCGCCGCCTCCGAAGGATCCGCCACGATCTGGTGGAAGCCGTAATCCACCATCGCCCCCGCCGCCGCGCGCTCCCGGTTGGACCGGTGCCGCTCCAGCAGCGTCCCGCCCTTCTCCTGCGTGGTGTGGCACACCACGCTGGTGGTGCCGCCCGCGAAGGCGGAGCGGGACGCGCTCTCCCAGCTCTCCTCCTGGAACCCGCCCTCCGGCAGCGGTTCCTCGATGTGGCAGTGCGTATCCACGCCACCGGGCATCACCAGCAGCCCCTCCGCCCGGATCACCTGCCGCGCCTCGTCGATCCGCTCCGCGATGGCGGCGATGCGGCCGCCGGAAACGCCGATGTCGCAGCGAACCACCGCATCGCCCAGCACGGCCGTGCCGCCGCGAATCGCCAGATCGTACATGCCAGATTCCCTCGTCGTCCGGGGGAGGTTAGGCGGGCGCGCGGGAAAGGTCAGCCCGGACACCGTCCTGGTCCGGGTCTTCGCGTCCGGTCCGTGGCCAGGGAGAGGAAGAAGGAATTCTTCCTCTCCCCGGACCCCTCTCCATCATCTTCTTCTAGACTTTCATCTCTTTCGGCTGACGGTGCGCCTCGGGTCGATGACCCGAGGCGACTGCCAGGGCAGGAAGGGGCCAGTCACCCCGAAACACCGTCTCAGGACGGCACGGCGGCAGCCAGAAGGGGATCCAAGGGCCTCAGGCCCTTGGCGGGGGTTCCAGGGGGCGGCGCCCCCTGGCTCCGGACCTGTCAGGACGGACTCGCGGGATCACCGCCCTGACAAGACGGTTACAAAGGCTGACGCCCAGCGCGCACCGCCCCACCTCCCGCGCATGCGAAGCTGGTTCACGGCCGACACCCATTTCGGCCACGGTTCCCTGCGGGCCCTGATGCGCCGCCCTTTCGAGAGCACCGCCGCGATGGACGCCGCCCTGGCCGCTGCCTGGAACGCTGCCGTGGCGCCGGAGGACGAGGTGTGGCATCTCGGGGACTTCGCGGTGGGGCACCGGGACCCGGCCGGGTTGCTCGCCTCGCTTCACGGCACGAAGCACCTGGTCTGGGGCAACAACGACCCGCCGGCCGTCCGCGCCCTGCCCGGCTGGGCCAGCGCGGGCGCCATGGCGGAGATCGAGCGGGAGGGGCGGGCGCTCGTGCTCTGCCACTACGCACTGCGGCACTGGAACGGACAGCGGAAGGGGGCCTGGAACCTGCACGGCCATTCCCACGGCACCCTCAAGCCCCTGCCCCGGCAGTTCGACGTGGGGGTGGACCCGCGCGGCTACCGCCCCGTGCGGCTGGACGAGTTGCGGCCGCGCCGCGCGGTAGCACCTTGAGCCCGCCGGCCGCGGGCACCGCGTCCATGAGCCGCCTCCCCGCGCTCCGGATCGTGCTGCCCCTGCTGCGCGCCCATCCCGGCCGCGTGGCGGGCGCCATCCTCGCCATGGCGGTCGCCGCGGGGCTGCTGCTGCTGCTCGGCCAGGGGCTGCGCCACATGGTGGACGAGGGCTTCCAGACCGAGGAATCCCTGAACCGCCAGGCGCTGCTCCTCTTCGGCCTCGTCGTGCTGCTCGCGGTCAGCACCGCCACGCGCTTCTACCTCGTCTCCTGGCTCGGGGAGCGGGTGGGGGCTTCGCTCCGGCGCCGCGTCTACTCCCACGCGCTGGACCTGCCGCCGAGCTTCTACGAGAGGCAGCGCACGGGCGACGTGCTCACCCTCCTCACCACGGACACGGAGATCCTGCGCGGGCTCGTCGGCGCCGCCGTGTCGCAGTGGCTGCGCGCGCTCGTCACCGCCCTCGGCGCGCTGGCCATGCTGTTCGTCACCAGCCCGCGCCTCACCCTTATCGTCGTCGCCGTCACCCCCCTCATCGTCATGCCCCTCGTCCTCTTCGGGCGGCGGGAGAGACGCCTCAGCCGCATCGCGCAGGAGCGCGTGGCCGACCTCGGCGCCCAGGCGGAGGAGACGCTGAACGCGATGGCCACCGTCCAGGCCCACAACCACGAGGCCGCGGACCGCGCCCGCTTCACGCATCTGGCGGAGGAGAGCGTCGGCGCCTCCCTCGCCCGCATCCGCGTGCGCGCGGGCTTCATGCTCTGCCTCATCCTGCTGGGCTTCGGCGCCATCACCCTCGCGCTGTGGGTCGGCGGCCACTCCGTCCTCTCCGGCCGGCTGACGGGCGGGGAGCTCTCGGCCTTCGTCTTTTACGCCGTGCTCCTCGCCAGCTCCGCCACCTCCCTCTCGGAGCTGTGGAACGAGGTGCAGCGCGCGGCGGGCGCCGCGGAACGGCTGGGCGAGTTCCTCGGCGTCCTGCCGGAAATCGCCCCGCCCGCACGCCCCGCGCTCCTCCCCGCCCCCGCGCAAGGCCGCCCCGTCGGCCGCCTCGCTTTCGAGAAGGTCCGCCTTCTCTATCCCAGCCGCCCGGACCGCGCGGCGCTGGACGGCGCCTCCCTCCTTGTGGAACCCGGCGAGACGGTGGCGGTGGTCGGCCCCTCCGGCGCGGGGAAATCCACCCTCTTCCAGCTCGCGCTGCGCTTCCGCGACCCCGATGCCGGCCGGGTGACGCTGGACGGCGTGGACCTGCGCGCGGCCGACCCCGCCGCCATCCGCGCCCGCATCGCCCTCGTCCCCCAGGACCCCGTGATCTTCGGCACGGACGTGACGGAGAACATCCGCTACGGCCGCCCCGACGCCACGGAGGCCGAGATCCGCGCCGCTGCCCGCGCCGCCGACGCGGAAGGCTTCGTGGACGCCCTGCCCCAGGGCTACGCCACCTTCCTCGGCGAGAAGGGCGTGCGCCTCTCCGGCGGGCAGCGGCAGCGCATCGCCATCGCCCGCGCCGTGCTGCGCGACCCGCCCCTGCTGCTGCTGGACGAGGCGACGAGCGCGCTGGACGCGGAGAGCGAGGCCGCGGTGCAGGCCGCGCTCGCCCGCCTCTCCCGCGGCCGCGCCGTGCTCGTCATCGCCCACCGCCTGGCCACCGTGCGCCGCGCGGACCGCATCCTGGTGATGGAGAACGGGCGCTTCGTGGCGGAGGGCACGCACGACGCGCTGGTGCAGGAGGGTGGGCTCTACGCGCGGCTGGCGCGGCTGCAGTTCGCGGGAATGTAGCAAGCGGGGTTGAGTGGAACCGCGCCACCCACATCTTCAGGGTCCATCGCGGAGACGGAGTGAGCATGCGGATCCTCGCCATCGGCCCGCGCGCCTATCTCGGCGACATCTATCTCGCCCTCCGCCGGGAAGGCCACGAGGTCCGCGTCCACGCGGAGGACCCGCCGGAGCGCCGCGCCTTCGGCGGAATTATCGAGACCGTGCCGGACTGGCGCGCGGAGCTGGACTGGGTCGGCCGCGACGGCATCATCCTCTTCGAGCGCATCGGCCGCGGCGCCGTGCAGGAGGAGTTGCGCGCACAGGGCTACCGCGTCGTCGGCGGCAGCACCTTCGGCGACCGGCTGGAGGCGGAGCGCGAGTTCGGCCAGGCCGTGCTGCAGGAGGCCGGGCTCGCCATTGCCGAGAGCCACTCCTTCGCCCACCCCTCCCTCGCGCTGGAATGGCTGGCCCGCCACCCCGGCCGCTACGTGCTGAAGCACGACGACACCGCCCGCACCACCTTCGTCGGCGACCACCCGGAAGGCGCGGACCTCGCCTTCATGCTCCGCCGCGCCGGCGACGGCCGCGTGCTGCTGATGGAGCGGCTGGACGGCGTGGAGGTCGGCGTCGGCGCCTATTTCGACGGCACCCGCTTCCTCCGCCCCGCCTGCATCGACTTCGAGCACAAGCGCTTCTTCACCGGCGAGATGGGCGAGATGACCGGCGAGATGGGGACGCTGGCCGCCTATGACGGCTCGGAAAAACTCTTCGCCGCCACGCTGGACCGGATGGCCCCCCGCTTCGCGGAGGCCGGCCATGTCGGCTACGTGAACCTCAACCTCATCGTGAACGAGCGCGGCGTCTGGCCGCTGGAGTTCACCTGCCGCTTCGGCAACCCCGGCTTCGCCGTTCTCGCCGCCCTGCAGCCCGATGGCTGGGGCGACCTGATGGCCCGCATGGCCACGGGCGGCACGGACCGCTTCAACGCCCGCCCCGGCTGGTCGGTGGCCATCGTCCTCACCGTGCCGCCCTTCCCCGCCCACACGGAAGCCGCCCCGCCGGGCGAGGATCCCCCGGTCTTCTTCCTCACCGAGCCGAAGGGCGCGGAGCTGGACCGCTACCACCTCGTGGACGTGCGGATGGAGGACGGCCAGCTCCTCGGCCACCGGCGCTCCGGCCACCTGATGATCGTCACCGGCACCGGCGCCACGGTGGAGGCGGCGCAGGAGGACGCCCGCGCCCGCGCCCGCAACGTCGTCGCCCCCGAGCTGCGCTGGCGCGCGGATATCGGCGACCGCTTCCTCAAGGGCGAGCGCGAGAGGCTGCGCGCGCTGGGATGGCTGCCGGGCTGAGCGCCGAGCGCCGCCCATGCACCGGCTCGCGCTGGCACTGCTCGTCCTGTCCCTCCTGATCGGAGGCGCGCGCCTCTTCACCGGCGTGGTCTACCCCTTGGACGAACCGACCGCCCTTCTCGTGCTCAAGCGCGCACCGGCCCTGTGGATCGAGCGCCCAGAGGCCCGGGATCGCCCCCTTCCCGATCAGATCGTCCTCGACCGCGACGAGCCCACCCTCGCCTACGCCTGGCTCTATCTCCCGCTGATGCGCGCGGCGCCCGCCCTCGCGCCCGCCCTGGCAGGCGCGGCGGTCCTCCTGCTCGCGATCTCCGCCCGAAGGAGGGCGCAAGCGCGACGCTGAGCCGGAGGCGGAAGCCCACCCAGGGCCCTCCGCCTCGACCGCTCCTGCTCGCCAGCGCGGGCGCCCCGCTACCGCGTCGCCTGGGCCATCCGCACGAAATCGGCCAGCTCGCGGTTGAAGCGCGCGGGCTCCTCCCAGAACGGCGCGTGGCCGCTGTCGGCGTAGAGCGAGAGCCGCGCGCCCGGCACCGCGCCGGCCGTGAAACGGGCCATCGCCGGGGTGAGGATCCGGTCCTTCTCGCCATGGCTGACCAGCACGGGCAGGCGCAGCGCCTTCAGGGCCTCGTCGTAGTTCGCCGGACGCCCCGCGAGGCCCGCGCGCACGTAGTGCGGCGCCAGCATGTTGAAGGCCAGCATCGTCTGAAAATCCGCCGGCTCGGGCTGGGTGGCGAAGCAGGCGCGCAGGAAGCGGACCGTGCCATCGATGAAGCCGTCGATCCCCGGTGCCAGCATGGCGGAAGGCCCGAGCAGCCCGGCATCCGGCCCGAAGAAGGCCGGATCGCTGAGCGAGCTGCTGGCATCGACGTAGTTGATCCCCGCCACCGCGGCGGCGCCGTGGGCGTTGAGGTAGTCGCCGACCACCCGCCCGGCATAGGACCACCCGACGAGGACAGGCCGCTGCAGCCCCAGCCCGGCGATGACGCTCCGCACGTCGTCCGCCCACACCTGCCCCGGCTTGTAGAAGGCGTCCCCCTCGGGCTTGGCGCTCATCCCGTGGCCCCGCAGGTCGATCGCGACCATGCGGAACTCGCGCGCGAGCGCGGGATCGCGCAGCTGCCGGTCCCAGGACAGGGCGGCCTGCGCGAAGCCGTGCAGGAAGAGGATCGCGGGCCCCTGCGGGTTGCCGAACTCGTAGGTCGCCAGGCGCACGCCGTCGGGCGAGGTCACGAAGCGCGGGGCGTAGGCCGCCTGCCCCGCCGATGCGGGCGCGGGCGCCTGCTGCGCCTGGGCCGCGGCGGCGGGAAGGAGACCCAGTCCGATCGCGGCCGCCCCCATCCCCATCACGCCGCGCCGGCTCGCCGGGTTCTCGTCCATCGCCATCCCCTCCCGTGTTCCGTCCGGAGCGGCCGCATGGCCCCGCCCCGCCACCGCCCAGGCTGGCACAGAAACGACGCGCTGAGAGGGAGGAGTTCCGCCCGCTGCCCTCCGGCCCGCGGTGCTGCCGCTCGCCGCCGCTCAGGGCGTCGCCGCCCGCAGCCGCTCCTCCATCGCCACGATCCCCGCCTCGTCCACGTTCGCGAAGGCGATCCGCAGATGCGCCTCCTCCCCCGCGAAGGCGGGGCCGGGCAGGCACATCAGCCCGTGCTGCGTCGCCAGCGCCTCGGCCACGCGCCAGGCCGAGGTCCCGCCGTAGGGATGCCGCACATAGGCGAAATAGGCCCCCAGCGCCTCCAGTTCCCAGCCCGGCAGCCGATCGAAGGCGGCGCGCACGGTCTCGATCCGATCCTGCGTCGCCTTCCGCTTCTCCGCGCGCCAATCGTCCAGCGCGCCCAGCCCCCAGGCCAGCGCGGCCTGCCCGGCGCGGGCCGCGCAGATCTGCACGCAGTCCATCACCTTCCCCAGTTCCGGCATCAGCGCGGCGGGCGCCCCGATCGCGCCCAGCCGGTGCCCGGGCATCGCGAAGGATTTCGAGAAGCTGTAGAGCTGCACGAGGTTCTCCGGCCACGCATCGCCGGAGAGCAGCCCGTGCGGCCTCTCCTGCCCCACCGGCAGGAAGTCGCGATAGGTCTCGTCCAGCACCAGCCAGATGCCCCGCTCCCGGCACAGGTCATGGAAGCGCGCGATCACCTCCGGCGGGTAGATCGCCCCCGTGGGGTTGTTCGGCGTCACCAGCACGATCGCGCGCACCCGCTCGTCGATCAGCGCCGCCGCCTCCTCCGGGTCCGGCACGAAGCCGCGCGCGGAGCGGCACGGCAGCGGCCGCGGCTCCGCGCCGATCATGTCCAGCACCATGCGGTGGTTGAAGTACCAGGGCGTCGGCAGCAGCACCGCGTCCCCGCGCCCGGCCAGCGCCATCATGGCGACGAAGTAGGCCTGGTTGCAGCCCGCGGTGATCGCCACCTCCGCCGCCCCGATCCGCCCGGCATAGGCGCGGTTGAGGTCGGCCGCGTAGGCTTCGCGCAGCGCCGCGTCCCCCATGATCGGCCCGTAGGTGGCCGATGCGGGATCCCCCGCCGCCGCCGCCAGCCGCTCCAGCATCCCCGGCGCGGGCGGGTAGGAGGGCACGGCCTGGCACATGTTCAGCAGCGGCCCGCCCCCGCCGTTGTAGAGGGCTCCCCAGCGCTGGATCTCCGGGATGGGCGGGCTGCCCGTGTCGAGCAGGAGCGGGTTCGCGGGCGGCATCCCCGTGCTGTCCGCAAAAAGCCCGGGCGGCGCAAGCGCGCCCGCGCGCACTAAACCGACAGCGGACGGGGAGGCGGGGCGGCTAGTTCCGTTCCCGGTGCAGCGGGAAGGGCCACTCGAACACGTGCTCCACCACGAGGAAGAGCACCACCAGCGCGAGGGCGATCAGCGCGATGGCCAGGTTCGGGCCGCGGAACGTGTGCAGGGCGGTTTGCATCTGATCCTCCCGTTCTCGGATTGGCGCGGGACCCGCGCGGGGGAAGCCTCGCACGCGCCTTACCCCCGCGTCATCCTCCATCCATCTTTCGTGATCGCCGCGCCCGCACGGCCATGTCCCGTGGCGGTCCGCCCTACCGCCCCTGCCGCGAGATCACCGCCAGCGCCGCGGAGCTGATGGAGATCTGCCCGAGCACCGAGGTCAGGTCCCGGATGAACCCCCAGGTCTCGTAGGGGGACGGATCCTGCGGCACGACGACGAGGCTGCCCGGCGGCACCGGCGGCCCGCCCGCCTGCCAGGATCCCAGCCCCGCCGGAACGCTCTGCCCGTTCGGCAGCACGATGAAGGCGCGGGACACGTCGGCGAAGCGCTGCTCCCCGCCCGCCCCGCGCACGTACTGGCTGGCCTTCCAGCCCGTGGCGAACTGCAGGCTGCCCGGGTTCAGCACGGCGCCCACCACCGTCACCTCGTTCGGGCGCTTGGGCATCACGATCAGGTCCCCAGGCTCCAGCAGCACGTCCAGCTCCGGGCGGGAGGCGAGGACCACGGGGTTCGCCTCCACCACCATCCGCCCCGCCGCCCGCGCGTCCCGCAGGGTGGAGGCCAGCGCCTGGCCCGCGTTGATCGCCCCGCCCAGGTCCAGGCTGCCCTGCCGGCTGCCCGCCACGGCCTGCCCGGCCGCCACCTGGATCAGGCTCGTCTCCAGCTCCCGCGCCGTGCGCTGGAACCCCTCCTGCTGGCGCTGCCGCACGCTCTCCCGCGTGAAGACCGCGCCGTAGGGATAGGCCTGCCCCGTCAGCCCGCCCGCGCGCGCCAGCAGCTCGGAGAGCCGCTCCCCGCGCCGGATGTCGTAGGTGCCGGGGCGCAGGAACTCGCCCACCAGCATCACCGGCCCCGTGTCGCGGTCCCCGAAGCCGCGCGGCACCCGCACCGCGTCGCGCGGGGAGAGGCGGACGGCCGCGAAGTTGCGGCTCCGCAGGTCCAGCAGGGTGCGGGAGAGCGGGATGGCCCCCGCGTTCTCCAGCGGCTCCCGCGCGAACTCCACGGAGGAGAGGTCGGCCGTCTCCGCCGCCCCGCCCGCCGCCGCCAGCACCATGTCCAGCCCCGTGTCGTCGAGCACGGGGAACAGGCCGGGCAGCCGCACCTCGCCGGCCAGCAGCACGGACTGGTCCAGCAGGAAGGGCAGCAGCGCCGGGTAGTCGATGAAGAGCTGCGGGCAGCCCGGCGTGCCGATATCCGGGAATCCCGCGCTGCGCGCATGGGCGAAGCGCAGCGGCGAGGAGCGCGCGGCGATGGCGAGAGAGGTCAGCGCCGGGCATTCCGGCACCGCCGCCAGCGGATGCGCCGCCACGCTCGCGACCCCGCCGGGCAGCGCCGCCCCAGCAGGCCCCGCCGCGCCGGCCATCCCCACACCTGGCACGCCCGCCCCCGGCATCCCGGCACCCGGCACCCCGGCACCCGGCAACGCCTGCGCCGCCCCGGGCACCCCGCCGTGGAACGGGGCGCCGGGAACAGACGCGCCCGGCACTCCCTGCCCCACATCCCCCTTCAGCGCCCTCTGCACGGCCGGCGAGGCCAGCCACAGCACGTCCGCCTGGGAGAGGAGGATCACCTCGTCCCCCTCGCGCAACGGCAGCTCCGCCGCCCCGTTCATCACCCGCCCCAGGTCGAAGCCGATGAAGCGCCGCACCCGCGTGCGCTCGTCCTGCCGCCACACCACGCCCAGCCGTACATAGGGATCGGGCCGGATCACCCGCGGGTCCGCCAGCAGGGCCCGCAGCCCCGCCCCGCCCCGCGCGCCCACCCCGCGCATCACCGGCGCCACCACGTGCCCGGCCAGGCGCAGCCCGCCCGAGACCGCGTCCACCCCGGGGGAGACCGTCACGGCATCGCCCCGCCGCACCGGCGATCCCGGCGCCAGTTCCGCCAGCGCCCGCCGCCCGCCCGCATCCGTGCCGGTGGAGAGGAACCGGTTCCCCGCCGGCCGCAGCGCCCCGCCCGCCAGCGCCAGCAGCGCGGACATCGGCACGGCGCCCGCCCCCGCCGGCAGCTCGTAGATCGCGGGCCGCGTCGCGTCCCCCGCCAGCGCCACCACCCCGCCCAGCGGCGGCACCACCACCCGCTCCCCCTCCCGCAAGGAAAGGTCCGGGCTGCCCGGCGTGCCGGCGATGGCGGCGTAGAGGTCCACCACCCGCGACCCGCCCGGCCCCTCCACCCGCACGGCCCGCAGGCTGCCCGTGCGCCGGATGCCCCCCGCCGCCCCCAGCGCATCGAGGAGGGAGGCGACGGCGGGCAGCGGCACGGTCCCCGGCCGCACCACCTCGCCGGCCACGAAGACCGCGATCTGCCGGGTCTGCCCCAGCGAGACATAGGCCTCGGACCCGCCGAGCTCCCGCGCCACCCGCGCCTCGATGTCGGCCCGCAGGTCCCGCAGCGCGCGCCCGGCCGCGGGGAAGGGCGGGATGTCCGGCAGGGTCAGCAGCCCGTCCCGCCCCACCCGCACGGTGTAGGACTGGCGGGAGCGGCCGCGGATAGCCACCACCACCTCGTCGTCCCGCCCCAGCACGTAGCTGTCGGGCAGCGCCCCGACGAGGACGGGCGAGGCCCCCTGCGGCGCGCCGAGGTTGCGGAAGGTGTCGTAGCCGTAGCCACGTTCAGGAGCGTCCGTAGACGTTCATAGTGCATTGTTTAGAAAAGAGAAGATGGACGCCGAGCGTTCGGGATCATACGGTCACGTCCGCCACAATCCGGCACGCTCTTGGGGGCTGAAACGTGGGCTGTAATTTGTGGGCTGGAGGCGGACGATGGCGGGCAAGCTGACGGCACTGAAGGCGAAGGCGCTCACCGTGCCGGGGCGGTACGGCGATGGTGACGGCCTCTGGCTGCAGGTTCGGGATGCCGATCGGCGGTCCTGGCTGTTCCGCTACACCCGGCACGGACGAGCTCGGGAGATGGGACTGGGACCTTTCCCGGATGTGGGGCTGGCCGATGCCAGGGAAGGCGCGGCCCTCTGCCGCCAGCAGCTTCGACAAGGCCAGGATCCGCTGGAGGTGCGTAGGGCTGCCCAGGAGGCTGAGGCCAGCAAGCCCCGCCTCACCTTCAAGGAAGTAGCCCAGCGCTACCACACCGCGCACCAGGCCGGCTGGCGGAACCTCAAGCACCGCCACCAGTGGACCACGCAGATGGAGGCCTACGTCTACCCGGTGTTCGGGGACATGCCGGTGGACCGCGTAGGCACAGGCGACGTCCTGCGGGCCCTGGAGCCGATCTGGCAGGAGAAGTCGCAGACGGCAGTGGTCCAGCGCGGGCGCATTGAGGCCGTGCTGGACTATGCCAAGGTCCGGGAGTGGCGTTCAGGGGAGAACCCGGCCCGCTGGCGTGGGCACCTCTCCAAGCTCCTCCCGCCTCGCAGCCGCATCGCAAAGGTGCAGCACCACCCTGCCCTGCCTTGGACCGAAGTGGGCGGCTTCATGCAGGAGGTCCGGGCCTCTCCCGATCTGGCAGCCCGTGCTCTGGAGTTCCTCGTGCTCACCGCCGTCCGGACAAAGGAAGCCATGGGAGCTGAGTGGGCAGAGATCGACATGGCCAGAGCGATCTGGCTGATCCCAGCCGAGAGGATGAAGGGGAAGAAGGAGCACCGCGTGCCCCTCTCAATCCCAGCCATGGCGCTTCTCAACCGGATCCGGTCAGAGCAGGGCCAGGTGGGGAGGTTCGTGTTCCCCAGCCCCAAGGGGAAGCAAGCTCTCTCCACCCGTGCCTGCGCCGTCCTGCTCAAGCGGATGGAGCGGACCGACTTCACCGTCCACGGCTTCCGATCGACCTTCCGGGACTGGGTGGCCGAGAGGACCAGCTTCCCGCGGGAAATTGGGGAGATGGCCCTGGCTCACACTGTCGGTTCCGCGGTGGAGCGGGCCTACCAACGGAGTGAGCTGCTGGTGAAGCGGGCGCAGCTTATGGAAGCCTGGGGTCGGTTCTGTGGGCAGGCGCCCGGTCATGTGGTCTCGGTCAAGGCTGCCAAGCGAGGCTGAGGGATAGCTGCTGGCCAGAGGTGAATGCCGTTTCTACCCCTACCCTCTAATTCTGGGTCGGACGGGTCGGTCACGTCGGACATAATTGTTTTCATTATGCTTTTTGCTGTCCGACTAGATCGGCTAGGGTCGGCCAAGTCGGACAGGACACCCCTAATCGGGTCAAGGGAGTGGGCTGACGATGGAGGCGAGATGACGAATTTCGGGCGCCTGGCGGTCAGCGAGGCCGGCCTTGGCATCTCGCTGGCCTTCATAGCAGGTGCTGTAAACGCGGGCGGCTTCCTGCTGGTCGGGCAATATACCTCCCACATGTCCGGCATCCTCTCGGCCATGGCCGACGCGGTGGTGCTCCATGCTCTCGGGCCCGCATTAGCCGGGAGCCTGGCCGTACTCGCTTTCCTCTCCGGCGCCGGGCTCTCGGCTATCCTGATCAACTGGGGGCGCCGGCACCCGCGACACCCGCCTCATGCCCTTCCACTCGTGCTGGAGGCCGTGCTGCTGCTCTTTCTGGGCATCCTCGGCGGTCCAGTCCGGGCAGAGCCGGTGGTAGCCCTGGCTGTGCCGCTCCTCTGTTTCCTCATGGGCCTGCAGAACGCCACCATCACGAAGATCTCGGGCGCGCGGATCCGCACTACCCATATGACGGGCGTGGTGACGGACCTCGGCATCGAGCTGGGCAAGCTCGCCTACTGGAACCGCGGCTCGCCAGGTCCGGGCGGGCACATGGTGCGAGCTGACCGGGCGAAGCTGCGCCTGCTGGGCTCCATCCTCTCGGCATTCATCCTAGGCGGGGTGGCTGGCGCATTCGCTTTCGCGACGCTCGGGTTCGTCTCCACCGTACCGCTGGCTCTCGCGTTGCTGCTGCTGGCACGGGCTATCGTCCGGGCGGAGCGCCACCTTCCGAGGACAGCGTAACTCCAGCAGCGGGCGGGATCGGTGAAAGGGCACCTCTACCCCGGCCAACACGGTCGTGACGGCCGGGACAGCCTTATTTTGTTAGGCTTTCTGCGTCCCGACAGGTCGGGACGCGGTCGGGGCGGTCGGGACAGGGCCAAGGCAGTGCGCGGACCAGCAGTCACGAAAGAGTGAATTCATTAAGCGTCTGTTCCAGAAGCTCTTTGTTGACATCATGCCAGAGATGATCCGCCACCAATGGAAAGAGGAGAGCATTCCTGCTACATGCAGGGCCGACGCGGGACACCTACGCCACAGGGGCGGGGGCATTGGTCGTCTGGAAGGCAGATCAGACATGCCATCTGTGATCGACGTCGCTGCCTACATCTTGGCCGAGAAAGGCCCGATGACGGCGATGAAGCTCCAGAAGCTCGTCTACTACAGCCAAGCTTGGTCGCTGGTGTGGGACGAGCGCCCCCTTTTCAACGAGCGCATCGAGGCCTGGGCAAACGGCCCGGTAAGCCCAGCCCTGTACGAGCATCATAGGGGACAGTTCACCGTTATGCAGTTGACGGCAGGCAACCCTGGCCTGCTGGATGATGAAGCGCGCAAGACTGTCCAAGCGGTGCTGTCCTACTATGGCGACAAGTCGGCTCAGTGGTTGAGCGATCTCACCCATCTTGAGGCTCCCTGGAAGGATGCACGCGGCACCTTGCCCGATGGCGCACTCAGCTCGGCGGAGATTAGTCAGGCTTCGATGGCTGAATATTATGGCAGCCTTCCGCCTGGGGTCTGAACTGCTCGGGTAAACGCGACAAGAAGCCGGGTAGATCAGTTAGCCCAACCAAGCTAGAAAAAGAGCCCCGAGGGGGCTCTTTTGCTGATCAGCGCAGCCAAACCGAACGGTCTCCCCGTGGGGGTTCACTCGCTGATGCGGTGGAGAATAGAAACTTTTCCTGGCGCTCGGCTGAGGTGGACCTGGAAGGCAGCTGGGGATGGAGTGGGACATCAGCGGAATATCTGTTCCGCGAAGTCATCCCTCATCTGCACAACCTGGAAACCATGTCCTGGCAGCAACTGCGCGCTCAGGGTAGCCACCCCATTCCCACTGACCAAGTGTGCAAGGAAGCACGCGAACGTCTAGGCGAAATCGGCAAGGCCGATGAAGACAGCTTATACTCGGTCAGGTTTACAGGCCGGTGCAGAGTATGGGGCATCAGGAGAGGCGTGGTCTTTCATCTGCTCTGGTGGGATCCGCAACATTCCGTTTACCCGGTCGCCAAGAAGAACACTTAGGGCCCGTTGCGCTTTGTCAGTTGGCCTGAGGTCTTCACCGACACAGCGCCTCACACGGCACCCCATCCCCATCTTCATCCAGCCGCGAGAGCCCGCACTGGCTGAGGTGGAACCTCGCCTCGGTGCAGCCCGCCGCCGTGAAGCCCCTAGCCGCGTTCATCCGGTGATGCTGAACGTCATCACCGTGGCCGATCGAACGTTCGTCGCCCTCCGCAAGGCTGGCCGGCCGGTGCCTGGGCGCGCTCGGGTCTTCCACGCTGTGACGCCGTACTGCCGGCCCGCGCTCTGCGCCGAAGAGCCCGGCAACGGGTCTGGATGGGAGGAGCCGCCCCATCATGAGGTAACGTGCGGGAAGTGCCTGGAGCGACTGGAAAGGCTCCGGCAGGCTAGCCAAGCCAGGATCCAATAGGTCGCCGCTCCACCACCTGCTTTTTAGCCCGCTCCGGCGTTGCACCCCGGCAGCAGGGCGATGCCCCGCTCCCTCAAGGAGATGCCTTCATGGCCCACAATATCCCCCACAACGCCCTCATTCTTGTTGCCGATGGCGCCAAGGCGATCCTGTTCCGCAACGCCGGTCAGGGTGGCGAAGTGAACCTGCACGAAGAGCGCCGCCTCACCCTGTCCGACTTCAGCAATGATGGTCCGTCTGGGTCGCAGGGCCAGGAGGCGTCTCCGAGCGACACCGATGAGGCCACATTCAGCAAGAAGCTGGCCCAAACCCTTCAAACCAGACGCGCAGCCAACGACTACGACGCCCTCGTCATCGTTGCCGATCCCCAGACGCTCGGTGAAATCCGCAAGGTCATGCATAAGACGGTCGAGGCCAGCGTCGTGCATACGATTGACAAGGACCTGACCAACCACGCGGCCGGCGAGATCGCGGCTGCACTCGTGAAGTGATGGAACGGGCGCGGAGGAGGCATGTAGCCGCTCCGCGCCCATGTCTTGCAGCCCTACTCCGCGATGGGCGCTCCGCCAGCTACAGGGGCAAACCCCCGTAGCCACCCAGGAGCGGAAGCGGATAAGCCGCGAGGTACGCCCCCGCACCGAAGCCCGCCGCCAAGATCACAAGCGGACCTCCCACGGCCAGCCACGCCCAACGGGATCCCCGGCGCTTCAGCGCCCAAGCCGCTGTGGCACCTCCAACGGCCAGGATCGCTGGAGCGATCGAGATCAGCACGCCGATGATTGACACCCCACCCGCATCATCGCGTCGAGCTGCCACAAGGTCGTTGCGGAAGTAGTAAATCAGGAGCACCTGGGCGATGATCCCCAGGAAGAGGAGCAGGTAGACCGCTCTGATCACGGCGTGGTCGTCTTTCTCAGTGAGCATGCCCTGCCCCGTCCCGCACGCCCTCGGCGTAGGCACGCCGCTCCCCGAAGAACTGCCCGACCCCGATACATCCCCCGCCCAAGAACAACGTGGGCAGTGCCCAGCCCCAGTACCCCGAACCCCAGAGGTGTCCTGTCACGATCAAGAGGGTCGCACCGATCCAGTTCGCAAGCTTGGCAGGCCATGTTGGCGGAAGCGACGAGGTGTGGAGGACAGTTGATAGTCGTGGCCCCTCGTCGCTCACCCGCTATTCCTTCCGGAGCTCTTCGATGGCCACCGCCGCCGCGCCGCGTGGCTCCCTCTCCGGCTCCTGGTCGGTGAGCAGCAGCGCGCCAAAGCCGATCATCAGAACCGACCACCACTGCATGGCCAAGCCGCAGAAGCGGTGTGGGGCAGGGCCAGGATCAGCCTGTGCCCGGGACGGCGCAGTGATCCTGCGGGCGGATCGCCGGTTCCACCACACGCCGAGCGGCAGGGTCAGAACTCCGACGAGCACGAACCCGGCTGAAAAAGGCCATGGGCCCAAGGTGCCGAGCCCAGCGCCAGGTGCCCTAGCAAAGAATGCAATGACGAGGCCGACGACGATCGCTGCAACGCCGAAGAATGGGACAAGCCTGCCGCGTCCCGACCAGGATACCCAGAAGATCAACGCCCGACATCCTCCTGAACCATGAGCGTCCGCACCGCCGCGCCGTCTCTGCTATTGATGACGAACTGGAAGCAAACTCCCCTCATCCTCTTCGCATTCAGGTAGATGCAGCGCGGGCAACAGCCCGGACGAGTGCGGAACTAGTCTCAGGCATACCAGTCGGCTAACCCTCAGCGGTCGGGATCAGTGACATAGGCCCGCCGCCCGGAGAGGCGCGTTCCAGATCCCAGCCGTACTGTCCCATCCCTCTGCGGGATTGCCAGCGGCGCGACCTCCACCTGAGCGACACTGCCCATGCCCAGCATCCCAGCGACCTTGGGGGTGACGCTCACGATCCGGCCCTCGAATGCGGGTAGCCGGTCACGTACTCGGACCATCGCCACCCGGCCATTCCGTAGGTTACGGATCCGAGCCGTCGTGCCAAGGGGAAGATCCGCGCTCGCCACGGTATCTGAGTTCAGCTCCACCCGCCCTCCGTCGGCCATTCGACGCCCAGCGTGACCCTGCGCAATGACGGCAGCCTGACCGCGGCGCGCTTGCCCGGACGCATCCGGAACGTCAGGCACGTTCGCGAGGGCGGGACTGCCAAGCAGGATCGCCAGAGTAGTCAGAGCAGCGATGCGCGACATAAAGGGTTCCGGAGTTGGAGGCCATGTAACGTTCGGCCACTGACGCAAGTTGAGCGACAGGGCTCAGCCTTGGCAGACCACCCGTATCATCGCTTCAACCCTCTGCAGTAGGCAGCAGATCTACCCGCCTACCGATTAGGAAGTTCCAAATGGCCAAATCAGCAATCGATCTGGACGCCATGAGCGTTGCCGAGCTCACCCAGCTCATCAAGGAGGCGGAGGCAGCCCTTGCCACAAAAAGGGAAGGCGCCCGAACCGAACTGGTGGAAGAGATGAAGGCGAAGGCTGCAGCCCTCGGCCTCAGCCTGGGCGACCTGCTGGACCGGCCTGGTCCTCACACGAACGTCCGCCGTCCCCGGAGCGACGCCGGCAAGACGGTGGCGGCCAAGTACCGCGGGCCGAACGGTGAGGAGTGGGCCGGGCGTGGGCGCATGCCGAAGTGGATGGCGGCGCTGGAGGCTGAGGGGAGGAAGAGGGAAGAGTTCGCGGTGTGAGAGAGGCTTGGCAGGCTCGGAAGAAGGAGCCTGCCGCAAGCCGTCCTCAGTGAACTGCAGCCGGGTGTCTGGCCCGCTCTTGGTTCAGCCTTAGCAGAGCGGCAAGTGCATCTGCCTCAGATATATCGGCCGGCCACCCATATGCCTCAGCAACGGCGGCATCCAACTGGGCATGCAGGCCGTCCAGCCAAGTACCCTCCGGCTTGCCTCGGGTGTTGTAGAGGGCGGTTAAGGTGCGCTTTCTCAGTTGCGCTGCCGCCTCAGGTGAGCGCGGAAGAACTCGGTCGGGGAAGCCCGGAACCACTTCGCGCACTCTCTCCACCAACCCATCCGGATTGAGCCATCGATCGCGCGCCGCCACCAACTTCCGTGCGGCATCTGCAATACGAACTGCTCGGGGGTCACAAGCGTAGACAACGGCAGGAACTTTCGGTGTGAGGCCAATCGGAAATGGGAATGCCTCGAAAGTGGTAGTGGGGGTGTACCGAGGTCTGTCCTCCAACGAGGATCCCATCCTCAGGGCCCAAGCTTCGTGAAACCGGCTGTGAAGAACACCGAATGTCGTATCATCGTCACGGGTAGTCACGATCAACTGACAATCGGGCACCACCATGTTGTCTAGCCAAGTAAAAATTCGATGCTTAGCCACTCGGGGTGTGGCTATGTAGCGCGATAGCCCATTAAGCGCATTTCGCATTCCCGCTCTAGCCTCACCATGGCGCCACCATGCCAGCCGATACCCGTCACGGCGCTGCTTTTCCCGTTCGGGCCTGACCATTCGGGATACGTAGGCGAACGGCTCCGAGTAGAATGCAGCCTCATTCGATCCCATAGTCGCACCGAAATCGACGACCCAAGCATCGTCTGCACGGCGAAGAATATGCAGACCGTTTCGCCAGGGGCGAACTACATCGGCATTTGTCCCTCCATTGGCGTTGGGAGGTTCCAGTAGCCAAGCCCGGGCTGTTTCTGCCGGAACGTCGAATGATCCAACCTTGGTTGTACCCATGAAACATACTCGTGCGTTTTCTGACAACCGCACAGCCCTGGTTAGGTCCGCATCGCCAGCAGTTAGGTCCGTGAAGATGGCATCCACTTCACGATCATTGAGGCGCGGCCTCTCCACCACATCTCGTCCCATGCACACCAGCGACACCCGCACCGCCGCACCGTCGAGAACCCACGGCTCATCGGCCCAAGCCTTGAAGATCGGAGCCGCACGTGCAGCGCGGTCCAAGACTTCTCTGTTTGCTCCACCGCGAATAGAGTTTGTGGCAACCAGCCCTACGCGCCGGGTCCGCCCCTCTTCCACAGCTTGGCGCGCCTTGTCGAACCAGTAGGTGACCAGGTCTGCCTCTGCTGGCACTCGGCCGGTGTAGGCTGCGAATAGTTTATCGACCGTAGCATTACCGAGTTGGCGACGGAGCATCTTGCCGCCGAGAAACGGAGGATTGCCAATAATCACATCAGCCGAGGGCCAAGCCGCCGGAGAGGGCTTTCCTTGTCCGTCTAGGGCAAGCACGGCATCACGACACTCAATGTTATCCAGCCTTCGAAGCACCGGGTTCTCTGGCGGGGAGTAGCCGTTGCGGCGCGCCCATTGCAGTTGGCCGATCCACACCGAAACTCGCGCAAGCTCAGCCGCATAAGCGTTAAGTTCGATGCCGAGCACGACTTCAGGCCCCACCTCGGGGAAGCGCGCAGGCAGCCCAAGCGCCTCAGCCTCCACAAGGGCTTTGCGTTCCAAGTCCTTAAGGGCCAGGAGGGCCACATAGAGGAAGTTCCCGGATCCGCATGCGGGGTCTAGGACACGGAAGGTGCGCAGTCGTTCTAGGAAGCGCGACAAGATCCCCTCGGCCTCAACCTTCAATGCGCTGGAGCGCTTCCTCCGCGTTTCCGCTGATCGACTGATTGTCTTCCGGGCGGCAAGGCTCTCCGCTGTGATGCGGTCGCCTTCCAGCGCCGCCAGCGCAGCATCTCCGACAGCAGCAGGACCAATTGCATTTCGCTTGGCCATGGTGCGCGCGATGGCTTCGTGTGCCGCCTCCCACTCGGCCTCTAGAGGCTGAACAACGGTCGGGCTGACGATACGCCAGATCGTGTCGCGATCGGTGTAATGGGCTCCGAGTTGTCCGCGTTTGTCCGGATCTAGACCGCGCTCGAACAGCGTCCCCATGATCGATGGATCAATGTCCCGCCAGTCCAGCGCCGCCGCCCGCTGAAGAAGCTCCGCATCGCCTTTCTCCAACGGAAGCGCAGATGCGTCGTCAAAAAGCCCACCGTTGAACCAGCGAATAGGCGTGAAATCTATCTCTCCGCCGCGCTTGGCCATCGCGGCGAACAGCCGGCCCGCATACTGGTCGAAGCGCTCGGGGTTCTGCCGCCCCCTGTTCAGCATCTTCTCCAAGAGCTCATGGGGGAGAAGCTTGATATCTGCCGCAAAGAAGCAGAACGCGAGGCGCACCATGAAATGCGCCACGGCGAATGCATCGTGCCCGCGCGACCGCAGGCGGCTCGCAAGCTGGGCGAACTCTCCCGCGGCTTTTTCCGTAAGCGCCTGGCGTGAAGTCCCTGATTTCCAGCTGACTGGAGGCGGCTGCCACATATCCGCCAGTCGGTCGCGCGTCGCCGCATCCTCTAGCTGCTCAAGCTCGAAATGGTGGGACTTGCTGACCTCGTTGGTCCAGGCTGTATGCACCTCGATGCGCGAGGTGTCGGAGACGACCAGCAGCGGCGGGTTCCCCAGGGCGCCGGCGTACCGCAGCAGCTGGATGTGTGCTTCGCCAAGGTTGCCGCCCTTGCGCTTGTACTCCCAGCCGAAGCATTCGCGCTTCCACACATCCGCGAACCCGCGGCGGCCGCCAGCCTTATCCGCACCCTTCTCGAATGCGTAGGCGGCCCCTGTCGCGTCTTCCTGTGGCTTTGGGACGTCCAGCAGCTCGCAGAGGTCCAGGAAGTGGGCCTTGGAGGCGGCAGCCTCGTTTCGGGTGTTGGCGCGCCAGCGATCAATGAACTTGCCCGGCGTCATTGCGCCTCCCTCACACAATACCGGCACCCTCAGTGCCTTTGGGGAGACGCTATCGGCGCGCAATCCAGACCGCACCCGGAACATCACGAGACCGTGTCGATCTTGAGCTTTAGTGTTGCTTTCCCGCAACCAGGGCTACCTTGAGGTTAATAGTAAGCGGCACACACAGCTGAGGATTTTGGTTGAATGGGGTACGCTAGAGATCCGGCAGAGAGATGGCACATCCTTGGCTGCCGTACCGATACGGACACTTACCTGTGCGACTGACCCGCTCAACTCTTGCTCTGGCCGTCCTCATGACCGTCGTCCTCCCGGCAGTAGCTCAGCCGCGCCTCGCACAGTGCCGTGCGATCCAAGACACAGCACAACGGCTAGCCTGCCTGGATAAGGCAGCAGCGGACGCACGCTTCGCGGAAATCTTCGGGCCACCCATGTCCTGCCGAGGCGTGCTTCGGCCGGGCGCTTCGATCCGTGCTCTTAGATCGGAAGGCTTCATCTCGGGCGAGCCCTACATGGTCTACGACAGCCTCAACTTCTTCGAGCTGCGCCAGCCGGTCGAACTGGCTGGAATGCCCGTTGTTGCGGTCTACGGCTTCGATGAAGAGGCGCCAGCCGACTTCAAGCGAGGCCCCGGTACCAGCCCAGGCAACGTCCTGGGCTTCGTCACCACGGCTCCGCTCTACAATCTTGACACTTGGCGGCAGCGGACGAACCCTCGGCTGAGCGTGGACGACTACACCAATTACGGGCGGAGTGGTCCGACGCCTCCTCGCGCCAAGCAGGTCCATTGCTCCTACTGGGGGCCGGGTTGATCACTGCGCCAGGGCAGCGCGAAACTGGAGCTACCCGGACGGGAGCCCCTCCGGCCACCAGCCATAGACAGAAGGGCGTCCGCTATCACGGCGGCAAGCAGAACACCCACACAAAGCCGCCGATGTAGGCGACATAGGCCAGCACCGCCGCGCCGCGCACCCACTCGGGGCCGTGGTGAAGGTTGGGGTAGCCGCCATGCCGTCCGACCCGCCAGCCGAGGTAGAGGTAGCCGAGGAGTTGGGAGGCCATTACCGCCACGAGCAACCAAGCAACAGCAGGTTCCGAGCGGGATTGCGCCGCGGCGATGACCTTGAGAGGTTCGGAAAACAGCATCCGGCCTGCCCAGTCGGCGGCAGCCTTGTCCAGCCGATCGCGGTTCGCCTCGTCCACGCCGCTTGCCCTCGCTACTCTCCGAGGGACGCTTTGCTGGCCCGCAGCTCGGCCAGCTTCTGCTCGACTATTTCCCGAGCCTGCCTGGGAGTGCGACCCCAGCCTGTCGCGACGCGGTCACCGCTGGCGCGGTCAAAGATCATCCATTCGGTAGGATGGTCTTTGTCAGGATCTACTGCATCGTCGGTGTAGAAAATCTGGGTTTGGTAGTCGGAGTGGTTGCAGATCCAG
The DNA here is from genome assembly GCF_037040815.1 of Pararoseomonas sp. SCSIO 73927. Taxonomy (NCBI): domain Bacteria; kingdom Pseudomonadati; phylum Pseudomonadota; class Alphaproteobacteria; order Acetobacterales; family Acetobacteraceae; genus Pararoseomonas; species Pararoseomonas sp. SCSIO 73927. The sequence continues at coordinate 835,004 of NZ_CP146232.1, forward strand.
TGCTGATGATCAGACATGCCTCTTTCCCTTAAGCGCATCGTCTAGCAACCGCCACACCCCTCCGGCCGCGTCGGCTGATCCTGCTGGGCGGCAATCCAGGCGTGCAAGCGGCGAACGGCATCCGGGCTCCCGGGCAGTGTTCGGGGGTCACGTCGCATCCTCATCGATTGGAGGGTTTGAGCCGGGTGTGTTAACGCCGCCCCGGATCCCATCCTGCTGATTTCGGGTTGCGCTCGCGAGCCGTACGCCAGAGCCACCACCATCCGTGGCGGTGAACTCTATGCCGGCCTTCTGCAGGGCCGCCTTCAACTTCACCATAGTCACGTGGTAGGGCGTCCTCCGACCAGCTTCGAAGTCCGCTATCGTCTGCTGCGTGCACTTGGCCTGATCGGCAAGGGTTTGCTGGCTCCACCTCAGGAGAAAGCGGGCTTCCCAGCATTGCTCCCGGGTCACTGGCTCATTCCCCAGTCGCCAGGAAGGTTACAGCCCTCGCCAGAACCGCATCCATCGCATCCTCCCGGGTAGCGGCGCCCCCAACATCTACCTCGATCTCCGATGGACTATCATCTGTCGTTTCCGCCAGTTCCCAGGTCCACAAGTCGGTCTCAGCTTCAACGTCGAGCCACACGCGGAGTAGCAACCCGAGACCCACACGGCGGCCGGGTCCCTGCTGGGCCCACACGGTAGGGCTCTCCAGATGCCAGCCTTGCACTTCGATCAGATCGTCGTTCATGTTCTCGGCACCCTTCGAAGTCGAACGCTGGGCTGTCCCCGCGCTTCGGAAATGAACTCCACGCCAGCTGCTTCCAGGACCGCGCGGATTGTTGCGCGTGTTGCTGGAAGGGGTTGATGCCGCCCCTCCTCCAAATTCCGTACCGTCTGCGAGGAACACAGCGCAGCGGCGGCGAGCTCAATCCGGCTCCACCCCAAGACTGCTCGGGCTTTCCTGCACTGGTCGGGTGTCATGCAGGCTGCCGTCGTAGCCGAACGCCAGCCCCGCCTCCGTTCTCCGGGATGAACTCGACCCCTGCGGCCTCAAGGGCGGCTCGGATGGCGGCGAGGGTTCGGGGACGTAGGTTCTCGCCCTGCTCTAGCCGCACGACAGTCTCAGGCGAGACCTCAGCAGCCACCGCGAGTTCACGGACACCGAGCCCGAGCGCCGCCCGGGCCATCTTGCACTGAACAGCGAGCAATTCCGAACCTCGTGCGGATTTCGCTTGCGTTGGTCGCGAGCTCAGCTAATCCTAACGGAGTTCGGATTTCCGAACAACGGTCGATGCGGCCGAGTGTGCGACTAGTCCTCGCCCACCCGGCCTGACCGCAACCCGAGACCCCAGAAGGCACTCGGATCATGGCTGTTGAGCAGCATATCACCCGCACGCCCACAAAGCCGAGCCGGCCGCGTGCCCCGACAGGCTTCCGCCCCGTCCCGCCCGCGGCGACGGTGGCTGCCAGTACGCCCCACGGCGGGGCGTGTCTCCCCTGTCCCGTTCAGGCCCTCGGCACCGAGCTCGGCCGCGTCATTGACGCTTACCATGCTGCCGATGAGGCCGCGGTGGCCGCCTACAAGGCGCAGCAATGGGCGGACCACAGCCGCGCCCGTGACCGGCACCGCCTCCTGACCAACCGAATGGAGAACCTGGAGGACACGGCCACCTACACGCCGGCTGCCAGCCTGGAGGGCGCGCTGGTGCAGGTCATGCTGGCCGCGATGGTGGCTGATCAGTTCACCGCCTTTGCCCTCACGGAGGACCAGGCGGAGGAACAGGGCAAGCGCCTGTCGCGCCTGCTCTACTCCATCCGGGGCGCGATCGAGGCGATTACCGGCTCTCACGGGGCCGAGGCCCTGAGCGAGTTCTACATGCGGGCGGAGTTCAACCCGTTCCTGGCCCTCGCAGAGGCCGGTGCCTGATGACCCTTCCCCACGCTGGGGAGGGCGGGGCGCCCTCTCCCTCAAGCCCCGAAGTTCATGCTATGTACCCGTTCGGCAGGGCGGGGGTGGCCACCCCTCGCGTCGGGCTCTCCGCCTCGGCCGCCCTGCCGCTCACCTGCGGAGCGCGCTGCGGAGGCGCCCTTGTCCCCCGGTTCCATCGACCGTGCCTCATTCCTCGCCCCCAAGCGGGAGGGCTTACCAGATCGTCCGACACTGACATCCAGGGCTACGCTCAACTGGATCGCCGTAGGCGCAGCCTCCGATGCCAACCTGAACGATCCAGCTGCCATCGCTCGGGTATGGGTCTTCCCCCCCGAGGGCGACGGGCTGTCGAATGCCATGCTCGTTATGCTGCGCGTGATGGCGGAGGGCGGCTCAGCTTGGCCGCTGCAGGAGGAGGTTCCGAACTTCACCCTGCCCTCTCCCGCGCGCTTCGCAGCAATCCGTGCCCGAGCGCAGGGATTGATCGACAGCACGGGGATGGATGCGGCCACGCTAGTCGAACGGCTGGAAGGCGAGCTCTTCGTCTTCGGCCTGCGACGGATGCTGTTAGCCGGAGCCGAGCTCTCGTTGATCCAGGCAGCGCTGCAGCAGCGTCTCCGCGTGTTAGCAGAGCCGGCGATTGGGGAGGATCCGCGCGCCCTCACTTCCACCGGCATGGCGATCGAGGTGCCGCACGCCGTCTTTGCGACAGCACATCTGCGGATCGATCCCGACGCGGACGCGATCTACGGCCTGGGGGCCGGGGGCTATCTCCGGCCGCGCTTCCTGACGTCGGAGGTTGGAGCGATCTGGCCTCCAATGGAAGGGGTGGAGCCTGTTTCCGTCGATACCACGCCGCTTCGATCGGGCCTGCCGGGTCGACCGACCTCCCGGCATCTGATCGAGACGGAATTCTTGCGGCGTGCCCAGGCTGGCGAGGTGAACCGCAACAGCGTCATGGACGAGGCCAGGATCTTGAGCACGTGGCTTCACGAGCGGCATCCGCATCATCCTCCAGCCTCTGCAGGCACCGTGGCGAACAACCTTCGGAACAGGTATCGGGCACTCTTCAGTCCCACGAAATCATCGTCACACCCCTGATTTCGTGCGTCCACTCGGCGCTTTTTCGTGCGCCGCCAACCGAGCATTTTCCGGACATGTTCAACAACGTCCGGAGGGATCGCATGACGATCCGCACGAGCGACACGCCGCCACCCGCACCACTGACCCACCGCATCGATCAGGTGGTGCGCATGACGGGTATCGGCCGCACCAAGGTGTACGAGGCGCTGAAGAAGGGCGAGCTGGAAGCCGTGAAGTTCGGCCGCTCCACGCTGGTGCTCGATGCCAGCGTGCGCGCCTGGATCGGCAAACTGCCCAACTACTCCGCCTGACCGGAACCCCAGAAACCGAAAATCCCCGAGCACGGGGCCCGGGGATCCTGGAACGCTACGCATCGCAACTGCCGCACAATTAGCGGCTCCAGGGTCCCGCTTCAAGGCCTTCGTGCCTCCGACAGGAGAGCACCATGCCCGACACCACCGTTGACGACGCGCTGTCGTCCAGGAGTGCGCACGGCCCCCTCACCCTCACCCTCCTTCGCAGCCACGGCCGGCGCCTTGCCAAGCTGATCCGCCCCGGTGCTGCGATCGAAGGCTACGACAGCGCGAAGACCTATGATCTGGCCGTCGTCCCCTTCACCGGACTGCGCGACCTGGCGGAGGTGCTGAGTGGCCTGCTGGAGTGCCCGGATCGCTGTGTGGTCCGCGGAGGCATCGCCGATCCATCGTGGACCCGCCGGGTGCGGCGGCTGGTGCATCCCGACAAGGCAACCGGCGACAAGCCGACGCTGCGCGACGAGCCTCGCGCTTGGGTGGCGCTAGACATGGACGGCATCCCCGGGCCGGCAGGGTTGGACGTGTCGGACCTGGAGGCCTGCGGGCGAGCGGCGCGGGACCTGATGCCCCCCGCCTTCCGCGAGGTGGCCTGCGTCGTCACCGCGACCGCTGGGCACGCCATCAGGCCCGGTCTTCGCCTCCGCCTCTGGTTCCTACTGGAAAGTGGCCTAACGGGTGCCCAGTGCCAGCGCTGGCTCCGTGGCGTTCCGGGGTTGGATCCGAGCACGTTGAGGGCGGCGCAGGTCTGTTACACGGCCGCGCCACTCTTCGTGGACATGCTGGATCCGCTGCCGCGCCGACTGGCGGTGCTACCGGGGCTGGAGACCGTGCCCTGCCCTACGGAGGAGGAGCTGCAGCCGCCGCCACGGCCGGCGCCCGACGAGAACCGCGCGCGCAGCCTTGCCAGCACGGGCAGCAGCGACCGCTACGTTCGAGCCGCCCTGATGCGGGCCTGCAGCAACATCGCGACCGCTCCGGTGGATAGCCGGCATCCCCGCGCCGTTTCCGAAGCGTGGGGGCTGGCCCGGTTCGTGGTGGCCGGCCTGATGACCGCAGACGAGGTGATCCGTGCGGTGGACGGAGCGCTGGAGCAAGCCGGCAAGCCCCGCGGTGAGGGCGCCGCCATCGCGGCCTGGGCCGTCTCCCAGCGCACTGACAGTGGCAACCTGCCCACCGGAGGGCGCGAGTGATGGACGCCCGCATGGATGAGGATACCGCCTTCCAGGGCTTCGCGAGTGCCGCCGGCGACGCGCCGGAGGAGAGCAGTTCCACCTCCCGCGCCGACATCGCCCTGGAGGTAGTGCGCTTAGCCGGGCTGAGCGAGGCCGACTACCAGCAGCAGCGGAAGGCCGCGGCGCGCGATTGCGGCCTGGCCCTCGCCGCCCTCGACAAGCTGGTGAGGGCCGAGCGTGCCCGCCGGCGTCGCGAGGAGGCCACCACCACCCGCCGAATGGCGCCGCCGGTGCCCGGCGAGGTGCGCTGGCCGCACGGCTTCGACATGGAGAAGGACGGGCTCTACGCCGACCAGGGCGAGGCGGGGCAGGTCTGGCTCTGCGCGCCGCTGGAGGTGCTGGGCGAGGCGCGGGACGCGGCCGGCGAGGGCTGGAGCCTATGGCTGCGCTGGAAAGATCGGGACGCCCGGATCCACACCTGGCCCATGCCGGCCCGCCTGCTGGTGACCGCGCCGGGCGAGCTGGAGGCGGCACTGCTGGAGCGGGGGCTGCGGGTCTCACCCAACCCGGCGTCCCGCATGCTGCTGCGCGAGGCGCTGGGCGGCGTCCAGGCCGGTTCTCGCGTCACGCTGGTATCGCGGGCCGGGTGGCACGCGGTGAGCACCAACGAGGCCGCCTACATCCTGCCCGATGGCGCGGTGATCGGCGCCACGGCGGAGGCGCTGGTGATGAAGGCGCCGCCCGAGAATGCCGCGCAGCTGGTGGCGCAGGCTGGCACGCTGGACGAGTGGAAGGCCGATGTGGCAGCGCCCGCCGCCGGGAACCCGCTCGCGGTCTTCTGCATCGCCGCGTCCCTCACCGGGCCGTTGTTGGATCCCTGTGGGGAGCCCTCTGGGGGCGCCAACATCACCGGACGTTCGAAGAGCGGCAAGACCCTCGCAGCGCGCCTGGCCGCCTCTGTGTGGGGACCGGCCGCAAAGGGCGGGATGATGCGGGACTGGCGCAGCACGGCGAACGGGCTGGAGGGCGCGGCGGAGGAAGCCGGCGACGGGCTTCTCGTGCTGGACGAACTGCACCAAGCGGACCCGCGCGAGGTGGCAGGCGCAGTCTACATGCTGGCGAATGAGAGCGGCAAAGGCCGCATGCGGCGCGACACCTCCGCCCAGCGCCGCCGCACCTGGCGGGTGTTCATCATCAGCACGGGCGAGCTCGACATCGCCGCCTTCGTCGCCAAGACCGGGCAGGCACTTCCGGCCGGCGCCGAGGTGCGGCTGCCCTCCATCAGCATCGACGCCGCGACCGCATGGCCGGAGCGGCACGGACGGGCCTCGGCCGAGGCGCTGATGGGTGAGCTGCACGGGGCGGTGCGGCGCCAGCACGGGACCGCGGCACCGGTCTTTCTTGGCAAGCTGGCGCAGGCCCGGCGTGACGACGCGCACGGGCTGGCGGAAGCCGCGTCCGCCATGCGCGACCGCATCGCCGCAACGCTCCCAGCGGATGCCGACCCGCAGGTGCGCGATGTGGCCCGGCGGTTTGCCCTGGTTGCTCTCGCAGGCGAACTCGCCACGGCTTGGGGGATACTGCCCTGGCAGGAGGGCGAGGCGTTCCGTGCGGCCACGGCGATGCTCGCGCGCTGGCTCGGTAAGCGCGGCGGCAGCGCCTCCAGCGAGGAAGCCCAGCACGTCCGGGCGGTGCGCCTGTTCCTGACGCAGCATGGGGCGTCGCGCTTCGTCGCCCTGCATTTCGACAACAACCCGGATACGCGGGGCTGGGCGGAGAGCCATCCCGACCGCCCTGTCGTCAACCGCGCCGGCTGGCGCCGCCGGCAGTCGGACGGGCGGGACGAGTACCTGATCGCCCCGGAGGTGTGGCGCGAGCTCTGCCAGGAGGCGGGCATTGATCCGGCCGAGGCCGGGCGCACGCTGCAGGCTGCCGGGTTCCTGGAGGCTGGCGACGGCAAGAACATCGCGCGCCGGGAAGGCATCCCCGGCGTCGGCCGCCCCCGCGTCTACGTCATTAAACCGAGCCTGCTGGGCGACGCCGAGCCGGGGGGCAAGGAGGCATGACGGCCGCCCTTCGTCCGACCCGTCCGACAGCCGTCGCGAGGGTCGGACAGCAGTTTACCCCAGTAAAATATGGGCTGTCCGACCCGCCCGACCTGTCCGACCGGAATTCAGAGGGTGGGGCTGAAAACAGCATTCGCCTCTCGGATCTGGCGACCCGTTGGCGGACCGAACTGGACCACGATGCGGCCGAGGCAGCTGCGATGGCTGAGCACTACGCCGGCCGGCTTCCCCTTCAGGCCGCAACAGCTCCTCCCGAGGATTTCTCCGAGGTGGACGCCTGGATCGCCGGCCGCTGACCCCTTCGCCTGGTGCGCGCCGCCGTCACCACCGGGCCACCCATCCCCTACGGCACACAGGAGACCACCATGGACTTGACCACACTGCGACCCACCGAGCCGACCTCATCCGCCATCGCAGCTGCCCTGACCCGGGCGGAGACGATGCGCGTCACCGTCCAGGAGAGCGTCACGGCCGCCAAGGCGAACCGCGATGCCCTGCTGCTGGACGGGGATGCGCTGCAGCTCGCCACCGCAGAGAGGACGCTCACCGATGCCCGCGGCGATGGTGAGCGCGTGGAGGCCATCGTCGCGGAGCTGACCAACCGTCTCGCCAGCACGAGGAAGGCCGAAGCGGTGAACGAGGTGCGTGCCTCGCTGGCCACCTCACGTGATGCGACCGACGCCCGCCGTGTCTGGTGGGGAAAGAACGGGCGGAAGCTGCAGGCCCTGCTCCGGGAGGCCACCGCTCTGCATCGCGGGCAGCAGGACGCTGTGGAGGACACGCGGCGCAAGCAGGTGCGCCTGGTGAAGGACTACGACGACACGACTGAGCTGACGGACGCGATCTTCGCCGAGATCCCGCCGGCCGAGGACGTGGACAACGTGGCCTACCGCCTGCTCGACAAGGTGGCCGACGCTTGGGAGCACAGCGTGTTCCTGGACCAGCCGAAGGAGGCGGTGTGATGACCGGAGGCATGACCAAGCGTGTGGCTCCCGAGGGGGCCCACCTCTCCGCCCGTTTGCAGCGTTCGAGTGATCGGCTGAGCCCGGAGGAGATCGCGGCAGCTCGCCGTGTTCAGGACGCGCAGGATACCCCTGCACCTGCCCCGAGCACGGCACCTATGGAGGAGATGGCAGCCCCCGCCGTCACCTTCCCTCCCATGGCAACCCTCCCGGCCCCCACAGCCCCTCCTGCTGCCCTGGAGGCCCATGCCATCGCCCGGATGTGTGACGAGGCGGGCGTGCCGGAGCTGATCGTCTCCATGCTGCGCCAGCCCATGACGCTGAAGCAGGTGGAGGGGCAGTTGGAAGAGGCGCGGCTGATCCTGCAGTGCGGGACGCTGATGGGGCAGCCCACGATGGGGCGGAAGCTAATGGCGGCCGGCGTGAGCCTGAGCACGGCCCGAAGCCTGATCAACGAGGCCGCGGTGCAGGCGGATGAGGCGATCGTCACTGACCCGACCCACTCGGGCGGTCCGCCTCAGCCTAGCCACCCGCGGATTAACTCGGCCGCGGTCTATGCCCGCCTGAACGCTGCCCAGGGCAAGGGCTGATCAAGCCAGGAAGGGAACTGAGGCAGGGCAAGGCGAAGAGGGTGGCCGCGGGATGCCGTAGGCGACCCTTTTCACGTCGGAGCCTAGCGAACCGGAACCCCTCCCTGTGCAGACCAGCGAACCGGAAGCACCCGCTACCCTGCCGGACGCTTCAAAGGCCCTTCTGAGCCCTATTCGTCCAGCAAACATTGGGGTTTTCGCGAACCGGAAGCGGAACCCCCTTAGAAAAGCTCGTGGCTAGCGAGATCGAGCACTCTGCCCCACCGTAAATCTCCGAGATCCCCAGGGGCCCCGGCGGGAGGGGGGGGGGGGGGGGGGGGGGGGGGGGGGGGGGGGGGGGGGGAGTAGCACACCTCGTCTTTTGCGCCAGCTTCAGGTAGGGTCCGCAACTCCTGAACTGGCGGACTGACATGGCGAAGTTGACTTACACGGTTGTCCAAGTCGGTTCTGAGTGGGTCATCAGGCTGAACGGCACCGAGTATGCCGGCTACCGGTCTCAGGCGAGCGCCGTCACCGCCGCGAAGGCTGTTGCTGCCAAGCTCGGCCTTAATGGCAGCGAGACTTTTGTTGAGGTTCGTGGAGCCGACGGTTCAGTGAAAACCGTCTTCGCTTCCGACCCGGAGCCGCCGACCATCGACAGCATGATGGACGCCGAGCGCTGACGTCGTCGCGCCTACTTACTTCGCCGCTTCTATCGTCAGTCGCTCCAGCTCTGGCAAGCCAGCCTCAAAGGCATCCTCACTGGATTTGAAGGATTGGTTGCTGCTGGCAAGCGTTTGCCCCGCCAGCATCACCAACCACCACCACTGCATCGAGACCCGTCCTCGGCGCTCCAGGATGAGCCTGGGCTCTTGATCGTCCACCATATGCTCAACCCCAGCCCAGTGAAGGCGGGCGGTATCACACAATGAAGGCGGGTAACGTTGCACGTCGATGACGTGGGACCATCGGCAACCACACAGAGGCGAGACCGCTTAGACCGGGGACAGAACAAACAGGGTTCCGAGCGATGGGGGTTACCCCGCCTCGTCACCTATCGGTACTGAGCCCCTGCCCCCCGCCGCAGCTCGTCCGACCGACCAAGCATCAATCAACTTCATCTATCGCAGTCATCGACACTGGCAGAATGTTCGATCGCACGCACATCGGACATTGCTTTGGCCACCGCGGGCCCACTTCGGGCGTCCGCCTCCAGCACTGGGCAGCGGCATGCGCCCGCTAAAAAGGCGTGTGATGTTCAACCCCACCAAAGGGCCGGATGGTCCCAAGTTGATCAGCGAGTGCGGCCCGCTCCTGGGTGCGAGCTACGCCTACCGAGGCGCAATCATCGACGGGAACCCGACAGGCACCCTCTTCCGGATCAGCCTGCCCGGCCTTCAGATCAATGGATGGAAGGGCAAGTGCCGCCTTGAGGATGCTGGCCCTGATCGATGCGGCACTTGACCAACGCAGAGAGGGTTAGCGCTGCCTAACCTGGACCCTTGGCTCCCCTGCCTAAGGGTCCAGTAGGGCCGGTGTGCGATCCCCCCGATCAGCAGCGCACCGGCCCACCCTACCTTGTTCGTCGGCTAGGCTCTCTGCCCCTTAACGCTTCCCGGCCTGCGTGGAACGCCTCTTCAGCCCCGCGATATCCAACGTCCGACCGGAGAACGCATGTCTCGCCTTGCCAATGTCGCCAACGCCATGGAGCGCGCCCAATCCCCACTTTCTGAACCCGTACCTCGATTGGTCCGGATAGGGCGGCGCTGGCTGAGCGTATCTCCATGTCGCTCAGAACGATGACGTCAAAAGAGGTTTCATGCTCCCCCAAGTTCATGATCCACACGGACATGGAGAAGGCTCCGGCCTAGGTGGCTTTAGGGCAGCAAGGTAGCCGAGCTCCTTCCGGATCCCCTCGTGGCCTTGCTGCTAGGCTTTGGTCCTGTTCCGCCAACACCTCAGGCGCAACTTGTGCTCCCTCTAGCGCGTCGGCGGTGACCACCAGCTCAGCCTAATCGATGTGGAACTGCCCGGGGCCGCAATGACCATGGACAGCCCTCGGCGCGGTCTTGCACGCCAGAAGTACCCCTCAAGATTGGTGAAGCGCGGAGCCATGAACGGTCCGGGAACGGAGTTCGTGAAGATCCAGCCAAGCAAGTGATCTAAGCGCGATTGCCCTTGTGGGCTGAAACGTGGGCCAGAGTGCTGACCTCAAGCCGAACATCGGAGAAAAAAGGCTTTTTGCGCCCTAAGCGCGGAAGGTGTCGTAGCCGAACTGCCGCAGCGGCGGCTGCTGCTCCGGCAGGCGCGCGGCGAAGAAGGCCTCCGTGTTGGAGAGCGGCTCGGCGAAGTCGGGGCGCGCCGCGGCCGGGAAGCCGCCGGTCGTCGGTGCCGCATACATCGGCGTTCCCGGCATCGGGGCGCCGTGCATCGGCACCGAGGCCAAGGGCGCGGCGGCGGCGCGGCAGGGGCCGGGAAAGCAGGGGTCGGGAAAGAGGACGGAATCCCGCCCGATGCCCGGGACCCCGCCGCGTCCAGGATGCGCTGCAGGATGTCCTGCTGCGACCCCGTGGGCAGCCCCGGCAGCGGCGCGCCGCCCGGCAGGGTAGAGGGGAGCGAGGGCGGCATCAGCGGCTGACCCTGCCCGCCGATCTGCCCGGAGGCCCCGCCCATCGGCGGTAGGGCGAGCAGGAGCGCCGCTCCGAGACGCCCCGCCCTCGTAGCGACGTTCCGCATCGGCAAGCGCCCGCCCCCGGCCGAGCCCCGCCACGCGCCGCAACCGGCCGGCGAGGCGGAACAGATATAACAAACCCGTGATCGTGCTAACACGCGTCCCATGCCCCTCCAAGCACCCCGAGCCCTGCTGCGCCTCGATGCCGCCGCCCGGCTCGGCGCGCGCCCGCTGCTGTGGCTGGCATGGCACAGGGGCCGGGTGGCCTCCGGGCTGGCCGGACGCGCGCTGCGCGACGCGCCGCCCCCCGCCGGCCCCTTCCTGCCGGATTCCGCGCCCCCGCTGCCGCCACTCCCGCCACCACCCCTGCCGCCCGGCGCGGCCGCGGCGCTGCTGGCCGCGGCCGAACGCCTCCCCCGGCCGTCGCGCACGGTCCCTTCGACCCCGCTGCCCCCGCTCTCGGGATGGACCTCTTCACCCCCGGCGACGTCCGCCCGGTCTGGGAGGCGAACCGCCTCGCCTGGCTCCCCCTCCTCGTCCAGGCCCACCGCCTGGAACCCGGTGCCGGCCACCGCGCCCGTGCCGAGGCCCGGCTGGCGGAATGGGCCGCAGCCAACCCACCCTTCCGCGGTCCCAACTGGGCCTGCGGGCAGGAGGCGGCTGCGCGCCCTCCACCTCGCCCTCGCCCAGGCCCTGCTCGGCGGCGGCCCGCCCGCGCCGGGGATGGCCGCCCTGCTGCGCCTGCACGCCCGCCGAATCGCCGCCACCCGCGCCTATGCCGTGGCGCAGGACAACAACCACTCCGTCAGCGAACCCGCCGGACTCCTCGCCTGCGCCTGGGGCCTCGGCGAGGCGGCCACGGCCCGGCACGCCGCCCGCGACCTCGCCCGCGCCCTGGCGCGGCTGGTGGCGGAAGATGGCGGCTTCGCCCAGGTCTCCACCGGCTACCACCGGCTGCTGCTGGACGTGCTCTCCACCCTGGAATGGCTGCGTCGCCGCCACGCCGCCCCGCCCCTGCCCGCCCCCTTCGCCGAGCGCGCCGCCGCCGCCGCGCGCTGGCTGGCCCGGCTGGTGGACCCGCCCACGGGCGCCACGCCCCGCCTCGGCCACCAGGACGGCTCCGCCCTCGCCGACCTCTCCCTCGCCGGCCCCGCCGATTCACGCGGAAGCGCGGAGCGCGCCGCCCGCCTTTTCCTCGGCGCCTCCGCCGGTTTCCCCGACGACCCCGGCTGCGCCTGGCTCGCCCTGCCGCCCACGCCCCCTTTGGCAGCGGAAGCCGGATGGACCGCAACCGGCACGCGCGGCTGGCATCGTGGTACCGCCCGCGCCCTGCTCCGCACCGGCCCCCTGCGCTTCCGTCCAGGCCAGGCGGACCTGCTGCACCTCGACCTCTGGCACGGCCCGCTGAACCTCCTGCGGGACACCGGCACCGGCGCCTACAACCCGCCCCACGACCGGGAATGGTGGGCGCCCCACTTCGCCTCCGCCGCCGCCCACAACCTGATCCTCTTCGACGACACGGAGCCCATGCCCCGCGCCGGCCGCTTCCTTCTCGCCCGCTGGGTGGCCACCGAACCTCTCCCGGACGGCGGCGCCACCCGCGACGCCCGCGGCAACCGCCACGCCCGCCGCGTCCACCCCGGCGCGGCGGAATGGAGCGTCGAGGACCGGGTCTCCGGCCCCTTCCGCGCCCTCGCCCTGCGCTGGCACCTCGCCCCCGGCCCCTGGCAGCTGGAAGGGCACGCGCTGCAAGGTCCGGCCGCCCGCATCGCCCTCTCCGCGGACGCCCCGCTCCGCCTCTCGCTGGAGGAAGCATGGGAAAGCCCGGCCTATGGCGAGGCGCAGCGCATCCCGGTGCTCGTGGCCCGCGCGGCGGCGCCCATCCGCGCGATCACCACGCGAATCACGTTCCGTGCCGGTTGCACGGAGGTCAAAACTGACGCCTAGAATAGACAACACAGTCTCGTGAACGTGGATGCCGCTCGAACTCCTCCTGCTCGGCGTCTGGCGCCTCCGCTGGCAGGTCGCCTCGGCGGCCCTCGCCTTCCTGCTGCTCGGCGCCACCCTCGTCATCCTCTGGCCGCGCCAGTACGTCGCGGAGGCCGTGGTGGCACCGGCCGAGACCACGGGCCTGGCCGCCTCCACCCTCATCCAGGGCGGCCTCGTCATGCCCGGCGGCCTCCTGGACACGCGCGCCGGCGGCAACTTCGCCATCTACCTCGCCGCCCTCCGCAGCCCGGAAGCCGTGGCGATGCTGGCCCGGGACACGGACATCCTGACGGAACTCTCCCGCCAGAAGCGGGAGGGCGCGACCGGCCGCCTCCGCACCCTCGCCGGCTTCCCGCCCTCCCCCGCGGACCTGGACGACGTGGACCGCTGGCTGGACCGCAACCTCGGCGTCACCCAGTCCCTCGCCACCGTCACCACCAGCCTCTCCATCCCCCACCCGGACCGTCTGGCCGCGCTGGACATCCTCCGCCGCCTCCACGCCTTCGGGGAGGCACAGGTGCGCACCAGCCTGGACGACCTCGCCCGCCGCCGCGTCGCCGCCCTGGAAGCCCGGCTGGCGACGGAGCGCGACATCTACCTCCGCACCCCGATCTACGAGCTGCTGGCCCAGCACCAGCGCGCCGCCGTCATCGCCTCGGCCGACGAGGCCGTGGCGGCCCGCCTCGTCTCCGCCCCCAGTGCCGGCCTCTGGCCCGCCCTGCCGAACCGCCCCCTGCTGCTGATGCTGCTGGCCGTCGCCGTGCCGCTGGCCTGCACCCTCCTCGCCGCCTGCCGCGTGCTGCTCTTCGGCGTGCCCGCCGCCCGCGAAAGCCGCCCGGCCGGCGCCCGCATCGCGCCAAGCCCGATCCTGGCGCGGAAGCGGGAGGAGTAGTGGGCGCCTGCCCAGTCCTGCCAAGGCGGTCCGTCCCGGGGAGAGGAAGAAGGAATTCTTCCTCTCCCCGGACCCCTCACCATCATCTTTTTCTTCGAGTTGGAATTTCCCGGCTGACGGTGCGCCTCGGCTCATGGAGCCGAGGCGACTGCCGGGTCAGGACAGTTGCCGATCGAACAGGGCCGACACCTCCCGTCAGTCCCGCGGCAGCCCGATGCAGGTCCAGGAGGCTCAGCCTCCTGGCGGGGGTCCAGGGGGCAGCGCCCCCTGGGGGCCACCCGCCATGCCCCTGACGATCCCCCGCCCCAGCGCGCCCTTCCTCGCGGCCCTGGCCGGGCTTCCCGCCGCCGGCATGCAGTTCGCGGGCGGGCTGAAATCCACGCCGCTGCTGGCGGGCCTCCCCTTCGATCTCACGGTGTTCTGCACCCTGGCCCTGCTGCCCGGCCTGCTGCTGCTGGCGGCGGGCGCGCGCTGGCGGGCCGTGCCGTCCCTGGCCCTGCCGCTCGCCTGCTGCGGCCTTCTCCCGCTCTGGCTGGTGCTGGCCGCGCTCTGGAGTCCCTCGCGCGAGGTGCTCTCGGCGAAGCTGCCGGAGGTGGTGCTGGTGGGGCCGGCGATGCTGCTGGCCGGGCTGGCCGTGGGGGCCGATCCCGGGGCGCGGCGCGTGCTGGCCGGCGCCACGCTCCTGCTCGGCCCCTTTATCGCCGCGTCCATCGCCTTGGGCCTGGCGAGCGGGAGCGTGGTGCTCGGCGGCGCTGTGGGGGCGAACCCCGACATGGTGCGGGTGCAGTACCAGCTCGCAGGGCTCGCCATCGCCTGCGCGGCGGGGCTCTCCGCGCTGCGGGTGGTGGAGTCGCGCGGCCTCCGGCGGCTGTCCTGGGCGGTGCTGACAGTCCTTCTCGGCGGGGCGGGGCTGCTGCCCGGCGGGCGGGCGGGGCTCATCGCGTTGGGGCTGGCGGTGGCGCTGGCCCCGGCCGCGCATCTCTGGTCCGCGGGGCGGGCCAGGGCGGCGCTGGGCTGGGTGGGGCTGTCCGCCGGGGCGGTGCTGCTGGGCCTGACCGTGGTGCTGGCGGATCCCGGCCGGGCGGAGGGGCTGCGCACGCTGGAGCGCTTCACGGGGGACGGCATCGCCGCATCCGCCCGCCCCGTCCTCTGGGCGGACGCGCTGCGCTGGACGGGGGAGACGCTGCCCTGGGGCCTCGGCACGGGCGGCTTCACCCTCGCGGCGGGAAACGGGGAGCGGCGCGGCCTCTACCCCCACAACCACCTGCTGGAGGCGATGGTGGAGGGCGGGGTGCCCGGGCTGCTGCTCTGGCTCGGCGCCTTCGGGGGCGGGCTGGCGCTGCTGGCCGGGCGGCTGCGCGCGCTGCCGCCGGGGGCGGCGGGGCGGCTGGTGGCGCTGGTGCTGCCGGTGGCGCTCGGCGCCATGGTGTCCACCGATATGGGAAACCGCATGGTCTGGTTCGCCCTCGGCCTCGCCCTCTCGGCCGGGCTGGAGGCGCGGCCGCGCGAGCTGGAAAGGGAAACGGGACTTGCCTGAAGGCTTCTACGCCCGCCGCGGCAAGCGCTGGCTGGATGCCGCCGCCGCCGGGCTGCTGCTGGTGCTACTGGCGCCCCTGCTCGGCGCGGTGGCGCTGGCGGTGCGGGCCGCGCTCGGCCCCGGCGTGCTGTTCCGGCAGGTGCGCGCGGGGCGGGGCGGCGCGCCCTTTACCCTTCTCAAATTCCGCTCCATGTGCGCGCCCCGATACGCAGGGGAACCGGATGCGGCGCGGCTGACGCGCTTCGGCCGCGCCCTCCGCGCCACCGCGCTGGACGAAGCGCCGCAGCTGCTGAACGTGCTGCGCGGGCAGATGAGCCTCGTCGGCCCCCGCCCCCTGCCGGTGGACTACCTGCCCCGCTACACGCCCCGCCAGGCGGAGCGGCTGCGGGTGCGCCCCGGCCTCGCTGGGCTGGCCCAGTCGCGCGGGCGCAACGCCGTGCCCTGGCCCGCCCGGCTGGAGTGGGACGCGCGCTACGCCGGCGCCGTCACCGCGCGCGGCGACTTAATGGCGGTGCTGGGCACGCTGCGCGTGCTGCTGTCCGGGCGCGGGGTGAACGCCCCGGGCCACGCCACCATGCCGGAGCTGCCACCCAAGGCCTCGCACCAAGCCCCGCGCCAGGCCAAGCACCACGCCCGCCGCCCGCCCGGCCATTCCGATCGCCCCGGGGCGCATCGCGGGGCAAGGCGCGGCCGGGCGGGCCCACCCTGAGCCACCTCGATGTATTGCTCCAGAATACGGTAGTGAGCAAAAAATAAGATCCATCCTTACGGTTGTAGATCGGGCTTGCGGGCGCCCTGTGCGCGACCACAACGTAAGAAGTAGCTAAACTGTGAGGGGTGAGCGTGGCGCTGCGCCTGATACCGAGCCCCGACGCCCCCGGCGATCAGGACCTCGCCGCGCTCGGGAACATCCTCCCGTTCCGGCGCCCCGGCGCCGATGGCGGGCAGCCCCGGCGCATTCACCTTTCCCCGCCCCAGCTCGCCGGCGGCGAGATGCAGGCGCTGGAGGAGACGCTCCGCAGCGGTTGGCTCGCCCCCGCCGGCCCCATCCCCAAGGCCTTCGAGGCCGCCTTCGCGGAGGCCTCGGGCTTCGGCGAGGCCCTCGCCATCTCCTCCGGCACCGCCGCACTACACCTCGGCTACCGCGTGCTCGGCGTGACGCCGGGCGACGAGGTTTGGGCGCCGAGCCTCACCTTCGTCGCCACCGTCTCCCCCGCCGCCCAGATGGGCGCGCGCATCACTTTCCTGGATGTGGAGCCGGGCAGCTGGACGCTGGACCCGGACCTGCTGCGCGACGCCCTGGCCCAGGCGGCGCGGGAAGGCCGCCTGCCGCGCGTGGTGGTGCCGGTGGACCTCTACGGCCAGTGCGCGGACCTCGAGGCCATCGTCTCCGCCTGCGACCGCTGGGGCGTGCCGGTGCTGAGCGATTCCGCCGAGAGCCTCGGCGCGCAGGGGCGCGGCCGCGCGGCCGGCAAGGGCGCGCGGCTGGCCTGCTTCTCCTTCAACGGCAACAAGATCATCACCGCCGGCGGCGGCGGCGCCCTGGTGTCGGACGACACGCGGCTGATCACCTCCGCCCGCCACTTCAGCATGCAGGCCAAGGAATCCACACCCCACTACCAGCACGAGACCCTCGGCTACTCCTACGGCTTCTCCTCCGTCCTCGCCGCCGTCGGGCTGGTGCAGCTGCGGGCGCTGGAATCCCGCGTCGCCGCCCGCCGCGCCGTCTTCGCCCGCTACCTCGCGGCCCTGGCGGACCTGCCCGGCCTCTCCTTCATGCCGGAACCCGCCTGGGGCCGCTCCTCCCGCTGGCTCAGCGTCATGCTGGTGGACCCGGACCGCTTCGGGGCGGACCGGGAGGTGGTGCGCCGGGCGCTGGACGCCGCGGGGATCGAGAGCCGGCCGGTGTGGAAGCCGCTGCACCTGCAGCCCGCCTTCCGCGGCAGCCGCATGATCGGCGGGGGCGTCTCCACCGCCCTCTTCGAGCGCGGCCTCTGCCTGCCCTCCGGCGCCATGGACCCGGGCGAGCAGGCCCGCGTGATCGAGGTGATCCGGCGCCTCGCCCGCGCCTGATCCCGGACCTGCCCTCCTGAACCTCCTCTACCTTCACCAGCACTACTCCGGGCCGGGCGGCGCCACCGCCACCCGCGCCCACGCCATGGCCCGCGCCATGGCCGCGCGCGGCCACGCCGTAACCCTCGCCTGCGGCCGCTACGAGGGGGCGGAGACCGGCCTCTCCGGCCCCTTCCGCCGCGGGGTGCGGGAAGGCCGCGTGGCCGGGTTCCGCGTGGTGGAGTTCGACATTCCCTGCAGCAACGGCCAGGGGCTGCGCGCCCGCACCGGCGCCTTCCTGCGCTACGCCCATCGCGCCGCCCGGCTGGCCCTGCGGGAGCGCTTCGACCTGGCGCTCGCCTCCTCCACCCCGCTCACCGTCGCCATCCCCGCCCTCGCCGCGCGCCGGCTGCGCGGCCTCCCCTTCGTCTTCGAGATCCGCGACCCCTGGCCGGAACTGCCCCGCGCCCTGTCGGAGGCGCAGATCGGCGGCGGCGTGCCCGCCCCGGCCCTCGCCGCCATGGACCGGCTGGCGAATGCCGCCTGCCGCAACGCCGCCGCCGTGATCGGCCTGACGGAGGGCATGGCCGAGACCGCCCTCGCCCGCGGCGCCGCGCCGGGCCGCGTCCACGTCGTGCCGAACGGCTGCGACCTCGACCTCTTCGGCCCTCAGGTCGCCCCCTGGCGCCCGCCGGAGGCCGCCTCCTGGGAGGTGCTGGCCGTCTATGCCGGCGCCCATGGCCGCGCCAACGGCCTGCTCACCGCGATCGAGGCCGCGACCGTCCTCCGCAACGCCGGCGAGCGCCGCATCCGCCTCGTCCTGGTGGGCGAGGGCGGGGAGCGCGCCCGGCTGATGGAGGAGGCACGCCGCCGCGACCTCCGCAACGTCACCTTCCTCGACCCCATGCCGAAGACGGGGCTGGCCGCCCTCCTCTCCGGCGCCGGGATCGGGCTGCACCTGCTGGCCCCCATCCCGGAATTCGCGGAGTGGACGGCGCCGAACAAGCTGATGGACTACCTCGCCGCGGGCCTGCCCGTCGTCACCAACGCCCCGGGCCGCGCCGCGCGGCTGGTCGGGGCGGGGACGGACGGTGCCGCCTGCGGCATCGCCGCGCCCCCCGGCGACGCGCCGGCCCTGGCCGACGCGTTGGCGGCGCTCGCCGCGGATCCGGCCCGCCGGACCGCGATGGGCGCCGCCGCACGGGGGCGCGCCGTGCGGCTCTGGGACCGGCGCATCCACGCGGCCCGCTTCTGCGAGGTGCTGGAGGCGGCGGCGGGGGTCCCCGCCCTGGCCCGGGCGGCCTAGAACCCCCCATCTCCCCCGGCCAGGACGGCGCGACGTGCTTCCCGAACTCCACCTCATCGCCGCCGCCCGGCCGAACCTGCCGAAGCTGGCGGCCCTGCTCCACGCCCTGGCCGAGGCCCCGCCCTTCTGCCGCCCCATGCTGGTCCACACCGGCCAGCACCACGACGCCGCCATGTTCGGCGGCCACCTCGCCGATCTCGGCCTCGCCCCGCCGGAGGTCTCCCTCGGCATCTCCGGCGGCGGCCATGCCGGGCTCACCGGCCGCACCATGATCGCCCTCGCCGAGCTCTGGTCCGCCCGCCGCCCCGCCATGGTCGTGGTGGCCGGGGACGTGGACGGCACGCTCGCCGCGACGCTCGCCGCCCGCAAGCTCGCCATCCCCGTAGCGCACCTGGAGGCCGGGCTGCGCTGCGGCGACCTGGACATGCCCGAGGAGATCAACCGCCGCGCGGTGGACGCGATCTCGACCCTCCTCTGGGCGCCGGACGAGGGCACCGCCGCCCGCCTGCTGGCGGAGGGCCACGCCCCCGCCGCGGTGCGCGCCGTGGGCAACACCATGATCGACAGCCTGCGCCGCACCCTGCCCGCCGCCCGCGCCCGCTCCCTTCCAGCCGGATTGCGGCCCGGCGGCTACGGCGTCCTCACCCTGCACCGCCCCGCCAACGTGGACAGCCCCGGGGCGCTGTCAGCCCTCCTGAAGGCCGTGGCCGCCGCCGCCCGGCACCTGCCGCTCGCCTGGCCGGTCCACCCCCGCACCGCGGGACGTCTTTCGGAATTCGGCCTCCTCGTGCCAGAAGGGGTCATGTCCCTCCCGCCGCTCGGATACCGTGACTTTCTCGGCCTGCTCGCCCGCGCCCGCCTCGTCGCCACGGACAGCGGCGGCGTGCAGGAGGAGGCCTGGGCCCTGGACCTGCCCTGCCTCACGCTGCGCCCCTCCACCGAGCGGCCCGTGACGCTGGAGGCCGGCACAAACCGCCTCGTCGCGCCCGAGGACCTCGCCCCCGCCGTCGAGGCGGTGCTCGCCGGAGACCGCCCCCGCGCCCGGCCCATCCCGCTCTGGGACGGCGGGGCGGGCGCCCGCATGGTCGCGCACCTCATGGAGCACCTGGGCGCGAAGAACCTGAGTACGACGAATCTGGGCGCCCCTGCCGCGGAGGCCCGGGCATGACCGGCCACAGCGAATCCCGCCGCCCCCCGGCGAAGGTGCCCCATTCCCGCGGTGCCGCCCGCGAGCCCCAGCGCGCCGCCGCCGCCATCCGCCTCGCCGCCTCGCGCGAGGTGCCGCTGGTCCTCATGCTCTCCGCCGCCCACCCGCCCACGGACCTGCGCGTCGTCGGCAAGGAGGGCGCGGCGCTGGCGGGGGCCGGGTGGCGCGTCGCCCACCTCGCCCCCGCCCCGCTGCGGGGCGCGAAGGACGTGCCGCAGGAGATGGCGGGGGTGGAGATCCTCACCTATCCCCGCGTCTCCGGCTGGATCGGCCGCCTGCGCGCGGCCCGGACGCTGGCCCGGCGCGCGGCGAAGCTGAAGCCCGCCGTGATCCACGCGCACGAGCCGGACAGCTGGTACGCCGCCATCCTCGCCGCCCGCATGACCGGGGCGGCGGTGGTGCTGGACGTCCACGAGCACTACCCCTCCCGCCTGGACACCCGGCTGCCCGGCATGTTCCGCGGCCTCGGCCGCCGCGCCGTGATCGCCGCCTGCCGCTGGATGGCCGCCCGCGCGGACGCCGTGGTGGTGGCGAAGGACGGGCTGGAGGACGCCTTCCCCGAGGCGGAGGTGGTGCCCGTCCGCAACTACGCCGCCGAGGTGCCGGTGGCGCCGCGCCAGCACCGCCACGGCCCCCTCACCCTCGTCCACCTCGGCGCCCTGACGCGGGAGCGCGGCGCTTTCGAGATGCTGCGGGCGCTCGCCAGGTGCCCGGAAGGCACCCGCCTCTCCCTCATCGGCCGCTTCACCGACAACTCGGAGACCGAGTTCCTCTCCGAGGCCAAGCGCCTGGGCGTGGCCGGCGCGGTGGAGCGCCACGGCTGGCTCCCGCACGAGGCCGCGGTGGCCCTGGCGGCGGAGGCCGACATCGGCATCGTGCTGTTCCAGCCCGGCCACGAGAACCACCGCCTGGCCCTGCCGCACAAGCTGTTCGACTGCATGCTGGCCGGCCTGCCCGTGGTCGTCCCCAACTTCGCCGAGGAGGTGGCGGAGGTGGTGCGGGAGACGGGCTGCGGCGTGCTGGTGAACACCGCCGACCCCGACACGGTGGCCGAGGCGGTGCGCGCCCTGGCCGACCCGGACCTGCGCGCCGAGATGGGCGCCGCCGGCCGTGCCGCCGCCCTGGGCCGCTACGGCTGGGCGGGCGAGGCGGCGCGGCTGGTCGCCCTCTACGAGGAGCTGGCCCCCCTGCCGGTCCCCGCCCGGATCCCCGAGCCGACGCGGCCCGAGGCCGCCGAGCCACCGCGGCCCGAGGCCGCCAAGCCACCGCGGCCCGAGGCCGCGCCCGCACCGCGCCCCGCCGCGCCGGCCCCCGTTCCGGTTCCGGTCCCGCCCCCGGCCGCCGCGGCACCGGCGCCGGCAGGCCCCCTCGCGGATCCCCCTCCCGCGCGGCCGGCGCCCCGCCCCGCGACGTCCCCCGCACCGGCCCCCGCACCGTCCGTCGTGCCAGCCCCCGCGGCGCCTCTCGCGGCGACGCAGCCCGCCCAGGCGCCGGCACCCGCGCATCCGGCACCCCGCCCCGCCCAGCCCCTGCCCGCCGCCGCCCCTCCCGTGCCGCCGCCCCGCATGCCGGCCGGCCCCGCGCCCGCGGCTCCCGTCCCGGCCGCCGCCACCCCGGCCACGTCGCCCGCCATCCCCGCGCACCGCCCCGCGGCTGCCGTCCCGGCCCCTGCCCCGGCGCCCGACCCCTCCGCGGCGCCGGCCCGCACGGCCGCCGACGCCTTCGCCAGCCTCTCCGCCGCCATGCGCGGCGAGCCCCGCCCCGCCCCCGCCGCGCCGCGCCTGCTGGAGGAGACCGGCTCCGGTCCTGGCGCCGGGGCCGTGTCCCCGGCCCTCGCCGCCTTCCTCGACCGCGGGCCGGTGGCGCCCACGCCCCGCCCCGCCGAGGCCGGCCCCTTCCGCCTCCTCGCCGAGGTCGGGCCGCCCCCCGCCGCGCAGGAGGCCTCCGCCGCCGCGCCCCCCGCCCAATTCGTCGCCCCCTCCGCCGATGCCCAGCCCCGTCTGCTGGCCGACGCCGCGCTGACCCGCGCGCGGGAGATCCCCGCAGGGCTCGCCGCCGTCCTCGCGCGCGAGGCGCCGGAGCCGGCCCCCGGCCCGTCTTCCGTCGCCCCGTCCTCCGCCATCCCGTCCCCCGCCGCCCCGCCTTCCGGCACGGCGCCCGGCGCGCTGCCGCCCCCCTCCCAGGTGCTCGGCCCGATGCCGGAACTGCCCGCCGCCCCCGCCCCGGAGGAATCGTCCACCCCCACCGTCGCGCTCGGCTCCATGGTGCAGGCGCTGCGCGTCGCCCCGGCCCCTCGTCCCGTCCCCCCCGCCCCGGAGCCGGTCTTCTCCCTGCTCGCCGGCATGCGCGCCGCGGCCGAGGCCCCGCCGCCCCCGCCCGCCCCGCCGCGCCCGGCGCCGCCGCCGGAGCCCGCCATCCCCGCCCTGACCGGCCGCCCCATCGCGCTGCCCGAAGGCGCGGGCGCCCGGCTGCTGTCGGAGGCCAGCCTCTCCGCCGGTGCCCTGCCCGCCGGCATCGCCGCCATCCTCGCCCGCCCGCCGGAGAGCCCCGAGGCGGCGCCCCGCGCGCCGGAGCCCACCTCCGACGTCCCGCTGATCCAGGCCGGGCTCCGGGCCTCCGCGCCCCGTACCCCTCCGGCGGGGTCCGCCCTGGCCGAGTGGCGCCTGCTGCAGCCAGAAGTTCTTCCCGGGGCTCTCCCCGAGCTTCTCCACGGGGCGCCCCCGCCGGCGCGGGGCGCCTGAGGAACCGGCCCGTGGCGCCGCAGCGCATCCTGCTCAACCTGGCGCTGGACCTCGCCCTGGCGGCGCTGGCCCTGCCGGCCGCCCTGGCGCTCGCCGCCCCCGGCACCTGGCCGCCGCCGCTCTGGTGGGCGGGCGGCCTCTCCGGCGCCCTGCTCGCCTTCGTCGCCGCGGCCCTGCCCCTGCGCCTGCCCCGCCAGTACTGGCGCTACGTCGGGCTGCCGGACCTGCTGCCCGTGGCGGCCGCCTCCGCCGCCGCGGCCGCCCTGTTCTGGGCGGGGCTGCTGCTCGCGGGCGGCTGGCGCCCCCCCAACCCCGCCTTCCCCCTGCTCCACGCCGGGGTGCTTGCCGCGCTGCTCGGCGGCGCCCGGCTGGTGGGCCGGCTGCAATCCGCCCACCGCGCCGGCCCCGCCTCCGACGTGCCCGCCCAGCCCGTGCTGCTGGCCGGCGGCGCGGATGCGGCGGACCTCTTCATCCGGGCCCTCACCGCCCAGCGCGCCCCCGGCTACCGGGTGGAGGGCATCCTCGCCCCGCGCGCCCGCCAGCGCGGCCGCCGCATCCTCGGCACCCCCATCCTCGGCGCGGTGGAGGATGCGGGCGCCGTGCTGGACGCGCTGCGGGCGGAGGGGCGCCTGCCCGCCCTCCTCGTCCTCGCCGATCCCGCCCTCTCCGGCGCCGCGCTGGAGGCGCTGCTGGACGCGGCCGACCGCCACGGCGTGCCCGTGCGCCGTGCCCCGCGCCCGACCTCCCTCGACCCCGCCGCCGCGCGCCCGCAGGGGGCCGCCGGGGCCATCGGGGCCACCCGGCGCCTGGAGCTCCGCCCCGTCTCCATCGAGGAGCTGCTGGACCGCCCGCAGGTCCCGCTGGACCGGGAGGGCATGGCCCGCCTCATCCAGGGCCGCCGCGTCCTCGTCACCGGCGCCGGCGGCACCATCGGCAGCGAGCTGGCCCGCCAGATCGCCGCCCTCGGCCCCGCCAACCTCACCCTGCTCGACCACGGCGAGTTCGCCCTCTACGAGATCGACCTCGAGCTCTCCGAGACGCACCCCGGCGTCGCCCGCCGCCCCGTGCTGGCCGACGTGCGGGACGAGCCGCGCCTGCGCCGCCTGATGGAGGAGATCCGGCCGGAGCTCGTCTTCCACGCCGCCGCCCTGAAGCACGTGCCGATGGTGGAGAACGACCCGCTGGAGGGCCTGCTCACCAACGCCCTCGGCACCCGCCTCATCGCGGACGCCGCCCGCGCCAATGGCTGCCGCGCCATGGTCTTCATCTCCACGGACAAGGCGGTGAACCCCACCTCCGTCATGGGCGCCTCCAAGCGCCTGGCGGAGATGTACTGCCAGGCGCTCGACATGCAGGCCCGCCAGGGCATGACGAACGGCGGCGCCGGCATGCGCTGCGTCACCGTGCGCTTCGGCAACGTGCTCGGCTCCACCGGCTCCGTCGTCCCCCTCTTCCGCCGCCAGCTGGAGCGCGGCGGGCCGCTGACCGTCACCCACCCGGACATGCGCCGCTACTTCATGACGGTGCGGGAGGCCGTCGGCCTCGTCCTCCAGGCCAGCGTCATCGGCGCGGAGGACCGCGCGGATCAGCCGCCGGAGCTGAAGGATGGCGGCATCTTCGTCCTCGACATGGGCAAGCCCGTGAAGATCGTGGACCTCGCCCGCCGCATGATCCGCCTCGCCGGCCTCCAGCCCGAGGAGGAGGTGGAGATCCGCTTCACCGGCCTCCGCCCCGGCGAGAAGCTGTTCGAGGAGCTCTTCCACGGCAAGGAAGCCCCGAGCCCGACCGAGTTCCCCGGCCTCCTCGTCGCCACCCCCCGCACCGCCGACGCCGCCCTGGTGGGCCGCGCCATCGACGAGATCGCCTCCGCCGCCCGCGGCGGCCAGGGGCGGCTGGCCCTGGCCGGACTGGCCCGGCTGGTGCCGGAATTCGAGCACGCGCCGAACACGCCCGCGGCCGGGCGGGCCTGATCCTGCGCTGACGGCCTGTCCCAGGGAGAGGAAGAAGGAATTCTTCCTCTCCCCGGACCCCTCACCAACATCCTCTTCTCCGACCGGGGATCGCCCGGCTGGCCGGCCACCTCAGCCCATGGGCGATGGCGCGGACATCCACCCGAACGACGGGCGTGATCGCCCCGGCCGCGGCCTCGTGCCGCGCCGCAACAGCCCCGGCCCGCATGGCGGCACCGGACCCTTTTCGCTTGAGCGAGTCCAAGCCCCCGGGGTAACCGAGGACAAGATTTCGCCACTTTTGCCCCGGTCCTGCCATGATCTACTCCTCCCTCCCCCTGCTCCCGGCGGCAGCCCTGCTCCTCGCACTCGGCCTCGCACGCCCCGCCGCCTCCCAGGACGTCGTCCTGGACGCCCGCGCCCAGACGCGGATCGAGCAGAAGGCAGTCCTCCCCGAGCCCGCCTACCGCTTGGCCTGGGACAGCGCCGACAAGAGCTTCTGGATCGTCGGCGAGACCGCGAAGCCCGCGCGCGACCTCGCGGGCCGGGCCACCGCCGGCGGAACCGGCTCGCTCGGCGCCCGCTACCACATCCTCGGGACCGGCCCCCTTTCCCTCTCCACCACCCCCGTCCTCCGGGCGGAGGCGAGCTGGGCCGGGGATGGCGGGGCGCGTCACGTCCTCGGCGCCGCCGTCTACCAGGAGGTGGGCCTCTCCCTGCCCCAGGGCCTGACCCTGCGGGCGAAGGGCGGCCTCGGCGACCCGACCGGGCTCTCCGCGGCCGGCGGCGATACCCTGCCCACCGGCCTCGCCTTCCGCGCCGAGGCGGCAATCTCCGGCGACCTCTCCCCCCTCGGCGACCCCGGAACCCGCTTCAATCTGCAGCTCGTCTCCACCCACTCCCTGGCCGGACTGGACCACAGCGATTTCACGGCCCGCTGCGAGATGCGGCTGGAGCTCAGCCGGAAGGGCACGGCCCCCCTCGGCATCGGCACCTCCTGCCCGGGAACGGGCGGGGAGGACTGGGTCACGCTGACCGTCGCCGGACGGTTCTGACCCCACCCGAACCGGGAGAAGGGGCCGCGACCCGGTCGTGCCCCACCCCTTGCGGCCAACCCCGGGTTGCGCTCTCCTCTTGTCACTCAAAAGTGAGTGATTCTTGATGGACGGCTTCCACGCCTCCGCTGGCTGGCGCGATGCCCTGATCGCCCGCATCGCCGCCCGGCAGGCCCGGATCGGCGTCGTCGGCCTCGGCTATGCCGGCCTGCCCCTCGCCCTCCGCTTCGCCGAGACCGGCTTCGCCGTCGAGGGCTTCGACATCGACCCCGCCAAGGTCTCCGCCATCGAAGCCGGCCGCAGCCCCGTCCACGGCATCGCGGACGCCCGCGTGGCCGCCAGCGCCATGCGCGCCCACGCCGATGCCGCCGCGGCGGCCGAATGCGACGCGCTGGTGATCTGCGTCCCCACCCCCATCGGCCCGCACAAGGAACCCGACCTCTCGGCCGTGCGCGACACCCTGGCCGCCCTGGCCCCGCACCTCCGCCCCGGCCAGGCGATCGCGCTGGAGAGCACCACCTACCCCGGCACCACGGAGGAGCTGGTCCTCCCCGTCCTTGCCGCCGCCGGCCTGCACGTCGGCCACGACGCCTTCGCCATCTACTCGCCGGAGCGCGAGGACCCCGGCAACCCGGAGGGCACGGTCGCCCGCGTGCCGAAGCTCGTCGGCGGCGCCACCCCCGCCTGCCTCGCCGTCGGCCGGGCCCTCTACGCCCCCGTCGCCGGCGGCCTCGTCCCCGTCTCGTCGCTGGCCGTCGCCGAGCTCGCCAAGTGCTACGAGAACGTCTTCCGCGCCGTGAACATCGGCCTGGTGAACGAGCTGAAGCGCATCGCCCACGCCATGCACCTTGACGTGCACGAGGTGATCGACGCCGCCGCCACCAAGCCCTTCGGCTTCATGCCTTTCCGCCCCGGCCCCGGCCTCGGCGGCCACTGCATCCCCGTGGACCCCTACTACCTCGCCTGGAAGGCCCGCGAGCTCGGCGTGCCCAGCGACTTCGTCGAACTCGCCGGCCGCGTGAACGACGCCATGCCCGCCTACGCCGTGATGCGCCTGCGGGACGCGCTGGACGACCGCCGCACCCCCCTCCGCGGCGCTCGCATCCTCCTCCTCGGCCTCGCCTACAAGCCCGGCGTGCCCGACACGCGGGAGAGCCCGACGGTGGAGATCTTCCGCCTGCTGGAGGAGCGCGGCGCCTCCCTCACCTACCACGACCCCCTCGTCCCCCGCTTCCCCGCCACCCGCCGCCTCCACGGCACTTCCCCCGCGCTGGAGAGCGTGCCGCTGGACGAGCCGACCCTCGCCGCCCAAGACGCGGTCCTGCTCGTCACCCCCCAGCCCGGCATGGACCTGGAACTTGTCCGCCGCGCGGCGCCCCTGGTGGTGGACACGCGCGGGGCAATGCGGGGCCCGGGGCCGGGCGTGGTGGTCGCGGCCTGAGCGCACGGACCAGGGAAAGGAAGAAGGAGTCCCCCCCCCCACCCCCAGGTTTCGCCGGGATTCCGCAACAGCCGCGCCGCCCACCGCACCCGCGAACGAAACCACCTCTCCCGCGTTAGCCGGGGAATGCTGACCGAAGCGCCCCCCCGCGCTCGGCCCCGGACCGCCCCCGCGGCTCCCGGGCCCGAGACGCCCTCCATCCTCCGCCCCGGCCGCAACGTCTGGCGCGCCACCCGCGCCCCCCGCGCGGCGGTGCTGCCGGACGGCGCGGCCTATTTCGGCGCGGTCCGGGCGGCGATGCTGGCAGCCCAGGCCACGATCCACGTCGTCGGCTGGGACATCGACAGCCGCACCCGCCTCGTCGGCGACACCCTGCCGGAGGACGGCCTGCCGGAGGAGCTCGGCCCCTTCCTCGCGGCCCTCGCCGAGCGCCGCCCCGGCCTCTCGGTCAAGCTGCTCCTCTGGGACTACTCCGTCCTCTACGCGCTGGAGCGCGAGCCCCTCCCCGCCCTCCACCTCCGCTGGAACACCCCGGACGCGGTGGAGCTCTGCCTCGACGACCGCACCCCCTTCGGCGCCTCGCACCACCAGAAGGTGGTCGTCATCGACGGCAAGGTCGCCTTCGCCGGCGGCCTGGACCTCACCATCCGCCGCTGGGACCGCAGCGCCCACCACCCCGCCGACCCGGACCGCCTGGACCCCGCCGGCAAGCCCTACCCGCCCTTCCACGACGTGCAGATGGTCGTGGACGGCGAGGCCGCCGCCGCGCTGGAGGACCTGTTCCAGGCCCGCTGGAACGCCGCCTGCGCGGAGTGCCTGGACCGGCCCGCACCCCCGGCCTCGGACCACGACCCCTGGCCCCCCGCCATCACGCCCGATTTCCGGGACGCCACGCTCGGCATCGCCCGCACAATGCCCGCCCTCGCCGGCGCGCCGGAGGTGCGGGAGGTGGAATCCCTCTACCTCGACACGATCGGCGGCGCGGAGCGCACGATCTACATCGAGAACCAGTTCCTCACCTGCGGCCGCGTCGCCCGCGCCCTCATCGCCCGCATGAAGGCCCGGCGAGCGCTGGAAGCCCTGATCGTCGTCCCGAAGACCCACCACACCTGGCTCGAGCACCGCACCATGCTCGCCGGCCGCATCCGCTTCATGCGCGCCATCCGCCGCGCCGGCCTCGCCGACCGCGTGCGCCTCGTCTTCCCCCATGTGCGGGACGGAGAGGCGGAATCCGAGGTCATGGTCCACGCCAAGGTCATGGCCGTGGACGACCGCTTCCTCCGCGTCGGCTCCTCCAACATCTGCAACCGCTCGATGGGCACGGACACGGAGTGCGACCTGCTGGTCGAGGCGCGGGACGCGGAGGGGCGCGCCGCCGTCCTCCGCGCCCGGGACCGCCTGATCGCCGAGCACACCGGCGTGGCGCCCGATGCCGTCTCCGCCCGCATCCGCGCCACCGGCTCCCTCCTCCAGGCCGTCAACGGCCTCTCCGCCACCGGAAAGAGCCTGCAGGACGTGAAGGACGGCGACCGCCCCGCCCGCAGTCTCCTCCCGGGCATCGAGCGCGCCGCCGACCCCCGCCGCCCCATGCAGTCCGGCGAGTTCCTCTCGGACTACCTCGTCCACCCCGACGTCGCCCCGCCCTCCGGCCGCCCCTGGCCGCTGCTGGCCCGCGCCGCGCTCCTCCTCCTGCCCGTCGCCCTCCTCCTTCTCCTCTGGAAGCTCACCCCCATCGCCGGGATGCTGACGCCAGAGGCGATGCGCGGCGCCCTGACGGATCGCGGCCACTGGGGCCCTGCCCTCTCCGTCGGCCTCTTCCTGCTGCTCGGCTTCGTCGCCTTCCCCGTGAACGTCCTCATCCTCGGCACCGCCGCCGCCTTCGGCACCTGGCCCGGCCTCGCCTACGCCGCCATCGGCGCCCTCGTCTCCGCCGCCGCCACCTACGGCCTGGGGCGGAAGCTCGGCCCGGACCTGCTGCGCCGCGTCCTCGGCCCCCGCATCAACCGCGTCAGCCAAGCGGTGAACCGCAACGGCATCCTCGCCGTCACCACCATCCGCATGCTGCCCGTGGCCCCCTTCACCCTCGTCAACCTCGTTGCCGGCGCCATGAAGATCCGCTTCCCGGACTACATGATCGGCACCGCCCTCGGCCTGCTCCCCGGCATCGCCCTCCTCTCTCTCGTGGGCGAGAGCCTGTCCCGCATCCTGGAGAACCCGACGCCGCGCAACATCGGCATCCTCACCGGCGTGCTCGTGGCCTGGGCCCTCGTCACCTGGGGCCTGCAGAAGCTCTTCCGCCGCCTGCGCCACGAGTAAGGCCGCGCGGCCGCCATGCAGGGCTTCACCTTCCGGGCCATGACCTGGAACATCCACGGCGCCGTCTCCCCCGCCGGCCGCCACGACCTGGACCGCGTCATCGCCCTCATCCGCCGCCACGAGCCGGACGTGGTCGCCGTGCAGGAGGTCGAAGGCCGCAACCGCCCGGGCCACGCCCCCTTCACCGCCCTGCGCGAAGCCCTCGGCGGCCACGCCGTGGAAGCCCCCACGATGCGCGCCACGGATGGCTGCTACGGCCACGCCCTCATCAGCCGCTGGCCGCTCGAGGAAGGCACCCTCCACGACATCTCCGTCCCCGGCCGAGAGCCCCGCACCGCCATCACCGCCCGCCTGGACACCCCCGCCGGGGCGCTGCGCCTCCTCGCCGCCCATCTCGGCCTCGGCTTTGGCGAACGCCGCGCCCAGGCCGCCCGCCTCGCCGCCCTCGCCCGCGCCACCACGGACCCCCTCCTCGCCCTCGGCGACTTCAACGACTGGGAACCCCACGGCCCCGTGGACCGCGCCTTCCTCGGCACCCTCCCCTCCCGCACCCGGCTGCGCAGCTTCCCCGTCGCCCGGCCCCTCTTCGCGCTGGACCGCATCTACGCCCGCCCCCGCGCCGCCCTCCTCCGCAGCTGGACCGACCCCGCCGCCCGCGACGCCTCCGACCACCGGCCGGTGATCGCGGAGGTCGCGCTCGGCGTGGAGGGGACGACACGGATGGCGGTGGGTTGACCGGCCCCAGGGGGCGCCGCCCCCTGGACCCCCGCTAGAAGGCTGAGCCTCCTGGACCTGCATCGGGCTGCCGCCGCGCCGTCCCGCGGCGGCGTCCCCGCGTGATGCCCTTGCAGTCGCCTCGGCTCGACGAGCCGAGGCGCACCGTCAGCTGGGTAAGACCAACCTGAAGAGGAAGATGATGGTGAGGGGTCCGGGGAGAGGAAGAATTCCTTCTTCCTCTCCCCGGGACAGACCTTCCCCGCAAGCCCGGCACCCCCGCGGAACCCTCGCGAGGCTTCGTCGTTGAGACCGCGCAATGCCGAGGTCCCTTCCATGCCCACCCCCAAGCTGAAACCGCTCTCCGAGCAGGTCATCGTCATCACCGGCGCCAGCTCCGGCATCGGCCTGGCCACCGCGCGCATGGCCGCGGAGCGCGGCGCCGCCGTGGTCGTCGTCGCCCGCAACGAGGAGGCGCTGAACGCCCTGGCGGAGGAGATCCGCTCCAAGGGCGGCCGCGCGGAGCCCGTGGTGGCCGATGTCGCCGACATGGCGCAGGTGGAGGCGGTCAGCGCCCGCGCCATAGAGGCGTTCGGCGGCTTCGATTCCTGGTGCAACAACGCCGGCGTCGCGATCTACGGCGAGCTGGAGGACGTGCCGCTGGAGGACCAGCGCCGCCTCTTCGACACCAACTACTGGGGCGTGGTGCACGGCACCCTCGTCGCCGCGCGGCACCTCAAGGGCAAGGCCGGCGGCACCATCGTCAACGTCGGCAGCGTGCTGTCCGAGCGCGCGATGACGCTGCAGGGCCCCTACTCCGCCGCCAAGTTCGCGGTGAAGGGCGTGACGGAGGCCTTCCGCACGGAGTTCGAGGCCGAGGGCTATCCGATCAGCGTCACGCTCATCAAGCCCGGCCCGATCGACACGCCCTACATGGAGCACGCGCGCAACCACCTCGGCTCGCCGGGCCTGCGGAACCCGCCGCCGGCCTATCACCCGCGCGTGGTGGCCCGCGCCATCCTGCACGCCTGCGAGACGCGCACGCGCGACCTCTACGTCGGCGGCGGCGGCTTCATGATGGCGATGATGGGCGTCCACTTCCCGCGCCTCACCGACCTGATTTTCGAGAAGATTGCCCGTCCCACCCAGGAGACCGAGGAGACCGGACGCATGGAGCGCCGCGACAACCTGTACGAGCCGCGCGAGGACCTGGCCGAGACCTCCTCCCTCTCCGGCCCGCCGCCGCGCAAGACCTCCTTCCTGCTGGAGGCGCAGATGAACCCGCTCGGCCCGGCCGGGCTGCTCATCGGCGCGGCCGCCCTGCTCGGCGGCGCCGCCATCGGCATGTACACGCTGCGCCGCCCCGCGCCCGTGCCCCAGCGGCTGGCGGACCGCGCCTGGCGCCTCGGGCAGAGCGTGGCGCGCGACGCCGGCCACGGCATCGGCACCCTGGGCCACGAGGCGAGCCGCATCGCCCACCGCGCGCTCGACTACGCGGAGCGGGCGGAGCGCGAGGCGCGCCCGCAGCTGAGGCACGCCCGCAAGCGGGCCGAGCGCTTCGCCGACAAGGCGAGCCGCTACGCCTCCTCCGTCTACGACGACGCGCGCGAGCGCGGCGGCGAGCTCTACGACGAGGCGCGCGACCGCGGCCGCGGATACTACCGGCAGGCCCGCGGCCGGGGCGAGGACCTCTACGACACCGCCCGCAAGCGCGGCCGTGACAACTACGTGGACGCCCGCGACACCGGCTGGAGCCTCTTCAAGCGCGCCCGCGACGACGGCCACGACGCCTACGAGGACGCCCGTGACCGTGGCTGGAGCCTTTTCGGCCGCGCCCGCGACCGGGGCGAGGAGGTGTACGACCGCGCCCGCAAGCGCGGCCGCGACAGCTACGAGGACGCGCGCGACACCGGCTGGAGCCTGTTCAGGCGCGCCCGCGACGACGGCCACGACGCCTACGAGGACGCCCGTGACCGTGGCTGGAGCCTTTTCGGCCGCGCCCGCGACCGGGGCGAGGAGGTGTACGACCGCGCCCGCAAGCGCGGCCGCGACAGCTACGAGGACGCGCGCGACACCGGCTGGAGCCTGTTCAGGCGCGCCCGCGACGACGGCCACGACGCCTACGAGGACGCCCGTGACCGTGGCTGGAGCCTTTTCGGCCGCGCCCGCGACCGGGGCGAGGAGGTGTACGACCGCGCCCGCAAGCGCGGCCGCGAGACCTACGAGGACGCGCGCGACGAGGGCTGGCACCTCTTCGGCCGCGCCCGCAAGGAGGTGGACCGCCGCGCCCACCAGGCCGCGCAGGAGGGCGACGGCCTGCTGGACCGGATCAACGCTTTCCTGAAGTCCCGCCTGTAGAACCGGAGCGGCCCGGAGAGATCCTCCCCGGGCCGTTCCCTTACTTCGCCTGCTCGGCCAGATGCGCCGCGTAGAAGGGCGCCGGCGCCACGATCCGGTTCTCCATCTCCTGCAGCACGCCCAGCTCTGCCACCTTGGCAAGATAGGCCTGGAACCCCGGGTCCTTGGCCATGGCCGAGCGCCGCGCCTCGCGGTCCGCCTGGCTGTCATAGGCCCAGAGGTGGACGATCCGGTTCAGCGGCCCCTCCACGGTCGTGTACCAGCCCAGGCAGCGGCCCAGGTACTTCTTCTGGATCTCCCACCCCATGGTCTCATAGACCTTCACGAACTCGGCCATGCGGTTCGGCTGGCAGGTGTAGATCCGCAGGTCCACGATCATCGGCATCTCCTCTCGCCGCATCCCGCGGCGCCATCCCCGGTCTTATCGTCCGCCACCTGCGGCCGCCTAGACCTCAGCCGCCTGTGTCCGCCTGGACCTCCCCCCATCCCCGCGGCACCCTGCCGCCCCGGCATGAGGAGGCAGTCCGCTGCGTCACCCCCCATCGCGGCGCCCCGCCATCGCCGCCCCCCTCCTGGCCCTCCTCCTCGCCGCCCCGGCGGCGGCCGAGCCCCGCATTCCCCCCTCCACTCTCCCCGGCCTCGGCGCCGCCGACCCCCGGCGCCCCGTGGACGCCGAGGCCCCGCCCTGGGCCTCCCTCGGCCGTGTCCAGACGGAGCTGGGCGGCCGCTGCACCGGCACCCTCATCGGCCCCCGCACCGTCCTCACCGCCGCGCACTGCCTCGTCGCGCCCCGCACCGGCGCCCTGGTGCGCCCCTCCTCCGTCCACTTCCTCCTCGGCTACCGGCAGGGCACCTGGAAGGCCACGTCCCGCGCCGCATCCGTCCGCACCGGCCCCGGCTTCGACCCGCGCACCCGCCTCCCCCGCGGCGCCGACTGGGCGATCCTCACCCTGGAATCCTCCATCTCCGGCACCCCCCTCGCCCTGCTGGAGGACGACCCCGCCCCGCACCTCCCGCTCGCCCTCGGCGGCTACCAGCAGGACCGCCCGGAAGTCCTGCTGGCCGATACCGCCTGTCGCGCCGTCGGCCCCGCGGTGCTGGACGGCCTGCGCCTGATCGCCCACGCCTGCGCCGCCACCCGCGGCGCCAGCGGCGCCCCCCTCCTGGCGCAACGGCCCGACGGGGACTGGGCCGTGGCCGGCGTGTCCGTGGCCGCCGCGGTCGGCACGGCCCGCGGCCTCGCCGTGCCGGCCCGATCGCTGCGGGACTGATCCCCCGCGTCCGGTCCGTGGCCAGGGAGAGGAAGAAGGAATTCTTCCTCTCCCCGGACCCCTCATCATCATCTTCTTCTGGAAATCGGAATCATCCTGCTGACGGTGCGCCTCGGGTCCACGACCCGAGGCGACTGCAAGGGCCGAACCAGCCCGCCCCAACGCGCACCAGCCCAGGTCAGTCCCCGCGGCAGCCCGATCGCGGGGTCCGGGGGGCACGTTTGCCCCCCGGTGGGGTGCAGGGGCAAAGCCCCTCCGTCACCCCAACGCCTCCCGCCCATGCGGCGCGGAGAGATCCTGCTCCGGCCCGATCGGCACGATCCTCGTCGGGTTCACCGTCGGGTGGCTCTCGTAGTAGTGCCGCTTCATGTGCGTGAAATCGCAGGTCTCCCCGAAGCCCGGAGACTGGAACAGGTCGCGCAGGTACGGGAACAGCGCGGGGTAATCCGCGATCCGCCGCAGGTTGCACTTGAAGTGCCCGTGATAGACGGGGTCGAAGCGCACCAGTGTCGTGAACAGCCGGACATCCGCCTCCGTCAGCACGTTGCCGACGAGGTAGCGCCGCGTGGCGAGATGCGCGTCCAGCTCGTCCAGTTTCGCGAACAGCGCCCGCGCCGCCTCCTCATAGGCCTCCTGCCGCGTCGCGAAGCCGGCCTTGTACACGCCGTTGTTCACCGCGTCGTAGATGCCGGCATTCATCGCGTCGATCTCCGCCCGCAGCGCCTCCGGGCAGTGGTCGCCGGGCCTCGCGCCCACGCCGTCGAAGGCGTGGTCCAGCATGCGGATGATCTCGGCGGATTCGTTGTTCACGATCGTGCCGCGCGCCTTGTCCCACAGCACCGGCACCGTCACGCGCCCGGTGTAGCGCGGGTCGGCCGCCGTATAGACCTGGTGCAGGAACCGCGCGTGGTTCACGGGGTCGGGGATCACGCCTGGCCCCTCCTCGAAGGTCCAGCCGTTCTCCTGCATCCGCCAGTGGACGACGGAGAGCCCGATCATCCCCTCCAGCCCCTTGCGCGTGCGCATGATCAGCGCCCGATGCGCCCAGGGGCAGGCGAGCGAGACGTAGAGATGATAGCGCCCGGGGTCGGCGGGGAAGCCGCCCTCCCCGCTCGGCCCGGGGCTGCCGTCCGCGGTGACCCAGTTGCGGTAGGCGCTGTCCTTGCGGACGAAGCGCCCGCCCGTCGCCTTGGTGTCGTACCACTGGTCCTGCCACCGGCCGTCCACGAGAAGTCCCATGACCTTCAGCCCGCCCGGTAACTGTTGAGGATCGCCGCACCCTCGGCGCCGGCACGCGATGTCCAATCCGCCACCACGGGCGCGGCGGCGGCCGTGAGAGCGGCGCGCAGCGGGGCGCCGCCCGCCATCGTCACGCCGTTCGCGCGCATCCGCGCCTCGTTCTCCGCCAGCCGCGTGGCGATGGCCTGGAACTGCCGCGCCTCCGTCTCCCGCGCGGCCTGCTCCACATGGTCCTGCACGGGCTTGGGCAGAGCCCGCAGCTCGGCCGTGTTGCAGAAGGCGAGGCTGAGGGGAGAGGCGTAGTCCAGCACGGTGAAGTGCGGCAGGATCTCCCACAGCCGTGCCCCCGCTCCGCCATCGCCGGAGGACATCACCGCATCCATCTCCCCTGCCCTCAGCCGGGGCAGCGCATCGGCGAAGGAGATCTGCGCGGGTTCCGCGCCCGCGTTCCGCATCGCCGCCGTGCTCGCCGCGTCATAGGTGCGGACCTTCAGCCCGCGCAGCGCCTCCGCTCCGGAGACAGGGTTGCGGGACCAGAGGCCGGTGGCGGGCCAGGGCGTGGCGTAGAGCAAGGTGACACCGCGCGCCTCCAGCGCCGCCGCGTAGGCCGGGCGCGCCGCGCGCAGCAGCCGCGCCGTGTCCTCGGCGGAGGCGGTGAGGAAAGGGAGAGCGGAGAGCTGGAAGATCGGCGCCTCGCCCGCCAGGGCACCGGTGAAGGCATCGGCCGCCTGCACGCGCCCATCCGCGGCGGCGCGGATCATCGCGGCGGAGCGCAGCCCGTCCGGCGCGTCGAAACCCGGCGTCACGAGGAGCGCGCCGCCGGAGAGACGCGTCGCGCCCTCCGCGAAGCGGGCGATGCCCTCGCCCGGCATGGCGTTCGCCGGATACTCGGTGACGATGCGCCAGGATTCCGCCGCGCGGGCGGTGCCCGCCAGCCCCGCGGCAGGCAACAGGGAGAGAAGGGTACGGCGCGTCGGCATCGGGGGGACCTCCGGTTCGCCCGGAGTATCCTGCCCGGCGCCGCCGCGCCGCAAGCCGCCCCTCGGGCTACTCCGCGGCCGCCTTGTTGCCGCCGATCACGCCGCGGCGCACCTGGTCCTCCTCGATGCTCTCGAACAGGGCGCGGAAGTTGCCCTCGCCGAAGCCGTCATCGCCCTTGCGCTCGATGAACTCGAAGAACACCGGCCCGATCACGTTGGCGGAGAAGATCTGCAGCAGCAGCCGCGCCTTGCGGTCCTCCACCACGCCCTCGCCATCCACCAGGATGCCGTTCTTCTTCAGCCGCACCAGATCCTCGCCATGGCCGGGCAGGCGCGCATCCACGCGCTCGTAATAGGTCTCCGGAGGCGCCGGCATGAAGTTCAGCCCGGCCTCGCGCAGCCCCTCGATCGTGCCGTAGATGTCGTCGCAGCCGCAGGCGACGTGCTGGATGCCCTCGCCCTTGTACTCGCGCAGGTACTCCTCGATCTGGCTCTCGTCATCCGCGCTCTCGTTCAGCGGGATGCGGATGCGGCCATCGGGGGAGGTGAGCGCGCGGGAGAAGAGGCCGGTGTACTCGCCCTTGATGTCGAAGTAGCGGATCTGCCGGAAGTTGAAGATGCGGTTGTAGAAGTCGTACCAGTAGTCCATCCGGCCGCGAAACACGTTGTGCGTCAGGTGGTCGATGTAATACAGCCCCGCGCCCGCCGGCCAGGGATCGCGCTCGCCCAGCCACATGAACTCGGCGTCGTAGCAGGACCGCCCCTCGCCGTACCTGTCGATGAAGTAGAGATAGGACCCACCGATGCCCTTGATAGCCGGCACGTCCATCGTCTTGCCCTCGGTGGCCGGCTCTGCGCCGTTCTTCACCGCGTGGTCGAAGGCGTGCTGCGCGTCCACAACGCGAAAGCCCATGGAGGGCACGCAGGGCCCGTGATCCTTCGTGAACGCCTGCGCGTGGGAGCCGGGCTCCTCCGTCAGCAGGTAGTTGATGTCGCCCTGGCGATACAGGGTGCTCTTCTTGGTGCGGTGCTTCGCGACCGCCTTGAAGCCCATCCTCTCGAACAGGGCGTGCAGCTTCTCCGGCTCCGGGCTCGCGTACTCGACGAAGGCGAAGCCGTCCGTGCCGGCCGGGTTGTGCTCGGTGACCACCGCGCGCGGCGCGTCGTGGGGGAACGGACCCATGGAAGCCTCCTCAAGGATTATGGGAGGAGCCTACCGCGCGTCCCCCGCAAGTTGCGTGCGAACTGCGAGGCGAAACGCCTGCCCTTGCACGTTCCGTGCGTGCTAGACTCTCCCCATGCAAGAAGCCGTCGAACTCGACGCCATCGACCTCCGCCTCCTCGCGGCCCTGCAGGAGGACGGGCGGCTCACGAACCAGCAGCTCGGCGACCGCGCCGGCCTCTCCCCCTCCCAGTGCTCCCGCCGCCGCACCGCGCTGGAAGCGGCGGGGATCATCCGCGGCTACCGGGCGGAGCTGGCGGCCGAACCGCTCGGCCTGCGCCTCCTTGTCTTCGTGCAGGTCACGCTGGCCACCCACAGCCGCGACAACGCCCAGCGCTTCCGCGAGCTCGTCGCCCGGCTGGAGGAGGTGCAGGAGGCCTACGCCATGACCGGCGACGCCGACTACCTCCTCAAGGCCGTGGTGGGCGACCTGAAGGACCTCTCCGCCCTCGTGAACGACGTGCTCCTGCCGCATGAGAGCGTGGCCCGCGTCCGCTCCTCCATCGTGCTGGATCGGCTGAAGGAATCCGGCCGCCTACCGCTCTCCGGCCTCCGGCGGTAACCCGGGGCTCAGCCCGCCTCCGGCATCGCCCGCGCCAGCACGATCCGGAAGCGCGCGCCCCGCTCAGCGGCCAGCAGCTCGATCCGCCCGCCCGCCCCCTCCACCAGGGACCGCGCGATGGCCAGCCCCAGCCCGGTCCCGCCCCTCTCCCGCGCCGTGGTGAAGAAGGGGTCGAAGGCCCGCGCCGCATTGGCGGGGGAAAGGCCGGGGCCGTCGTCGGAGACGGTCATCACCGCCGTCGCGCCGTCCTGCTGCAGCCCGATCGCCACCGCCGTGCCCGGCCCGGCATGGACCAGCGCGTTGCCGAGCAGGCTGTCCAGCACCGTCGCCGCCGCCTGCGGCGCGATGGCCGCCTCCGCCTCGCCCGAGACGGCCACGCGCAGCCCCGGATGCCGGGCGGCCGCCGCCTCCGCCAGGGGCCGCAGGTCGGCGCGCCCGCCCGCCGCCGCCATGTCGGCGCGGGCCAGGGCAAGAAGGCCGCTCACCAGCCGGTCCAGCCGCGCCACCCCCTCCTCGATCGTGGCCGCGAAGCGCGCCCGCTCCGCGGCCGACATCGCCTCCCCGTGCTCCGCCAGCAGCTCCGCCGCGCCGCGCATGGCGGCCAGCGGCGTCTTGAACTCGTGGCTGACATGGGCGGCCAGCCCGCGCACATAGGTCGCGCGCCCCTCCAGCGTCGCGGTCATGCGCGCGATGGCGTCCGACAGCTCCGCCGCCTCCCGCACGGCCGTGCCGGGCACGGCCGGCAGCCGGGCCGAGCCGCCGGCCGCCACCTGCCGCGCCGCGCGCACCACCGCGTCCAGCGGCCGGGTGATGAGGCGCGAGGCAAGCGCCGCGAGCGCGGCCACCAGCAGCAGAAGCAGCAGCGCCACCGCCGCGATCTCCGGCACCTTGCCGGACACCGTCTGCGTCACGGTGGACGGCGTGCGGGAGAGAAGGACGACCGCGTCCACCCTCTCCCCGTCCAGCACGGGCATGGCGAGGTGGACGCGCAGCCCGGCCGTGCGGCTGATGCCGCCGGGAACGTCGGTCGCGATCTTCTCCCGCCGGCGCAGCACCGCCAGGGGCCGCCCCGACCGCGCCGCCTCCACCTCCTCCAGCCCCGCCAGCGAAAGCCCCGTATCCGCCCCGGTGGAGGCCACCACCACGCCCGAGGCATCGAGCAGCCGCAGCGCCGCCAGCGTCACGGCCTGGGTGTCGCGCAGAACCGGCAGCAGGCGCGCACCGGCCCAGGCGGCCTCAGCCACGGGCGGCGGGCCGGGCCGCGGATCGGGCGCCAGCGGCAGCACGGTGTCGTGCGCCAGGTCCAGCCCGCGCCGCCGCGCCGTCTCCAGCGCGCGCGTCGTCAGCCCGTCCGCAAGGCTCTCCGGCGCAATGCCCCGCGCCGCGCGCCACGCCCCGGCGAGCACGGCGGCCTGGGCGCGCAGCTCCGTCTCGGTCTGCCGCACCAGCGCGCTCTCGTAGAGCCGCAGCGCCCAGAACCCCGTGACCGGCAGCACCAGCACGACGAGGTTGCTCAGCAGCAGCAGCGTCCGCAGCCGCGGCCGCCGGAACGGGCGCATGACAGGCGAAACCGCAGCGCCCCCTACTTCGGCGGCCCCTCGGCGGAGAGGGCGGGCCGGCGCTCCCCGCGCGGCTCCTCCGCCGTGGTGATCGTCCCCGTGCCCAGCAGCACGGAGAAGAGAAGCATCGGCGCCGCCCAGACCTGCACGGGCACGCCCCAGAAGGAGTGCCGCGTCGGCCCGCCCCGGTTCCAGCGCAGCCCGAGCACGAGGGTGGCGACCGCCGCGATCCCCATGGTGATGGCGACGCCCCGATCCACCTCCGGCCCGTCCACCTGCCGCAGCACGATCAACGGCAGGAACATCGCCGCCGCGGCGATGAAGATCACCCAGTGGCCACGGCCGTTCCAGAACAGGATCACGCGACCACCTCCACGATGCCGGATCCCCGGCGCCCGGAGAGTGCAGCGGGGCCGGGGAACGGGCAACCGGCGGGGCCTCCGCCCGGTTCCTCGCCGGCCCGCCGTGGCCAGAGGGAGGAAGAAGGAATTCTTCCTCCCTCCGGACCTCCCACCATCATCTTCTTCTTCGAGTTGGAGATCCTTCGTTGAAGGTGCGCCTCGGGTCGATGACCCGAGGCGACTGCAAGGGCGGGATGAGGCGCCCAGGCCTCGGCGCACCGGTTCCGTTCAATCCCGCGGCAGCCCCCTGGGGTTCCAAGGGCCTCAGGCCCTTGGCGGGTGAGGTCCGGAGAGGGCGGCGCCCTCTCCGGTCCCGCAACCGCAGGACAGGACCCGCCGGCAACCGCTCACGCCCCTCACCGCGCCGCGCCGTCCGGCACGCGGAAGTCCTCGTAGGCGGGGGAGACGGTGCGGCTGGCCCGCTCGACCTCCACGGTGATCACCACGCCGTTCGCCATGTCCACCAGGGCGAAGGGCCAGAACCCGTTGGCATCGGCAAGGCCCGCGTACAGCCGGCCGAAGTACCGGTCGGCGCCGCCATCCACGGCGTAGGGCAGCGCCACCGTCAGCACCGGGAAACGCCGCCCGTTGCACAGCTCCACCTTCACGATTTGCGCCCGGGCCGCCAGCAGCACCTCCCG
This sequence comes from Pararoseomonas sp. SCSIO 73927, assembly GCF_037040815.1. Lineage (NCBI taxonomy): Bacteria > Pseudomonadati > Pseudomonadota > Alphaproteobacteria > Acetobacterales > Acetobacteraceae > Pararoseomonas > Pararoseomonas sp. SCSIO 73927. The sequence continues at coordinate 875,188 of NZ_CP146232.1, forward strand.
CACCGGGTGCCTCCACGTCGCCAGGTCCACGGCCTCGCACCCCTGCACGGTCCTGGCGTATAGGGCGGTGGATGCCAGCTCGGGCGCGGGCGCCGCCAGGGCGGGCGCGCCGGCCAGGGCGTGCCCCAGGATGCCGCAGGCCGCCAGCGCGCGCCCGTATGCCTGTCCCATCATCCATCCTCCGGCTCGGCCCGCACGCCCGGGCGCCCTAGAGCGGGATGACATCGCATTCGCTCAGCCACCCCGCTCCAGCCTCTGCCGAACGCGCGATTCAGACATTTGGCGAAGCAGCCAAATGTCATCGCGCCCTAGTCGCACGGCCCGAGCCGGTAGCCGAACCCCGGCAGCGTCTCCACCGGCGCGGCGCCGAGCGCGGCGAACTTCGCGCGCAGCCGCCGCACGTGGCTGTCGATGGTGCGGTCGGACACCACGCGCTCCACCGTGTAGGCGCCGTCCATCAGCGCGTCGCGGTTCAGCACGCGCCCGGGGCGGCGCATCAGCGTGCGCAGCAGCCCGAACTCCGTCGCGGTCAGCACCACCTCCCGCCCGTCCCAGGTCACCCGCGCCGTGCCGGGATCGAGCGCCAGCCGGCCGTGCCGCAGCGCCTCGTCCGCCGGCACCGGCGCGGCGGGCGGGACCGGCGCCCCGCGCCGCAGCACCGCCCGCACCCGCGCCACCAGCTCCCGCGGGCTGAAAGGCTTAGTCAGGTAGTCGTCCCCGCCGATCTCCAGCCCCACCACCCGGTCCACCTCGTCGTCGCGGGAGGAGAGGAACAGCACGGGAATGGCCGCCGCCGCCCCGCCGGAGGCGCGCAGCGCGCGGCACATCTCCGTGCCGTCCATCTCCGGCAGCATCACGTCCAGCACGATCAGGTCCGGCAGCGCCTCCCGCGCGGCGGCCAGCCCGGCCGCGCCGTCCCCCGCCTCCAGCGTGGCGTAGCCCTCGCGGGAGAGGGCGAAGCGCACCACGTCCCGGATCGCCGGGTCGTCATCCACGATCAGGACGCGCGGCATGACCCTCCCCAACCCGTCTGCACCGGACCCGTCTGCACCGGAATTGCACAGCCCCGGCACCGCCTTTCCCCGCCCGCGCCATCCGGGAGGCACGGCGGGCCGCGAGGATGGCCGCCTCATCCCCGGAGGCCAAGACCGTGAGCGACATCCCCCACCCCACCCCCTCCCCTGCCACCCCCTCTGCCACCCCCTCTGCCACCCCCTCTGGCGCCACCCCGCCCCGCCCGCCCCTGCGGCTGGGCCGCGCGGGCAAGCTCGCCCTCGTCGGCGGGCTGCTGCTGGTGCTGCTGCTGCCCCACTTCATGATCGAGGGCGTGATCGAGGAGCGCCAATCCTACCAGGAGCAGGTGCGGGAGGGCATCGCGCGCAGCTGGGGCCCGGCCCAGTCCGTCCTCGGCCCCGTGCTGGTGGTGCCCACCCGCGCCCCCGCCCCCCGCGCCGTGGGCGAGGTCGGGCCGCTGCGCTGGGATCGCGGCGCGGTCGCCGTGCTGCCCACTCGGCTGGGCGCGGAAGCCCGGCTGGCGCCGGCGCGCCGCAAGCGCGGCCTCTTCGAGGCGGTGGTCTACGACGCGGAGGTCGCCCTCACCGCCACCCTCGCCGTGCCGGCCATCACCGCGGAGGCGAACACGGAACTGCTGTGGCGGGAGGCCTTCCTCGTCACCGGCGCCAGCGACCTCCGCTCCGCCGCCGCCGGCGCCCGCCTCTCCGCGGACGGGCGCGAGCTGGCGGCGCGCGACGCACCGGACGCCAACTGCTTCGGGACGGAGCTGGTCCGCTGGGATCTGGGCCTGGAAGGCCCGCCGGAACCCGGCCGCACCCTGGAGGTCACCGGCGCCCTCTCCATGCGCGGCACCGGCAGCTTCGGCCTGCTGCCGCTCGCGCGCCGGGCGGAGCTCTCCGTCACCGCGCCCTGGCCCACGCCGAGCTTCACAGGCGCCGGCCTGCCCGTGCGCTCCGACGTGACGGAGAGCGCCTTCACCGCGAACTGGCAGGAGGGCACGGGCCAGCCCCTGGTGCGGCACCTCGGGACGAGCTGGTGCCAGGGCCTGACAGGTCAGGCCACGCAGGTCGGCGTGGACCTGCTGGAGGCGGTGCCGACCTACCGCATGGTCACCCGCGCCTCGAAATACGCCGCGATGTTCCTGGCGCTGGCCTTCCTCACCTACGTGCTGTTCGAGCTGGTGGCGGGCGTGCGGATCCACCTCGTGCAGTACGGCCTGCTCGGCCTCTCAGTCGTGCTCTTCCCCCTGCTGCTGCTGGCCTTCGGGGAGCCGCTGGGCTTCGCCGCGGCCTACGCGATCAGCACCGCGGCGGTGGTGGCGCAGGCCTCCGCCTACACCGCGGCGGTCACGCGGCGGGCGGCGCTGGCCGGGCTCTTCGCCGGCATCCTCGGCGGGCTCTTCGGCTTCCTCTACGTGGTGCTGAGCCTCGAGGCCTACGCCCTGCTGGCCGGGGCCGTCGCCCTCTTCGCCGCCCTCTCGGTGGTGATGGCCGTCACCCGCCGCGTGGACTGGGCGGGGGAGTAGGGCGCCACTTGAGGCGACGCGGCGCCGAAAGGGGCGCCGCGGGCGCCCCGATCCCCATCCCCCGTGCCGGACGGCGCGGGGGATGGCGGCCGTGAGGGGCGCCCCCCATCTCCTCCGCCGATGGACATGATCCTCGCCGCCGCCTGGGGCGGCCTCACCTGGCTGCTCAGGGCCCTTGGCGCCCTCGTCAGCCTCGTCGTCGACCCGCTCTCGCTCCTCCCCTCCGGCAGGCGCCCGGCGGAGGAGGCCCCGCCGGAGACGGAGCAGCCGGGCGCACGGCAGGTCGTCGCCGGAGACCCGCCGCGGCCGGTGGAGCAGCCCCCGCGGTGGCGGCCGGCGCCGCCGGACCGCGGCGCGGAAGGCTGAGGGGTGTCACGGATCTGACCGCCGGCCGAAGAGGCAGCGGAATGCCGCCCGGCGGAGGTGCCGGGTTCGGCCCTGGGCGGCTACTCGCGCGGCTCGGTCGGCCCGCGGGCCTCTCAGCGGTTGATCAGGAACAAGGCGGGCAACTCCTCGGAGTCAGGGTCCACGAACACGAAGCCCGTCCCGTCCGAGCAGAAGTTGCCCAACTCGACCATGCCCTCGGCAAGCTCCGGGAGCGTCAGCCACTTGTCCACCTCCAGCATGAAGCGGAACGGCGGCCGTGGCGGGCTCAAGGGCCCGTTGCCGGTCCAGTAGGGCACGCCGCCCAGCTTGGTCCGCAGGGCCGTGTCGAAGTCGTGCGGGAACTGCCATTCCTCTGGCAGCGCGTAGAACCGCTCGTCGTCGGTGAAGCTGTCGGCCGCCTCCTCCGGAACCGGGTCGTCATGCGGCGCCCAGCCCTCGATCCAGACCTCCGGCAGAACGGACACGATCGGGCCGGCCGGCGCGGCCCCCTCCGGCCGAAGCTCCCCCTCATCCAGGAAGAAGGCCGCGTTCGCGCCGCTCCGGGGATCCCAGAAGTCACAGATCGTCAGCCGTTCGCAGGTGAACACGTGCAGCACCTTGCGGGCCAGGTCAGGGCGTCCGGCCAGCGGCCCGGCCCGATCGAGGTGGCCGCGCACCGGGATCTGGGCAAGGCAGCTCATGGGGTGTCCGCACTCCCGGCACGCGGGCCAGCGCTGCGGCGGCACGCCCCAGGGCAGCCCGCCGAACTTGGCCCGCAGGACCGGCCCGGCACCGTCAGCGGCCAGGCGCAGGCTGGGAAGGTAGCTTCTCATCGTCCGGACCCATCCTCGCGTGCCCCATCGCCGCTTTCCACCCGATGCGGCCGGTCCTGTCCACGGCCGCAGGCGCCCGCCACCCGCGCAACACCCGCCGGCACGGCCCAGCGGCCGGGAGCCGCGCCCCGCCCTACCCCGGCGGGAAGCGCCGCCGCAGCCAGGAAACCGCCAGCCGGTTCAGCTCCTCCGGCCTCTCCTCCGGCGTCCAGTGCCAGCAATCCGCCACGACGTGCCTCTCCAGCTCCGGCACATGGGCCTCCATCCCCTCCGCCATGCTCGGCCTGAGCACCACGTCGTTGGCCGCCGAGACCATCAGGGACGGCACGCGCACCGTCTGGTCCACCCCGCGCCCCTCCCGCCAGTTCGCCGAGATGTTCCGGTACCAGTTGATGGCCGGCGTGAACCCCGTGCGCGCGAACTGCGCCGCGTAGACGTCCAGCTCCCCCGCGCTCAGCACGTCGCGCCCAGGTAGCCGTTCATTCAGCCTCTCCGGCACGGGCTGCCCGTAATACTCCATGTTCGCGACCGCCCGCGGCAGCCGGTCCCACTCGGCCGGCGTGCCGAGATCCTTGCGGTAGGAATTCCGCAGCGCGCCGCGCGGGTCCCGGTTCATCACCTCGTCCGCCACCGTCCCGTCCTGGAACATCAGCACGTACATGCCGGGGCTGTAGACCCCGCGCATCTGCAGGATTGGATCGACGGCCGGATCGGCCACGAAGCCCCGCTTTTCCGGGGAAGCGGCCGCGACGATGTCGGGGTGCAGCCACAGCATCCAGTGCGGGATGTGCGGCGTGTTCACCCCGATCACCCCGGCCACGCGCCCGGGGTGCAGGATCGCCATCTGCCAGGCGAGCAGCCCGCCCCAGTCATGCCCCATGAACACCGCCCTCCCGAGGCCGAGCGCGTCCAGCAGGCCCACCAGGTCCCCCGTCAGCCGGGCGATGCCGTAATCCTCCACCGCCCCCGGCGCGTCGCTCCGCCCGTAGCCGCGAAGGTCGGGCACGATGACGCGGTAGCCCGCGGCAACGAGGGCCGGGATCTGGTGGCGCCAGGTGAAGGCCAGCCCGGGAAACCCGTGCAGCAGCACCACCGCCGGGCCGGAACCCGCCTCGTGCACCGCCAGGTTGATGCCGTTGGCCCTGATCATGCGGAAGGGCGGCATGACGGCCGTCTGCGCGGCGGCGGCCGGGATCACGGCGGGCAGCAGGGGGGCCATGGCGGCCGCGGCGGAACCGGCGAGCAGCGCCCGCCGGGAAAAGCCGGCCATCCCCGCCCCCGCACCGGGCGCGGCCGCCACCGGCCGGCCGCCCTCCCCGGCGGTGCCGGGGCGAAGCTTGGCCTCCCGCATCACGGCGCCTCCAGCGCCAGCACCTCGCCGCCGCTCGCCTCCAGGCGGGCGAGGTAGGCGTCGTGGTCGAGCAGCTGGTAGGGAAAGTAGAGCCCGGCCGGCGTCGCCGGACGCCCGTCGAGCCCGACGAGCCGCTCGAGGATCATCGCGACCCCCATCCCCGTCAGCGGCGCCGATCCCCCGCGATGCACCACCGCGTGGCAGGTGCGGAGCGCCCGGCCCGCATGGTCCGTCCCGGCGAGCTCGATGACGATCTCGGTGGACATCGGCCCGCCCCGGCGGCGGCTGGAACTCACCCCGGTGGCCAGGTTGAACATCACGTCCGGCGCGCCGGTCGCCGTGGCGAGCCCGACAACGTCGATCGAGGAGAAGCCGGTGGCCTCCACCGCGGTGCCGTCGACGGCGCGGAACCCCGCCTTGGCGTCCTCGCCCGCGCGCCAGACATAGCGGCCGCCGCGCCGCGTGAGCGCGGCGGGGAGCGTGCTGTTCAGCCGCTCGAAATCCTCGGCCACCGCCGGGCCGCCGCTGTCCTCCTCGTCGACCAGCGCGCCGATGGCGATCCTCTCGACCCGCCCGAAGGCCCTGGCGAGGCCGAGCGCGGGTACCGTCGTCGCGCCCACCAGCCACTCGTAGCCGAGGACGACCGGCGCGGCGCCCGGCCGGTGCATGAAGGCCGCGACCTCGGGCGCGATCTCGTACACGCCGGAGGAGATGCTGAGATGCGGCACGCCGCGCGCCTGCGCGAAGCGGAGCCCCGCGATCCTCTCGTCCGAGAAGAGGACGCCGACGGCCCGGACCGGCCGCCCGCCGAGGCCGAGGTCGTCCGCGTCGAGGTCGAGCGCCGCGCCCTCCGCGCCGCCGATCTCCGCCGCCGCCTTCTCCGCCTTCGCGAGGTCCCGCCCGCCGATCAGCAGCGGCAGGTCCGGATGCGTCTCGCGCAGGAACCGCGCCGTCCAGCGGCCGATGGAACCGGAACCGCCCATGAGCAGAATGGGAGCGTCCGTCATTGCCAAGCCTCCTCTCCTCGGGATACCAACCTACCATTGGTAGGAAGCCCAGTTGGCTACTCTTGGTAGGTTATGCAAGACGGTGGCGACGTGCGAGGTGACGGCGTGAGGGGCGACGGCGTGGGCGGCCGGGAAGGCGCGGCCGGGCGCGCGGCCCCGCGCAGGCTCTCGAAGGCCGACCGGCGGCGCCAGCTGCTGGACACGGCGCTCCTCATCGTGCGGGAGGAAGGGGCGGACCGGCTCACCCTCGGCCACCTCGCCGCGCGCGCCGGGGTCTCCAAGCCCGTGGCCTACGACCATTTCGGCACGCGGTCCGGCCTGCTGATCGAGCTCTACCGATGGATCGACACGGAGCGGGTGAACGCCTTCCGGGACGCGATGGCGGTCGGCGAGCGCAGCCTCGGGGAATGCGTCCGGTTGCTGGCGGACGCCTACATCCACTGCGCCGCCGACAGGACGGACGAGTTCCACGCCGTCGGCGCCGCGCTGGCCGGCAGCGAGGAGAAGGCCGCGGTCTTCCAGGAGCTGCTCGACAACTGCGTCCGCATGTTCGTCTCGGTCCTCAGCCCCCACAGCACCCTGCCGCCGGCCGAGCTGGAGCGGCGCTGCATCGGCCTGGTCGGCGCGGGCGAGGCGCTCTCGGCCGCGCTGGTGCGCGGCAGCCTCACCGAGGCCGAGGCCGTCCGCGCCTTCGCGTCGATGATCGAGGGCGGGCTGCGCACCCCGCCGGGATGACGGGGCCGCCCGTCGTCCCTCTCTCGGGAGCGGGGTCCGCCCGGCCTCTCCCGGCCGCGATCACGTGGGACACGATGCCCCGATGGTAGACGCCTACCTTATCCGCCCAGTGGACGAATCCGACCTGCCTCTGCTCACGGCCTAGCGGCGGCAGGCCCATGTTCGCCGCTGGTGGGGCCCGCCGGAAGTCGAGCCCGAGGCGGAGACGCTGCGCGAGCCCTGCGTCGCGATGTGGATCGCCGGAACCGGCCAGCCCCTTGCGTTCATCCCCCTGGCCTTCATCCAGGACTACGCCGTCGCGGACTGGCCGCCCCACCACTTCGACTACCTGCCGCCTGGATCGCGCGGAATGGACGTCTATATCGGGCCGCGCGAAGCCCTGCATCAGGGCCATGGCGCCAGGATCGTGCGGCAGCACGTGGACCGCCTCTTCGGCCTTGGCGTGCCCGCCGTCGGCATCGACCCCCATCCCGACAACTGGCCTGCCCGCCGCGCCTTCTCCCGCGCGGGGTTCGTGACCGCCGGCGGACCGCTGGACACCCGGTGGAGCCGGGCGATGCTGATGCACCGCCTCGCGTCGCAGGAAGTTCCGCTTCCCCGGTGAGCAGGACCCGGCCCGCCGCATCGTCACGGCCCGCGCGCCCGGTCCTTCCGGCCTTCGGCATCGCCACCGTCACCCCCTTTCCGGATCGCGGGTCCGCCCCGCGAGCGCCAGCAGCGCGATCAGCGACCCCGCCGTGAGCGCCCCGGACAGCAGCAGCGCGGCCCGCGGCCCCAGCGCATCCAGCACCAGCGCGAAGAGCAGCGGCGCCCCGCCCTGCAGCAGCCGCGCCGGCGCCGCCAGCAGCCCCGTCCGCAGCCCGTAGCCGGCGGGGCCGAACAGGGCCAGCGGCAGCGTCCCCCGCGCGATGGTCAGCAGCCCGTTCCCGGCGCCGTGCAGCAGCACGAAGGGCACCGCCGCCACCGGCCCCAGGATCGCCAGCAGCGCCGCGCCCACCGGGTGCAGCCCGGCGGCCAGCCGGGCGGTGAGAAGGGGCGAGGCCCGCCGCAGCAGCGCGAACTCCGCCAGCCGGGCCGCCACCTGCGCCGGCCCCACCAGGGAGGCCGCGAACACCGCGGCGGCCGGGGCCGCCCCGAGCGCCTCGATGATCCGGGGCAGGTGCGCGGCCATGGCGGTGGAGACGAAGGCGGTCGCGGCGAAGACGGCCGCCAGGACGACCATGGTCCAGGGCACGCCACCCGGCGCCGTACCGGCCGGGGCCGCGCCACCCGCCGGCCCCGCCGCGGGCCCGGCCGCCCGCACCCCGGGGATGAGAAGGCGGTTCACCGGCAGCGCCACCGCCAGGTGCAGCACGGCCCAGGCGAGAAGGGCGCCGCGCCAGCCCAGCGCCTCGATGAGGAAGGCGCTGGCGGGCCACCCCACCGTGCTGGCGAAGCCGGCGAAAAGGGTGATCCCGGTGATCGCGCCGCGCGCCTCGCGCCCGTAGAGGCCGGCGACGGTCGCGAAGGCGGCCTCATAGAGCCCGCACCCCATGCCGATGCCGACCACCGCCCAGCCCAGGGCCAGCGTCACCGGCCCGGAAGCCATGGCCAGCAGCCCCAGCCCGGCCGCGAAGAGAAGGTTGGAGGCCACCAGCACGTCCCGGCCGCCACGGCTGTCGATCAGCCGCCCCGCGACCGGCCCCACCAGCCCGGAGAGCAGCAGCGCGCCGGAGAAGATCCCGAAGAACAGCGTGCGCGACACGCCCAGCGCCTCGCTGACCGGGTCCGCGAAGACGGCCGGGAGGTAGTAGGTGGAACCCCAGGCCAGGGTCTGCGTGATCCCGAGGGTGGTGGTGACCACCCCCCGGCGCCGTGCCAGTTCCGCGGCCCTCATGCGCGCTCGTACCAGCCCTTCGTCCGCATCACGATGTGGACCACCGAGAGCATGACGGGCACCTCGACCAGCACGCCGACCACGGTCGCCAGCGCGGCGCCGCTCTCGAACCCGAAGAGGGCGATGGCGGCCGCGACGGCCAGCTCGAAAAAGTTGGACGCGCCGATCAGAGCCGACGGCCCGGCCACGCTGTGCGCCGAGCCGCACCCCCGGTTCAGTACGTAGGCCAGCCCGGCATTGAAGTAGACCTGGATCAGGATCGGGACGGCCAGCAGCAGGATGACGCCCGGCTGCGCGAGGATCTGCTCGCCCTGGAAGCCGAACAGCAGCACCAGCGTCGCCAGCAGGGCCACCAGCGACACCGGGTGCAGCGCCTTCAGCGCGCGCCCGAGCGCCGCCTCGCCGCCGGAGGCCAGCAGCGACCGCCGCCAGAGCTGCGCCGCGACGAGGGGCAGGACGATGTAGAGCAGGACCGAGAGCAGCAGCGTGTCCCAGGGCACCGTGATGGCGGACAGCCCGAGCAGCAGGCCGACCACCGGCGCGAAGGCCACCAGCATGATCGCGTCGTTCAGCGCCACCTGGCTGAGCGTGAAGTTGGCGTCGCCGTCCGTCAGGCGGGACCACACGAAGACCATGGCGGTGCAGGGCGCCGCGGCGAGCAGGATCAGCCCGGCGATGTAGCTGTCCACCTGCGCGGCGGGCAGCAGGGGGCGGAACAGCCAGCCGATGAACAGCCAGCCCAGCAGCGCCATGGAGAAGGGCTTCACCAGCCAGTTGATGCCGAGCGTGACGGCGATGCCGCGCCAGTGCCGGGTGACCTGTCCCATGGCGGCGAAATCCACCCGGAGCAGCATCGGCACGATCATCGCCCAGATGAGCAGGGCGACGGGGATGTTGACCCGGGCCACCTCCATGCCGCCGAGCGCCCGGAAGGGGCCGGGCAGCAGCGCGCCGAGCGCGATGCCGGTGACGATGCAGAGCGCGACCCAGAGCGTCAGGTAGCGCTCGAAGGTGCCCATGGCCGCCCGGCGGCGCCTGATCGAGGCCTCGCCTTCCACGGCCCCGCTCACGCCCCCGGAACCCTGGCGATGCGCTGTCCGTCCGTGCCGACCACCGCCTCGCCGTCCTCCTTGGAGAAGGCGCCGCGCTGCGGGTTTGGCAGAATGTCGAGGACGGCCTCGGACGGCCTGCACAGCCGCACGCCAAGGGGCGTCACGACGATCGGGCGGTTGATGAGGATGGGGTGCGCCATCATCGCGTCGAGCAGCGCGTCGTCGGTCAGCGACGGATCGCCGAGGCCCAACTCCGCGTAGGGCGTGCCCTTCTCGCGCAGCACGGCGCGGACCGGCACGCCCATGCGCCGGATGAGGTCGGCCATCCCCTCCCGGGTCGGCGGCGTCTTCAGGTACTCGACCACCTCCGGCTCCTCACCGCTGTTGCGGATGAGGGCGAGCACGTTGCGGGAGGTCCCGCAGGCCGGGTTGTGAAAGATCGTGACGGTCATGCCGAGGGCTCCGGGGAGGGGCAGGCACGGGCCGAGAGGGCGACAACCGCGGGGGTGCAGACCTCCGGGTGGCCCTGGCAGCAGTCCCGCATGAGGAAGGCGATGAGGCCGGACAGGGCGTCGTAGACAGCCGAGTACCGGATTGAGCGGCCGTCCCGGCGCGACTGCACCAGCCCGGCCGCCTCGAGGTGGGTGAGGTGGAAGGACAGGCGCGAGGAGGTGGCGCCCATGGCCTCGCCGATGGCACCGGCCGCCATGCCGTCCGGTCCCGCCGTGACCAGCAGGCGCACGATCCGCAGCCGGGTCTCCTGGGCGAGGGCGCCGAGGGCATCGAGTGCTTGCGTTTCGTCCATGGCCTCTTAATGTCTCAAGACACGTTGAGATAAAAGAGGGAAGATGAACGCGCCTGCCCTGCCCCTGACCATCGGCTTTCAGGCTGATGCCTCGCTGGGCGCCGTCCTCGACGCGCTGCGGCCCCACGCCGAACGCCGCCTCGCCATCCGCTATGACGGGCAACAGACCGGGCCCGGCTATCACGTCACTGAGGTGAAGGCCGGGTCCTTCGTCACCCTCGACTGCGGCGGGAACCCGGACGCCTGGCAGGAGACGATCCTGCAGGTGGAGGACCTGCCCGCTACGGCCGAGAAGCCGGACCACATGGAGGTCGCCAAGTTCCTCTCTATCCTGGAGAAGGTGACTGCCCGGGTCGCCCTGCGGGCGGAGAGCCGCCTCACCTTCGAGATCGGTCCGCCCGGCCGCCCCATGCAGGTCTTCGACGTGGAGGCCGTTCGGATCGAGGCGGCGGGCGCGGTGATCGAGCTCGCGCCCCGTCCGGCGATCTGCAAGCCGCGCCACCGGGCGGAGGGGGAGGCCAAGGCCTCAGCCTCCTGCTGCAAGCCATTGAGCGGGTGCTGCTGACAGGCGGCGCCGGGCACGGCAGGGCTGCGGGTGGCCCCCGCCCCGTCCCACACGCCATGATGATCGCCGGGCGGGCCTGACAACCCTCTCCGCGATGGCGGAGGATGCGGCGACCCCGATTCGACCGAGGTGCCCGCCGCCGATGAGACCGCCCCCCACCCCGCCGGCCCCCGCCCCGCTGCGCCTCGCCCCGCTGCGCCTCGCCCCGCTGCTCCTCGCCCTCGCCGCCCCCCTTGCCACCGTCCTGATCGCCCCCTCGGCCGCCCGCGCCGCGAGCTTCGACTGCGCCCGCGCCGCCGCCCCGGACGAGCGCGCCGTCTGCGCCGACCCGCGGCTCTCCGAACTGGACGACCTGCTGGGCCAGGCGAACCGCCAGGCCCGGGCCGGCGTGACGCCGGAGGAGGCCCCGCGCATGGCCGTGGTGGCGCGCGGCATCCTGGCGGACCGGCGGGAATGCGGCGCCCGGCGCGGCTGCCTCCTCGCCGTCTATGCCGGCGGGATCGAGAGCTACGGCCGCTTCGGCTCCACCCTCCCCCTCCCGGACTGGGTCAGCGCGACGGAGATGGCGGCGGGCGCGGCCCCCGAGAGCGACGACCCGCCCGCCCGCCTCGCCGCCTGCACCACCACGCGCGTCGCCGGCATCGGCGCGCGGCTGGAGGGCGAGGGACCGGGCGAGTTCTCCACCGGCACCTCCGTCGTCTTCGCCAACGGCCTGCGCCAGGTCTCCTACAGCCGGGAGAACGCCGTCATCGCCTCCCGCCCCGGCGACCGGGTGGTGATGTGCCTCACCGTCATCCCGCGCGCCTGCCCGCCGAACGACGACCGCGGGCGCTACTACAGCGTCACCAACCTGCGGACGCGCGCCTCCTGGTCGCTGCCGGATTCCCAGCACCTCTGCGGCGGGGCGTAGCGATGATCCGCCTCCTCCCCGCCGCCCTCCTCGCCCTTCTCGCCACCCCGGCACCCGCCGCCGAGCTGCCGCGCGACGTGGCGGCCTTCACCGCCCGGCGCGACCGCTGCGACCACTTCCGCGGCGAGGAATCCGACGACCCCGCCCGCGCCGCCGAGATCGCCCGCGCGCTGGACCGGAACTGCCGCGGCACGGACGCGGAGCTGGCCCGCCTCAAGCGGCGCCACGCGGGGAACCCCGCCGCCCGCGCCCGGCTGGATCGCTACGAGGCGCGGGTCGAGTGACGCAGCACCGCCTCCGCGCCGCCCTCCTCCCGGGATTCCTCCTGGGACTCGCCACCCTCCTCCAGGGCGGCACCGCCTCGGCTACGCGCCCGGAGCTCCCGTTCCACCCCCCGGCGAGCGAGGCGGAGCAGGCCCTGGACGCCATCATCCGCCGCGCCGACGCGGATCCCGACCCGCTCTCCAACCTGCTGGAGGGAAGAGGCCGCCGCGGCTTCCGCCCGTCCGTGGATTACGCGGCCGCGCTCACCCCGGCGCTCCTCGCCTCCATCCGCAGCACGGAACGGGCGCTGCTGCGCCGGAACTGCGGCGGGCGGTACCGGCCGGGCGAGATCTGCGGCCTGGACTTCGTCCCGCTCACCTGCGCCCAGGACAGCGCCGAGACCTACCTCTACCGGACCCAGGTCGCGCGGCCGGGCGAGGCCATCATCGCCTATCGCCCGCCCGGCGAGAGCCGCACCCCCGTCGCCACCTACCGCCTGCTCCGCCGCGGCGGCGCCTGGCGCATCGACGGCATCCGCTGCGGGGAGGGAATGCCGGCCTTCAACCCGGCCGCCTTCAACCCGTCGGCCCGCCGGGCCCGCGGTGGAGGTTGAGCGGCCTCAGCGGAAATCCGCGTCCGTCGCCACAACCCCGAGCAGGGCACGCAGCCGCCAGACCCGGTCCTCCCACCAGCGGGACAGGGGTCCGGAGGCCTGCACCAGCGGCAGCTCCGCCGCCAGGGGCACGCTGACGAGGCTCCCCCTCCACTCCGCCGGCCCGCTGTTGCCGTAGATCTGCACCATGTCGAGCCAGGTCACGCCCCGGATCGCCCCCTCCGTGTCGCGCAGCACGAGCCAGCCCGGCGCGTCGCTGCTGCTGCCGGGCATGGCGAAGACCATCGGCACCCGGCACAGCTCCAGCGTCCAGGCCCCGTTCGGGCTCGTCTCGCGCACCCAGGGACTGTCGCAGCGCAGCCGCCCCTCGGGCGCGAGAAGCACGGCCAGGACCGCGAGCGGAATCAGCAGCAGCAGCCGGTAAGGCCTGCGGCGCGGCGTGTCCCGTGATTCCGGCATTCCCCCGCATAGGGCGCGCCCGCCGCGCCCCGCAACGCCGCCGGCGCGCCTCTCTTTCATTCCGCGGAAGCCTCGCGCAATTGTCACGCCCGGCATCCTTGCCGGAACGGCGCCGCACGGCTCCATTCCCGCCGCGCGCGCCGGGCAGCATCGCCGCTGCCGCCGCGCCGACCGGGAGATCGCGATGACCACACGGCGCAGCACCCTCGGCCTCGCGGCCGCACTCGCCCTCACGCCCGCGCTCGTCCGGGCGCAGGGAAGCGGTGCCCAGGGCATCGGCCTCGCGGAGCGCCGGGCCATCGCCGCCTACCGCCAGGAGAAGTACCCGGCGATCGAGCAGGGGATTCAGCAGGCCGCCGGCTTCGCCGTGCCGGTGGACGTGGAGTGGGACCAGCTCACCCTGCCCGGCGACGCGCCCTACTACGCGCGCGACGACTACTTCGGGAAGACGATCTTCGAGCCGCTGACGGCGGCGCTGCGCGCCATCACCGCCGACGCGATGGGCCGCGACGCGCTGCGCGCGAAGCTGCAGCGAATCCACATCCGCTACGACGAGAAGACGGCCCCCGCCTCCAACTACCCGAACGGGCTCACCTTCGCGAACGGCACGCTCGGCATCAACTGGCGCCCCTACGCCAACACCGCCGACGTGGCGGACCGCACGCAGGCCATCACGCAGCTCCTCGAGAAGAACCTCTGATCCCCGGGACCAGGGGGCGCCGCCCCCTGGTTCCCCCCCTGGTTCTCCCGGGCAGGCGCGAGGCGCCCGGCCCGGGGATCGACGCCGCTAGAGGTTGATGCCGCGCTCGCGCAGCGCGGCGCGGTGCTTGGTCAGCGCCTCCTGCGCCACCCGCTGCCCCCAGGCCTGGCCCACCGCCACGCTCTGCTGCATCAGCTGCGGCAGCGCCTGCAGCAGCTTGCGGCCGACGGGCGTGCCGTAGAAGGCGATCACCTCGCGCAGCTCCGCGGCGGTGAAGTTCCGCACGTAGAGGTCCACGGTGGCGTCCGCGGCCTCGGGCAGCCGGGCGCGGAACTCGGGGATCAGCACCTCGTCCACCGCCTTCTCCACCGTCGCCTGCGGCACCTGCGGCGATTGCTGCCGCAGCGCCTGCACCAGCAGCGGGCGCATGCCGGCCAGCACCTGGTCCATCATCGCGGTCGCGCCGGTCAGGTCCATCAGCTGCCGGGCGGCGGCGCGCGCCTCCGGATCGCCGGCCGGGGTGGATGCTGCGGGTGCCGGCGCGGCGGGTGCGGGGCGGGCGGGCGGTGTCTGCGCGGCGCCGGGCAGCGCCGGGATCGCCAGCGCGGCGGCGAGGAGCAGGGTGCGGGACCAGGACATGGCGGAACCTCCGAACGGCGGGCGGCGAGTCGCGTCCCGCGACGGACCTCTGAACGAAGGGGATGGGCCGGGCAAGCAACGAAGGCGTGGGGCGCTACCCGTCCCGCTCCGGATCATGCACGGGCTCGAAACCCCGCGCCGCGCAGCGCGGGCAGTGAAGATAGGTGATCCCGCCATCCCCCAGCCGCACGATCCCGCGCCGCTCCCGGTCGATGCGCCAAGTCCCGCGCCGCCCGTCCGGCAGGGTGAGGGTTCCCGCCGCGTGGCAGCGCGACATCTCCAGGTCGTGGTGATAGGCCCGCGCATCCACGCGCCGCGCGGCGGCGAAGTAGGCGCGCACGTCACGCGGCCGCAGGCGGAAGCGGGCGCACTGCGCCGCTGTCTCCTCCCCGCTCACGTCGTCGCCGCGCGCGCCGTTCGCGGTGATCCGCACCTCCGAGACCGGCCCGGGCAGGCGCGCCGCGGCCGGCCCGGCGACGAGAAGCGCGAGAGCACAGGCCGCGGCGCGGCGCACGCCCTACTCCTCCGGCCCGCGATAGATCGTGACGAGCCGCCAGCCCCCCCGCCCGCGCAGGAAGTCCAGGCTGCTGATTCGCACCTGGTCCGGCGCGTAGTTGCGGGAGTCCAGCACCGGCTCCGGCGTGTCGCGGATCACCTCCAGCACGGTGCGGTTCCTCTCCACGTCCTCCACCGTCCGCAGCAGCCGGCGGAAGGCGGCGGGCAGCGCCGCGGCGTTCAGGCGCAGCACCGGCTCGTCGTCCAGCTCGCCCCGGCTCTCCAGCGGCAGGCGGCTCATGCGCGTCACCGCGGCCATGTCCCCGGCCAGGACCGCGGCGCGGAACTCGCGCCAGAAGGGGAAGAAGGTGGCGGCGCGCGAATCGCGTTGCGCAACCGCCGGCCCGATGGCGAGGGAGGCAGCGGCGAAGGAGGCGGCGGCGAGGAGAAGGCGTCGATCGGCCACGGCGTTATCCCTTGCGGCGGTAAAAGCCGGAGAAGCTGACATTGTGTCCGCCGCAGCCGTTGTTGTCGCGCGCCAGCAGGTAGGGGCCGCGCCGCCACAGGCGGATGCGGCAGGTGAACTCGTCGCCCGCCTCGTAGGCCCGCGTCCGCCCGTCCTCGCCCTCGGAGAAGGCCAGCACCCCGCTCACCGGCCGCGCCTCGCCCGCCACCTGGCCGATGTTGACGCCGCCGCGCCGCACGCGCTCCGGGTCGCCCATGCCCCAGGTGGCGTCGCCCTTCACGCGCAGCGCGCCGTTGCGGCCGGAGGAGATGGCGATGTCCTGTTCCGGTGCTCTCCACTGCCCGTTCCAGTCGGCGGGCGCCTGCTCGGCCTCTGGCAGCGGTAGCAGGGCGGCGGTGGGCATCCACCCGATCGTCGCCGCGCCCCGCGCGCCCACGAAGCCGGCGCAGGTGTAGGCGCCCTGGCTCGGTCCCGTCAGCACCACGTCGCCCGGCGTCAGGTAGGCCCGCGCCCGGCAGGCCGCGCTCTCGTTCGGGCAGCCCCGCGCCAGCACCTCGTCCTGCACGAAGTTCACGCGCGGCGCGCCGGGCCGCACGGCGGCGGCGCGCGCCTCCTCCGTCACCAGGTCGGACCAGACGCAGCCCGCCCGCGCCGCCGCGGGCGCGAGCAGCAGCAGCGCCGCCGCAGCGATATGGATCACCCTCATTTGCCGTCCCGCCTCAGGTAATTGTTGCCGTCGATCACCAGCAGCGCGTCCCTGCCCCGCTCGGCCCCCCGCTCCGGCAGCACGAGGCTGAGCTCCTCCCGCCGCCCGTCATCGCCGATGAGGGTGAGGCGATAGCCCTCCGCCTCGTAGCGCCCGCTCTCCGCCGGCCGGTCCCGCCCGCTCGTGAAGCCCGCGCGCCCGCCGCCCGTCTCGTTGGAGGAGGAGGCGCCGCTGAACCCCGTGCGGCGGAACCGCCCGTCCGGCGTCAGCGTCAGCAGCCGCTCCACCGCCACGCTGCCGGAGGAGAAGGCGGTGCTGCCGGAGGAGGCGAAGAAGTAGCGCCAGGTGCCGTCGAAGGCCGTGCCGCGCGGCAGCGGCGGCACGCGCCGATGCGTGGTCCCGTCGATCTTGAGGTCCTCGCCCTCCCGCGCGAAGGGCTTCTCCTCCACCTCGATCAGCCCGTAGCGGCGGGTCATGTCGCGGAACTCGATCCGGTCCGCCCCGCGCAGCATCCCGGCCCCGAGCAGGCGGTAGCTGCCGCAGTCGCCGGGCATCCGGCGGCAATGCGCCGGCACGTCCTCGCCCCCCGCCGGCACGGCGCGGCTGTAGAGCCCGCCCCGGTCGAAGACGCGCACCTCGTTGTCCGCCCGGAAATCCGTGCCGCCGAAGGCGTTGGGCAGCACGTAGGTGCGGAGATGGGTGAAGGTCCCCTCCAGCCCGCCCGCGCCCTCGGGCGGGGCCAGCGCGGCGGGCGCCGCCTCCCCGTCCAGCCGGAAGGAGCGGACGAGGGCGTCGAAATCGGCGCGCGCCCGCCGCGCGGCATCCCCGCGCAGCCCCATGCTGACGAGCATGATCACGGCGTGCCGCCGCCCGTCGCTGATCCCCACCGTGTCCGTGCCGATGGAGACGTCGTTGCGCCGGGTGCAGCAGCGGCTCTCGTGGCGGATGCGGTGGCCCGCGGCGGTCACGCCCTCCCCGCGCGTCGTCGGCCGCTCCCGCTCCAGCCCGGGGATGCTCGCCGCCAGGCGGGTGAAGACGGTGTCGAAGGACCCCTCGGAGGCCGGGATCGGCCGCGTCATCTGGATCAGCGCCGCCCCGCGGTTCCGCCCCTCCTCGAAGCGCCGCTGGACCTGCCAGATGCCCGGCCGGGCATCCGGGTTCACCGCCCATCCCTCCGGCACCTCGAGGGCGGTGCCCTCGAAGCGGACCTCCGCCGCGCGGGCGGGCGTTGCGGCGGGCGCGGCCGCCAGCACGGCGGCGAGCGCCAGGACCGCGTGGAAGGCGGCGCACGGGGTGCGGCGGTGCGGCACGGCATCTCTCCCTTCCTGGCGCTCCGGCATAGCCGACCGGGCGGGGATGGGGAGCGGGGCGCCGATCAACTCCCGCGGCGCGGCCGGCGGGTTCCCCGGCCCCGGCGGATCGGACACGATCCCCGGGGACAGGTCCCGGGGGAAAGAATGGTGAAGGTCACGCTCGACCTGTCGCGGCTGCTGCGGGAGGGGCACATCAGCCCCGAGGAACACGACCGCCTCGCCCGGCTCGGGCGGCGCGACACGGGCTCGCTGCTGGTGAACGCCCTCGTCGGCTTCGGCGTCGTCGCCGTCAGTGCCGGGACCGTGGCGCTGCTGCCGAGCATCCTCACCGCCATCCCGCTGGGCCTGGTGCTGATGGCCACCGGTGCCTGGCTGGTGCTCTCCGGCCGCGCGCGCTGGGGGGTGCTGGCCACGATCCTCATCCTCGTCGCCGCGCTGCTGCTGGGAACGGGCATCCTCCTGCTCAGCGGCGGCATGACGGAGCTGGACGGGACCCCGGACCCGGGGGCGGCTCCCCTGCTGGGAATGCAGTCGGCGCTCCTCCTCGTCGCGGCGCTCTTCGCCGGCTCGGCGGTCCTGGCCGGCAGCGGGCTGCTGATCGCCCTCGCGGTGCTGCTGCTCTCGGCCGCGCTCGGCAGCGGCGCCGCCTACGGCCATGCCAGCTACGCGCTCGGCGTGGAACAGCCCCTCGCCACCATCCTCGCCTTCTCGGCCCTGGCTGCCGCCGCGCACGCCGCCGCCCCGCGGCTGCGCCACGCGGAGGAGCGGCTGGCGAACATCGCCGCGCGCACGGCGCTGCTGCTGGTGAATCTCGGCTTCTGGATCGGCTCCCTTTGGGGCGACGATGCGGGATGGGTCCGGCGGCTCCTCGGGCGCGCCATCCCGGACGACGCCTTCAGCATCGCCTGGGCCGCCGCCCTGCTCGGGGCGGCGATCTGGGCAGGTCGGACGAACCGGCGCTGGCTGCTGAATCTCGCCTGCGTCTTTGGCGGCATCCACTTCTACACCCAGTGGTTCGAGCGGCTCGGCGCCACGCCGCTGAGCCTCTTCGGCGGGGGCGTGCTGATGCTCGCCTTCGCCCTCGGCCTCTGGCGCCTGAACGAGGGCTGGGCGGGCAAGGGCGGTTGACCGCCCCGCCGGCCGGTCAGGGCAACCCGCCCCCGCTCACGACCAGAAATCCCGCCCGGTGAGCCGCACCAGGCGCGCGCGCACCGCCCGCAGCCGGTTCCGCGCCGCGGCGGCCTGCGCCGCGAGGGTGAGGGCATCCAGGCACCACGCGGAACCGGCGGGCGGCGGCCCCTCCGCGTCCCACTCGACGAGAAGGACGGTCCCAGGCCCGGCGACCATCCGCAGCGCCCAGCCCTGCTCCTGGTCGTCCAGCACCACCGCGCCGGGCGAAGCCTCCGCGGCGCAGGCCAGCGCATCCAGCGCGGCCACGGCCTCGGGGATGCCGTCGCTCCACGGCCAGGAGGCGATCACCCCGCCCCCATTCCCGCCCGCATCCAGGATCTTCGGGCGCACGGCGAAGTAGGGGAACGGCCCGACCAGCGCCGCCAGCCTGCCATGCGCGCGCGCGAGCCGGACCAGCCGCTCGGCATGCGCGGCCAGCGCCTCCTCCCGCCCGGCAAGGTCGGCGGAGGCCACCCAGCCCGGGATGCGGCAGGGCAGCTCCGGCGCGGGCAGCGGGACGCGCTCCGCCTCCCATTGCGCCGGCGTCATCCCCTCCTCCGGCCCGACATAGAGGTCTTCCACCACCCGGAAGAAGGCGTCGCAGAAGGGGTCGGCAACCCGGCGGGCAAGGGCCGCCCAGCTCACGTCCTCCGGGTTCATGCGCTCCGGCTCCGGGCCCTCCGGCGCGGCGCTCGCCGCGCCGGGGCGCCCGGCCCTCAGCGCGCGGGCACCGCCCCCGGCGTGCCGGGCGCCCCCGCGGGCATCTGCATGGCGGTGTAGCCCGAGGGAACCGCCAGCCGGGCGGGGTCCACCGTGCCGTAGGTGACCTGGGTGGCCTCCATCAGCACGTTGGTGCCGTTCGGCGCGGTGGCGATGGTGCGCAGCAGCACGCCGTCATCCGTGATGCAGGAGGTGCCCGAGGCCGGGCCGGCGGTCATGTCCCAGTCCGTGCAGGCGAGGCCGGCGACGGTGGCGTTGCCCTTCAGCCGGAAGGTGGCGCCGGCCGGCACCTCCTGCGTCATGGCCGCCACGGTCGCGGGCGGCATCGCCATGGTCACGCGCTGCGCGTCCATCACCATCACGGCGGTGTTCGCCCGGCGGTCGATCAGCATCCACCCCATGTCGCCGGGCGGATCGACCCGCTGCTTGCCCGTGCTGGGGGAGAAGGCCATCCGGACCTCCTGCGCGGTCGTGCCGGCCATGCCGACCATGCGGTAGGTCACCGTCACGTCCCGGGTGGGCCGGAGCTGGGTGGGCTGGGCCAGGGCGGGCCCGACCAGGGCAGGCAGGGCGACGAGGGCGAGGCCGGCCGCAGCGGCCGCCATGGTCACGGGATTGCGCATCACGAGGGCTCTCCGATTGGGGTGGGGGTTTTCGGGCGCGGGACTTTGGTCCAGCGCCTCGCGAGCGCACAGGCGGTCCGCGCGCACGATCCGGAGAGGGTCGGAGCCGCTGGCCCCGTGCGTTCCGCCCCGCGCACCCCCGTCCTGCTCACCCCACCCTGCGCGCCCCTTCGGCACCTCCCGTCCCGCGCACGACCGCGTGGGATGACACCGCCCGGCGCCTCCCCGGCTGGCGGGACCGCGGCCGCCGGGGCATTGCTGACGCCTCATTGGGGAGAGAAGGCCAATGCGCGCACCATCCATCCCGGGCTGGGCCCTGCTCGCCCTTCTCGCTCCCCCTTCCGCCCTGTTCCAGATCGCCCTGCCGCAAGCTGCCCTGGCCCAGGCCTTGGACGCCCCGGCGAGTGCCGCGCCCGAGCGGACCGCAACGGGGCCGGCTATCGGCGCCGGGGCGCCCGGCCTCGTCTCGGTCGGCGCGGAGGCCCGGCGGCGCCTGCCCGCCACCGTCTCGGACGCCGTGGTGACCATCGAGGTGCACGGGCGCGACCTGCGCGCCGCCGCGGCCGCCCTCGCCGGCCGGTCCGGCACCCTGCTCGGCTTTCTGCGCGCCCAGGGGGCGGAGCGGCTGCGGACGGAGGCGACGGGCTTCGAGCCCGAGCTGCAGGACGTCCGCAGCGCGCCCGACCGGATCAAGGGCTATGCCGGCCGCGCCACGATCTCCTTCCGCACCGTGCCGGACCGGCTGCCCGCGCTGCTCTCCGGCAGCCTGGAGAACGGGGCGACCGGCCTGCTCCAATCCGGCTCCCTCCCGCGGGAGGAGGAGGTGGAGGCCGCGCGCCAGGAGCTGGCGGCGGAGGCGACGCGCACCGCGCTGGCCCGGGCGCGCGCCGTAGCCGCCGCCGCGGGGGCGCGGGTGGCGGGGGTGCACCGGATCGAGCTGGACCCGCCCGGCGCCACCCTTCCCTACGCCGCCGAGGCCGCGGCGCCGATGATGCGGCGCGCTCCGGTCCCCGTGCCGCCCATGGCCTCGGCCGCCGGCGAGGCGGAGGTGGCCGTCCGTGTCACCGCCGTCCTGCGCCTCGCGCCCGGCGAAACGCCCCCCCAATGAGCAACCCGGCAAGCAGCGGGCCGGAAAGCGCGGAGGTGGAAGCGGCCGCCGGGCCGCCCCGCTACGCCCTCCAGGTGCCGGCGCTGGGAGCCGCGGACTACGCGCGGCTCCAGGCCGTGGTGATGCGCCCCGCCGCCGCGCGGCCGGACTGGCTCAGGCGGTTCCTGGGCCTGGCCGCGAGCTGCCTCGTGGGCGGGGCCGCCGGCTACCTCGCGGCCGCCTGGGAGCTGAGCGCCGAGATGTGGGTCGCCAGCGGGCGGGATGGCTGGGCGTGGAGCCTCGACGGCCTCGGCATCGTCCTCGCCATCCTCGGCGGGGTGCTGGCGACGCTGCTGGCGCTCGGGGCCACGGTTCTGTCGCGGCAGCGCCGGGCGATCCGCGTCCTCCACGCCGCGGGGGGCGAGATCTTCGGCGCGCACGAGCTGCTGCTCGGCGAGGAAGGGCTGCTCTGGCGCAACCCCAGCCGCACCCTCCTCGTGCCCTGGTCGCGCCTGACGGGCGCGGTGCGGGAGAAGGGCATGCTCTTCCTCGTCGCGGACCGGGTCAGCGCCTTCTGGCTGCCCGAGGCGCTGATCGCTGCCCATCCCGACCGCGCCGGGCTGGAGGCCCTGCTCCGCCGCCACGTCGCGCTGCCCTGACCCGCCCTCACTCACCGCCCCCACCCCCGTCACCCCCGCCGCCATCCCCTCCCCCATCGCCGTCACCGTCGCTGCCGTCCCTCCCGCGCTCACCATGCCGGTCGGGCTCGTGGCCCGAGTCCCCGTCCCCGCCCGCGCCGTTCCCATCGCCCCGCCGGGCTCGGGCGGGGCAGAAGATGAAGGACAGGACGAGGCCGATCAGCGCGGCGACGGCCAGGCGGATCAGCACGGCAAAGGGTGTGTCGAAGCCCGAGACGGCGAGGGACGCGCCCCCGAGCACCAGGATGCTGCCCCCGATCCATCGGGTCTCGCAGCGCGGGGTCCGGTTCTCCGGCAGGGGCGGCATGGCGGGATCCTAGGGCCACGACGGCCGCGCGGCACAGCCCGGACGCCCGAGTGGCGCCCTTCCCGTGCCCGTGGGAAACCCCGCCCGACGCTAGGCGTCACGCCACCGCTCCGGGACAGCCCTCTCATGCGCCGCCTCACCGCCCTGATGTTGCTGCCCATCCTGCCATGGCTCATCCTGACGCCGCCGGCCACTGCGGCGCAAAGCCTGGAAGGGCGCTGGTGGGTGGTCATCGGCTCCTCCCCCGCGCCGGAGAGCCTGCCCCGCCCCCACCCGGAAGCGGACCGCGCCGCCGAGGCCGCGCGCCGCTGCGGGATGGAGCCTATGGGCGACTACTCCGCCAAGTTCGAGAACTTCGCGCCCGATCTCTACGTCGCCGTGGTCGGCGGATTCACCACGCGGGCCGAGGCGGAGGCGGCACTGGCCCGGCTGCGCCCCTGCGTGCCCGGCGCCTACCTCCGCCGCGGCGGCTACGGAGGGGAATGACGCCCGGACGCGGCGACCGTCCCGGAACCTTCGCCGCCCCGTCATCAATCCGTCCGGCACCCCCCTCTAGCCCTCCGCCCCCGATGCAGAACCCCGATCCCCCCTCGCCCTTCGCCGCCCATCCCGACACCGCGACGAAATCCCTCGGCGAAGCGCCCTTCATCCACCCCACCGCCGAGGTGCGGGACAGCCGCTTCGGCCGCTGGTGCGAGGTGGGCGCCCGCACCCGCGTGGCCGAGAGCCGCTTCGGCGACTACGCCTACGTCGTCAACGACAGCGACATCATGGGGGCGGAGATCGGCCCCTTCTGCTCCATCGCCGCGGGCGTCCGCATCAACCCCGGCAACCACCCGCTGGACCGGGTGGCGCTGAACCACTTCACGTACCGCTCCTCCGCCTACGGCCTCGGCGACGACGACGCCGCCCTCTTCGCCTGGCGCCGCAGCACGCCCGTCACCCTCGGCCCCGACGTCTGGGTCGGCCACGGCGCCATCATCCTGCCGGGCGTCACGGTCGGAACCGGCGCCGCTATCGGCGCCGGCGCCGTCGTCACGAAGGACGTGCCGGACTTCGCGATCGTCGTCGGCACCCCCGCCCGCGTGATCCGCCACCGCTTCCCGCCGGAGATCATCGTCGCCCTCCACCGCATCGCCTGGTGGAACTGGCCGCACGAGAGACTGGGCAAAGCGATGCAGGATTTCCGCACCCTCGGCGCGGCCGCCTTCTGCGCGAAGCACGACCCGGGTGGCTGACCGGTGCGGCCCCCAGGGGCTCCGCCCCCTGGACCCCCGCCAGGGGCCTGAGGCCCCTGGACCCCCATCCGGCTGCCGCCACGCCGTCCTGACGCGGGGTTACCGCATGAGGGGCCCGGCCCTGCCCCTGCAGTCGCCTCGGGTCATCGACCCGAGGCGCACCGTCAGCAGGGTAAAGCCAACTCGAAGAAGAAGATGATAGTGAGGGGTCCGGGGAGAGGAAGAATTCCTTCTTCCTCTCCCCGGGACATCCCGTCAGCGCCAGTCACGGCCCGCCCCGTCAGGCCGCCACATGCCCCAGCGGCCGCAGCATCAGCAGGTCCTGAAGGCTCTCCTGCACGCCGCGGCCGGAGGTATCCACGGTGAAGTCCGCCCGCGCGTAGAGCGCCTCCCGGCTCTCCAGGATCGCGCGCAGGTCGTCCATCGCCTGCCGGTTGTCGCGCATCGGCCGGGTGTCGCCCTGCTCGATCACCCGCCGCATGTGCTCCTCCGGCCCCGCGCGCAGCCAGATCGTGGTGCAACTGTCCAGCAGCAGCCCGTAGGTCGCGGGATCGGCCACGATGCCGCCGCCCGTCGCGATCACCGCCGGCCGGTCCTCCGCCACCAGCGCCTCCAGCGCCTTGCGCTCCAGCCGCCGGAACCCCTCCTGCCCGTGCAGGGCGAAGACGTCGGAGAGCTCCATCCGCCCCTCGCGCTCGATCTCCCGGTCCAGCTCCACGAAGCGGATCCCCAGCCGCTCCGCCAGCAGCCGCCCGAGCGTGGACTTGCCCGCGCCGCGCAGCCCGATCAGCGCGATGCGCTGCAGGCGCGATCCCGCCTCCGGCCGCACGAAGTGGCGCAGCAGCAGCTGCCGCGCCTCCGCCAGCCGCCCCTCCGGCAACTGGGACAGCACCTGACCCAGAAGCTGCCGCTCCACGCTGCCCTCCGGCCGCTCCGTCGTCAGCTCTTCCACCCCCACGCCCAGCGCCCGCGCGATCCGCCGCAACAGCAGGATGGAGATGTTGCCGCTCCCCCCCTCTAGCTGCGCGATGTAGCGCTCCGACACGTGGGACAGGGCGGACAGGTCCCGCCGCGTGACGCCGCGCCGGGCCCGGACGGTCCGCAGCCGGCCCCCGACCAGGCGCAGGAAGGCGGCGTCGGGCTCGTCGAGGGTTCGCTCGTTCTGCGAAGCGGGGGCGGGATTCATCGGGCCACAGAGTGGTGGCGGGTGTCCGGGGGCGCAACACCGCCGCCCCCCGCCCGGTTCCGCATGCTAGACAGCGGCCGGAGAGGTGGCGCCGATGTCATGTTCCTCCGCCCCCGCGAACTCGGCGTCCGCCCGCAGCCCCGCGCGGATCCAGTCCGGCACGCGGGTGGCGCGGATCGCCGTGCCGCCGATCTCGGCTATGGCGCAGACCATCCGCCCCTCGAAGGCCAGCCGCTCCCCCACCCGCCCGCGCACCGCGAAGCCGAGGGAACCCCCGCCCAGCCGCACCAGCCGCACCTCCGTCTCCAGCTCGTCCCGCGGCGTCAGCGGGCTGCGGAAATCCAGCTCCACGTGGACGAAGGGCGTGCCCACCCCCCGGTCCACGTTCAGCTCGTAGAAGCCGGCCCCCAGCCGGTCCAGCAGGAAGGCCTCGATCGCGTCCATGGAGAAGTCGAGGAAGCGCGCGGTGTAGGCGATGCGCGCCGGGTCGGATTCCCCCCACTTCACGCGGCGCGCATGGACGAACGGAAACAGCTTCCCCTCAGTAGGTCTCGACATGCCAGCGCCCCTGCTCACGCATCTCCGCGCGAAGCTGGGGCCAGTCGAGGCCGGCCCGGGTCGCGATCTCCGTCAGCACGGCGTCGAGCCCGTCCTCCAGCCCGCGCAGGCCGCAGACATAGGCATGGGTCCCCGGCCGCCGCAACAGCGCCGCCACCTCCTCGCCCCGCGCGCGCAACCGGTCCTGCACGTACTCCTTCGGCGCGCCGGGCACCCGGCTATAGACCAGCTCCTGCCGCAGCACGCCCCCCGGCACCTTCTGCAGCGGGCCGAAATAGGGCAGCTCCTCCGGCGTGCGGGCGCCGAAGAACAGGTGCAGCCGCCCGCGCCCCTCCACGCCCAGCCGCCGGCGCCGCTCCGTGAAGCCGCGGAAGGGGGCGGATCCCGTGCCCGTGCAGAACATCAGGATGTCCGCGTCCGGGTCGTCCGGCATCAGGAAGGTCGCGCCGAAAGGCCCCACCACCGGCACGCTGTCCCCCACCTTCAGGTCGCACACGTAATTGGAGGCGACGCCGCGGAACACCGTGCCGTCCTCCCGCGGCTCCGCCACGCGCTTGACCGTCAGCGCCAGGTTGTTGCTGCCGGGCTTCTCCCCGTCCCGCGCGCTGCTGATGGAGTAGAGCCGCATCGCGTGCGGCCGCCCCTGCTCGTCCGCGCCGGGCGGCACGATGCCGATGCTCTGCCCCTCCAGCACCGGGAAGGGCGTGCTCCCGAAATCCAGGATGATGTGGTGCACGTCGGAGCTGGTGCCGGACTTCGTCACGCGGATGTTGCCGGCCACCCGCGCCATCGCAGGCGCCGCGCGGTTGAACAGGTTCACGCGCGGCTTCGCCGCCGATGCCGGCGCACAGGCCTTGCCGCCCGCGCCGCGATGCGCGTCCGCGAGGAGGGCCGCCACCTCCGGGTCTAGCTCCTCCACCGCCGCGGGCACCGGCTCCGGCGGGCGCGGCGGCAGTTCCTGCCAGAGGTACTGCTCGTCCAGGCTGAAAGGGACGGAGACGTGAAACCAGTTGTCGATCGCCCCCGTCGGGCAGGGCGCCACGCAGTCCATGCAGCCGTTGCAGATGCTGGAGTCGACGACGTAGTTGTTGTCGTCATGCGTGATCGCCCCGATCGAGCAGGTCGCCTCGCAGGTGTTGCAGCGGATGCAGATCTCCGGGTCGATCAGGTGCTGCTTCACGGTCGCAGGCCCCTCGGCCGGAATCATCCCGTCCATACGTTCCTCCCGTCAGGTTGCGGCGCGCGGGGATGCCGCGCGCCGCAGATCCTCAGGCGTAGATCTTCACGTACTCGAAGTGGCCGGGCTGGTTGTCGATGCCCACCTTCGGCGGCGCGATCCAGCCCGCATAGGCCCCGGCCGCGTCCACCGGCGTCATCAGCGAGGTGATGAACAGGTCGTCCTCGCGGGAGGGCAGCCAGCTGTCCCGCTTCGCCGCCCAGGTGCCGGCATCCAGCACCCGCCCGTCCGGATCGGCATTCACCTTCGCGAACTCGCCGATATGCCGGTTGAAGGCCACGTTCGGCAGGGTGATCCCGAACTTCACCCCCGCCTTCTCGATCGCCTTGTTCCAGCGCCCGATCCCGGCATTGCAGTCCACCACGTAGTCGTCCCGCAGCCGCATGTTGAGGGCGGACAGCGCGGCCACCTCCTCCTTCACGATGCTCCCGTCCACGCAGCGCAGCACGGGATAGGTGCTGTCGATCAGCCGGTGGTCGTCGTCGATCTTGTCCTCCCGGTAGCGCCCCTTCATCCCGGAATTGTAGGCATTGGCCGCGTTGGTGGAGACCTCGTTGCCGAACAGGTCGAGCGTGAGGGAGAAGTGCAGGTTCGCCTTCTTCTGCAGCGTCGGCAGGTCGATCACGCCGAGCGCGCGCACCCGCTCCACGTCGTAGGGGTCCTCGATCCCCGTCGCCTTCATCGCCGCGCAGGTGCGCTCGATCACGCGCTGCACGCCCGTCTCGCCCACGAACATGTGGTGGGCCTCCTCGGTCAGCATGAAGCGGCAGGTGCGGCTCAGCGGGTCGAAGCCGGACTGCGCCAGCGCCTCCAGCTGCATCTTGCCGTCGCGGTCGGTGAAGAAGGTGAACATGAAGAAAGAGAGCCAGTCCGGCGTCGCCTCGTTGAAGGCGCCGAGCATGCGCGGCGTGTCCTCGTGGCCGGATCGCCGGCGCAGCAGGTCCTCCGCCTCCTCGCGCCCCTCCTTCCCGAAATACTTCTGCAGGAGATAGACCATGGCCCAGAGGTGCCGTCCCTCCTCCACGTTCACCTGGAACAGGTTCCGCATGTCGTAGAGCGAGGGCGCGGTCTTGCCGAGATGCCGCTGCTGCTCGACGGATGCCGGCTCCGTGTCGCCCTGGATGACAAGCAGGCGCCGCAGCATGGCCCGGTACTCGCCCGGCACCTCCTGCCACACCGGCTCGCCCTTGTGGGCGCCGAAACCGATGGTGCGGTCCGGCACGGCGGGCGCCAGCAGGATGCCCCACTTGTACTCGGGCATCCGCACGTAGTCGAACTTCGCCCAGCCCTTGGGGTCCACGCTGATGGCAGTGCGGAGGTACACCAGGCTCTCCTGGAAGCCCTCCGGCCCCATGTCCTTCCACCAGTCGATGTAGCCGGGGTGCCAGCTCTCCAGCGCCTTGCGCACCCGCGCGTCGCCGGAAAGGCTGACATTGTTCGGGATCAGGCCGTCGTAATCGACGTTCATGCCGTCGGGCATCGTCTCTCTCCCTGTCTTTCGTTCAGACCCGCACGCGGTCGTAGCTGGGCTTCTCGCCTGATCCGTAGAGCTTCAGGGCGCCCCGCTCCCCCACCGCGTTCGGGCGCTGGAAGATCCAGTTCTGCCAAGCGGTCAGGCGCCCGAAGATCCGCGTCTCCATCGTCTCCGGCCCGACGAAGCGGAGATTCGCCTCCATCCCCGTCAGCGCGTCCGGGGAGAAGCTGGCCCGCTCCTCCAGCATGATCCGCACCTCGTCGTCCCAGTCCACGTCGTCATAGGTGAAGGTGACGAGCCCGGCCTCGTCCGCCTCCTCCGCCTCCATCGCGCGCCCGGCCGAGGCCTGCGCCTCCTCCAGCTTCCCCGGCTCGCCCCAGAATCGCGCCTGCAGCCGCGTCAGCCCGTTCCCCATGGGGTAGGGCCCGAAGTTCATGGAGGAGAGGGTGACCGCCGCCGGCGCCCGGTTGTCCCCGCCGCGCGCGCCGGAGAACATCAGGCTGCGGTCCGCCGCGAAGGCCAGCTCCGCCAGCGTACCCGCGAAGCAGCTCCCCGGCTCGATCAGCGCCACGAGGCTGCGCGAGGTCATGTCCACCCGCTTCAGCACGCGCTTCAGGTAGTGGCGCACCTCGCGGATGAACCAGTCGCCCGCGTGCCTCTCCAGGAAGGCGTCGTGCGCCAGCACACGCGCCGCGTCGCCCTCCGTGCGGAACACCACCAGTCCCAGCTCCGGCTCGTTCGTCCGCAGGTCGAGGATCGCGTCGTCCAGCTCCCGCGCCAGCCGCAGCGGCCAGAAGCCCGCGTCCTTCGCCTCCTCCAGCGTCGCAGGCGGCGCCGCATCCGGCCCCAGCACGATCAGCACCGTGCGGCCCAGCGCCCGGTCGTACTCCACCCGCAGCGTGGAGTAGGTGATACCGTTCGCCTCGACCCGCCGCTCCAACGGCGTCAGCGCCACGCCCTTCACATCGCGCGGCCGGTCGGACCGCGCGGCGAACTCCCGCGCGCGCTTCGCCACCGTCTCGGCCCAGGCGGAGGGCGGCACCACCTCGTCCACCAGCCGCCACTCCACCGCGCGCTTGCCGCGCACCCCTTCCTCGACGGAGCAGAACACGTCCGCCCGGTCGCGCCGCACCTTGCGCTTGTCCGTCACCCGCGTCAGCCCGCCCGTGCCCGGCAGCACCGCCAGCAGCGGCGTCTCCGGCAGGGCCACGGAGGAGCGGCGGTCGTCAATCAGCATGATGTGGTCCGCCGCCACCGCCAGCTCGTAGCCGCCCCCCGCCGCCGCCCCGTTCACGGCCGCGATGTAGAACTGCCGGGAATGCCAGGTCGCGTCCTCGATGGAGCAGCGCGTCTCGTTCGTGAACTTGCAGAAGTTCACCTTGTGCCCGTGGGAGGCCTTGCCGAGCATCCGGATATTCGCCCCGGCGCAGAACACGTTCTCCTTGCCGGAGCGGATCACCACCGCCCCCACCTCCGGGTGCTCGAAGCGCAGCCGCTGGACGGCGTCGTAGAGCTCGATATCCACCCCGAGATCGTAGGAGTTGAGCTTCAGCTCCACCCCGTCGAAGAGGCTCCCGCCGGCATCCACGTCCATAACGAGGGAGGCCACCGGCCCGCCCGTCTCCAGCCGCCAGTGGCGCCAGCGGGACGGGTCGGTCTGGAAGTCGATCCGCGGCATAGTTCCTCCCCACGCTTGTTGGATGCAACATAATGCATGCATCGGCACAAGCGCAATCGAAGATGCAATATTCTTCCGGTCAGCCTGCCACGGCCTCGTGCAGCCGCAGGATCCGGTCGCTGAACCCCGCCACGGCCTCCAGCACCGCCTCCGGCGCCTCCAGCTGCGGCGCGTGCCCCACCCCGGGCAGCAGCAGGCTGTCGACGGGGCAGTAAGCCTCCAGCTCGATGATCCGCAGGTGCTCCAGCGTGCCGTAGGGATCCGCCTCCCCCTGCACCACCAGGATCGGCACGCGGACATGCGCGATCTCCGGTTGCAGCTCCAGCGCCTCCGGGAAGCCCGGATCCAGCCAGGCACCGTTCCAGCCGAGGAAGGCCGCGTCCACGTCGCGGTGGTACCTGGCCAACCGCGCCCGCAGGTCGCCGCCCCGGTAGCGGTCCCGCGCCCGCGCGATCTCCTCCGTGCAGAAGGGCTCCACCATCACGTGCGGCGCCAGCAGCGCGATGCCCCGCACGCGCCGGTCCTGGAAGCTCCCGGCGTAGATGAGCGCGATCGAGGCACCGTCGGAGTGCCCGACCAGGACGGCGTGCCGGACGCCCAGCGCGTCCAGCACCCGCCCCAGCACCTCCCGCGCCTCGACCTGCATGTAGTCCAGCGGCCGGGGAACGGGCGTGGTGTCGGACCCGCCGTAGCCGAAGCGGGAATAGGCCACCACGCCGAAGCCGGTGGCCCCCTGCAGCCGCGCCGGGAAGTCCCGCCACAGCGCCACGCAGCCCAGCCCCTCGTGCAGCAGCACGAGGGTCGGCGCCTCCTCCGGCCCCGGTCCCCACCAGGCGGCCTCGATCCGCCTTCCGTCGAGAAGGAAGGACACGTCGCGCGAAGGCGCGCATGGCTTCTCGCGCGAAGGCGCGCATGGCTCCTCGCGCGAAGGCGCGCGGAACCCCTCTTGCGGCGTCACGCCCCCACCCCCAGCCCGGCCCGCAGCTTGAACCGCTGGATCTTCCCCGTCGCCGTCTTCGGCAGCTCCTCCATCGGCTCGATCCAGCGCGGGTACTTCCAGGGCCCGGCGGCCGCCTTCACATGCGCCTGCAGCTCCGCCACCAGCGCCGCCCCGCCGAAGCCGCCATCCTTCAGCACGATGAAGGCCATGGGCTTCACCAGCCCGTCCGCGTCCTCGCGCCCCACCACCGCCGCCTCCTGCACGGCGGGGTGGGAAGCGAGCGCGGCCTCCACCTCGAAGGGGCTCACCCAGATGCCGCTCACCTTGAACATGTCGTCCGCGCGGCCCTGGTAGCGGTAGAACCCCTCCGCGTCGCGCACGTACTTGTCGCCGGTGTGCGTCCACTCCCCCGCGAAGGTCCGCCGGCTCTTGCTCCGCTGGTTCCAGTACCCCTCGGCGGCGGAAGGCCCGCGCACCAGCAGCTCCCCCGCCTCCCCGTCCGGCAGGTCTCGCCCGAACTCGTCCACGATCCGCAGCTCGTAGCCCGGCACGGCGATGCCGGAACTGCCGTAGCGGATGGTCCCCGGCCGGTTGGAGACGAAGATGTGCAGCATCTCCGTCGATCCGATCCCGTCCAGGATGGGCGCGCCCACCCGCTCCTCCCAGCGCAGCCCCACATGCTCCGGCAGCGCCTCCCCGGCGGAGACGCAGTGCCGCAGCCGGTCCGATCCCACCCCCCGCGAGAGCGCGGGATGCGACAGCATGGAGGCGTAGAGCGTCGGCACCCCGAAGAAGACCGTCGCCCGGTGCCGCGCCATGACAGCCATCACCGCCTCCGGCGTCGGCCGCTCCGGCAGCAGCACGGAGGAGGCGCCGGCATGCATCGGGAAGGTCATCCCGTTCCCCAGCCCGTAGGCGAAGAACAGCTTCGCGGCGGAGAAGCACACGTCGTCCGGCCGGATGCCCAGCACCGCGTCCGCGTAGCACTCCGCCGTCGCGCGCAGGCTGGAATGCACGTGCTTCACCCCCTTCGGCGCCCCGGTGGACCCGGAGGAGTAGAGCCAGAAGGCCACCTCGTCGTCGCAGGCCTCGATCGGCGCCGAGGCGGCGGGCGCCACCGCCAGCATGGCACGCAGGTCCACGGCGCCGTCCGGAAGATCCGCCACCGGGCCGCCATCCACCGCCGCCACCAGCACCTGCCGCAGGACGGGGCAGCCCGCGATCACCTCCCGCAGCCCCGGCACCAGCGGCGCGGAGATCGCCAGCACCTCGGCGCGGCTGTCGCGCAGGATGTAGGCCACCTGCTCGGCCGGCAGCAGCGTGTTGACGGGGATCGGCACCACCCCCGCGCGCATGGCGCCCCAGAACAGGGCGGGGAAATCCACCGTGTCCAGCATCAGCATCGCCATGCGCCGCTCGCGCCCGATGCCGGCGGCGTTCAAGCCGCCCGCCACCCGCGCGCTCGCCTCGGCCAGCTCCGCATAGGTCAGCGCGCGGTGGGGGTCGGCCACCACCGGGGCCCCGCCCCGCCCCTCAGCGACATGACGGTCCAGGAACCAGGAAACCGCGTTGGCCATGGCGTTCCCTCCTACGGCTCTCTCTTGGTGAACTCGATCGCGCCCCCCGGCAGCAGGTACAGCACGATGGCGCGCCCCTCGCTCACCGTCGGGCGGTGCACGCTGCCCGGCCCGTAGACGAGCCATCCCTCGCCCTTCCCGTCGAACCGGGCGCCCGGCGTCTCCGGCATGATCATGTCGATCTCGCCGTTCGGGTGCGCGTGGTGCGGCCCGGCCAGGCCCTCCATCAGCACCACGTCCACGCTGTAGCCCGCCGTCTCCGGCCCCGCCTTCACCGGGCGGCCGTAGCGGATGCCGCCCGCCTCGCGCCCGCAGAGCCAGCCCTCCGCGATGCCCTGGCGGCACAGCGCCCGCAGCCGCTCGAAGGCTCCGCCCCCCGGCGGGAAGCGCGCCTCCAGCACCCCGGCCAGGGCGGGCTCCACCGGCATCCCGGCGATCGCCCCCGTCACCTGCCGGACCGCCGCCTCGAACTCCCCGAGACTCATCCCATCCCCCTCCCTCAAACCCCGAGGTGCCGGTGCATCAGCTCCGGGTCCGCGCGCAGCGCCGCCGGCGCGCCGCTCCAGGCGATGCCGCCCTTCACCAGGATCTCCGCCCGGTCGACGACCGAGAGGACGGCGTCCACCGTCTTGTCCACCACCACCACCGCCAGCCCCGCCTCCCGCACCGCGCGGATGGTCCGCCAGATCTCGTCCCGCACCAGCGGCGCCAGCCCCTCCGTCGCCTCGTCCAGGATCAGCAGGCGCGGGCTCGTCATCAGCGCGCGCCCGATCGCCAGCATCTGCTGCTCCCCGCCCGAGAGCTCGTCCCCCCGGTGGTGCCGGCGCTGCGCCAGCCGGGGAAAAACCGAGAGCACCCGCTCCAGCGTCCAGGGTACCCCGCCGTCCCGCGCGGGCCGCGCCGCCACCCGCAGGTTCTCGATCACGCCGAGCGAGCCGAACACGCCGCGCCCCTCCGGCACCACCGCGATCCCGCACCGCGCCCGCCGGAAGGTGGGCTCCCCCGTCACGTCGCGCCCGTCCACGCGCACCTCGCCCCCGCGCGCGGGCAGCAGCCCCATCAGCGTGCGGATGAGCGTCGTCTTGCCCATCCCGTTGCGCCCCATCAGCCCCACCGCCTCCCCGGGCCGGATGGCGAAGTCCACGCCGCGCAGCACCAGCCCCTCGCCGTAGCCCGCGCGCAGCCCGCGCGCCTCCAGGATCGGCGCGGCCGCCGCCACAGGGCGGATTTCCTCGAGCGCGGCGCTCATGCCTCATGTCCCAGATAGGCCTCGCGCACGGCGGCGGAGGCGCGGATGCGCGCGGGCGGCCCCTGCTCCAGCACGCGCCCGTCCACCATCACGGTCAGCGTGTCGGCCACCGCGAAAACCACATCCATGTCGTGCTCGATCAGCAGCACGGCGTGGTCGCGCGCCAGCTCCCGCAGCAGCGCCGCCAGCCGCTCGCTCTCCTCCGGCCCCATCCCGGCCAGCGGCTCGTCCAGCAGCAGCACGGAAGGCCCGGTGGCCAGCGCCATGGCGATCTCCAGCAGCCGCAACTGCCCATGGCTCAGCGCGCCCGCCACGCCCTGCGGCGAGAGGCCCACCCGCTCCAGCGCCCGCCGCGCCACCTCCACCGTCACCGGATCGCGCGACACCGCGCGCAGCCACCGCCGCGCCCCGAAGTCACGCGCCTGCGCTGCGAGCCGCACGTTCTCCAGCACACTCATTTCCCGCAGCACGTTGGTGCGCTGGAAGCTCCGCCCGATCCCCCCCTGCGCCAGCCGCCAGGAGGGCCAGCCCGTCGCGTCCCGCCCGCCCAGCAGCAACCGCCCGGCGCTCGGCCGCAGCGTGCCGGAGAGCAGGTTCACCAGCGTGCTCTTCCCCGCCCCGTTCGGCCCGATGATCCCGTGCAGTTCCCCCACCGCCAGCGAGAGCGAGACCCCGTTCACCGCCACCAGCCCGCCGAAGCGCCGCGTCAGCCCCTCCGCCGCCAGGGCGTAGGCGGGGGCGTGGACGGGGGCATGGGCGGGGGCGGCCGCGGCCGCGATGTTCAGCGCCGCGCTCACGGCCGCACCGCCGTCACCGGCTCGGCGGGCATGGGCTGCGGGCGGCGCAGCCGCACCCGCAGGCTCGCCAGCCCCTTCGGCAGCGCCAGCACCACCGCCAGGATCACCAGCCCCTCCACCAGCCGCTGCCGCTCCGTCAGCACGGTCGCCGCATCCTCCAGCGCCACCAGCGCGAAGGCGCCGAGGACGGGGCCGTGCAGCGCCCCGATGCCGCCCAGCAGCACCATCAGCAGCGCCTCCACGGACCGGTGCCAGCTCAGCATCTCCGGGTTCACGAAGGCGTCCGTCATCGCCGCCATGTGCCCGGCGATGCCGGCCAGCGCCCCTGCCAGCACGAAGGCCGCCAGCTTCAGCCGGCGCGTGTCGTAGCCCAGCGCGCGCATCCGCTCCTCGTTGGCGCGGATGCCCTGCAGCGCGTGGCCGAACCCCGTCCGCATCAGCCCGGCCAGCAGCGCGTAGATCGCCACCAGGAGCCCGAGGTTCAGCCACAGCAGCACCGCCGGCCGCTGCCGCCGCGGCACCTCCAGCGCCAGCCCCAGCACCTCCAGCGCCGGGCGCGTGACGAAGACCCCGTCCTTGCCGCCGCCCAGCGCCGTGTCGTGGAACAGGAAGAACAGCATCTGCCCGAAGGCGAGCGTGACCATCAGGAAGAAGAAGCCCCGCGTCCGCAGGCTCAGCGCCCCGATCGGCAGCGCCGCCACCGCCGCCAGCCCCGCCGCCGCCGGCAGGGTGAGCAGGACCGAGAGCCCGGGCGGCAGCAGGTGCACCGCGTAGGCCCCCACCCCGAAGAACCCGGCATGGCCGAGGCTCACCATCCCCGCCCCGCCCACCAGCAATTGCAGGCTGAGCGCGAACATCGCCGCTACCAGCGCCGTGGAGGCGAGCTGCAGGTGATAGGCCCCCGCCCACAGGGGCATGGAGGCGACGAGCAGCGCCGCGAAGCCGAGGGCGATCTGCCCGGAGGAGGAGGCGACGCGCATCAGGCCCTCCGCGCGAAAAGGCCCGCGGGCCGCCAGAGGAGGATGCCCGCCATCAGCAGGTACACCGCCAGCCCCGCCACCTGCGGCAGGTAGGCCTTGCCCATGGTGTCCACGAGCCCGATCAGCAGCGCGCCCCAGAAGGCGCCGGCGATGGAGCCGATCCCGCCCACCACCACCACCACGAAGCCGATGATGAGGAAGCCGTCCCCCATGTTCGGGTAAACCGATTGCAGCGGTGCTGCCAGCGCCCCCGCCAGCATCGCCAGCGCCGTTCCCGCCGCGAAGACGAGCATGTGGATGCGCCGCGCATCCAGCCCCAGCAGGTCCACCATCTCCGGTTTCTCCGCCGCGGCCCGCACCGCCGATCCCACCCGCGTCCGCTCGATGCCCAGGAACATCAGCGCGGCGACGAGAAGGCACACCCCCAGCACCGCCAGTCGATAGGCCGAGTAGGAGAACCCGCCCACCACGGGCACGGAGAAGTCCAGCGCCGCCGGCACCGGCACCGCGTGGAAGTCGTTCCCCAGCAGCATGGAGCGCGCCTCCTCGAACAGCAGGATCAGCGCGAAGGTCAGCAGCACCTGGTCCAGGTGCTCCCGCTGGTAGAAGCGCCGGAACAGCCCGGCCTCCAGCAGCGCGCCGAAGCCCAGCCCGCCCAGGATCGCCAGCGGCAGCGCCAGCCACAGCGCCCCCGTCCACGCAGCGATCACGTAGGCCAGGTAGGCGCCCACCATGAACAGGCTGCCATGGGCGAGGTTGATCACGCCCATCACGCCGAAGATCAGCGTCAGCCCGCTGCTGATGAGGAACAGCAGCAGCCCGTACTGCACGCCGTTGAGGAGCTGCGCGAGGAAGGCGGCGGTGTCCATGGCCGGGCGTCCCCCGTCAGGCCATGCGGCACCCCGTGCCCGGATCCGCCAGCGCCTCCGCCGCAACCCCCACCACCCTGTTCTGCCCGCCCCGCGCCTCGCGCAGGTAGATGTTCTGCACGGGGTTGTGGCTGGGGGAGAGGGTGAAGGCCCCGCGCGGGCTGTCGATGCGTGCGCCCTTCATGGCGCGGCTCAGCTCCCGCTCCGCCCCCACATCGCCCTTCACCGCGTCCAGCCCGATGGCGATCAGCTGCGCCGCGTCGTAGCCCTGCACGGCGTACACGTCCGCCTCGCGGTTCGTGCGCCCGCGGAAGGCGGTGCGGAAGGCGGCGTTCTTCGCGTTGTCCAGCCCGTCGCCGTAGTGCAGCGCGCTCCGCACGCCCTCCGCCGCCGCGCCCTGCTCGCCCAGCGCCCCCTCCGTCAGGAAGCCCGATCCGCAGAGCGGGATCCGGTCCTTCAACCCCGCCGCCGCGTACTCCCGCACGAACTGCACCGCACCGCCGCCCGCGAAGAAGGCGCCCACCGCCTCCACGTTCAGCCCGGGAATCTGCGCCAGCAGCGGCTGGAAGTTCGTCTCGGGGAAGGGCAGCTTCAGCTCCCGCACCAGCTCCGCCCCGCCCGTCCGCAGCCCGTCGCGGAAGCCCTCCGTCGCCTCGTTCCCCGCCGCGTAGTCCCAGGTCACCCAGGCCGCGCGCTTCACCCCCTGCTTCGCCAGCGCCAGCCCCATCCCGTAGGCCGGCTGCCAGTTCGTGAACGAGGTCCGGAAAATGGAGGGCGCGCAGAGCTCCCGCGTCGCCGAGGCATTCCCCGCATTCGGGATGATCAGCGGAATCCCCCGCTCCCGGGATGCCTGCACCATCGCCATCACCACGCCGGAATGCACGGTGCCCACCAGCACCTCCGCCCTCTCGCGCCCGACCAGCCGGTTGACGTTCTGCACGGCGTTGGCCGGATTGCTCTCGTCGTCCAGCCGCACGATCTGCACCGCCCGCCCGCCCATGCGCCCGCCGCGCTCCTGCAGGTGCATTTCGAACGCCGCCGCGATGTTCTCGCCGAGCGAGGCGAAGGTCCCGGAGAAGGGCAGCATCAGCCCCACCTTCAGCGGCGCCCCCTGCGCCACCGCCGGACGGGCAGGACCCGCCCCGGCCAGGGCCGCGCCCGCGGCAAGCCCCGCGAGCCCACGACGCGTGAACGGCATGGCGCGATCGCCCATGGAACGTCTCCCTCTCCCGAACCGCCCCGGTCATTCGCCTGCCGGAAGCTGATTCCAGAATGGACCATGCCGAGATCGCGAGCGGCATGCAAGATGTTGCATGTTGCCGGTGTGGGCGGCATCATAACGCATGCCGCCGGGTCAGCGAGGCCCGTCCTCTTTTCTCGCCGGGCGCCCTGTGGCCAGGGAGAGGAAGAAGGAATTCTTCCTCTCCCCGGACCCCTCTCCATCATCTTCTTCTAGGCTTTGGATTTGCTCGGCTGGCGGTGCGCCTCGGGTCGATGACCCGAGGCGACGGCCAGGGCAGGAAGAGGTCCATCACGCGGAGACCCCGTCCCAGGACGGCGCGGCGGCAGCCAGATGGAGGTCCAGGGGCCTCAGGCCCTTGGCGGGGGTCCCAGGGGGCAGCGCCCCCTGGTCCCGAACCGATCAGAACAAGCCCACCCCCCTCATCACGCCCCCCTGCGGAGCATGAAGATGGCCGAGTAGGCGGGCACGTCCACCTCGGCGCCGAGGGCGGCGACAGCCTCCCGGTGCCGCACCGCCGCCGCGCGCAGGGCGGCCTCGTCCGTCGCCTCGATCAGGAGCAGGCCGGCAAAGCTCCCGTCCCCGCCGCGCAGCGCCTTCTCGTTCGTCGCCATGTCGGAACCGTCCCGGTCCACGGTAAGCAGGCGCACGGCGCAAACCCGGTCTTCCCCCGCGATCGCGTCCAGGGAAGCGTCGGCGGGCGCTGCGCGCGGAAGGCGCATCGCCAGGATGTGCCCGCCCTGCCCCGTGCCGAACGCGCGCACCACCGGCCCACCACCCCGCGCGAAGTTCCGCAGCACCGGCATGGTGCGGCGGGACCAGGGCGTGGGTTCGTTCAGCCGGGCCAGATAGGCTGCGCTCGTCAGCACCGCCGCGGAGGAAAGGTCGTAGAGGATGAGATACCGGCACACGCCGTCGAGGCCGGCGCGGAACACGCGCACGCCCTCGAAGCCGGGGATGCCCACCCGCTCCGCCGTGTGCTCGCGGGTCAGCCAGTGCAGGTAGTCCGTCTCATCGGCCGGATCGACGTCGCTCCAGATCGCGAGCAGCCCGTTCGCCATGATGCGGAAATCCCTCGATGCTCCAGTGCAGAACCCGGAAGGCCGGCGCGCAGCGCGCCGGCCTTCCCACCTATTCCATCTTGATGCCGCGGCGGCGGATCAGCTCGCCCCAGCGACGCGCCTCCTCCGCCTGGTACGGCGCGAAGGCCTCGGACGTACCGGCGTAGATGTCGATGGAGGCTGCATCCAGCCGCGCCTTCACCTCCGGCATCGCCAGGATCTTCCGCGCTGCCTCGGAGAGCTGCGACACGATCGCGGGCGGGGTGCCGGCGGGCGCGAAGAAGCCGAAGTCGTTGGTGGCGCGATAGCCCGTGAGGCCGCACTCGGCGAGGGTCGGCACATCGGGCATCTGCGGGCTGCGCCCGACGCTCGTCACCGCCAGCGCGCGCAGGTCGCCGGACTGGATGTGGGGAATGGCCGTGACGGTGTCGATGAACCCCATCGTCGTCTCCTTCGCGATCACCGCCTGCACCTGCAACCCGCCGGAGCGATAGGCGACGTGGAGCATCTGCGTGCCGGACATGTCGAGCATGAGCTCGGGCGCGAGCTGCGCGATCGTGCCCGCGCCGGCGGAGGCGTAGGTGAGCTTGCCCGGCTGCGCCTTCGCCGCCGCGATCAGGTCGGCATAGGTGCGGATGCTGCCGGAGGCGTGGACGCAGACGAACATCGCATTCCCCGCCAGCAGGCTGATCGGCGCGAAGCCGTTCTCGCTGTCGTAGGGCAGCCGGTCGAACAGGAAGGGCGCGAGCGCGAAGGTGCCGGTCGGGGAGACGCCGAGGGTGTAGCCGTCCGGCCGCGCGCGCGCCACGGCGCCGTGGCCGACGGTGCCGCTGCCGCCGGCGCGGTTGTCCACCACGAAGTTGCCCCCCAGCGCCGTGGAGAGGTGCTGCGCCAGCAGCCGCGCCACGAAGTCCGTGGAACCGCCCGGCGCGAAGGGCACGATGATCGTGACCGTCCGGTTCGGATACCCCTGGCCTTGCCCTTGGGCCCGCGCGCCGCCGCCGAGCGCCGGCAGGGCCACGGCCCCGAGCCCGGACAGCAGCGCGCGCCGGCGCAGCCGTGCCGTGTTCAGCAGATCCTCTCGCATCGTCACTCCTCCCATTCCCGTTGTCTTGTTCTTGCTGCCCGGCGGCCCCGTTTGCGTGCCGCCCTCAGCCCAGCAGGTCGTGCCCCAGCAGGTCCTGCATGGAGCGGATCGCGGTCGCGTAGCCCCGCGCCCCGAGCCCGGCGATGACGGCGGTCGCGACCGTGGAGACGAGGGAGCGCTGGTAGATCGCCTCCCGCCTGTGGATGTTGGAGATGTGCAGCTCGATGATCGGCCGCCCGAACATCTTCAGCGCGTCGAGCACGGGGATGGAGGTGAAGGTCAGCCCGGCGGGGTTGATGACGATGCCCGCGGCGTCGCCATCCGTCGCCTCGTGGATCCAGTCCACGAGCTGCCCCTCCCAGTTCGTCTGCCGGAAGACGATTGCGGTGTCGCCGGCGGCCTCCCGGCACATCGCCTCCACCTCCGCCAAAGTCGTGCGCCCGTAGATCTCCGGCTCGCGCTTCCCCAGCCGGTTGAGGTTGGGCCCGTTGAGGACATGGATCGGCCCGGTCACGCCCGGCGGCCTTTCCCGCCGGCACCGCGCACCGCCCCGTCCCGCCACGGCGTCTCGTTCCGCAAGGCCGTCCTCCCCCTCCGCGGCGCCTCTTCAGCCCCGTCCGGCGAAATCGTTAGCAGCAGGAATTCGATTCTCAAACCGGCAAATCGCAAATCATCCGATTATCCTTCTCTCCTCGGATGAAGCCGCACTTCTCTCCCGGACCGCCCTGGGGCACCCTGTCCGGAGGAGATTGCCCTTGCCACGCGAAGCCCCTTCGGCCCCGGACGAGGCCACCATCGGCGAAGCGGTCTACCGCCGCATCCGCACCGACATCGTCTTCGGGCGCCTGCCCCCCGGCCAGAAGCTCGGGCTCGACCGCATGCGCGCCACCTACGGCGCCAGCATCAGCACCCTGCGCGAGCTGCTGAGCCGCCTGGCCTCGGAAGGCCTCATCGTCGCGGAGGGCCAGCGGGGTTTCGAGGTGGCGCCGGTCTCCGCCGGGGACTTCCAGGAGGTCACCTCCCTGCGCCTCCTGCTGGAAGCCCACGCCATGGAGGCCTCCTTCGCCGCCGGCGGGCTGGACTGGGAGGGCGGCGTCGTCGCCGCCCACCACAAGCTCGCCGCCCTGGAACGCCAGCTCCTCGCGGGGGAGCCGGCCGATGTGGAGCTCTGGAAGCGCTACGACTGGGAATTCCACCGCGCCCTCATCGCCGCCTGCGGCTCCAAGGCCTTGCTGCAGGCGCACGCGGCCATGTACGACCGCTACCTGCGCTACCAGATGGTCGCCGTGGTCTTCCGCGGCGGCGCGGCGGCCGAGGAGCACCGGCGGCTGCTGGACAGTGCCCTGGCCCGCGACAGCGCCACCGGCCGGCAAGCCCTCGCCGAGCACCTCGACAACTGCGTCCGGCACGTGCTGGGCAGCGGCGCGCTGGACGCCTTCACCGCCGGCCAGGCCGGCGAGGCACCCGCCCGCCCGCCTTCCCCCTCCCGCAGGACGGGCCGGAAAGCCCCGTAGGCCTCCCTCGGGCACGATGCCGCACCGGCCCGTCCCGAAAAAATTCAACGTCGTGCCCGCAGCCCTCGGCGGCCCGATCCCTTATCCTGCGGCTGAGAGCGCCGCCCCTGCGATCGGAAGGAAACGCCCCCCTGCCGGAAGCCCCGCCTTGGACCGAGCCCCCTCCGCTCCCATCTCGGCCCCTCCCCGGGGCGCTCCGGCGCGCGCCCCTCGTCGCACCCCTGGTCACTGAGGCAGGATGACCCCTCCCACCGTGCGGACCACCCCCGAGAGGCGGGCCACGCGCGCCCGCGTCCTCTCCCTCCTCCGGGGCCGCCTCAGCGCCGCGCCGGGCGAGCCCCTGCCCCGCCGCCCCGGCGACCTCTCCATCGGCTCCTACAACGTCCACAAATGCGTCGGCACGGACCGCCGCTTCGATCCCGCCCGCGTGGGCGAGGTGATCGCGGAGCTGGACGTGGACATCCTCGCCCTGCAGGAGGTGGACCGGCGCTTCGGCCACCGCATCGGCCTGCTGGACATGGCGGGGATCGAGCGGCGGACGGGGCTGCGCCACGTCCCCCTCTCCAACGTGCCCATGGGCCAGGGCTGGCACGGCAACGCCCTGATGCTCCGCACGGGGGAGGTGACGCGCCTGCGCCGCCTCACCCTGCCGGGCGGCGAACCCCGCGGGGCGGCCGTGGCCGACCTCCTCCTGCCCGCCGGCCCGCTGCGCGTCGTCTCCGCCCATTTCGGCCTGCTGCGGCGCCACCGCGCCCGCCAGGTCGCCGCCATCCTGGAAACGCTGGAGGCCGCGGACGACATGCCGACGGTGATCCTCGGCGACCTGAACGAGTGGCGCCCCGGCCGCCGCTCCTCCCTCCTCGCGCTGGAAGGGCGCTTCGAGGGGGTGCGCCCGGACCACGCCACCTTCCCCAGCCGCCTGCCCCTCCTGCCGCTGGACCGCATCCTCGGCCGCCCCTACGGGCTGGTGGAAATGGTGCGCGCCCACGACACCCCCCTGGCCCGCGTCGCCTCCGACCACCTGCCCCTGAAGGCGCGGCTCCGCCTGGCCGCCGTGCACGGCGCGGCCCTGGCCGAAGCGGCCTGAACGGGCGCCGACCGATGTCCGAAGCCACCGGGGTGGAGGGGGACAGCACCGCACCCGCCCCGCCCCTGCCGGCGGGGGGCAGCGGCGTCGCCGTAGTGCCGGACGGGCTGGTGGCCTTCGCCGCCCGCTGCCGCGCCGCCCGCGAGGCGCGGGAGAGCCTGGACCTCCTCTACTACATCTGGCGCGACGACCTGACCGGCCGCCTCCTGGCGCGGGAGGTGCTCCGCGCCGCCGCCCGCGGCGTGCGCGTGCGCCTCCTCCTGGACGACATGTACGCCCTCGGCCGGGAACGCGTGCTCTCCGTGTTGGACGCCCACCCGCATGTCGAGGTGCGCCTGTTCAACCCTACCCGCTGGCGCCGCTTCGGCCAGGCCGGGATGGTGCTGGAGATGCTCTTCGGCGGGCGCCACCTGAACCGGCGCATGCACAACAAGGCCTGGATCGCCGATGGCCGCGTCGCCGTGGTCGGCGGCCGCAACGTCGGCGACGAGTACTACGACGCCTCCGGCGCCTTCAACTTCCGCGACCTCGACCTCGTCCTCGCCGGCCAAGCCGTGCGCGACGTGCAAGCGGTGTTCGAGCGCTACTGGCGCCACCCCCTAGCCCGGCCCGTGCGGCGCGCCAGCGGCCTGCGCCCGCGCCCCGGCCGCCTCGCCGCCCTCACCCGCCGCCTGGACATGACCGCGGCCGGAGAGGGCGCCCAGCCCTTCCTCGAAGGCCTGAAGGCCGATCCCGGCGTGGCCCGCACCCTGGAAGGCGACGGCTCCGCCCTCACCCCCCTCCCCCGCGAGGCCGTCCGCGTGGTCGCGGACCCGCCCGACAAGGTCCTCTCCAGGGCCGCGATGAAGGAGTGCCTCGCCCCCGCCATCCTGGAGGCCCTGCAGGAGGCCCGCCACGAAGCCCTCCTCATCTCCCCCTACTTCGTGCCGGGGGAGGAAGGCGTGGCGGTGCTGGAAGGCCTGGCGCGGAACGGCGTCCGCGTGGCCGTCGTCACCAACTCCCTTGCCGCGACCGACGTGGTGGCGGTCCACGGCGGCTACGCCCGCCACCGCCCCCACCTGCTGGACGCGGGGATCGAGCTCTACGAGCTGAAGCGCTCCGGCAAGGAATCCGCCGGCGTCTTCGGCTCCCGCGGCGCCAGCCTGCACACCAAGGCCCTGGTCGTGGACGGCGCCCACGCCTTCGTCGGCTCCTTCAACCTCGACCCCCGCTCGGCCACCCTCAACACGGAAATGGGCGTCTTCGTCCGCCACGCCGCCCTCGGCGACGCCGTGCAGGAGGAGTTCGCCCGCCTTTCCGACCCCGCCCGCAGCTGGAAGGTGACGCGGGGCACCGAGGGCGGCCTGTGCTGGAACGGCCCCGACGGAACCGTGACCTCCGAACCGGACGCCTCCCTTCGCCGCCGCGCCCTGGCCTGGCTGGTGCGCTGGCTGCCGATCGAATCCCAGCTCTGAGGTGTCCGGAACCAGGGGGCGCCGCCCCCTGGAACCCCCGCCAAGGGCCTGAGGCCCTTGGATCCCCATCTGGCTGCCGCCACGCCGTCCTGAGACGGTGTCTCTGCCTGACGGGCCTCCTCCTGCCCTTGCAGTCGCCTCGGGTCGTCGACCCGAGGCGGACCGTCAGCAGGGTGATCCCAACTCCTAGAAGAAGATGATGGAGAGGGGTCCGGCGAGAGGAAGAATTCCTTCTTCCTCTCCCCGGGACATCCCGTCAGCCCGGGAGCAGGAACGCCCGCACATCACCCCGCCCGTTGGCCAACCGACCCGAACCCACCCCCGGTCGGCGTCACGATCGTCACCGCCTCCCCTGACGCCAGGGCCGAGCGCGCGCACCCCGCCAGCACCTCCTCGCTCCCGTCCAGCCGCCGCACGAGGTTGCGCCCGCACTCCCCCGCCTCCCCGCCGAACAGCCCGGGCGGAGGCACCTCCCGATGCCCCGCCAGGATGGCGACCTCCATATCCTCCAGGAACCGGATCACCCGCCGCGTCCCATCCCCCGCGCGCCACTTGCCGCGCCCGCCGGACCCCTCGCGCACGGAGAACTCCTCCAGCACCAC
Source organism: Pararoseomonas sp. SCSIO 73927 (assembly GCF_037040815.1). Taxonomy (NCBI): domain Bacteria; kingdom Pseudomonadati; phylum Pseudomonadota; class Alphaproteobacteria; order Acetobacterales; family Acetobacteraceae; genus Pararoseomonas; species Pararoseomonas sp. SCSIO 73927. The sequence continues at coordinate 919,315 of NZ_CP146232.1, forward strand.
GGGGAATCGCGTCTCCAGGATCTCCGGGTCCGTCAGCCGGGAATTCGTCATGTGCGTCTGCACCGCCGGCGCCCCGTCGAACCCCTCCCCCGCCGGCGCGCCGGAGCAGATTGTCTCGTAGTACTGATAGGCCGCGTTCCCGAAGGTCAGGTTGTTCATCGTGCTCTGCGCCGGCGCGAGCGACCCCACGGCCGCCAACAGGCATGACGTCACCGCCTGCGACACCTCCACATTCCCCGCCACCACCGCCGCCGGCCACTGCGGCGCCAGCATGGAGTTCTCCGGCACCACGATCCGGATCGGCCGCAGGCAGCCCGCATTCATCGGGATGTCGGAATCCACCAGCAGCCGGAACGCGTAGAGCACCGCCGCCCGCGTCACCGGCTTCGGCGCGTTGAAGTTGTCGGGCTGCTGAGGCGACGTCCCCGTGAAGTCCACGGTCGCCTCCCGCGCCGCATGATCCACGCTGATCCGTACCTGCACACGCCGCCCGGAATCCATCGCGTAGTCGAAGGAAGCCTCTGCCGGCAGCTTGTCCAGCGCCCGCCGCACGCTCTCCGCCGCATTGTCCTGCACATGCGCCATGTAGGCGTGCACGACATCCTCGCCGAAGCTGTCCACCGCCCGCAGCAGCTCCGCCGCCCCGCGCGAGTTCGCCGCCACCTGCGCCTTCAGGTCCGCGATGTTCTGCGCCGGGTTCCGCGCCGGATACGCCGCCCCCGTCAGCAGCCCCAGCGCCGCTTCCTCCTGGAAGCGCCCGCCCTGCACGAGATGAAGGTTGTCGATGTAGACCCCTTCCTGCTCGATCGTCGTCGCGTCCGGCGACATCGACCCCGGCGCCGTCCCGCCGACATCCGCGTGATGCCCGCGCGAGGCCACCCAGAAGATCACCTTCCCCGCCCGGTCGAACACAGGCGTGCAAACCGTGATGTCCGGCAGATGCGTCCCGCCATTGTAGGGCGCGTTGATCGCCCAGGAATCCCCCGGCCGCGGCTCCGGGTTCGCCCGGATCACGCTCTCCACGCTCCCGTCCATCGAGCCGAGATGCACGGGGATATGCGGCGCGTTGGAGACCAGCCCGCCCTCCGCGTCGAACACCGCGCAGGAGAAGTCCAGCCGCTCCTTGATGTTCACGGAGCTCGCCGTGTTCTGCAGCGCCACCCCCATCTGCTCCGCGATGGAGCGGAACAGATTATTGAAGATCTCCAGCATCACCGGATCCGCCTCGGTGCCCAGCGCCACCCCGCGCGGCAGCGCCTCCACCCGATCCATCACCAGGTGATCGGCCTCCGTCAGCACCACCGACCATCCCGGCTCCACCACCACCGTCTGGTTCGGCTCGATCACCAGCGCCGGCCCGCGCAGCGCCTGCCCCGCGCGCAAGGCTTCCCGCGCGTAGACCTTCGCCTCGTGCCACGCCCCGCCGGAGAACACCCGCGTCGTCCGCACCGCCTCCGCCGAAGCGTCGCCCACGGCGCGCCCGCCCGGCGCTGCGGCCGCACCGCCACCCGCGGCCTCCGCCACCCCCGCTTCCACAACCACGTCCCGCGAAGGATCGGTGAACCCGAACCGCGCCAGATGCGCCGCCTCGAACGCCTCGCGCAGAGGCCCCGCCCGCAGCGCGCCCACCGCCTCACCGCCCGCCAGTTCCGCCCCCGGCACCTCCAGCGGCGTATCCGTCCCCGCATAGCGCAGCAGCAGCGCAATCCGCGTGCTCAGAGCACCGGCATCCACCCCCTGCCCCAGCACCTCCGCCCGCGCCTCGTCCGCCAGCCCCTGCAAGGCCGGCACGCACCCCGCCAACCCCTCGTCGCTCAATGCCCGGTCCAGCGTCCGCTGCCGCACCGCCCGGATATCCGCCAGCCCCATCCCATAGGCGGAAAGCAGCCCGGAGAACGGATGGATCAGCACCCGCGTCATCGCCAGCGCATCCGCCACCAGGCAGGCGTGCTGCCCCGAAGCCCCGCCGAACGCATTCAGCACGTACTTCGTCACGTCATAGCCGCGCTGCACGGAGATCGTCTTGATCGCCTCCGCCATCCCCGCCACCGCGATCCGCAGCGCCCCATCCGCCACCGACTCCGGCGAGTGCCCGCCGCCTAACTCGGCAGCCAGCGCCGCAAACTTCTCCCGCACCACCTCCGCGTCCAGCGGCTGGTCCTGCCCCGCCCCGAATATCGCCGGGAACAGCTCCGGCACCAGCTTCCCCGTCATCACGTTGCAGTCGGTCACCGTCAGCGGCCCACCGCGCCGATACGCCGCCGGCCCGGGATCCGCCCCCGCGCTCTCCGGCCCAACCCGCAGCCGCCCGTCCTGGTACCGCACGATGGACCCACCACCCGCCGCCACCGTATGGATCAGCATCATCGGCGCCCGCATCCGCACGCCCGCGACCTCCGTCTCCAGCGCCCGCTCGAACTGCCCGGCGTAATGCGCGACATCGGTGGAGGTCCCCCCCATGTCGAACCCGATCACCCGCTCGAACCCGGCCTCCGCCCCCGTCCGCGCCAGTGCCACCACGCCGCCCGCAGGCCCGGACAGGATCGCATCCCGCCCCTGGAACAGCGACGCCGCCGTCAGCCCACCGGCCGAGGTCATGAACATCACCCGCGCCCCCGTGCGGACGACGTCCAACTCCTCCTCCACCTGCGCCACATACCGCCGCAGCACCGGCGACAGATACGCGTCCACCACCGTGGTGTCCCCGCGCCCCACCAACTTGATTAGCGGCCCCACTTCATGGCTCGCGGACACCTGCGCGAACCCCATCTCCCGCGCCACCGCCGCCGCCCGCGCCTCATGCGCCGGATACTTCCAAGCGTGCATGAACACGATCGCCAGCGACCGGAACCCCTCCGCCTTCAGCGCCTCGAGAACCGCCCGCAACGCGCCCTCGTCCAGCCCCGCCTCCACGGTCCCGTCCGCCAGCACCCGTTCCCCGATCTCCTCCACCCGCGCGTAGAGCAGCTCCGGCTTCACCACCCGTCGCGCGAAGATGTCCCGCCGCGCCTGGTGCCCGATCGCCAGCGCGTCGCGGAACCCCCGCGTCGTCACCAGCGCCGTCCGCTCGCCCTTGCGCTCCAGCAGCGCATTGGTCGCCACCGTGGTGCCCATCCGCACCTCGCCCACCAGCCCCGCCGGAATGGGCTCGCCCGCCCTCAGCCCGAGATGCAGCCGCACCCCCTGCACCGCCGCGTCCCGATACGCCCCCGGATTCTCGGACAGCACCTTCCGCGCGTGCAGCCGCCCCTCCGGGTCGCGCCCGATCACGTCCGTGAAGGTGCCGCCCCGGTCCACCCAGAAATCCCAGGACTTGCGGCTCATGCGGGCACCCCTTGCTGCGGTGCCGCGATGCTTATCGAAACCCCGGAAAGGAAAAAGGCCGGGGAGAAGGAATTCTCCCCGGACCCCTCATCTTTTTCTCTCGGGCTGCCGCGGCCTCAGCGGGACAGCGCGCTCTCAAGCAGCAGCACCGCCGCCTCCGCGAAGGCCTCCATGTTCGCCCCCCGGTCGCCGGAACCCGTCTCCACCGTTCGCACCAATGCCACCGGCCCCGCCACCGCCAGGCACGCATGCCCCGCCGCATCGCCGTAGCGGTTCCCCGAAGGCCCCGCCGCCCCCGTCTCTGCCACCCCCCAATCCGCCCCTAGCCGCGCCCGCACCCGTTCCGCCATCAGCGCCGCATAGGCCTCGGTCGAAGGCCGCATTCCCGCCATGTCCTCGGGCGAAATCCCCAGCAATCCCTGCCGCGCGGCGGCGGTGTAAACCACGCCCCCGCCCAGAAAGAACGCCGAGGCCCCCGGCACGGCCAGCAACCGCGCCGAGACCAGCCCGCCCGCCGAAGACTCCGCCACCGCCACCCGCTCCCCGCGCGCGGCCAGCAGCGCCCCGACCCGCGCCGCCGCCAAGGCCGCGCTCACGCCCCGGTCAGCACGTGCACGGCACGGCTGGCCACCATCTCCCGGGACGCCTTGCCATAGGCCACCATATGCGGCGCCGCCCCGTGCGCCCGCAGCGTCTCGGCGCTCGACCACTTCTCGATCACCATGAAGGTGTCCGGCCCCAGCGGCGCCTGCACCGGCCCGAAATCCGGCAGATCCACCACCGGCCCGTACTCGATGCACCCCTCCTCGGCCAGCACGGCGGGCATGTTGGCCCGGAACAGCGCCAGCAGCGCCTCCCGCTGCCCCGGCTTGGCGGTGATGACGGCAACCACATGGACCATGACCGGCTCCTCACTCCCCGGAAGCGGCAGCCCCGCCCAAGGGCCAGGGATGCTACGGACCCCACCGCCCCTTGTGAACGGCCCCGCCGAAACGTCACGCCCCTCGCGTTGACGCAGTGCAGCATCGCCCATAAAAGCCCGCCCATCCCACCAGCGAAGCCCGAACAGGCGCAGCCTTCATCAGCGCCGGAGGCGCCGCGTGACCATGTCCACCACCTTCGCCGACCTCGCCCTCGCGCCCGCCCTCCTGCGCGCCCTGGCGGAGGAAGGCTACGCCCACCCCACCCCCATCCAGGCCGGCTCCATCCCGCTGCTGCTGGAGGGCCGTGACCTGCTCGGCCTGGCCCAGACCGGCACCGGCAAGACCGCCGCCTTCGCCCTGCCCCTGCTCCACCGCCTCGCCGCGAACCCGCGCCCTGCCCCGAAGGGCGGCGCCCGCATCCTCGTCCTCGCCCCCACGCGCGAGCTCGTCTCCCAGATCGCCGACGGCTTCGAGAGCTTCGGCCGCCACCTGCCCTTCAGCGTCACCACGATCTTCGGCGGCGTCAGCCAGTTCCACCAGGTCAACGCGCTGAGGACCGGCGTGGACATCCTCGTCGCCGCCCCGGGCCGCCTGCTGGACCTCATCGGGCAGGGCCTCTGCGACCTCTCCGGTCTCGAGGCCCTGGTGCTGGACGAGGCCGACCAGATGCTCGACATGGGCTTCGCCAAGCCGATCGAGCGCATCGTCGCGACCCTCCCGAAGAACCGCCACACCCTCCTCTTCTCGGCCACCATGCCGAAGACCATCGCCGCCCTCGCGGAGAGCCTCCTGCGCGACCCCGCGAAGGTCGAGATCGCCCCGCCCTCCACCACCGTGGACCGGATCGAGCAGTCCGTCATGTTCGTCGACGCCGCCGACAAGAAGCCCGCCCTGCTCTCCCTGCTGCAAACCCCCGGCATCGGCCAGGCCGTCGTCTTCACCCTCCAGAAGAGCATCGCCAACGAGGTCTGCGCCTTCATCACGGAGGCCGGCATCACCGCCGAGGCCCTGCACGGCAACAAGTCCCAGGGCCAGCGGGAGCGCGCGCTGGACGCCTTCCGCGCCGGCACCGTGCAGGTCCTGGTCGCCACCGACATCGCCGCCCGCGGCATCGACGTCGACACCGTCACCCACGTCTTCAACCACGACCTGCCGAACCTGCCGGAGAGCTACGTCCACCGCATCGGCCGCACCGGCCGCGCCGGCCGCAGCGGCGTCGCCATCACCCTCTGCGACGCCGAGCAGCGCGCCTGGCTGCGCGACGTGGAACGGGAGATCGGCCGCGCCCTCACCGTCCAGGCCGACCACCCCTGGCACTCGGAGGCCGCGCGGACCTCCACCCTGCGCCCCCCCGTCCTCGGCGGCGCGCCGGCCAAGGAGGTCAAGCCGCAGCAGAAGCGCGAGCGGAAGGTCTGGACCGAGGAGGAGAAGCTCGCCGCCCGGGCCGCCGCCAGGGCGGCCTGATCTCCGGCCGGAAGCGACGTCGCCCGCAGCCCGGGCAAGCCTTCCGCGGTCAGTGCAGCCCCTTCGGGCGGGGCCGGTGGCCCGTCTCCGGCGGAACCGTCGACTTCACCAGCTCACGGCCGAGCGCGATCAGGAGAGGGCGGGCCACGGCGCGCAGGTGCCCCCCCTCGGTCCCCATCCGCTCCAGCTCCTGGTAGGTCGAGATGGCCTTGTCCGTCGCGCGCATCAGGGGGCTCAGCTCGCCCTCGGTGGACATGGCGAGGAAAACCGCCTGCTCCTCCTCATGCCCCTCCCTCTTGCTCTCCGTGATGTCGATAACGATGCCACGCCCCCGCACGACGGTGCCGTGCTCGTCGGTATCGAACCGCCCCCGCGCCAGGATCCAGCGCGTGTCGTTCGGCGAGGGGCAGGTCCGGTACTCCGCGACGAACAGGCCCCCGCGCGCGACGACATCCTCGATCTGGCGCTGGAACACCGGATAGTCGTCGGGATGGATGGCATCCGACGCGGCCCGGAGCGGGAGGCCCTGCGAGGCCTGGTGCGCCGGCAGCCCGAACAGGGCGGCGCAGGTCGCGTCGATCCGCATGCAGTCGCCCACGACCTCCCATTCCCACACGCCGACATTGGTGGCCGAAAGGGCGTCCGGCAGCAGGTTAGGATTCGCCTGTCCGATCGCGAAGGGCATCGTCCCGCCTCCTCAAGCCTCCCGCAGGCCGTGTTCTCATTCTCTCCGCCACAACAAGTCTAGCCGAAGGGCGTTGTTGCGCAATCAGGTCGGGCCGGCGGGCCTCCGGCGACGCCCCGCAACCCATGTCCCGGCCACGCCCTCCCCTTCACAACACCATCGCCACCCACGCCGAGGCCGCCGTGAACAGGGCCATCGCCGCCGCCTGACCCAACCTCCCGGCGGGCGCCGTCAGCACCCGTGGAACCCGCCCCCCGGCAAGGGCGCCAGCTCCAGCACCCCCAGCACCCGGTACGCCCCGCCCGGCTCCACCACCGCGAAAGCCCCCTCCGGCAGCGCCCGCCCCCCCACCGGCGGCCCCGCCACGGTGATCAGCGGCGTCCGGTGCCCCACCAGCACCCGGTTCACCCCCGCCGCCACGGGCGCGGAAAGCAGCCGCCGGTGCCCCGCCATCACCTCCTCCAGCCGTGCCCCCGCATAGTCGTCGGCCAGCAACTCCTCCGTCACCCGCACCCGCTCCGCCCCGAAGCCCGCCTCCGCCGTGTCCCGCGCCCGGAACACCGACCCCGCATGCACCGGCCACTCCACGGGGATCCCCAGCTCCGCCACCCGCCGCCCCACCGCCGCCGACTGCTCCCGCCCCAGCGCCGAGATGTTCCGCTGCCCCGCCCGGTCCCCCACCCGGAAGGACCGGTCGCAGGCCTCCCCCCGCGTATCCGCGTGCCGGAGGAACAGCACCAGCCCGCCCTCCCGCAGCCGCGCCACCAGCGCATCCCCCTCGGGAGACCCCGGCCGCACCGGCACCAACTCCTGCGCCGCGGCAGGCAGCGAGAGCAGGACGAGAAGGAGAAGCGCGCGCCGGATCATCCCCGCCATCCTGCCGCTCCCACCCCCGCCCCCTCCAGTCACGATCCCCCCATGCAACGCGCGCCATTCCGGCCCCGCGCCCTTTCCGCTAAGCCCCCCGCCATGCGCTACGTCTCCACACGCGGCGAGGCCGCCCCCCGCGACTTCGAATCCGTCCTCCTGGCCGGCCTGGCCGAGGATGGCGGCCTCTTCCTGCCGGAGACCTGGCCCGTCCTCACCACGGACGACTGGGAGGAGCTGCGCGGCCTCCCCTACCCCGCTCTCGCCGCCCGCATCATCCGCCTCTTCACCGGCAGCACCTTCGAGGACGGCGTCCTGGAAGCCATGTGCGCCGACGCCTACGCCGGCTTCACCACCCCCGCCGTCGCCCCCCTGGTCCAGCTGGACCACCGCCGCTTCGCGCTGGAGCTGTTCCACGGCCCCACCCTCGCCTTCAAGGACTTCGCCCTCCAACTCCTCGGCAGGATGTTCGACCACGTCCTCGCCCGCCGCGGGGAGCGCATCACCATCGTCGGCGCCACCTCCGGCGACACCGGCTCCGCGGCCATCGAGGCCTGCAAGGGCCGCGAGAACCTCGACATCGTCATCCTCCACCCGGAAGGCCGCACCAGCCCCGTCCAGCGCCGGCAGATGACCACCGTCCTCTCCCCCAACGTCCGCAACATCGCCGTCCAGGGCGACTTCGACGCCTGCCAGGACCTGGTGAAGGCGATGTTCAACGACGCCCCCTTCCGGCGGGAGATGAACCTCTCCGCCGTCAACTCCATCAACTGGGCCCGCATCGCCGCCCAGATCCCCTACTACGTCGCCTCAGCCCTCGCGCTCGGCGCCCCGCAGTGCGAGATCGCCTTCGCCGTCCCCACCGGCAACTTCGGCAACGTCTTCGCCGCCTGGGCCGCCCGCCGCATGGGCCTGCCCGTCTCCACCCTCATTGTCGGCGCCAACCGCAACGACATCCTCGCCCGCTGGATCGCGGAGAACGACATGACGGCCCAGCCCGTCACCCCCAGCCTCTCCCCCAGCATGGACATCCAGGTCTCCTCGAACTTCGAGCGCCTGCTCTTCGAGCTCCTCGGCCGCGACGGCGCGAGAACCGCCACCGCCATGCGCGCCTTCCGCGACACCGGCCGCATGCCGATCGACGAGCGCACCTGGCGCGCCGCCACCGCCCTGTTCCGCGGCCACGCCGTGTCGGACGAGGAGACGATCGCCGAAATGCGCCGCCTCCACGCCCAGAACTACCCCGCCGACCCCCACACCGCCGCCGGCACCGCCGCCAGCCACGCCGCCCCGCCGGACAACCCCGCCACCCCCATCATCATCGCCGCCACCGCCCACCCCGCGAAGTTCCCGGACGCGGTCGAACAGGCCACCGGCACCCGCCCCGCCCTCCCGCCCCACATGGCCGACCTCTACGAGCGCGAGGAGCGCTTCACCGTCCTCCCCAACGACCTGCACGCGATCGAGACCGCCGTCCGCGCCCACGCCCGCCGCAACGGCTGACCCGCGGCCCCCAGGGGGCCTTGCCCCCTGGACCCCCACCAGGAGCCTGAGGCTCCTGGACCTGCATCGGGCTACCGCGGAACTGACCTGATAGGTCAGCCCTCTACGCTCGGCACAACGTCCTGCCCTGGCCGTCGCCTCGGCTCCACGAGCCGAGGCGCGCTGTCAGCAGAGTCCAGACCAACTCAAAGAAGAAGATGATGGTGAGGGGTCCGGGGAGCGGAAGAATTCCTTCTTCCTCTCCCTGGCCACGGACCGCCCCCACAGGACCGCCCCCTTCCACCCCCACCCCCGATCGGCGCACCCTCCGGAACCACCGACAGGGCGCCCCCGTGACCGAGAAGCCAGGCATCTCCCGCGCCTCCATGGCGGTCGCGGCCCTCTCCACCGTGGTCGAGTGGTACGACTTCACCCTCTACCTCTACCTCGCCACCGTCCTCTCCCGCGTCTTCTTTGGCGGCGGCGACACCTCCCTCGCCCTGGCCCTCGGCGGCTTCGCCGTCGCCTACCTCATGCGCCCCCTCGGCGCCGCCGTCCTCGGCCATGTGGGAGACCGCTACGGCCGCCGCCGCATGATGCTCCTCTCCATGGCGCTGATGACGGCCGCCATGCTCGCCACCGCCCTCCTCCCCACCCACGCGCAGATCGGCCCCGCCGCCGCCTGGCTCCTGCTCCTCCTCCGCTGCGTCATGGGCTTCTCGGTGGGCGGCGAGTACACCGGCGTCGTCGCCTACCTTCTCGAAGGCGCAAGGCCGGAGCGCCGCGGCCTCGTCACCTCCTTCGCCGCCGCCGCCAGCGAAGTCGGCGCCCTCCTCGCCGCCGCCGTCGCCGCCCTCACCGTCAGCGCGATGAGCCCCGCCGCCCTCGATTCCTGGGGCTGGCGCATCCCTTTCCTCCTCGGCGCCGCCCTCGCCGCCACCGTCTGGATCGCCCGCTCCCTCATGCAGGAATCCCCGGATTTCGAGCGCCAGGAGGCGCGCGGCACCGTCCCCCACAATCCCCTGCGCCACGCCCTCACCCACCACCGCGCCGCCATCGCCCGCGGCTTCGCCATCTCCGCGCTGGGCTCCATCACCTACTACGTCGGCATCACCTACGTGCCCGCCTTCCTCGCAGGCGCCTCCCCGATGAGCGAGGCGGAGGCCCTCTGGCTCTCCACTGCCGCCGCCCTCGTCGTCATCCTCGTCACGCCCTTCACCGGCCTCCTCTCGGACCGGTACGGCCGCAAGCCCGTCCTCCTCGCCGTCTGCCTCTCGGCAGCGGTCCTCCCCATCACCCTCTTCTCCCTCATGGCCGGCGCCTCCCACGGATGGGCCACCCTCGGCGCGTTGGTCCTCGCCGCCGTCGGCGGCGCGATGAGCGCCGTCGGCGCCGTCGCCACGGCGGAACAATTCCCCGGAGAGGGCCGCCTCAGCGGTCTCGCCCTCGGCGCCACCACGGCAACCGCGATCTTCGGCGGCCTCGCCCCCTACCTCGCCCAGGAACTCATGGGCCGCACCGGCTCGCCCCTGGTCCCCGGCATCATGATCGCCGCCGTCGCCGCCGCCGTCCTGCCGGTCTTCCTCGCCATGCCGGAATCCCGCCCAGCCCCGCGCCGGCCGGGAAGGTCGCCCTGATCCTCCAACGACCCGCCGTGGCCAGAGGGAGGAAGAGGGAAGTCTTCCTCCCTCCGGACCTCCCGCCATCATCTTCCTCTTCGAGTGGGAGTCGTCCCGCGGACAATGCGCCTCGGGTCGATGACCCGAGGCGACCGGAAGGGCAGGATCAGGGCGCTGGGATCCGGCCCACCGGTTCAGGCCGGTCCCGCGGCAGCCAGAAGGGGGTCCAGGGGCCTCAGGCCCCTGGCGGGCGAGGTCCGGAGAGGGCGGCGCCCTCTCCGGTCCCGAAAGCGCAGGACAGACCCTCGCAACGCCAGCGGACGCGCCCCGGCCGCCCAGGGGGATGGTGAGACGCTGGCGCCCTACCCGCCCCGCACCCGCCACCACAGCGCGAGCGCCGCGTCATAGGGCAGCGCCGGCACCTCCCGCAGCCGCCAGCGCCACTCGGAGAACCCCGGCCCCGCCTTCGCCGCCGCCCCGCGCCCCACCCGCAGCCCCAGCAGCCGCAGCACCGCCGCACACCGAGGCAGGTGATAGCCGGAGGACACCGGATGCACCGTCCCCTCCCACTCCCGCAGCATCACCGCCACGGCCCGTGCGGAGGAGAGCGTATCGGTCCCCGTCGGCTCCTCCTCGATGCGCGCGGGGTCGATCCCCCAGTCCCGCAGCAGCTTCGCCATCACGGTCGATTCCGCCGGCCCGTGCCGCCCCTGCCCGCCCGTCGGGATGAACCGCGCCCCCCCGCCCAGCCGCTCCCCCAGCTCCACCGCCGCCGTCACCCGCCGCCGCATGGTCTCGCTCGGCCGCGAATCCGGCCGCACCGCCGCCCCGAAGATGACGATCACGGACCCGCTCAAGCGAGGGGCGCCGCCAGCAGAAGCCGGTTCATCGGCTCCATCGCCGCCCGCAGCGCCGCGAAGTCGCGCGCCACCTGCGCCTCCGGCGCCGGCACCTCCGCCACCACCTCCGCCAGCGTCCGCTTCCCGTCGATCCGGTTCAGGATCGCCCCCGCCAGCGCCGGCATCGGCAGCACCACCCGCAGCCCGTCGAAGGTCACGGGCAGCCCGCCGTTGCGGATGCCCTTGGCCCACTCCGCCCCCGTCCCGCTCCGCAGCACCGGCACCGCCCCCGGCGTGTCCCAATCCGCCCGAACCTCCGGATCCCCCGCCCGCGTCAGATAGGCGATGTGGATCCCCATGTTGCCCGCCAGCGCCTCCGCCAGCGCCGCCCGCTCGATCATGGACATGGCAGCCGTCCGCGCCCGCAGCTTCGGATCCGGCAGCAACGGATCAGGATCATACCGCAGCGGCTCCACCAAGCAGGCGATCCGCATCCCCGCCCCCGCCACCAGCTCCACCAGCTGCGGCACCGTGTAGGCCTGGTCCCGCGGGTTCAGCAGCAGGTCGTACAACCCCGGATCCCCGCCCCCCTGCGGCAAGGGCAGATGATCCGTGATCCAGGGATTCTTCCGCATCCACGCCGTTTCCGGCAGGTGCCGCATCACCCGCTTGGCGATGTCCACCCGCGCAGCCGGCGCCTCCGTCGGCGGCGCGATCCGCCGCATCGCCTCCTGCAGCATGTACACGCCCGTGCGCCCGTGCGGCGCATAGACCATGATCCCCATCCCGCCCCCGGGATTGAGCACCCCCGCAAGGTTCCGCAGCCCCGCATCCGGGTCCGGCAGGTGATGCAGCACCCCGCAGCAATCCACGTAGTCGAAGGTCCCGATCCCCTCCGGCAGATCGAGGATCGACCCCTCCACGAACCGGATGTTGGACAACCCCCGCGCCGCCGCCCGAGCCTCCGCCACCTTCCGCGCCGCGCCGGACCGGTCCAGCCAGACCACCTCCCCCGGCCGCCCCGCCCAGGCCATCTGCTGCGCCAGCATCAGCGCCCCGTCCCCGGTCCCGCCCCCCGCCACCAGCGCCCGCAACGGCAGGGAAGCCGCCCGCCGCGCCCCGAACACCCAGTGATCCACCTCCGCCAGGTGCGACGGGCTCCCCACGATCAGCCGCTTCGCCTCGTCCCGAGGGTCCCGCGCCGGATAGGGCAGCGCCTCGTACTGCGCGGCAAGCTGGGCATCGGTCGCATCGCTCATGCCCCCGGAATAAGGCCCCCACCCCGCCCGCGAAAGGCCCGCCCCCACCGGGAACAGGCCCCCCGCGCCACGCCCCAGAGAGGAAAGCGCCCCCTACAGCAGCGCCTCCTTCGTCGCATTCACCGGCTTGTCCTCCCGCAGCGCCCGCTTCTGCCGCCGCAGCTGCTTCGCCACCCGCTCCAGCGCCACGGAGAACGCCGTGTAGGCGTTGCGCGGATCCTCCCCGTGCCCGTCGAAGAACAGCCCCCGCCCGGCATGCACCCGGACGTTGCACGCGAAACCCGCCCCCTTCCCGCCAGGGGAAAATGTCACGGTAATATCCTCCGCCCCATCGAAGTACTTGGCCGAGAGCCGGGTCGCCTGCTCCGTCACATGCGCCCGCAACGCCTCCCCCAGATCCACCTGGTGGCCCGACACGATGATCCGCCCCTCGTTCGTCACGTCCGCCGGTGCCGCCATGTCACGCCTCTCCTCGCTCTGAACAGAAGAACGCGATAACGCCCCAGCCCCGCCCCCCGTTGTCCCCCGCGTGAAGATTGCCGCCCCCATGCCGCAACGGCGGTTGAAGCCGCCCCCGCAGGAGGACTATCTCCGCGCCCATGATCCGCCACGCCCCCGCCCCCGCGCTCGCCCTCCTCGCGGCGATCACCCTCGCCGCAGGCCCGGCCCTCGCCCAGCGCGGCGCCCGCCCGGCCCCGGAACAGCCGGCCCAGAACAGCGGCGGTGGCGGTAACCAGGGCGGCACCCAGAACAGCAGCGGCCCCCAGCGCCTCGGCACCTTCGGGGAATGGACAGCCGCCACCCACACCGAAGCCAGCGGCAAGGTCTGCTACGCCTTCACCCGCATGGAAGGCCGCGCCAACACCCTCCTCACCGTCACCCACCGCACCGGCGGCCGCGACCAGGTCTCCCTCCGCATCGGCCGCGCCTTCCCCCGCAACGCCGAGGTGAAGGTGGACGTCGGCGACAACGACCTCGACTTCTACACCTCCGGCGACAACGCCTTCGCCCGGGACGGCCGCGCCACCGTCGCCGCCTTCCGCTCCGGCCGCGAGGCCGCCGCCAAGTCCCCCGCCCCCAACAACCGCAGCACCACCGAGACCTTCTCCCTCTCCGGCTTCACCGCCGCCTATGAGGCGATCTCGAAGGAGTGCCCCCCCAGCGGCAACACCGGATCCACCCCCCGCCGATGAACGCCATCTCCGTGGAACCGAAGGTTCTCACGCCGCCCATCCCGCCGGTCGCCTCCCTCACAGAGGCCGAGCGCGCCCGCATCCTCGCCAAGTCCGCCCTCTTCGCCCCCCCGGCGCAGGTGGACGCGGATGGCCGCCGCGACCTCGTCGGCCTCTCCCGCGAGGAACTCGCCGCCGCGATCGCGGAAATCGGCGAGAAGCCCTTCCGCGCCAAGCAGATCTGGCACTGGATCTACCACCAGGGCACCCGCGACTTCGCGGCCATGTCCAGCATCGCCAAGCCCCTCCAGGCCAAGCTGGCGAACCACTTCACCATCGGCCGCCCCCAGGTCACCACCGAGCAGACCAGCACCGACGGCACCCGCAAGTGGCTCCTCGCCATGCGCGACAACCAGCAGGTCGAAACCGTCTACATTCCCGATGACGACCGCGGTGCCGTCTGCATCTCCACCCAGGTCGGCTGCACCCTCTCCTGCCGCTTCTGCCACACCGGCACCCAGAAGCTCGTCCGCAACCTCTCCCCCGGCGAGATCGTCGGCCAGTTCATGGCCGCCCGCGACAGCTACGGCGAATGGCCCACCCCGAACGATGAGCGCCGCCTCGTCTCCAACATCGTCGTCATGGGCATGGGCGAACCCCTCTACAACTACGAGAACCTGGCCCAGGCCCTGAAGATCGTCATGGACGGCGAGGGCATCGCCCTCTCCCGCCGCCGCATCACCCTCTCCACCTCCGGCGTCGTCCCCATGATGGACCGCGCCGGCGCCGAGCTCGGCGTCAACCTCGCCGTCTCCCTCCACGCGGTGACGAACGAGCTCCGGGACGAGATCGTCCCCCTCAACCGCAAATACCCCATCGAAGAGCTGATGGCGGCCTGCCACCGCTACCCCGGCGCCTCGAACGCCCGCCGCATCACCTTCGAGTACGTCATGCTTGACGGCATCAACGACTCGGAGGCCGAGGCCCGCGAGCTCGTCCGGCTGCTCCAGGGGCTGCCGGCGAAGGTGAACCTCATCCCGTTCAATCCCTGGCCGGGGTCGCCCTATGCGACGTCGAAGCGGGCGCAGATCGAGCGGTTTGCGGGGATCCTGAACGACGCGGGGTATGCTTCGCCTGTGAGGCGGCCGCGGGGGAAGGACATCATGGCGGCGTGTGGGCAGTTGAAGACGGAGAGTGAGCGGCTTAGGAAGGCCGGCGTAACTCTCTGATTTGCTGTGAGGACGCCTCGGAAGGCTCTGGCTTTTGGACCTCGGCTGGAGTGGTACTTCATTGTCCCAAGTCTTGAGGATCGAGGCGTCAGTCAGGTCAGATGCCCTCTCGACTTCGGCAGTTTTTTGTCTAACTCTGCACTGCCTACACCCAGCGAGAGGCTGAACGGTGTTCTACAAGATTGAAGTTGAGAATTTCCATTCCATCCGCGAACGCCAGACGATTGACCTTCGCATTGCAAGAAATGCCCCCAAAAATCCGGAAAGATTCACAGATAACGTGGATCTGAAAGATGGAAGAGCTCCGAAAGTAGTTGCGTTTTTCGGAGCCAATGCCTCTGGGAAGTCTAACATCCTTCGAGCACTTACGGCCATTGAATGGTTTGTAGTGTTCAGCCACAAAGAACTTCACAGGGACAACATTGCCGCAAAAAGTCAAAAAGGCTTTCAAAGATTCGATCGCTTCAGAGCGAGCAACTCTAAAGGGCCAACCCGTTTGGCAGTACACTTCTCTGCCCCGGAAGATTTTGAATTTTTGTCAAATTCCGAGAAGAACCCCAAGGAAGGGCGAGAGCGTCGTTTTGTGTACGAGGTCAAGTTTGATAACTCAATGGACAAACCAAGCGAAGTTATCCTAGAAAGACTTAGGGTTTTCTCAGAAACGGAACAGCGGTTTAGAAGTATTTTTGAAAGATCTCAGTCGCGCACACATTGGAGCGATCCGTCTTTTCATCTATCGTCGTGCGCAGATGCTTTGGAGAAATTACCAAAAAACTGCAGCCTCGTCTCATATCTCTCAGATTTAGGGCACCAGCCAGCCGAGCGGCTGCGAATGTATTTTTCGCGCATACTGTCGAATATTTACGTCGAGAAGATTTCGTTTCGGGACGACTTCATCATTAAATTTACCACTGACGAACGTCGACGCAAATGGTTCCTGGATCGGATGAATCAAGATTTGGAGAGATTCGATTTAGGTCTAGAAGCGATAGTTGTGTCGCGCTCGAGAAGGGGCGAAGTAATCAAATTCAAGCATTCCGGATTGGATGAACTCTTACCTCTTGAACAGGAAAGTCACGGAACACGCGAGTTCATGCGCATCTTCCCACTACTCGTGACCGCTTTGATGTCCGGCGGGATCGCAGTGATCGACGAAATGGATCAAGCTATTCATGCTTTACTCTTGCCAGAAATCATAGGTTGGTTCTATGATCCCAAGCGCAATCCTCACGGTGCCCAGCTTTGGATGTCTTGTCACAATCCTTTCTTGTTCGAATTCTTAGAAAAGGAAGAAATTTATTTCTGCGAGAAAGACAGCTCAGGCGCAACAACGGTATATGGCCTTAAAAATATAGGTGGCGTTCGACGTTCTGACAATATTTACAAGAAATATCTTGGTGGTGTTTTCGGCGCAGTTCCTCGTGTGGGGTAAGAGCACCAGCAATGCCTCGAAGGGTAATCATACCTCCACGCAAACGCTTTTTTATAGGTTGTGAGGGAGAAAGCGAGCAGAGTTATGCTCGCTTGTTAGAGATGCTTGCTCGTGAAAAGTTAAAACTACACGTTACTTTCGACGCGCCTGTGCTTCGAGGTGGAGATCCTCTCGCTATTGTACAACGTGCTGTAGATGAAGTGAAGCGCGGGAGAGGACACGGAGATTATCTGTTTTGTGCAGTCTTACTTGACAGAGACAAGATTGGAGTCTCACCAGAGCGGGACAGACTCATAACAGGCGAGGTAGAGCGGGCAGGCATTCATCCTATGTGGCAAGATCCCTGCCATGAGGCGCTTCTTATCCGTCACATCCCGACATGTTCTGCGCTTCGCCCGACAACCACTCAGCAGGCTTTGGAAATTCTAAAAGGCAACTGGCCACAGTATAGAAAGGGTATGTCCGCAAAAAATTTAGCCACCCGCATCGGTCTTGGAGAGGTGCGCTCTGCAGTCGCCAGTGACACCGCAATCTCATTATTTCTGAAAAAGGTTGGAATCTTACGAGAAGAAGACCTTCCCAGAATCTCCTGAATCGAACACCTTTCCATTTGGTTGACATTCAACAAGTCCACAATTTATAAGCTCAACGGGATAATAAGAAGATATTCTTTTTTGCTGTCTTTTTTCCTTGACCTTCCGACATGTTTGTGAAAGTGTGCGGGCGACGTTGGGAGGTGTCATCCAAGTGCCCCGCCTCACCCCACCCCGCCCCTTCGCCCACCTCACCGACCTCCAGTGGCACGCCCTCCTCCCCTACGTCCTCCCCCGCTCCCCCCAGGGCCGCCGCATCCCCGATCTCCGCCACCGCATGAACGCCATCTTCCACCTCGCCCACACCCCGGGCGACGCCTGGAAAACCCTCCCCGCCGAGTACGGCAACGCCCAAACCGTCGCCCGCTTCTTCCGTCGTCTCACCCACGCCGGCCTCTGGCACCGCCTCCTCGAAGCCCTGCCCGCCCTCGCCCCCAACCACCCCCTGCGCCAGATCGAATACGCCATCTGCCGCGCCACCCGCCGCGCCGCCCGCCTCGGCGGCATGCCCCTCCTCCTGCTCATCAGGAAATTGGGCCTAAGAACCGCCCTCAACGGCCCGCCCTGGCTCCTGCCGGATCCCCTTTTGTCCGAAATGCTTGCCCGCACCCCGCCACCCCGCCTCGCGGCCACGAAAGCGGCGGTCGCGGCGGCAAAGCAGCACCTCAAATCCTTCGCCTGGCTCGCCAGGGCGGCCCTCGGCCGCAAATCCATCCCCCGGGTGGTCCGCTATGGCTGGCCGTAACGCCCACCGCCGGGAATCGCGCCCAACACCCCACCGTGCCGCGTCCTGCGTCGCGGGTGGGGCGGGACAACGCTGCGCGTTGCCCTGGTGCCTTACCCAGCCTCCAACGGGGCGGCAGCGCTTCGCGCCGCGCTCGCAGCGCTGCCGTCGCGGCAAGCCCGTGGCTTGCCCCAACGGCAGCGCTGCGGCACATCCGCCCCGATTTCTCCCGCGGAAGGCGCATTCCCATGCCTGTAAAAGACGTGAAGAAGGTCGTCCTCGCCTACTCCGGCGGCCTGGACACCTCCGTCATCCTCAAGTGGCTGCAAACCACCTACAACGCCGAAGTCGTCACCTTCACCGCCGATCTCGGCCAGGGTGAGGAACTCGGCCCCGCGAAGGACAAGGCCCTCCTCCTCGGCATCAAGCCCGAGAACATCTTCATGGACGACCTGCGGGAAGAGTTCACGCGGGACTTCGTCTTCCCCATGTTCCGCATGAACGCGCTCTATGAAGGCTGCTACCTCCTCGGCACCTCCATCGCCCGCCCCCTCATCGCCCAGCGCCAGATCGAGATCGCGGAGAAGGTCGGCGCGGACGCCGTCTCCCACGGCGCCACCGGCAAGGGCAACGATCAGGTCCGGTTCGAGATCGCCTACTACGCCCTCAAGCCCGACGTGAAGGTCATCGCCCCCTGGCGCGAATGGGACCTCACCTCCCGCACCCGCCTCATCCAGTTCGCCGAAGAACACCAGATCCCCATCGCCAAGGACAAGCGCGGCGAAAGCCCCTTCTCCGTGGACGCCAACCTCCTCCACAGCAGCTCCGAAGGTAAGGTGCTGGAGGAGCCGTGGGACGAGCCGCCGGAGATCGTCTGGCAGCGCACCCTCTCCCCCATGGACGCCCCGGACCGCGCCACCGAGATCACCATCCGCTTTGAGCGCGGCGACGCCGTCGCCATCAACGACGAAGCCCTATCCCCCGCCACCCTCCTCACCCGCCTGAACGCCCTGGGGAAGGAGAACGGCATCGGCCGCCTGGACCTGGTGGAGAACCGCTTCGTCGGCATGAAGTCCCGCGGCGCCTACGAAACCCCCGGCGGCACCATCCTCTACACCGCCCACAGGGCCATCGAATCCATCACGCTGGACCGCGAAGCGGCCCACCTGAAGGACAGCCTCATGCCCCGCTACGCGGAGCTGATCTACAACGGCTTCTGGTTCTCCCCCGAACGCCGCATGATCCAGGCCATGGCCGACGCCTCCCAGGCATCCGTCACCGGCGAAGTCCGCCTGAAGCTCTACAAGGGCAACACCATCGTCACCGGCCGCCGCAGCCCCCACAGCCTCTACTCGATGAAGCACGTCACGTTTGAGGAAGACCAGGGCGCCTACGACCAGTTCGATGCCCAGGGCTTCATCAAGCTGAACGCCCTCCGCCTCCGCCTCGGCGCCATGGCCGGCCGCAAGGGCGGCGCCCTCTAATGCCCCGGGCCGCGGGGCCGGATATCCCCGCGGCCCCCCACCCCTCGCAAAGGTCCAAAGGCGCCCCCGGGCGCCACCCCCCGATGCACGCCCCCGCTCTTCCCCCCCTCCTCCGCCGCTGGCCCCAGGGGTGGGACAGCATCGCCCTCGCCGCCCTCCTCGTCGCGGTCGCCGCCCTCCTCCTCGCCATGCGCCGCCAGGGCATGACGGGGGACGAGCCCCGCTATCTCCTCTACGCCACCTCCCTCATCCGCCACGGCACCTTCACCATGCCGCTGGAGGAATGGTCCCCCATCCACCGCGCCCTCAACGGCGTCCCCGCCGCAGAGCTCCCCCCCAGCCTCAACGGGGGCGGCCCCAACGGCGGCACCGGCCCCTCGCACCCCGTCTACATCCCCGCCCTCCTCTCCCCCTTCACCCTCCTCACCCCCCAGGCCCCCCGCCTCACCACCCTGGCTGTGGGCCTCGCCGGCCTCGTCGCGGTCCACCGCCTCTGCCGCCTCGCCGCCGGCCCCCGCCCCGCCATCCTCGCGGTCGCGGTCGCGGCCCTCACGATGCCGCTCATGCCCTACCTCCATCTCTTCTACATGGAGGCCTGGATCTTCTCCCTCACGGCGCTGGCCTGGTGGCGTCTCCACACCCGCCCCGGCCTCCTCGCCGCCGCCCTCATCGCCGCCATCCCGCTGGCCCACATGCGCGGCTCCGTCGTCGCCGCCACCCTCTACGCCTTCCTCCTCTGGCCCCTCCTCCGCGCCGGGAACTGGCGCCGCCTGGCTACCCTCCTCATCCCCGGCCTCATCGGCCTGGCCCTCCTCGTCGCCCTGAACCTCGCCATCTACGGCGCCCTCACCGGCCCGGTGAACACCGCCCGCCCACCCCTCCCCTGGGCCTGGGCGGAGGTCCTGCCGATGCAGCTCTTCAACGTCCGCCACGGATTGCTGGCCTACGCCCCGATCTGGATCCTCGGCGCCGCCGCCCTCGCCGCCGGCGCCATCCGGGGCGCCCCCCTCGCCCGCCAGGGCCTGATCCTCCTGGCCGTCGCCGCCGTCACCGGCGTCGGCGTCAACCCCGGGGAGGGCTGGCCCGGCCGCTTCTGGGTCCTCTCCATGCCGATGCTCACCCTCGGCCTCGCCCACTGGATCGGGAAGGAGAAGGGGATTGCCATGCGCCTCCCCGGCGCGCTCCTCCTGCTCCTCACCCTCCTCAACACCGTCCTCTTCTTCGCCGGCCCCAACAACTTCCTGGACAACCGCCAGTCCACCGTCAGCTACGGCGTCCTCTTCGACGGCGGCGTCCCCTTCCACCTCGGCCTCCTCCTCCCGGTGGAGCTGAACGAGGCGGACCAGCGCGCGATGGTCGCCCGCCTCCTCCTCGGCTTCGCCGCCCTCTTCCTCCTCGGCGTCGCCGCCTGGCTCCGCCCGGGCTGGCGCCTGGCCCTGCCCATGGCCCTCCTCATCCTCGGCGGCGCGGAGCTCGCCCGCGTCACGAACCTCCCCCGCACCGCCTACGCGCTGGAAACCGGGAACGGCGCCGCCCGCATCGCCTTCCCCACCCCCCAGCCCCTCGTCGCCCTGCAGATCGGCGACCCCAGGCAGATGTGGCACTACGACACGGACAACCGCCTGGACCTGCAGGTCACCCATCCGGACGGCAGCGTGACCCGCCTCGCCCACCTCCAGGCCCGCCAGCTCCTGCACCTGCGCTGCCTCGGCAGCATCGCCGCCGTCACGGTCACCAGCTCCACCGGCCTCGACATGGCTGCCCAGGCGGAATACCGCCTCCGCCTCTACCGCCCCGCCTCCATGCTGGAGCGACTGGCGACGCGCCACCGGATCGGCTGCGGCGACCACCCCAAGAGGAACAGCCCATGATCCCGCGCCCGAACCGCGCCGGCATCATCGCCGCCCTGGACACCGGCAGCCCGCAGCGGGCAGAGGCCTGGGCGGAAGCGCTGTCCCCCCATGTCGGCTGCCTGAAGCTCGGCCTGGAATACTTCGTGGCCAACGGCCCCGCCGCCGTCGCCCGCATCGCCGCCCGCGCTCCGGTCTTCCTCGACCTGAAGTTCCACGACATCCCCAACACCGTCGCCGGCGCCGTCCGCTCCGCCCTCGCGCTCCGCCCCGCCATGCTCACGATCCACGCCGCCGGCGGCCCGGCCATGGTGGAGGCCGCCCGCCGCGCCGCCGAGGAGGCCGGCCCGGACCGCCCGGCCATCCTCGCCGTCACCGTCCTCACCAGCACCGATGCCGCCACCCTCGCCACCACCGGCGTCTCCGGCGGCCCCGCCCAGCAGGTTCTCCGCCTGGCCCGCCTGACGCTGGAGTCCGGCGCCGACGGCCTCGTCCTCTCCCCGCGCGAGGTTCCGATGATCCGCGCCGCCCACGGCGCGGCCCCCCTACTCGTCGTCCCGGGCATCCGCCCCAGGGGCAGCGACCCCGGCGACCAGTCCCGCATCGCCACCCCGGAGGAGACGGCGGATGCCGGCGCCGACTGGCTGGTGATCGGCCGCCCCATCACCGCCGCCCCCGACCCCGCCGCCGCCGCGGCCGCCATCGCGAGGTCCCTGCGCCCATGACCCTCGCCAAGATCTGCGGCCTGAACGACACCGCCGGCCTGGACGCCGCGATCGCGGGCGGCGCCGACATGATCGGCCTCGTCTTCTTCCCGCCCTCCCCCCGGGCCCTCATGCCGGAAGCCGCCGCCACCCTCTCCGCCCGCGCCCCCGCGCAGGAGGATGGCGGCCCCCTCCGCGTCGGCCTTTTCGTGGACGCCACCGACGAAGCCATCGCCGCGGTCCTCGCCGCCGTGGACCTGGACATGCTCCAGCTCCACGGCGACGAGACGCCGGAGCGCGCCGCCGCCCTGCGGACCCGCTTCTCCCTCCCTGTCATGAAGGCCCTCGGCATCGCCACCCCCGCCGACCTCGACGCGCTGGACGCCTATGCCCCCGCCGTGGACGCCTTCCTGCTGGACGCCAAGGCCCCGCCCGGCGCCCCCCTGCCCGGCGGCAACGCGGCCGTCTTCGACTGGTCCCTCCTCTCCGGCCGCCCGGTCCCCCGCCCCTGGCTCCTCGCCGGCGGCCTGACGCCGGACAACGTGGCGGACGCCCTCCGCACCACGGGCGCGCCGGGCGTGGACGTCTCCTCCGGCGTGGAAGCATCCCGCGGCGTGAAGGACCCGGCCCGCGTCACGGCCTTCCTGCGCGCGGCACGGGGGGCGTGAGCGCCGCCGCCCTCGGGAGGCTCCGCCTCCCGGACCCTCCGCCGGGGGAAGAAGGAATTCTTCCCCCAGACCCCAATCATCTTTTTCTATCCACTGGTTCCAGGGGAACACGACCCGCGCCGAGGGTCCATGACCCTCGGCGAACCGCCAGCCCCGCATTCCGCGGCAGCCTCCCAGAAACAGATGAGGGGTGGGGTTCCAGGGGAGGGGAGAATTCCTTCTCCCCTCCCCTGGGGCAGCCCGCATGAAGCCCGCCCACATCGCCCTCGCGCTGCTCACCACCGCGATCTGGGGCTTCAACTTCGTCATGATCCGCGTGGCGCTGGATTCCGGCCTGCCACCGCTGCTGATGGCCGCGCTGCGCTTCGTGGTCGCCGCCCTCCCCGTGCTGTGGCTGCCCCGGCCGACGATCTCCACCGGGCGGCTGGTGGCGATCGCGGCCTTCCTCTTCGTCGGGCAGTTCGGGCTGCTCTTCACCGGCATGGCGGCGGGGATGCCGCCCGGACTGGCCTCGGTCACGCAGCAGTCCCAGGCCTTCATGACCGGGCTGATCGCCGCGGCGGTGCTGCGGGAGCGGCCCACGCCGTGCACGGTCGCCGGGATGGCGGTGGCCTTCCTGGGGCTGGCCCTGATCGCCACCACGGTGGGTGGCGGCGGGGTGACGGCGCTCGGGCTCGGCCTCTGCCTGTCGGCGGCCGCGAGCTGGGCGGTGGGGAACGTGCTGCTGCGCGGCGCGGGGGAGACCGGGGGCGCGCTGGCGCTGATGTCCTGGATGAGCCTCGTGCCGATCCTGCCCTTCTTCGCCATGTCCCTGGCGATCGAGGGGCCGGGGACGATCGCGCACGCGCTGACGCACCTGCAATGGGGCGGGGTGGCGGGGGTGCTCTACGTCGCGGTCGCCGCCACCTCCGTCGGCTACGGGATCTGGGGGTTCCTCATGGCACGCTACCCCGCCACCACGGTCGCGCCCTTCGCGCTGCTGGTGCCGGTCACCGGGGCGGCCTCGGCGGCGCTGGTGGTGGGGGAGAGCTTCGGGCCGATGCGGCTGGTGGGGATGGCCCTGGTGCTGGCGGGGCTGGGGATCGGGGTGCTGCGATGGCGGCGTGACCCCGCCCCCGCCGCACGCTAAAGACCGCCTCTTCGCCCGCGCCTTCCGGGCCAACCACACGGGAGACCGCCGCCGTGAACAAGCCCCTCCCCAATTCCCTCCGCCCCAACTCCCTGCGGAGCGGCCCGGACGCCCGTGGCCGCTTCGGCGATTTCGGCGGCCGCTTCGTCGCCGAGACGCTGATGCCGAACATCACGGAGGTGCAGGAGGCCTACGACGCGGCCCGGAAGGACCCTGAATTCGACCGGGAATGGCGGCGCCTGCTGAAGGACTACGTGGGCCGCCCCTCCCCGCTCTGGTTCGCGGAGCGGCTGACGAACCACCTCGGCGGCGCGAAGGTCTACCTGAAGCGCGAGGAGCTGAACCACACCGGCGCGCACAAGATCAACGCCGTGCTCGCGCAGATCATGCTGGCGAAGCGCATGGGCAAGACGCGCATCATCGCGGAGACCGGCGCGGGCCAGCACGGCGTGGCCACCGCCACCGCCTGCGCCCTGTTCGACCTGCCCTGCACCGTCTTCATGGGCGCGACGGACGTGGAGCGGCAGAAGCCCAACGTGTTCCGCATGAAGCTGCTGGGCGCGGAGGTGAACGCCGTCACCTCCGGCGCCGCCACGCTGAAGGACGCGATGAACGAGGCCCTGCGCTACTGGGTCGCGAACGTGGCGGACACCTACTACTGCATCGGCACCGTCGCCGGCCCCGCGCCCTACCCGCAGATGGTGCGGGAGTTCCAGTGCGTGATCGGCGAGGAGACGAAGGAGCAGTGCCTCGCCATCGAGGGCCGGCTGCCGGACGTGGTGGTCTGCGCCGTCGGCGGCGGCTCCTCCGCCATGGGCATCTTCCACCCCTTCCTCGACGATGCCGAGGTGAAGCTGGTGGGGGTGGAAGCCGCCGGGCACGGCATCGAGACCGGTGCCCATGCTGCGGCCATCAACGGCGGATCGCCGGGCGTTCTGCACGGGAACAAGACCTACCTGTTGCAGGACCGCCACGGGCAGATCACGGAGGCCCACTCCATCTCCGCCGGCCTCGACTACCCGGGCATCGGCCCGGAGCACTCCTGGCTGCACGAGATCGGGCGCGTGGAGTACACGGCGGCCACCGACAACGAGGCGCTGTCCGCCTTCCAGCTCCTCTCCAAGCTGGAGGGCATCATCCCCGCCCTGGAATCCGCCCACGGCCTGGCCGAGGTGATCAAGCGCGCGCCGACCATGCCGAAGGAAGGCATCATCGTGCTCAACCTCTCCGGCCGCGGCGACAAGGACATCTTCACGGTGGCCCACCACATGGGGGTGGAGATCTGATGGGCGAGACAGCTCCTGCGGCGGCGGGCTGCGTCGAGCCCGTGCCCGGCGGTCGCATCGCCCGTCGCTTCGCGAAGCTGCGCACCGAGGGACGCGGCGCGCTGATGCCCTTCCTCGAGGCCTACGACCCCGACCCCGCGACGAGCATGGCCATCCTGCGCGGCATGCCCGGCGCGGGCGCCGACCTGATCGAGCTCGGCGTGCCCTTCACCGACCCCGCCGCCGACGGCCCCACCGTGCAGAAGGCCGGGCAGCGCGCGCTGAAGGCCGGCGGATCGCTGGCCGGGGCGCTTGCGATGGTGCGGGACTTCCGGCGCGACGACGAGGACACGCCGCTGGTGCTGATGGGCTACTTGAACCCCATCCTCGCCTACGGGCCGGAGCGCTTCTGCGAGGACTGCCGCTGCTCCGGCGTGGACGGCCTCATCGTCGTGGACATGCCGCCCGAGGAGGCGGACGAGGTCCAGCCCTTCGCGCAGGGGCTGGACATGATCCGGCTGGTGGCGCCCACCACGCTGGGAAACCGCCTGCCGACCGTGCTCGATGGCGCCAGCGGCTTCATCTACTACATCCCCATCACCGGCATCACCGGCACGCGCTCGGCCGATGCGGCGGATCTGGCGGCGGCCGTGCCGCGCATGCGGGCAGCCACCGACCTGCCGGTCGCGATCGGCTTCGGCATCCGCACGCCGGAGCAGGCGGCCGAGGCGGTGCGCGCGGCCGACGGGGCAGTGGTCGGCTCCGCGCTGATCGAGATCCTGGCGGGCACGCTGGACGAGGACGGGCGCGCCACGAAGGGCACGGTGCGCGCGGTGCTGGACGGGGTGCGGGCCCTGGCTGAGGGCGTGCGTGGGGCGCGGGAATAGGAGGTACCGGTCCTCCATATCCGGTCCGTGGCCAGGGAGAGGAACAAGGAATTCTTCCTCTCCCCGGACCCCTCACCATCATCTTCTTTCTCGAGTTGGTCTGGACATCGCTGACGGTGCGCCTCGGCTCTTGGAGCCGAGGCGACTGCAGGGGCAGGATCGGGCCCGATCACCAGCGCCACGCCTCAGGTCAGTCCCGCGGCAGCCCCATGCAAGTCTAGGAGGCTCAGCCTCCTGGCGGGGATCCAAGGGGCAGAGCCCCTTGGGCACCCTCAGATCTCGCTGCGGCGGAGCAGGTAGTCCAGCCCGCCCACCCGGAACCAGCGGTAGCCGTAGGGCTCCATCAGGATGCGGTGGTGCCGGCCGTCCACCGGCCGGCTGTGGTCCTCCGCGAGAAGGTTGATCAGCAGGCTGTCGTGCGATCCGGCGGCGCCGGGATCGATGTCGATCTCCCGCGGCTCGTCGCCGAGGTTGTGGAGGAAGAGCACGGAGTTGCCGCGCCAGTCGTAGCGGAGGGCGAGCACGTCCTTCGCGTCCGTCTGGACCACCTCGTAGTCGCCGCTGCCGATCTCCGGGATCTCCTTCCGCATGCGGATCACGCGCTCCGTCCAGTTGAGGAGGGAGGCGGGGTCGCGGCGCTGGGCGGCGACGTTCAGGTGCTCGAAGCCGTAGGGGCCGCCGGAGATGACGGGGTTGGGCGGGCTGTCGTGCTTGGTGAACCCGCCATGCGGCTCGGTGGACCACTGCATCGGCGTGCGCGCGCACTCCCGCTCCGGCAGGGTGAGGTCGTCGCCCATCCCGATCTCGTCGCCGTAGCGGATCACCGGGGTGCCGGGCAGGGTGAGCATGAGGCTCGTCGCCAGCTCGTAGCGGCGGCGGTCGCCCTTCAGCATCGGGGCCAGGCGGCGGCGGATGCCGCGGTCGTAGAGCTGCATGGACTTGTCGGGGCCGAAGGCCTCGAACACGGCCTGGCGCTGCTTCTCCGTCAGACGGCCGAGATCCAGCTCGTCGTGGTTGCGCAGGAACACGCCCCACTGCGCGGTGGCCGGCTTGTCGCGCGTGCCCTCCAGCGCCTTGGCGAGCGGGCGGGTGTCGGCGCTGGCGAGTGCCAGGAACAGGTTCTGGTTCAGCGGGAAGTTGAACATCATGTGCATGCGGTGGCCGTCGGCGCCGAAGAACTCCTCGTTCAGCTTCGGCGGCACGTTCGCCTCCGCCAGGAGGATGGCGTCGCCGCGCCGCCACTGCAGGAACTCGCGCAGGTCGCGCAGCATGTCGTAGCGCGGCGCGGCCTTCTTCACATCCGCGCCCTTCGTCGCGATCACGAAGGGCACGGCGTCCATGCGGAAGCCGGAGACGCCGAGCTGCAGCCAGTACCCCATGATCTTCAGGATCTCGGCCTGCACGTGCGGGTTCTCCGTGTTGAGGTCCGGCTGGAACTCGTAGAAGCGGTGGAAGTAGTAGAGGCCCGCCTCCGTGTCGCGCGTCCAGGTCGTCTTCTGCACGCCGGGGAAGACGACGCCGTCCTCCGCATTCGCCGGGCGCTTGTCGGACCACACGTACCAGTCCCGGTACCTCGATCCCGGGTCGCGCCGCGCCTCCTGGAACCAGGGGTGCTGGTCCGAGCTGTGGTTCACCACGAGGTCCATGATCACGCGCATGCCGCGCTGGTGGCAGCCATGGGTGAATTCCACGAAGTCGCCGAGCGTGCCGTAGCGCGGATCGACGCCGTAGTAGTCCGTGATGTCGTAGCCGTTGTCCCTCTGCGGGGAGGGCTGGAACGGCATGAGCCAGATGCAGGTGACGCCGAGGCCCTGGATGTAGTCCAGCCGCCGCGTCAGCCCCTCGAAGTCGCCCACGCCATCGCCGTTGGCGTCCATATAGCTCTCGACGGAGAGGCAGTAGACCACCGCGTTCTTGTACCAGAGGTCGTTGATCATCCCTGCCGCCCTGCCTGCCAGGGGCGGAAACCGCCTCTCCGGGCCCGGGTTGCGCGGGCTGTTCCGCCCTTCGTCCGGGAGGGCAGGGCCTCGGCGAGGGCCCGCCGGCGGTGCGGCCCCGCACGGCGCGCCTCCCGCCTCCCCCGCCGGCCACGCGGCTTCCATCCACGCCGTGGATGCCCTACGCCTGCACACCCTCTCCCGCCGGAGTCATCCCATGCCGCAGCGCAGCCTCGAGACCGGCCTCCGCAAGTTCGACCTGAACCTTCTCCCGGTCTTCTGGACGCTGATGAAGACCCGCAGCGTCACCCGCACGGGCGAGGCCCTGTTCCTCTCCCAGCCCGCCACCTCCGCCGCCCTCGCCCGCCTCCGCGCCTCCTTCAAGGACGACCTCTTCGTCCGCCAGGGCCGCACGCTGGAGCCGACCCCGAAGGCGGAGGCGCTGATGGAGCAGCTCGGCCCGCTGATGCAGGGCGTGGCCGGCGCGCTCGGCGAATCCATCCCCTTCGACCCGGCCACCGACGCCCGCACCTTCCGCATCGGCATGGCCGAGGACGTGGCCATGGCCCTGATGCCCGCCCTGCCCGCCATCCGGGAGGCCGCCCCGCACTGCCGCCTGATCTGCCGCGCCGCCAGCTACCGCACCATCCCCGAGATGTTCGCCACCCGGGAGATCAGCCTCTTCATCGGCCATGTGGAGGAGCTGCCCGCCAGCTCGAAGCAGCGCGTCATCCGCCGCGGCGGCTGGGTGGTGCTGCGGGACGCCGCCTCCCCCGGCCCGGTGGACCTGGACATGTACTGCGCCCGCCCGCACCTGCTGGTCACGCCGCGCGGCGACCTCATCGGCATCGCGGACGAGATCCTGGCGGGGCTGGGCCGGGAGCGGCAGGTGGTGCTGGGCCTGCCGGACTACGCCCTCATCCCCCGCGCCCTGCTCGGCACGGACCTGCTCTGCCTCGTCAGCGAGGCGGTCTACGACGCCCTCTCGATCCTGGACGACAAGTGCCGGCTGGCCGTGGACCCGCCGCCCTTCCCCTGCCCGGAATCTGTCACCTACATCGCCTGGCGCGGCGCCGTGGACCACGACCCCGGCGAGATGTGGCTCCGCGCCCAGCTCATCGCGGCGCTGGCGCGGCACTGAGGGCCGGGCCCGGCCGGAAGCGGCGGGTCCGCTTCCCCGGGAACAGGACCGGGTCGCCGCGCCCCTCCATCGCGCCCAAGCCTCTCACCCCCGGCTTCTCACACCCGGCCTCTCACCCCCGCACGTCGGCGCCGCCGAACACGACCTGGTTGCGAACTCCTGGCTGGAGGAGGCCGTAGAGGAAGGTCTGGCCGCCCCCGCTCGCCGCGTCGAGCGCCTCCCTCTTGTCGGGTGCCAAGCCGAGGCCGAGCGCGGCCACGTTATCCGCCACCTGCTCGGCGCGGCTCACCCCCATCAAGGTGGAGGCGACGCCCGGCCGTCCCACCACCCAGGCCAGCGCGACGCGCGCCGGAGTTTCGCCGATCTCCTCCGCGACGCGCTTCACCGCCTCGACAATGGCCCAGTTGCGCTCCGTGAACAGGGTATCGCCGAACGGGTTGTCGCCATCCAGCCGCTTGTCGCCCTCGGGGCGCGGCGGGCCATCCGCCTGCCCCTGGTTCGGCACGCCGCCCTGCCGGGGTACGGCGGCCTCGACGGCGGCGCGGTCGTACTTGCCGGTCAGCAGGCCGTAGGCCAGCGGGCTCCACGGCACCAGGCCCATGCCGAATGCCTGGCCCAGAGGGACGTGCTCGCTCTCGGCGCCGCGCTCGACCAGCGAGTAGAAGTACTGCAGCCCGACGGGCGCCGGCAGGCCCCGCAGCCGCGCCAGCGTGGCGAGCTGCGCGGCGTACCAGGCCGGCGTGTTCGAGATGCCCCAGTAGCGGATCTTCCCCGCCCCGATCAGCGCCGCCATGGTCTGGAGCAGCTCCTCCGCCGGGGTGATGCCGTCCCAGATGTGGATCCAGTAGAGGTCGATGAAGTCGGTGCGCAGCCGCCGCAGCGAGCGCTCCACCGCGGCCTGGACGTGCCGCGCGCCGTTGCCGCCCTGATGGAAGCCCTGGCCCGTGGCGAACCCCGACTTGGTGGCGATCACCATCCGGTCGCGCAGGCCGCGCTCGGCGACGAAGGCGCCGACCATCTCCTCCGAGCGGCCGCCCGAGTACACGTCCGCGGTGTCGATGAAGTTGCCGCCCAGCTCGACGTAGCGCTCGAAGATGGCTCGGCTGCCGGCCTCGTCGGCGCCCCATCGCGCGGTGCCGAAGGTCATCGTGCCCAGCGCGAGCGGGCTGACCAGAAGGCCCGAACGGCCGAGCGGGCGGTAGGTCTGAAGGTTCATCGGGCGGTTCTCTCCTGCGGGTCCGCCGGAGATGGACCGCAGCCCGCGGGTCGATTAGTGCCGCAGGAGCGCATGGGCTGCTGAAGGATCCTCAGGAATGGACCGCGAGCTCTGGTCGGGCCTGGCCGTCTTCGCCGAGATCGTGGAGGCGGGCAGCTTCGCCAGGGCGGCGACCCGGCTCGGCCTGTCGGCCTCGGCGCTGAGCCACGCCATGCGGAACCTGGAGGACAGGCTCGGCATCCGCCTGCTGGACCGCACCACCCGCTCCCTCTCGCCCACGGGCGCGGGCGAGCAGCTCCTGCTGCGGCTGCGCCCCGCCCTCTCCTCCGTGGAGGAGGTGCTGGCCGAGCTCGACGGGGCGCGAGACCGCCCGGCGGGGCGGGTCCGCGTCAACGCGCACCGGCCGGCGGCCGTCCATGTCGTCCTGCCCCGCCTCGCGGCGCTGGCGCGGCGCTACCCGGACGTCGCGGTGGAACTCGTCGTCAACGACGGGCTGGTCGACATTGTCGCCGAGCGGTTCGACTGCGGCGTGCGGCACGCCGGCGGCCTGCAGGGTGACATGATCTCCGTGCGGATCAGCGATCCCATGGATCTCGTCTTCGCGGCGGCCCCCTCCTATCTCCGGGCGCACGGCACGCCGGCGACGCCCGACGACCTCGGCGCGCACCGGTGCATCAGCTACCGCCACACCTCGTCGGGCGCGCTCCACCGCTGGGAGTTCGTGCGCGGCGGCGAGACCTTCGCGCGCGCGGTCCCCGAGACCTTCGTCACCAACGACGTCGACCTGATGCGCGACGCGGCGCTGGCCGGGCTCGGCGTCGTGTGCCTGCTGAGCCTCCAGGCCGCCCCGTACCTGGCCGGCGGATCGCTGACCGAGGTGCTGCCGGGATGGGCGCCGGTGCTGGCCGCCAACCACCTGTACTACCCGAGCCGCCGCCAGCCGAGCGCCGCGTTCCGCGCCTTCCTGGAGGTGATGCGGGCCTGAGTGCCCCGAGGCTTGGGGGCTTGGGGGCTTGGGGGCTTGGGGGCGGGGTCCGCCCGCAGGAAGCGCGGTGCATCGAGCCCGCGCTCGGGAGGTACGCGGAGCGGCCCCGCCTCGGCACCTGCTTGGCGTCGATCCGCCGTTGGCCGATGCTCGCCTCCCTCACGACCCAGCGGGAGGGATGCCGTGGCCAGGACCGAGAGGGAGAGGGCCGATTTCGAGACGGCGATGGGCGAATCCTTCGCCGACGCCATCTGCCCGCCCATCCCCTTCGAGGAGGCCTCGCCGCACGAGTGCTGCGAGGCGATCCGGAGCGCCCTGGGCAGGGAGGTGACGCCCGAGCTGCTGGCGCGGCTGCCCGAGGCGCGGCTGGCCGAGTTGTCGGAGTCCATCGGGCACTACTTCGGCACGGCACCGCCGACGGTCGCGCAGATCAGGGCCGGGCTGGACGCTACCCTGGCCCGGTGGCCCGCCCGATGAACGGTGCCCCGGCCCCCATCACCGCCCCGATCACCGCCGCCATCGCGAGGCGCACCGGAACAGCGGCGGGGTGGGCCGGCGCCCCGTTCTTGCCGCCCCCTCGTACCGGCGCCAGGATGTCATCGGGACATGACGCAGGGGCCGAGCCGCCGTGACCGACGAGCCGATCAAGGGGCCCGCCTCCTACTTCCCCTCGATCGAGAAGAGGTACGGGAAGCCGATCGCGGAATGGCAGGACCTGGTGCGCAGGAGCCTTCCGGCCAGGCACATGGAACTGGTCTCGATGCTGAAGAACGACCACGGCATGGGCCACGGCCATGCCAACGCGATCGTGGCGCACGTGCTGGCGGCCGAGAAGGGCTGAGCCGCCGCTCGCGGTCGAACCTCGATGGACCTGATGCCCGGCGGACCTGATGCCCGGCCGCCGCCGCGCACGGATTCCTGAGCCGCCACGCCCGACGCGCGCCTGAGGATCGGGAACCGGTCCCGGGCCGCCAGCGCCCCGTTCAGCGCCCCTCCGAGAGGCGCCGGAACGGCCGCAGGGCGAAGCCGCATCGGCGCCTCGCCCTCTCACCCGCGGCGAGGAGCCGGCCCGAACGCCGCCGGCCCCGCCGCTGCTAGCCGGCCACCTGCGCCTGCGCCGGCCCGCGCCGCTCCCGGAAGAAGGAGAGGCGGCGCTCCGCCGCCCAGTCCACCAGCTCGAAGCGCCCGTCGGCGTGCTCCACCAGCGCCGTGCAGCTCTCCACCCAGTCGCCGTCGTTCATGTAGGTCACACCGCCGATGTCGCGCATCTCGGCGTGGTGGATGTGGCCGCAGACCACGCCGTCGAAGCCGCGGCGCCGCGCCTCGTGCGCCAGCGCCTCCTCGAAGCGGTCGATCGCCTTCACCGCCCCCTTCACCTGCCGCTTCAACCACTGGGAGAGCGACCAGTAGGGGTAGCCCAGGCGCCGGCGCGCCAGGTTGAACAGCCGGTTCGTCTCCAGCGCCGCGTCGTACGCCCAGTCGCCCATCAGGGCGATGAACTTGGCGTAGCGCACCACGCTGTCGAAGGCGTCGCCGTGGATCACCAGCAGCCGCCGCCCGTCCGGCGTCACGTGCTCCGCCTCGGCCGCCAGCTTCACCCCGGCGATCTCCAGACCCAGCCAGTCGCGGAAGGCCTCGTCGTGGTTGCCGGGGATGTAGATCACCTCCGTGCCGTGCCGCGCCATGCGCAGCACCAGCCGGATCACCTCGTCGTGGTGCGGGTCCCAGAACCAGGACTTGCGGAGCCGCCACCCGTCCACGATGTCGCCGACGAGGTAGAGCTTCTCGCACTCCAGCCCGCGCAGGAAGTCCGCCAGGAAATCCGCCCGGCACCCCCGGGTGCCGAGGTGCACGTCCGAGAGGAACACGCTGCGATACCGCCGCGCCGTTTCGCTCTGGTGCATCGGCCCCTCTTCGTTTCCCACGGCCCGGCCTTACCCGCCGCGCCGGGGCGTTCCCGTGACGGCCGCGTGACGGTCCTGCGAAAGCAGCATCGTCCGGCGAAACCGTTGGCCCGCCGCACGGGGCCCATCCGGGCCGCACCACCTCCAAAATCCTCCTGCTGGCGGCCGGGGGCGTGCCGGTCAGGCCCTCCCCCGCCCGCGCGTCCCGAGCGCGAGCAAGGGCATCGCCAGCAGGGACAGGCCGGCGCCGAGGAGGAACGGCACCCCCGAGCCGAAGCTCTGCCACACCCATCCCGCCGCGGTGTTCCCGGCGAGCACGACAATACCCGTCACGAGGTTGAAGGTGCCGAAGGCGCTGCCCTTCAGCGCGTCCGGCGTGGCCCTGGCGACCATCGCGCCCAGCAACCCCTGCGAGAAGCCCATGTGCAGGCCCCAGAGCACCGTTCCTAGCAGGTAGGCTGGCACCGTCGCGGCAAAGCCGAGGACCAGGTGCGCCCCGGCCAGGAAGCCGAGGCTCCAGAGGAGAAGTCCCCTCACCCCGATGCGATCGGACAGGCGGCCCACGGGATAGGCCGCCAGCCCGTACACCGCGTGCATGACCACCATCGAGAGCGGCACCCATGTCGGGGAGAAGCCGGCCTCTAGCGCCTTCAGCAGCACGAAGGCCTCGCTGAACCGTGCCAGCATGATGACGGCCGCGACCCCGATCACCGCCCAGACCGCCCGGTTCAGCCGCAGCGCCTCCGACAGCCGGAAGCCCGGGCGCCGCCCGGCGGCACGCCCCGGCGCCTTCTCCGGAACCTCCCTTGGCGGCTCCCGCACCCCGAGGACGAGGAGCGCCACCGCCAGCGCCGCCGGTACCGCCGCCAGCCAGAACACGGCGGCGATATCCCCGGCGAGGAGGATCATCGCCAGCACCGCGATCAGCGGCCCGAGGAAGCCGCCCACCGTGTCCAGGGACTTCCGCAGCCCGAAGCTCGCGCCCCGGATCTCCGGCGGGCTCACCGCGGCGATCATGGCGTCGCGCGGCGTCCCGCGGATGCCCTTGCCCACCCGGTCCATGGCCTTGGCCGCGACGATCAGGTCCACGCCCGTGGCCAGCGGGAAGAACAGGCGGGACAGCGCCCCCAGCCCGTAGCCCAGCACCGCCAGCGGCTTGCTGCGGCGGCTCCAGTCCACGAACAGGCCCGAGAGGAACCTCGTCGCGGTCGCGACCGCGACGGAGAGCCCCTCGATAAAGCCGATGGTCATGGCCGAGGCGCCGAGCCCGCCCGCGAGATAGAGCGGCAGCAGGGTCGAGACCATCTCGGAGGAGACGTCCATCAGCAGGCTCACGAAGCCCAGCATCCAGACCGTCGCCGGGATGGCCGGGCCGGAAGCGCCGGGCGGCACGATCGAGCGCTGCAAGGGGATCTCCACGAAAGCCGTCGGCCCGGGGCCGTTCCCCCGCCCTATGCCCAGCCGCCCCGCGCCGGACAACATCGCGGCCGGGCGGCGAAGCTCCCTGCGCCACCCCCCGCACGGAAGCCCCTCGCCAACCCCGCACCCTCTCCGGCGTTTCCCGTCATATCACGGGAGAACCCGACCATGTCCGACGTCTTCCCCACCGGCACCGACAACACCATCCGCCCGGAAAGCCCGAACCGCCTCATCGCCGCCGACAAGGTGGAGGGCACCGCCGTCTACAACCGCGCCGGCGACCGCCTCGGCACGGTCGAGGACCTGATGATCGACAAGGTCTCCGGCCGCGTCGCCTTCGCGGTGATGTCCTTCGGCGGCTTCCTCGGCCTCGGCGAGAACCACCACCCCCTCCCCTGGTCCGTCCTCACCTACGACACGACCAAGGGCGGCTACGTGGTGGACCTGACCCGCGAGCAGCTGGAGGGCGCCCCCGCCTACGCCTCGACCGAGAGCATGGACATGTCCGACACCAACAGCCGCCGCGTCTACGACTACTACAAGGCCCAGCCCTTCTGGCTCGAGGTGTCGTAAGCCCGGCGCGTTCCGTAGGAACGTCGCCCCCCGGCGCGTTCCGTAGGAACGTCGCCCCAGCGCGGTCCGCAGGAACGTCGCCCCGCGCCCCTTCCCCCCGCCCGCGTTCCCGCCGAAAACGCGGTGATCACGGGCGAAAGGGAGAGGGGCGCATGGCCTCCATCGGCATCCTCGGCGTCACCGGCCGCATGGGCCGCCTCCTGGTCGAGGAGGTGGCCGCCGCCGGCGCCGTTCTCGCCGGCGGCACCTCCCGCCGCGGCGACGGCTGGCCCACCGACCCCGCCGCCCTCGCCCGCACCGCCGACGTCCTCATCGACTTCACCACCGCGGACGCCGCCGCCCCCCACGTCGCCGCCGCCGAGGCCGCGCGCAAACCCCTGATCCTCGGCACCTCCGGCCTCAACCCCGCGCAGGAGGCCCGCCTCGCCGAGGCCGCCCGCCACATCCCGATCGTCTACGCCGCCAACTTCTCCCCCGGCGTGAACCTGC
The DNA here is from genome assembly GCF_037040815.1 of Pararoseomonas sp. SCSIO 73927. Classification (NCBI taxonomy): domain Bacteria; kingdom Pseudomonadati; phylum Pseudomonadota; class Alphaproteobacteria; order Acetobacterales; family Acetobacteraceae; genus Pararoseomonas; species Pararoseomonas sp. SCSIO 73927. The sequence goes on from NZ_CP146232.1 coordinate 954,578, forward strand.
TGCTGGCCGCCGCCGAGCGCCTCGCCTCCGCCCTCCCGCCCGAGGCCTACGACGCCGAGATCGTGGAAACCCACCACCGCCAGAAGATCGACGCCCCCTCCGGCACCGCCCTCGCCCTCGGCCACGCGGTGGCCCGCGGCCGCGGCACCACCCTGGAACAGGCCGGGGTCGAATCCGGCCGGGACGGCCACACCGGCGCCCGCAAGACCGGCGCCATCGGCTTCGCCGCCCTCCGCGCCGGCCAGGTGGTGGGGGAGCACACCCTCCTCTTCGCCGCCGGCACGGAGCACATCGCCCTCACCCACCGCTCCTTCGACCGCCGCATCTACGCCACCGGCGCCGTCCGCGCCGCCCTCTGGGTCATCGGCAAGCCCCCCGGCCTCTACGGCATGAACCACGTCCTCGGGATGGCATGATCGCGCGGTCCCGCGCGGCATGACGGCGGCACCGGAGGGCGCGGCCCGCTTCGCCGCCCGCTTCCCCCTCCTCTTCCACGTCACGGACCCGGAAGCCCTCCCGGGCATCAGGCGCGACGGCCTTCTCTCCGCCGCCGCCCTCGTCGCCCTTTACAAGGTCCCGGAACCCGAACGCCCCGCCCTGCTGGAACACAACCGCGGCCGCGGCAACTTCACTCGCCTGCACCGCGACGGCCTCCCCGGCGCCACCCTCCGCGACCAGTGGATGCCCGACGCCCCCCTGGCCCAAACCCTGCACGGCACCTACGCGAACAACCCCACCGCCTGGCGCCGCCACATCAACGCCCACGTCTTCTTCTGGCTCAACCGCCCCCAGGCCGAACGCCTCGCCCGCGTGAACCGCGCCCGCGCCCAGACCGTCCTCGCCTTCGACACGGCCCGCCTCCTCGCGGCCCATGCCGGCCACGCCTTCACCACCCCTATCAACACAGGCATCGCCACCGGCCTCTACGGCCGCCCCGGCTCCCCGCGCGACGAGACCACCTTCCAGCCCGTCGCCGCCTACCCCCGCCCGGACCGCCGCGCCCCGAAGGAACTCGCCATCCGGGACGGCATCCCCGACGCCGCGGCCTACCTGATCCAGCCCTGACGGGGCCGGGACCTCCCCGGCCCCGCCCTCACCTCACAGACCGCCCCGCCCGAACAGCAGATAGACAAGCAGCACGATCACCAGCAGCCCGAGGATCCCCCCGAACCCGCCACCCCCGTAATACCCGCTCCGATACCCATAGTACCCGCCCCCGCCGAACAGCAGGAACAGCACGATGATGATCAGAATCAGCGTCATCGACCCCACCTCCTAAATGCGGCACGGCGCGCGCCGCCTCACCCTCCAGCAACGCAGCAACTCACCTTTCGTCGCGAAAACCCCGCCCCGCATCCAACCCCCGCCCCGCGCGTTCCGAGGCCGCCAGGCCACCCCCACACCCCCGGCCTGCCGGAGAAACCCCATGCCCGCGCCCACCCGCCGCGCCCTCGCCCGCCTCCTTCCCGCCGCCGCGGCAACCCTGGCCGCCCCCGCCCTCCTGCGCCCCACCCCGGCCCAGGCCGCCTCCGCCGCCGAGATCAACGCCGAGGTCAACGCCGCCCTCGTCTCCCTCCGGGAGCGCGCCGAAACCCGCAACCTCTTCGCCCAGGCCCGCGCCACCCTCATCTTCCCCCGCATCATCCAGGGCGGCTTCGTCGTCGGCGGCCAGTACGGCGAAGGCGCGGCACTCCGCGGCAACACCATCCAGGGCTACTACAACATCGCCGGCGCCTCCTTCGGCCTCCTCATCGGCGCCCAGGCCGCCGGCCTCGCCATGTTCTTCATGACCGACGAAGCCCTCGGCGCCCTCATGCGCGCCGACGGCTGGGAAATCGGCACCGGCCCCTCCGTCGTCGTGCTGGACCGCGGAGACCAGGTGAACTTCACCGCCACCACCCTCCGCGAGGCCGTCTACGCCGTCACCTTCAACCAGCAGGGCCTCATGGCCTCCATCTCCCTCAACGGCACCAAGATCTCCCGCATCAACCCGTCCTAAGTCCTGACAGGTCCGGCCCTAGGGGGCGCCGCCCCCTAGGAACCCCCGCCGGGGGGTGGACGCACCCCCCGGACCCCGCGATCTAATGCGCGGATGCCCAGCACCATCCTCGTCCCCGCCGAAACCCTCCACCGCCAGCTCACCGCGGTCTTCACCACCTGGGGCATGGCACCGGACCACGCGAACACCGCCGCCACCATCATGGTGGACACCGACCTGACGGGCATCGACTCCCACGGCGTCGGCATGCTCCCCCACTACCAGCGCCTCTTCCGCGAAGGCCGCCTGGACCCCCGCGCCACCCCCACGATCGCGCGGGACCACGGCCCCGGAATCCTCATCGACGGCCACGCGGCCATCGGCCACGTCCCCGCCCACCTCGCGGTCACCACCGCGATCGAGAAGGCCCGGGAATTCGGCATCGGCGTCGCCGCCGTCACCAACTCCAACCACTACGGCGCTGCCGGCTGGTACGCCCGCCTCGCGGCCGAACAAGGGATGATCGCCCTCTCCCTCACCAACGCCTCCCACCTCATGGTCCCCACCCACGGCACCCAACCCGCCCTGGGCACCAACCCCATCGCCTTCTCCGCCCCCACGCGCGACCCCGCCCGCCCCGTCCTGCTGGACATGGCCACCACCACCGTCGCCTACGGAAAAGTCTCCATCGCCCGCCGCGCCGGAAAACCCCTCCCCCCCGGCTGGGCCCTGGACGAGAACGGCGAGCCGGAACTGGACAGCGCCCGCGCGTCCGACGCCCGCCGCCTCGCCCCTCTCGGCGGCACCCGCGAACAGGGCGCCCACAAGGGCTACGGCCTGGCCCTGATGGTCGAGATCCTCTGCGCCACCCTCACCGGCGCCGGCGACGCCGGGCTTCGCACCGGCCACTTCTTCCTCGTCCTCAACCCCACCGCCTTCCGGGACCGGGAAGGCTTCCAGGCCGACCTGGACGACCTCCTCGCCCGCCTGCGCGACAACCCGCCCGCCGACCCCGCCGCCCCCGTCCTTATCCCCGGCGACCCCGAGCACGACACCACGGTCGAGCGGCGGCGGGACGGGATTCCGATGGTGCAGACGCTGGTGGAGGAGGTGCGGGCGGTGTGCGAGGAGAGTGGGGCGGAGTTTCTCTTTGGCGCTTCGAAAGCCCACTAAATTAGTTCCAACTGCTCCGAAGCGTCAGTACGGCCAAATGGCAAATCAACACCATTGAGCTTGCCAAGTTCGCGAACCACGTGGGTAATATGATGTGTTGTGTTCACAGCACGCCAATCAGAGCTTCTGCCAGGACCCTTTGAGGTGCGGTGAGCCTGGCGAAAGATTTGCGCGTCGGCCTCTGAAAACCCACGGCCAGCGAAATGGCCGCTTTTTACAATGCGATCACAAACTGCTGTCATTGCTTCGCTCGTGTCATTTATGTCGTCTTCACGAACGACATACCAGCCAGCCGACGTAGTATATCTATGGTGCCGAATAGGTCTCGCGCGGTTATTGCCCAACTTCAGGTCGGCGTAATCGGCTCCGTAGTCACCAAAAATCAGACCGCTCGACAGCCCTTCTTTGGGAGAAGCAACCTTCTTCCAAATTTCCCACTCGGCCCGCCTCACCAGGGCGATCTCGGATTTCTTCGCTGGATTGGTTTCAGGAAAGTTCGAAGCTTGGAAGATGATTTGGCGCCATGGAGCCGCATCTTGCAGGTCGCTGAAACGATCCTGAACGAAGCCGACCACAGCGTCCTGTAGATCTAAGGTTGCGCCACAAAGATCAATCAGAGCAACGCATCTACTCGGCTCGAGACCCAGATCACTGATTGCCAGACGTGAGCGCGCGATCAACTGATTATCGAAATCGTATGGAATACGCAGCGCGACCTGTACGTCTGAACCACTAGCAGCAATAGCGGACTTAAAGGCAGACAAACGCAACGAATCAACTTTATCAACAGCAAAAACAGGGGTCATTTTCGCCCCGACCCTGCTTCCAATCTCGAAGATTCGCGGCAGCCAAGAGTCAATCTCTGCATCACCGAAATCTTCCAGAAGGTACCTAGGGTCGACTAGAGCTTCCCTCCCCGCCCAAGAACGGGCGATACGGTTCCCAATACCGCCGATTATTTCATCCTTGCGCGGAGCCCTCCCCAGGGTCGAATCGATCTCCTTCGGAGGCGGGATCAAAAAACGAGGCCGGATTCTGTCAGCAATATCCCTAGAGAGAGCATTAAGCCCATCGAACTCTCCAGCTTTTGCTCGAAGAGCGGGATAGTACCAGTAGGAATCGTCAGTGCTCGACATCTTTATGCTCCGTCTGCTGAAAGAGATATTTCCTTACCTGCCCTCTTCCAATTTTGTTGGAAAAAGTGGCGTAATCATTACGCTCCTTTTGAATGCGACCGTAAACAATCGCTGAGTGAATACCAATTTGACTGGCAAAGGCTTCTACCGGGGCGGCCGATTTGGCGATCCGTGCAGGTGCTCTTCGCCACCTCTCTTCAGGGATGAGGATATTGGACGCAAACTCGTCAGCCTCTGCCTCAAGTTCGTCTACCATCGTGGCTTCCGATTCGTCAAAGAAGCCGCTTGTTAAACCCGTCCTGTAATGCAAAATAACATGAGCGACCTCATGCATCAACGTATACCAGAACCCATCCACAGTATCTCTTCGCACGGTAAGCCCAATAACAGGCACGCCGCCGACGAGAAACGCCGCGCCGTCAATTTTCATTCCCATAATCTGTCGCTCAGCGACTAGCACGATGCCTTGTTGCAACAGCATAGCTTTTGCTCGTGCCGGCCCATCATCAAACTTACTCTGCTGGATCAGATCTAGGAGCCAGTTCACCGAAAGCGGACGATACTCAGGCTTGCTTTCCTCAATAACTTGCTCGGCGCGTTTCGTCACTCGGGCTTTCCAGGCCAAAAGAAGTAGGTCTCCCGTATGATCCTTAACATTCAGCCCGGTTCTTAGTAGTGAGGGGCTGCCGTGCCGCGACACGTGCTCCGAGATGTACCTATGAACGTAGTTGAGGCCTTCCGTCTCGTCTTCCGGCAGCTGTCCTGCAAACCATTTCTCGGACTGCGCATGCCGCAGAAGCTTTTTTATAGTCGGCATGGAGATTTGGTCAACGTATCCCCACGGACTTCCTAGCCACTTGGAGAAGTTCATTTCCCAATGCACGTTTAGAGCACTTGCGATTTTCTGAAAATTCGCAAGACTGATCGACCGATATCTATCAAGTTCGTATCTTTGAATCTGCTGCTCTTTAAGTCCCAGCCTCCTTGCAAGATCCTTCTGGGAGAGCTGGTTTGATATTCGCGCAACGATCAAAGCCAGACCAGGGTCTGCCCCTGCTCGTTTTTTCAGGTCTTCATAGTCACCGCCTTTTGCCGCTTCATACGCTTCAATCAGCAAGTTGAGTTCTCGAGTATGAGCCTCTAAACTTCTCCGATAGCCATCAACTACTTGATGTGGCAATCCAGCAATTACGGAATCAAACACCTTCGCTGACGACAGAGCCGCCGAAATCTCGGCCTGAAGGGTGCGCGCTTCGCGAAGGTCACGCTCGTTGAGGATCAAATTAGGGAGTCTCATGACCCTCCCCTAACACAACAAAATTGTTGGGTCCAGCCATCTCCATTGACACAAGGAATAAAATACTATATGGGATTATTGGCAGACCGAGGATGTTCTATGCCCCACTCCCGCCCCTGGTCCCCCCTCACCGACGCCGAGTGGTCCGCCCTCTCCCCCCACCTCCCCCTCACCGGCGCGGGCCGCCCCATCCCCAACCCCCGCGCCCGGCTGGACGCCATCTTCCAGCTCGTCACCACAACCCTCCCCTGGTGCCACTCCGGCTCCACCGCCGCCCCGGCCGATACCCTTCACCGCCAGTTCCGCCGCTGGGCCCGCGCGGGCGTCTGGTCCCGCCTCCTCCGCCTCGCCGCCCGCAAGCGCGCGCCGAAGCCCCTCCGCGCCCTGCTGGATTGGCTCTGCGCCGCCCACCGCCGCACCTACCGCCTGCTCGGCCTCCCCGTCCTCACCCTCGCCCGCCGCCTGAACCTCCCCCGCGCCCTCCCCGGCCCCTCCTGGCTCCTGCCGGATCCCGCCCTCTCCGCCCTCGTCTTCCGCGCGGTGCGCCACTTCCTCGCCACCACCCCCCTCACCCGCGCCGCCATCCCCCGCCTGCGGAACCTCCGCGCCCTCCTCAAAACCGCGTCAGGGCGCCGCCGCATACCAGCCTGCCTCGCCCCCGCATGACCCCGCGCCTTGACCCCCCCTCCCCCGCCTGCAACACGGTCCCGGCCGCCGGAATCCCCCGGATTCGGCTTCCACTCACGCGACAAGAGGCCGAACCAAGCCATGCGCGACACGGGCGAATACCTCTTCACCTCGGAATCAGTGTCCGAGGGCCATCCGGATAAGGTGGCGGACCGCATCTCGGACACGGTCCTGGACACCTTCCTGGAAGCCGATCCCTACGCCCGCGTGGCCTGTGAGACGCTGGTCACCACCAACCGCATCGTCATCGCCGGCGAAACCCGCGGCCCCGGCGACATCACGGCGGAGCTCCTGGCCCACAAGGCCCGCCTCGCCGTGCACGACATCGGCTATGATCAGGAAGGCTTCTCCTGGAAGAACGCCTCCGTGGAAGTCCACCTCCACGCCCAGTCCGCCCACATCGCCCAGGGCGTGGACGCCGCCGGCAACAAGGATGAGGGCGCGGGCGACCAGGGCATCATGTTCGGCTACGCCTGCCGCGAAACGCCCGATCTGATGCCCGCCCCCCTCTACTACTCCCACCTGATCCTCCGCCGGATCAGCGAGGCGCGGCGCAACAGCGACGTCACCGCCAAGGGCCTCCAGCCCGACGCCAAGTCCCAGGTCACGCTGCGCTACGTCGACGGCAAGCCCGTCGGCGCCACCTCCGTCGTCGTCTCCACCCAGCACGACGAGGGCATGACGCAGGACGAGGTCCGCGCCCTCGTCCTCCCCTTCATCGAGACCTCCCTCCCCCCCGGCTGGATGCCGGAGGCGTCGGAGATCTACGTGAACCCCACCGGCACCTTCGTCATCGGCGGGCCGGATGGCGATTGCGGCCTCACCGGCCGCAAGATCATCGTGGACACCTACGGCGGCGCGGCCCCCCACGGCGGCGGCGCCTTCTCCGGCAAGGACCCCACGAAGGTGGACCGCTCGGCCGCCTACGCCGCCCGCTACGTCGCCAAGAACGTCGTCGCGGCGGGTCTCGCGGATCGCTGCACCATGCAGGTCAGCTACGCCATCGGCGTCGCCAAGCCCCTCTCCATCTACTTCGACCTCCACGGCACCGGTAAGGACGTGGACGAGGCGAAGCTGGTGAAGATCGTCAGCGACATGGTGAACCTCTCCCCCCGCGGCATCCGCGAGCACCTGCACCTCAACCGCCCCATCTACGTCCCCACCTCGTCCTACGGCCACTTCGGCCGCACCCCGGACGCGGAGAAGGGCACCTTCACCTGGGAGCGCACCGACCTCGCCGCCGACCTCAAGCGCGCCTTCGGCCGCTGAACCCGGCCGCGGGAACGAAAAGGTTGCTTTTTTGTTCCTGCTAACCTAGGTTGCCCTCACGGGCACCCCCAGGCCCGTCCGGCCCCCCAGCCGGCACAAAGGGCCCGCCGCGAACCCCCTTCGCGGCGGGCCCTTTCTCTTTGAACCGCACATCCGCCCCGGCTCCCCGCCCACCCCACCTCGCCCCCGCGCGCCCGCCCCTAAGCAGGCCGCAAGCCCCTGGAAGTGCCGCCGCCCCGGGCCACGTCCCGGCCGCCCGCCCTGGATACGGCCATGCCCGTCCGCAGCGCGCCCTCCGCCGGCCCCACCCCGGCCATTTGTCCGAAACCCGCCCGCACGCGCAGCACCCCCGCAATCCGGCAATTCCACCGGAACCGGTTCTGCCCTAACTCCCGCCCCACGATGGCCTACGACACCACCCGCCCCGCGCCCCCCGCCGAGGGCATCCCGGACCGCCTCTACGGCCGCCGCCGCGGCCACCCCCTCCGCCCCCGTCAGGAACGCCTGCTGGAGGAGACCCTCCCCCGCATCACCCTCGCAACGCCCGAGGCCCCGCGCGATTCCTTCCCCGGCCTCCAGGGCCCCCTCTGGCTCGAAGTCGGCTTCGGCGGCGGCGAGCACGCCCTCCAGCTCGCCCGCACCAACCCGGGAACGGCCCTCATCGCCTCCGAGGTCTTCGAGAACGGCCTCTGCTCCCTCCTCACCCACCTCGTCCCGGAAGGCGAGGAGGCCACCGCCCCCCTTCCCGCCAACCTCCGCCTCTGGCCGCGTGACGCCCGCCACCTCCTCCAGGCCATGCCGGATGCCGCGCTGGACCGCCTCTACCTCATGTTCCCCGACCCCTGGCCGAAGGCCCGCCACGCCAAGCGCCGCTTCGTGCACCCGGCCCTCCTCCCGCTGCTCGCGCAGAAGCTGCGCCCCGGCGCCGAGTGGCGCATCGCCAGCGACGACCCCACTTACCAAGCCTGGGTGGACGAGGTGATGGCCGCCCAGCCCCACTTCACCCTCGCCACCCACCACGCCTCCCCGCCCGAGGACTGGCCCCGCACCCGCTACGAGGCCAAGGCCCTGCGCGAGGGGCGCCACCCCCGCTACTGGATCTGGCGGCGGAACTAGCTTGCCCCGCCCCCTGGCGCGCCCTATATGGAGGCCACGAGACAATCCGCCGATTTGGGGGGTGGCCTTAACGGGCCGCCTTTTTTGTTTTTGAGCGACGACACACCGCAGCACGAAGGGCCCGTCCACGACGGATTGGAAGCCCGTATCGCCGCCGCCATCGCCCCGGCCCTCGGCCAGATGGGTTACGAGATCGTGCGCGTCATGGTGCAGGGCAAGGAACGCCCGACCGTGCAGATCATGGCCGACCGCGCCGATGGCAGCCTCATCAACGTCGAGGACTGCGAGGCGATCTCCCACACCGTCAGCGCCGTGCTGGACGTGGACGATCCCTTCCCCGGCGAGTGGAACCTGGAAGTCTCCTCCGCCGGCATCGACCGCCCGCTGACCCGCACCAAGGACTGGGTCCGCTTCATCACCCAGGTCGCGACCGCGGAGCTGAACATGCCGCAGGAGGGCCGCCGCCGGTACCGCGGCCGCATCCTCTCAGCGGACGAGAACGAGGTCCGCCTGAAGCTCGACGAGGGCGGAGAGGTGGTCCTGCCCCGCGGCAACATCCGCCGCGCCAAGCTGGTGCTGACGGACGAGCTGATCGCCGCCACCGCCCAGCCAGAACCTGAAGACGACAACGGCGAGCCGGCCCCGAAGAAGGCCCCCCGCCGCTGGCGTCCCCCTTCCGAGAGGAACTGAGACCCATGGCCGTCGATGTCGCGATCGCCCGCCCCGAGCTTCTCCAGGTGGCCGATGCCGTCGCCCGGGAGAAGATGATCGAGCGCGAGGAGGTGCTCGAGGCGATGGAGCAGGCCATGTCCAAGGCCGGCCGCGCCAAGTACGGCCAGGAAAAGGACATCCGCGCCACCATCGACCGCCGCAACGGCGAGGTCCGCCTCTCCCGCTGGACCGAGGTGGTGGAGGCCGAGCCGGTCGAGAACGAGGACACCCAGATCCCCGTCCGCATCGCGGAGAAGATCAAGCCCGGCATCTCCGTCGGCGAGTTCATCGTCGATCCCCTGCCCCCGATCGACTTCGGCCGCATCGCCGCCCAGACCGCCAAGCAGGTGATCGTGCAGCGCGTGCGCGAGGTGGAGCGCAAGAAGCAGTTCGACGAGTACAAGGACCGCGTCGGCGAGATCATCAACGGCGTGGTGAAGCGCACCGAGTACGGCAACCTCATGGTCGACCTCGGCCGTGCGGAAGCCCTCCTTCGGAGGGATGAGACCATCCCGCGCGAAGCCTTCCGCAACGGCGACCGTGTGCGCGCCTACATCTACGACGTGCGCGAGGAGCAGCGCGGGCCGCAGATCTTCCTGTCCCGCACCCATCCCGGCTTCCTGGCGAAGCTCTTCGCCCAGGAGGTGCCGGAGATCTATGACGGCATCATCGAGATCAAGGCGGTGGCCCGCGATCCCGGCAGCCGCGCCAAGATGGCCGTGATCTCCCGCGACAGCTCCATCGACCCCGTCGGCGCCTGCGTCGGCATGCGCGGGTCCCGCGTGCAGGCGGTGGTGGCGGAACTGCAGGGCGAGAAGATCGACATCATCCCCTGGTCGCAGGACCAACCGACCTTCATCGTGAACTCCCTCGCCCCCGCCGAGGTGACGAAGGTGGTGCTGGACGACGAGGGCCGCCGTGTAGAGGTGGTGGTGCCGGACGACCAGCTCTCGCTCGCCATCGGCCGCCGCGGCCAGAACGTGCGCCTCGCCTCCCAGCTCACGCGCTACGACGTGGACATCCTGACCGAGGCCGAGGAGAGCGAGCGGCGCCAGGCCGATTTCGGCAAGCGCACCTCCCTCTTCGTCGAGGGACTGGACGTGGACGACATGATCGCCAGCCTCCTCGTCACCGAGGGCTTCTCCACGCTCGAGGAGATCCTGGAGACGGACGACGAGGAGCTCGCGGAGATCGAGGGCTTCGACGAGAACGTGGCGGCGGAGCTGAAGCGCCGCGCCCAGGCCAGCCTGGACCGCCGCGACGGCGAGCTGGACGAGAAGCGCCGCGAAATGGGCGTGGACGACAAGGTCGGCGAGACCGGCGGCTTCACCCCCGCCATGATGGTCGCCCTCGGCGAGAAGGGCGTGAAGACGCTCGACGACCTCGGCGACCTGGCCGCGGACGAGCTGATCGAGATCATCGGCACCGACAGCGTCGATGAGGAAACGGCGAACGCCATCATCATGGCCGCGCGCCAACGCGCCGGCTGGTTCGGCGAGGAGGAGCAGGCGGCCGCCGAGGCCGCCGCCGCCGAGGCCGCGGCCGCGGCCCAGGCGGCCTACGACGAGGTTGCCGGTGAGAGTGGCGAGGAGCTGACCGAGGAGACGGGCGAGGAGACGGGCGAGGAGACGGGCGAGGAGCCCGCCGACGGCGCCGAGGAGACCACCGGCGAGAGTGCCGCTGCTGAGGACGGCGCCGGGACGGACCCTGAGGCCGAGGGGGAGAACGGCAACGCCCGCGCCTGATCCCGAATCGCCCGGCCTGACCGCCGAGGGCACCTCCCCCTCCGGTCAGCCCGAGGGCATGACCGGCGCGGCCGGTCAGCCCGAAGGCATGACCGGCATGGCCGGTCAGCCTGACCCTGAGGAGAAGGGCCCGCGACGCCGCTGCGTGGCGACGCGGGAATCCCTGCCGAAGGAGGCGATGATCCGCTTCGTGCTCGGCCCGGACCGCGTCCTGGTGCCGGACCTCTCCGGGCGCATGCCCGGGCGGGGAATGTGGTTGAGCGCGCGCGGCGATGTGCTAGAACGCGCCCTGACCCGGGGGGCCTTCATGAAGGCCGCCCGCGGCCCGGTTCACCCCATCCCCGACCTTCGCGCGGCGATCGTCGAGGGGCTTCGGCGGCGCATCCGGGACGCGGTAGGGCTCGCGCGCCGCGCGGGCCAGGCCGTGGTGGGCTTCCAGCAGGCGCGCGAATGGCTGCAAACCGGCCGCGCCGCCCTGCTGGTGGAGGCGTCGGATGGAAGCGCCCCCGAGCGGGCGAGGCTGGTCGGGCACCACGGTGTTCCGGTCGTCTCGGTGCTGGCGGCGACGGAGCTGGGTTCGGTGTTCGGTCGCGATCACGCGGTGCATGTGGCGATAGCGCCTGGCCGGCTGGCCGAGGGCATCCTGGCCGAGGCCGGGCGGCTCTCGGGCATGCTGTCCTCCGCGCCCGCGCCGGATGTACCGGGTTCGGGGCGCGGCGGCCGTAAGCAGGGCAGGGATGCGGGGCGCAAGGCTGGTGCCGGCGCCCCGGACGCGCCACATCGGGCGGATCAGGCAGGGCCCCGCGGGGCTGGCCAGGAAGGGGCGTCCCGCAAGGGCGCCCGAGGGAAGGCGCCCCAGGGGGGCGCCGAGGGCCCGGCGCCCCGCAAGGGCGGCAGGCAGGGAACGCGCCCCCGGCGCGGAGGGGAGCCGGCCGTGCCAGTGACGCAAGAGCGATGAGCCGCTAGTCGGCCGGATGGCGAAGGGGCGTGCGGGAGTGATCCCCGCCGCCCCTGGGGACGCGCGGACGGCGCGGCCCGGGATCTCGTGCCCCTCAGGCGCGATATAAACATGACGGGTCGCGCAGAGCGACCGGCACCTCTGGCCGGTGGGGTCGATGACCCCCGGCGGGTGCGTTGGAGATGAGTGTGGCGGACAGCAAGCTGGACAACGACGGCTCGAACGCGGGCGGAAGCATGAGCGACGACAACGGACAGGACCAGAACAAGGGGCGCCTCTCGCTGCGCCCCGGCGGACGGATGGAGCTCGGCAAGACCGAGCAGGCTGGCAGCGTGCGCCAGTCGTTCAGCCATGGCCGCAGCAAGACCGTGCAGGTCGAGGTGGTGAAGAAGCGGGCCGGCGGCCCTGGCGCCCCGGGCGGCGCGCCCGCCCCGGCCGCGGGCCCTGCCCGGCCCTCCGGCCCGCAGGCCGGCGGCCCCCGTGCGGGCGGCCCGCCGCGCGCCGGCGGCCCCCGCGCCGCGGGCCCCGCGCCCGCGCCCGGCCGTCCCCTGACCCAGGGCGAGCAGGCCAACCGCCTGCGCGTGCTGGAGGAGATGCGCCGCCAGGAGGCGGACCGTCAGCGCCAGGAGCGCGAGCAGCAGGCGCTGATGGTGCGCTCCGCCGCCGAGGAGGCCGCGCGCCGCGAGGCGGACAACCGTGCCGCCGCGGAGGATGCCGAGCGCGCCGAGGCCGCGTCCCGCCGCGAGGCGGAGGCGGCCGCGCGCCGCGAGGCCGAGGCGGCCCGCGCGGCCGAGGCCCGGCAGCCCGAGCGCCCCGAGCGCACGGAGGAGGCACCCCGCCCGGCGGCACCGCGGACCGAGGCTCCCTCCCCGGCACCGCGCCCCGAGCCGGCGCCGGTGGCTGCCCGTCCGGCGCCCGCGCCGCGCGAGGAGGCCCCTCGCCCGGCACCGAGCGTTCGCCCCTCCTACGACAGGAGCGGCAGCGGTGACCGCGGCGGCTACGCCCCGCGTCCGCCCGCCCCCGGCGGCGATCGCGGCGGTGACCGCGGCTACGTCATGCGGACGCCGAGCGGCCCCGGTGGGGATCGCGGCGGCGACCGTGGTGGCTACGCCCCGCGCCCGGCCGGTGGCCCTGGCGGGGATCGCGGCGGCGACCGCGGCTACGTCATGCGCGCGCCGAGCGGCCCCGGTGGGGATCGCGGCGGCGACCGTGGCGGCTACGCCCCGCGTCCGGCCGGTGGTCCCGCTGGCGGCCCTGGCGGCGACCGCGGCTACGTCATGCGGACGCCGAGCGGCCCCGGTGGGGATCGTGGTGGTGATCGCGGCGGCGACCGTGGTGGCTACGCGCCGCGCCCCGGCGGTCCCGGTGGGGATCGCGGCGGCTACGCGCCGCGCCCGGCCGGTGGCCCCGGCGGCTATGGCCCGCGCGCGGGTGGCCCGGGTGGCGGCGGCTATGGCGACCGCTCCGGCGGGGCGGGTGCCCCGCTGGCGGCCCGGCGCCCCGGCCCCGTGCCGAGCGGCCTCGGCGCGCCCGGTGGCGGCAAGCTCTCCCTGCGTCCTCGCCCCGGCGAGGGCCCGGCCCCCGGTTCGCTGGAGGATGAGAACCGCCGTCCGCCGCCGCGTCGCCTCGGCGGCCCGGCGCCTGCCGGCGCGCGCAAGCCGGTCCCTGCCCCCGCGAAGAAGGGCATGGCCCCTGTCGACCGCCGGCACGGCCGCATCGACGTGGCCGCGGCGATCGAGGGTGACGACGATCGCGGGCGTTCCCTCGCCTCCGTCCGCCGCGCCCGCGAGCGCGAGCGGCGGCAGGCCGAGCTCGCCCGCCTCCGCTCCGGCCAGGAGCGGGTGGTGCGCGACGTGGTCATCCCCGACATCATCACCGTGCAGGACCTGGCGAACCGCATGGCCGCCCGCGCGGGCGAGGTGGTGAAGGCGCTGTTCCGCATGGGCGTGATGGCGACCATCACCCAGTCGATCGACGCCGACACGGCGGAGCTGGTGGCGACCGAGTTCGGTCACCGCGTGCGCCGCGTGTCCGAGGCCGACGTGGAGCAGGGCCTCGAAGGCGAGGTGGACACCGAGGAGAACCTCGAGCCGCGTCCCCCCGTGGTCACGATCATGGGCCATGTCGACCACGGCAAGACCAGCCTGCTGGACGCGCTGCGGAAGACGGATGTGGCGGGCCGCGAGGCGGGTGGCATCACCCAGCACATCGGCGCCTACATGATCCAGATCCCGTCGGGCGACCGCGTGACCTTCATCGACACCCCGGGCCACGAGGCGTTCACCGCCATGCGCGCCCGCGGTGCGAGCGTGACCGACATGGTGGTGCTGGTTGTCGCGGCGGATGACGGCGTGATGCCGCAGACGATCGAGGCCATCAAGCACGCCCAGGCGGCGAACGTCCCGATGATCGTGGCCGTCAACAAGATCGACAAGCCGGGGGTCAACCTCGACCGCGTCCGCAACGAGCTGCTGCAGCACGAGGTGGTGGTCGAGTCCCTGGGCGGCGACACGCAGGAGATCCAGGTCTCCGCGCTGAAGGGCACGAACCTCGACAAGCTGCTGGAGTCCATCATCCTGCAGGCCGAGGTGCTGGACCTGAAGGCCAACCCGAACCGGGCGGCTGAGGGGACGGTCATCGAGAGCAAGCTCGACAAGGGCCGCGGCCCCGTGGCGACGGTGCTGGTCCAGAAGGGCACGCTGAACCAGGGCGACATCGTGGTGGCCGGCGCCGAGTGGGGCCGGGTGCGCGCGATCATCGACGACATGGGCATCCCGCTGACCGGCGCCGAGCCCTCCGAGCCGGTGGAGATCCTCGGCCTGACGGGCGTTCCGTCGGCCGGCGAGACCTTCGTCGCGGTGGAGGATGAGGGCCGGGCGCGCGAGATCACCGAGTTCCGTCAGCGCAAGGCGCGCGAGAAGGTGGCCGCGGCCGCCGGCGCCGCCCGCGGCACGCTGAACGACATGCTGGCCCGCATCCAGGCGGGCGAGCAGAAGGAGGTGGCGGTCGTCGTCAAGGCGGATGTGCAGGGCTCCTCCGAGGCGCTCGGCGTCACCCTCGGCAAGCTGTCCCGCGAGGAGGTGCGCGTGCGCGTGCTCCACTCCGCGGTGGGCCAGATCACCGAGAGCGACATCCAGCTCGCCAAGGCGTCCAACGCGGTCGTGGTGGCCTTCAACGTGCGCGCGACGACGCAGGCGCGCGAGATGGCGAACCGGGACGGCGTGGAGATCCGCTACTACTCGATCATCTACGAGGTGGCCGACGACATCGAGAAGCTGGTCAAGGGCAAGCTCGCCCCGATCCAGCGCGAGAAGTTCCTGGGCTACGCGCAGATCCTGCAGGTGTTCGAGGTCAAGCGCCTCGGCAACATCGCCGGCTGCCGCGTGACGGAGGGCGTGGTGAAGCGCGGCGCGGGTGTCCGCCTGCTGCGCGACGGCGTCGTCATCCACCAGGGCACCCTCTCCACGCTCCGTCGCTTCAAGGACGACGTGAAGGAGGTCGCGAACGGCTACGAGTGCGGCATGTCCTTCCACAATTACAACGACATCCGTGTCAGCGATCAGATCGAGTGCTACGAGACGGAGACGGTGGCGGCGGACTGATCCGCCCCTCTCCTCCGGGTTGAATGATCCGCCGCGCCCCGTGAAAGCGGGGCGCGGCGGACGCTTTTAGGGCTTCAGGAACCATGGCCAGGGATGCCAAGAACCAGGGGGGCGCGGGTGCCCCCTCGCAGCGGATGCTCCGCGTGGCGGAGGAGGTGCGGCACGCGCTCTCCGCCGTCTTCCTGCGCGGGGATGTCAGCGACCCCGACCTCGCGGATGCGCGGGTGACGGTGACGGAGGTGCGGGCCTCCCCGGACCTCAAGCACATGACGGTCTTCGTCTCCCGCCTCGGGACGGCCGCCGATCCGGCGCTGCTGAGGCTGCTGAAGGCGAACCAGCCGGAGCTGCGGAAGCAGGTGGCACGGGCCGTGCGGCTGAAGTTCGCCCCGGAGCTGCACTTCCAGGCGGACACGGCGCTCGATTACGCCATGCAGATCGACGCGGTGATGCGCCGGCCGGAGGTGCAGCGGGACCTGACACCCCGCACCGACGCCGACAGGGACGACGACGAGACGTGAGCGAGCCGCACCTGCCGCCCGAGATGGCGCCGATGATCCGCACCATAGCCATGCCCGGGGACACCAACCCGGCGGGCGACATCTTCGGCGGCTGGCTGATGGGGCAGATGGATCTGGCGGCGGGCAATGCCGCCGCCCGCCGGGCCCGCGGGCGCTGCGCGACGGTGGCGGTGGAGGCGATGACCTTCCACAAGGCGGTGCATGTGGGGGACGAGGTGAGCCTCTACGCCCGCATCCTCTCCGTCGGGCGCACCTCGATCCGCATCCAGGTGGAGGCCTGGCGGCGGGAGCGGCACTCCGACCTGCGGGAGCGGGTGACGGAGGCGGCCTTCACCTTCGTGGCGCTGGACGAGGCCGGGCGGCCCCGGCCTGTGCCGGCCGAGGGGAGCTGAGGGGCCCGGCGTGGGGCTGTTCCTCTACGTCGTCCTGAAGGACGCCCCCTTCTGGCTGCCGAGCTTCCTGGCCTGGTACTTCATCGTCCGCGGCGGGCCGGCCCGGCGGCGCTGGGCCGCCATCCTGTGGGTGCCGGCCGTTCTTCTCGCCTCGCTCGGCCCCTGGGCGGCGGGGCGGGAATTCGGGGACCTGATCGTGATGGTCCTCGTTGCCGCCGCGCTGGGCGGGCTGATGGGATTTTGGCAGCGCCGCATCAACCCGCTTTGAGCCCCGGCGAACCAAGGGGCGCGTGACCCGTTCCCCCGGGATGGAACGCCGCATCGCCTGGGTCTGCCAATGGCTCGACCCCTCCCTGCCCACCAAGGAGCAGGCCGCGCTGAACCTGCGCGACACCACCGTGACCTACATCGCCAAGATGGAGCGCAAGGACGCGATCGCGAAGCTGATCGGCCTGGTTCAGACGAATGGCGAGACGCTGCTGGCCCAGATCGCCCGCACCGCCCGCCTGCCCCCTGGGCAGCGGGCCATGCGGATGGGCAGCAACGTGCTGCCGGTCTACAGCCACCCGGCCGTGCGGCCCCTCTATGACGACCCGGCCCTGCGGCGCACCGTGGAGACAAGCCTGGCCCCCGCCGCCCGCGCGGCGAAGGAAGGGGGCGTGCGCCTCTCCATGCATCCCGGCCAGTACACGGTGCTGGCGACGGAGAAGGAGCACACCCGCGCCGCCGCCGTGGCGGATATCGAGTACCACACGGACGTCATGCGCTACCTCGGGCAGGCCGGCGGGTGGCACCCGAACGGCGCGCACATCAACGTCCATGCCGGCGGCCGCGCGGCGGGGATCGAGGCCTTCCGCTCCGGCCTGGCTCTCCTCTCCGAGGATGCGCGCAACCTGCTGACGGTGGAGAACGAGGAGACCGCCTACGGGCTGGACGACCTGCTGCCACTGGCGGACAGCCTTCCGATCGTGCTGGACCTGCACCACCACTGGGTCGTCACGGGCGAGTACATGGAGCCGGATGATCCCCGCATCGCCCGCGTGATCGAGTCCTGGCGCGGCGTCCGGCCCATCATGCAC
Source organism: Pararoseomonas sp. SCSIO 73927 (assembly GCF_037040815.1). Lineage (NCBI taxonomy): Bacteria > Pseudomonadati > Pseudomonadota > Alphaproteobacteria > Acetobacterales > Acetobacteraceae > Pararoseomonas > Pararoseomonas sp. SCSIO 73927. Next base: position 972,239 of record NZ_CP146232.1, read on the forward strand.
ATCAGCGCGCCGAAGCCCGACCTGGTGCCCGGGCAGGACCCGGACGTGCTGCCGGACCGCGCTGCCCTGATCGCCGCCGGCATCTCCGCCCGCGACCTGCGCGCCCATTCCGCTCGCCTGTGGAACCGGCCCCACGCGGCCTGGGCGGCGCGGCACCTGGAATGGGCGGATATTGAGGTGGAGGCGAAGGAGAAGAACCTGGCGAGCGCGGAGTTTGCGGCCGTGTGCTTCCCGGTGGTGGCGGCCTGAGCGGCCCCCCAGGGGGAGGGAGAAGGAATTCTCCCTCCCCCTGGAACCCCCACCCTCATCTTTTTCTGAGGGGCTGCCGCGGAATGCGGGGCTTGAGGTTCGCCGAGGGTCGATGACCCTCGGCGCGGGACAGGTCTTTCCTCGACTAACTCGAAGAAGAAGATGATGGGGGTCCAGGGGGAAGAATTCCTTCTTCTCCCTGGCGGGGGCTCGGGGGCGGAGCTCCCGGCTACAGCTCCGCCTCCGCGATCGGCATCCCGCCCACGGGTTGCCGCGGCGGGCCTTCCTGGGCGGTGAGCGCGCGGTCCAGGTAGTGGGCGGCGCTGATGAGGGCGAGGTGGGTGAAGGCCTGGGGGAAGTTGCCGAGGTGCTCCCCGGCGGGGCCGAGTTCCTCGGCGTAGAGGCCGAGGTGGTTGGCGTAGCCGAGCATCTTCTCGAAGAGAAAGCGGGCCATCTTCACGTCCCCGGCGCGGGCCAGGCATTCGACGTACCAGAAGGAGCACATGTTGAAGCTGCCCTCGACGCCGTCGAGGCCGTCCACGCTCGAATCCTCGTAGCGGCGGACGAGGCTGTCATCCACCAAGCGCTCGCCCACGGCTTTCAGGGTAGAGAGCCAGCGCGGGTCGGTGGGGCTGATGAAGCGCATCAGGGGCATCAGAAGGCAGGCGGCGTCGAGGGTTTCGCCGTGCTTGCTCTGGACGAAGGCGCCGATGCCCTCGTTCCAGAAGTTCGTGTGGATGTCGTCGTAGATGGCGTCGCGGGCGGCGAGCCACTCGGCCACGGGGGCCGGGAGGGAGCGCTTGAAGGCGAGGCGGATGGCGCGGTCCAGCGCGACCCAGCACATGAGGCGGGAGTGGAGGAAGTGGCGGCGGCCGCCGCGCACCTCCCAGATGCCCTCGTCGGGCTGTTCCCAGTTGGCGGCCACCCAGTTCATGGATCGGGTGATGCCGCGCCAGGCCTCGTGGGAGATCTGCTCGCCGAACTTGTCCGACAGGTAGGCGGCGTCCATCAGCTCGCCGTAGATGTCGAGCTGGAGCTGGCCCTCCGCGCCGTTGCCGATGCGGACGGGGCTGGAACCCGCGTAGCCGGAGAGGTGGGGGAGGATCGTCTCCTCCAACTCGCGGTGGCCGTCCAGGCCATACATGAGCTCGAGCCTGCCGTCGGTGCACTCCTTCTCCCGCGCGGCGAGCCAGCGCATGAAGGCGTTGGCCTCCGCGGTGTGGCCCAGGCGCAGGAAGGCGTAGACGGTGAACGCGGCGTCGCGGATCCAGGTGAAACGGTAGTCCCAGTTGCGGACGCCGCCGATGGTCTCGGGCAGGCCGAAGGTGGGGGCGGCGACGATGGAGCCGTGCTCGGCCGAGGTCATCAGCTTCAGCGCGAGGGCGGAGCGGTTCACCGTGTCGCGCCAGCGGCCGCGATAGGTGGAGCGGGCGCTCCAGGCGCGCCAGGAATCGGCGGTGTGCTTGAAGCACTCCGCCACCTCCATCGGGTCGGCGGGAAGGGCGTGGCCGTGGGCGGCATCCTCCAGCACGAAGGCGGCGGATTCATTGGGGGCGAGGGTGAACTCGGCGACCGCGTCGCCGCCCTCGATCCGCAGCGGCACGGTGGCGCGGAGGCGGAGCGAACGGCCCGGGGTCTCGAAGACGATCGTGCCTTCCTCCTCCCGCACCGCGTGCTGCGCGCGGGCGTAGTCCAGGCGGGGGGCGCAGCGCATGCAGAAGTCGCGGGAACCGCGGATGGCCTTGGCCCGGCGCACCAGGCGCTGGGTGGGGCCGAGGGCCATGTAGTCCGAGATCTCCGCCACCCCCTCCTTCGAGAGGAAGCGGGTCAGCAGCACGTTGGTATCGGGCAGGTAGAGCTGGCGGTGGCGGGCGCCGTTCAGCACGGGCGCGAGGGCGAAGTGGCCGCCCTTCTCGTCGTCGAGGAGGGAGGCGAAGACGCTCGGGCTATCGAAGCGGGGCCAGCAGAGGAAGTCCACGGTGCCGTCGAGGCCCACCAGGGCGGCGGTGCGGAGGTCGCCGACGATGCCGTGGTTCTCGATCGGCTCTGCCATCGGGACCCTTTCGTTCACATGGGTTAGACGCGCGTCGGGGGTGAACAGCGGAGGGGCGGCCCCGTTTGCGGCGGGGCGGCTTCACGCTTCCGGGCGCGCGGGTCCGGGCGCGCGGGCTCAGCCGTTGCCGACGAATTCGGGGTAGAGGCTCATCCCGCCATCGACGAAGAGGGTGGTGCCGGTGACGTATTCGGCCTCGTCGGAGAGGAGCCAGGTGACGGCGCGGGCCACGTCCTCCGGCTCCCCGATGCGGCCGTAGGGGATCAGGCGCAGCAGTTTCTGCAGCGCCTCCTCCGTGCCCCAGGCGTCCTCGTTGATGGGGGTGCGGATGGCGCCGGGGGCGACGGCGTTCACCCGGATGCGCTCCGGCGCCAGTTCCTGGGCCAGGGTCTGCATCATCATGCGCACGCCGCCCTTGGCCGCGGCGTAGTTCACGTGGCCGGCCCAGGGGATGATCTCGTGGACGGAGGACATGCAGACGATGCTGGCGCGGGCGCGGCCGGGGCGATCCTGCCCGGCCCGGAAGGCCCGCACCGCCTCCCGGCAGCAGAGGAACTGGCCGGTGAGGTTCACGCCGATCACGGCCTGCCAGTCCTTCAGGGTCATCTCGCCGAGCGGGGCGTCCTTCTGGATGCCGGAATTGGCCACGAGCAGGTCCAGGCCGCCGAGCGCGGCCACCGTCTCGTCCACCAGCCGGGCGGCCTCGGCCTCCTCCGAGACGTCGGCGCCGAGGGCGATGGCGGTGCCGCCGGTGGACCGGATCTCCTCCACCAGCGCTTCCGCCGGTCCGCGGCTGGAGTGGTAGTTCACGGCCACGGCCGCGCCGGCGGTCGCCAGGGCCTTCGCCACGGCGAAGCCGATGCCGGAGGAGGCGCCGGTGACGAGGGCGCGCCGGCCGGTAAGAAGGGGGCGGGTGGCGGGTTCGGGCATGGGCACCTCGGCTGGCAGGGCGCATGGCCCGGGCAGGGGAACGCCCTGTCCCCGCCAGGGTTGACGAGGTGCAGTGCAACGGAGTGTTCCCGGCGGTCCGAGTCGGGGGCCGAACACATGCCGAACGCGGCCGGGCGGAAATGACCGGGAATCAGTAGGGTCGTCCGAGTCGCGCGAACGAATCGCTGACACGCGTTCCCGGGCGGCCAGCCACAAGATGTGGTGGTTCTGCCCCTAAGGTGGCCACAAGCGGGTTTACGGCCCGTTCCCACGCACGACTCGCCCCCGGGCGCGCGTCGCGGCAGCCCCGCGCCCGTTTCGCCTTCCGTCCGGGGCCGCCGCGCGCTATCCGCCCAGCCCATGGCCAGCCTCCCGATCCGACGCGCCCTCCTCTCCGTCTCCGACAAGACGGGGCTGGTGGAGTTCGCCCGCACCCTAGCCGCCCAGGGGGCGGAGATCCTCTCCACCGGCGGCACGGCGAAGGCCCTGCGGGAGGCCGGGATTCCCGTGAAGGAGCTGTCCGACCACACGGGGTTTCCGGAGATCCTGGACGGGCGGGTGAAGACCCTGGTGCCGGGGGTGCATGGCGGGCTGCTGTTCCGCCGGGACGTGCCGGAGCACGTGGCGCAGGTGGAGGCGCACGGGATCGCGCCGATCGACCTGGTCTGCGTGAATCTCTACCCTTTCGAGGCGACGGTGGCGCGCGGGGCCAGCTACGAGGACTGCGTCGAGAACATCGACATCGGCGGGCCGGCGATGATCCGCAGCGCCGCCAAGAACCACGCCCATGTGGCCGTGCTGACGGAGCCGGAGCAGCTGGTGACGGTGGGTAAGGAGATCGCGGAGACGGGCGGGACGTCCCTTGCCACCCGCAAGACCCTCGCCGCCGCCGCCTATGCCCGCACGGCGGCCTATGACGCTGCCATCTCCCGCTGGTTCGCGGGGGAGCTGGAGCAGGACTTCCCGCCCCGCCTCTCCGTGCCGGGGATGCTGAAGCAGACCCTGCGCTACGGCGAGAACCCCCACCAGAAGGCCGCCTTCTACGTGGACGGGACGCACCGCCCGGGGATCGCGACGGCCGAGCAGGTGCAGGGCAAGGAGCTGTCCTACAACAACCTCAATGACACGGACGCGGCCTTTGAGGCGGTGGCGGAGTTCGAGGAGCCGGCGATCGTCATCGTCAAGCACGCCAACCCCTGCGGCGTGGCGGTGGCGGGCGACCTGAACGCGGCCTGGGACGCGGCGCTGCGCTGCGACCCCGTCTCCGCCTTCGGGGGGATCATCGCCGCCAACCGGGTGCTGGACGCGGCGGCGGCGGAGCGGATCACCTCCATCTTCACCGAGGTGGTGATCGCGCCGGACGCGGATGACGCGGCGCGCGCGATCTTCGCGCGGAAGAAGAACCTGCGCCTGCTGCTGACGGGCGGGCTGCCGGATGCGGCGGCACCGGGGATGACGTTCCGCAGCGTCGGCGGCGGGTTCCTGGCCCAGTCCCGCGATGCCGGGCGCGTGGCGGTGGCCGACCTGAAGGTGGTGACGAAGCGCGAGCCGAGCGCGCAGGAGATGCGGGACCTGATCTTCGCCTTCCGGGTCTGCAAGCACGTGAAGTCGAACGCGATCGTCTATGCGAAGGGCGGCGCGACGGTGGGCATCGGCGCGGGGCAGATGAGCCGGGTGGACAGCGCCCGCATCGCCGCCTGGAAGTCCGCCGAGGCCGCCAAGGCGGCCGGGCTGGACACGCCGCTCGCCCAGGGCTCCGTGGTGGCCTCCGACGCCTTCTTCCCCTTCGCGGACGGGCTGCAGGCCGCGGCGGCGGCGGGCGCGACGGCGGTGATCCAGCCCGGCGGCTCCATGCGCGACGGCGAGGTGATCGCGGCCGCCGACGAGGCCGGGCTGGCGATGGTCCTGACGGGGATGCGCCACTTCCGGCACTGAGGCGCCCCCCGGGGAGGGTCCTGCCCTCCCCGCTTCCCGGTGTCAGGCCACGGGCTGCGGCGCGAACATCGCCCCGAGCTGCCGCTGGATGGCCCGGGCATCGTAGCTGTCCTGCATGAGCCGCCGCGCGGCCGAGCCGAGCCGCCGGGCCTCCGCGGGGTGAGACAGCAGGTGCAGGCACGCCTCGGCGAAGGCCTGGTCGGAATCGCGGAGCAGGGCGTCGCGCCCGTCCTCGAACAGAATGCCGCTCGCGCCCATCCTGGTGGACACGACCGGCAGGCCGTAGGCGGCCGCGTCCAGGAGCTTGATGCGCGTGCCGCCTCCGTTCAGCATCGGGCAGACGAACACGGCCGTGCGGTCGTAGAGCGCCTCGATATCCGGCACGAAGCCGCGGAACTCCACGCCCGGCGGGTTGCCGGTGGCGGGCCCCAGCTCCTCGCTTCCCTGCCCGGCGATGATCAGCCGGGCATCCGCCCGGCGCGCGCGTACCAGGGGAAAGATGTGCCGGACCATGCGCTCCGCCGCCTCGCGGTTCGGCGTGTGCCCGATGCCGCCGACGAAGGTCAGGGTGGGCTCGTCCGTCGGCTTGGCCGGGTGGGGCGGGATCTCGGCCGCGTTCGGCACGACGGTCACCCTCGGGAAGCCGAGGCGGGCGAGGTGCCTGCGGTCGGCCTCCGAGCAGACGAACATGCGCTCCGCGAGCGACGCGGCCTTCCGTTCGGCCAGGAGCAGCGCGGGAATGTGGGACAGCATCAGCGCCTTGCCCACCGATAAGGGCGGCGTCCGGCACCAGCGCAGGCGGACGAGGTGCTGCACGTCGTCCAGATCCGCGAAAAGGCGCTTCGGGCGCCTGCCCGCCTGAAGCAGGGCGCAGGTCGCGTGCAGGTTGTTGACGACGACGAGATCGGGGCCGCTGTCCAGGAGGGCTCCCACGCCCTCGGCCTGCGCTGGCCCGGCCCAGGGGGCCATGGCCGGCTGGTTGCCGGCGGAGGCGATGCCGCGGAGGTAGTAGTTCGCGAAGGTGGTGGGGTAGGCGCGCCGCCTGAGGAGGTGGACCCGGACCGGGAAGCCCCAGTACGCGGCCTCCGCTGCTTCCTGCTTCCGCGCGGCCGCCCCGAGATCGGCCGAGGGCGCCACCTCCGCATCGGTGACGTAGTAGGCGATCTCGACGCTGAAACCTTGCGCGTGAAGTGCGCGGACGTAGAGCGCGATGCGCTTGTAGGTTCCGTGCACGTCCACTCCCGGCCTTGGCGGCTGCAGGAGCGATAGGATCATGGCGCGCATTTCGGCCCTCCCCAAGAACTGGGAGATCCTGACGACCTCCGGCACGCGAGTACGCGCGACCTTTGTAGTCGAGCCGGTCGATCCGGGAAGGCAAGAAAGATGTCGGGCGGTCCGGCGGGTGCGGGCCCTGCCCTCCCCCGGCGCCCGCCTCAGCGCCGCGGCGGGCGGCGCGGGCCGCGGCCGGCCGGGATCGGCTGCATCGGGTCGATGCGGATGTGGGCGTCCTCGCCACCGGGGCGGCGGGCATTGGCCGCAAAGTGTGCCGCGGCGTAGGGGGCGATCTCTACCTGGCTCTCGTTGCCCTGGATGCGGATGCGGCCAATCTCCGCGCGGGAGACGTCGCCGCGCTTGCAGAGGAAGGGAAGCATCCAGCGCGGGTCGGCCTGGCCGTCGCGGCCGACGGAGACGCGGAACCACACGCCCTCGGAGGAGGAGGGCGGGCCGCCGGCGCCGCGGGGGGCGTCGTAGTCGCCCGGGGTGCGGCGGGGGCGGTCGGTGACGGAGGTCAGTTCCTCGGGGGCCGGGAGGGGGGCGCGGAGGAGCTTCACCAGGGCGGCGGCGAGGGCCAGGGGGTCCACGCCGGTGGGGGCGGCGCTGTCGGTCTGGCTCCAGCCGGCGCTGTCGTCCTTCGGGGTGCCCTGGAGGCCGGTGAGGGTCCGGGCGATGGCCAGGTCCTCCTCCGCGATCTCCTCGCCCAGGATCTCGGTGGCGCGGGCGGCGATGCGCTCGGCGTCCTTGGCGCGCACCTGCTCGGCGGAGGGGGCCGGGCCCCACTCGGCCTGGACGCGGGCGGCCTGGATCAGGCGCTCCGCGATGCGGCGGCGGGAGGGGGGGACGATGAGAAGGCTGGTGCCCTTGCGCCCGGCCCGGCCGGTGCGGCCGGAGCGGTGGAGGAGGGTCTCCGGGTCGCGCGGGAGCTCGGCGTGGATCACCAGGCCCAGTTCGGGCAGGTCGATGCCGCGGGCGGCCACGTCGGTGGCCACGCAGATGCGGGCCTTGCCGTCGCGGAGCGACTGCAGGGCCCGGGTGCGCTCGGCCTGGGACAGCTCGCCGGAGAGGGCCACCGTCTCGAAGCCGCGCTCCGTCAGGTTGCCGTGGAACCGATTCACCGCCGCGCGGGTGGAGCAGAACACCATGGAGATCGGCGAGTCCTCCAGGCGGAGGGCGTTCACCACGGCGCGTTCCACGTCGCCGGAGGAGACCAGCGCCGCGCGATAGGTGATGTCGCCGTGCGGCTCGTCCTTCGAGGAGACCTCGAGGCGCATCGCGTCGCGCTGGAACTCCTTCGCCATGCGGGCGATGGGCGCGGGGACGGTAGCGGAGAAGAGGAGGGTGCGGCGCTCGGCCGGGAGGGCGCCGAGGATGGCCTCCAGCTCCTCGCGGAAGCCGAGGTCCAGCATCTCGTCGGCCTCGTCCAGCACCACGGCGCGGACGGCATCGGTGCGGAGGTTGTTGCGCTCGATGTGGTCGCGCACGCGGCCGGGGGTGCCGACGGCGATGTGAGCGCCGTTCTGGAGCGCGCGGCGCTCCGCCACCGGGTCCATGCCACCCACGCAGGAGACGACGCGGCCGCCGGAGGGGCCGTAGAGCCAGGTCAGCTCCGTTTTCACCTGGAGCGCGAGCTCGCGGGTGGGGGCGACGATGAGGGCGAGGGGGGCGCCGGGCGGGGGCAGGCGGTTTCCCTCCCCCAGCAGGTCGCCCGCCATGGCGAGGCCGTAGGCGACGGTCTTGCCGGAGCCGGTGCGGGCGGAGACGAGGAGGTCGCGCCCGGCCGTCTCCTCCGCCAGGACGGCGGTCTGGACGGGGGTGGCCGTGGCATAGCCGCGGGTGGCCAGGGCATCGCGCAGGGGCGCGGGAAGGGCGTCGAAGGGCATGTGTGACAGGCGTCCGATGGTTTGGGGCGCCTGGACGCGGCAGCCCTCCTCGGTGGAGGGGCGTGGCGCGGTGGGTCGGCGCAGGAAGGGTGAGCAGGCAGGGTGAGGCACGGGCCTCACGACACCCCCCCATATCGGGGCAGGGAAGGCCCGCCGCAACCGGCGGCTTCGCATCCCAGCCCTGCGCCTACCCGGCGATGGTGATCCTCGTCTCCAGAAGGGCGCCCGCCTCCAGCAGGATGTCCTCCCGGTAGCGGCCGGCGACGAGCTGGACGCCGAGCGGCGCGGGGCCGGAGAGGTCGGTGGTGACGGCCAGGCCGGGCAGGCTCATCAGCGGCAGGCCGACCTGGGGGAGAAGGGCCTCGATCACCCGGTCGAAGGCCTCGGGGGATTCGAGGTCCAGCAGGTCGGGGAAGGGCGGCTCGGCGGAGACGGGCATGAGGGCCACGGGGTAGCGCTCGAGGAAGAGGCTCCACTCCCGCAGGTAGCCGGCGCGGGCCTGAAGGGCGTCCTGAAAGCCGTTCATGTCCGGCTCGGGGCAGAGGCGCTCCATCTGCGCGAAGACGAAGTTGGCGTCGGGGTCGTTCTCCTCGGCCAGGGCGCGCTTCAGGCCGCGGCGGCTCTCGGCGAGCCAGAGCAGGGCCTGGAGGCGGGCGGGCTCCCGCATGGGGGGGACCGGGGTCTCGGCCACGGTCCAGCCGGCGTCTTGCAGGCGGCGGCCGGCGGCGCGGACGGCCCTCTCCACCTCCGGGGTGGTGGCCATGCCCTCGGGGCGCACGCAGAGGGCAGCGCGCTTGGGGAAGGGCGCGCCCTGCAGGGGGGCGGGCACCCACCAGGGGTCGCGGGGATCGGGGGCGGACATGGCCTGGAGTGCGAGGCGAATGTCGGCGATGGAGCGGGCGAGCGGGCCGGAGACGGCCATGAGCTGGGCCCCGATCGCGCGCTCCGCCCCACCGGGGTTCCAGGCGGGGATGCGGCCGATGGTGGGGCGCAGCCCGTGGATGCCGCAGGCATAGGCGGGGTAGCGGACGGAGCCGCCGATATCCGTGCCGTGCCCGATGGCGCCGATCCCCGCGGCGGTGGCGGAGGCCGCGCCGCCGGAGGAGCCGCCGGGGGTGAGGGCGGGGTTGCGGGCGTTGCGCGTGTGGCCGTGCAGCGCGTTGCGGGTGAACCAGTGGAGCGAGAAGGCGGGGGTGTTGGTGCGGCCGATGATGACCGCGCCCGCTTTCCGCAGGTTGGACACCACGGGGTTGTCGGCCCCTGCGACCATGTCCTTCTGGATGCGCAGGCCGTTGGTGGTGGCGTGGCCCTTCTGGTCCACGTTCACCTTGGTGGTCACGGGCACGCCGGCGAGCGGGCCGGGGTCCTCGCCGCGCGCGATGGCCGCGTCCACGGCGCGGGCGGCGGCCAGGGCCTCCTCCGGCATGAACTGGACCACCGCGTTGATGGCGGGGTTGGCCCTGTCCAGCCGGGCCAGGGCGTCGCGCGCCGCCTCCTCGGCGGAGAGCTCGCGGGCGCGGATGCGGGAGGCCAGCTCGGTTGCGGAGAGGCGCCAGGAATCGGTCATGCCCGTCATTCCAGACCGGCAGGGCGGGCTTGTCCAATCACCGGGCTGCCTCGCGCGTCCGGGTGATGTCGCAGCGCAGCATTTCGTCTATGGGCGGGCGCATGGACCGATCCGCGCAGGGCGTGCTGCTCGCCTTCCTGGCCTATGCCGCCTACGCCGTCAGCGATGCCTCCGTGAAGCTGCTGCACGGCTCGCTCTCGGCCTATGAGGCGGTGTTCTTCGGCGCCCTCTCCGGCATCGTCGCCCTGCCCTTCATCCGCGGGCCGGGGGAGAGCCTCTCCGGCGTGTTCCGGGCGCGGAACCGCGCCATGTGGGTGATGCGCGCCGTGGCGGGCTTCACCGGCAGCGTCGGCAGCGTCACGGCCTTCACCCACCTCTCCATGGCGGAGGCCTTCTCCCTCCTCTTCCTCATGCCGACCTTCGTCACGATCCTCTCCGTGGCCTTCCTCGGCGAGAGGGTGGGGTGGCGCCGCTGGGGCGCAGTGCTGATGGGCTTCGCGGGCGTGCTGGTGGTGCTGCGGCCGGGCTTCCGGGAGTTGAACATCGGGCATCTCGGCGCGGTGGTCGGCGGCCTCTCCGGCGCCGTGACCGTAGTAATGATGCGGGCCTTCGGGCGGACGGAGACGCGCCTCTCCCTCTACGGCGCGGGCCTTGTCGGCCCCGTGCTCGGCGCCGGGCTGCTGATGCTGCCGGGCTTCGTCTGGCCCACGCCGATGCAGTGGGCGTGGATTCTCGGCTACGGGCTGCTGATGGCGCTGGCCAACGTGCTGGTGATGATGGCTTCCAGCCGGATCGAGGCAAGCCTGGTGGCGCCCGCGCAGTACAGCCAGATGATCTGGGCGATCCTGTTTGGCTACACAGTCTTCGGCGACGGGATCGACGCGGTGATGGGCCTGGGCGTGGCGATCATCATCCTCTCCGGCGTCCTCACCTTCATGCGGGAGCGCGTGCGGCGGCCGCGCGGGTGGCGGCGGGCGCCACCCGTGCATCCGCAGTAAGGGGGTGCGAGTGACTCCGGGGCGCTACACCATGAAGTACTTCGCCCGCGGGTGGTGCAGGACGATCGCGCTCGTGGACTGCTCGGGGTGGAGCTGCCACTCGTCGCTGATGGAGACGCCGATGCGGTCCGCGCCGAGGAGCCGCAGCAGCGGGACCTGGTCCTCCAGCCGCGGGCAGGCCGGGTAGCCGAAGGAGTAGCGGCCGCCGCGGTAGCCCTGCTGCAGCATGCGGTCCATGTCGCGGTCGTCCTCCCCGGCGAAGCCGAGCTCGGCGCGGATGCGCTTGTGCACGTACTCCGCCATCGCCTCCGCCATCTCCACGCTCAGGCCGTGGAGGTAGAGGTAGTCCTGGTAGCGGTTGTCCTCGAACCACTCCCGCGCGATGTCGGAGGCCTTCTGGCCGACCGTGACCACCTGCAGGCCGATCACGTCACGGCCGTCCTCAATGTCCGTCACGAGGTCGGCGATGCAATCCCCGTCCTCCTTCGGCTGGCGCGGGAGGTTGAAGCGCACGGCCTCGGTTACGCCGTCCTCCTCGAACAGGATCAGGTCGTTGCCCTGGCCGGCGCACTTCCAGTAGCCGTAGATCGCCTGCGGCCGCAGGATCTCCTGCTCCGCCGTGATACGCAGCATCCGCTGCAGCACGGGCCGCAACTCCTGCTTCGCCCAGCCCAGGAAGTCGTCCAGCGAGCGGCCCTGCTTCCGGAAGCCCCACTGGAACTGGTACAGGCTCCGCTCATTGATGAAGGGCACCACGGCCTTCGGCGCGGCCTCGATCACGCGGGCGCCCCAGAAGGGCGGCGTCGGGGCCTGCGTCTCCGTGGCCAGCCGGCGGCGGCGCGCTTGGGCGTAGGCCACGTCCACCGGGGCGAAGCCGCGCGCATCGGCGGTGCCGAGGGTGCGGCGCTCCTTGCGGGACTTGTCCACGCGCTTCGTCTGCAGCGCGGCCAGGTAGTCGTCGAAGCCGTTGCCGACGACCTTGTCCATCAGGTGCAGCCCGTCGAAAGCATCGCGCGCGTAGGCGACGCGGCCGGAGGCGTAGGCCTTCACGCAGTCGTCCTCCACGTAGTTGCGCGTCAGCGCCGCGCCGCCGAGCATCACGGGGATGTCGAGGCCGATGCGCGTCATCTCCTCCAGGTTCTCGCGCATCACGACGGTGGACTTCACCAGCAGGCCGGACATGCCGATGGCGTGCGCGCGGTGCTCCTTCGCCGCGGCCACCATGTCCGCCAGCGGCACCTTGATGCCGAGGTTGACGACCCGGTAGCCGTTGTTGGTGAGGATAATGTCCACGAGGTTCTTGCCGATGTCGTGCACGTCGCCCTTCACGGTGGCGAGCACGATGGTGCCCTTCTCCTGCCCCTCGGCCCGCTCCATGTGGGGCTCCAGATAGGCGACGGCCGCCTTCATCGTCTCCGCGCTCTGCAGCACGAAGGGAAGCTGCATCTTGCCGGCGCCGAAGAGCTCGCCCACCACCTTCATCCCGTCGAGCAGGATGTTGTTGATGATCTCGATCGGCGCGATGCCCTTCGCCAGCGCATCGGCCAGCTCGTCGTCCAGGCCCTTGCGGTCGCCTTCGACGATGCGGTCCTTCAGGCGGCCCTCGACCGTCTCGGCCTTCTTCTTCGCGCCCGTGTCGGCGGCCTTCCGGCCGGCGAAGATCTCCAGCAGCTTCTGCAGGGGATCGTAGTCCTCGGTCCGGCGGTCGAAGATCAGGTCCTCGGCGACCTTCACCTCCTCGGCCGGGATCTGGTGCAGGGGCTTGATCTTGGAGACGTGGACGATGGCGCCCGTCATACCCGCCTTCACGGCGTGGTCGAGGAAGACCGAGTTCAGCACGTGCCGAGCGGCCGGGTTCAGGCCGAAGGAGATGTTGGACAGGCCGAGCATGATCTGGATGTCCGGGAAACGCTCCCGGATCATGCGGATGCCGTCCAGCGTCCAGACGCCGAGCTTGCGGTCGTCCTCATTCCCCGTCGCGATGGTGAAGGTCAGGGGGTCGATCATCAGGTCGGACTGCGGCAGCCCGTGACGGTCGCAGGCGAACTCCACCAGCCGGGTGGCGATCCGCAGCTTGTCCTCGGCGGTCTTGGCCATGCCCACCTCGTCGATGGTGAGCGCGATCACGGCGGCGCCGAACTTCTTGGCGAGGATCATGCGGTCCGTCGCGTGCCCCTCGCCGTCCTCGAAGTTGATCGAGTTGATGATGGGCTTGCCGCCATGCAGTTTCAGCGCCGCCTCGATAACCGGCGTCTCGGTGGAATCGATCACCAGCGGCGCGTTCACGCTGCTGGTGAAGCGCCGGACCACCTCGTTCATCTCCTCCATCTCGTTGCGGCCGACGAAGGCGGTGCAGATGTCGAGGGAGTTCGAGCCCTCGCCGATCTGGTCGCGGCCCATGGTGACGCAACCGTCCCAGTCATGCGCCGCCTGCCTCTCCCGCCAGGCCTTGGAGCCGTTCGCGTTGCAGCGCTCGCCGATGGAAAAGTAGCTGTTCTCCTGCCGCAGGGGCACCGGGGCGTAGAGGGACGCAACGGAGGGAACCCAGACCGGGCTGCGCCGCACCGGCGCCGGCCGGTGTGCGGCCCCGCCGCGCTTGCGCAGCATCGCGTCCAGCGCCGCAATATGCGGGGTGGAGGTACCGCAGCAGCCGCCGATGAGGTTCAGCCCGTCCTCGGTGACGAAGCGCTCCATCCAGCTCGCCAGCTCGGAGGGGCCGAGCGGGTAGTGGGTCTTGCCGTCCACCAGCTCCGGAAGCCCGGCATTGGGCTGGCAGGAGAGCAGGCCCGGCCAGTTCTGGGAGAGCCAGCGGACGTGCTCCGCCATTTCCTGCGGGCCGGTGGCGCAGTTCAGCCCCATCAGGTCCACGTCGAGCGAGTGCACCACCGCCGCGGCGGCGCCGATGTCGGGCCCGACCAGCAGGGTGCCAGTCGTCTCCACCGTCACCTGCACGAAGATCGGGATGTCGGACTTCGCCTCGGCGCGCGCGATCTTGGCCGCGTTCACCGCGGCCTTGATGAAGAGCGTGTCCTGGTTCGTCTCGGTCAGCAGCGCGTCCGCCCCGCCCGCGATGAGGCCGCGGCACTGGGTGAGGAGCGCCGCCTCCAGCGCGTCGTAGGTGACGTTGCCGAGGGAGGGCAGCTTCGTCCCCGGCCCGATATCGCCGATCACCCAGCGGTGGCGCCCGTCGGCGAAGCCCTCCGCCGCCTCCCGCGCGAGTTCCACCGCCACCTTGTTCAGCTCGAAGGCGCGGTCCTCCAGCTCGAACTCCCCGAGCGTGATGGGAGAGCCGCCGAAGGTGTTGGTCAGCACCATGTCGGCGCCGGCCTCGTAGTAGCCCCGATGGATCTCCCGCACGATGTCCGGGCGGGAGAGGACGAGGACGTCGGTGCAGTTCTCCCGGCCCCAGTAGTCCCGGTCCACCTCCAGATCCATGACCTGCACGCGGCTGCCCATCCCGCCGTCGCAGAGGAGCACGCGGTCGCGAAGGGCGTCGAGGAGATGCGGTCGGGACATGGGGCAATGGTCCTGCACGACAGTTCCGGAAGCGGCCGACGCCGCCCGGAACCGGTCCCGGCAGGATAATCAGGCCACTTCCCAGTCCCATACTCTCTTAAAGATATCCTTATGTCCAGTGCCGGGCGCGTGCTGCTGGCCGGACCAGGGGGCTTTGCCCCCTGGAACCCCCACCAGGAGGCTGAGCCTCCTGGACCTGCATCGGGCTGCCGCGGGACTGACCGGATGGGTCAGCCCTCCACGACCGGCACCCTTCCTGCCCCCGCAGTCGCCTCGGCTCCAAGAGCCGAGGCGCACCGTCAGCCGGGCAAAGGCCAAAGCCTAGAAGAAGATGATGGTGAGGGGTCCGGGGAGAGGAAGAATTCCTTCTTCCTCTCCCTGGCCACGGACCGGAACCGAGGGATTAGAACGTCCCGCGGATTCCTGCCAGCGCGCTCCGCCCCGGGATGACGAAGCCGTTTGCCGGCTCGTAGCGGGAGTTGCCGAGGTTCCGGATCTCCACGAAGCCCGAGACCTTCTCGATCACCGGCACCGTGGCGGTGAGGTTGAACACCGTGCCGGCGCGGTTCTTCCCCGGTGCCGTGATGGAGGTGCCGTCGTCGTTGTAGCGGGCGAAGGCGCCTTCGGGGGAGGGTCCGGTGTAGATCAGCTCGGGCACCACGGTCACGCGGCCGCCCTGCGGCCCGCCCCAGGGCACGGGCGCGGAGAGGCGGGCGGTCAGGGTGGCGAGGTTGCGCGCGCGCCGGGCCAGGGGCTGGTCGTTGGTGGTGTCGCGCGCCTCCTGCACGGTCCAGGTGCCGGTGAGGGAGAGCCAGTCGGCGGGCCGCACCGTGAGGGAGAACTCCCCGCCGCGGATCCGCGCGCGCTCGACGTTGAGCAGGGTGGTGAAGCTCGCGTCGTAGTTGATCAGGTTCCTCAGCCGGTTGTCGAAGTAGAGGGCCGAGACCGTGGCCCAGGAGGTCACGTCCGTCTCGATGCCGGCCTCCCAGGAGAAGCTCTCCTCCGGCTTCAGGTCCGGGTTGCCCTGGAAGAAGCCGGTGATGGTGCCGAAGCGCTGGAAGAGGGAGGGGGCCTTGAAGGCGGTGCCGGCGGAGGAGCGCAGGCGGGAGGCGATCTCGGGAAGGGCGAGCACGCCGCCGAGGCGCCAGCTCGTGAAGCCGTCGTAGTCCTCCGGCCCGTCGTGCCGCAGGCCGGCGTTCAGGTCCAGGCGGTCGAAGAGACGCCCCTGGGCCGAGACGTAGCCGGCGGCGGAGCGCTGGGAGGCGTCCACGGTCGTGCGGAAGAAGGCGGAGCCGTTCGCGCTGTCGGCGGTCTCCTTCTCCCACTGGCCGCCGAACAGCACCGCCACGTCGGTCAGGGCGCCGGCATTCGGCAGGCGCACGGTGTTGTCGAAGAACACCGCCCGCCGCTCGGCGCGGTAGAGGTCGTCCGCCGTGGCGAAGGGGTTCGCCACGTCCGGCAGGTTGGTGTAGCGGCGCCGGTTGTGGCTGCCGGAGAGGGTAAGGCGCGTGCTCCAGGCGCCGCCGAACAGGTCCGCCGTGCCGCGCAGGTAGCCGAACCAGGACCGGTCCTGGGCGGTGTAGTTCGGGTCGTCGTTCGGCACGTTGTCGAGGCCGAGCGTGTTCTCCCGGCCGCGCACGAAGCCCTCGATCCGGGTACGGCCAAGGAACTCGCCCGGCACCGTCTCGCCGAGGGTCAGGCCGAGCCGGGCCGTGCCGACGGCGGAGCGCAGCCCGTCCCGCTCCCCGAGGTTGTTCGTGAAGCGCGGGGCTACGGCGTTGCTGCCGCGGGTGGAGAGGCTCTGGCCGGTGAGCTGGTAGTCGAAGGCGCCGAGGGTGCCGCCCACGCCGGCGTGGCCGCGCACCGTGGAGCGGCTGCCGCCCGCGGCCTCAAAATAGGGCGCCGCGGCGCGGTCGGCCGGGGCGGCGCGGGTGATGAGGTTCACCACGCCGCCGATCGCGGCGGAGCCGTAGACGGAGGAGGCGGGGCCGCGCACCACCTCGATCCGCTCGATGTCGCCCAGCAGCTCGTTGCCGAAGTTGAAGGCGCCGTTCGGGTCCGAGGGGTCGTTGATCGGCACGCCGTTCAGCAGCACCAGCACCTGGCGCGCGTTGGTCCCGCGCGCGAAGCCGGAGGCCTGCTGGCCGAGGCCGCCGGACTGCACGAGCCGGAAGCCCGGCACGACCGCCAGGGCCTCGGCGAGGGTGGTGTACCCGTTCTCCTCGATGGTCCGGCGGTCGATCACCGTGACGGCGGCGGGGATGCGCTCCTGCGGCGTCGGGACGCGGGTTGCGGTCACCACCACCTCGGGCACGGTGGCGGGGTTGGTCGAGACGTCCTGAGCGATGGCCGGCCCCATGGGAGCAATGGCGATCAGGGCGAGGATCCGGCGTTTCATCCCGGGGTGCCTCCGTTGCACGGTCCGCGTTTCGCCCCGGCCAGGGATGGCCGGAACGGGCTTGCGTCGTGCTCGCATGACGGAGGCGCGCCGGATGGCCGGCGCGCCCTGGGTCCGTTTACGCCGGTGCTCCCCGCCCGGCACGCGCGAGACAACATCTGCGCCGGCCGGTCTCCTGGCTCGCGACGTGGCGGGCACGCGCCCGCCTGACGGTCCCGCCTTCTCGCGCCGGTGGGCGCAATGGCATCGGGGGCCGTCGCCGTCGCCTACAGTTGCGGGGGCAGCTGCGGATCGGTGGCGGGGATCGCCACGTCGCGCATTCCCGTTTCAGCCCTTCCGGGCCACCGGCGCATGGGGCGGAACCTATCGACACGAACGCGTGAAGTCCAGGGAGGGGCAGCCCGGCCGGAGTGGCGAGGCGCAGGCGCCACATGCCCGCGCACGGGCGGCACCGCGGCGGCTCCCGCAGCCGGAACGCGGTGGCACCGCGCAACTGGAACGCAGAGCCGCGACGGCGTTTGACACTGATAGCCATTCTCACTTACTTCGCCGCCACACGTCAGCGTGAAGGAGCGGCCTGGTGAGCGTAGCCCGTCGGCAGAATACAGCAGCCCAGGTCGCCCCTCCCGTCAGGGCGACAGGCACGACGGACGGCATCCCCGCGCCCTGTCCGCGCCCGGCGACGGGCACCAGGACCCTCACCGGCGCCGTGGTGGCGTGCGGCCTCGCCCTCTCGGTTCAAGCCCAGGCCCAAGCCCCGGCCCAGGAGGCGACCCGGCAGGTGGCCCAACAGGCGGCCGGAACCGCCACGGGGCAGGCCGCGGCCGGGTCGGGCGCCGCGCCCGTCGCCGTGCCGATGGTGGATGTCACCGCCGCGGGGGCCCCGGGCACCCTGCAGCCGGCCTATGCCGGCGGCCAGGTCGCGCAGGGCGGGTCGCTCGGGCTGCTCGGCAGCCGCAGCCTGATGGACTCCCCCTTCAGCACGACGAGCTTCACGTCGCAGGTCGTGGAGGACCAGCAGGCGCGCACCATCGCCGACACGCTGATCAACGACTCCTCCGTCCGCCTCACCACCGGTGCCAACGGCTTCGACGACACCTTCTCCATCCGCGGCTTCCAGGTGGGATCCTCGGATGTCGGGCTGAACGGCCTGTTCGGGCTGATCTCCTCCAACCGCGCCCAGGCGCAGTACATCGAGCGGATCGAGCTCCTCCGCGGCCCCGGCGCGCTCATCAACGGCATCGCGCCCGGCGGCAGCATCGGCGGCGCGATCAATGTCATCACCAAGCGGGCCGGCGACGACCCGCTGACCCGCCTGACGCCGGTCTTCATCAGCGACGGCAATTTCGGCATCCAGGCCGACCTGGCGCGCCGCTACGGCGCGAACAACGAGTGGGGCGTGCGCTTCAACGGGCTGTACCGCGACGGCGAGGCCTCCATCGAGGACGGCAACCTCCGCAGCGGCCTCGCCGCGCTAGGGCTGGACTATCGCGGGGACCGGTTCCGCCTGTCCGTGGACGGCATCTTCCAGCGTGACGACACCCGGAACTTCCGCCCGCAGCTCACCCTCTCCAGCGCCATTCCCTATATCCCCTCCGTGCCGGATTCGCGCAGCAACTGGTTCCCCGGCACCCGGCTGCGCCAGCAGGACAGCACCATCGCTACCCGGGCCGAGTACGACGTGGCGGACTGGGTGACCGTCTACGGGGCCGTGGGCTACCGCGACGGCTGGAACGAGCAGACCTTCCCCGATTCCCGCCCGGGCGGCGCCAACGAGCTCGGCGACTTCCGGGTCACCAACGCCCTCTACGACTCCTACACGCGGGTCGTCAGCGGGACGGCCGGCGCCAACTTCCGGTTCAACCTCCTCAACGTCGGCCACACCCTCAACCTCGCCTATTCCGGCCTCCGGCAGGATGCGGGCAACGCCTACATCACCTCCGCCATCACCTACCCCTCCAGCATCTACAACCCCTCCTCGCTGCCGCCCATCACCGCCCCGCGCACCGACCCGCGCCGGGCCTCGATCACGGAGTTCTCGAGCTTCGCGCTGGCCGACACGCTCTCCTTCTTCAACGATCGCGTCCTGCTGACCGGCGGCGTGCGCTTCCAGAACGTGCAGGTGAACAGCTACAGCACGGCAACCGGGGCACGGACGAGCCAGTACGACGCCGACGCGACGACGCCCCTCGGCGGCATCGTGGTGAAGCCCTGGCAGAACGTCTCCCTCTACGCGAACTACGCCCAGGGCCTGACCCGCGGCGAGATCGTCGGCCCCGGCTTCAACAACACCGGCGAGGTCCTCGCCCCCTACAAGTCCGAGCAGATCGAGGCCGGCGTCCGCGTGGACTGGGGCAGCGTCACCACCACCGCTTCCGTGTTCCAGATCACCCGGCCAAACGCCATCCGCACCGCGGCCAACAACCGCGCCTATGACGGCGAGCAGCGGAACCGCGGCCTGGAGCTCTCCGCCTTCGGCGAGATCACGCCTGGCCTGCGCGCCCTGGTCAGCGCGACCTTCATCAACCCCGAGCTGACAAGCCCCACCAACCCCGCCGAGCGCGGCAACGACGCGGCGGGCGTGCCGGACAAGACCTTCTCCGGCAGCCTGGACTGGGACGTGCCGGGGGTGCCCGGCCTCGCCCTCAACGGGCGCGTGATTCACACCTCGGGCTCTTACCTCACCACCGCCAACACGCTGCGCTTCGACGGCTGGACGCGGGTGGACTTCGGGGCCCGCTACAGGACGGAGATCGCCAACAAGCCGGTCACGCTGCGCGCCAACCTGGAGAACGCGTTCGGGGCGGATTACTGGCTCACCACCGGCACCTTCGTGACCGTGGGCTCGCCGCGCACCCTCATCGTGTCGGCAGCCTTCGACTTCTGATGGACCTGGGCCTGACAGGTCCGGGACCAGGGGGCGCCGCCCCCTGAAACTCCCGCCAAGGGCCTGAGGCCCTTGGATCCCCTTCTGGCTGCCGCCATGCCGTCCTGAGACGGTGTTTCCGCGGGACGGGCTCCTTCCTGCCTTTGCAGTCGCCTCGGGTCATCGACCCGAGGCGCACCGTCAGCCGAAAGAGACCAGCTACTAGAAAAAGATGATGGTGAGGGGTCCGGGGAGAGGAAGAATTCCTTCTTCCTCTCCCTGGCCACGGACCGGAAGCGAAGGACGGGAACGAGGCCGTGCCGCGATCAGCGCGACAGGATGAACCGCAGCCCGCGCTGCACGGCCACGGGGAAGGCGGACATGTGCCCGTCGTCCGGCAGCGTCTCGAAGCCCAGTTCCAGCCCGGGCAGGGGCCGCAGCCGGTCCGCGAGTTCGCGCGCCCCGTCCACCATCCGCATCATCTCCATGCGCGGTCGCCAAGCCGGGTCGTGCCAGGGCGCGAGGCTCTGCTCGTAGGCGCCCACGGTCATCAGCAGGCGCAGCGGCGCGGGGCGGTCCGTGCGGGCGATGAAGCGCTCCGCCGATGTCAGGACCGCGCTGTCCTCCCACCAGATGGCGGGGCTGCCGGCCACGTAATCCCGGAAGGCGCCGGGCCGGGTGAACAGGGCGTGCAGCGCGAAGAGGCCGCCGAAGGAGTGGCCGAGCACGGCGTGGCGCGAGGCGTCGATCGGCGCCGCGCGACGGGCCAGGGGCTTCACCGTCTCCTCGATGAAGTCGAGCAGCTCGTCCGCGCCGCCCGTGCGCATGGCGGGGCGGCCCTCGGCGGCCGGCATCTCCCGGCCGGGCGGCGGGGTGAGGTCGAAGCTGCGGCGGACGAGGTCGTAGGGGTCGTCCGTCCGGTAGCCGATGCCCGCGACCACGGCGGCGGAGCGGATCCCGGCCTCGCGCGGCAGGAAGGCGAGGACGCGGATTGTGTCCACCACCAGGCCCATCACGGCGTTGGCATCGAGCACGGTGATCATCGGCCATCCCTCGGGCGGGGGCTCGCCGGCGGGGACGTGGAGGAAGACGCGGAAGGGGTGGCCGCCGCGCGATGCCAGCTCGTGCCGGGTGGTGCGGGGGATCGGCTCGGGCGCGGCCTCCTGCGCCCGCGCGAGGGTGGGGCAGGCCAGGGTGGGGCAGGCCAGCGCCGCGAGGAGGGGCGCGAGGCCGCGCCGGCGAAGGGGTACGGGGGGATGGAGGGTGGTCCGGATCATGCGGCCACTCATGCCACAGGGGGCCGCCCCCGTGACCGGATCGCCCCTGCGTTCGGGTGCGCGCGGCGGAACGCCCCTGCCGCGCGGCGCGGGGATGGAGAATCGGGTGCTGCGGCCGGGCCTGCCGGGTTAGGGGCTGCGGCATGACGGCCTGGACGGCGCGCGGCGCGATGGAATGGATTGGCGGGGGCGGCCGCGCGCGCGCCGGCGGCATCGCCGTGCGGGTGGTGGCGGCGATCCTCGGCGGCTACGCGCTGGGGGCCTTGCTCTCCGCCGCACTGGCCGTGGCGCTGCCCCCTGCGTTGGCCATGGGGCGCGCGGACGCGGTGCTGACGGGGATGATGGCGGGGCTGGCCGGGCACGCCGCCGCCGCGATCTGGGTCTTCGCGGCGCGCAGCGCGGCGCGGGCCGTGGCGGGGCTGCTTCTCGCCGCGCTGCCGCTCGCGGCGATGGTCCTGGCCGGCCATTGGCATGCTACGGGGAGGATCCTGCCGTGAAGACCGGCTTCCGGCAGTCCATGGCGTGGCTGCACACCTGGTCCGGCCTGCTGGCGGGCTGGATCCTCTTCGCCGTGTTCCTGACGGGCACGGCGAGCTATTTCCGGCCGGAGATCACGGCCTGGATGCGGCCGGAGGCGTATCGCGCCGGCCCTCCCCCCGCCTCCGCCCAGCCGATGGTGGACGCGCTGGCCCGGATGGCGCCCGGCGGCTTCACCCTCATGCTGCCGGACGGGCGGGACGGGATGGCCAGCGCCTACTGGCGCGAGGCCGGGGCGGGCCGCCGCGGCTTCCGGGAGGCGGTGCTGGACCCCGCGACGGGCAAGGTGGTGCAGGGGCGGGAGACGCGCGGCGGGGAGTTCTTCTTCCGCCTGCACTTCCAGCTTCACTACATGAGCCCGCTTTGGGGCCGCTGGATCGTCAGCTTCTGCGCCATGATGATGCTGGTGGCGATCATCAGCGGCATCGTCACGCACAAGCGGATCTTCGCGGATTTCTTCACCTTCCGCCCGCGCAAGGGCCAGCGGTCCTGGATCGACGCGCACGCGGCGGTGGCCACCCTCGCCCTGCCCTACCACGCGATGATCACCTTCACCGGGCTGGTCACGCTGATGCTGATGCTGATGCCCTGGGGGACGCAGCTGGCCTATCCCGGCGACGCGCGCGGCTTCAGCAACGAGGTGTTCGGCCGCGCGGCCCCCGCGCGCCCCTCCGGCCGGGCGGCGCCACTGGTGGCGGTGGACCCGCTGCTGGCGGAGGCGTCCCGGATCTGGGGCGGCGCGCCCGCCTCGCGGATCACCGTCTCCCTTCCCGGCGATGCCGCGGCGCGGGTGGAGCTGCTGCGCGGCCCGGCGGGCCGCCTCTCGTACCAGCGGGACGCGCTGGTCTTCGACGGCGCGACCGGCGCCCCCATCGCGCGGGAGGGGATGACGGGTGGGGCGGCGGCGACGCACGGCACGATGTACGGGCTGCACCTCGGGCGCTTCGCGGGGCCGGCGCTGCGGGCCCTGTTCTTCCTCTCCGCCCTCGCCGGCACGGCGATGGTGGGCACCGGGCTGATCCTCTGGGCGGTGAAGGAGCGGCAGGCGGCGGCGAAGGCCGGGCGCGCGGGACTCGGGCTTCGGCTGGTGGAGGTGCTGAACCTCGCGACCGTGGCCGGCCTGCCCGCCGCCATGGCCGCCTTCTTCTGGCTCAACCGCCTCCTTCCTGCCGGCATGGCCGGGCGCGCGGAGTGGGAGGTGAACGGCTTCTTCCTTGCCTGGGGTGCCCTGCTGCTGCACGCCACGCTGCGGCTGGGCGGCCGGCGCGGCTGGGTGGAGCAGCTGGCGCTGGGCGGGCTGCTCGGTCTCGGCCTGCCCGTGCTGAACGCGCTGACAGGCCCCTGGCACCTCGGCGTCACCCTGCCCGCCGCGGAGTGGCGGCTGGCCGGGCTGGACCTGGTGGTGGCGGCGCTCGGCGCCCTGCTGGCGGGTGCCGCCCTCCACCTCGCGCGGCGGTCGGGGCAGCCTGCCCGGAAGCCGCGGGGGGCGGCGCCGGCCGGCGGCCCCTCGGAAAGGCGCGGAATGGGCCCTGTGGCAGGGCACGGGCAGGCCGCCGAATGACGCGCCGCCGACCGGAAGGCACCGCCCCGCCCATCGGGGGGCCGCGCCCGTGACCGCGCTGAGCCTGGCCCTCGCCTATGCCGGCTTCACCGGCCTCTGCCTCGCGATGGAGAGGCACCACGAGCAGGTCTTCGGCACCCGCCGGATCCCCTCCCCGCGCGGGCACCTCCTCCGCGGGGCGGGCTGGCTCCTGCTCGCCCTCTCCCTCGCCCTCGCGGTGCGGGAGGCGGGGCCGGCGCTGGGGATCGTCCTCTGGGCCGGGCTGCTCACCGCCGCCGCCCTGCCCCTGGCCCTGCTGCTGCCCTACGCGCCGCGCGCGGCGGCGGCCGTGGCGCTGTCGCCGCTTCCCGTCGCGCTGCTCCTGGCGCTGCAGGCCCGCTGACGCCCGGGCGGCACGGCCCCGCCAAGCCCTTCCAGGGGCGGGCGCCCGTAACAGGCGCGGGGCCTGGGAGGGGTCACCTCCTGCTGCTGGCGAGCGCCTCGATCGTTAGGCGGAAGAAGGCCTCGGCGACGCTGAGCCCGTGCGTGCGCGCGTAGTCGCGGAGGTCCAGCAGGTCCTTCTCATCGACCGGCGCCTTCCTGCCCCGGGCGGGCGGGGGCAGCGCCCCGGTCCCGGCCGCCCGACCCCGCCGCCCGTCGAGCAGCGCCTCGGCACGGCCCGCGAGCTGCACCACCCCGTCCTGCTGCCAGGGGCTGAGGCCCTGCGGACGGGGGGCGGTGTCCACGACGCAGAGGGACCCGATCCGCAGGCCGTCGGCCGTCCGGATCGGCGCCCCGGCGTAGAACCGGACATGCGGCTCCCCCGTGACAAGGGGGTTCGCCGCAGTGCGCGGGTCGCCCGCCAGGTCCGGGATCACCAGCAGGCTGTCGCCATCGGCCGCCAGCGCGCAGACCGCCTGCTCAATGGGCGTCTCGGTCAGCCCGACCCCGACCCGCGCCTTGAACCACTGCCGCCTGCGGTCGAGCAGGCTCATCACCGCGATCGGCGCCCGGCAGAGCTGGGCAGCCTCCTGGACCAGCCCGTCGAACTCCGGTTCCGCCGGCGTGTCCATCACGGCGCACTCGGCCAGGGCGGCCTCGCGCCGGTCTGCGTCGTCATCGGGCGGGTAGGTGGTGGACATCTCGTCGGTACTCTGCAAAAGGGCCGGACGCTCCGGGCTGATCCTGGACAGCGCTCCAGGGGCGCACCCTCGGTCCCGTCACCTCCCGCAGCACCCCGGCTCGCGGTGCCACGACCCCGGCGCGGCGTCGTCCGGGCCGCGGGCCATCCCCGGGAGAGCGGGCCTCGCCGCCCTTCGCGGATCGCCGGCCAGCACGCCGTTCTCAGTCACGCGGCCCTCCGCAGGGCTGTTGGAGAGGAACTGGGATCGCAAGGGCGTTCTGCCCATCAGTATCCGCAACCCTGCCCGCCCTGCAAGGGAATGGCGGGAAGCAGCGGTCTCCGGCGGCGTTGATGACGGCCTATTTGTTCTCCGGGCCGGCGGAGCGGGGGAGCATGGCCCCCCGAAATCTCCCGGGCGGACGCGGCGTGATTGCCCTGAGCCGGAGGTCGCGTCCCCTGCACGCCGCGAGCGGATTGCTGCGGGCCGGCCCGGCTCCGGTCGCTGCGCCCACCCCCTCGCCGTGGCCGGCGACGTCCTCCTCCGGAGGGACGGAGCCTGGAGCTAGTCGTCCATCTGCGAGTCGAGGTTCGCGCCGTCGCCCTTGTAATCCTTGTGGTCGAGGTCCTCGAAGTAGATGTCGCTGGTGAAGACGGTGTCCGGGCGCCGGTCCGCGCCCTCCTTCCACTTCTCAAGCCAGGCCTGCACCTCCTCGGACCGGTAGTCCAGGATGCCCTGGTCCGACGGCGCGTCGCGCTGGCCGAAGGTGTAGATGGAGGCGTCCAGGTAGCGGTAGCGGTCCAGCCCGCCCTCGGCCAGCAGCCCGTCCTTGTCGAGTTGTGTGAAGAGCGCCTGCAGGTCGTCGTGGTGCGCGTTCATCGCCTTGCGGTTCTTCTCGTCCAGGATGATGTCCGGGATGAGGGTGGCGACGGAGAGCACGGCGGAGATGAAGAAGGAGGGCGCGGCGGCCGCCTTCAGCGCGTTGAGCCCGCCCAGCCCGGCCATGGAGAAAACGCCTGCCGCCGTGCCGAAGGCGCCGGAGGCGAGCTGCAGCGCCCCCTTGGCCACCGTCTCGTCCGATCCGCTGTCCAGGCCCTTGCGGATGGTCAGCCCGCCGATCACGGAATCCAGCACGCCGACGGCGGTGTTGCCGCCCGCGTCCAGTACCTGCAGCACCGCGGAGGCGCCGCGCTTCCAGCCGCTCGCGCCCTCCGGCAGGTCCGGGCGCGGCGTGAAGCCGTTCTGCATGCCGTCGATCAGCTTCTGCGCGTCGGCCTCCGTGATGCCGCCGCCCAGGCGCTCCGCCAGCTTGCCGGCATCGGTGTTGAAGTTGATGGTCCCCTGGATGTTGCTGATCAGCGCGTCGCGGAACTTCGGGTCTACCTCGATCCCGCCGCCGACCGTGCCGGAGCGCTCCCCGAACAGGTCGGGCAGGGACTTGCTGAGGCCGAACATGTCGGCCGCCGTCGGCGTCGGCGGCGCGCCGACGGGCTTCTTGCCGTCCGCCTTCTCCCGCGCGCTGGCATTGGCCGTGTCGTAGAGGTCGAGGCCCAGCGTCATGAAGTTCTTGCCGGAGGCGACGAAGGAGATGAAGTCCTTCGCCACGCTCAGCCGCTCCTCCGGCGTGTCCGCCAACGTGCCGCCCTTGCCGGCGAGCTGGTAGACGCCGGAGGCGAGCGAGATCATGCCGCCGGTGGAGCCGAGCACGCCCGCCTTGTTCATCTCGTCCAGCGCCTTCAGCGCGCCGCCATCCGTCGCCTCGCTGAGGGAGGCGTACTTGCCGCCGGAGCCGAGCAGCCGCTCAATGTCGTCGCCGCCGATGGTGCCGTTCTTGGCGTAGAGCGCGCCGAGCTCCTGCATCGCCTTGCCGAAATCGCCGGCGGTTTTCTTGTCCCGGATCACCTCCTCCAGGAACTTCTCGGATTCCACCAGGCGGCGCGGCGCGTCCACGCCGAGCTTCTTCAGCACCTGCAGCACCGTCTTGCCCGCGTCCTGGGTGGCGGTGACGAGGTTCTCCTGGCTGACCTGATCCGGGTTCGCGACCGCCTCGTTCAGGTCCATCGTCAGCGCGTCCACCTGCGCGGCCTGGGCGAAGTCCGCGGCCTTCTGCGGGTCCGCCACGAGGAGCTGGTCGAAGACGCGGCCGATATCAGCCTCCGCCACGTCGGACTTCCCGTCCTTCCGCAGCGCGGCGAGGTGCTGCATGTACTCCGGGCTGAAGGCCATCTCCTCGAGCCGGCGGGCGGCGTCGCCGCCCCCGGCCGCCTTCTCCAGCGCCGCACCGCGCGCGGCCTTCAGGTCCTCCCCCACCGCGTCGGAGGAGAGCAGCTCCTCAATGCGGGCATCCACCTTCCCGCCGTCGATGATCGTGTCGAAGTCCTTGCCGATCGTCTTCTCGAGCGACTGGCCGGTGGCGATGTCGAGGCCGACCATGTTCAGCCCGTCCTCGGCGGCGCCGCGGGCCTGGAGGGCGCGGTAGAGCTGGGCGCGCTCGTCATCGGCGCCGATGCTGCCATCCCCCGTGCCGTCCTTCCACTTCTGGAGCAGGTCCTTCCAGGTCAGCTCGTTGACCGTAAGCTTGCGGTTCTTGTCCTTGGGGTCCGCCTCGCCTGTCTCCATCCCGCCGAGGTCCGTCTTGCCGACTTCCGGCAGGTCGTGCGCGCGCCGGCCCTCATCCACCGCACCGGTGATCTCGCCCTCGTGCGAGGCCTCGTACTGCGCCACCGCGCGGTCGTAGAGGCCGGAGTTCACGGCGGAGGAGACGTGCAGCTTCTCCCCGTCCACCTCGAGCCCGATGAAGCCCTCATGGTCCTTGTTCGGCGGCAGGATCTTCGCGCCTTCCAGCTGCGCGTCCGTCAGGTCGCGCCCGCCCTCCAGCATCCGGTAGCCGTCGTCGTAGCCCTTGATGGTGCCCATCATCCCGTCGAACTGACCGGGCGTCATGTCCCGCTGGACCATGACCTCCTTGCCGTCCTTCAGCCCGACCTTCCACAGATCGCCGCTGCCGTAGCCGACCCAGGAGCTGATCTGGTCCAGCGGCAGGGGATCGCTGCCGCGCAGCAGCCCCAGGCCCTCGTTCCGCACCGTGTTCATCTGCGAGTCCGGCACCTTCGACACCGCCTCGGCGTAGTCGTAGAGGCCGGGATTGTCGGCGCGGCGGACCACCACCGTCTCGCCGCCCGCCTTGAAGGCCAGCACCTCGCCGGTCAGGTCCGGGTGCGCTTCCTGCGCCGCGGCCGGGATCTCGGTGCCGCGCATCTCGGTGGCGGGGGGCCAGACCTCGTTGCTCGTGGCCAGGCGGTAGCCGGAGCCGTCCTGCCGGGTCTGCAGCGCGGCGGCCAGGACGGCCTCGAAGATCCTGGCAGCGTCCTGACCGGGAACCGCGGCGTCCTTCGGCATCACCTGGGCATCAACGCGCATGCAGTCACCTCGAGCAAGGGAACGAAGTTGAATCGTGGCGGCGCCTATATCGAACCCACCCCGGGCCGGTGAAAACGAAGCTGCGATGAAGGTTCGATGATGGCGAAACCAGGAAGATCCTAGAAGGGACCTCATCGATCGACTGAGGGCGGGGCTTGCAAGACCTGTTCCTCGCGGCGGCATACTCCGCGCCCGATCACGGTTGCTTGATACGGTGGATCGACGAAGGCAATTGTCTCCGAACTGTCATCGTCTTGGAGTGGCAGCCGGAGCGATCCCGGTCTTGTTTGCCGCGGTCTCCGGCCTGCCCGGAACGGAAATGACGGAGTTGCCGCGCATGCCGTTCTCGCCCCAAGCGGACACCCTGACGCGTACCGGGGCGGAACCGCCCTCCTCACGCCCGGCGGAGGCGGACGGCGCCGCCTTCGAGGCGAGCGTCGCGCAGCAGAGGAGCGCGGCGGAGGGCGGCGCGACGCCGGCCGCCGCCCCCGCTGCGGAGCCGCCTGCCCCCCCGCCCGAGACGACGCCCGAAGCGCCGCCCGCGCCGCCGCCGGAACCGGCGGTGAGCGAGGAGCGCACCCGGCAGATCGAGAGCTGGGTGGAGCACGATTCCGAGCCGCACAATGACGGCTTCCTCTGGCTGGATCACCACGGCACGGACGAGAAGGTCGCGGACGCGCTGGGGGGCGGCTCCTCCCTCGGCGAGCTGACGGAGGCCGAGGGTGAGCTGCTGCTCGACCGCATGTCGGAGCGCTGGGCGGCCGGCCAGGGCGAGGGAACGCACGGCGCCACCGAGCTGATGGGACGGCTGGAGGACCCGGGACAGCGCGCCCACCTCGCCGGGCGGCTGGCGACGCGGGCCGGCGAGCTGGCGGACGCCCCCGTGGACGGGCTTTCGGACCAGGAGAAGCTGCAGCGGCGCGTCACCATCCAGAGCCTCGCCGAGACGGCGATCACCGGCACGGGCGGCCCGCTGGAGGGGCCGGTGCAGGACCCGCAGGCGCTGGGGGAGATGATCCGCTCCCTCGGCCCGGACGGCGCCGCCTCCCTCGCCCGGGCGCTGGCGCCGGAGCGCGCGGACCTCGCGACGCCGATGCTGGAGACCGGCGGCCCGGACTTCGCGACGCTGGACCGGCAGGCGGAGCTCCTCACCCGCAGCGTCGCCGCGCTCAACGCCGGCCCGCGCACGGAGGAGACGGGCGCCTTCGTGCAGAACGCCTTCGCCGTGGCGACGGAGGGGTCCTACACCATCAGCTCCGTCCCGCGGGACGGCGCCATGGAGCCGCGCGGCGAGGAGGGCGTGCCCGACCTGCGGCAGGAGATGGCGACCGCCCTCTCCCGCGAGTGGAACCCGGAGAACCCCGGCGCCGACCGCGACCGCCTGGCCGGCATCCTCGACACGCACCAGGGCCGCGCCCTGCTGGGCGCGGACGAGACGGTGCCGCTGGAGGCGCGGGTGAACGCGCTGGCGGTGATCCGCGCGGATCCCGGCATCACCGGGGAGACGCTCGGCGCCACGAACGACCCCTGGACCAACCCCGCCATCACGGTCCCGATCGCGCAGGCGAGCGCGGCCCCCTACCTGCAGCGCGGCGACGGCGCGCAGCGGCTGACGGGCACGGACATCGAGAACACCGTCGGCACGGCCATGGGCTTCCCGCCCAGCCTCGACGGCCTCTCGCCCGAGGAGGCGCAGAACGCGCTGGCGAGCGGCCAGAACGTCTTCGCCGAGGGGCCGAACGCCGAGGCCGTCTCGAAGGTCGCCGAGGGGATCCGCACGGCCGCCGGCGGCGACACGGCGGAGGTGGCGGTCGTGCCCGTCACCTACTCCTCCGGCGAGACGGGGCCGATCACCCTGCCCCTCTTCCGCGTCACCGGCGCGGGCGGGGAGGAGCGGTTCGTCGACAACGCGGGCGCCGTGTACCGCGACTTCGACCACTGGCGGGAGACGAACGACCTGCCGTCCGGGCAGATGCTCTACCCCGAGAACGGCCATCTGACGGCCGGCGCGGACGGCAGGCCGGCTCTCGGCCAGGGCAACACGCCGAAGACGGTGGACAGCTTCGGCGAGGCCGCGCTCTCCGTGCTCGACACCGCCGCGCTCGTCGGCGGCGTGGTGGCGGCGGGCGCCTTCATCGTCGGCACGGGCGGCACGGGCGCGCTCGTGATCGGCGGCGCGGCGGCGGCCTACGGCGCAGGGCGCGCGGGCGCGGAGCTCTGGGACCGGGCGGACCACCAGCAATCCCTCTCCCTGGCGGACCCGGAGGCGCGCGGCCTCTGGCTCAACCTCGGCGCCAACGTCGCGGGCGTCGGCGCCTTTGGCAGCGCCGCAAGGCTGGCGCAGATCGCCCGCAGCGGCGCCGCCATCGCGCCGGTGGAGGCCTCCATCCTCGGCTGGACGCAGGCGACGGCCGGCATCACCGACGCCGCCGCCATCGCCAACCAGGGCGTGGAGATGTTCCAGAACTGGAACCAGATGAGCGGCGAGCAGCGGGCCCAGGGCCTGCTGCAGATGGCCTTCTGGGGCGCGACCACCGGCGCCTCGCTCCGCAGCAGCGGCGCGCATCCCGGCGACATGTTCAACCCCGTCGCCATCCGCGACAGCCTTCTCGACACCTATCGCCCGCCCGTGGTGGCCGATGCCTCGCTGCCGGGGAACACGGTGCGGATCGTGGCGGACGGGCAGACGGGGGCGGTGCGGGAGATCCGCCACGGCCCGCAGGCGACGCCGGAGGACATCGCGCTGCACGAGCGCGCGGCGATCGCGGCGCAGCGCACGGGCACGCTGGAGGCGCGGCTGGGCGCGCTGCTGGGCGGGGAGGCGGCGCCGCCGCCCGGATCCCAGGGCTGGGCCGCGCGGCAGGACATCGCGAAGATCCGCGAGCGGACCGACGCGAACATCGCGCTGCTCGCGCGCGACGACCTGACACCCGCGCAGCGCGCGCAGGTCGAGAGCGACATCGCGGCCGACGGCGCCTATATCGACCAGCTCACCGCCCGGGTGAACAGCTTCGCCCGCAATCCGGGCGAGGTTTATATCGACGGCCCGAGCAGCGGCCTCTCGCTGGCCCGCGAGATGGGCGCGGAGAACCTGCTGAACGGGCTGAACGCGAGGTCCACCTACTACACCTTCCGTGTCGGGGAGGACGGCGCGCTGATGGCGAGCGCGCGCAACCATCCCTGGCTGACGGAGTACCGCGTGGAGCCGGGCGCGGACGGGCCGCAGCTCACCGTCTCGCGCCAGGGCGTGGGGCTGGTGGACGGCACGCCGCCCATCAACTCCCGCTACGCCGGGGAGACGATGCCGCGGAGCGCGCTGACGCCGGATTCCCAGGCCAACTACACGGACGCGCTGGAGATGCTGCCCGCGCCGATCCGCGCGGGGTTCGTGGACGGGGTGCCCTTCTCCGCGGAGGGCTACCCGCAGATGCCCTCCGTCTTCCGGGCGGAGCTGCCGGAATCCGGCTACGTCGCCTCCCGCGAGCAGCACTTCCGTGAGGCGAACCGGCAGCTCCGCACGCCGGAGGGCCAGCAGGCGCTGCGCGATTCCGGGCTGCGGCAGGACCAGATCGACGAGATCC
The DNA here is from genome assembly GCF_037040815.1 of Pararoseomonas sp. SCSIO 73927. Lineage (NCBI taxonomy): Bacteria > Pseudomonadati > Pseudomonadota > Alphaproteobacteria > Acetobacterales > Acetobacteraceae > Pararoseomonas > Pararoseomonas sp. SCSIO 73927. The sequence continues at coordinate 1,003,385 of NZ_CP146232.1, forward strand.
TCGCCGATGCCGCCGCCCATCCCGACCAGTCCCCGGCGGAGTGGACCTGGCACCACACGGAGAACCCGGGCGAGCTGGTCCTCGTGCCGCGCGGCATCCACAACGCGGTGAAGCACACGGGCGGCAAGAAAATCTGGGGCGGCGGCGGGGCGGAGTAGGGCTTGACCCCTTCCCGTTCCCCTACCCTGATGCGGCCCTGAGGACCGCTGGAGAGAGCCATGAGCGACGGCTGGACGCCTTATCTCCGTTCCGACTTCCCCGAGGCGGGCGACGAGGACCGCGCCCGCATCGAGGCCGAGACCGGCCACCGCCTGCCCGAGGATTACTGGCGGCTGGCGCGCGCGAACCAGGGCCGCGTGCCCGATCCCGAGTACGTGAGGCTGGAGGGCGGCGGGCGCGCCCGTATCGGCGTGTTCCTCTTCCTCATCGAGCGCGAGCGGGTGACGCGGACCGGGGAGCGCAGCTACGGCCTGCTCTCCGCCTTCCGCGGTGCGCAGGAGATGTATCCGGCGGGGATCGTGCCCTTCTCCGACGACACGGGCGGCAATTTCATGGCCTTCGACTACCGCGGCGGCGGGGAGCCGGCGATCGTGTTCCTGGACCACGAGACGGAGGGCGAGGCGGGCATCACCCGGGTTGCGCCGGACTTCGGGACAATGATGGGCCGACGCGAGGCCGAGTAAAGGAAGTATCCTGAAGGAAATACTTTCCTAATTTGGTGCCACTCGCGCGGCATTTCTGGCCGACTGTCACACACCTCAAAGCATTGCGATCAGATCAGGGGCATTGTCATGGCCCTGTAACGCCCGGACGCTTGATCGGGCGGCCCGCGATTTGAAATCTGCGCGCGGCAGGTGCCCCGGGCGCCCGCCGCACGGCAACCGCGGAAGACGGAGACGCGTCCATGGCCCCCCTCGACGCTGCCAGGCCCCCCAGCTCCTCCGGTGGCTCCTCCGGCGCATCGCCCTCCAGCAGCGCCTCGGTCAGCGACGCACCCGCGAAGAGCTTCGACACGGCCGTCGCCCGCGAGAAGGCGCTGCCCCCTGCCCCGCCGCCGCTCACCGGGGAGAGCCGGGGCGCCAGCACGCAGACCGGTACGCCGAAGGGCGCGAGCGAGACGGATGTCGCCTCGGCCGGCGCCTCCGAGGTCACGAAGCCCGCGCCCGCCGCCACCGGCGCGGCAGATGGCGCCTCCGGCACCGTCCGCAACGCGCTGGACACCGGGGCCTCCATCGACAAGCTGAACAGCGACGGCGACAGGGCCGTGGTGCAGCTGACCGGCGAGGCCAACCTCTCCCTGCCCACGCCCTGGAAGTTCAACGCCACGGGCAAGGCGCAGTACGGCTTCGAGGCGACCGTCACCCAGGTGGGCGACGCGCCCGCGAACCCCGGCGACAAGCCGCCGCAGTACGAGGTGACCTTCGGCAAGAACGTGCAGGGCGGGCTGGGCGCGGAGCTGCGCCTCGGCGGTGCCGGCAAGTTCGGCGGCGAGCTGAACCTCGGCAGCGCCGACCGCGTGACCATGCGCTTCGACACGAAGGAGGAGGCCGCGCGCGCGGTGGACTCGCTGGAGCGCATGGCGGCCGCCGAGACGATCCGCGACACTGCCTCCGTCATCCCCGGCCCGGTGCAGATCCCCGGCGCCTCCGGCCTGCCGCGCAATCCCGCGGGCAACCCGCTGAACGGCGCCTCCGACACGCCGGTGGAGACGCCGGGCGCCGACCGCCCCGGCCCGAGCGAGGCGGGCAACGGCCCGGGCGGCTACCTAAACCCGAACAACCTGCCGGAGATCGTCGGCGAGGCCGCGGCGCGGCAGGTGGAGCCGAACGCCGCCGACCAGGCCTTCCTGCGCGACCACATCGTCTCCTACGAGCAGCAGCTGACCGTGCAGGAGCGCGTGAAGCTGGAGGGCAAGCTCTCCGACAACCTCGCGCTCGAGGGCCGGTTCGACGCGAACCAGAGCGTGATCCGCACGGTGGAGCTGCCGCCCGGAGATGGCGGGCCGGGCAGGCTCTCCTACGCGATCGAGGGCGCGAACGAGCTGACCACGAAGGAGAAGCTCGACTTCAAGAAGAACATCCTGAACCCCGCGCTGCAGGACCCGAAGGTCGGCAGCTTCGGCTACAACGCGAACAACGTGCGCGACGTGTTCGACAGCAGCGGCCGCGTCACCCTCTCCTGGGACATCCCGGCCGATCAGTTCCAGGGCAACGGCCAGCCCCTGCCGGAGGCGGACCTGCTCTCCTCCGGCGGCTGGGCGCACCCGGACGAGATCTCCGTCCGCACCCAGGCCAACGTCATGGCGCAGTCCCCGCTGGACGCCAGCCGCACGGACCAGATCCAGCTGCAGGCCGAGGCGACGCTGAAGAACCCGGATCAGCACGCGGCCCGCATCCTGGAGGGGCTGGCGCACGGCAACCTCGGCGACGCGCTGTCGCAGGTGCCGGCCGACACCACCGTCTCCACCCGCGCGCAGTTCGTGGCGCGCGACGGCACGCAGACCCAGCACCAGGTCGGCGTGGAGCTGAAGGGCATCGGCGAGGCGAAGGCGAGCCTCATCGCCAATGTCGGCAACGACGACGTGCAGGTCCGCTCCGACCGCAGCTGGACCGGCGCGCAGCCGCCGGCCGAGGCGCAGCCTGGCGATCCCGCCGCCCCGGTGGAGCCGGGCAGCCCGCCGCAGGGCCGCCCCGACCAGCTCGTCGTCGTCCCGCGCGACGGGCTGAACATTCGCCCCTCCCCCGATACGAGCGGGGCGCCGACGGGCGTGTTCCAGCACGGCAGCTTCCTGCAGCCCACGGGGCAGCAGGCGACGGACGCGGCGGGCGGCACCTGGGTGGAGGTGCGCGGCACCGACGCCGCCGACAAGCCCGTGCAGGGCTGGGTGGCGCAGGAGCACACGGCGACGCACCCGGACGGCGCGATGGACTCCACCGGGCGCATCAACCCCGAGCTGGAGAAGGCCGGGTTCCGCGAGGTGACGGTGCAGCCCGGCGACACAATCTGGGACATCGCCAAGCGCGAGGGCACGGGCTTCGAGGACACGGTGGCGCTGAACCGCGACCACATCATCCAGCCCGACCTGATCTTCCCCGGCGACACGGTGTACCTGCCCGGCACCGCCGCCCCGCCCGCCCCGGCGGCGCAACCCGCGCCCGAGCCGGCGCCCGAGCCCGCGCCGCAGGGCGGTTCCGGCAACGGCCCGTCGGGAGGAACGAGCCAGGGTGGGACAAGTCAGGGCGGCGCCAGCCCGCCCAGCGGCGGCAACCCCTCCGCACCGCCCGCGGGGCCGTCCGGCGGCTCCTCCCAGCCTTACCCCGGCGCCTCGGACGGCTCCTCGGGCACGCCGCCCACGGGCGGCCCTACCGCGCCGGAAACCCCCGCGCCTGACACCACGGCGCCCACCACCCCGGCCCCGGACACCTCCGGCCGCCCGGATCTCGGCGCCGTGCTGCGCGACAACCAGGTGCAGGCGGACCCCGGCGGCATGGTGGAGTACGCGCCGGTCGGCGGCCTGTTCGGCAGCCGCACCATGACGGCGACCGAGGCGGACATGCTCGGCGGCCTGTTCCCGCCCTGGAAGCAGAACGACGTGAAGGGCATCGCGGAGCGCGCCAGCGAGACCGCCGCGGGCGCCTTCCCCGACAACCCCGTGCCCTCCGACGTGCCCTCCGGCCGCGCGAACGAGTGGCAGGGCAATGACGGCCACCGCGACGCCATGCGCCACGCCCTCGGCGCCGCCCTGCTGACGAAGGAGTTCGGCGCGGACTGGGCCGGGCGCTTCACCACCGCGCATGAGGGCCTGCCGGAGGAGGACCAGAACGCCGACCGCGAGGCGATGGACCTCTACAACAACGGCGTCGGCATCCGCATCGCCGAGGAGAACCCGGACGCCTCCGAGGAGGAGTTGGCCGGGCTGATCCAGGAGGCGATCGGGCGCGGCGAAATGGTGGTGATCGGCCCGGACCATGAGCTGGCCTGGAGCGATGGGGTGCCGGTCGGCGGGCACAACCTCGCCGACGATCCCGGCGTTCCCGGCGTGCGGACCGTCCCGAACGGAGCGAGCGAGTGATGGCAGGCAACACCGGCCGCCTGGCGGCGGCCCTTCTGATGGGAGCGGCAGCGATGGCGACAGGGACCGTAGCGGAGGCCGCGAGCTTCGACCGCAGCGCCTGGGAGGCCGGCCGCGGCAACGACACCGGCCGCAACCCGCGCGCCGGCCAGGTGGCGGCGCTGCGCGAGAGCGGCGCGGTGAGGCCCGGCACCCCGCGCGACGCGGTGCGCGCCCTTCTCGGCGCGCCGGAGAACGTGTCCGAGAGCGCGGAGGGGGCGCGGGAGCTCTACTCCCTCGGCATCGGCTTCGGCGGCAGCCTGGAATACTTTGCCGTGCAGTACGACGAAGGGGGCAAGGTGACGCGCGCCTCCCTCGTCCGGGGCTGATCCCGGGGGGCTGATCCCGGGGGGCTGATCGCGGGGGGCTGATCTCGGACCTTGCCGCCGCGATGGCGCCCTGCGGGGCGCGCATGGCGGGCGGCAGGGCGTGGCCGCTGAAGGGCCGGGGGCCGCGACCGGCTACCCGCTACCGGCCCTCGAACTCCGGCCTGCGCTTGTCGAACCAGGCGTTCACCGCCTCCTCGTGGTCCCGCGTGGTGTGTGCCAGGGCCTGGAAGGCCGCCGACATCTCCAGCAGCGAGGAGAGCCGCATGTGCTGCCCTTCCCGCAGCAGGCGCTTGGTCATGCGCAGCACCTGGGGCGGGTTGCGGGCGATGCGGCCGGCCAGCTCCCGCGCCGCGTCCATCAGCGCGCCATCCGGCACCACGCGGGAGATCAGCCCGCACTCCAGCGCCGCCCGCGCGTCCAGCCGATCTCCCGTGAAGGCCATCTCCGCCGCCTTGGACTGGCCGACCGCGCGCGGCAGCAGCCAGGCGCCGCCGTCGCCGGGCACGATGCCCACGCTGACGAAGCTCTCGGCATAGAGGGAGCTTTCCGCGCCGATGCGGATGTCGCACATGCAAGCCAGGTCCAGCCCCGCGCCGATGGCCGGGCCGTTCACCGCGGCGATCGTCGGCACGTCCAGCTCGTAGAGGGCGAGCGGGATGCGCTGGATGCCGCGCCGGTAGCTCTCGCGGATCTCCGCCGGGGGCATTCCGAAGCGCTCGCGCATGGATTTCAGGTCGCCGCCGGCGGAGAAGGCCGTGCCCGCCCCCGTCAGGATCACCGCGCGCAGGTCCGGCTCGGCGGCGATGCGGCGGCAAGCCTCGGTGAAGGCCTCCGTCGTCTCGCCCTCGATGCCCAGGGCGTTGCGCCGCTCCGGCGCGTTCATGGTGAGGGTGACCACCGGCCCCTCGCGCTCGAAGAGAAGAAAGTCGCTCATGCCGTCGCCTCCGGCGCTGATGGGCCCAGATGCGCGCGCACGAAGGCCAGGGTTTCCGTCTCGTTGCCGGCCAGGAAGCGGCGGCCGAGCCAGGCGCCCCAGTGCGCCTCCCCGCCGAAGCGCATCCGGCCGGTCCGCAGCCGCTCCGTCAGCAGGTGCAGGTCCAGCTCCTCCGTGATGCCCATGGCGCCGTGCAGGGCGTGGGCGATGGCGGAGACGCGCTGCGCCGCCTCCCCCACGCGCAGCTTGGCGGCGGCGATCCGCAGGGGGTTCAGCCCGGCGATCCCGTTGCCGTCGGGCACAGAGGCGAGCTGCGCCGCCATGCGGGCGGCGAAGACGTCCTCCGTCATCACGCTGACCTGCTGCTGCACGGCCTGGAAGGCGGCGACCGGGCGGCCGAACTGCCGGCGCTCCCCCACGTGGCGGACCGTGCTCTCGAGGACGCGCTCCATGGCACCGGCCATGGCGGCCGTCTCCGCCCAGGCACCGGCAGGGAGAGGGTCCGGGGTGGCCAGGCGCCGTCCCGCGTCGCCGGGCCAGCGCAGGACGCGGCCGAGGGGGGAGCCGGCGCCTTCGTCCTCCTCCGCCTCCTCCACGGGCAGCAGCCGCGCACCGTCTTCCCCCTGCAGCAGCACCCAGGCGGCGGTGACGGCCGAGGGCACCCGCGCGCCATCGGCGTAGGGCTCACCGAGGAGGATGGCGCCGGGCGGCGCCCTCTCCCCGGCGGCGGCCCGGCCCGTGCTGATCACGGCGCGGGCGAGCATCGTCTCGCCCAGCGGCAGCGGCACAGCGAAGCGCCCCGCCGCCATCAGCACGGGCAGGGCCTCCGCGGGGCCGAGGCCGATCCCGCCCGCCTCCTCCGGCACCAGCGCGTCGGGGAAGCCCGCGCGCTCCAGCTCCTCCCACAGCACCCCGGGCGGGCCGCCCGCGCGGATGGCGCGCACCGCCGCGGGGGTGGCGTGGCGGGAGAACAGCTCCTCGGCAGAACGGAGCAGCAGGCCGTCCATCAGCGCAGCCCCATCCCACGCGCGATCATGCCGCGCAGGATCTCCCGCGTGCCGCCGCGGAGCGAGAAGGAGGGCGCCATGGCCGCCGTATAGGCCAGCGTCCGCATCAGCGGCCCGGGCGGGGTGGGGCCCGGGCGGGCCAGGATGTCCGCCACCACCACCGGGATCAGCTGCTCGAACTCGGTGCCGAGGTCCTTCACCAGCGCCGCCTCCACCACGGGGCTCTCGCCCGCCACCAGCCGCCCCGTCACGGCGACGGACATGGCGCGCAGCACGGCCAAGTGCGCCAGCAGGCGGCCCAGCAGCGCCTCCGCCGCCTCGCTCGCATTCCCGGCCTCACTGGCCTTGCGCAGCCAGCGCGCCCACTCGTCCAGCAGCACGGCGGAGGAGAGCACGCGCTCCGGCCCGCTGCGCTCGAAGGCCAGTTCGGCGTTCACCTGTGCCCAGCCGGAGCCCTCCTCGCCGATCAGGGCATCGGCGGGCAGAAGGACGTCCTCGAACACCACCTCGGAGAAGTGGGCGTCCCCGGCCAGGTCGCGGATCGGGCCGATCCGCACGCCCGGCGCGTGCAGGTCCACGAGGATCTGGGACAGGCCCCCGTGCCGGTCCGCCGCCGTGCCGCTCGTCCGCACCAGGGCGATCATGTAGTGGGAGTGCTGGGCGTTGGTGGTCCAGATCTTCGCGCCGTTCAGCCGCCAGCCATCGCCGTCCCGCACGGCGCGGGTGGCCACGCTGGCGAGGTCCGATCCCGTGTTCGGCTCGCTCATGCCGATGCAGAAGAAGGCCTCCGCCCGGCAGATGCGCGGCAGGTAGAAGCGGCGCTGCGCCTCCGTCCCGAAGCGCTGGATCAGCGGCCCGCTCTGGCGATCCGCGATCCAGTGGGCGGAGACGGGGGCGCCGGCGGCCAGCAGCTCCTCCACCAGCACGTAGCGCGCGAAGGGGCCGCGCCCGGCGCCGCCGTACTCTCTCGGGAAGGTCAGGCCCAGCCAGCCGCGCGCGGCCAGCCCCCGGCTGAACTCGGGGTCGAAGCCCATCCAGGATCGCGCGCGCCGCTCGGGCGGGATGTCGGCCACGGTCTCCCGCAGGAAGGCGCGGATCTCCGGGCGCAGCGCCTCGTCCTCCGGCGGGATGGCGGCGAGCGGAAGGGCACCGATCATGCGGCTAGTCCAGCCTCACGCCGCTCTCGGCGATCACGCGGCCCCAGCGGGCGGTCTCCTCGCGCAGGATGCGGCCGTACTCCTCTGGGGTGGAGCCCAGCGGCTCCGTGCCCTGCTCGGCGAGCCTCGCCCGCACCTCGGGATCGGCCAGGGCCCCCATCGCCGCGGCGTTCAGCCGTTCCACGATCGCGGGCGGTGTGCGCGCGGGCACCATCATCCCCTGCCAGGCGCCCACCTCGAAGCCGGGGATCAGCGTCTCGGCCACCGTCGGCACGTCCGGCAGCGGCGCCAGGCGCTTTGTGCTGGTCACGGCCAGGGCGCGCAGCCGGCCCTCGCGGATCAGGGGCAGGGCGGAGTTCACCGTGTCCGTCAGGAACTGCACCTGCCCCGCGGCGGCGTCCACCAGGGCCGGGGCGCTGCCGCGGTAGCCGACATGCACGGCCTCCAGCCCCTGGGACCGCAGCAGCAGGAAGGCGCCGAGATGGGTGACGTTGCCGTTCCCCGCGGAGCCGTAGGAGAGCTTCCCCGGCCGCGCGCGCAGGTGCTCCACGAAGCCCTGCAGGTCGTGCACGGGCAGGGAGGGGTTCACCGCGAGCACCAGCGGGATGGTCGCGGTCTGTAGCACCGGCGACAGGTCGCGCGCCGCGTCGTAGGGCAGGCGGGTGTAGAGCGCGGGGCTGAGCGCGATGGAAGAGGTGTTGTAAAGCACCGTGTAGCCGTCCGGCTCCGCCTTCGCGACGGCCTCGTTCCCGATGTTGCCGTTGGCGCCGGGCCGGTTCTCCACGGGGATGGGCTGGCCCAGGGCCCGCGACATGCGCTCCGCCAGCACGCGCGCCACGATGTCGGTCGGCCCGCCCGGCGGGAAGGGCACCACCAGCCGGATCGGCCGCGCGGGCCAGGGGGCCGGCTGGGCGCGCGCGGCGGGTGCGGCCGCCAGCAGCGCGCCAAAGCCCGCCAGCAGGGTGCGGCGATCGGGGTGGGTCATGCTGTCCTCTCCGCTTCCCGGTCCTGGTTCCGGTCCTGGCGGGCGGGCCCGGCGGCGGCGATGACGCCGCTGGCGAGCAGCGCCTCGATCTCCCGCCCGCCGAGCCCCAGCTCGGAGGCGAGCACGGCGCGCGTGTCCTGCCCCAGGCGCGGCGGGGCGAGGCGATAGCTGGCCGGGCTGCGGGACAGGCGGGCGGGGTAGGCGATGACATCCATCTCCGTCCCGTCGTCCCGGCGCATCCGGCGCAGCATTTCCCGCGCGGCGATCTGCGGGTCCGCCAGGATCTGGTCGATGGAGTTGATCGGCCCGCCCGGCACCCCGGCCTTCGCCATGGCGTCCAGCAGCTCCGCCGCGCGCCAGGGCGCGATGGAGCGGGCCAGCTCCACCTCCAGCACGCGCCGGTCGCGCAGCCGTCCGGCATTGCCGGCGAAGCGCGGATCGGCCGCGAGGTCGTCGCGCCCGAGCAGGCGGCAGAGGGCCTGGAACTGCCCGTCGCTCCCGCAGGTGACGAGGATGTAGTCGTCGGCGCAGGCGAAATCCCGGTAGGGCACGACGTTGGGATGCGCGTTGCCCAGCCGCCGCGGCACCTCGCCGCCGACGAGGTGGTTCATTGCCTGGTTCACCAGCAGCGCCACCTGGCTGTCGAGCAGGGCGCAGTCGATGTGCTGCCCTTCCCCGGTGCGGTGCCGGTGGTTCAGCGCCGCCAGGACCGCGGTGGTGGCGTAGAGGCCGGTGAACAGGTCGCTGACGGGCAGCCCGACCTTCACCGGCCCCTCGCCCGGCTCGCCCTCCGGGCGGCCGGTCACGCTCATCAGCCCGCTCATGCCCTGGATCAGGAAGTCGTAGCCGCCGCGCGCCGCGTAGGGGCCGGTCTGGCCGAAGCCGGTGATGGAGAGGTAGAGGAGGCGCGGGTTCCGCCGCAGCAGGGCCGCCGCGTCCAGCCCGTACTTCGCGAGCCCGCCCACGCGGTAGTTCTCGACGAGGATGTCGGCCCCATCGGCCAGGCGCTGCACCAGGGCCGCCCCCTCGGGCCGCGCGAAGTCGATCGCCAGCGACCGCTTGTTGCGGTTGGCGCAGAGGTAGTAGGCCGCGTCGGGCCGCGCCGATCCGTCCTCCAGGAAGGGCGGGCCCCAGCCGCGGGTGTCGTCGCCCTTGCCGGGCCGCTCCACCTTCAGCACCTCGGCCCCCAGGTCGCCCAGGATCTGCGTCGCCCAGGGGGCGGCGAGGACGCGGGAGAGGTCGAGCACCTTCAGCCCGGCCAGGGGTCCGGGGGACGGTTCCACGCCGCGAGGACGATCCTCGCCGGACAGACCTGCCGACTGGCCCATTCGGGCGCTTCCTCCCGGCAGCAGGTTCCCCGGCCGCCCTGTCAGTTTCATTTGCTGAAATTGTGTTTCACAACTAGCCTAGCAGCGGGATCCCGGGCCGGGGAACAGAGATTCGCCGCCCTTCGAAAGATTCGTCGATGCCCTCCTACGAACCCGTCACCGCCCTGCTCCGCGGCCTGGAGGTGCTCCGCGCGGTGAACCGGCCGGACGGCGCCACGGTGAAGGACATCCACCGCCTCACCGGCCTCAACCAGCCGGCGGTGGTGCGGATGCTGGAGACGCTGATCCATGCGGGGCTGGTGATCCGCCAGCGGGACAGGGCCGCCTACCTGCCCACCGGGCGCACGCTCGAGCTCAGCGCGGGCTACGTGGCGCACCGGGAGGTCGGCATCGCCGCCACGCCGGTGATGGAGGCGCTGCGGCGGAGCACCGGCTGGCCCTCCGATGTCGGCGTCTTCGACGGGGACGCGATGGTCGTCGCCCATACCAGCCGGGTCGAGGGGCGGCTGCTCTTCGGGCGGCGCCCCGGCTACCGGGCGCCCGTGCTGGGAACCTCGCTCGGCCGCGCCTTCCTCGCCTTCTGCGGGCCGGCGGAGCGGGAGCGCGCCCTGGCGCTGGCCGCCGCGGCGCCCGATCCCTGGAACGACCCGGCGCGCGACCCGCCCCGCGCGGACGACCTCCTCCGCGGGGTGCGCGAGGCCGGCTTCGCCACCATGGACGGCGCCTATGCCGCCCGGGAGTACGGCGGGCTGGCCGGCGCGATCGGCGTGCCCGTGCTGCTCGACGGGGTGGCCGTGGCCGCGCTGAACCTGATGTACCTCAACGAGGCGGCGGAGCGGGACGAGGTCGTGCGGCGCCTGCTGCCCGTGCTGCAGGGCGCGGCGGCGGAGGTCTCGGCCGCCCTTGCTCGGTCGCGCGGCAGGGGCTGAGGGTAGCGGCAGAGGGCGGAGAAACGGCCGGGGAAAGCTCCGGAGGGAGACCCTCCTCCGGGACAGGCCGCGGCCCCAAGACCGGAACACCGGCCCACGGCCCGCCCTACCCGACGATCTCGAACCGCCCCAGCCTCGCCGCGATGGCGAGCCCGTCCCCGCGGGACAGCCGCGCGACATGGGCCGTGCGGATCGCCGCCGCGCCCCAGTGGCCGAGGGCGCGCGCGGCCGCGTCCAGCCCGCCCTCCCCGCGCAGGGCAGAGGCGGCGGCGATGGCGAAGCCCTCGCGCGCGGCGTCCAGGCCCGTGGGGCCGTCATCCGCCGCGGCCGCCCCGCTCCAGCTCCCGCCGAGGACGGAGGAGAGGGAGAGCGCGGCGCCAGAGGCGAGGGCCAGCGCCAGCCCGCCCCGCAGCGGCGGCGGCGCGGCGCGCAGCAGCGGCGTGGGGGAGGCGCCGGCGGCCGTCATCGCGTCCCAGGCGGCCAGTGGCCCGTGCAGCCCGGCCAGCATCGCGAGGCCGGCCGGGCTGGCGGCGGCGCCGGGGGGCGGGCCATGGCGTTCCTGCCGCACCAGCTCCGCCACCCAATCCCCCGCAAGGCCGGCCCAGGCCTGGCGGCGGCGACCCGCGCCCTCGCCGCGGCGGGCGCTCTCCATGGCCAGCAGCGCGGCGGCGATGGCCTCGCGCGCGCGGGCGGCACCGGGGCCGCTGCCGTGCGGGCCGGCGGGGGCGCCGAGGCCGTAGGCGAGGACGAGGCGCAGCTCCTCCTCGGCCTGGGCGGCGCGAACGGTGGCGCCGTCGCGCAGCACGGTCCAGCCGGCCTCCTCGCCGACGCCGCGGATCACCTCGATGCGGGGCGGGACGCTCTCCGAGAGGGCCACGCCCTCCTCCCCGGTGCGGGCGATGCCGGCCAGCAGCAGGTGCGCGGGCGAGCCCCCCCAGGTGGCGATGCCCTGGCCGGGCGCGAGGTCGGCGAGGCGCGCGGCGCGCCCCTCCCGCAGCCGGGCGAGGAGGGCCATCCCCTCCTCGATCGCGGCGGCAGGGCCGGCGGGGCCGACCGCGACGAGCGCGGCGGTGTCGTCCTCGCGCCAGAGCCGGGGGGTGCTCTCCGGCAAGGGTGCGGCGCCGGGGGCGGGGGCGAGGTCGATGGGGACGGGCACGGGGCTGGTGACGGAGACGTAGGCGCCCGCCATCGCCTCCCGCCGTGGGTCCGCGCCCTCGCCCAGGTGCAGCGTGGCGCCGCCGGCGCCGGGGGCGGGCGGCGCGCCGGCCGTGAGGGGCGGGGCGGTCGCGCCCCCCTCGCCGCGGGTCCCGGCGGCGGCGGTGCCCATCGCGGCCCCGGCCACGGCCCAGCCGGCCGGGCCCGGGGCGAAGGAGAGGGTCATCCCGGCGGCCGCGGCGGCCTCGGCCGGGGCCCCGAAAGAGGTGGGCAGGACGGGCGCCGCCTCCGCGCCCGCGACGTGCCGCTGCACCGCCTCGGCGGCCGGGGCCGCGTGCCGCGTCCAGAAGGCGGCGGCCTCGGGCGTGATCGCGGGGTCGATCCGCAGCGCGACGGCCGGGGGGACGGAGACCGCCTCGATCCCGCCGCCCAGGACCACGCCGCCCGCGTCCCCGCCGGGCGGGACGGCGATGGTCAGCGGCGGCATCGCGATGCCGAGGGAGGGCTCGCGCGCCAGGGCCACCACGGCGGCACTGCCGGGCGGCAGCGCGGCGCCGGTCGCGATCGGGGCGGGCTGCCCGGCGGCCACCAGCAGCGCCGCCGCGGTGCCGGGGGGCAGCTCGGCGGGCGGCCCCAGCACCGCTCGCGCCTCCTGCCGCGCCGCCTCGGCCGCGAGGCGCGAGAGAGGTTCCGCGGCGGTCGGGCGCGAGGGGGACTCCGCGCCGGTGAGGCGCGCGAGGGCGGCAGCGCTCTCCGGCGTGAGCGAGGCCTGGAGGTCGCGCAGGGCGGCGTCGGCGGCAGAGGCGACCTCGCGCGGCGCCCCGGCCCGCAGCAGCGTTGCGGCGGGGCTGCCCACGGCGTCGAGGCGGGCCAGGCCGGCGGCGTCCGGGATCGCGGCTGCCGCCCTCTCGACCACGGGCGGGGCCGCGCCCCCGACACCCGCGGCCGGCGGCGCGGGGGCGCCCGGAAGAGCCTCGCTCGCGGGTCGCGCCGGCGTTCCGGTGGCATCCGTCACGGTCCGGACGGCACCCGGCAGGGCCGGCGCGGCGGCGGGGGTGGGCAGGGCCTCGGCGAGGGACCGGGTGACCGTCCCGACCGCGTCGGTCACCGTCCGGGCGATCCCCTGGGCCGCCCCCTGGACAGCCCCCTGGGTCGCCCCCTGGGCCGCGACGCCCGCCGCGGGCAGGGCCGGCGAGGCGGTCGGCCCGGTTGGCACGCCCTCCGTCACGCTCCGGACCGCCGCGCCCGCGGCATCGACCGTCGCGCGGACGGCGCCCGCGGGGCCCTGGGGAACCGCCGGGCCGGGCGTCGGCAGCGCCGGCCCGGCCGGCAGGGCCTCGGTCGCGGCCCGGATCGCGTTCTGCAGCAGGCCCGACGGGGCGGGGAGCCCCGGCGCGGGCGCTGCGCCGCCGACGAGGGTCTGCAGCACCTGCCCAACGCCCTGGGTCACGCCCTGCAGGGTCGAGGAGACCGCCCCGATGACCCCTCCGACCGGACCCGGCGCCGGGAAGCCGGCTTGGCCGCCGGCCCAGCTATCCGTGCCCCGGGCTGGCGGGGCCGTCGTCCCCGCACCCGGCGGCGGGCCGCCGGCGGCCGCAGGACCCGGCCCGGCCCCCGGCCCGGTCGCCGGCCCGGTCGCCGGCCCCTGGCCGCGGTTCGATATCGTTCCTGCAAGACCCTGTCCGGGACCGGCATTCGCCACCGGCTGCCCCGGCCCGCCGGGCGCGCCGGCCCCGGCATTGCCGCCCATGGGGCCCGGCACTCCGCCCGCCGCGCCCGGCGTTCCCGCACCAACCTTACCGCCGATCGGGCCCGGCGTTCCGGTTCCGGCGATGCCGCCCGCCGGGGCCGGCACCCCGAAGCCCCCATTGCCGACCGCCGGGCCCGGCACTCCGGCCCCTGGCTGGCCGCCGATTGCGCCCGGCACCCCGGGCCCGGCGTTGATCCCCGCCGGACCTGGCGCCGTCGGAGCCGGCGCGTTCGGCCCCAAGGGCCAGCCGGCATCCCAGCGCGCGCCGTTGCTGTCCCGCCGCGGCCCGCCATTCCCGCCGGGGATCACGCCGTCCCAGGCGCCAGGGTCGCCGCGGCCGCCGGCCTCGTTCCGCTTGCCGCCGCCGAGCAGCCCGCCCAGCAGGTCGTTCACGGCCCCCGTGGTCTCCTTCAGGAGCTCGCCCGGCAGCTTCAGCCCGCCCTCGGCCGCGTCGGCGAGGGACTTGTCCCAGCGCTCCCCGCCTCCCCCGCCGGCGCCCTCCTTCGGGCCTCCGCCGAGCAATCCCTTGATGCCGCCCCCGAGGAGGGTCATGGGCGTCCTCCGTTCCGCCGCGCCGGGGCGCAGCATGGCCGGGCCGCGGGCGGCGCGGTGTGAAACCCGTCCCGCCTCGCGCGATTCTGACCAGCGCCGCCGGGCCGCGGCGCGGGACAAGGGAGCACGGGGTCAGATAGCACCGGCCCGCACCATCGCGCCGGCGACCTCGCCGAACAGGTCCTGCGGCACGAAGGCCCCGGGGCGCGTGCGCGCCCAGAGCAGACGGGCCACCGCCGCCTCCTGCGCCACGGGAATGCCGGACCCCGCGGCCCTTTCGAGGATGCCGTCCGCCCGCGGCCCCTCGCCACGCGCCACCACGGAGGGCACGGGCGTCTCGCCGCGCACGAAGCGCACGCCGATGGCGATGGCGGGCTGCGTGCCCTCCGCCGGGGCGTGGAGGATGAGGGTCGCGGCCGCGGCGCCGCCGCGCGGGGCGGTGGCGGCGTCGCGCATCAGGGCGCGGCGGGCGGACTTCACGTGCGGGTCGCCCTCCTGCTCCTTCCGCTCGCGCTTCTGCTCCGTCACGCTCATCCGCATGTCGCGGCCGAAGAGCCAGGACTGCAGCCCGAGGTCGCCGATGCCGACGGCGAGGAACACCAGGATCGCCGCCGCGATCATCGGCGTGCCGAGCGCGCTCACCAGCGAGACCTCGCAGCCGATGCCGCAGGACGGCGCCAGCAGCAGTGCCCGCAGCCCGCCCCAGAGCACCGCCACCAGCGCCGCCGCCAGCAGCACGGTCTTGGCGAGGGACTTCAGGAACTCCATGAGCGAGCGGAGGGAGAAGATGCGCTTGAATCCCTCCACCGGGTTGATCTTCTCCGGCTTCGGCGTCACCGGCTCCATCGAGAAGACGAGGCCGCGCAGCGCGACGATCGAGGCCAGGATCGCCACCCCCGGCACGATCAGCAGCAGCGGCAGGACGATCTGCGACACCGCCTCCTCCACCGCGCCCCGCAGCACGCCGATGCCGGCGGTGAGGCGCTCGGCCTGGTTCGGCGCGGCCACGGCGCGCGTCACCGCCTCACCCCCCGCCCGCACCAGGGCAGTGGCCACCGCGGCGAAGGTGCCGCCCGAGAGCAGCAGGAAGCCCGCGCCCGCGGCGAAGGTGGCGCCGGAGACGAGGTCCTTGCTGTTGGGGACCTGGCCCTTCTTGCGGGCATCGTCGAGCTTCTTCTTCGTCGCGGGGAGGCTTTTCTCCTCGCTGCTGTCGCCCCCGCTCACGGCGCGAAGCCCCGCAGCAGCTCCCCCGCGCCGGCGAGGGGCAGGAGGAGGTCGCGCAGGTAGTGCGGCAGGAAGATGGCGTAGAGCGGCAGGGAGACGACGAAGACGATGCCCTTCACCGCCATGGCGAGGTCGAACACGTTCAGCGCGGGCGCGAAGCGGCCCACCAGCGCGAGCGCCAGTTCCGTCAGCAGCAGCGCGATGAGGATCGGCGCGGCGAGGACGAGGCCGGAGCGCACGAGGTTGTCCAGCAGAACCAGCGTCCGCAGCCCCGCCTCCGCCGAGAAGCGCGGCACCGCCTCCAGCGGCGGCCAGATCGCGTAGCTCTGGTAGATGGCGCCCGCCAGCAGCGACATGCCGCCGCTGAGGAAGAAGATCGCGATCAGCGTCAGGCCCAGCAGCGTGCCGGTGATGCCCGCCTCGTTCGCCTGGGACGGGTCGGGGATGGTCGCCGCCTCCGACCCGCGCTGCTGGTCGATGAACTCGCCCGCCGCCTCGGCCGCCCAGAAGGGCACGCCGGTGACGAGGCCGAGCACGATGCCGATCACCGCCTCCTTCACCAGCAGGGCGAGCAGGATGTAGCCGCCCGTGCCAGCCGCCGCCACCTGCGGCGCGAGGCCGGGCACGAGCGGCATGGCGAGCGCGAAGGCGATGCCGCCGCGCAGCAGCCCCGTCAGCCCGAAGCGGGTGAAGAGCGGGTTGACAGCGAAGACGGCGAAGAGGCGCGCCGTCGCCAGCCCGAGCGCGACCATCGGCGCCAGGAGCAGGTCGAAGAGCTGGGCGAAGGCGCCTCCCACCCGCGCGTTACCTTGTGGCCGCCGGGAAGTCGGTCAGCACCCGCTCCGCCTGCCGCAGCACGGGCCCGCCGAGCAGCGGCCCGAGGATGGCGAGGGTGACGAGCACGGCCAGCAGCTTCGCCACCTGCGGCAGTGACTGGTCCTGGATCTGCGTCACGGCCTGCAGTAGCCCCACCACCAGCCCCACCGCCGCGGCGACGCCGAGGATCGGCAGCGAGAGCCAGAGCACCAATTGCAGGGACTGCGTGAGGTGGTGGACGAGGGGCGAGGGATCCATCAGCCCCCTCCCGGCAGCGCGTAGGACAGCACCAGCCCGTGCGTGAGGCGGGACCAGCCATCCGCCAGCACGAAGACGAAGAGCTTGAAGGGCACGGAGATCACCAGCGGCGAGACCATCACCATCCCCATCGCCATCAGCACGTTGGAGACGAGCAGGTCGATGACGATGAAGGGCAGGTAGAGCAGGAAGCCGATCTCGAAGGCGCGCGTGAGTTCGGACACCACGAAGGCCGGCAGCAGCACGACGAAGTCGTTGGGGCCGGCGCCCGCCGCCGTGCCCTCCGGCCAGACGCGGGCGGCGGCGCTGAGGAGGAACTCGCGCTCCCGCTGGTCCGCGAAGCGCATCAGGAAGTCGCGCACGGGTTCCGAGGCGGCGCGCAAGGCGGCCAGCATTCCGTCCGGGCTCGACATGTCCGCCCCCTGCAACCCCGCCTGCACCGCGAGGATCAGCGGCACGGAGACATAGGCCGCCAGCGCCACCGCGATCGCGTAGAGCACGAGGTTCGGCGGCGTCTGCTGCGTGCCGAGCGCGTTGCGCAGCAGGAAGAGCACCACCGCGATCTTGAGGAAGGCGGTGGCGGAGACGACGAAGAAGGGGATCAGCCCGACGGCGGCGACGCCCGCGATGATCGCGAGCAGGTCGGGGCGCACCTCCATCAGGACGCTCCGCGGCCGAGGGAGATCACGCGCACGGCGAGCACGCCCTCGCCCACCTGCACGATGCTGCCGCGCCCGACGCGGCGGCCGTTCGCCAGGATGTCCACCGTCGCGTTCTCCGGGTCCACCGGCAGGGGGAAGAGGTGGCCCGGCCCGGCCGCGGACAGCTCGGCGACCGGCACCTCCAGCCGCCCCAGCTCGAAGACGAGCCGCACGGGCAGCTCCTCCACCGAGGCGTCGTCCGGTCCCGTCGTATCCCCTGGCATCGCGGCCCAGTCCTCCATTCCGATTGCGCCCAGCCGACGGCGGGGCGTCAGCGCCTCGCATCCCCGCGGTCCCGGGCGGACGATCCATCCCTGCGCCTCGCCCACCACGGCCAGGGCCTCGCCGCGCCCGCGGCGGGCGGCGTCGAAGGGCAGCCCGTCGCCCGGGCGCAGCGCGGCGAAGTCGGACGCGGCGATCTCCGTCGCCCCGATCCGGAAGGAGACGGGCACGGTGAGCCAGGGCGGCGGCGGCAGCGGCCCGGGCGGCAGGGCGCCGAGCGCGCGCAGCAGCCGCGCCTCCGCCACCGCGGGCAGGGCGAGGCGCCCGGCCAGCGCCACCTCGCCCCCCGCCGTCAGCAGGGTCAGGCCCAGCGCGGGGCCGAAGGCGACGGGCGGTTCCGCGTCCAGCGAGACGGCCGCCATCGGCGCGTCCAGCGCCGCTTCCACCGCGCCGAGGACGGGCTCCAGCAGCAGTTCCAGCAGCAGCGCGCCGCCCGCTCCCCGCGCGCCGGAGGCGGCGGGGTCCACCGCGCCCAGCAGCCGGTCGAAGGCGACCGCCGCGGCGGTGAGGGAGGCGGCGTGCCCGCCCACGGTGAAGCGCAGGCAGGCGGCGCCCGGCGGCACCTCGGCCGGCGCCGCCCCGACCAGCAGCGCGAGGCCGCCCGGCAGCGGCAGCGGCGCGCGCGGGGCGGCCAGAGCCCGGTGGCGGGCGACCCCTTCCGCGTCCAGCCGCGGCGCGCGCCAGGGGCGGGTGGCGTGAAGCGTCCCGGCGGGGATGTCCATCACCGCTCCTCCCCCTCGCCGCGCGGGCGGAGCAGCTCCGAGGCCTCCTCGATCTCCGCCTCGGCGCCGCGCTCCTCCTCGCGGCCCGCCTCGGCCTCCAGCCGCTCGTCCAGCGCGTCCCAGGCCTCGGCCCGGCGCAGCGCGGCGCGGTGGGTGGCGGCGGCGCGGTTCCGCAGGCGCTCGCGCTCGGCCAGCGCCGCCTCGCGCCGGCGCTTGAGATCGGCATAGGTGCCGGCGCGGGCGCCCAGATCCAGCAGACGCGCCGCCGTCTCGGCCACGCGGCCGGGCGCGGCCTCCCCGCCCTCCGCCAGGTCGCGGATCGCGGCGGCGGATTGCGCGCGGCGCATCGCGTCGAAGGATCGGGCCATGCGGGCGGCGCGCTCGAGCTCGGCCTTCGCGGCCTCCGCCTCGGCGCCCGCGCGGGCGAGGTCGGCGGCGGCGCGGCGCTCCCGCGCACGGCGCAGGGCCTGCAGGGTGGCGACGTCCTCGCGCTTCATGCCGCCAGCTTCCGCAGCTTCGCCACCGTGGCCGCGAAGGGCGCGGGCCCCTCCCCCATCTGGCGCAGGAAGGCCTGGATGGCGGCGTGCTTGGACAGCGCCTCGTCCGCCAGCGGGTCGGAGCCGGTGCGGTACTCGCCCACCCGCACCAGCAGCTCCACCTCCGCGTGCCGGGCCAGGAGGCGGCGGATCTTCGCGGCGGCGTCGCGGTGCGGGGCCTCCACCGCCGCGTCCATCACGCGGGAGCGGCTGGCGAGGGGGTCGATCGCCGGGTAGTGCTCCGCCTCCGCCAATTTGGGCGAGAGGATGAGGTGCCCGTCCAGGATGGACTTCACCTCCTCCGCCACGGGGTCGGAGGCGATCTCGCCCTCCAGCAGCACGGTGTAGAAGGCGGTGATGGAGCCGCGCGGCGCCGGCCCCGCGCGCTCCAGCAGCCGCGGCAGCGCGGCGAAGACGGAGGGCGGGAAGCCGCGCCGCGTCGGGGGTTCGCCTGCGGCCAGCCCCACCTCGCGCCAGGCGCGGGCCAGGCGCGTCACGCTGTCCACCAGCAGCACCACGCGGCGGCCCTCGTCGCGGAACCACTCGGCGATGGCGGTGGCGACCTGCGCGGCCTTCAGCCGCTCCAGCGCCGGGCGGTCGGAGGTGGCGGCGACCACCACGGCGCGGCGCAGGCCTTCCGGGCCCAGCGCGCGCTCCAGGAACTCCCGCACCTCGCGCCCGCGCTCGCCCACCAGGGCCACGACGAAGACATCGGCCTGCGCCCCGCGCACGATGCTAGCCACCAGCGAGGACTTGCCCGCGCCGGCCGGGCCGAAAATGCCCACGCGCTGGCCCTCGGCGCAGGTGGTCAGGGAATCGATCACGCGCACGCCGAGCGGCAGGGCGCGCGCCACCAGCGGGCGGTCCAGCGGCGGCGGCGCCGCGCCCTCCACCGGCACGCGCGGCAGGCCGTGCAGCGGCGCGCCGCCATCCAGCGGGTTGCCGAGCCCGTCCAGCACGCGGCCGAGCAGGGCCTCGCCCACCGGCGTCTCCAGCACGCGGCCCGTGGGCTCCACCGTGGCGGCGGCGGAGAGGCCGCCGCTGCCGCTGACGCGCGTCAGCACCGCGCGCGCGCCGGAGACGGCCACCACCTCCGCCAGCGAGGGTTCCTCTCCCGGTTGGCGCAGCCGGCACAGCTCGCCCACGCGCACGCCGCCGATCCGCGCCTCCACCGTGGTGCCGAGCACGCGCTCCACGCTGCCGAGCAGCGGGCGCGTGGGAATGGCGGAAACGCGGCCGGGCAGGCGCGCGGCGGCCTCGGCGAAGGGGTTCATGCCGGCTCCTCGTCGGGCAGGCCGAGGCCGCGGCGCAGCGCGCGCAGCTGGGCGGGGAGGCCGGCCTCCACATGGCCGAAGGCGGTTTCGACCACGCAATCCGCCTCGCCCAGGGCGGGGTCGGCGCGCAGGGTCACGCCATCCGCCCCGGCGAGGGCGGCGGAGACGGCCTCCACCGCGCCCGGGGCCACGCGCAGCACCACCTCGCCCTGGGCGGAGAGCCCGCGCAGGGCATGGGCGGCGGCGGCGGCCACGCGCTCCGCGGACGGCGCCTCACCTAGGATGTTCCGGAGCGCGGTTATCAGCGCCTCCGCCAGCATCGGCTCCGCGCGGGTCAGCGCCGCGCGGGTGGCGGCGGCGGTCTCGGCCAGCAGGCGGGTGGCGGCCGCGGCGCCCTCCGCGCGGCCGGTGCGGAGGCCTTCGGCATGGGCCGCCTCGCGCACGGAGGCGGCCTCCGCCCGCGCCGCGTCCAGAACGGCGCGCGCCTCCAGCAGCAGGCCGAGTTCGGAGGCCGGGATCACCCGGCCGAGCGGGCGCTGCGCGCTCACGCGCCGTGGCCCAGGGCCAGCGGCGCGATGCCGGCGATCACCTTGCGCCCGGCCGCGGCGCGCGGGTCGTCGCCCTCCGGGATCGGGGGCTCCTCCAGCGGCCAGAACAGGCGCAGCGCCTCCGCGACC
This sequence comes from Pararoseomonas sp. SCSIO 73927, assembly GCF_037040815.1. Classification (NCBI taxonomy): domain Bacteria; kingdom Pseudomonadati; phylum Pseudomonadota; class Alphaproteobacteria; order Acetobacterales; family Acetobacteraceae; genus Pararoseomonas; species Pararoseomonas sp. SCSIO 73927. Next base: position 1,024,112 of record NZ_CP146232.1, read on the forward strand.
TCGTCCGGCAGCGCCTCACGCCAGGCGATCAGCAGCGCGGCGCCGTCCGTCCGCACCGCCTCGGCCAGCGGCTCGCCCTCCGCCCCCGGGAAGCACAGGTCGCCGTGGGCGAGCGCCGCGCGGCGCGCATCCGGCCCCAGCTCCGCCTCCAGCGCCGCCACGTCCGCCGCGCGCAGCAGCCCGCGGATCCGGCCGGCGTGCCAGGCGGCGCCGGCGAGCACGGCGGCGCGTTCCAGGACCTCGGCACCGGCCCGTGCCAGCGCGGCCTCGGCCGGGGGAAGGGCGGCCAGCGCCGCCTCGGCGCGCCCGGCGACAGCCCGCGCCAGCGCCAGGGTGCGCGCGCTCAGACGCGGCGAGGCCAGGAGGCGCTCGGCCACGGCGGCGGGCAGGCCCGGCGCGAGGCGCGCGGCCAGGCGGTCGGCGCGGGGCTCGTTCACGGCCGGATGGCGCCCTGCGGCGCGGGCCGCCCGAGCGGCAGCGGGGCGCCGGCGGCGGTCAGGGCCGCCTGGCCCGGCAGAGCCGGGATCGCAGCGCGGCGCCGGAAGGCGAGCCAGCCCAGCCCGCCCAGCAGCAGGAGCAGCAGCACCGCGCCGCCGCCGATCAGCAGCCGCAGCACGCCCGCGCTGTCCGAGTGCACCCAGATGCCGAAGACCTGCTCCACCGCCGCCGGCTGCATCGTCCCCTCCCGCGCGGCCGGGGCCGTGGCGGGGACGAGGGTGACGGCCACGCGGTCATAGGCCAGCCCGGGCAGGGCGTTGGCGACGAGTTCCTTGATCTGCGGCACCAGCCCGGCCACCGCAGCCTCCGGCGCGTGGCGGATGAAGACGGAGGCGCTGCTCGGCGTCGTCTCACGCCGCAAGGGATCGTTCTCCGGCAGGACGAGGTGGACGCGGGCGGAGAGCACGCCGTCGATCTCGCTGACGGTGCGGGATAGCTCCTGCCCCAGCGCCCAGACGTAGCGCGCCCGCTCCTCCGTCGGCGACGCGACGAGGCCCTCGCCGCGGAACACCTCGCCCATGGAGGAGAATTGCTGCCGCGGCAGCCCGGCGGAGCGCAGGATCTCCACCGCGTCGGCGAAGCGGGATTCGGGGATGAGGACGCTACTCATCCGCGCGGCGCCCGCCCCCGCGCCCGCGGCGGCTGCGGCCGTGCCGCGCTCGGCGGGAACCCCCGCGCGCAGCAGCACGGCGACGATCTCGTTCGCCTCGCGCTCCGACAGGTTGCGGTTCAGCTCCACCTTGCAGGCCGCCAGCAGCAGCAGCGGCAGCACCAGCAGGAGCGGGCGGAGCCGGCGGAGAGGCGGCATCACTGCCCCTTCATCAGCGTGTTGATGGAGCCCGTGAACTGCGTCGCCGCCTTGGCGACGAGGTGCGTCTCCATCGCGAAGTCGAAGGTGCGGACCACCATGCGGTACATGCCCTGCACGCCGGCCGGATCGCCCGCGGGCTGCGCGACCTGCACCGCGCCGGCGGGTGCGGCGGAACCGGGGGCGGGCGGGGCCGCGGGCACGCTCACGGCCTCGGGCCTCGCCATGGCGCCGGCGGCGTCGCGGGACATGGAATCGGCGCGGGCGCGGAAGGCCTGCAGCCCGTCGGCCACCTTCTGGGCCAGGGCCTCGGGCGGCGAGGCGGCGGCGCCGAGCTGGCGCAGCGCGTTCTGGAAGGCGTCGGCGGAGCCGGCGGGCAGCTGCGGCGCGGGCGCGATCGGCTGCGTGGCGGCGGGGCCGACGGGCATCGGGGGCGGCGGGATGGCCATGCTGGAGCCCTTCTCCTTCTCGCCGGCGGCGATCCGCTGGCGTGCTCTCCACCCGGCAGGGGGTGGCTGAATGCGGAACTGCCGCGCCTCACGGCCCGGCCTCTTGGCACGGATCGCGGCACGGCACACGGAACCAGGGGAGCGGAGAGAGAGAGGAGAAGACCGCCCGGGCCGCGTGCCTCGCCGCGACCGGGCCGTCTGGCCGGGCCGCCGCGCAGCGGGCCGGGGCGGTGCGGGTGCCAGCTAGCGCCCGCCCATCCCGGCCCATCCGCAGGACCCGGGCCCGCCGCCGCCCGCCCCCGCGCCGCGGAAGCCCGCGAGGCGGAAAGGGGCGCCGGAGGGCGCCTGGAGGGGGGCCGGCAGGAGGATGGGGCGCGCGTCGACTCGCACCCCATCGCTGCCCAGCCCGTCGAGGGCCGCCTCCACCAGGCCGGCATCCAGCAGCAGCCCAACCCAGTCCTGGCCCTCAGGATCGGGGAGCAGCTCCGGCCCGGCGATGGGGGAGACAGCCTTCATGGTGTTCAGGCGGCGGTCGTGCGGCCGCGGCCGATGAGGTCGACGAGGTTGCCGAGCACGTCCAGCGCCTCGGGCGCCACCGGGCCGAGGCCGGGGATCATGCCGGCCACCTTGCCGAGCAGGTCCAGCACCTCGGCGGCCTTGGCGCTGTCGCCCGTGGAGGCGACGGGGGAGGCGCCCTCGGCCGGGGCGGCGCCGCCGGCCGGGTTCATGGAGACGGACTGCAGCACGAAGTCGGAGTTCTCGTGGCTGTTGCCGGCGCCGTCATCCTCCGGGGAGACCTCCACGCGGGCGAAGTTCTTGTCCGTGGAGACGGAGACGTTGCCGTCCGCCGAGCCCTCGACCGTCTTCTCGTCCACGACCTTGCCATTCTCGTCGTAGAAGGTCACGCGGGCCTTCTCGACGTGGTCGCCGTCCGGGCCGTTCTTGTAGAGCTTGCCGAGCTCCACCGTGCCGCCGGCGTTGTCGGCGTGCTCCTCGGGAGCGGTGAAGGTGAGGGACTGGCCGCGGTTGATCTCGCCGTCCACCATCTGGCCGCGGCCCGGGGCGTCGCCCACGGCCCAGCCGCCGTCCTTGCCCTCGTCCACGTTCCCGCCCTCGGCGGAGAGGTAGGGCTTCAGGGCATCGCCCTCGAACTTCTTCGGCTCGCCGGCGGGGGCGCTGTCGGAGCTGCCGCCCGTCGGGGAGGAGCCGCCCGCGGAGCCCGTGTCGGACGGGGCGGGGCTGTTCAGCAGGTCGATGGCGGACTTGATCAGCTCCGCCTTCAGCTCGGGGTCCTTCGTCTCGCGGGCCTCGCGCAGGAGGTCCTTTGCGAGCTTCGCGTTCTCGCTGCTCGGCTCGCTCGAAGCGGGCTGGGCCGAGGTCGAGGCCGGCTTGGAGGCCGTCTCGCCCGTGGCCGCGCTCGCGGCGTCCTGCCACTGGATGGTCGTAACGCTGAAGTTGCCCTCGCCGTCGGTCAGGGCCTTCAGCTCCGCGGGGCTCAGCCCGCCGCCATTCGTCGGCGCGATCGTCGTGCTCATGCTTTTTCCTCTCTCTCCGTTTCGAAATGGCCGCACCGCCTCGGCGGGGCAGCGTCCGGCGATGCGGGGCCGCTACTCCCCGTCGTCGCCGAGGTCGGACAGCAGGTCGTTCAGGATGGGCTGCAGGAGCATCGACATGACCCCCGTGCCCTTGCTCACGATCTCGTCCGTCGCCTGCTGGCCCAGCACGCCGTCGAACAGGCTGCCGGCCACGCCGCCGGCAGGCCCGCCAACGAGGCCGCCGACGATTCCTCCGATGCTCATCGGAACGCTCCTCTCGGAAGGGGCGCGGCCAGCGCCGCGCCCGGGGTCACGGCTTTCGCCGCGCCCGTAGGCACGGCCTTCGCCGCGCCCGAGGACGGCGCCGCGCCGGCGAGGGCCGGCCGGAGCGTCGCCGCCATGCGGCGGGCGGACGAATCCGGCCCCGCCAGCACCTGGTCCGCAAGAACGCGCGCCTCGTCGCGCCGCCCGGCCGCGACGAGCGCGACCAGAAGGATGCCGCGCGTGGCCTCCTGCCCCTGCCGCCGCCCGATCGCCTGCCGCTGCAGCAGGTCCACCGCGCGGTCCGGGCGCTTGGCGCCCATCTCCGCCACCGCGCGGGCCACGACGGGCGCCGGGTGCTCGGGGCAGAGGCGCTCGAGCAGCCTGAGGATCGGCTCGGCCGCCTCAATCATCCCGGCGGAGGCCGCTGCCATCGCGATCTCGCCGAGCAGCCGCGCGTCGCCGCGCGCGGCGCGCCAGGCCTCGCCCGCGGCGCGCTGGCCCGGCATCGCGGGGTTCGTCGTCGCGGCGTTCAAGTGGCGCGCTCCGTCCGGCCGCGGAAGACGCGGATGCGGGCGGGCTCCGTCTGCGGCGTCCCGTCCGGGCGCGGGCGGCGCGCCAGCACCGCCAGCGTCTGCTCCACCAGCCCCACGTAGCGCGGCGGGCCGGAGACCATGGCGAGGCCGAGATTGGGATCGGAGGCGCGGATCGGCCAGCGCGCGTCGTGCACGCCGAGCGCGCGCAGCGCCGCGTCCAGCTGCGCCGGCGGCACGCCGCCGAGATCCACGAGGCGCGACACCGCCTCCCCGACCGAGGAGACGTGCAGCGTGCTACCGTCCGTGAACCAGTCCAGCCCGTAGATGGCGGCGAGGCGCTCCAGCGTCTCGATGGCAGTGCCGCGGGCCAGGCGGCCGCGGACCCGGCCGCGCACGCCCTCGCTCACCACCGCGTTCAGCCCCACGCGCTTCCCGAGCTCGATCAGCACCTCGCGCAGGTCCTGGTCCACCACCGCATAGTCGAAGGGGCGGGTGCGCCAGTCTGCAGGGGCAGGGCCGGCGGCGACGGCGGGCGCAGCGGCCTCCGCAGTGCCCGGGGCAGCCGGCTGCGCGGCGCCCGCCTGCGCGGCGCCGGGGACAGCAGCCTGCGGTACGCCGGCGGCGGGCGCCTGAACGGCGGACGGCGCCTGCGCGTGGCCCGGCACCGCCACGGTGGCCGCGGCAAGCATCATCAACATAGCCGCGCCGCTTCCGGACAATAACGTGGCAGGCCTTATAGTATTACCTGTTCCGCGCAAGGTTGATCGCCTCCGCCTGAGCCGTGTGGCCGGGATATCGGAACTTGTTACGGGGGAAGGCAACCCTCTTTTACAGTTAAGCTTGTGTTACGGTGATATGAATGCTGTTCGCGATTGCGTGAGATTGCCGGATTGGGGTTGGCCCGTATCGCCATCGTGCCAGTTTACTGACCAGACCGAGGGGCGGGCATCCTGCCCCCGGCGCGGCAAAGGCCACAAGGGAACCAAAGGTGAGCAACACCTCCTCGACCCCGTCGGGACCGCTGCAGCGCGCCCTGGCCGGGGATGGCGCGGCCCTCGCCGCCATCCGCGGCCGGTTGCAGGACGGCTTCGATCGCGCGGCCGCGGAGGGTTCGCCCGCCGTTGACGACCGGACGGCCCTGCTGCGGGGCGCTTACGCGGCCGCCCTCGACCTCCTGCCGCGGCTGAAGATCAACACAGAGAGGAGATAGAACATGGGCGGTATTCTCGGCGGTATCGTGAACGCGGCCACCGGCGGTCTGGCGGGCGGCGCCTCCGGCGCTGGCGCCAGCTCCGGCAACGGCGCTTCCGGCGACGCCTCCGGCGCCATCGGGCAGATGAGCGCGGCCTTCGACCAGGCCATCAGCAAGGCGGCCGAGATCACGGCGATCACGACCGTGAAGAAGGCCGAGCTGGACGCGGCGAAGCAGCGCCCGCAGAACTGATCGGGCTAAAGGCCCGATCCAGGCCCGCGGCGCGCGCGCCCGGGTCGCGCGGCGGGGCGGGAGTCGACGCCCGCCACGCCGCGCCCCTGCCCGCCGGGCGGCCCCGGGCCGCCGCGGCCGGCACAGGTTTTCAGGAGGCTTCGTCACGCGCATGTCCGGCGAGCTGACTCCCACGCAGAGGGGCGCCCTTCCCGTCCCGATCCCCGTTCCGCAGACCGGAACCGGCGCCTGGCGGCTGGACGTGGTGTCCGGCCCCAACCGGGACGCCTCGCTGCTCCTTCCGCCCGGCCTGCACCGCATCGGCGCGGCGGCGGAGGACGACATCATGCTGGCGGACCCCGCGGCCGGAGCGCCGCGCGTCAGCCTCTCGCTCCTCGAGAACGGGGAGGCCGAGCTGCACGCCGAGGCCGCGGGGGCGCGCTTTCGCGAGCGCCCCGTCGTCCCCGGCCGTCGCTGCCGGGCCACGCGCGGCGGCGATCTCCGCCTCGGCAGGAGCGTGCTGCGCCTCACCCCGCCCCCGGGCATCGAGGCGCGCCGCCAGGCCCGGCGGGAGACCCTGCGCTGGCGCATCGGCGCCGTGCTGGGGGCCGTGGCCATCATTGTCGGGCTCGGCGCCTTCGGCCCGCGCCTGCTCTCCGATGCCCCGTCCACCGCCCCGGTCCGGACCGAGGCCGCGGCGCGCGCCCCCGCCCGCCCCGACCCCGCCGCGGCCCGCGCCGCCCTGGCCGGGCGGCTGGAGGCGGCCGGGCTCGGCCCCGACCGGCTTCGCGTGGGCGACGGCGCCGGCGGCGCCCTTCTCGTGGAGGGGCGGCTGAGCGCGGAGGAGACCGCGCGCTTCGCCGAGGTGCGGCGCTGGTACGACGCCGCCCACGGCGCCGGCCCCGCCCTGGTCCCGCGCCTGGGCGTGGACATCGCCCCGCCGCGCCCCGCGCTGCGGATCCGCGCCGTGTCCCTGGCCCCGGTGCCCTACCTCATCGCCTCCGACGGCGAGAAGTACGGCGAGGGCGCCGTGCTGGAGGATGGCTGGGTGATCGAGAGCATCGACCGCGCCCAGGTGGTGCTGCGCCGGGGCAGCGAGACGGCCGTGGTGACCCTCTAGCGCATGCCGCCGCTCGACCGCGTTCCCGGCTCCGGCGCCACGGCGCCCGGGGCCGACCCGCAGCTGGAAGCCCTGCTGCGCGCCCGCGGCCGGCTTCCGCCGGGGGCGCCGCAGCCGATCGAGGCGCCCGGCGAGGCGGAGGAGTTCGATGCCATCGCCGCCGCGGCGGGGCTGGAGGAGCGCCTCCGCGAGCCCGACGCGCCCGGCGGCCTCGCCTCCCTCGTGCTGGACTTCGTCGCGCCGCCGCGCGGCCTTCCCTCCTCCCCTGCCCGGCTGCTGGGGCTGCTGGAGGTGGCGGCGGGCGTCCTCGCCCACGCGCCGCCGGAGGACGACATCGCCCGGCTTGGCGCCCGCGCCATCGAGCAGGAGCTGGAGGCGCACCGCGACCTGGCGGAGCGCCGCGGCACCCTGGTGAGCCCGTGAGCGAGGCGGCCGCCGCGATCCCGGAGGAGGCTGCCGGGGCGCTGCACGCGCTGGGCTACGTCTATCTCCGCCAGGGGCAGGTGCGGCGGGCCAGCGTGCTGCTGCTGCTGGCCGCCCGCAGCCGGCCGGACGACGCGCCGCTGCTGCGGACCCTCGCCGCCGCCCTCTCGGCCTGCGGGCTGGGGGAACGGGCGGTGGAGGTGCTGGACCATGCCGGGCGGATCGACCCCGCGGCGGAGGAGACGCGCCCCGGCCGCGTGCTGCGCGCCCGCGCGCTCCTCGCTGCCGGGCGGGGGGAGGAGGGGCGGGCGCTGTTCCGCAGCGTGGCGGCGATGGGGAACAGGACAACGGGGGACCGGATGATGGGGGAAAGGGCATGAGACGGCTCCTCGCGCGCCTGCCCTACCGGTCGGACCTCGCCGTCGCGGCGCTGATGGTCGCGACCATCCTGCTGATGATCATCCCGCTGCCCACGATCCTGGTGGACATGCTGCTCTCGCTCAGTCTCGGCAGCGCGGTGCTGCTGCTGATGGTGGGCTTCTACCTGCGCTCCCCGGTGGAGTTCTCCACCCTGCCGGCGGTGATCCTCATCACCACCGTGTTCCGCCTGGCGCTGGCCATCGCCACCACGCGGCTGATCCTCTTGCAGGCCGATGCAGGCGAGATCGTGCGCGTGTTCGGCGAGTTCGTGGTGGGCGGCAACATCGTCGTCGGGCTGGTGGTTTTCCTCATCATCACCGTCGTGCAGTTCGTCGTCATCACCAAGGGCAGCGAGCGCGTGGCGGAGGTGGCCGCGCGCTTCACGCTGGACGCCATGCCCGGCAAGCAGATGGCGATCGACGCCGACCTGCGCGCCGGCGACATCGACCAGCCCGAGGCCCGCCGCCGCCGCAGCGCGCTGGAGCGCGAGAGCCAGCTCTTTGGCGCCATGGACGGCGCGATGAAGTTCGTGAAGGGCGACGCCATCGCGGGCCTTGTCATCATCGTGGTGAACCTCATCGGCGGGCTGGCGGTCGGCACCACCCAGCACGGGATGAGCCTCGGCCAGGCGGCGCACACCTTCTCCATCCTCACGGTGGGGGACGGGCTGGTCTCGCAGATCCCCGCCCTCTTCGTCTCCATCACCGCCGGCATCGTCGTCACCCGCGTGGCGGGAGGCGAGAACAGCACGGCGGACAGCCTCGGCGGGGAGATCACCGGCCAGCTCCTCGCGGAGCCCCGCGCCCTCTGGCTCGCCGCTGTCGTCGCCTTCCTGCTCGGGCTGATCCCGGGCTTCCCGATGATCATCCTCTTCGCGCTCGCTGCCGGGCTCTTCCTGCTCGGCACCGCCGCCGCCCGCCGCCGGCGGGGCGAGGCGGAGCGGGTGGAGGAGGCGCGCGCGGCCGCCGCGGCGCCGGACGCCGAATCGGCCGTGGACGCGCCCGTGCCGCCGGGCCGGGTGCGGCTGCTGCTGGCCCCGGCGCTGCTGGAATCGATCCCCGCCCCCCGCCTGCGCGCCGCCCTGGCCGCCGCGGGCGCCGCCGCCGCTTCCGCGACCGGCGCCCCCGTGCCCGGCGTTTCCCCGCAGCCGGAGGAAGGGCTGCCCGAGGGCGGCTTCCGCCTGGAGGTGGACACCGTGCCCATTGCCGAGGGCGTCCTGCCGCCCGATTCGGTGCTGCTGCGGGACGAGCCGGAGAACGCGGCCCTCGCCGGCGTGCCGCTGGCCGAGGGGGCGGAGCTGCCCGGCCTTCCGCGCCCCCTCTGGGCCGGGCGGGAGCACCTGCCGGCCCTCGTCTCTACCGGCATCGGCCACGCCGAGCCGCCGGAGATCCTGGCCGAGATCGCCGGCCGCGCGCTCCGCCGCCACGCCGCCCAGTTCGTCGGACTGCAGGAGGCGCGGGCGATGATCGGCCACCTTGAGGGCTCCTACGGCGACCTGGTGCGGGAGGCGCTGCGCGCCGTGCCGCTGCAGCGCGCCGCCGAGGTGATGCGGCGGCTGCTGGAGGAGGGCGTCTCCGTCCGCAACATGCGCGGGCTGCTCGAGGGCTTCGTGGAGCATGGCGACCGCGAATCGGACGCCGCCGGCCTGGCCGAGGCCTCCCGCGCGGGGTTGCGGCGCCAGATCTGCCACGCCCACGTCGATCGCGACCGGGTTATTCCCGCATTCGTGATGGATGCCGGCAGCGAGGAGACGGTGCGGGCCTCCGTGCGGCACACCCCCGCCGGAACCTTCCTGGCGCTGCCCGAAGGCATGGCCGCGGCCCTGGCGGAACGGCTGCGCGCGGAGCTCGTGTCATCGAACGGACCCCAACCCGTCATACTTTGCGCGCTCGACATACGCCGTCACATTCGTAGCTTGCTGGTCAACAACGGGGTGGATGTTTCGGTGCTCTCGTTCCAGGACCTGTCGCCGGAGTTTACGGTGCAGCCGCTGGGGTCCGTGCGGCTGCACGGCGCGCCGGGCGATGCCGTGGTCCAGCGGGTGGTTCCCGGCACGGCGGATGCCGCGTCCTTCCGGATGACCACTTCGGACGCGGCCTGACCCCATCATGACCTCCCGACGTCTCGCGCGCGCCGCCCTCGCGGCCGTCGCGCTGCTCACCGCGCCCGGCCCCGCGGGCCTCGCGCCCCTCGGCCTCGCACCCCTGCCCGCCTTCGCGCAGGACGCGCCGCCCCGGCGCGGCGGCGCCGTCAGCGTCTCGGTCGGCGAGGGGCGGCTGATCCGCTTCTCCCGCGATGTGACGCAGGTGCTGGTGGCCGACCAGGCCGTCGCGGACGTGCAGATCGTCTCGCCCCGCGTCGTCTTCCTCTACGGCCGCCGGATCGGGCAGACCACGCTGCACGCGGTGGACAGCCAGGACGGCGTCGTCGCCTCCTCCGTCGTGCGGGTGGACCGCTCCGCCGGTGCGGCCCAGGCGGCGGTGCCGACCCAGCGCAGCGCGGTGCAGATGGAGTTCGTGGGCGAGCGGCTGATGGTGCAGGGCCCCGTGCGGGACCTCGGCGAGGCGATGGAGGTGGAGGCCACCGCCCGCGCCTACTCGCCCGCCGGCACACGGCCACTGGACCGCACGCGCCTCGCCAGCTCCCAGCAGGTGGCGCTGCGGGTGCGCTTCGCCGAGGTCTCGCGCAACGACCTCAACCGCATCGGGCTGAACTGGAACGTCGTCGGCTCCATCGGCAGCTTCGCGTTCAACTTCGTCACCGGCGCGGGCGTCGCGGCGCGCGCGCTGGGCGCCGCCTCCTCCTTTGCCGGGCTGGACACGGGCGAGACCTTCGGGGCCATCAGCGGCGGCGTGAACACCCGCCGCATCTCCGCCGACGCGCTGCTGGACGCGCTGCAGCGCGAGGGCGTGGTCTCCCTGCTGGCGGAGCCGACCCTCACCGCCATCTCCGGCCAGACCGCCTCCTTCCTCGCGGGCGGCGAGGTGCCGATCCCCGTGCCGCAGCGCGACCAGGTGGTGACGGTGGAGTACAAGAAGTTCGGCGTCGGGCTAGAGTTCACCCCCACCGTCCTTCCCGGCGACCGCATCGGCCTGCGCGTGGCGCCGGAGGTGAGCGAGGTGGCCAACACCAACGTGCTGCGGATCAACGGCTACTCCGTCCCCTCCTTCATCACCCGCCGCGCGGACACCACGGTGGAGCTGGCCAGCGGGCAGACGCTGGCCATCGCCGGCCTGTTCCAGCGCCGCCTCTCGGACGGGCTGGACAGCCTTCCCCTGCTCGGCGACGTGCCGGTGCTCGGCGCGCTGTTCCGCTCCTCCCGCTTCCAGCGGGCGGAGACGGAGCTGCTGATCCTGATCACGCCCTACATCGTCGATCCCGTCCGCGGCACGAACCCCGTGCCCACGCCGGCCGACCGCAACCCGCCCCCGATGCAGCCCGTGCGCGCGGCGGCGGGGCCCGCGGTGAACCGCGGCCTCGGCGGCTTCCTGGTGGACTGAGCACGATGCGCCCCGCCCTCGCCCTCCTCGCCGCCGCCGCCCTCGCCGCCTGCACCGCCGATCCGCCGCCGGACCGCGCGCGCGGCTTCGCGCCGGCGGTGGAGGAGGACCGCCGCATCGTCCTCTTCTCCGCGGACGGCATCCGCCCGGACCCGGCCGATGCCGCCGGCCTTGCCGCCATCGCCCAGGCCCGGCCGCTGGCCCGCTACGGCGTGCTGCTGCCCGCGGAGGGCCGCCCGGAGGAGGTGACGCAGATCGCGGAGGGTCGCCGCGCCGCCATCTCCGCCGCCCTTCTCAACCGCCCCGTCGCCTCCCTCGTCGGCGGCGAGGGCGCGCCGGGCCCCGGCCTCGCCGTGGTGGTGATCCAGGAGGCGCGCACGGTCCCGACCGCCTGCCTCGGCGAGGCGGAGCCCTGGCGCCGCCCCTTCATCCCCGGCTTCGGCGGGGAGTCCCGCCGCCTCCTGCTCCCGGCCGGCTGCAGCAGCGACATCGCCCTGCAGCGCCAGGTGGAGCGCCCGGCCGACCTCACGGCCGGCCGGGCCATGCAGCCCGGCCCGGCCGGCCCGGCCGCGCGCGCCATCGAGCGCTACATCTTCCGCGACGAGCCGAACGGCCCATCCGGGCGCGCCAACGCCCCCACCGCCGGCCAGCGCGGCGAGAGCGAGGCGACGGAGCCGGGCCGTGCCAGCGGCAACGACACCAGCCCGACGCCGGAGCCCGCGGCGACGCGCTGAGGACGGTCGGGCGTCGCCTGGGCAGATCCCCGCAGAAGGGGTGACGGGTGCCCCACTAGCCCGTCGCAGGATGGTCGGCGAAATAGCCCTGCTCGGGCAGCATTCCCTCCCTTTCGAGGACGGGCATCATCTGCTCGATGCATCTCGCGGGTAGGGTGCTCCCCGCGTGCAATGCCGGAGGCTGGACGGAGGGCGCCCGTGTCCCGAAGGCCATCACATGGGCGAGCAGCTTGTTGGCGTTCGTGAAAGCATTGCCGTCCGCCACGGATGCCACGGCCGCGAAGGCGTCCGCCACCACCGAGGAGAGACGGCCGGACACCGCGCTCGCCTCCTCCGCCTTCCCTGCCGCGACGGCCGCCAGGATGCTCTCCAGACGGGCCGGGAAGGCGTTCGCGGTGCTCAGAAGAAAGCCGTCGTAGGGGCCGCCGAGGCCGGAGTGCCAGCGCGCGTAGTCGCCCTCCGCGCCGCGCAGGGTGACCAGCTCCGCGGGCAACAGCCCGGACAGGGCGACCTCGTCCGTGCCGCCGCTGTCCTTGAACAGGATGAAGTTGGAAAAACGGTGCGCGAGGTCGGCGAGCAGTTCCGGCGCCATGCGGTTTCCCGTGACCTGGGGCAGTTGGTAGAGCGCCATCGGCAGGCCGCGGGCCAGCAGCGGCTCCAGCGCCGCGGCGAGGGCGGGCTGCGACAGGGGTTCCGGCGTGGTGGGCGGGGCGATCGTCACGCCGCGCACGCGGCAGGCGTCGAGGGCGCGGGGGACGGAGGCCGTGCCCGCGCGGTCGCAGAGGTGCTTCACCATCCGCTCCAGCAGCGCCCCCATCGCTGCCGCGTCCGGCCGCAGGACGCCGGCGAGGAGCTCGATCCCGCGCGGCCGGGCGAAGTCGATGGCGAGGTCGAGGGCGGCGATCGCCTCGTCATCCGCCATCTCCCAGGCATCCCCGGTGGAGCCGGGGATGAGGAAGCCGCCGACATGCCCGGCCATGAAGGCGAAATGAGCTTCCTGCCGCGCGCGGTCGAAGCCGCCGGACGCGTCGTAGAAGAAGAGGCTGGGCGACCAGAGCTGCGGCACGCCCCCGGGGAAGAGGGCGCGGATCAGCGCTGGCCGGTCGGCGGGGAACCCATCCATGGTCGCTACTCCGGCCTGATGTTGTGCTCGCGGATGATCCCGCCCCAGCGCTGGCGGTCCGCCGCGACCTGCCGCAGGAAGTCCTCCCGCGATCCGCCGAGGCGCTGCAGCCCGTTCTCCGTGAAGCGGCGCTGCACCTCCGGCGCCTCCAGCGCGCGGTTCAGCTCCGCGTTCCAGCGCGCCACCACGGCGTCGGGCGTGCGGCCCGGCAGGACCACCCCGAACCAGCTGGGGATGACGAAGCCGGGAAGGCCGTCCCGCGAGATCACGGGGAGTTCCGGGATCAGGGGCGAGGCCTCGGCGGCGCCGTAGGCGATGGCGCGCAGGCCGCCGTCGCGGATCTGTCCGAGGAACTCCGGCATGTTGCCGAACATCACGTCCACCCGGCCGGTCGAGATATCGAGGATGGCCGGGGCGCCGCCGCGGTAGGGGATCTGCGTGATCTGGCCGCCGGTCAGCGCCGCGAAGAGGATGCAGGAGAGCTGCTGGCTGGACCCCGCGCCGACGGTGGCGCAGGTGACGGTGCGGGAGCGGTCCTTCGCCATCTCCGCGAGGTCCTGCCAGCGGCGGATGGGGGAACGCTGGCCGGTGACGAGGATGTTATAGACGGAGGCGATGTTCGCCACCGGGACGAGGTCCTTCTCCACGTCGTAGGGCACGGTCTGCATCTGCGGCGTGATGGCCAGGATGCCCATGGAGGCGAGCAGGATGGTGTGGCCGTCCGGCGCGCTGCGGGCGAGTTCCTGCGCGGCCACCACGCCGCCGCCGCCGGTGCGGTTCTCCACCACCACCTGCTGGCCGACCTGCTTACTCAGCTGGTCCGCCAGGATGCGGCCGATCAGGTCGGAGGTGCCGCCCGCGGCGAAGGCGTTCAGGAAGCGAATGTCGCGGGTGAAGCCCGGCTCGGCCGCGCGGCCCGCCGCGGGCGAGAGGGCGATGCCGGCCGCGAACGCCGCGGCGGCGATCAGGCCGGGCAGGCCGCGCCTGTTGGTGCGATACATGAACCTCTCCTCTCTCTTTTCGGCGCCGCCCTCTGTCGGGGCGGTCGTCAGGGTTGTGCGCTACACGTAGCCGGGGCCCTCGATGGCGGGGTGGGCCCGCAGCCAGTTCTCGTCCACCTCCACGCCGATGCCGGGGGCCTCGTTCGGACGCACGCAGCCGCTGGCGTCGATCCGCCAGGGCTCGCTGACCAGGGCGTCGCGGAACAGGTTCCCGCGCGACACGTCGGCCTCGAAGTATCCGGCATTGTCGATGGCGCAGAGGAAGTGGATGGTGGCGGCCTGGTTCAGCCCGGTCATGGAGCTGTGCGGGTGGACCCCGATCTTGTGGGCGGAGGCCATGGCGGCGATCCGCAGCGCCTCCGTGATGCCGCCGCACTTGGACAGGTCGAGCTGCCAGATGCCGATGCTGTCCGCCTCCAGCAGCGGGGCGAACTCGTAGCGGGTGAAGTGGTTCTCCCCCACAGCCAGCGGCGTGCGGCCGTAGCTGCGGGCCTCGCGGTAGGCGCGGTGATCGTGCGGCGGGAAGGGTTCCTCCAGCCAGCCCATCTGCAAGGCGTCCATGGCCGGCATCACGCGGCGGACATCGGCGAGGGAGTAGGCGGTGTTGGCGTCGGCCAGGATGTCCACCTCGCCGCCGAAGGCGTGGCGCACCGCTTCCATGCGGGCGGTGTCGTTCGGCACGGTGTCGCCGATGCGGAGCTTCAGGGCGCGGTAGCCCGCTTCCAGGTGCGGGCGCGCCTCCTCCACCAGCTCCTCCGGCGGCTGGTAGCCGAGCGCGACGCCGCCGGCGTAGGCGGGCACCGCGCGGGCGGCGCCGCCGAGCAGCTTGTAGAGCGGCCAGCCCGCGGCTTTGGCGCGGATATCCCACAGCGCCATGTCCAGGCCGGACATGGCGAGGGCGCAGCCCGCGCCCATGCCGTGGCTGGCGAGCTGGCCGCGGTAGATGCGGTTCCAGACGCCGACCACGTCGGTGGCGTCCATGCCCTTCACCAGCCGCGTCAGCGTGGTCTGGAGCAGGGCGGCGACGGCGGTGTGGGCGCGGCCGTGGTGGCTTTCGCCCCAGCCGACAATTCCATCCTCGGTGGTGACCTTCACCACCACCGCGTCGCGCTTCACGGCGCGGCCGACGCCGAGGGCGACGCCGCCGCCCTCCGGCACGGGGAAGGAGGTGGGAAAGGCCTCGACGGCTGCGATCTTCATGCTCGGCCTCCCTGGCCGTACTGCTGGAGAAAGGATTCCCGCACGGTGATGCCGAGGCCGGGACGGTCCGGGATCTCCACGTGGCCGTCCTCCACCGGGAAGCTCTCCTCGATCAGGTCGTGCAGCATCGGGTTGTGGCCGAGGGAGTATTCCAGGATGAAGCCGGCGCTCTGCGTGACGGCTAAGTGCATGCCAGCCGCGAAGGCGGGCGCGCCGGACCAGAGGTGCGGCGCGAGGCGGAGGTTGTAGGCGGAGGCGAGGGCGGAGATCCGCAGCGCCTCCGTCAGCCCGCCGGCGATGGCGAGGTCGGGCTGCAGCACGTCGGCGGCCCGCAGCTCGCAGATCTCGCGGAAGTCGTGGCGGGTGAACTCGCTCTCGCCCGCGCTGATCGGCACGGAGGAGGAGCGGCGCACCTCGGCCATGCCCGCCTTGTCGTCAGCGCTCACCGGTTCCTCGAACCAGAAGAGGTCGCAATCCTCCACCATGCGGGCGAAGGCGCGGGCCTCGGCAACGGTCCAAGTGCCGTGGGCATCGGCCATCAGCCGGATATCCGGGCCGAGCCTTTGCCGCGCCGCGCGCACCCGCGCGGCGGAGCGGGC
Organism: Pararoseomonas sp. SCSIO 73927; assembly: GCF_037040815.1. Classification (NCBI taxonomy): domain Bacteria; kingdom Pseudomonadati; phylum Pseudomonadota; class Alphaproteobacteria; order Acetobacterales; family Acetobacteraceae; genus Pararoseomonas; species Pararoseomonas sp. SCSIO 73927. Next base: position 1,039,742 of record NZ_CP146232.1, read on the forward strand.
GGGCGAGCCGTCCATCACGCCGACGCGCATCTTCACGGCGCGGAAGCCGGCCTTGTCGCAGTAGCCCTGCAGCTGTTCACCGATACTCGCGGCATCGGCCCAGCCGCCGGAGGCGTAGGCAGGCATCCGGTCCACGCGCTTGCCGCCGAGCAGGCGCCAGACCGGCACGTCCAGCGACTTGCCGAGGATGTCCCAGAGCGCGACATCCACGCCCGCGATCGCCGAGATGGAGAGGCCGCGGCGCCCGACCTGTGGCAGGGCGTAGCCGCCGGCCACCGCGTATCCCTCCCGCGGGGTGTTGTACATCACGTCCCAGAGGCGGGAGATGTCGCGCGGGTCCTGGCCTCGCAGCAAGGGCGCGTAGTCGTCGTTGATGATGGCGGCCAGCCCGGCGCAGGCGGCCGCGCTGCCGACGCCGGCCTTGGCCTCGCCCCAGCCGGTCAGGCCGGTGTCCGTCTCCACCCGCACGATGACGGAATCGAAGGTGGGAACGCGGCCGAAATCGCTGGTGTGCTGGCGCTCATAGGGGATGGGCACGCGGCACCAGGTGGCCTGGACGCGGGAGATCTTCATGCCGCGGCCTCCTCGGCCGGATGGCCCAAGGCGGCGCGGCGCGCGCGCGAAGCCTCCCAGGCCTCGGGGTTGATGAAGGAGCGGGGGCGGTCGCCCGCGAGGATGCGGACCACCTCCTCGGCCGCGCCCGTGCTCATGCGCTCCACCGCTTCCGCGCTCAGTCCGGCGACGTGCGGAGTGAGGATGACGTTGGGCAGCGCCCGCAAGGGATGGTCCGGGGCGAGCGGCTGCTCGTCGTAGACGTCCAGCGCGGCGCCGCCGATGCGGCCGGCGCGGAGGGCATCCAGCAGCGCCGCGCCGTCCACCACCGGGCCGCGGGCGAGGTTGAGGAGCCAGGCGGTGGGCTTCATGCGGGCGATCCGCGCGGCGGAGACGAGGCCGCGCGTCTCCGGCGTCAGCGGGAGGGCCAGGGCGATGAAGTCGCTCGTCTCGAAGAGAGCGTCGAGTTCCGCGCGCTCCACGCCGGGCGGCATGGCGCCGCTGCCGCGGCGATGGCCGAGCACGCGCATCCGGAAGCCGGTATCCGCGATCTCGGCGAGGCGCGTGCCGATGGCACCGATGCCGATGATCCCGAGAGTGCGGCCGCGCAGCTCGAAGGCCGTGGCGGAGCGGGAACGGGCGGTGTCCCATCCCTTCGCCAGCAGCTCCGCGTGCATCGTCTCCGCGCGCCGCGCGACGGCGAGCATCCCCGCGATCGCGAACTCGGCCACGGAATCGGCGTTGGCGCCGGGCACGTTGGCGACGAGCACGCCGTGGGCGGTGCAGTCCTCCACCGGGATCATGTCCACGCCCACGCCCTGGCGCACGGCGGCCAGCAGGCGCGGAGCACGGGCGGAGAGGTCGTCCGGCAGCTTGCGGCGGACCACCACGGCCTCGGCACGGGCGAGGAGGGCGTCCAGGCCATCCGCGCCGGGCAGCTGCACGTCGTGGCCGGCGGCGCGCAGCACGGCCTCCCCGGCCGGGTCGATGGGGTCGGTCAGCGCGACCAGCATCTCAGGCCACCTTGTACTGTTCAAGGACGGCCATATCGACCTCAATGCCCAGCCCCGGCGCGTCCGGCACGCGGACGATGCCGTTGCGCTGCACGATGGGATCCTTCGCCAGGTGGTCGCGCAGGGGGTTCGGCGTCTGCTCGAACTCCAGCATCGGCGGCATCGGGCGGAAGGCCGGCGGCATGTCCGGCAGGGCGGCGATGAACTGCACGGTGGCGGCGAGGCCGATGGCGGAGCCCCAGGCATGGGGCACGCACTCCACCCCGTGGGCGGAGGCCATGGCGGCGATCTTGCGGCACTCGCTGATGCCGCCGGCGGCGCAGACATCGGGCTGGACGATGTCCATCGCCTTGCGCGCGATCACGTCGCGGAAGCCCCAGCGGGTGAAGTCGTTCTCCCCGCCGGCCACGGCCATGTCGAGGGCGCGCGTGACCTCCACGTAGCCGTCATGGTCCTCGGGGGAGATCGGCTCCTCGAACCAGAGGATGTCGTGCTCCTCCATCGCGCGCCCCAGGCGGATGGCCTGGGGCACGGTGAAGCAGTGGTTGGAGTCGACGGCGAGCTTCACGTCCGGCCCGATCGCCTCCCGCACGGCCTTCACGCGGCGCAGGTCCAGCTTCGGATCGCCGAGGCCGATCTTCATCTTGATGGCGCGGAAGCCCTGCTCCGCGTACTCCACCGCTTCCTCCACGGCTTCCTCGACGAGGCGGTCCATGTCGATGAAGTAGAGGCCGGTGGCGTAGGCCTGCACCTCCGTCCGGTGGGCGCCGCCGATGAGCTTGTGCACGGGCTTGCGGACCGCCCGGCCGATGATGTCCCAGAGCGCGATGTCGATGCCCGACAGCGCGGCAATGGTCATGCCGGTGAGGCCGTAATCCTTGATGCGGTTGTAGAGGTCCTCCCAGACCACCTCCACGTCGAAGGGATCGCGGCCGATCACGCGGGCGCGGTACTGCGTCTCGATGATGGTCTTGTTCACCATGGCGGGGCCGTAGCACTCGCCCCAGCCGGTGATGCCCTCATCCGTCCTGATCTCGACGATGCAGGAGGCGCGCGTGGTGTAGAGCCAGCCGCGGGCCGAGGTGAAGGGCTGCTCCACCTTGGACTGCAGCACGTGGCAGATGACGTCGGTGACCTTCATGCTCTTCCTGTTCCCTCCCGCTGGACCGCCGCTTCAGTCGCCGCGTGCCCGCTTTTCCAGCAGTTCCATCCAGTAGCTCTCGACGCCGCGCAGGTGCCCGCCCATGGCCGCTTCCGCGCCGTCCGGATCGCCCGCCGCCACCGCGTCACGCATGGCGCGGTGCTGGCGCTGCGAGAGGGGGGCGCGGCTGCCATCGGCGAAGTAGGCGCGGCGGCGATTGCGGGACATGAGGTAGAAGGCGTTCACCACGCGCAGGAACACGTGGTTTCCCGTCGCCTCCACCATCGCCAGGTGGAAGGCGGCGTCCTCGTCGGCCGGGTTGCCGGCGGCGGCGATCACGGCGTCCGTGCGCGCCAGGATCTCGTCCAGCCGCGCCACGTCCTCCGCGAGGCGGCGCTCGGCCGCGAGGCGGACGGCCTGCATCTCGAGGATGCGCCGCAGCTCCACCACCTCGTGCACCTCGGCCTCCGTTAGGGGAATGCCGAGCTCGGCCTGCAGGACGATGGCCTCGATGGAGCCCTGCCGCTCCACCGGGCGCAGGTAGATGCCGGAGTTCGGTCGGCGCTCGATGATCCGCAGCGCCTCCAGCACCGCCAGGGCCTCCCGCACGGCCCCGCGGCTGGCGCCGAAGCGCTCCGCCAGCTCCCGCTCGGAGGGCAGGCGGTCGCCGGGCTCCAGGCGGCGATGGGCGATGAAGGGCAGCAGGCGGCCGATGAGGTTGGCGCGCTCGTCGCCCGCGGCGGGGATGGCGATCACCCTTTGACGTTCCCCCGAACTGGTCCTACCAAATTGGTAGAGCCAAAATCGGGGCGTGCGCAAGGCTCGTCCTGGGGAGGAGATGCCGATGATCGTCGAGGAACGGATCTACACGCTGCAGGCCGGGCAGGCCGCGGCCTACCTGACCGCCTACGAGGCCGAGGGGCTGGCGATCCAGAAGCCGATCCTCGGCCGCATGGTCGGCTACTACTCGACCGAATTCGGTCCGCTGAACCAGGTTGTTCACCTCTGGGCCTATGAGGACCTTGCGGAACGGGCGGAGCGGCGGGCGCGGCTCTTGGCGGACCCGGCCTGGAAGGCCTATGCGGCAAAGGTGCGGCCGATGGTCGTTCACCAGGAGAACAAGCTGCTGCTCCCGGCGCCGTTCATGACGGTGCTCTGCCAGGACCCGAGTGTGTCGCCCGCTGGGCAGACGCACTGACGCCGGCACATCGTCGCACCACCGCCCTGCCCGCCCATCGGCTGGACCTCGGTGGTGCCGGGACCGGAGGCCGGCGGTGGCCAGGAGCGGCGAATCCCCCGCCCTTCCGTGTGATGCGAGCTCTCATCCGTCCGCGACCGACCGGTCGAGCGCCTCGACCAACCGGGCGGCAAGCTGATGATCGGAGCCCGGGTTCTGGCCGGTGATGAGCTCGCGATCGACGACGACATGGGGTGCGAAGTCGACGGGATGGGTGGTCACCCTGCCGCCCGCGGCCTGCAGCGCCCCGGGCATGTCGAAGAGCAGCCTGCCGTGCAGGAGCGCGTCCTCGGCGATCCTCTCCTCGGCCGACGAGAAGACGGTCATCCGGTATCCGGCATAGGCCCAGCCCCGGGCGTAGCCAGCGGCCCCGACCTTGTCCCCGGCGGCCAGCGCGGCGCGGAACTCGCGGGCGCGCGGCATTGCCGCCACGATGGCGACCGGGCCGTGGCAGAGCAGGGCGGTCGGCTTTCCGGCCTTGTGGAAGTGGCGGAGGATCGTGCCCAGCGCGACATCCTGCATCAGGTCCACCACCGGGGCGTGCCCGCCGGGCACGAACAGGCCGGCATAGCCGTCCAGCCCGTCCTCGATCACGGAGCGCAGGGTGCGCACCTCGTTCATCGAGGGGTCTGCGGCGTAGAACCGCTGGGCGCGCTCATGGGCGGCCTCATCCCCGCCGAAGTGCTGCGCCGAGTCCGACGCCTCGTCAATGTGAGGCTTCGTCCCGTCCGGGGTGGCGAGCACGACCTCGTAGCCGGCCGCGATCAGCGCCGTCGCGGGCACCACCGTCTCGTTGAGGTACTGCCCGATCGCGGCGGAGCCGCCGTCCTGCAGCTCGATCCGCGTGGCGTTGGAGCCGGCCACCAGCACCGTTCCCTTGGTCATCTCAGCCTCCGTTGCGCGTTCCGCATCCCCTGCGGACAACCGGAACTTGGCTCGGGGTGAGATATTCCAGAAGTTTATTGTCTTGATTTCAGATATGTCGGCCGGATTATAAGTTGTGCGCTATGACCTGAACCTCTTGCCGATCTTCACAGCCCTGATGGAGGAGCGCAGCGTCACCCGCGCCGCGGAGCGCCTCGGCATGACCCAGCCCGCGCTGTCGAATGCGCTCTCACGCCTGCGGGTCATGCTGCGGGACCAGCTCTTCATCCGCGAGCGCTACGGGATCCAGCCCACCCCGGTCGCCCTGGAGCTGGCGCCCGGCATCGCCGAGGCGCTGGCGCGGCTGGACGACGCCGTGCTCGGCCAGCAGGAGTTCGAGCCTGCCAGCGCGGAGCGGCTGCTAACCATCGCGCCCAACGGCTATGTCGAGTTCGTGCTGGTGCCCGCGATCGTCGCGCGGCTGCGGCAGGTCGCCCCGGGCATCAGGCTGCGCCTGACCCCCTACAGCAACGACCTGGTCGAGACCGGCGTCACCTCCGGCACCACGGCGCTGGTTCTCGGCCGCATCCCCGATCCCCCCGACAACCTCGTCGTGCAGCACCTCATGGATGAGGGGCTCGCCTGCGTGGTGCGGACCGACCACCCGGAGATCGGCGGCAGCCTCACCCGGGAGGAGTTCGAGCGGCTCAGGCACGTCAACGTGGTGCCGCCCGGCCGGATGCGGGCCGGGCTGTTCCAGGCGCTGGCGGAGCAGAAGCTCCGGCGCGAGGTCGCCATCTCCGTCACCAACTTCTTCGCGGTCGCTGAGATGGTCGCCGTCACCGACCTCTGCGCGACCCTGCCAGAGCTGATCTGCCGCCGGCTGGCCCACGACCCCCGGCTGAAGGTCCTGCCCTTGCCCGTCGATCTCGGGACCTTTCCGGTCGAGATGGGCTGGCATGTGCGCTACCGGCACGATCCGGCGCATCGCTGGCTGAGGTCGCTCATCGCCGAAATGGCGGAGTTGGTTGGCCGGCCGCCTCGATGGCGGGCGACGTAGGACACTGAAGCCGCGGAGAGGTCCGAGCTCGCTGGTCGCGGGCGGAGTCAGGCGCACGGCGAGACGCTGTCGTGCCGATCGGCGGTCCGGCAGCGAGGCGGCTGCTCTGTCGCCCACAGGGCTCGACACCCTGTCGTCGGCCGCGCCAGGCACCGCCGGGCGCGACCAGCACGGCAATCCCGCGAAGGTCTTCGGCAGGATCGCGAGCGACTGCCGAAGGCACAGCCGGCAAAGTTCCGGACCTCAGGGTAACGCCGCGGGACCGCCCGCCTCTTCCGTGTTCAGGGCGGGGGCTGCGGCGCGGCGTTGGCCAGGGCGATGCGGCAGGCCGCCCGGGTGTGGGCGGCATGGTAAGCGACAGGGCCAGGACGCTGCGCGACCCCATCCTCTCCAACCCCCGTGACGGCGGACGGTCATCCGCGACGAGCCTGGGGAGCCTTTCGCGCTGCCGGCCCGATCGCTGCCGCGGGATGACCGGGTTGAGGCGGGCCACAGCGTTCCTCGCCGTCGCCTGCCTCCCGGCGCTGTCCCCGGCCCAAGCCCAGGACCAGGGTGCGGCCGCCGGAACCCGCGGCGTGCCGCCGCGGGACGGCGTCTGGCTCAGCGCGGGTGTGCGGACGCTCCTCGGCGCGGCGCCCGGGGCGCGCGGCGACGCCACCCTCTACGTCTCGCGCTTCGGCGGCATCGGGCAGCGGGCCGCGCTTCTCGAACTCCGGCTCCTCCCGCCCAGCTCCGGCGGCTTCGGCCTGACCGGCGCCTATGCCGCAAGCCTTCTGGAGCGGCGGGACGGGAAGGAGAACGGCGCCCAGCTCTTCCGCCTGGGCCCGATCGCCGAGGCGCAGGTCGGGCCGGTCAGCCTCGACGGCCGCCTCGTCGCCGAGCTCGTAGTGCCCGAGGGCGACCGTGGCGTTCCCCGGGCGCGCCTGCGCGCCCGGGCGACACTTCCCGCGCCGGCGCAGGGCTGGCCCCGACCGTTCATCGCCGAGGAGCTGTTCTGGGAGGAAGCCCGGGGCCTCGCGTCGCGCCACCGGTTTTCCGCAGGGCTGCGCGCGATCGGGGCGCTTGGCGGCGCCCTCGATCTCGACGCCTACTACCAGCGGGAGGACCGGCGCGGCATCGGGGGATCCCACGCCTTCGTCCTCCAGGCGGTCTGGGTGATCGGACGGTGACGCTGCCGCGGTGCCTTGAGGCGGGCCGGTGCACCGGGACACCCATCGGGCCGGCTCGCGGCAGCGCGGCGGTTCGGGTCCGTGCGGTCGGTGGACCCTCTCGTGGGCCGATCTTTCCAGCCCTCCCGCTGCGGTAAGGGGATCGCGGGGGGCTACGGCGGATCCGGGGCCCCGCGGCTCCGGATCCGCTGACGCATGGATGCGGGTGTCCCGACGGCCAGCGGGGGCAGATCCCATCGGTGGTCCTGGGGGACCGTGGAGGAAGGGCGCGCCGTCCTCCGCGCGCCGTCCCTGCCCGCAGGAGCCTACAGCAGGTCCTCCACCCGGATGGGCAGGCTCCGCAGGCGGCGCCCCGTGGCGTGATGCACGGCGTTGGCGATCGCGGGCGCCACGCCCACCATAGCGACCTCGCCCAGCCCCTTCACGCCGGGGCCGTTCAGCCGTGGATCGGGCGCGTCCACGAAATCCACCTCGATCGTGCCGATGTCGGCGTTCACGGGCAGCACGTACTCGGCGAGGTCCGCGTTGAGGAAGCCGCCGTATCGCGGGTCCACCTCGCTGGCCTCGCGCAGCGCGGCGCCGATGCCCCAGACGACGCCGCCGCGCAGCTGGCTCGCCGCCGTGCGCGGGCTGATCACGCGGCCGCAATCGGCCACGCTGACCACCCTCGGCACGCGGATGCGGCGCGTCGTCGGCTCCACCCGCACCTCCACGAAGTGCGCCACGTGGCTGAAGCTGACGAACTCCGGATAGGCCGGGCCGGTGGCCGCCGGCAGGCCGGTGGCGAGGCGGCCCATCACTGCCTCCGGCTGCCCCGGCGCGCGCCGGCTGACCTCCACCTCCAGGAAGGGACGGCCGGCGGCGCGGAGCCGGTCCGCCGGGGTCCGGCCGGCCGGCAGCGCGTCCAGCGCGCGCAGCAGGGCGTCGCAGGCCGCGTCGGCCGCGGGGACCACGGTCGCCGTGCCCCAGGAACCGGCGGTGAGGTGCTGGGGGGTTCCGCCGGTGCTGCCGATCTCGACCGTGATCCGTTCGGGGGGGACCCCCAGCCGCCGCTGGAGGACGGCGGCGATGGCGGTCCGCATCCCCTGCCCCATCTCGTGCCCGCCGACGCTGAGGACGGCGGCGCCGTTGCCCGCCAGGCGGAGCTTCGCGACCGCCGGGGCCGTTGCCGCCTTGTAGGCGCCGATGGCGACGCCCCAGCCGATCAGGTCTCCATCAGCCGCCCGCATGGAGCCTGGCGCCATACTGCGGCGGTCCCAGCCGAAACGCGCCGCGCCCCGGCGCAGGCACTCGGCCAGGTGGCGGGAGGAGTAGGGACGGCCGGTGATCGGGTCCGCCGTCGCGTCATTAGCAAGCCGGAGCGCCACGGGGTCCCGGCCCAGCCGGTAGGCCAGCTCGTCCACGCAGCTCTCCACCGCGAAGGCGGCCGGGTGCTCGTAGGGCGCGCGCATGTAGCCGGGCGTCTGCACGTCGGTCCGCACCAGCCGCTCACGGCCGTGGAAGTTGCCGATGCCGTAGAGGCGGGAGGAGAGCTCCGTGTACTGGGTGGGGAAGAGGTCGTGGCGGGAGGTCTGCGAGTCCGTCTCGTGGACCAGCGCCGTCATCCGGCCCTCCGCGTCCGCCCCAAGCCGGATGCGGTGGCGGCTGGCCGGGCGGAAGCTGCCACCGTGGAAGACCTGGGCCCGGGAGACGACGAGCTTCACCGGCCGCCCCAGGCGCCGCGCGGCCTCCGCCGCCAGCACGGTGTGCGCCTGCAGCGAGTTCTTCAGCCCGAAGCCGCCGCCGGCGGAGGGGGAGAGGACGGTGATCCGCGCCGGATCGACCTCCAGCTGCCGGGCCAGGCCGTGGCGGATCGCCTCGGCGTTTTGCGTGCCCTCCTGCACGGTGAGGTGGCCGTCGCGCCATTCGGCGACGGTGGAGAGCATCTCGATCGGGCTCTGGTGCTGCGCGGGGTGGCGGAACTCGGCCTCGATCCGGATGGCGGCCCCGGCGAAGGCGGCGGCCGCGTCGCCCGCCGTCACGTCCGCGAACATCGGCTTGGGCAGGGGCGAATCCGCCTGCGCGACGATGTCCGCCTCCGGCGCGTCCAGCGTCACCTGGTGCGGCTCGGCCGCGAGGTCGGCGCGGACCAGCCGCGCGCCCTCGGCCGCCGCCTCCGGGCTGTCCGCCACCACCAGGGCGACCGGCTGGCCGCGATAGGCCACCTGCGGGGAGGTCAAGGGCTGGATGCTCTGGAAGCCGTAGCCGCCGCCCATGAGGAAGCCCGGCGGCTTGAGCCCGCCGAGATCCTCGTGCGTCAGCACCAGCCGCACGCCGGGCACGGCGCGCGCGGCCGCCGCGTCGATGCGCCGGACCGTGCCGCGCGCCACGGTCGCGACCGCGAGCGCGGCGTGGGCCATGCCCGGCCGCGCGTCGTCGGCGGCGTAGCGCAGGGCGCCGCGCACCTTGTCGCGCGCGTCGGCCCGCGGGGCGTCGGGATAGGCGGTGTCGCTCATCGGGTCAGGCCCTCTGCCGCGCGATCAGGAGGGCATCGGCCACGGTGCGGGCGCCGAGCTCGATGCGGAAGGCGTTGTGGTGGCCGGGGCGGGCGCCGCGCAGGGCGGCATCGCCGGCGGCGCGGGCCGCCTCCGGCGTCAGCCGCTGCCCGACCAACCCCCGCTCGGCCTCCCGCGCCCGCCAGGGGCGGGTGGCGAGGCCGCCGAGCGCGATCCGCGCCTCCCGCACCACCTCGCCCTCCATCCGCAGCGCGACGGCGGCGGAGGCGAGGGCGAAGGCGTAGGATTCCCGGTCCCGGATCTTGTGGTAGGTCGAGGCGCGGCCGAGCGGCGTGGCCGGCACACGGATGCGCAGGATCATCTCGTCGCGCGCGAGCGTGGTCTCCACCTCCGGCGTCGTGCCGGGCTCGCGGTGCAGCGCCTCCAGCGGGATGGTGCGGGCGCCGTTCGGGCCGGCCACGTCGACGGCCGCGTCGAAGGCCAGCAGCGCCACGGCCAGGTCGCCGGGATAGGTGGCGATGCAGGCCTCGCTGCCGCCGAGCACGGCGTGGCCGCGGTCGATCCCCTCCTGCGCCGCGCAGCCGCTGCCGGGGACGCGCTTGTTGCAGGCAAAGGGCTCGCCGTTGCGGAAATAGGCGCAGCGCGTGCGCTGCAGCAGGTTGCCACCGAGGCTGGCCATGTTCCGCAGCTGCTGCGAGGCGGCCTTCCACAGCGATTCCGAGAGCGCGGGGTAGTCCCGCACCAGCCGGGGATCGGCCGCCACGTCGCTCATCCGTGCGCCGGCACCGAGGACCAGTTCCCGCGGGCCGGAGGTGTCGAAGCGAGACAGGCCCGACAGCGCGTTGATGTCCACCAGCCGCTCCGGCGTCTCGGCGCCGAGCTTCATCAGGTCGTAGAGGGTGGTGCCGCCGGCCAGGAAGCGCGCGCCGGGGCCGCCGGCCGAGACGGCGCGGATCGCCGCCGCCTCGCTCTCGGCGCGGGCGTAGGTGAAGGGATGCACCGCCTCAGGCCCTCCGCATCTTCGGCGCGGCGTCCTGGATCGCGGCCAGGATGCCGGCATAGGCGCCGCAGCGGCACAGGTTGCCGCTCATGTACTCGCGGATCTCCTGCGGGCTGCCGGCGTGGCCCTCCCGCACCAGGGCGATGGCGGCCATGATCTGGCCCGGCGTGCAGTAGCCGCACTGCAGGGCGTCGTGGTCGATGAAGGCCTGCTGCATGGGGTGGAGCTCGCCGCCTTCCGGCGCGATGCCCTCGATCGTCGTCACGGCGCGGCCATCGGCCTGCACGGCCAGGGTCAGGCAGGAGGCGACGCGCCGCCCCTCCAGGTGCACGGTGCAGGCGCCGCACTGGCCGTGGTCGCAGCCCTTCTTGGCACCGGTCAGCGCCAGCCCCTCCCGCAGCGTGTCGAGCAGCGAGGCGCGCGGGTCGAGCGATAGCTGCCGCGCCTCGCCGTTCACGGTCAGGTTCACGGTGAGCTTCGCGCCAGGGTTTGTGCCAGGGTTCGCGCGGCCGGCCGCGGCGCCCTGCGCCCTTGCCGGCGCGGCCGTCCCCGGCTGGACCAGGGACGAGGAGGCGAGGGCCGCGCCGATCATCAGCGGCCGGCGGCTGACCGCGCCGGAGCTTTCGCCCGGCTCCTGCGGCGTCTCGTCCATCGCGTCGGTCTCCGGTTGGGCGGGGCTTTCCAGTCATCACCCTAGGCCACCGCCGGGCCGGGCCGCGCTCGCGATCCTGCGGAAGACACTCGCGGGATTGCCGTCCGGCGCCCGCTACCGGCGTCCGCTACGGGCGCCCGCTACGGGCGGCCCCTAACAGCGGCCCTTGCGGTAGGCGCTGGGCGAGACGCCGGTCATGCGGCGGAAAGCGGTGGCGAAGTGGGAAGGGTTGTCGTAGCCGCAGAGGAAGGCGACGGCGGAGACGGGCTCCCGGCCGGCCTCGAGGTGCCGCCGCGCCGCCTCCATGCGCAGCCGCGCCAGCCGCCGGATCGGCGTCTCGCCGTGCACCCGCCGGAAGCTCCGCAGCAGGTGGAACGGGCTCATTCCCGCCTCGTGCGCCAGGTCGGCCAGGGTCAGCGGCCGGGCGAGGTGGGCGCGCATGAAGTCGTCCAGGCGCTGCAGCCGCTGCTCCGGCGGCGGGGCCGGGGCCCGCGGCCGCAGCCCGGCGTGGCGCAGCAGGATATGGGCGGCGAGCAGCTCGCCGGAGGCCTCGGCGTAGAGGCTCGGCGCCCCGGCCAGGAGCGCCTCCGACAGGCCCAGCATCACCTGCGCGACGAGGGGGTCGCGATAGGCGAGTTCGTTCGGCAGGCGCAGCCGCGCCGGATCGGCGCCGGACAGGTCGGCGGCCACGCGGTGGAGCGTGGTGGCCGGGAGATGGAGGTGCAGGGTCTCCTTGGGCACCTCCCCGCGCCAGCGCAGGACGGTTTCCTGCCCGGGGGCGGTCATGCCCAGGCTGCCCGCCCCGTACTGCGCCGCGCGCCAGCGGCCGCCGTTCCGGGACTCGATGGTGCAGGATCCTGCGGTCACCAGGACGATGACCTGGTCGGCGGAGGCGGGAAGGACGAGCTCCTCGACCACGGCCGGGGCCGTGTAGCGCCGCAGCAGGACGGAGCGCCATCCGGCCCTGCTGCAGGCCGCGAGGGCGATCCGCGCCCGCACATGCGCGGCCAGGCTCGCGGCGTGGAAATCCTCCCGCATCACGGCGCTGCCCGCGCCAGGGCGGTTTCGGGTCGGCCCCTCACGTCAGCCGGCGCCTGCCGGGATGCGGGCGACGACCTTGATCTCGAAATCGTAGCCCGCCAGCCAGGTGACGCCCACGGCCGTCCAGTTGGGATAGGGCGGCGCGCCGATGGCCTCGTCGCGCACGGCCATCACCGTCTCGAACTGCGCTTCCGGGTCCGTGTGGAAGGTGGTCACGTCCACCACGTCGTCGAAGCTGGCGCCGGCGGCCTTCAGCACGGCGTTCAGCCGCTCGAAGGCGAGTCGGACCTGCTTCTCGAAGTCCGGCTCGGGCGAGCCGTCCTCCCGGCTGCCGACCTGGCCGGAGACGAAGAGGAGGTCGCCCGAGCGGATCGCCGCGGAGTAGCGGTGCTTCTCGTAGAGGGCCTGCCGGCCGGGCGGAAAGATCGCGTCGCGCTTGTTCATTGCATGGATCCCTGTGATTCGTTGGTGGGGGTTGTGTCTCAGCCCTCGCCGAGCCGCACGACGGGCTTGCCGAAGTTGCCGCCCTCGAGCAGGCCGATGAACGCCTCGGGCGCCTTCTCCAGCCCCTGCACGACGTCCTCCCGCCAGCGCAGCCGGCCTTCGGCAACCCAGGCGGTCGCCTCGCGCAGGAAGTCGGGCCGCTGCGCCTCTGCGAACTCCGTCTGGATGAAGCCGCGCACCGTCACGCTGCGGTAGAGGAGCTCGTGCATGGTGCCGGGCAGGCGATCCGCGCCGCCGCCCCGCGAGGCGTCGTTGTAGTGGGCGGTCTGGCCGCAGAGGGGGATGCGCGCGTACGGGTTGAGAAGCGGCAGCACCGCGTCCCAGACCTTTCCCCCGATGAGCTCGAAGTAGACGTCGATCCCGTCCGGGCAGGCACGGGCCAGGGCCTCGGCGAAATCGGGCGCCGCGTGGTCGACGACCGCGTCGAAGCCCAGCTCGTCCTTGACGTAGGCGAGCTTGTCGCGGCCGGTGGTGATGCCGACGGCGCGCGCGCCCCCGATCCGGGCGATCTGGCCGACGGCGGAGCCCACCGCGCCGCTCGCGGCGGCCACCACCACCGTCTCTCCCGGCCTCGGCCGGCCGATGTTGCGCAGGCCCGCATAGGCGGTGAAGCCCGGCATGCCGAGGACGCCCAGCGCCGCGGAGACGGGCGCGATGGCCGGATCGATGCGGCTCAGCCCGGTTCCGTCCGAGATGGCGAAGCGCTGCCAGCCGGAATGGGACAGGACGGTGTCGCCCTCCCTCCAATCGGGATGGCGGGACTGCCGCACCCGGGCGACCACCTCGCCGGCCAGGACCTCCCCGATCCCGATGCGGTCTCCATAGGGCCTCGGCTCGCTCATCAGCCCGCGCAGGTAAGGGTCGAGCGAGAGGAAAGCCGTCTCCAGCAGGACCTCGCCCTCGCCCTCGCCCGGGCCTGGGAGGGGCACGGTCTCGTGCCGGAAGTCGCTCGGGCGAGGCCGGCCCTCCGGGCGCGCCGCGAGGACGACCCGCTCGTTTTGGATGTCGGTGATGGCGGAAAACCCTTACAGGTGGCCGGAGGCGTAGTTACATACGCCTCGTATGAACTGGAGATAAGACATACAGGCCGTATGTCAATACACCGGGTTCTTGCCGGTGAAATGGAGCGGGCATGGTGCGCCGACGGCGTGACGAGATGATCGAGGAGACGCGCGGCAAGCTCATCGCCGCCGGGCGCCGGGCCTTCGCCGCCAAGGGCTACGCGGCAGCCTCCATGGACGAGCTGACGGCCGAGGTCGGGCTCACGCGCGGCGCGCTCTACCACAACTTCGGCGACAAGAAGGGCCTGCTCCGGGCCGTGATCGAGAGGATGGACGTGGAGATGTCCGCGCGGCTGCGGGAGGTGGCCGACCGGGCGGAGACCCCGTGGCTCGGCCTCATCGACGAGAGCATCGCCTATATCGAGATGGCGCTGGAGCCGGAGATCCAGCGGATCGTGCTGCTGGATGGCCCGGCCGTGCTCGGCGATCCGTCGGGCTGGCCCGGCCAGAACACCTGCCTGGTCGCGACAACCCGGACGATCCAGGCGCTGATCGATTCGGGCACGGTGCATCCGGTCGATGCCGAGGCGGCGGCGCGGCTGGTCAACGGGGCCGCCCTCAACGCCGCCCTCTGGGTCGCCGCGTCCGACGACCCGCCCGCCGTCCTCGCCAGGGCGGTCGAGGCGTTTCGCTGCCTCGTCTCCGGCCTTCTGAGGAAGGGCCGGGAGTAGGCGGCCCCTCAGGACGGTGCGGCCCGGAGCCGCGGCCGCCGAGGCAGCGAGGGGCCGCCCTGCCCGGGGACGCCGTCGCGCGATCGCAGGACCCTCCGGCAGCGGGACAGGCACGGCAGGATCAGCGCAGGGTCGCGAGGAAGCGGAGCAGCGCCGCGTTCACCGCCGCGGGCGTCTCGAGCTGCGGCCAGTGCCCGGCCTCGGGCACGATCTCGAAGCCGCGCAGGTCCTTCAGCGCCTTCCGCATTCCCTCCTCGGTCGGCAGGCGCACGGCGTTCAGCCCGTCCCGCGCGCCGGTCAGGAAGGAGCTGGGCTGGCGGATGATCGCGCCGGAATAGACGCCCGAGGCGACGGCGTAGAAGGGGTCGATGGCGCGATAGTAGTTGAGGGCTCCGTGAAAGCCGGTGCGCGAGAAGCTGGCGACGGCTTCCCCGACATAGTCCGGGTCGATGCCGCGAAGCGGCTCGGGCGCGGGGCGGAGCAGGCCGCGCGCGGGGTCGAAGGGATCCCAGCGGGTGGCCTCCGGCGCCTGGCCGGAGGTCCAGTAGAGGTTGCCAGGGATGGTCACGGCCGCGTCGGCCCAGAGCCCGTCCGCCTCGGGCCGCATCTGGTCGAACATGTAGAAGCCGGTGCGGCCGGAGGCGCGGATGGCGTCGAGGAAGGTCGGGCCGCCCGGCTGGATGAAGGGGACGCTGATGCCGAGGACGGCGCGGAACCGGTCGGGCCGCATCATCGCCGCGTTCCAGGCGACGGAGGCGCCGAAATCGTGGCCCACAACGACCGCCTCCGGGATGGCGAGCCGGTCGAGGATGCCGACGAGATCGCCGACCGTCTGGAAAGGCGTGTAGGCCTCGGCGGCGGCGGGGGCGTCGCTCCGGCCGTAGCCGCGCATGTCCGGGGCCAGGGCGCGGTAGCCCGCGGCGGCGACGGCCTGCATCTGCGCCAGCCAGCTCGCCCCGATGGCGGGAAAGCCGTGGCAGAACAGGACGGCCGGCCCCTCCCCCAGCTCGGCCACGTGGAGGCCGATCCCGTTCGCGATCAGGCGGTGGTGGGGCATGGATGAGGTCCTCCTTCGCCTTCCCCGGCGGATGCCGCTGGCCAGCGCAATACAAGTGTATTAGATAACGGGCCATGGGCAAGGACACGCAGCGCGGCCGACTGGTCGCCACGGCCGCGGAGGTCTTCCACGCGCGCGGCTACGCCGCCACCGGCGTGCGGGAGGTGGCCGGGGAGGCCGGCGTCCCGCACGGGTCGCTCACGAACCACTTCCGCTCCAAGGAGGCGCTCGGTCTCGCGGCGCTCGACCACTACGCCGAGCGGCTGGAGGCGACGATGGCGGCGACCCTTGCCAACCCGGACCTGGCACCGCGGGAGCGCCTCGAGGCCTATTTCGATCGGATCGAGGCGCTGCTGGACGATGGCGGCTTCCGGCGCGGCTGCCTCGTCGTCGATCTCGCGGCCGAGATCCCGCCGCACAGCGAGGCGATCCGCATCAGGCTCGCCGAGGTCATGTCGAGGCAGTCCGGCGCTTTCGAGGAGGTGCTGGCGGCGATGCTGGCGGGGCGTGACGGCGGGAGGGCCGGCGACCTCGGCGCCTTCCTGATGGCGGCCTGGCAGGGGACGATGCTGCGCGTGAAGGTCGAGCGATCCGCCCAGCCCCTGCGCCGCTTCCGGCGCGTGCTGGCGCGCGAGTACCCGCCGCGCGCGGCCGGGGCCTGACCTCGCGGGGGAGAATGGGGCGCCACCCTGGGCCACCGCCGGACATCCAGGCGGCGCGCTACTCGGGCTCGATCCCGGCCTCCCGCGCGGCCGCCGACCAGCGCCGCAGATCGGCCGCGATCAGTTCGGCGAAGGCGTGCGCGGGCCTGAACCGGACGTCGAAGCCGATGGCTGCCAGTCGGGAACGCAGTTCGGGCCGCGCCACGATCCGGCCGAGAGCGTCGGACAGGGCGGCGCCGACCTCGTTGGGCACGCCGGCCGGGGCCACCACACCCATCCAGCCCTCGACCTCGAAGGCGGGGATGCCGGCCTCCCGCAGCGTCGGCACCTCCGGCAGGAGGGAGGAGCGCTGCCCGCCCATGACGGCGATCGGCGTCAGCGCCTCCGCCCGGATCTGGCCGATGCTCGCGATGACATCGAGGATGACGGCGTCGACCCGCCCCGCCGAGATGTCGGTCAGCGCCTGCGCGGCGGAGCTGTAGGGGACGTTGGTCACCGAAAAGCCGGCACTCCGCGCGAGGCTGCTCATGCCCAGCAGGCCGTGGGCATTCGCCGAGGCGGCGGTGACGCCCGAGGGCTGCGCCTTTGCCCAGGACACGAACTCGGCGGCCCCACGCGCGGGGACGCGCCGAGCCGCCAACAGGACGAAGCTGATGCTGCCGAGGTAGGCCGCGGCCGTGAAGTCACGGACCGGGTCGTAGTCCAGGCGGCGCATCAGGGCGGGGTTGCCCGCATGGGTCGTGTTCGTCGCCATGAGGACCGTCTGCCCATCCGGCCGGGCGCGGGCCACGAAGGATGCGGCCAGGGCGCCGTTCGCGCCCGGCCGGTTCTCCACCACCACCCCGGCCCCGATTTCCTCCGCGAGGAGGGGAGCGACGACACGGGATACGGCGTCCGTCCCCGATCCTGCCGCGAAGCCGACGACGAGCGAGACCGGGCGGGACGGCTTCCACGCGGCGCGCGCCGGCCGCGCAGCCGTCAGCGGTGGAAGCGTCGCCAGCAAAGCCCGGCGGGAGAGGTGCGACGACGCCATGGCGGGGACCTCCGATCCATCCCACGACCAACCTAACGATCGCTCCTTATTATCACAATACGATAATTATGAGTTGACCTGCTTTCTGGGTCCCCATCATACAAGGGTGGCTCCGGATGGAGCGGGCTCCCGCACGGGTTCCCGGCCGGTGCGGTTCCTCAACGCTGCCAATCCCGCAGGAGACGACCATGCCCCTCGACCATCCCGTGCCCACCGGGCTCGTCCTGCCGCAGCGGAACGGGCTGTTCTACGATGGCGCCTGGCACGCGCCGCTGGGCGGGCGCATGAGCGAGAGCGTCAGCCCGGCCACGGGCAAGCCGCTCGGCCAGGCCTCGGTCGCGCTGGCCGAGGACGTGGACGCGGCCGTGGCCGCCGCGCAGGCCGGGTTCCGGGAATGGCGGCGCGTGCCGCCGCTGGAGCGGGCGAAGATCCTGCGCCGCATCGCCGCCGTGATCCGCGAGCACGGGGCGGAGCTGGCGATGCTGGACGCGGCCGATGGCGGCAACCCCGTGACGGAGATGCGGAGCGACGCCGACGTCGCGGCCAACCTGCTGGAGTTCCACGCCGGGCTGGTGACGGAGATGAAGGGCCACTCCGTCCCCATGGGGCCGGACGCGGTGAACTTCACCATGCGCCAGCCCTACGGCGTGGTGGCGCGTATCGTCGCCTTCAACCACCCTTTCATGTTCTCCGCCGGCCGCATGGCGGCGCCGCTGGCCGCGGGCAATGCCGTCATCATGAAGCCGCCCGAGCAGGCGCCGCTCTCCGGCCTGCGCCTCGCGGAGCTCGTCGGCGGCCTGCTGCCCAGGGGCGTGTTCGGCCTCATCACCGGCGGGCGCGAGGCCGGGGAGGCGCTGGCGGCGCATCCCGGCGTCGCCATGGTCACGCTCATCGGCAGCGTGCCGACCGGGCGCGCGGTGATGCGGGGCGCCGCCGAGCGCCTGAAGCCCGTGCTGCTGGAACTCGGCGGCAAGAACGCCCTCATCGCCTTCCCCGACGCCGATCCGGACGAGGTGGCGGCGGGCGCCGTGCAGGGCATGAACTACACCTGGTGCGGCCAGTCCTGCGGCTCGATGAGCCGCGTCTTCCTGCACGACAGCATCCACGACGCGGTGGTGGAGCGCATCCGCGCCCGCATCGCGCATTTCCGCCCGGGGATGCCGACCGATCCGGCGACGACCATGGGCGCCATCGTCTCCCGCGCGCAGTACGACCGGGTGCTGGGCTACATCGAGGCCGGCCGGGCGGAGGGCGCGCGGCTGCTCTGCGGCGGCGGCCCGCCCGCGGATCCCGCGCTGCGGGACGGGCTGTTCATCGAGCCGACGGTCTTCACGGGCGTCCGCCAGTCCATGCGGATCGCCTCCGAGGAGATCTTCGGCCCGGTGCAGTCCGTGCTGCGCTGGACGGACGAGGCGGCGATGCTGGCCGAGGTGAACAGCGTGGAGTACGGCCTGACCTGCGCGATCTACACCAACGACGTGCGCCGCGCCCACCGCATGGCGGCGGAGGTGGAGGCGGGCTACGTCTGGATCAACAAGGTCAGCACCCACTTCCTCGGCACGCCGTTCGGCGGGTGGAAGCAGTCCGGCATCGGCCGGGACGAGTGCCTGGAGGAGCTGCTGTTCTTCACGCAGGAGAAGAACGTGCACGTCAACCTGAAGGCCCACGGCGCGTGACAGGAGTGGAAGCGCAGGCCGAGCTGGCGCTCGCCAACCGGATCCTGGCCCTCCGGGGCGTGGTGGACGCCTTCGGGCATGTCAGCGCGCGGCACCCGGAACGGCCGGACCGCTTCCTGATCGCGCGCAACATGGCCCCGGCGCGCGTCACGCCCGGAGACGTGGTGGAGCTGGACCTGGACGGCGAGGCGGTCGATCCGGCGGCGCCGCGCTCCTATCTCGAGCGCTTCATCCACGCCGCCCTCTACCGCGCGCGGCCCGACGTCATGGCCGTGGTGCACAGCCACTCCCCCTCCGTCGTGCCGCTGGGGGCGGTGCGGGGGATGACGCTGCGCTGCGTCTGCCACATGGGGGGCTTCATCGGCGCGGGCGCGCCGGTGTTCGAGATCCGGGACCATGCCGGGCCCGCGACCAGCCTGCTCATCACCGACAACCGGCTGGGGGACGCCCTGGCGGGCACCCTGGCCGATGCCGCGGTGGTGCTGATGCGCGGCCACGGCTCCACCGTGGTGGGGGGCTCCGTCCCACAGGCGGTCTTCCGGGCGGTCTATGCCGAGGTCGGCGCGCGGATGCAGTGCGAGGCGATGCGGCTGGGCGAGGTGGTCTACCTCACGGAGGAGGAGGCCAGGGCCGCCGCCCTGGCGAATGACGGGCAGATCGGCCGTGCCTGGTCTCTCTGGGCGGAGGAGGCCGCGGCAGGGGGGTAGCCGCCGCCCTTGCCGGGACCTGCGAGGTGGCCGAGATGGAGGGCCGGGCCGCAGGGGAGAGGGGCAGCATGGACGCGACGCACGGGCGAAGGGCGGCAGCGTGAGCGGCTTCCAGCGCTACGCGGATCTGCTCAACCTCTTCGACGAGGGGCGCAGCGACTGGAGCATCCCCGCCATCTCGGAGGCGCTCGGCGTCCCCTCCAGCACGATCTACCGGACCGTGCGGGAGCTGATGGCGGAGGGCTTTCTGGAGCCCGCGCTGGAGGGCCACTACCGCCTCGGCTCCGCCTTTATCGCCTTCGAGCGCCTGATCCGGACCACGGACCCGATCGTGCGGATCGGCGGCGAGCTGCTGCCCGACATCGTGGCCCAGGCGCGCGTCCCGGCCGTCGCCGTGCTCGCGCGCCTCTTTGGCCGGCAGGTGATGTGCGTGGCCGATGCCGCGCCCCCCGGGGCGGCCGTGCGGACGAGCTACGAGCGCGGGCGGCCGCGGCCGATGCTGCGCGGCGCCACCTCCAAGGTCATCCTGGCGCAGCTCCCCTCCCGCCGGCTGAACCGGCTGCTGGAGACGGAGGTGGATCCGCATCCGCTGGCGCCGGAGCCGGTGGCCTTGCGCGCGGAGCTGACGGCCATCCGCCGGCGCGGCTACTGCATCACCCGCGGCGAGGTGGATGAGGGCGTGGTCGGCATCGCCGCCCCCGTTCCCGTGCCCGAGCGGGCGCTGGTGGCGAGCCTGAGCCTCGTGGTCAGTGAGGCCGCACTGGACGACGCGACCGAGCGGCGGCTGACGCTGCTGGTCGTCTCCACGGCCAACATCATGACGGAGGAGCTCCGGCGGCTGGGGCAGGTGCCGGGCTGAGGTGCTGGCCGGGCAGCCGCGGCGAGCGGGCGGCATCCACAGTGCCAACTCTCCGCCAGAAGCCCTGCCATCAGCGGGCCGTAGCATCCTAATTATCGTAATTCGATAATTTCGTCTTGCATCGCTGCCGCTGACGCTTCATATCGGCTCTCACGTGAGGGAGCCGACGATGTCGACAGCGGTCAGCGCGGGCACATACCTGCACCACATGCAGCTCCTCAGCGGCGATCCCGCAGGGCTCGCCGCCTTCTACGCGGACGCCATGGACATGACGGCCCGCCCGCAGGACGGGGAGGGCTGGATCGCCGAGGGACCGGGGCGACGGGTCCTCTTCGCCAGGGGTGCGGACAAGACTCTCGGCTACTGCGCTTTCGCCTGCCGCGACGGCGAGGGGCTGGCCGCCATCCGCGCCCGCGCGGAGGTCCAGGGGGCGGCGATCCTGCCCTCCCCCAGCCCGCTCTTCGGCGCCGAGGCCTTCGCGGTGAGAGACCCGGACGGCAACACGGTGGCCTTCGGGCTCGGGGGGGCGGAGCCGCCGCGCAAGGGGCTGCGCGGGCCGTTGCAGCACCTCACCCTCGCCACGCAACAGCCGGAGGCGATCGAGGCCTTCTACACGGGCACGCTGGGCTTCCTCACCAGCGACTACGTGCGCGACGCCGAGGGGAGGGTGCAGACCTGCTGGATGCGCTCGAACCACGAGCACCACACCATGGCCTGCTTCCGCCACAGCCGGCAGGGCATCGACCACCACAGCTACGAGGCCGGCGACTGGTCCGTGATCAAGGATTGGTGCGACCGCATGGGCGACCGGCGCATCCGCATCATCTGGGGCCCCGGCCGGCACGGGCCCGGCAACAACCTCTTCCTCTTCATCGAGGACCCGGACGGGAACTGGATCGAGGTGAGCGCCGAGCTGGAGGTGGTCTACGGCCGCCCGGCGGGGGAATGGCCGCACGAGGAGCGCAGCCTCAACCTATGGGGCCACGGCATCCTCCGGACCTGACGTGACAGCGACCGACAAGGACGACGATCATGAAGCTTGCGAGTTTCCGCATTGGCGGCACGGAGAGCTGGGGCCTGGTCGAGGATGGGGCGGTGGTGGACCTCGGCGCCGTGCTGCGCGGCCGGCTGCCCGACCTGAAGTCGGCCATCGCCGCGGGTGCCCTGCCCGAGCTGCGCGGCAGCGCCGGCGGCGCGCCGCGCCACGCGCTCTCCGCGGTCGAGTGGCTGCCGGTGATCCCGAACCCCGACAAGATCCTCTGCATTGGGCTGAACTACGAGAACCACCGCAAGGAGACGGGTCGCAGCGAGGTCGGGCACCCCACGATCTTCGCCCGCTACGCCAACAGCCAGATCGGCCACGGGTCGGACCTCATCCGTCCGCGCGTCTCGACGGAGCTGGACTACGAGGGCGAGCTGGCGGTGATCATCGGCACCCCTGGCCGCCATATCGCGAAGGCCGACGCCTTCGCCCATGTCGCGGGCTACGCCTGCTACAACGACGGCAGCGTGCGGGACTGGCAGCGCCACACGCACCAGTTCACGCCGGGCAAGAACTTCGCGGGGACCGGCGCCTTCGGCCCCTGGATGGTCACGCCGGACGAGCTGCCCGATCTGGACGCCCGGCGTTTGCAGACCCGCGTGAACGGTGCGGTGGTGCAGGACGCGCGGCTGGGGGAAATGATCTTCGATATCCCCACGCAGATCGCCTACCTCTCCGCCTTCACGCGGCTGGAGCCCGGCGACGTCATCGCCAGCGGCACGCCGGGCGGCGTGGGCGCCAAGCGCAGCCCGCCCCTGTGGCTGAAGCCCGGCGACAGGGTGGAGGTGGAGATCGACGGCGTGGGCCTGCTGGAGAACGGCGTGGCGGACGAGGCCGCCGGCTGAGGGCGGCGGGACGGGGAGAGGGCGGTGCGATGGACGGGGTGGGGCGGCACTATCCGGTCGCGGTGATCGGCAGCGGGCCGACGGGGCTGACCCTGGCGAACCTCCTCGGCCGCTTCGGCGTGGCCGTGCTGCTGGTGGAGCGCAACGCGGCGACGGTGCAGGAGCCGCGCGCCGTGTCCATCGACGATGAATCGCTGCGGACCATGCAGGCCGCCGGGGTGGTGGCCGAGGTGCTGCGGCACGTCGTCACCGGCTACGGCTCGCACTACTACACCGCACGCCGCAAGGTCTTCGCGCGGGTGGAGCCGACCGGCCGCCCCTACGGCTACCCCCGCCGCAACGCCTTCCGCCAGCCGGTCCTGGAAGGGCAGCTCCGCGCGGCGCTGGGCCGCTTCCCGCGGGTGGAGACGCTCTACGGCTGGCGGCTGCTGGGCTACGCGCAGGACGAGGCGCGCGCGACGCTGGAACTCGAAGGCCCCGGGGGCACGCGGCGCCAGGTCACCTGCGACTACCTCGTCGGGTGCGACGGCGCGTCTAGCCGCGTCCGCGAGCTGCAGGGCGTGGCGCTGGAGGGGACGACCTTCGACGAGCGCTGGCTCATCCTGGATCTCGAGAACAACGAGAACACGACGAAGCACACCGAGGTCTTCTGCGACCGGCGCCGCCCCTGCATCACCTTGCCCGGCCCCGACCGCACGCGCCGCTTCGAGTTCAAGCTCATGCCCGGCGAGACGGACGAGGCGATGCTCGCCCCCGCCACCGTGGAGCGCCTGCTGCGCGACCACGGCGCCGACCCGCGCGCGGCGCTGCGGCGCAAGGTGGTCTACCGCTTCCACGCGCGCGTGGCGCCGCGCTGGGCCTTCGGGCGCGTGTTCCTGGCGGGGGATGCGGCGCACCTGACGCCGCCCTTTGCCGGGCAGGGCATGAACAGCGGCATCCGCGACGCGCACAACCTGGCCTGGAAGCTCGCGGCCGTGCTGGAGGGCCGGCTCGGCCCCGGCCTCCTGGACAGCTACGAGACAGAGCGCCGCGACCACATCTGGGGCATGGTGCGGCTGGCGCTCAGCATGGGGAAGGTGATGGCGCCGCGGAGCTGGCTGCACGGGGCGCTCACCCAGGCGGGCTTCCGTGCCCTCGGCATATGGCCGCCGGCGCGCGATTACGTGGCGCAGATGCGCTACAAGCCGCCCCCGCGCTTCCATGAGGGCTTCCTGCTGCCGGACGGCCGCGGCCGCCGCTCGCCCGTCGGCCGGCTCCTGCCGCAGCCCCTCGTCGCGCTGCCGGACGGGCGGGAGGTGCTGCTCGACGAGGTGCTGGGCAACCGCTTCGTCCTGCTCCTCCGCACCGCGGATCCGGCGGCGGAGTTCGCGCGGCTGGACGCGCCGCTCTGGGATGCGCTGGGGGCGGTGCGCGTGGCCGTCCTGCCCGCGGGAGGGGCGATGCCCGACGTGGCCGGAGTGGCGGTGGTGCGGGAGACGGACGCGGCGCTGGCCTTCCCGCGCCACCAGGGCTGCGCCCTCCTCCTCCGGCCGGACCACTACGTCGCGGCGGTCATCCCGCTGGCACGGCCGGGGCCGGCGATCGCGGCGCTGGAGGCCATGCTGGGCAGCACCCTTCGCGGGGCGCAGCGGGCCCTGTCCGGCCCGGCCGGTCCCAGCACCCCGGCTGCAGCGGCTGACCGGTCCTGACACCTCGCGGCCAGCGGGGCGGGTCACCCGGGGGCGTGCGGCCCGTCCTGCTCCTCCTCGAGGCCGGTCCTGACCTTCGCCAGCAGCGACAGGAGCTGCTCCACCTCGCTGTTGGTGAGGTGCTGCAGGGCCGCCTCGTTCCCGGCGACCGCGACCTGCATCATGTCCCGGCGCATGCTGCGCCCCCTCTCTGTCAGGAAGACGTGCACCACCCGCCGGTCCGTCTCGCTCCGCTGGCGGCGCACCAGGTCCAGCCGCTCCATCTGGTTCAGCGCCACCACCACGGAGGGACCCATCAGCCGCACGCGCCGGGCCAGCTCGTTCTGCGCCAGCCCGTCCTCCTCGTAGAGGGCCCAGAGGTATCCCCAGTGCGAGACGGAGGAGCCGTGCTGGCGCAGCGTGTCCTGCACCCGCCCGCGGAAGATGCGGTGCAGGTCCCGGAACTGGAAGCCGATGTTCCAGGGGCCGGCGTAGAGCTCCTGCCGCTTCCTCGCCGGCCAGCGCGCACGCTCCTGCCTGCCCGCCGCCACGGTGCTGCCGCGCGGGTCCGGCCGTGCGGGCTCCGGCATCCTGGGGCCGGGACCGGGACCGGGGCCGGGACTGGGGAGGGTGCGCTTCGGCAAGATCGGTCTCTCCATGAACAGCGCCGCTCCTAGGCCATGAAGCCCTTCGCCGCCAGGACGAATGGAAAATAGGTAGTTATCTATCTTTCTTGTGCCATGATGGCCCGCCCGCCGCGATCGGTCCGGCGCCGGGCAGAGGAGGAGCCATGAACGCCACCAATCCCATCTTCGGCCCGAACCGCCTGAAGATCGGCGTGTTCGGCCTCAACGGGAAAGGCTCCGCCCACACGCTGGTGCCGGAGGCTTACAAGCCCACCTGGCCCAACGTGCTGGAGGCGGCCCGGCTGGCCGACGGGGCGGGCTACGAGGCCCTTGTCGCCTATGCCCGCTGGAAGGGCTACATCCCCGGCCGCGTCTCCCACCCCGCGGGGATCATCCTCGATCCCTTCACCTTCTGCGCGGGCCTGGCGCAGGCCACGACCCACGCCGCCGTGGTCACCACCAGCCACGCGCCGACCATCCACCCGATCGCCGCCGCCAAGCAGTGCGCGACGATCGACGTCATCTCCGGCGGGCGGCTGGGCCTGAACGTCGTGGCCGGCTGGAACCGGCCGGAGCTGGAGATGTTCGGGGCGCCCCTGCGCGAGCACACGGACCGCTACGCCCACCTCGCCGAATGGCTCGCCGTGATCGAGCGGCTCTGGACCAGCGAGGAGGAGTTCGACTTCGAGGGCGAGTTCTTCAAGGTCACCGGCGGCATGTCCATGCCCGGGCCCGTCCAGCGCCCGCGCCCGCCCGTGATGTGCGCCGGCGGCTCCGACATCGGCCGCCGCTTCGCCTGCGAGCACGGAGACATGTGCTTCATCCTTCTCCACTCCGAGAAGCCCGAGGACTGGGCGCGCCAGATCGCCGACTACAAGACCTTCGCGAGAGAGGAGTTCGGCCGCACCGTGCAGGTCTGGACCTACGCCCCCGTCGTCCAGCGCGACACGCAGGAGGAAGCCGATCGCTACCTGCAGCACTACTCCGTCGAGATGGCCGACGAGGAGAGCCTCGACGGCTGGATCAGCGGCAACGTCGCCAACAGCAAGGGCCAGCCCTCCGACGTGCTCTCCCGCATGCGCCGGGGCCTGGCGGCCGGTGGCGGCGGCACCCGCTTCGTCGGCACCGCGGAGGCCATCGCCGCCAAGCTCCACGAGCTCTCCGACGCCGGGCTGGACGGCATCCTTTTCACCTGGGTCGACTTCGCGGACGGTCTGCGCCGCATGAACCGCGATATCCTGCCGTTGCTGGAGGCCCGCGGCCTGCGCCAGCCCTTCCGGCCGGCATCCGGCCACGCGGCCTGATCGGGTTCCCTGGCGGCCCCAGGGAGGCGCTGCCTCCCTGGAACCCTCCGCCAGGAGCCTGAGGCTCCTGGACCTGCATCGGGCTACCGCGGATGCGATGATCGCTTAGCAGCACCGAGCGCTTTTCGGCACCGTGTCGGCCCGGGCGGGCCTGATGGTCGCCTGAGGTCAATGACCTCAGGCGCGCATCCAGCGTCGCATGCCGCGGCAGCCCTGTAGAGAAAGATGATGGGGGTTCCAGGGGGGAGAATTCCTTCTTCCCCCTGGAGGCCGCCCCGACCGAACCCTCAGCGCCCGGCGCGCTCCAGGTTCCACATCACGGGAAAACCGAAGTCGATCACGCCCCGCAGCTCCGCCCGCCACACGGCGGGGCTGGCGAACTGCCCGCCGATCGGCAGCAGAGCCTGCTCGAAGGAGATGCGCTGCATCTCGCCCGCGATCACCCGGCGACGGATTGGATCCTGCTCCGCCTCGAAGCGCTCCAGGGCTTTGGCGAGGTCGGGGTTGCAGAAGCTCCAGGGCTGGATGTTCGTGCAGTTGAAGCCGACGCCGAAGTTGCTCAGCGGGTTGGCCACGTCGAATCCCGTGAAGATGATGGGCAGCAGGTTCCACCCGCCCTGGTCGACCGTGGCATTGCGGATCCAGCGCTGCGCGTGGGAGGACCAGTCCGAGGTCTGGACATCCAGGTTGAGGCCGGCGCGCTTCAGCCGGTCCATCATCACCAGCCCGATCGGGTTGATGAGCGCGGAATCGGCGGGCTGCATGTAGACGATGCGCTCGCCCCTGTAGCCGGCCTGCTGGATCAGGGCGCGCGCCCGCTCCAGGCTCGTGTCTCGGATGAGGTCGCTGCCCTCCTCGCTGGCGTAGAAGGTGCCGCAGCCGTAGATCGTGACGCAGTCCGTGCGCATGAGGCTCTCCGGCACGCCCTCGGCCGCGATGATCTCCGGCCGGTCCATCGCCATCTGCACGGCGCGGCGCATCAGCACGTTGTCGAAGGGCGGCTGCAGGTGGTTCATGCTGATGGCGGCGATGATCTCGGCCGGGCCCCGCGCCCGCGCCAGGACCAGGTTCCGGTCGCGCCCGAAGCGGGCGATGAAGTCGGTGGGCGCGTACTCCAGGTAATCCACCTCGCCGCGCTGGATGGCGGCGGCGCGGAGGCCGGGATCGGACATGGTGACGAACTCGACGCGCGAGGCGCGGGCCACCTTCCCGCCCGCCAGCCCGTCCGCGGGCTCGTCGCGCGGCCGGTAGCGCGGGTTGGGGACGAAGGCCGCGCGCTCGCCCGGGATCCACTCGTCCCTGAGGAAGAGGAAGGGACCGGAGCCGACGATCTCCGCCACCGGCGTGCCCGGCGGCGTGCTGCCGGCAATCCTCGCCGGCATGATGAAGGGCGTCTGCACGCTCGGCTTGCCCAGCGCCTCGATCACGGATCCGAAGGGGCGGGACAGCACGATCTCGAAGGTGCGGGGATCGACGGCCCGCATCTCCTTCGTCGCGTTCATCAGGCGGCGGCCGAGCGCGTCCCTGGCGCCCCAGCGCTTCAGCGACGCGACGCAATCCTCTGCCGTCACGGGCGCGCCATCGCTGAACTCGAGCCCCGGGCGCAGCACAAAGGTCCAGGTCAGCCCGTCCTCGCTTATCCGCCAGCCCTCCAGCATCTGGGGCCGGTACTCGCCCTTGCTGTCCATGGCGACGAGGGTGTCGAAGACCATGTAGGCGAAGTTGCGCGTCACGAAGGGGCCGATCACCGGGTCCAGCGTCTGCAGCCCGACATTCAGCACCAGCCGGATCGGCCGCTCCTGCCGCTGGGCCTGCCCTTGGGCCTGCGCGGGCGTGGCCAGGAAGGCGGCGCTGGCGAGAAGGGCGGCCGCGAGGGTGCCGCGCAGACTGCTTGCGATCGTCATCGGGATCGTCCTTTCAGGAGGGGTCCGCGCCAGGGGCGCCGCGCCGGTCAGCCCTTCAGCCGTTCCAGTGCCATCTCAGCGATGTCGCGCTTGCGCGGGTGGAACACGCCCTCATGCGACCTCGCGTAGGAGAGCATGCGGCGGATGGTCGGGATCAGCGTCGGGCGCCCGGCCATGTGGGCGTGCAGCGTGATGTCGATCCACCGCCCCTGCCCTTCGTGCTGCGCCTCGGCGTAGATCGCGTCGAAGGTGTCCTTGAACCCCTCCCACATCACGGAGGGCGGGTTGCGGGAGAGGACCCAGTGGCTGATGTCGTTGGTGGAGAGCGCCTGGCGCGGCAGGATCACCAGCGGCCCGTGCGGCGTGCCCTCCAGGAAGGGCAGGTCGTCGCTCACGTCGTCGCCGTGCCAGAGATAGCCCTGCTCGCGCAGCAGCGCCGCCGTGTGGTCCGATCCCGTGCTGCCCGGGCTGCTCCAGCCCACGGGTCGGATGCCCGTCACCCCCTCCAGCACCTCCGTGCAGCGCCGGATCTCCTCGCGCTCCACCTCCGGCGAGGCGTCCTTGGCGTAGACGTCGTTCGCCCAGCCATGGCCGTTCACCTCGTGCCCTTCCTCCGCGCACATGCGCACGATCTCCGGGTGCCGTTCCGCCGCTAGGCCGTTGGTGGACATGGAGGCCTTCACGCCGAACTCGTCCAGCACGTTCAGCATGCGCCAGATGCCCGCCTTCCAGCCGTAATCGCCGTAGGAGAGCGAGAAGTTGTCCTTCTTCCCCGGGGTGCCGATGTAGCTGAACTGGCTCTGGTTGATGAAGGCCTCGAAGGGCAGGCCGACCGTCACGGCCACGCGGTGCCCGCCCGGCCAGGTCCATTCGCGGGGGAAGCGGGGGCGGCCGGGCATGGGCATCTCCGTCGTCGGCGTGTGCGGGCCGCAGGATAGGCAGAGCGCCGAGGCCAGGACAAGAAGATTGATAGTTATCTACTGATATGCTGGACTGCCGCCGCGCGCCGCAGGGAGACAGGTGATGGATGTCGTGACGTTGGGCCAGGGAAAGCCGGCCGATCCCCTCCCGCTCCCGCCCCGGCAGTTCATCGATGTCGGCGGCGTCCGCACGGCCTACCACGAGGCGGGAGCAGGGCCGGAGACGCTGGTCCTCATCTACGGCGGGAATTTCGGCGGCGCCGATTCCGCCTCCTCCGCCTATGCCTGGAACATGCAGGTCGCGCCGCTGGCGCGGCGCTTCCGCGTGGTGGTGCCCGACAAGATCGGCCAGGGCTTCACCGATCCGCCGCTGCGGGACGAGGACTACACGATGGGGGCCGTGGTCGCGCATATTCGCGACTTCCTGGTGGCGATGGGGCTGCCGCCCGTGCACATCGTCGGCCATTCCCGGGGCGGCTTCGCCTCCGCGCGCCTCGCGATGGAGCGGCCGGACCTCATCCGGTCGCTGACCATCGTCACCAGCGGCACGCTCAGCCCGGGCGTCGGCACGAACGAGGTGGTCCTGGCCCGCCCGCCGCACCCGCCCTTCACCCGGGAATCCGCCCGCTGGGTCTACGAGAACTACTGCTTCCGCAAGGAGGTGGTGACGGAAGCCTGGATGGACGTGGTGATGGAGACGCTCTCAGACCCGAACTACCGGCGCGGGGTGGACAAGATCGTCGGCGAGGGCCTCGGCGGCCGCCTTTTCCTGCCCGACCTCGCCCGGTACAAGCGCGAGACGCTCACCTGGATCGACGAGGGCCGGCTGCAGCGCCCGACCCAGGTGATCTGGGGCTTCAACGACCGCACCGCGCTGGTGGAGCGCGGGATGGAGCTGTTCGAGCGCATCGCCCGGCACGAGCGCCGCACCACCTTCAACGTGTTCAACGAGTCCGGCCATTTCCCCTACCGGGAGCACCCCGAGCGCTTCAACGCGCTGCTCGCCGGTTTCGTCGATCTCCACAGTGCGCGCTGAGGATCCGCCCGTGACCGAACTCGCCTCCCGCACCATCCAGGCAGACGGCATTTCCACCCAAATTCTCCAGGGCGGCACCGGGCCCGGCCCGGCTGTGGTGCTGCTGCACGGCGGCACGCCCGGTCTCGTGCCCTATGCCGGGGGGTCGCACCTCTGGGGCGCCCTGCCCGGGGTCCTGGCCCGCGCGCGCCGGGTGATCGCGATCGACTCCCCCGGCAGCGGCGGCACCCCCGCCGGCGACGGGCCGCTGACGGTGGAGATCATGGCACGCCACGCGGCCGCGGCCATCGCCGCCGTGGCGGATGGCCCCGTGCACCTCGTCGGGCACGACATCGGCGGGCTGGTCGGGGCGCTGGTGGCGCTCGACCAGCCGGGCCTCCTCGCCTCCCTGGCCATCGTCGCCAGCGCGGCCGCGGCGCCGAGCGGCGACGGGGTGGACAACCTCACCTTCCTCGGCGCGCCCACGCCCGCCACCACGCGCCAGGCGCAGTTCTGGGCCTTCGATCGCATGTCCTACGCCCATCACCACATCGATGCCGCGCTGCTGGACGGGGCGGTGGCGGCGGCGGAGGGCGAGGCGCACCGGGCGGCGCTGCGCCGCATGGCGGACCCGGCCGCGGCAGCCGCCCTGGGCGGCAGCATCATGCGGGCCAAGTTCGGCGTGTTCCGGGCGGCGCGGGAGGGTGCCTTCCCCGTGCCCACCCAGATCATCGCGGCGGCGGAGGATCCGCTCGTCTCCCGCGACCACATGCTCTGGCTCTTCCGCATCATCGCGCAGCACCAGCCGGCCACGCAGTTCCACCTGATCAACCGGAGCGGCAGCTTCCCCTTCCGCGAGCAGCCGGAACCCTTCCTGCACGTCCTGACCGCCTTCCAGGACGGGCTGATGGCGGAGGCCGCGTGAGCACGGCGCCGCTGCACGGCCGCCTCGCCGTCGTCACCGGCGCGGCGGAGGGGATCGGGGCCGTGATCGCGCGCGCCCTGGCGGCCGCCGGGGCGAACCTGGCCGCCGTGGACGTGCGGCCGGTGGACCTCTCCCGCCTTGTCGCGCCGGGACAGCGCGCCCAGGCCTTCGCCTGCGACGTCACCTCCTCCCCCCAGGTCGCGGAGACCTGCCGGGCCATCCTGGACACGATGGGGCCCGTCTCCATCCTCGTGAACAACGCGGGCGGGGGCGGGGACGAGCCCGGCGACAACATCGAGACGCTGACGGATGAGCAGTGGGAGCACGTGCTCTCGTTGAACCTTTCCGCGGCGATGCGCTTCTGCCGGGGGCTGGTGGGGTCCATGCGCGCGGCGCGCCAGGGCCGGATCATCAACATCTCCTCGACCCTGCGGAACGGCTTCCACGGCCCGGTCGGCACGATGCGCGGGCGGCTGCCCTACATCACGGCGAAGATGGCCCTGGTGGGGCTCACGCGGCAGCTGGCCAACGACCTCGGCGCGGACGGCATCACCGCCAACATCGTCTCGCCCGGGCTGACGCTGCCCGGCCCGGAGGCGAAGATCACGCGGCGCTACAATGCCCTGCCCCCGGAGGAGAAGCACCGGCTCACCGGGCACATCCCCGCCGGCCGTCCGGCAACGGGAGAGGACGTCGCCAACGCCGTTCTCTTCCTGTCCTTGCCTTCCAGCGCCTATGTCAGCGGACAGACCATCGACGTCAGCGGCGGCCCCTGATGAGCCGGTCGGCCCATTCCTGCTTCCGCATCGTGTCCGGTCGCGTCCGGCAAGCGGATGAACCGCCGGGGGTGTGACCTCCCGGGCGGCGGGTGCGGTGGTTCGCTTCCGGCCTGACCTGTCCGGGGCAGGCGGAAGGGGGCAGGCGCTGGACATCCGAAACGGTGGGCCGGGGCGCGAGCACGCTTCGGCGGCCGGCGAAGGCTCGCATTCCCGCCATCGGCGCGTTACCACTCGATCCCGGGATCTCGCGTCACGGTCCGAGGAACGCCGAATGGACACTGAAGACCTCCGCACCTTCGTCGAGGTGGCGGATGCCGGCGGCGTTTCCCATGCGGCGCGTCGCCTTGGCCTGTCCAAGTCGATCATCAGCCGTGGCATCGCGCGTCTGGAAGCGGAGCTGGGTGTCCAGCTGCTGGCGCGCAGCACGCGCGGCATGGCCCTCACGGAGGCCGGAACCGCCTTCCGCGAGTACGCGGCCAAGGCGGTGGCCGACACGGACCAGGCGAGGGAGGCGATCGTGCCGGAGGGTGAGCTCCGCGGCCGCCTGCGCGTGTCGGCGCCGCTGACCTTCGGCCCGAAGCACTTCGCGCCGGCGCTGGCCGAGATGGCGCGGCGCCATCCGCAGCTCCACATCCAGACCTGCTACACGGACCGTTTCGTCGATCTGGTCGCGGAAGGGTTCGATTGCGCGATACGGGTCGGCTACCTGCAGGACTCCAACCTCGTCGCGCGGCGCGTCGGCCCGGTCACGGGAAAGCTCGTGGCCAGCCCGGCCTACCTCCGGGCGCGGGGCGCGCCGGCGACCCCGGGTGAGATCGCCGGCCACGAGGCACTCATGCAGGGCACCGAGTCCTGGCAGTTCCTCGACCGCGGCAGGGTCGTCAGCGTGCGTCCGCAAGGCCGCTTCAAGGCCGATAACGGCACGGCCCTGGTATCGGCCGCGCTCGCCGGCATAGGCCTGGGCTACCTACCGTCCGACTTCGTCGATGAGCACATCGAATCCGGTGCGCTCATCGAGGTCATGCCCCAGCACCCGCTTCCCCCGGCGGGCGCCTACGTCCTGCGGCCGCCAGGGCAGAACCCCTCGCGGAAGATCCGCGTGCTCACCGAGTTGCTGATCGAGCACTGCAATCCCGGCGAGCAGGCCTGAGGGCATGACGCCGACCTGCGCGGGGCCCCGCTGCGGGTAGGCGCCGTTCCGTAGCCGTGCCCGATGAGGACCGGGCGCCGGCCGCGCTCAGGCAGGGACACGTCTCCGGCCGATCGGACATGTCCGCACCCCCAGCGACGACGTCCGCCTCCGCCCATCATGGCGCGTTCCCGGCGCTGCTCGTTCCCCAAGGCGCGACGCGGCTTCACGGAAGGCGAATCTTCCCCTCGGACAGGCCGGACGCGAAGCTTCGGCCGTTCGATCGAGCCTTCGGCCGGAGACGATGTTCGGAACGATCCCCTCATTCGCGCCGCGGAGCCTGGACACCCCGGTGGTCGCGCGTGCCGATCCTCGGACGAGACGCGGCACGGGTGCCACGTCCCGGGACGTGTCGGCGAGCCCACAGAACTAGCGACCCCTGGGGCGCCGCCGCCCCGCGATCGCCGGGCGCCGCCGGCGAGCCACCTCCCGAGCACCCGCCACCCGTCGCGGAGCGCCGTCCCCCGCCATGCCATCACACCAGGAGCCCTGAAATGCCCGGACGTCGACCGCTTGCCCGATCTCTCACGGCCTCGGCCCTCGCCATGTGGTCGCTGGCCCTTGCCGGGGCCGATGCCGCTGGCAGCGGCCGGCCCGCGGACGACGATGGCAACTGGCCGGCCTACAACCGGACCCTGGCCTCGGACCGGTTCTCGCGGCTCGATCAGGTCAACCGCGGGAACGTCGCCGGACTCGTCCGGAAATGCGAGTACGCCCTGCCCGCGCCGACATCCTTCCAGACGGGCCCGCTGGTCATCGACGGCGTCCTCTACTTCACCTCGCCCGGCGCCACCTTCGCGATCGACGCGGCGACCTGTGCGGAGCGCTGGCGCGTGACGCACCCCGTGCTGACCGGCGAGGGCGTCGTCTCCGCGAACCGCGGCCTCGCCTATCTGGACGGCAGGCTGTTCCGGGGAACGATGGAGGGCGACGTCCTGGCGCTCTCGCCCGAGGACGGCCGCACGCTCTGGACTGCGCGGATCCCGGACGCGGGCCCCGGCGTCACCATCCCGATGGCGCCGATCGCCGCGGACGGCAAGGTGTTCATCGGCAATGCCGGGGGCGACCGCGCGGGCGTGACCGGCCACGTCTACGCCTACGACGCGGCGACGGGCGAGATGCTCTGGCGCTTCGAGGTGGTGCCCGACACGCCCGAGGTGCGGGCCACCTGGCGCGTGCCGCCGGGCAATCCCCTGTCTGGCGGGGGCGTGTGGGTGTCGCTGAGCTACGATGAGGAGACCGGCATCGTCTACGCCCCGACCGGAAACCCCGCGCCGGATTTCGACATCGAGCTCCGGGAGGGCGACAACCTCTACGTCAACTCCATCATCGCGATCGACGGCAGGACAGGCCGGCGGGTCACCCACAACCAGATCGTGAGGCGCGACTACCACGACTGGGGCGTGAGCGCCGCGCCCGCCCTCGTCACGACCGCCGCCGGACGGCGGATCGTCGCCTCCGCGAACAAGGACGGCCTGCTGTCGGTGCTGGACCGCACCGATCTCGCGGCGGGCCTTCCCCTGCTCTACGCGCGGCCGACGACGACGCGGGAGAACGTCGATGTCCCGCTGTCGCGCGACCGTCCCACGCGCTTCTGCCCCGGCATGTTCGGCGGAACCGAGTGGAACGGGGCCGCGTTCCATCCCCGGCTCAACACGCTCTTCGTCGGTACGGTCGACTGGTGCACGTCGTTCACGCTCCAGCCCCGCGGCACCCCGACCCCCGCGACCGGCGACATCTGGCTCGGCGTGGTCGAGCCGATCAACGAGGCGATGGCGGACTGGTCGACGGCCCGTGGCTGGCTTACCGCCTTCGATGCCGACACCGGCGCGGTGCGCTGGCGCCTGGAGGCGCCTAAACCCGTCCTCGGCGGGGTGACGCCCACGGCGGGCGGGCTGGTCTTCGCGTCGGACCTCGCCGGGAACCTCTTCGCCCTCGACGCCGAGAGCGGCCGCCGGCTGTGGAACGACGAGGTGGGGCAGCCGGTCGGCGGTGGCATCGTCACCTACAGGGTAGGCGAGCAGCAACTGGTCGCCGCGGCCGTCGGGAACGGCGGCGGGGTGTGGCCCATCCCGGTCACGCGCAGCAGCGTCATCGTCTACGGCCTGCCCTGACGGCGTGACCGCGCCTTCCTTCCGGAACCCCGTCACGCCGTCCTCCCGGCCACTCGGCCGAACGGCTCGGGCATCCCTCGCGGTCCTGCGGACCGGCGACGGGTGCCGGGCGCCCAGAGCTCAACGTCAGGCCCAAGAGGACCCGCGCCCCCCATGATCTCCCGCATCCTGTCCACCGCGCTCGCCGGGCTGATCCTGTCCGGCAGCGATGTCCCGTCGCAGGAGCTGGGCGGCAGCACCGCCGCGGCGCTCTCCGCGCGGGCCCTGCCGGACACGATCGCGTATCCGGAGGGCATCGCCCACGACCGCGAGAACGGCGTCTACTATGTCGCGAGCGCCTATGACGGCGCCGTGGCAAGGGTGAGGATCGGCGACAACGCCGCCACGCTCGTCGTTCCCGGCGGAAGGCTCGCCCCGGCCGGGGCGGACAGCTTCCCGGTCACCCTCGGCATGAAGCTGGACGGGAGCAACCGGCTGTGGATCGCCGGCGGCGCCCGCGGGAACCTCCACGTCGTCGACGCAGGGACCGGCCGGACCGTGACGACGCTCGGCCGGAGCGAGGGGCCCCCGGGCCTGCTCAACGACCTGGCGATCACCGCGGATGCCGCCTACGTCACCGACTCCTCCCGGCCGATCCTGTGGAGGGTCGGCCGCCACGGCGACGGCATCGGCGCGCTCGAGCCCTGGCTGCAGCTGGAACCCGCCATCACCTACGGCGAGGGGCCCAACCTCAACGGCATCGTTTCGACCCCTGATGGCGGGACGCTGATCGCGGTTCAGATGAACACGGGCCTGCTATGGCGGATCGACGTCGCGACCAGGGCCGTGACGCGGATCGACCTGGGTGGCGCGCTGCTGACCGGCGGCGACGGGCTGGTCCTCGTCGGGCAGCGCCTCTACGCGACGCTGCAGGGCACCAGCGAGATCGTCGCCGTGGACCTTGCGCCCGGCCTCGCGTCGGGATCGGTCGTCGGCCGCTTGAGGGACGCGCGGCTGGTCGCCCCGGCCACGGCGTTCGCGGCCGATGGACGGCTGTTCGTCGTGGCCACCCAGTTCAGCCGGATGCCGGGCGGCGCGGCGCTCAGGCCGTTCAACGTCTACGACGTGGCGCTGTCGGCGATCGACTAGGTTCTGCGGACCGAGGTGCGGGTCCGATCTGCGGGATGCTCCGCACGTCCTGCCGCCGTGGAGTTATCGTCCATGCCCTCGCTGCACCAACCCGGGACCGGCCGGCAAGCCGGTCCTCGCGCGGCGCTCAGCGGGGCGCCGCCACCTTGGTCAGGGGCTCGGGGACCAGGGGCTCGGGCGCGGGGCCGAGATGGATCCGGTCCAGCCCTGACATGTCGTCGCCCTGGACCTGCTCGGCGAGCCGCTCCGCGTCGCGCCTGCGGGTATCCTCCATGGTCTCCTCCACGTCGACCTCGGCGTGGCCGAGCGCCCGCAGGCCCGCCGCGCCCATCTGGTAGGCGGACCAGGCCGTCTCCCGCACCTCGTAGTCCACGCCGGCGCGGATCAGCTCCACGGCGTGGCCGCGGTCGTAGGACCGGACGAGCAGCTTCGCCTGCGGGAAGGCGCCCCGGACCAGGCCGACGACCTGCATGGCCGCCTTGGCGTCGTCGATGCAGACCATGACTGCATCCGCCTGGTGCGCGCCGGACTGGCGCAGGATGTCCAGCCGCGTCCCGTCGCCGAAATAGACCTTGAACCCGTAGCGCGCCGCATCGCGGATGCGGTCCGGGTTGAAGTCGATGACGGAGAGGCTGACGCCGCGGGACAGGAGGGCCTGGGACGCGATCTGGCCGAAGCGGCCGAACCCGATCATGAGGACCCTGCCCTTGAGGTCCACCGCGCTCTCGACGCCCTCCATGGAGACCTCCGCGCGCAGCAGCCGGTCGGCGGCGATCATCAGGAGGGGCGTCATCGCCATGGAGAGGATGATGACCGTGGAGAAGAGCGCGCTCTCCCTCGCGTCGATGACCCCGCCCGACGCCGCCGCCGCGTAGAGGACGAAGGCGAACTCGCCGCCCTGCAGGAACATCGAGGTGCGGTGAAGCGCCTGACGGCCGCCGGTGCCGAAGACGCGCGCCACGCCGTACACCGCCACGCCCTTGGCGACCGTGAAGGCGGAGAGCAGGGCCAGCAGCAACGGCCACTCCGCCGCGACGACGGCCAGGTCGAGAGACATGCCGACCGCGAGGAAGAACAGGCCCATGAGCAGTCCGCGGAACGGCTCCACGTCGCTCTCGATCTGGTGGCGGTAGCTCGAGCTGGACAGCATGACGCCGGCGAGGAAGGTGCCCATGGCCATCGACAGCCCCGCCGCGTCCATGAGCAGGGCCGCGCCGAGCACGACCAGGAGCGCGCCCGCGGTTCCCACCTCGCGCGTCCGCGCCCTCGCGAGAAGGCCGAAAAAGGGGTTCAGCCCCCAGCGCGACACGATGAGGAGCAGCAGGAGGGCCCCGGCCGCCACGAGGACGTCGGACAGTCCCCCCTGCCCGCCCGCGAGCGGCGACAGGAAGGCGACCACCGCGAGCAGCGGCACGATCATCAGGTCCTCGAACAGGAGGATGGCGACGGATCTCTGGCCCTCCGCGCCGGAGATCTCGCCGCGATCCTGCAGCATCGACATGATGACCGCGGTCGACGACAGCACGAAGCCCGCGCCGGCGATGAAGGCCACCGGCCCCGCGAGGCCGAAGAGCAGCAGCCCGACGGCCGTGAGCGTGGTCATGGCGACGAAGACCTGGACCAGCCCCAGCCCGAGGATCTGCCCGCGCATCGCCCACAGCTTCCCGGGGCGCAGCTCCAGCCCGATGATGAACAGGAACATGACCACGCCGAGCTCGGAGAAGTGGAGGATCGAGTGGGCGTCGTCGAACAGCCGCAGAACGGAGGGGCCGACGAGCATTCCGGCGGCGAAGTAGCCCAGGACGGATCCGAGGCCGAGCCCCCGGAACATGGGCACGGCGACGACGGCCGCGCCCATCAGCACGGCCGCCGGACCTATGGTTTCCGCGAGGCTCGATTCCGCCATTCTGCCGTCTCTCCTATCCGATGTTGGTGGGGTGCGCGGGCCGTGGCCGATCGCCGGGCGCAGGGGACTGCCCCCTCAGCCAGCGGTCCGGCCGGTGCCGTGATTGCCGGCGCGCTGCAGGGCCCGTGCAGCCGGGGCGCGGAATCCTGCCGCTATGCCGGACCTCTCGAGAGGGTGGTGTCGACCGCGGCGCCGCCCTTGACGACGAGGGTCACCGGCGTGCGCTCCGCGATCTGCGCGAGCCTAGCGGCCCGGGCCTCGTCGAGCCCTCCGACCGTCAGGATGCGTTCGATCCGGTCGGCGCCGCCGTGACAGGAGCGCAGGTATCGCAGCTCCACGCCGAGGGAGGTCAGCGGCCAGCCCTTCTTCCCGGCGTACATCTTCAGCGTCGCCGAGGTGCAGGCGCCGAGCGCGGCCACGAGGAGGCCGAAAGGCGCCGGTCCCGCATCCTTCCCGCCCAGCGCCTCCGGCTCATCGGCGACGATGACGTGCCGTCCGACCTCGATCGTGACCTCGTAGGGCGTCTCCTCCATGCGCGCCCGCGCCCTGCCCAGGACGAGGTCCGGCACGCCGTGCACCCTGGCGACGGCCGGATCTGCAGGGTCGGCCCGGGCCACCCTGTCGCTCACGCCCGGACGGGGAGCTTGATGCGCGCGGCATCGGGCAAGGGGATGAACTCCCGGTCATCCGCGTCGGGCAGCTTGATGCGGCCGGCCTTCCAATCCTCCGCGGCCTGGCGGAGCCGTTCCTGCGAGGACGACACGAAGTTCCAGTAGAGGAACCGCTCCCCGACCGGCTCGCCGCCCAGGAGCATCACGGTCGACGGCTCCGCGGCGCGTATGGACGACGCCTCCGGGGTGACCACGGCCATCTGCCCGGCTCCCAGGCGCCGATCCCCGAGCTCAACCGCGCCGGTGGCGACGTAGACGGCCCGCTCGCTGTACCCGCCCGGGATCTCCGCCCTCGCACCCGCCCGCATCTCGAGATGGGCGTAGAAGAGCGGCGAGTGGGTCTTCGCCCCCGACGTCAGGCCGTAGGCGCTGCCGGCGATGAGGTGGCCGCGGACCGCGGCGGCATCCCAGAACGGCAGGTCGCCGCTCTCGTAGTGGGTGAAGGCCGGCGCGGTCTCCTCGTGCTCCCTCGGCAGGGCGACCCAGGCCTGGATTCCATGGATCCGGTCGCCGACGGCGCGCGCCCTCTCGAAGCGCTCGCTGTGCGTGATGCCGCGGCCCGCCGTCATCCAGTTCACCTCTTCCGGACGGATGGGCAGCTCGTAGCCGAGGCTGTCCCGGTGCATCAGCTCGCCCGAGAACAGGTAGGTGACGGTCGAGAGGCCGATGTGCGGATGGGCGTGGACGTCCGCGCTGTCGTCGATCCCGGCCGTGAGGTCGACCGGTCCGATATGGTCGAAGAAGATGAAGGGCCCGACCATCTGCCGTTTGGCGAAGGGCAGCACGCGCCCGACCTCGATGGGCCCTCCGAGGCTCCGGCGCTGCTGGTCGATGATCATCTCAATCATGGGCTTGCCTCGTTCGGCTGTTCCGGGCTGCAAGGCTGTCGGCCGGCGCGCCGGGGCCAGCGATCGGGGGACAGGGAATCGCCGCTCCCCGGCATCGTCACGCGCGCCGCGGCGATTGCTGTGGATGGCGGGTCGGCGCGGGAACCCGGCGATCCGTCGGGAAGGACGGATCGCCCGGCGGGAAGCCCTACTCGGCCGCGACCGGGGTGTTCAGGAGCTGCTGCTCCCAGAGGAAGGCGACGCCCGTCGCCCCGCCATGCTCCTTGAAGACGTCGATCAGCACCTTGCCGGTCTCCCGGCGCGCGTGGTCGCGCTGCCACTCCGACACGACCGCCATCCAGGTCATGGCGTTGGCGCCCGCCCAGAGCATGCGCTGGACGGCGACCTCATGGGCCTCCACGGAGACGCCGCCGCAGGCGTCGGTGACGACGGTGACGTCCCACCCCTCGCCCAGGGCCTGGATGACGGGCATCGCGACGCAGATCTCGGTGTAGAGGCCCGCGATGATCAGCTGCTTGCGGCCGGTCGCCTTCACGGCGTCCACCACCGTCCGGTCCTCCCAGGTGTTGATGAAGGTGCGGTCGATCACCTCCTGGTCGGGGAAGACACTGGTGATCTGCGGGAAGATCAGGCCGCCCTGCCGGGCGATGACGCTCGTCAGGATCGTCGGCACGCCGAAGCCCTTGGCCGCCTTCGCCAGCGCCGCGGTGTTGTTGATCACCATCTGCGGGTCGTGGCTGTGCAGGTTGGTCATCTGGAAGGGCTGGTGATCGATCAGGACGATGACGGAGTCCTCGGGGCGGAGCAGGGAGTCGAGGCCGTTGCGGAACTTCATGGCGGGTTCTCCATCATCGGAAGGCTGGACCAGCGCGGCCGGAACGGGTGCGCGGCCCGCCGACATTGGCATCCCCGTTTTCGCTCCGGTATGGCCTCCCCACGCTACGCAGTGTCGCTGAACGGGGAACGGCCCCGGGGCTACCGATCCTGCCCGGAAGCTGGCCGCTGGACAGGCGCGGTGGCGGCATCGTCCGAGGAGAACTGCTTCTGGGATGTCGCACCCGCCGCAGCGGCCCTGGCCCCGGGAAGGCCGTCACCCCTGGCGGCTGCTCCTCCGGCCTTGCACCGGCCGGGCGACGGCGACGAGCGCCGAGGCCGGCTCCGGCCCGACGCGGCGGATGCGGTGCGGCAGGTGGCCGGGGAACTGGGCGCAGTCGCCCATCTCCAGCACGAAGCCGCGGTCGGCAAAGCGCAGTTCCACCGTTCCGCGCAGCACGAAGAACAGCTCCTCGCCCGCGTGCTCGGCATGGCCGTCCGCGCTGAACTCGGCGGCGGGGTGCAGGACGAAGGCCTCCAGCGCGGCGCCGTCGCGGCTCAGCGCCTCGACGCCGTTCACGCCCCTCTCCGCGGCCGAGACCGCGAGGCGGTCCCGCGCCCGGGTGACGCGCACCGCGTGCTCGGCCAGGCGCTCTCCGAACAGCTCGGCCACCGGCACCTCCAGCGCCTCCGAGAGGCGCAGGACGGTGGCGATGGAGGGATTCTTCAGCCCCCGCTCCAGCCGGGAGAGGTAGCCCTTGTCCAGCCTGGCGGCCTCGGCCAGCGTGTCCAGCGTGATCCCGCGCGCCTGGCGCAAGGCGCGCAGCCGCGCGCCGAGCTCTGCCGTGCGGGCGGCATCCCGGTCGGGCGCCGGCCTGCGGAGGCTCGCGCTCACGCCTCCACCACCAGCCGCCCGGAGGCGCAGCCGGCGACGCAGGCCATCAGGTGGGTCTCGCGTTCCTGCGGCGTCAGCACCCGGTCGCGGTGGACCGGCGCCCCCTCCAGCCAGCGCAGCTTGCAGGCGCCGCAGATCCCGCCCTCGCAGGAGGCCTCGACCTTCGCGCCGAGCGCGCGCAGCGCCACCAGCATGCTCCCGCCCGCGGGCACCTCCGCCGCGGCGCCGCTGCCCGCCAGCACGAGCGTGTAGGGCCGCGCATCCGGATCCGGCGGCAGCACCGGGGGCACGAAGTGCTCCGCCCGCGCGCTGCCCGTCGGCCAGGCGGCCGTGGCGCGCTCGAAACTCTCGATCATCGCGGTCGGGCCGCAACAATAGGCCTGCAGCCCCGGCCGGTGCGGGCCGAGGAGGGATTCGAGGCCGGGGCGCGGCATGGCGGCCGTGTCATGCGCGACGGCGCGGCCGGATTCCAGCCACGGCGCCAGCTCCTCCGGGCAGGGCAGGCCGCCCCGGTGCAGCAGGTGCAGGGTCCAGTCCGCCCCTGCGCGCTCCAGCACCGGGGCCATCGCCAGGAAGGGCGTGACGCCGATCCCGCCGGCGACCATCACGTGCCGCACCGCCCCTTCCGCCAGCGGGAAGGTGCAGCGGGGCATGGAGGCCGCGACCGCGTCGCCCTGCGCCAGCGCGTGCACCCAGGCGCTGCCGCCGCGCGATTCCGATTCCAGCTTCACCGCCACTGTCCAGGAATCCTGCACCGCCGGATCGCCGCACAGGCTGTAGGCGCGCGGCCCCACCCCGGGCACGTGCAGGTCCAGGTGCGCCCCGGGCCTCACGCGCGGCAGCGGCCATCCATCCGGGTCGCGCAGCGTCACGCGCAGGATGCCCGGGCCCGCCGGACGGGCCTCCGCGACGCGCAGTTCGATGTGGCGGGGCATGGAAGGCTTTAGAGCGGCCGGATGGCGTCGCCCAGGCGCAGCGTGCCGCCCTCCAGGATCTTGCAGTTCAGGCCGGAGCGGTGGACCAGCGGGTCGAAAACCGGCTTGCCCAGGATCTCCTCGATGTGGCGGCAGGGGATGGAGAGCCGCGTCGCCTCCACCACGCAGCCGCCGAGGCGGAAGCGCTGGCCGACGAGGTGGTTCACCGGCACGCCGCGGGTGGTGACGTTGCGGCGGTGCTCCTCCGGCAGGATCTCCATCCTGTAGTCGCGCAGGATCGCCTCCAGCACCTCGGCCTCAAACAGCGTGACCTGCCGGCCCTCCTCGGGCTTCTCGGAGTAGAAGCCGGTTTCCGTGCCGATGCGGTAGCGGTCGCCCACGATCCCCTCCCCGGCCACCAGCTCGATCGCCTCCTGCGCCTGCATGGGCAGGAAGGCGCGGGGGGTGATGTGGAGGTGGGACACCACGCCGCTCCAGCCGATCGAACCGCTCATTCGTTCCTGCTCCAACTATGGACAACTTGTTGCCTTCCGAGCATCGATCTTACCGGGAAGAAGGATTTCAACAAGCAGTTTGCTGATTTGCCCTGGGCAACATCACCGTCCCGCTATTGTAATGTCCCGGCCCGGACCACCCAGGAGCTCCGCCCGATGCGTCGTCGTCACCTCATGGCCGCGGGCTCCGCGGCGCCCGCTCTCGTCCTGCCCGCCCTCGCCGCCCCGGCCCTGGCGCAGTCCGCGCCCGAGATCCGCTGGCGCATGACCAGCTCCTTCCCCAAGGCGCTCGATGTCACCTACTCCGCCTGCGAGTACCTCGCCCGGGTTGTCGGGGAGATGACGGACGGCCGGTTCCGCATCACGCCCTTCGCGGCCGGCGAGATCGTTCCCGGGCTGCAGGCGCTGGACGCCGTGTCGTCGAACAGCGTGGAGATGGCGCATACCGGGGGCCTGTTCTTCACCGGCAAGGATCCGGCTTTCGCCTTCACCACCACCGTGCCCTTCATGCTGAACCCGCGGCAGCAGGCCGCCTGGCTCCTGCACGGCGGCGGCAACGACATGCTCAACCGCCTGCTGAAAGACTATAACGTGTACGGCCTGCCGCTCGGCAACAGTGGGAATCAGATGGGCGGCTG
Source organism: Pararoseomonas sp. SCSIO 73927 (assembly GCF_037040815.1). Taxonomy (NCBI): domain Bacteria; kingdom Pseudomonadati; phylum Pseudomonadota; class Alphaproteobacteria; order Acetobacterales; family Acetobacteraceae; genus Pararoseomonas; species Pararoseomonas sp. SCSIO 73927. Next base: position 1,082,854 of record NZ_CP146232.1, read on the forward strand.
GTACCGCAAGGAGATCCGCTCGGTCGAGGACCTGAGGGGTCTCAAGTTCCGCGTCGCCGGCCTGGCAGGGAACGTGATGGCCAAGCTCGGCGTGGTGCCGCAGCAGATCGCGCCCGGCGACATCTACGCGGCGCTGGAGCGCGGCACGATCGACGGCGTCGAGTATGTCGGGCCCTATGACGATGCGAAGCTCGGCTTCGAGAAGGTCGCGCGCTACTACTACTACCCGGGCTGGGGAGAGGGCGGCGCCGTGTTCCACGCCTTCATCAACCTCGAGCGCTGGAGCGAGCTGCCGAAGTCCTACCAGGCAGTGCTCACGGCCGCTTCCGGTGCTGCGACCCAGTGGATGCTCGCGCAGTACGACTGGAAGAATGTGGAGGCGCTGTACCGCCTCGTCGCCAACGGCACGCAGCTCCGCGCCTTCCCGAACGAGGTACTGGACGCCTTCTACCGCACGACGCAGGAGGTCTTCGCGGAGATGTCCGCGCAGTCGCCTCGCTTCAAGGAGTTGCTGGAGAGCCAGACCGCCTTCCGCGACCGCTCCTACGGCTACCATCAGGTGGCGGACTACGCCTTCGACAGCATGATGCTGCGCCTACGAAGGTCCGCGCGGTGAAGGGCCGCGCTCCTCGCTGCGCCAAGCCTCCGGCACCCATTTCGGCTGTCCGGATCTGACCGGGTCTTGCAAGGGTTCCCGGCCCCTCCGTGCTGATGACCGTGCCCTTCGGCCCGGGTGGGATCAGCGTCCTCCTTGTCCGCTTCGTGACGGAGGGGACGCGAGTCCCGGCCACTCGCACCGGCTTTCCGGCGCGGAACCGGCGTGACCCCGCGGGAATACCGGGGCTGAGAGGAACGTCTTCCCAGCTCCGCCGCCTCCGAGAGGCTGCGCTGGGCCGGGTGCGGCCGTTTGGCCGCGGGGTGGCCCGGGTGCCGGCGAGCAGCCGGTTCCTCTCAAGGGACCGTGCAGGCGAACACGGCGCTTCAGGCAGGAAGCCGGTGAGGAGAAGATAGAGTGCGGCGATCCCAGCGCCGGCGCTCACGCCCGAGGCTGCTCCAGAGGCTGCTCCGGGGATGGGGGACGCCTCAGAGCCCCGACTGGATGTTCCCGCGCCGCATGACCTCGGCCCAGGTCACGGTTTCCCGCCGGATGCGGGCGCCGAACTCGGCCAGCCCTTCATCCGTCACGGTCAGCCCCTGCGCTTCCAGGGCCGTCCGCGTGGCCGGCGCGTGCAGCACCGCGAGCACGGCGCGGTAGATGGCCTCCAGCGTCGCGTCCGGTGTCGCCCGCGGCGCGAGCAGCCCGTACCAGGAGGTGATGTCGAAGCCGGGAATCCCCAGCTCCTCCAGGGTGGGGATCTCGGGGGCGGTGGGCGTGCGGGCGGCGGTGGTCAGGGCCAGGGCGCGCACCTGCCCGGCGCGGATCGCCGCCAGCGCGGCCGGCAGGTTGGTGAAGAGCAGCTGCACGTTGCCGGCGACCACGTCCGTCAGAGCCTGGCTGGAGCCGCGATAGGGCACGTGCAGCATGCGGATCCCGGCCTTCTGCGCCAGCAGCTCGCCGGCTAGGTGCAGCTGGCTGCCGACGCCGGGCGTCGCGTAGCTCACGCCGTCGCGCCGCGTCCCGGCATAGGCCACCAGCTCCGCCACGCTGCGGACCGGCAGGTCGTTGGCGCAGACGATGACGTTGGGCGCCGTGGCGAGCAGGCTGACCGGGGCGAAGTCGCGCTCCACCTCGAAGGGCAGGTTGGCCATCAGGGTCGGGTTGATGGTCAGGTTGCCGGCCGGCACCAGCAGCAGCGTGTGGCCGTCCGGCGCGGCGCGCCGCACCGCGTCGATCCCGATGTTGCCCTGGGCCCCCGTGCGATTGTCCACCACGGCGGGCCGGCCGCTGGCGGCCTGGATGCCCTGCGCGATCACGCGCGCCAGCACGTCCACCGGGCCGCCCGGGGTGAAGGGCGCGACGATGCTCACCGGCCGGACGGGCCATCCCTCCGCCCCGCGCGCCGCGCCGGGGAGAAGCGAGAGGCCGCCCAGCGCGAGGGCCTGGCGGCGTCCGAGGGCGATGCGGCTCGGGGTCATGGAAACCTCACTGTTCGATCGGGTCGGGCGGTGCCGGCGCGGTCCGCCGCCCGGCCCCGCTGGGATGACTGGCCATTGGCTCACGCGCGGGCGGCGGGGCGCCCATCGAAGCCGAGGGCGGTGGAGATCCGGGCGGCGGCGGCCAGTACCTCCTTCGCCAGGGGGCCGCGCAGCTCCGGCTCGGAGGTGAGGAGGGCGACCGTCGAGAGATTGATGGCGGCCACCGTCGCGCCCGCCACGTCGCGCACGGGCGCCGCCACGCTGGCCACCCCGGCCTCGTAGCCCGCGACATGGGCGGCGAAGCCGGCGGCGCGGTCCCTCGCGGCCTGCGCCAGCAGCGCCGGCAGGGTGGTGGGGATGCGCGGGCCGCGGGGCTCCAGCACCGCCCCGGCATAGAGGTGTTCCAGCGCCTCCGGCGACAGGCTGGCCAGGAGGACGCGGCCCATGGTGGTCGCGTGCGCCGGCAGCCTCGTGCCCACCTGGACCACGCTGGACAGGCTGCGCCGCGTCGGCAGGCGCGCGAGATAGACCACCTCCCGCCCTTCCAGCACGCCGAGATGGGCGGACCAGCCCGTGCGGTCCCGCAGCGCCTCCAGATGGGGCGCCGCCACCTCCACCAGGTCGCGCGAGGCGAGGTAGCCGTAGCCGAGCTGCAGCACCTGGGGGCCGAGCTCGTAGGTGCGGGTGCCCGCGTCGTAGGTGAGGAAGCCGAGCTGGTCGAGCGTGTAGGCGATGCGAAAGACCGCCGATCGGGTCACGCCCACCGCCTCGCCCATCTCCGTCAGCGTCATGCGGCGCCGTTCCGGCGTGAAGGCCAGCAGCAGTTCCAGCCCGCGCGAGAGGCCGGGGACGATGTAGCGGTCGTCCAGCGGCGGATCCGGCGGTGTTTCCGTTTTGCCCATAAAATCGCGTATAGCTTACAAAACCGGCGGTGGATAGCTTTTCCAGGCCGGTGCCGTGCCGGATGTCAGAGGGAGCGGAGCATGAACGTCGTCACGCCTGTCGCCAGCAGCCTGGAAGCCGAGCTGCGCGCCCATGTCGGCCGCCACGTCGACAAGGTGTTCGACTGGGACGCCTTCCCCAGCAATCGCGGCTTCCCGGATCTCGAGCGCGCGCAGATGCGCTACATCGGCGCCGGCGGGTCCCCCAAGGTGGGCGACGCCTCCACGCTGAAGCCGGAGCACTTCACGCTCAGCCTCATCTACAAGCACGTCGGCAAGTACGCCGCCTGCCACGCCCATGAGATCGAGGAGAGCTTCCTGATCCTCGACGGCGTGCTGACGGTGGGCTGGGAGCGGGACGGCGAGGTGGTGGAGGTGCGCCTCGGGCCGAAGGACATGATCCTCAACGCGCGCGATATCGGCCACGGCTTCCGCAACGAGGGGATCGCGCCGGTGCTGATGTCGATCTCGGTCGATGTCGGCAAGCCGCTGCCGCCGCGCTACCTGTACCATCCCAAGAACACCGCGCCCGAACTCGCCCGCTCCTTCGGGGCCGAGCCCGGCCGCACCATCCCCTTCACCCCGACGGGCGAACACCCGCTGAACCGGCACATGGCGCGCTACGTCATTCGCCACGCCGAGCAGCCGACGCTGTGGGACGAGGCCGGCTTCACCCGCAAGATCTATGTCGGCCCGGGCGGCATCGAGAGCGACACCTGCCGCAAGGAGATGCTCGGCATCCCTGTCGGGGCCGGCGTGCGCCCCTATGCCCGCGACGTGGAGGACGCCTTCCTCGTCCTCGAGGGCAGCCTGACCGTGGGTTGGGAGGACGAGCAGGGGCAGTCGGTCGAGATCGAGCTCGGCCCGCGCGACCTGGTGCTGAACCCGGCGGGCCGCCGCCACTGGTTCCGCAACAACTCCGCCGGGCCGGTCACGGTGTGGCAGGTGATCGGCACGGCCGAGCCGGAGACGGTGCGCTTCGAGGCGGCCTGAGGGAGGCGGCCTGAGAGAGGGACGCGCGGGCCGGGGGCATCCGGTGCCGCGGGTTCGCTTCCGTGCGGGAGGGCGGGCGGGCGGCTGCCCACCCCGCCTGGGAAGAGCGGCGCGGATATGCGATAGCCCCGGCGGAGTGACGCGACGGGGGACAGGGGCTTGAGCGAGCGCTGCACCGCGCATCACCTGGGCGGCGGCCCTGTCCGGCGCAGCGGCGTCGCCTCGGGCGCGGTGCGCGATGGCCGCTAGCGGGACCCAGCCCAAGGCGCGGGCGGGCCGGTCGCGCGGCGGCAAGAAGGCGCCGGCCGGGCGGTTCGATCTGCTCGACCACCCCATGTTCTTCCTCGCGCACATCCTCACGCGGTTCGACGGAAACGTGGTGGTGGACCTGCGGCGGCACGGCTTCAGCCAGTCGGATTGGCGGCTGATCTCGACGCTGCAGTACTCGGACGACCTGACCCTGACCGAGCTGGCCCGCATCACGACGCTCGAGCGATCCTTCGTCGGGCGGGTGGCGGGCAGCCTCGAGGAACGCGGCCTTGTCCGGCGGAAGTTGCCCGAGGACGACCGCCGGACGACGCGCGTCAGCCTCACCGAGGCGGGCCGGCGCAGCTTCGCCGAGGTGCTGCTGCCGACCACCGCCGCCCAGATCGACAACGCGTTCCGGGATGTCGGACCGGAGGATCGCGCGACGCTGTTCCGCGTCCTCCGGCAGATGATGCGGAACGTCTACGACGTGGCGCGGGAGACGACGCCGATCCTGGATGGCGGACCCGCGGCTAGCGGAGATCCTTGAGCCATCGGGCGGCCTCCGGCGCGGCGCTCGCCGGCCAGAGCACCTTCACGACGCCGTCGGCGCGGTGCAGCTCGACATAGATGTCGGTCGCCAGCCGCCGCTCGCCCAGCCCGGCCGACGCCGAGGCCCCGCCGACGAGGCGCTGCCACCAGCGCGCGCGCGCCGGCCCGCCGCGTGGCGCGTCCGGCGCTTGCGGGGGCGGCGCCGGGGCAACGACGGGCTCGTCGTCGGCTCCGCCCGCGCGGTCCTGCACCGGCGTGAGGGCGGGGGCGCCCGGCGCCGCATGGGCCTCCTCCGGCACTGCCTCCCTGGGACCAGCCCTGCGCAGCGCGACGGCGGTAAAGTTCGCGCCGAACTCGTCCCACATGCGATCGGCCTTGGTCTTCATCATGCCCAGGCCGAAGGAGCCCAGCCGGCCCAGTACGTCGGCCCTGGCCCGGATGCGGATCTCGGTGCCTCCCTCGCCGAGGTCGGTCAGGAACAGCTCGCTGCTCTGCCGTATCGTGCTCGCGACGGCGGCGTCCTCGCCGGTTCCCTCGATGCGGAGGTAATCGGGCGCGCGGGCTTCCAGGATCCGGGTCCGCACCTTGAAGCGCGCGGCCACGAAGGAGATCCTGACCCTGATCTCGGCCAGGTACTCGGTGTTGCTCAGCACCTCGACCGCTTCCGTGCCGGGAACGCAGCCGGCCATGACCTGCGGGTCCAGCAGCAGCGCCCAGACCTCGGCCAGCGGCGCCGCGACGGTCAGTGTCTTCTCAAGTTCCACGCATCTTCTCCGCGGCGGCCATGATCGATTCGACGATGCCGACATAACCGGTGCAGCGGCACAGATTGCCGCCCAGCCCGGCGCGGACCTCCGCCTCGGTCGGGTCCGGCACCTCGTTCAGGATGGCGATGGCGGCCATCAGGAAGCCCGGCGTGCAGTAGCCGCACTGAAAGCCGCCATGCTCGGCGAAAGCCTCCTGCAGCGGGTGCAACACCCCGTCCACGCAGAGCCCCTCGACGGTCGTGATCTCATGCCCGTCCGCCTGGGCGGCGAGCGAGAGGCAGGATTTGACCACCTCGCCGTCCAGCAGCACCGAGCAGGCGCCGCAGACGCCGGTCTCGCAGCCGCGCTTCGTGCCCGTCAGGAACAGGTCGTCGCGGATGAAGTCGGCGAGCAGCCGCCGCGCCGGCACCTCCATCCGGTGGGGCTGGCCGTTGACGGTCACCTCGATCGCGATGCGGCTCATGCGATGGCCCTCTCGGCGGCCCGGTCCGGAGTGGTCGGCGCCATGAGGCGCTCGATCGTGCGGCGCGCCACGACGCGCACCATGTCGCGGCGGTAGGCCGCGCTGCCGCGCCCGTCGGAGACAGGGTCGATGGCCGATGCCACGATGTCGGCCGCCTCCCGCGCGAGCGCGGGCGTGACCACCCGGCCGGCGAGGAAGGCCTCGGCCTCCATCACGCGGGTCGGAACCACGGTGGTGGCGCCCACCACCAGCCGCGCCTCCTCGACGACGTCGCCCTCGCGCCGGGCGACGAGGGCGAGGTTGATCAGGGGCCGGTGCTCGGCGGCGGTCCGGTGGAAGCGGGCGTGGTGGCCGAAGTCGAAGCGCGGCGGCGGCAGGCGGATGTCGGTCAGCACCTCGTCCGGCGCCAGGGCGCAGGCGTAGTAGTCCACCAGGAACGCCGCGACCGGCAGGAGCCTCTCGCCCCGCGCGCTGCCGAGCGCGAGCCGGGCGTCGAGCGCGGCGAGGCAGCTCGGCGGGTCCGTGGTGGGGTCCGCGTAGCAGAGATTGCCGCCGATCGTGCCCTGGTTGCGGACCTGCGGGTTGGCGAGGCGCGACGCCATATCCGCCAGCACGGGGTAGTGCTGCCGAACCAGCGGCGAGCGTGCCACCGCCGCGTGCGTCGTCAGCGCGCCGATCCGCAGGCCGTCGCGCGGGTCGTAGGTGATGCCGCGCAGGGCGCGCACCCCGGCCAGAGAGATGAGGTGCGTCGGCGTGACCATGCGCTGGCGCAGCGCCAGCAGCAGCGCCGTGCCGCCGGCGATCATCCGGCAATCCTCCCCGAGGCGCGCGAGCAGCCCGCTGACCTCCGCCACGGTCTCGGGCAACAGCAGGTCGAAGTCACGCATGGCCGCTCCTCCGCGCGCGCAGCCCGGCCAGGATCTTCTCCGGCGTGATCGGCAGGTCGCGGATCCGCACCCCCACGGCGTCGTGGACGGCGTTGGCGATGGCGCCAGCGCCCGGCAGCATCGCCGTCTCGCTCGCGCCCTTTGCGCCGTGGGGCCCGTTCGGCTCCAGCGACTCCACGATGCCGGAGCAGATGTGGGGCAGCGATTCCGCCGTGGGCATGGTGTAGTCGGCAAGATTGCCGTTCAGCAGCCGGCAATCCTCGAAGCGCATCTCCTCGTAGAGCGCCCAGCCGATGCTCATGGCCGCCGCGCCGCAGGTCTGGCCGTGCACCGCCAGCGGGTTCAGCGCGCGGCCGCAATCGTCCGAGACGACGGTCCCCACGACCTCCACCTGGCCGGTCTCCGTATCCACCTCGACCTCCACGGCTTGGGCCGCGAAGGAGTAGCCGGGGGCCACGTTGCCGTACTGGTCGGGCCGTGCCATGGCGAGAGTGGTGGGAGGGTCGTAGGTGGCCGTGACCCGCAGCTCGCCGCCACCGTGCCGGTAAATGTGCATGCGCGCCAGCTCGCCGAAGGTCAGCCGGCGGTTGGGCGAGGCCGAGGTCGCGTAGACCTCGCCGCCGGAGACGGTGAGGTCGGCCTCGGGCACGCCGAGGGTTTCGGAAGCGATCGTGAGGAGCCTGCCCCGGATCTCGCGTCCGGCCCGGATGGCGGCATTGCCGGCGAGGATGGTGACGCGGGAGGCGATGGAGCCGTGCCCGTAGGGCGAGGTGTCCGTGTCGGTCGGCAGGACGGTGACGTGCGACATGGGCAGGCCCAGCTCCGCAGCGCAGCACTGCGCCAGCATGGTGTAGGCGCCCTGCCCCATGTCGGACTCACCGGTGGAGAGGGTGACGCGCCCGTCGGTGCTCATGCGGGCGACCACGATGGACCCGTCCCAGTTGCCCATCTCGCGGTTGCCGCTGACATGGATGGCGCCCGCGAAGCCGATGCCCCGGCGCTTCGCACCCGATGTCCGCGGCCCCGCCCTCTTCGCCGCCCAGCCGATGCCCTCGCTGACCTGGTCGAGGCACTGGGACAGGCCGGCGCTGCCGAGTTCGAAGCCGTGCACGGTGGTATCCCCCGCCTGCACGGCGTTCCGCTTCATGAACTCGACGGGATCGATGCCCAGCATCCCCGCCATTTCCGCCATGTGGCTGTTGAGCGCGAAGGCCGCCTGCGGGCCGCCGAAGCCGCGGAGGGCACCGCGCGGCGGATGGTTGGTGAAGGCGAGCCGGCCGTGGAGCCGCACGTCCTTTAGGTGGCGGTGCATGTTGTCGCTCCGCACCAGCGACACCTGCAGGACGTGGGTGGCGAGGCCCTCATAGGCGCCGCAATCGGCCAGGAGGCCCACCTCCTTCGCGATGATCCGGCCCTCGGCGTCGGCGCCCATCCGCAGCCGGATCCGCTCCGCCGGACTGGAGCGCGCGCCCAGGAAGTCGTCGAGGCGGCTGTTGAGGAACCGGACGGGCCGGCCGAGCCGCCAGGCCATCCAGGCGCAGATGAGGCTGTTGCACTCCTCCACCGTCTTGCCGCCGAAGGCGCCCCCGACGGTGGACTGGATGACGCGCACGGCGGACACCGGAAGGCCCAGCGCCTCCGCGAAGCGGTTGCGCTGGAGAAAGGCGGTCTGCGTCGGCGTGCGCACGACCAGCCGGCCGCTCTCCTCCACCCAGGCCACCGTCGCCATCGGCTCCAGGTAGCCCGGATACTGGGGGGTGGTCTCGTAGTCCGCCTCATGCACCAGCGCGGCGCGGGCGAAGGCGGCGTCCACGTCGCCGCGCTCCACCCTGTACTCGATGGAGAGGTTGCCGGTGTTCTCGTGGACCTCAATCGCCCCCGGGCGCAGCGCCTCCTCCATGTCGCGGACCAGGGGAAGCGGCTCGTACTCGATCCGGACGAGGTCCAGGGCGTCGCGGGCCGTCTCCTCGTCCACCGCCGCGACCACGACCACCTCCTCGCCGGCGAAGCGGACCTTCGACACGGCGAGGATGCGGTGCTGCTTGCGGTGAACGCCGGTCAGCCGCTCGGGCGTGTCCTCGCCCGTGAGGACGGCGAGCACCCCCGGGAGGGACCGGGCGGCGGCGGTGTCGATGCGGATGATCCGGGCATGGGCGTGCGGGCTCCGCAGCACCTTCAGGTGCAGCATGCCCGGCATCCGGAAGTCGCCGCCGTACACGGCCCTCCCCGTCAGCTTCTCCCGGGCGTTCACCTGCGGCGTCGGTCGCCCGATCGCCGAGGTGCCGTCGTCGGGGAAGGCGTGTGGCGTTGCGGTCATCTGCGTCCGGAGAGGTCGTTTCGCCCTGCCCCGGCTTCCTGGCGCATCAGCCGCGGCCTGCCGACGCTAGGCCTCCCGATCGGGATCGGCAACAAGAACCGTGCTTAGGCACGTTTTAATTCGCAAGTTCCGGAGGTGGACCGGTGCGCCACCCGATGCCGCGCGCGAGGAGCACGCCCGCACCCGTCACCCGGGCTGGGCGACGGCGCCGTCCGGCCGGTACGACATGGCGTACTGGAAGTAGTCCGCCCGCGGATCGTCGTAGAGGGTGACCGAGGCGCCGCCGCCGGCGCGGCCGCGGAACCGCTCCCGCGAGGCGTGGTCGTAGCCCTCGAAGGCGATGTCGTCGGTGAAGCGCAGCTCCACGACGCCGACCCCGTCGAGGACCAGGGTGTCCGGGCCGAGATGCACCACCTGCCCTGTCCCGATGTCGCGGAAGCCGTCCGGCAGCGGCTCGATGACGAAGCTCTCGCCCGTGCCGAGCGCGTGGACCAGGACGGGGCAGCGGCCGGCGCAGCGCCGGTGCGCCGCCACCGCGACGATGCGCCGCGTGTCCGGATCCATCCCCGTCCTCCTCCCGCCGCCCGGCCAGCTCATGCCGTCCATCCCGCGGGCGCCTCCGTCCAGTGGGGACGGAGGACGACCCTCATGGCGCGGGCCGCCATCCCGCGGATCATCCCTTCCCCGCCGCCCGCAGCTCCGTCAGCTGCTTGCGCGTGACCTGGGCGAGGTGGCGGCGCAGGCGGATGAGGCCGGCGTCGTGCTGGTAGAGCATCTCGTACTTCTCCAGCCCCGGCTTGCAGCCCTGCAGCATCTCGCGGTCCTGCTCTAGCACCGCCCAGTGCCGCGGCTCCATGCGGGTCCTGTAGAGGAAGCGCCAGGTGTCGCGCTGCCAGCCCTCCACCTTGCGGCAGCGCCAGAAGAAGCTGGCCGTGTTGTTCTCGTCGATGGGAGTCGCGAAGCCGATGATGGCGAAGTTGCCGCCCGGCCCGCCGGAGGGCGGGTAGGGGATCTCCAGCCGCACGTAGATCGCGCCGTCGTCCACCAGCTCGGACCAGTCGAAGTTCACGTCCCGCTGCCCCTCCTTCTCGAAGAAGAAGCCGGTGGGCGTGTCGCGGGTGACGAAGTGGGCCTGGGTGTCGCCCTGGTACATCGTGTGCGAGTTCGCGTGCAGGAAGGTCCCGTGCATCGGGTCCATCGCGTTGTCCAGCGAGTAGCGCCAGAACATCTCCCAGTCCGCGTAGCAGACGAAACGCTCCCACTCCGGCGCGGCGAGCTGCGGGGGCGGGACGAAGTCCGGCGCCTCCTCGTGCAGGGCGTCGCCGAACCAGACGAAAATCGCGTCGGCCACCTCGACGGCCGGATAGGTCTTCACCGCCTTCTTGCCCTCGAGCGGGCAGCCGGGCTGGCCGGGCACGGAGAGGACGGTGCCGTCCGGCCCCACCTCAACGCCGTGGTAGTTGCAGCGCAGCCGGTCGCCCTCGTTCTGCCCGCGGGACAGCGGGACGGCGCGGTGCGGGCAGCGGTCCACCTGCACGTGGATGGCGCCGGCGGCGTCGCGCCAGAGCACGAGCGGCTCGCCGAGCCGCGTCAGCCCGACAGGCTTCTCGCCGGCTTTGACGAAGCGCGAGGGCAGCACCGGCCACCAGCGGTTGCGGACGCCGAGCTTCAGCGCCTCGCGGATCTCGGCGTCGGTCACGGGGCCGTTCTGGCCCGGAGCCGGCCGGGTGGCGGTACGGGGGGAGAGGGTGGTGCTCATGGGCTTAGGCTCCCAGCTCCCGCATCGTCGCCTGGAAGTTCTCGGGGGTCCACTGGCCTCCCGCCCGGGGGCGGATGCGGGAGCGGTTGAGGGCCGCGATCAGGTCCTCCAGCTCCCAGTTGCCCTTCGCAAAGGCCGCCTCAATGGCGTCGGCCAGGCCGCCCTCCCACTCGGTCGGCAGGCGGCTGATGCTCTGCCGCTCCTCCAGATGGGGGAAGCGATAGGTGTCGTTCACGATGCCTTCTCCTCTCGCTCGGCACCCCGCCCCTGCAACGGGACGGGCACCACCGCCGGCGGGCGCGCCAGGCCGGCGCCCCGGATCCTGTCGCTGCTCCGCCGGGCCTGCACCCGGGCGGCGGTACGGTATCCCGGCGTGCTCACAGGTCGAGCACCAGGCGGGGCGACCTCGCCCGCGACACGCAGGTCATCATCGTCCCGTTCCCCGCCCGCTCCGAGGCGGAGAGGATGCTGTCGCGGTGATCCACCTCGCCCTCCAGCACCGGCACCTCGCAGGTGCCGCAAACGCCCTGCTCGCAGGAGCACGGGATGGACAGGCCGGCGTCGTTCAGCACGGCGAGCACGGTGCGATCGGGGGGCACGGTCACGGTGAAGCCGCTGGCGGCGCACTCCACCTCGAAGCTGTCGGAGGTCTCGCCCTCCGGGCGGGCCCGGGGGGTAAACCACTCGAAGCGGACGCTGTTCTCCGGCCAGCCGGCCGTGGCCGCCTCCACCGCCGTCATCAGCCCGTCCGGGCCGCAGCAGTAGAGGAGTGTCTCGGGGCGCGCCTCCGCGAGATGGGCGGCGACGTCGAGGCGCGTGCCCTCGGTGCTGGCATAGACGGAGACCTCGCCAGCCCCGGCGGCCGCCAGGGCGCGCGCCTCGCGGAGGAAGGGCGCGTCGGCGGTCCGCGGCGCGCAGAGCAGGAGGGACCAGCGCGCCCCCGCCGCAGTGGCGGCCCGCATCATCGGCAGCAGCGGCGTGATGCCGATGCCGCCAGCGACGAAGAGGTAGTTCGGCGCCGGGTCGAAGGCGAAGTTGTTGCGCGGCAGGCCGAGGGTGACGGTCACGCCCGGCCGCAGCTCCCCGCGATGCACGAAGCGGGAGGCCCGGCCGCCCTTCACATCGCGGACGGCGATCCGGTAGGTGTGGCGATCCGCGGGATCGCCGCAAAGGGAGTATTGCCGGACCGTGCCGTCCGGCAGGTGCAGGTCGACATGCGAGCCCGGCTCGTAGCGCGGCAGCTCGCGCCCGTCCTCCGCCTCGAAGTCGAGGGAGAGGATGCCCGGCGCCTCGAGGGTGACGCGGCGCAGCAGGGCGGCGAAGCTTCCGGCCTCGGCGGCCACCGCCGCGGGATTGCCGATGGCGTTCATGCGGCGAGCCCCGCCCAGGGATGCGGCCGGCCGGAGGTGTCGAGATAGAAGGACTTCTGGCGCTGCCAGGCGCGCAGGCCCTGGCGGCCCTTCTCGCGCCCGAGGCCGCTGTCCTTGATCCCGCCGAACGGCGTGGAGATGGAGAACTGCTTGTAGGTGTTCACCCAGACCGTGCCGGTGCCCACACCGCGGCCGACGCGCCAGGCCCGGTTGAAGTCGCGGGTCCAGATGCCGCAGGCAAGGCCGTAGCTGCTGCTGTTGGAGAGGGCGATCGCCTCCGCCTCGTCCTCGAAAGGCTGCACGTGCAGGACGGGGCCGAAGATCTCCTCCTGGCACGTCGCGGCATCGTTGGGCAGGCCGGCGATGATGGTGGGCAGGAAGTAGATGCCGGCGTCGTAGGCCGCACCTTCCGGGCGGGCGCCGCCGCAGAGGATCTCGCCGCCCTCGGCCAGGGCGGCGGCCACGGCGCGCTCCACGCCCTCGCAGTGCGGATCGCGGATCAGCGGGGCGACCTGGGTCGCGGGATCGGCGGGGTGGCCGACGCGGAGCGCCTTCGTGGCCGCGACCAGCCGCTCCACGAAGCGGTCATAGATGGAGCGCTGCACCAGCAGCCGGGAACCCGCGATGCATGACTGCCCGGTGGAGGAGAAGATGCCGAAGAGGATGCCGGCCACCGCGAGGTCCGGATCCGCGTCCTCGAACACGATGGTGGGGGACTTGCCGCCGAGTTCGAGCGAGACGGGCATCAGCTTGGCCGCCGCCTTCGCCGCGATGCCCCGCCCGACCTCGGTGCCGCCGGTGAAGCTGACCTTCCCGACGGCGGGATGGGTGACGAGCGTGTCCCCGACCTCCTCCCCGCGCCCGGGAAGGACGGAGAGAAGGCCGGCGGGCAGCCCCGCCTCCTCGCAGACCTGCGCCATCACAAGGGAGACGAGCGGGCTCCAGGAGGCCGGCTTCATCAGCACGGCATTTCCCGCGGCCAGGGCCGGCGCCAGCTTCTGCGCGTCCGACGCGATGGGCGAGTTCCAGGGCGTGATCCCGGCCACCACGCCGATGGGCTCGTGCACGGACATGGTGAGATAAGAGCCGCGGGAAGGGGTCAGCGCCTCCTCTTCCGTCTCCAGCACGGCGGCGTAGTAGCGGAACGTCCCGGCGGCGCTGGCGGCGAGCGCCCGGGTCTCGGCCAGGGTCTTGCCGGTGTCGCGGCTCTGCACCTGGGCGATGCGCTCCGCGTGGCGGGTCAGCCCGTCGGAGATGCGGTGCAGGATGGCGGCGCGCGCGTGCGGCAGCAGGTCGCGCCAGGCGGGATCGGCGGCGGCCTTCCCGGCGCGCGCGATCGCCTCCTCCACATCGGCGCGGGAGGCGCCGCGGAGGGTCATGTTGACGCTCCGATCGGCCGGGTAGATCGAGGTGATCTCCGGCCCGCGCCCCTCGCGCCACTCGCCGCCGACGAAGATGCGGCCGTCCGGCAGGCCGATCTGCTGCAGCTTTGCCATCACAGCACCACCGGGACGATGCGGTTCAGGACCTCGCGCGCGACGCTGTAGCCAGCGCCGAGCGAGGTCTTCGGATTGGACGGGGATGGCTTGCCCTCCAGCCGGATCGTGAAGTCGACGGCCGCCGAGCGGACGATGATCTCGTGCTGGTTCCTCATGATCCCGGGATCCGCGACGAGCCGCACCCGCGTGGCGTCGAAGCCCGCGCCCGCCAGCGCGACGGTCGCGGCGACGTTGGCGTTCTGCGGGTAGTCGCGCGCCGCGTCCCGCGCGCTGCCCTCGAAGAAGGTCGCGGGCTCCGCCAAGGCATCCAGGTCCAGCAGGCCTTCCGCGCGCGTGCCGGTCCAGGCGCGCGGCGGCTTGCGGCCCACATAGGACACCTCCTCCAGCCCGGAGAGGCGCGCCGCCGCGAGGGCGTCGATGCCACCCACCGCCCCGGCCGGGAGGATCAGCCGCGCGCTGCCCCTGGCGGCCGCGGCGACAAGGCCCTCATGCAGCGCTTGGTCCGCCAGGGCGCCGGTGGAGATAACGAGGAGATCCCGGCCGGCCGCCAGCACGGCCTGGCCGTAGGCGCGCACGGCATCGTGGCCGGCACACTCGACGACAAGGTCCGGCGCCCCCGACAGGAAGGCTTCCAGCTCTGTGTGGACGGCCCAGCCGGCCGCCACCTTGCCGAAGCGGGCCTGCAGCGCCCCGGCGGCCGCCTCGCGCCCCGGCCGGACGAGCAGGCCGAGGGCGGCGAGCGGCCGGGGAAGCCCCGCAGCGAGCGCGGACAGGACGGTGTCCGCCATCCCGCCCGCGCCGATCATGCCGAGGCGCAGCATCCTAGCGCACGCTCCCCGCCGCGCCCGCGGGCGGGCCGGCGAAGCTCTCGGCAAAGGGGCCGATGGAGGTCATGTCGACCTCCACGACACAGGGGCCCTCCGCGGCCAGGGCACGGTCCAGCGCGGCCTCGAAGTCCTCGATCCGCGACACCCTCTCGTGCGGCAGGCGGATGGAGGCGCAGAGCATCCCGAAATCCGGAGTCAGCAGGTCCGCGTAGTGGCGGCGGCCGCCGTACTGCGCGTCCTGGATGTTGCGGATCACGCCGTAGCCGCCGTCGTTCATCAGGATGAAGACGGCGTTCGCGCCCATGTCGGCGGCCGTCGCCAGCTCGCCGATCATCAGCATGGCGCCACCGTCGCCCACCAGGGCCACCGTCTTCACCTCCCCCGCCATGGACGCGCCGATCGCCATGGCGATACCCTGGCCGATGCCGCCGCCCAGCGCGTGCACGCCGAGATGGGGCGCGGCGAGGTGGACGTAGCGGTTGCCGAAGGTGGAGTTCGACAGCGTGACATCGCGCACGAAGGGGTGCCGCCCGGCGGGCACGCGGGCCAGCAGCGCGTCGGCTACCACTTGGTAGGGGCCGAGCGCCGAGCGCAGCGCGCCCTCCGACTGGGCGCGGGCGATGGCGACGTCGTGTAGGAAGGTGGCGTCGGTCGCCAGCGTCGCCGGCAGCCGGGCGAGCAGCCCTTCCAGCACCAGCCGCGCGTCCCCCGCGATGAACAGGTCGGCGGGGTAGTTGCGGCCGGCCTGGGTGGGGTCGGCGTCCACCTGCACCAGGGGCCTGGGCAGCGGCATGGCGTTGTTGCGCGTCTCGTTCCCGCGCAGGCGGGAGCCGACGACGATCATCAGGTCGGCGCGATCGTACAACCCCTGCGCGGCCGGCGTCATGTTGAAGGCGCCGAGCGAGCGGGGATGGCTCTCCGGCACGGTAGCGCGGCCCTGGGTGCTGGTGACGGCGGCAAAGCCGCGATCCACGAGGGCGGTCGCGGCCTCCGCCGCATGGCGGGCGCCGCCGCCGAGCCAGAGCATGGGGCGCTCGGCTCGCAGGATCATCTCCGCCAGAGCGTCGAGCTGGGCGGGGTCGGGCGGGACGGGCGCGACGTGGAGGGAGGCGGGCAGTGCGCGCCCCGGCACCTTCACGCGCTGCACGTCCACCGGGATTTCCAACGACACCGGGCCGGAGGGAGCGGCCAGCGCCAGGCGGGCGGCGGCCAGCAGCGCGTCCACGGCGCCGGCCGGCTCCCAGGCGCGGATGTAGCCCTTGCTGATCGCCCTGAGCATGTCCGGCTGGCGCGGCACGTCGTGGATGGCGGCGCGATCGCGGTCCATGAAGGCGCGGTCGATGGTGGTGGTGATGTGCAGCACGGGGGAGCCGGCGGTCAGCGCCTCCACCTGGCTGCCCGCCGCGTTGCCCGCGCCCGTCCCGGTCGAGGTGATGCAGACGCCGAGCCCGCGCGACACGCGCGCATGGGCGTCGGCCATGTTCATCGCGCCGGCCTCGCCGCGGGCGGGGACGAAGCGGATGCGGCCCTGGCGCGCGATGGCGTCCAGGATCGGCATGTTGTGGATGGAGATGACGCCGAAGGCGTGGGTGACGCCGATCTCGGCGAGGGTCCGGGCGATCAGGTCGCCGACGGCCTCCTCGGTGGTCAGGCGCGCGGCGGCGAGGGGGGAGTGGTCCATGGGAGCTCTCGTCAGATGTGCCGCGACACGCCGCCGGAAACCTCCAGGCTGGCGCCGGTGACGTAGCTCGCCGCCGGCGAGCCGAGGAACAGGATGGCGCGCGCAGGCTCCTCCGGCTGGCCGAGGCGGCCGAGCGGGATGCCCTTCTTCGCGGCGAGGGCACCGAACCAGGCGTCCCGTGTCTGGGAGGGGTCCTCGCGCGCCTCGTAGCGGCGCTGCCACTGGCCGGAATCGACGAGGCCGAGGAGGATGGAGTTCACGCGGATCCGCGGGGCGAATTCGGTGGCGAGCGACTTCAGCAGGCTCTGCACGCCCGCGCGGGCGGCGGAGGTGCAGACCATGTGCGGCTCCGGCTGCAGCGCGAGCAGGGAGTTCACGCCGACGATGGCCGGCGCCTCCGCACGTTCCAGCAGCGGGCGGAAGGCGTGCAGCGCGTGGATCTGGGAGAAGAACTTCAGCTCCAGCTCCTCCCGCCACGCCGCCTCGGTGGTCTCGGCGAAGGTGGAGACGCGGCCCTGGCCGGCATTGTTCACCAGCAGGTCCAGCGCGCCGCCGCCCCATTCGGCTACGGCGGCGGCAAAGGCCGCGACCTCCTCACGGTTCAGGACGTCGCATCGCATCGCCAGCACGTCGCCGCCGAGTTCCGCCCGCGCCGCCTCCAGCCGGCCGGCATCGCGGCCGCAGATGGCGACGCGCGCCCCTTCCGCCAGCAGCAGCCGGGCGGTCGCCAGCCCGATGCCGGAGGTGCCGCCGGTGACGACCGCGACGCGGCCGGAATAGCCCAGGTCCATGCTCAGCCCGCCGTCGGCCAGCCGCGGTCGGGGCGGCCGGCCATCACCGTGCGCATGGCCGGGGTGGGCGGGCCGGCGGTCATCCAGGTGTCCATCTTCTCCGGCACGTCGCGCGGCCAGACCTCGGGCTGGTGGGTCGCCTCCTCCACCTTGTGCACCTCGGAGGTGAACTCGATGACGTAGCCGGAGGGGGAGACGAAGTAGGCGAAGGGGTTGTTCCCCGGCCCGTGGCGGCCGGGACCCCAGGCCGGGGCCTGCCCGGCCACGCGCATGCGCCCGATACCGCGCATGAAGCTGTCGATCGAGGGCATCTCGAAGGCGACGTGGTTGGCCGAGGGGTACTGGGCGCGGTTGAGGGCGATGGAGTGGTGGTCGCTGAAGTCGGCGTCGGTCGCGCAGCGCAGGAAGACCATCATGTCCGCGGAATAGTCGGTGATGCGGAAGCCCAGGTGCTGCTGGTACCAGGCGCCGGTCGCGTCCATGGCCGGCGTGTTCAGCACCACGTGGGAGACCTTGCGCGGCATGGCGCGGCTGTCGTCCGTGTCGGCGTGCTGCGCCACGTCGGCGGAGAAGCGCAGGCGGCGGCCTTCCGGGTCCAGCGCCGTGAAGCCGTAGCCGCCGCCGGGGGTGGAGAGCTCGGCGGGGGGCGTGGCGTCGATGCCGTCGGCTGTCAGCTGCGCGTGCAGCGCGTCCACCCGGGCGCGGCTGAGCATGCCGAAATGGACGTAGTCGATGCCGAACTCGCGGTCCTCGCGCAGCGCATAGATCCAGAACTCGGGGCCGGTGCCGCGGAGATAGAAGGTGCCGTCATTGCCTTCCGCCACCGTGCGGAGGCCCCAGCTCCTCTCATAGAAGTCGCGCGTGGGCGCGACGCCCGGGGCGCGCATCGCAATGCCGCGCATGAAGTCGACGGAGACGCGATCACTCATGCCAGCACCTCGAGCCTTCTGGAGTTGTAGGGATGCGCGGGCCCGGCCCAGCCGAGGCGGCGGGAGATCTCCTCGGCCGTGTCGCGCACAGCGCGGCCGATCCGCTCGCGGCGCGCCGGGCCGTCGAAGGCGGCCGTCTGGCCGCTGACGTTCACGGCGGCGACCGGCGCGCCGGAGGCGTCGAAGATGGCGGCGGCGACGGAGCTGATGCCGGCCTCGAAGAAGCCGTCGCTCCAGGCCAGGCCCTCCGCCCGGTCCTCCGCCAGGCGCGCGTTGAGCTGCGCCATGGTGACAGGGGTGTGCTCGGTGCTGGCGGGCAGCGCCACGCCCGCGAACAGCGCCCGCACCCGCTCCTCCGGCAGGTTCGCCAGGATGATGCGGCCCATCACCGCCGCATGCGCCGGCAGGCGGCTGCCGACGCGGATGTTGCTGACGTAGCGGCCCTGCTCGGGCGTGCGGCGGACGACGTAGACGATCTCCATCCCGTCCAGCACGCCGAGATGGGCGGAGAGGTCCACGAGGTCGGCTAGCCGCGAGATCGCCGGCACCGCCGTCTGCACGAGGTCCTGCGAGAAGAAGGCCTGCGCCGCCATGCCGATCAGCCCGAGCCCGATGCGCCAGCCCTGGTTGGGCCCTCCGTCTTGGGGCCGCACCGGCTCGATGAAGCGCTCCGCCTCCAGCGTGGTCAGCAGGCGGAGCAGCGTGGTGCGGTTGATCCCCAGGGCGCGCGCGGTCGCGGCCATGTTGGTGACGCGGTCGCCCTCCGCGATGTGGCGCAGCAGCCGTGCCGCGCGCTGCACGGGCGGGGACAGGTAGGCGGAATCCTCGGCGTCCTCCCGGGTGTCGTCAGGCAAGGATCGTCTCCCCGAGAAGGGCGGCCACCTCGCGCGGGAATTCCTGCGGCATGGCGTGGCCGGCGCCGGGCAGCTCGGCCAGGCGGATCGGGTTGGCTAGGGCGGCAAAGAGGCGGCGGGCGTTGTCGGGCGGCGTCACGACGTCCTCCAGCCCCGTCGCGACCAGGACGGGCATGGCGAGGCGGGGGGCGTCCGCCAGCAGGTCCCCGGCCCCGAGGGCGCGGACGGCCTGGGCGTAGCCGGAGGGGTTCACGGCGGCCATGGCGCGACGCACGCCTTCCAGCACCGCCGGGCGGTTCGGGGCGTCATGCACCAGCCGGGGCGCACGGCGCGCGGCGAACTCCTGCGGGCCAAGGCTCGTCACGTCGTCAATGCGGGCCTGGACGCCCGGCGGCAGGGCATCGGGCGCCGCGCCGTAGCCCAGCGCGGGGGACATCAGCGCCAGGGCCGCCACGCGGTCCGGGTTGCGAGCGGCGAAGCGGGCCGCGAAGAGGCAGCCGAGGGAGTGGCCGGCCAGGAGGATGCGATCGAGGCCGAGCGCGGCCAGAAGGTGATCCAGCGCCTCGGCATAGCTGTCCGGCGTCGGCGCTTTCGTCGGCACGGGCGCGGAATCGCCGTAGCCCGGCGCGTCCCAGGCGATCGCGTGGTGCTGCGGCGGCAGCGCGCCCAGCAGGGGCTCCCAGCTCGTCGCGTTGCTGCCGATCCCGTGCAGCAGCACGAGCGGGAGGCGCCCGCCCGTGCCGTGGCGGCGGAGGATGGCGATGCCGGCGGCGTGCGCGCGCCGGGGGGGCTGGATCGCGGCGCTCACGTGAAGACGAATCCCGCATCGACGGGCAGCACCTGCCCGGTCAGCGCCAGCGCGCCCGCCGTGAGGAGGAAGACGACCGTGTCCGTGATGTCCTCCGGCACCTGCGGTCCCGGAACGGCACGCCCGGTCTCGTAGAGGCGGTGGCGCTCGGCGGGCACGTACTCCGTCGCCTCGTTTCGCATGATGCCCGGCGCGATGCAGGCGATCCCGATGCCGCGCGGGCCCAGTTCCCGGGCCAGGGAGCGCGTCATGGCCATCACGGCCCCCTTGCTGGCGGTGTAGGCGAGCAGGCGCGGCGCACCCCAGAGCGCGGTGTCGGAAGCGATGTTGACGATCCGGCCCCCATGGTCATTCCCTGGCATCAGCGGCGCGACGGCGCGCGTGACGAGCCAGGTGCCGCGCACGTTCACGCGCATGACCCGGTCCCAGGTGTCGATCTCGATGGCGTCGAATTCGGGGCCGCCGATGCCGGTGGCGATGGCGGCGTTGTTCACCAGCCCGTCCACCCGCCCCTCATGCGCCGCGATGTCGGCGGCGAAGGCCTCGATGCTCGCGGGCTCCGCGAGGTCCAGGGGCACTGCGCGGGCATCGTGGCCTGCCGCGACGAGCTCGGCGGTCGTGGCCGAGAGCTGGTCCAGGAGGATGTCGGACAGGATCAGGCGGGCGCCCGCGGCGGCGCAGGCAGTCGCGATCGCCCGCCCCACGCCGCGCGCGGCGCCCGTGACCACCACCGTGCGGCCGGCGAGGGTTGTGGCCACGCCGCTCACCCGGCCGGATCCGGCGCGAAGGCCTGATCCAGGCCCGACACCAGGAAGCGGCAAGGAAGTTCAAATAAGAACTCTAAGTTCATAAATTGCAGCATGGGAGAGGATGGGGCTGCTTGTCAAAGCCATTCTTGGTGCCGGGAATCCCGGCCGATCCGTCTGCAGGTTCGAAGAATGCGCCTTGACGTTCCGGTGCACGTGCTCTCACCCTGCTTACGAGAAGAACGAAGAGTTCAAATAAGAACTCCTTTGTGCCGTCGCACGGTGGCCCACCCGCTGAACCATTCATCCGCCACATCGGAAGGCTGTTCATGACAACCATCGGACGACGCACCCTCGCGTTGGGCATCACGGCTGCTCTGGCCAGCCCCGCGATCGCGCAAGCACCCCGGCCCGTCACCTTCGTCGTCGCCTATCCGGCCGGTGGCGACACGGACGCGATCGCGCGCCTGTTCGCGGACCGGATGGCATCCCGCCTCGGCCGTCAGGTCATCATCGAGAACCGCTCCGGCGCCAGCGGGGTCATCGGCACGCAGTACGTCGCCCGCGTCCCGCCGGACGGGTCGATCCTGCTGTTCGCGCCGTCCACCTTCCCGCTCGCGCCGCTCGTGCTCAAGCAGGGCGCCACCTATCATCCCGTGAACGACTTCACGCCGGTCCATCTGGTGGCCACCACGCCGATGATCCTGATCGCCAGCCGACAGAGCGGGATCCGGTCGCTCTCGGACGTGGTGGCACAGGCGAGAGCGGGCCAACTCGCCGGCTACGGGTCGCCGGGCTCGGGCTCGCCCATGCACATCTACGGCGAGATGTTCAACCGCTTGGCGAACGTGAACCTGTCGGAGATCGCCTATCGCGGCGTGGCCCCGGTGGTGAACGACCTGCTCTCCGGCTCCATCGGGATCGGGCTGGTCACGATCGGCGCCGTGGCCGACCACCTCAAGGCAGGAACCCTCGTGCCCGTCGCGATCTCGGAGGCGCAGCGCAGCCCGGTCGTTCCCGAGGTCCCCACCTACAAGGAGGCCGGCTACGACCTCAACGTCACGACCTGGTGGGGCCTGTTCGGGCCGCGCGGCCTGCCGGCGGCGATGGCTGAGACGTTGAACTCTCACATGAACGACGTGCTCGCCCAGCCCGACGTGCAGGAACGGCTGCGCGCGCTCGGCGCAGTGCCGGCCGGCGGACCCGCGTCGCGCCTGGCGGACGTCAACCGGACCGACTTCGAGCGCTTCGGCCGGGTGGTGCAGGAGCTGAACATCCAAGTGGGCTAGCGGGCTCCTCGCCCGACTTCCCGGGGACTCTGCCCGGCACCCTGGCCGCGAGCGCCCGCAACCCTGCCGCAAGTGAGCGGCAGGGGAGTGCGGAACGTCCGCGGAGGATGGTCGCCGACCAGCGCCGCCCCAGAGTCCCCAGGCTCGCGGCCCTATGGACAGCGGCGAGGAGGAGGTTCTCGCCTACCGGGCGTTCCCGGTGGCCCACCGGGCGTTGTCCCCTGAAGCGGCTCGCACCCCGTGCCTGGCCGGGTGCCGGGCACGGGGTGCAGTGCCACGGGACTCGAGGGGTGACATCACCCCGACCAGACAGCCTCAGCTCGTCGGCGACCCGGCGGAGGGCGCCTGAGTGGAGGGTGTCTCCGCCTTTACGCGCATCTCCGGGAGCGGGATGAACTCCTTGTCGTCCCCCGGCACGGTGCCGAAGCGCCCGGCCTTCCAGTCCGCCTTGGCCTGTTCGATCCGATCCGGCGAGGAGGAGACGAAGTTCCAGAACAGGTGCCGCGGCCCGTCCATCGCGGCGCCGCCAAGCATCAGCAGCCGCGCGCCGCGCGGGCCCGCGCGCAGGCCCATGCTGTCGCCGGCGCGGAACACCAGCATTCGCCCTGCCTCAAAGCGGTCGCCGGCGACCTCCACCTCGCCCTCCACGACGTAGGCGCCGCGCTCCTCGTGGTCCGGCAGGGGCAGGGCGGCGCCGGGGGCCAGGACGGCGTCGGCGTAGAACAGGTCGATCGGCGTCGCGACCGGAGAACGGGCGCCCCAGCCATGGCCCGCGATGAGGCGCAGCCGCGCGCCGCCGTCCTCGATCACCGGCAGCGTGGCGGCGGGGTGGTGGACGAAGGCGGGCTCGGCCTCCTCCTGCGGCTTCGGCAGGGCCAGCCAGGACTGAATGCCGAAGAGGCGGTTGGCGTGGCCGCGCAGCACCCGGTCCGTGCGCTCGGAATGCACCATGCCGCGGCCGGTGGTCATCCAGTTCACGTCGCCCGGGCGGATCGCCTGGTCGGAGCCGAGACTGTCGCGGTGCTGGATCTCGCCCTCGAAGAGGTAGGTGACGGTGGAGAGGCCGATGTGAGGGTGCGGCCGCACGTCGAGGCCCTTGCCGGTCAGGAACTCGCCCGGCCCCATCTGGTCGAAGAAGATGAAGGGGCCGACCATCTGGCGCTCCGTCGCCGGCAGGGCGCGCCGTACCTCGAAACCGCCGATATCATGGGTGCGAGGGAGGATGACGTGCTCGATCGCCTCGCCCGCCTTGCATTCCGGCATCAGGCCGGTGGGGTCCGTCTCGACGCTCATGCCGCCGTCTCCTTCAGGCCCGCCATCCAGTCGCGGGCGAGGTTGATGTCCATCTGCGATACCCCGTGCCCGAGCGGGAGCACGAGGTGCTTCACGGTGGCACCCGCCGCCTCCAGCATCCCGGCCAGCCGCTCGCTGTTCGCGGCGGGCACGATGGGATCGGCCGTGCCGGAGAGCAGGAGGACCTTCGTGCCGTCCAGTCGGGCCGCGGGCGGCTCCGCATAGGGCACCATGGCCCGCAGCAGCGCCGCGCCGCGCAGCAGGCCGGGGTGGCGCAGCAGCAGGCTGGCCGCAATGTTCGCGCCGTTGGAGAAGCCCAGCGCGACGGGCGCGCCGATCCCGTGGCGCGCCTGCGCGTCGCGGATGAAGCCCGCGAGGTCGTCCGTGCGGCGGCGCAGGTCGTCCTCGTCGAAGACGCCCTCTGCTAGGCGCCGGAAGAAGCGGGGCATGCCGTTCTCCAGCACCGGGCCGCGCGGCGAGAGCAGGGCCGCGCCGGGCGCGGCGAGGCGGCCGAGCGGCAGCAGGTCCGTCTCGTCGCCGCCCGTGCCGTGCAGCAGAAGCACGGGCGCGCGCGCGGGGTCCGTGCCGGGCTCGAAGAGGTGGACGAAGTCGGGTGCGGTGGTGGTCATGTCTGGTGCTCCCGGGCCGCGCCATGGCGCGGCCCTCAGGGGGATGTCAGGCGAGGACGGGGAGCGCCGCCTCGATCGCGGCGCGGTGGCCCTCGAGGAACCTCGGCAGCTTCAGCGCGGCGCCGAGGCTCTCGGCCGGCTCGTCCACGGCAAAGCCGGGGATGTCGGTCGCGATCTCGAACAGCACGCCGCCGGGCTCGCGGAAGTAGACGGAGCGGAAGTAGTCGCGGTCCTTCTGCTCCGTGGTGTGCAGGCCGTGGTTCTCCGCCAGCCGGCGCACCATCGCCATCTCCGCCGCGTCGTCCGCGGCCCGGAAGGCGAGGTGGTGGACGGAGCCGCGCCCCAGCCGCGCCGGCAGGAAGCCGCCGACCGCCTGCAGGTCCACGACGCCGCCGATCGCCGTGCCCTCCACGGCGTAGCGGGTGGTGTTCCCCTCCTTCGCCACCTCGCGGAAGCCGAACACGTCCGTCAGGATCGCGCCCGTCCGCTCCGTGCGGTCCAGCATGAGGGAGACGCCGTGGAAGCCGCGGATGGCGTGCTCCACCGGCACCTCGCCCCCATGGGCGGAACTGTCCCATGCGGGCTCGGCCTCGATGCCGGGGATGCCGACGAGGGCCAGGCGCAGCCCGTCCGGATCGCGGAAGGTCAGCACCGTCCCGCCGAACCGGTTCGCGCGCTCCAGCCCGTGGCTCACCAGCCGCTGCGTCCAGTAGCCGATCGAGGCCTGCGGGACGCGGAACGCCGTCTCCTGCAGCTCGCCCGCGCCGGCGCGGCCGGGGGCGGCGTTCTCCCAGGGGAAGAAGGTGAGGATGGTGCCGGGGCTACCCGCCGCGTCGCCGTAGTAGAAGTGGTAGGCGCCGGGATCGTCGAAGTTCACGGTCTTCTTCACCAGCCGCAGCCCGAGGGTGCGGGTGTAGAAGTCCAGGTTCCGCTGTGCCTGCCCGGCGATGGCGGTGACATGGTGGATGCCGTTGGTGGCCATGGTGGCTGCTCCTCTCGGGTGGAGCCCTCGCGGCTCCGCTGCCCCCAGAATTGTGCCGGACAGGGGCGGGTGGCCAGGGGTGCGAGATTGCGCCCGCGCAATCCCGAAACTGCGTTCAGGGCTATAGATTGGCGCTGGGATGGTGTGCCATCGGTGCCGAGCGCAGGAGTCGCTCAGGGAGGCTTCGTCTTGAAGGATTCGGGTCGAACTTACGCCTGGGATGACTTTCGCCTCATCAATGCCGTCGCCACCACCCGCAACCTGCCGGCCGCCGCCGAGCGGCTTGGAATGGACCACTCCACCGTCTTCCGCCGCCTCAAGGCCATTGAGGCCTCGCTGGGCCAGCCGCTCTTCGAGCGTCACCGCTCCGGCTACACGCTGACCTCGGCCGGGGAGGAGATGGCGGCGCTGGCGGCCCGGGTGGACGCTGACATCACGGCCGTCACGCGTCGCCTCGCTGGCCAGGACGTCGCACCCTCCGGGGAGGTGCGGATCGCCACCAGCGACAGTCTCCTGTCGGACCTGCTGATGCCGCTGCTCGCGGCCTTCCAGGCGGCGCATCCAGCGATCCGGCTGGACGTGGTCACGGGCAACGCGGCGCTGAACCTGTCGCGCCGCGACGCGGACGTGGCGGTGCGCGCCACCGATCACCCACCCGATACGCTTGTGGGTCGCCGGGCCGCGCGCATCGCCTGGGCCCTCTACGGCACCACCGGGCAGAAGCACCCGGCGGACCCTGCCGAGGCGGCCCGCTGGGTGTGCCTGGGCGACAATCTCTCGGGGCTGCGGGTCATCCGCTACGCCCAGGCGATGGTGGCGCCCGAGCGGCTTGCGGCCCGTTTCGACACGGTGGGCGGCCTTGCCGCCGCGGTGCGGGCAGGGCTCGGCGTGGGGCACCTGCCCTGCTTCGTTGGCGACGCTTCGCCGGACCTCGTCCGTCTCCTGCCGCCGGACCCGGCCTACGCGACGGATCTCTGGCTGCTGACTCACCCGGACCTCCGCCATGTGCCCCGCATTCGCACGCTGCTGGACTTCCTGGCCGAAGCCGTCGCCGCCAAGCGCCCCCTGATCGAGGGCGCAGAGCCCATCATGCCCCCCGCCCCAGGGTGAGGAGGTGCCGCACCACCGGCTCCTCCGGCCCGACATGGTACCGCCGGGCCTCCGCCTGGATGTCGGCATCGGCCTGGGAAACACGCCCGTGCTGGCGCAGATGCTCGGCCCAGGACTCCACCGTGAACCATTCCACCAGCCTGTCCGGCTCCGCCGCATCCTCGGTAATGCCCCATCCATAAGCCCCGTCGCGCCGCCTCTCCTCCGAGAGGCGGTGCATGGCGCGCAGGAAGGCGGCACGGTCCGGCTCCCCCACCCGATACTCGATGAGGATCAGCACCGGTCCCCGGTCGTGCGGTACCGGAGCGGCGGTCAGCGGCTCGGGCCAGTGGCTGGAGGGCATGAGGTCCGCCTCGCCGGTGGGCAGCGGGACGCGATTCATCAGCATCCCGGCGGCCGCCAGCCCGGCCCCGGCCACCAGCAGGCCGCCTGACACGCCGATGGCCTCCGCCACGAGGCCCCAGCCGAGGCTGCCGAGCGCCATCGCGCCGTTGAACACGGTGAGATAGACGGCCAGCGCGCGCCCGCGCACCCAGTTCGGCAGGATCGACTGCGCCGTGCCGTTGAGCGTGGTCAGCGCCACGATCCAGGCCGCGCCGAGCAGCAGCAGGAGCGGCAGGGCCAGCACCCCGGGCGGGGCCAGGGCGAGGGCCGCCGTCACCGCCGCCGCGGCGAGGCTGGCGGCCAGGATCAGCCCGTCCGCATCCAGCACCGCCCGCAGGCGCGGCAGCACCAGTGCCCCGGCGATGGCGCCCAGCCCCACGGCGCCGAGCAGGATGCCGTAGAATCCCGCATCGCCGTTCAGCAGGTTCCGCGCAATGAGTGGCAGCAGGGCCCAGACCGCGCTGGCGAAGGCGAAGAACACCGCCGCGCGCAGGAGCACCACGTGCAGGTCCCGGCTGGCCCGGGCGTAGCGGATGCCGGCGCGGAAGGCGCCGCCGAAGCCCTCCGACAGGTCATCCCCCGCGCGTTCCGGCCGCTTCCACCACAGCAGGGCGAGAATGACGAAGGCGTAGCTGGCCACGTCCGCCCCGTAGGTGGCGGCAGCGCCGGCCGAGGCCAGGAGGAGCCCCCCCACCGCCGGCCCGACGGCGCGGGCGATGTTGATGCCGAGCGAATTGAGCGCGACCGCGGGCTTCAGCTCCTTCGCCGGCACCAGTTCCGGCACGATGGCCTGCCAGGCAGGCCCCATCAGCGCCGCACCGATGCCGCCGACGAAGGTCAGTGCGACGAGGGCCGTCACCGTCATCAACCCGAGCCAGGACAGCACGGCGAGCGCGAGGCTGACGGAGGCGAGGAGAAGCTGCACCGCGATCAGGAAGCGGCGGCGGTCCAGGATATCGGTCAGCACCCCGGCGGGGATGGCCAGCAGGAAGATCGGCAGCGTGCCCGCGGCCTGGATGAGCGAGACGGCGGCAGGGCCGGAGGCAAGGTCCGTCACCAGCCAGGAGCTGGCGACGTCGCGCATGAAGGTGCCCGTGTTGCCGAGTACCGTCGCGGCCCAGATCACCGCGAAGGTGGAATGGCGGAGCGGCGCGAAGGCGCCCGTCGCGGCGGCGGCGCTCACGCCGCCCGCTCCCGGAGCGCCCTGTCCCAGAGTGTGACCAGCAGGAAGGCGCCGGCCAGGCCGAGGTGTTCATAGAAGGAATTGGCCATCATGAAGCGTTCCCGGCCCGGGGACAGTTCCCAGTAGCGGTTGGCGATGGCGGTGGCCGCGAGGGTGAAGCCCATCAGCGCCAGCGCGCCGATCCAGCGCCCGCGTCCGGTCAGGATCATGGCGCTGGCGACCAGTTCCAGGGCGATGGTGGCCGCTGCCGTGGCGGTGGGCAGGGGCAGGCCGAAGTGCACGGCCTCCGCCACGGCGCCGGGGAAGTCGAGCAGCTTGTTCAGCCCGCCCTGGATGTAGGCGGCGCAGAGGCCGAGGAGGCCGACGAAGGTCAGAACGGGGCGCAGCATCCTCAGAAGGCCCAGCAGGAGCAGCCCAGCGCGCCCCAGAAGCCCTGGTCATTCCCGGCCGGGACGTTGGCGGCCCAGGCGCGGGCATGGTCGTGGCCGTGCAGGCCGCAGGCGGCGTCGCAGCAGCCGGCCACGGCGCGGGCGAAGGCGCCGGCGGCGCCGGGCTTCTCGGCGCGCCGGTTCTGGTAGCCGCCGAAGCGCCGCACGGGCGACCAGTCCGGCATGGCCGGCGGCAAGGGTGGCGCGAGGGAGGCGTAATCCCCCGCGCCGTGCACCACCTTGCCGCCGACGACCGTCAGGAGGGAGGTGATGTCGCCGATCTCGTCTCCCGGCACCTCGAAGTAGTCACGGTCCAGCACCGCGAGGTCGGCGAGCTGGCCCACCACGATGCGGCCCTTCTTCCCTTCCTCGTTGGAGAACCAAGTGACGTTCTCGGTCAGCATCCGCAGCGCCGTATCGCGGTCCAGCGTGTTGCGTTCGGGCGTGATGCGCAGGCCGCCGACCGTCCTGCCGGTGACCAGCCAGGAGAGCGCCACCCACGGGTTGTAGGAGGCGACGCGGGTGGCGTCCGTCCCGGCCGAAACCTTCACGCCCATCTCCAGCATCCTGGCCACCGGCGGCGTGGCCTCGGCAGCGCGGGCGCCGTAGCGCTCCACGAAGTACTCGCCCTGGTAGGCCATGCGGTGCTGCACGGCGACCCCGCCGCCGAGGCGCGCGATGCGCTCAAGGCTCCGCTCGCTCACCGTCTCGGCGTGGTCGAAGATCCAGTGCAGGTCGCCGATCGGCATCTCGGCGTTCACCTTCTCGAACACGTCGAGCGCGCGGGAGATGGTCTGGTCGTAGGTGGCGTGCAGCCGCCAGGGCCAGCGGTTCTGCACGAGGATGCGGACGACCGCTTCCAGCTCCGGCTCCATCTCTGGCGGCATCTCCGGCCGCTCCACCCGGAAGTCCTCGAAATCGGCCGCCGAGAAGACCAGCATCTCGCCGGCGCCGTTGAGGCGGAAGTAGTCGTCACCCTGCTGGTACCTGGCGGTCTGCGTCCAGCGCAGGAAGTCCTCCTTCTCCGCCTTCGGCTTCTGCGTAAAGAGGTTGTATGCGATGCGGACCGTCAGCTCGCCGTCCTCGGCCAGCTTCTGGACCACCTTGTAGTCGTCCGGGTAGTTCTGGTAGCCGCCGCCCGCGTCGATGGCACCTGTCACGCCGAGGCGGTTGAGGTCGCGCAGGAAGTGGCGGGTGGAGTTGAGCTGGTAGTCGAAGGGCAGCGTGGGGCCCTTGGCGAGGGTGGCATAGAGCACCGTGGCGTTGGGCTTGGCCAGCAGCAGGCCCGTCGGCGTGCCGTCCGGGCCGCGCTGGATCTCGCCCCCCGGCGGGTTCGGCGTGTCCTTCGTGTAGCCCGCCACCCGCAGGGCGGCGGCGTTGAGCAGCGCGCGGTCGTAGAGGTGGAGGAGGAAGACCGGCGTGTCGGGCGCCACGGCGTTGATCTCGTCGAGCGTCGGCAGGCGCTTCTCGGCGAACTGGTGCTCGGTGAAGCCGCCGACCACGCGCACCCATTGCGGCGGCGGGGTGATCGCCACCTGGGCCTTCAGCATCTCCATCGCCGTGGCGAGCGAGCGCACCCCGTCCCAGCGCAGCTCCATGTTGAAGTTCAGCCCGCCGCGGATGACGTGCAGGTGATTGTCGATCAGCCCGGGGATGAGGCGCCGGCCCCGGAGGTCGATCACCCGCGTGCCCGGCCCGGCGGTGGGCAGGATCTCCCGCGCCTCGCCCACCACGGAGAAGCGGCCGGCCGTGACCGCCACGGCCTGCGGCGAAGGCTCGCCACGGTCCAGCGTGGTGATGCGGCCGTTGTGCAGGATCAGCTCGGGCGCGGCAGGTTGGGCCATGGCGGGCTTCCGGATGGCGTTGGACAGGGCAAGGGCCGCGAGGCCCCCGGTGACGGTGCGGCGACCGGGCGCGCTCATGCAACGTTCTCCGGGCGGCGGGCGCCGTCTCCACGTCCGGGCAGCGGGCCGGAAAGGCGCGCCCCGCATTCGCGGCCGGGCAGCGCCAGGGGAGATGGAAGACAGATTCTCATCGCCGTCCTCTTTGCCTTCTGGAGGGGGCGGCGCGCCGGGACGCGGAGGTGAGTTCCCGGCGCGCCGCGATGCTCAGCCCTCGTGGGCGCCGAACATGCTCTTGGCGTAGTTGATGCCGATGCCGTAAGCCCCGCCCAGCCTCCTCGCGATGCCGGTGGTCAGCTCGTAGGTCTCGCCCCGCGCCCAATCGCGCTGCAGCTCCAGCAGGTACTGCAGCGCCGTCATCGGCTGCGCGCCGGCCTGGATCATGCGCTGCACGGCGCACTCGTGCGCTTCGGCCGAGACGTCGCCACAGGCATCCGCGACGAACAGCACTTCAAAGCCCTGGTCCAGCGCCGAGAGCACCGGGCCGACGATGCAGACGGAGGTCCAGAGGCCCGCAAAGGCGATGCGCGGCTTGCCGATGCGGTTGACCTCCTCGATCACCGCCGCGTCCTCCCAGGTGTTCATGGAGGTTCGGTCGAGCAGTGCCTGGCCCGGGAAGGGAGCGGTCACCTCCTCGAACATCGGGCCGGAGAAGGACTTCTCGGCCACGGTGGTGAGAATGGTGGGAACCTTGAACCCGGCGGCCGCCGCGGCAACGAGTCCAGCGTTGTTGCGGAGCTGCACGGGATCGATCGACTTGGTCGCGAACGCCATCTGCGACTGGAAATCGATCAGGATCAGGGCGTGGTCGGCGGGGCTGATCAGCCTCTTGCCCGGCGTTGGCGTCGCGGTCGGCATCATGGGGCGTCCTCAGGCTTCTGCGATGATCTCGGCGGAAGCATCGCGACCGTCGGGCCACGAGACCAGGGCGCAGGTCGCAAGCTCGGCTTTGCGCCCGTGCAATGGGCCGAGCCCAACCCCTGGCGAAGGGCACGTCGCGCGGCAGGGCACCCGAAGCGGGGCGCGAGAGAAGCCGGAGATGATCGCCGGATCCGAGAAGGTGCGCCCCGAGGAGGAATCAAGTCGCGCTTCGCGCCTCCAGCGCCGCGGCCCGGCGCCGGATTTCCTCCGCGGCGCGGGCTGCGTCCGGGTGCAGCAGCCTGCCGTCGCGCTTCAGCACGCGGCCATCCACCATCACGGTCTCCACCGCCGCGGAGCCGCCCTGGTTCAGCACGGCCGCGATCGGATCGTGCACCGGACTGGTGGCGAGCGTGTCCGCCCGCAGCAGCACAATATCCGCCCGCTTGCCGGGCGTGAGGCTGCCGGTGACATCGCCCAGCCCCGCCGCTTGAGCGCCGCCCAGCGTCGCCCAGCGCAGGGCCTGGCGCGTGGTGAAGGCGACCTGGGGCAACAGCGCGCCGGCCTGCCGCGCCTCCGCGTTCGCCAGGCCACGCGCGGCGGCGAGGGCGATGCGCGCCTGCACCAGCACGTCCCCGCCCACGCCGGCCGAGATGTCGCTGCCCAGGGCCGCGATGCCGCCCGCGCGCTGCATCCGCGCGGCGCAGGGGAAGCCGTGGCCCATCTGCATCTCCACTTCCGGCGTGGACACGGTGCTGCCGCCGGCATCCGCGACCATCCTGTACTCGTCCTCGTCCAGGTCGTTGGCGTGGGCCAGGGAGACCTTCCGCGTGAGCAGGCCGCGCTCCCGCATCATCGCGATGCCCCTGCGGGTGCGGCCGGCATAGACGGGGGCGCCGGCGTGGAACTGGACGAGCAGATCGAAGTCCCGGGCGAGGCGGATGTCGCCCGCCACCTCCTCCATGGTGGAGAAGTCCGGCCCGCGGATGGCAAGCGCGAGCCGCACGCGGCCGGGCGATGCCATGCGCCCGGCGCGCAGGCGGCGCATGTCCTCCGCCACCGCTTCCGGGCTGTTGGCGCTGCGCACGCTGCCCGCGCCCGATCCCGCCAGCCCGTAAGCAAAGACGGCGCGGATGCCGGAGGTTTCGAAGGCGTCCAGCGCGGCGTCCGCGTGGTCCGGGCTCGTCGTCTCGCGGCTCCAGTCCAGGACGGTCGTGACGCCGGCATCGAGGAGCTCCAGGGAGCCGCCGTAATCCGCCGCGCGCAGGTCGTCCGGCGAGAGCCGGGAGGAGAGCTTCGCGACGACGGTGGCGAAGTACTGCGCCAGCGTCTGGTCCGCCGACATGCCGCGCTGCAGGGACTGGCCGAGATGGATGTGCGCGTTCACCAGCCCGGGGATGGCGATGCGGCCCGCCGCGTCCATCACCTGCGCGCCTTCCGGTGCGGCCAGGGCGGCGCCGACGGCGGCGATGGCGCCGTTCCGCACCAGGATGTCGCCGCCCGCGAGGTCCGGCACGGCCGGATCCATCGTGACGATGGTGGCGCCGCGGATCAGGATCGGGCGGGCCGGATCGTAGGTATCGGGCACCCGCGCCGTCTCGGGCGAAGTCTGGGCCGCGGCTGGCAGGGGCGCGACGGAGAGCGGCAGCCCGGCCAGCAGGGCGCGGCGGGATGGGCGCATGAAGGGCGTCCTCGCACCCCCTTGTTGAAGGCCGGTGCCGGGCGGAGGGCTTCGCCGCGGCGCCGTTTTCCGTGTCCGCCCAGGTCAGTCCGCGTACTCGCCGGCGGCGGAGAGGATGGGGCGCCAGCGCGCGATCTCCGCCTCCAGGAAGGCGCGATGCGCCTCCGGCGTGGCCCGCTCCGGCG
Source organism: Pararoseomonas sp. SCSIO 73927 (assembly GCF_037040815.1). Lineage (NCBI taxonomy): Bacteria > Pseudomonadati > Pseudomonadota > Alphaproteobacteria > Acetobacterales > Acetobacteraceae > Pararoseomonas > Pararoseomonas sp. SCSIO 73927. The sequence goes on from NZ_CP146232.1 coordinate 1,115,283, forward strand.
GCTCGGCCGTGGTGGCGAGGTCGTTGAAGCGGTTGAGAACGGCCTGATCGGCCAGCGCTGCGCGCAAGGATTGCGCCAGGCGGTCGATCACCGGTCGCGGCGTGCCGTGCGGGGCGTAGAAGCCGTGCCAGATCGTGACCTGCAGCTGCGGCAGCCCGCCCTCCGTCGTGGTCGGCACGTCCGGCAGGGCGGTGAGGCGCTGCGGGGTGGTGACCGCGAAGGCCCTGACCCTGTTGTCGCGGATGTAGGGCACGGCATTGGTGGTCTGGTCGCAGGTGATGTCGATGCGGCCGGCCATCATCTCCGTCATCACGGGCGCCGTGCCGCGGAAGGCGACGGGTGTCATCGGCGTCTGCAGGATGGAGCGGAGGAGCGTGCCGCAGAGCTGGCTGGCGGAGCCCAGGCCGGCATGGGCGATGTTCACCTCGGCGCCCGGGCGGCGCAGCCAGGCCAGCAGCTCCGGCAGGTTCCTCGCCGGCAGCTCGGTGCGGCCGATCAGAACCATCGGCACGGGCGTGATCAGCCCGACCGCGTCCAGCTGCGTCAGCGGGTCGTAGGGCGGGCGGCGGTAGAGGGTGGGCGCGGTGGCGACGCCGACATTGCCGAGCAGCAGGGTGTAGCCATCCGGCCGGGCCTGCACGACGCGCTGGGCGCCGAGCGTGCCGCCGGCGCCCGTCACGTTCTCCGCCACCACGGAGACGCCGAGGTCGCGCGACATGGCCTCCGCCAGCTGGCGTGCCACCACGTCCGTCGGGCCGCCGGCCGCGAAGGGCACGATGATGGTGATGCTCCTGTCGGGGAACCGGGCCTGCTGCGCGAGGGCGGGGAAGGCCGCCATCAGGGCGCCCGCCAGCAGGATGAACGCTCTTATCATTCTTTTTTCCTCCCTTGTGCGCGCGGCCGGGTGTCAGCCCGGCGCGGCAGGCTTCAACGGCATGGCGAGCAGGACGGCGGCGGGGCGGTTCGTGCGGTTCTCCAGCTTCCGCCCCTCGCCCGGGGCGATGCGGCAGGAATCCAGACGGCCCAGGGTCACCTCCTCCTGCCGGCCATCGGCCTCCGCGATGATCGTCAGCTCGCCCTCGACCACGACGTAGTGCTTCTCGATGGGCGAGGCGTCGAGCGCCGTGTGGCTGCCCGGCAGGAGCCAGGAGAGGCCCATCCAGAGCGTGTCCGAAGGCCCGGCCTCCCGGCCCTGCAGGCGGAACATGCGCATGTCGAAGTGGCCGGGCGCCTCGTAGGGCCGCGCCTCGTCGAGGCGGGTGACATTCACGGCGCCATCTCCAGCAGCACGCGCTGCGGGGCGCCACCGAGCACGATGCGGTAGGCCTCCTCGGCCCGGGCGAGCGGAAAGACGTAGTTCTCCTCGATCTCGTAGGGCGTGATCGCGCCGGATTCGAAGCCGGGGCGGAGGGAGTTCAGGACCGCGCCCGTCTCCGCCGCGCTCAATGCCAGCGTATCCACACCGACATAGCGGTGGCGGGCGCGGTAGAAGGCGAGGATGTCGAAGGGCACAGCGCGGTCCAGCGTGGCGATGAAGATCTGCGTCCCGCCGTGGCCAAGGGCCGCGTTGCCGGCGGCGAACCAGGGCGAGCCGACGCAATTGAAGACGAGGTCCGCGCCGTGCCCGCCCGTGGCCGCGAGCACGGCCTCCGCCACCTCGCCCAAGCTGCTGTCGAAGACCGCATCGGCGCCACGGACGGCGGCGGCCGCCTCGGGGCGGCGGATTCCGGCCAGCACGCGGGCTCCGGCGGCCTTCGCGATGACGCAGGCCGCCTGCCCGACGCGGCCGTTGGCGCCGAGCACAAGCACGGTCTGCCCCGCCCGGACCCCGCCCGCCTCGCGCCAGCCCACCTCCGCGGTGACGAAGGGCACACCGACCGCGGCAGCCTCCCGCATCGAGAGGTTGGCGGGCTTGCGGAACACGGCCTCCGGCGGCAGGGCGAGGTAGCGGGCGTGGCTGCCGTCGCGCGTGATGCCGACATCGCCGCCGGAGCCCCAGACCTGGGCGCCGAGGAGTTCGGCCGGGCCTTCCACCACGGTGCCGGCGAAGTCGCGGCCGGGGGTGCGGGGGTAGACGGCCTTGGGCATGGCGCCGAGCACCGCCTTCACGTCCGATGGGTTCACGCCGGCGGCGGCCACCTCCACGAGGCACCAGCCCTGCGGCCGTTCCGGCCGGCACTCCTCCAGTCGCAGACCCAGGGAGTGCGGGCCGGCGCCCTTGGCGGCGACGCGCAGCGCCGGGTTCTTGCCCGTCTCCGGCTGGAAGGCGGCGGACATGGCGGGACCTTTCAGGACAGGCCGATGATCGCGCGCGCCCGGGCGGGGCTGGCGATCCTCGGGCCGAGGTGCTCGACGATGCGGCGGGCCTTGGCGACCATCGCCGCGTTGGAAGGGGCGAGGACGCCGCGCTCGATCATCACCGCGTCCTCCAGCCCCACGCGCGCGTGGCCGCCGGCGAGGACGGACTGGGCGACCATGGGGAAGGAGGAGCGGCCGGTGCCGATGACCGTGAACTCCGCATCGGCCGGGATCAGGCCGCGGGCGTAGAGCACCGTCTCCGGCGAGGGCGGGAAGCCGTACTTCACGCCCAGCACGAAGGAGCAGAGCACGGGCGTGCCGAGCGAGCCGTCGGCCAGCATGTCGCGCATCAAGCCGCAGTCGCCGGAATCAAAGAGCTCGATCTCCGGCACCGCGCCGGCCTCGCGGATGGCCTTGGCCATCAGCCGCGCGTTCCTCGGCGTGTTGATCACCACCTGGGCGCCCGAGTTCATGGTGTTCAGGTCCAGCGTGGCGATGTCCGGGCGCAGCGCGGTGATGTGCGCGGTGCGGATGGCAGGCGTCGTCAGGGTGGTGCCGGGACCCGCGACCTTGGGATCCTCCTCCCCCACCACGAAGCGGCCGCCGGGGCCGGTGGTGAGGTTAATGATGAGGTCGGGGTTCTTCGCGCGGATGCGCTCCACCACGTCGCGGTAGTACTCCAGCTCCATGCTTGGCTTGCCCGTCGCGGGGTCGCGCACGTGCAGGTGGGCGATGGCCGCACCCTCCTCGGCCGCGGCCAGGGCGGCGTCCGCGATCTCCTCCGGCGTCACCGGCAGCTTCGGGTGCTGCTCCAGCGTCGTCAGGTTGCCCGTCACGGCGCAGGTGAGGATCACCTCGTCACGCATGGCCCTCACAGCGCACGCCCTCCATCCACGAGAAGTACCGATCCGGTCGAGTAGGTGAGCAGCGTGGCGCAGGCGAGGACGGCTTCCGCCACGTCCTCCGGCAGGGCGACGCGCTTCAGGGGGATGCTGGGCGCGATCTTCGCGTTCTGCTCCGGCCCGCGGCCGGGCACGAAGCCCGTTTCCACCACGCCGGGGGAGACGGACATCACGCGCACCTTCGGCGCCAGCGCGCGGGCGAGCGACTTCGTCATGCTGTCCGTCGCTGCCTTGAGCGCGGCGTAGGCGAGGTTGGAGCCGGAGCCGTTCAGCCCGCCGATGGAGGAGATATTCACCACCAGCCCCTCGGACGCCTCCAGCAGCGGCCGGAAGGCGCGCACGGCGGCGAAGGGACCACGCCAGTTCACGGCCCACATCCGGTCGAGGAACGCGTCGTCCAGCGCGTCCAGGTCGCCGTGCGGCACGGCCCTGGTGAAGCCGGCGCTGTTGACGAGGATGTCGCAGCGGCCTTGCGCCTCCGTCACCTTCGCCGCCAGGGCGTTGAGGGAGGCGCTGTCCTCCACGCTCGCGGGCAGGGCCGCGTGGCCCTCGCCGGGCAGGTCCGCAACCAGTGCGCGCGCCGCCGCCTCGCCCCCGCGATAGGTGACGACCACCGCCGCCCCGGCCCCGGCCAGGCAGCGCGCGGTCGCCGCGCCGATGCCGCCCGATCCTCCGATGATGACGGCGGTGCTTCCACGCAGCTTCTTCATGCGATTGGCGGCACCGGTAGGCGCGCCTCCCCGGGTTCCATGTGGAAGGTGTAGTCCAGGCCCCACCACTCGTCCGCGCCGCCGTCCGGGGCCGGTCCTTCGCCGCGCTTGTAGCCGCCAACCAGCGCGCGGGTGACGCCGAAGACCACGTCGCTCTCCAGGTGCTCGTCGTCGTCCACGAAAACCTGGGTGATGAGCGTCTTGAAGCCGGGCTTGTGGATCAGGAAGTGCAGGTGCGCCGGGCGGAAGGGATGGCGGTTCTGGGCGCGCAGCAGGTCGCCCGTGGGACCGTGAGTGGGCACGGGATAGCCGGCAGGCTTCACCGAGGCGAAGCGGAAGCGGCCCTCGGCATCCGTGGTGAACTGGCCCCGCAGGTTCATGGGGGCCATGTTCGGGTCCTGGTTCTCGTACATGCCCTCCGGCGAGGAGTGCCAGACATCCACCCGCGCGCCCGCCACGGGCTTCCCTCCCGCCAGGACCTGGCAGGAGGCAAAGAGGCGGGGACCGGGGGTGGGCCCGCGGACGATGCTCCCGCCATCCTCCATCCTGGGGGAATTGTCCCGCCAGAACGGTCCGAGGAGCGCGGCCGCCGTCTCCGTCGCGCCGTCATTGCCGTTGTTCAGCAGGCAGACCAGGGTGGAGGCGCCGATGGCGTCGGAGAACAGCACGCCCTCGTTGTGGGTGGGGCTGTTCGCCTGCCCGATACGGCAGAGGTAGTCCACGCCGTACTCCCACTCGCCCTCGGTCGGCCTGACCTCCCGGATGAAGGCGTGAAGGTGGCGGACAAGGGCGGAGGTCACCGTCCTGAGCCGCTCGTCCGACGTCCTCGCCATCGCTTCCAGCACAGCAGGCGTCACCATCGCCTCGCCGTCGATGATCACGGCACGTCTCCTCAAAACACCTCTTGCAATCGATTGTAGGGAGTGTTCTTCGCCCGTTGCAATCGTTATTTTGGGCCATGCTCCCGACACCCCCCCGGCCAGTGGCCCTGCGCGACGTGGCGGCCGAGGCGGGGGTGCATCCCTCCACGGCCTCCCGCGCGCTCAACCCGGCGATGCGATACCTCGTGGCGGATCCTGTCGCCGAACGCGTTCAGGAGGTCGCGGCCCGGCTCGGCTATCGGCCGAACGCAGTGGCCATGTCGCTGCGCACCGGCCGGTCACGCCTGATCGGTGCGCTGGTGCCCGGCATCGCCAACCCCGTCTTCGCGCCTATCCTCGCCGGCGCGGCGGAGGCCCTGTCGGCTGCCGGCTACGCGCTGATGGTCGCCGATCCCGGCGACGACCACGGCCGCGCCGTGGAGTTCGTGGAGCAGCTCGCGGCGCGCGGCGCGGACGGGCTGCTCCTCGCCACGGCCTCCCTGCACGAGGATCCGGCCCTGGCGGCGTGCCGCGCGCGCGACATCCCCGCCGTGCTAGTCAACCGGGGCAGCGAGGGAACGTCATCCGTCGTTTCGGATGATCGGTGCGGGATGGCACTGGCCGTCGCCCATCTTCTCGGCCTGGGGCACCGCCGCATCGCCCACATCGCCGGGCCGGCGCAGCTCTCCACCGGCCTCCTGCGCAGCGAGGGCTTTGAGCGGGCACTCCGGGCGCAAGGCATGACACCGGATCCCGCGCTCCAGGAGACCACCGCCGCCTATACCCGCGAGGAGGGGGATCGGGCGGCAGCCCGGCTGATCGCGCGGCGCCCGGATCTGACGGCGCTGACCTGCGCCAACGACCTGCTCGCGCTCGGCGCCTACGATGCATGCCGCCGCGCCGGGCTGCGCATCCCCAGGGACATCTCGGTCACAGGCCACAATGACATGCCGATGGTGGACCTCATCGAACCCCCGCTGACGACCGTGCGCATTCTGCACGGGGAGATGGGCCGGCAGGCCGCGGGCCTGCTGCTGAACCGCATCGGTCGCGGTGGAGAGGCCAGCACACTGGTCCTCCCGTCGGAGCTGGTCGTGCGCGCCTCCACCGCCGCCCCCCGGGATCCCGATCCGGCGCCGGCGCGTGCGACGAGCGGCACTGGCCGCGGCCGCACGGCATCGCGCGCCCCGTGAGGCGGGCCTCCGCGCCCTAGCCCAGGCAGGGCGGGCGCCTCAGCCCTTCCTCGGGGACCTGCGGCCGGACCTCCAGTCCTCGTCCGCCCGATCCCGGCCATGGGCTCGAGGAGACGGATGCCTGTCCTTTCCGGGCCCTGCCTCCCCGGCCATAGAAGGCGCGGGCAGAGAAGGGGACAGGGACCTGCTCACCCGCACCGCTGTCCGGCGATGGAGGACGAACGCCGGTCGCGCGGCGTGTGGCTGAAACCGCAAAGGCCTCCCCGCCGCCTCAGGGCGTCTTGGAGAGAGCCTCGCCGTTCCTGGCCACGACCAGGCCCCGCTTGACGACCAGGCAGCGCGGCGGATGCGCCGCGACCGCCTCGGCCGGCGTTTCTGCCCCGAGCAGTACGATGTCGGCGTTGCAGCCCGGCTCCAGCCCGTAGTCTCCGAGCCTCAGCACGGAGGCACCCCCATGAGTGCAGACCTGGAGCGCGAGTTCCAGCTCGTCGTCACGACGGAAGTTGTTGCGGAGGCCCACCAGCATGGCCCGCTCCAGCATGTCCGCCGTGCCGTAGGGGTTCCAGCTGTCGCGCACCCCGTCCGACCCGGCACAGACCCGGATGCCCAGGGCTCGCAACCGGGCCACCGCAGGGACGGGGCGGCTGGCCGGGGCCGTGGTGGCCACCGCGACGTCGAGCGCGGCCATCGCCTCCAGCAGCGGGTTCACCAGAGCGGCGTCGGGATCGCCGAGGCAGAAGGCATGGCTCACCGTGACCTGCCCCTGCAGGCCGAGCGCGCGGGTGCGCTCCAGGATCAGTTCCATGCTGAAGGCGCCCATGGAGCCGCCCTCGTGCAGGTGGATGTCCACGGGCCGGCCGAAGCGCTCGGCCAGGCCGAAGACCACGTCGAGATGGCCTTTCGGGTCCCGGTCGATCGCGCAGGGGTCGAGCCCGCCCACGACCTCCGCGCCCATCCGCAGCGCGTCCTCCATCAGCGCTGCGACGCCTGGCCGGGTCAGGATGCCGGATTGCGGGAAGGCGACGATCTCGACATCCATTACGTCGGCATGGTCGGCACGGGTGGCGAGCACGCCCTCAAGCCCGGCGAGCCGCCCCACATCGTCGACATCGACATGGGTCCGGATGTGCGTGGTGCCCATGCGCAGCGCTTGCATCAGGAGCCGCGCGGACTGCCGGGCCGGGTCGATCTGCCCCGTCGCCCGGAGCTGCCGCTCGGCCTCGATCTTGTCGAGAACGGTCGGGCCCGCCCGATGCGGCCGCCAACCCATGCCCCAGAAGGACTTGTCGAGGTGGGTGTGCGCTTCCACGAGGCCCGGGATCATGAGGGCGCCGCCCCCATCCTCCACGGCGATCCCGGGCGCCTCCAGCCCGGAGCCGAGGCCGGCGATACGGCCGGCGCGGATCAGCACGTCCGTCGTCGGGCCGCCCATCGGGCGGACGTTCCGCAGCAGGAGATCGTGAGACATGGGGCCCTCCGTGCAGCTCTGCCGGCCCATGCCGGATCGCGGCCCCGGCCGATGCCGATGGCCGATGCCGATGCCGATGATGGCCCTGACCTATCACGAATTGGCCTGTCAGACCCGGCCTTCGAGGGTTCCGGCCGTGCAGGGCGGAAACGGGGCCATTCCCGCTGCCCGGTCAATCTGCTGACGGGAAGCTCGCCCGCGCCCGGTTCAGCAGCGCCCGGAACATCGCCACCTCCGCTTCCGACATCGCCCGCGTCGCGATCTCGTTCACCGCGTGCGCCTCGGGCAGCAGCGTCTGCCGCAGCGCGCGCCCCTCCTCCGTCAGGAAGATATGCACCTTGCGCCGGTCGGTCCCGGACCGCTGGCGGTGGATCCAGCCCTGCGCCTCGATCCCGCGCAGCGCGATCACGGCGGTCGGCTCCATCATCCCCACGCGCCGCGCCAGGTCGCTCTGGGTGATCCCGTCCTCCTCCCACAGCACACGGAGGAAGTACCAGGCTCCCGGCGCCACGCCGTAGGCCTGCAGCCGCGCCTGCAGGTGCCGCTGGATCGCCCGGTTCAGGTCCCGGACGAGGAAGCCGATGCTCTGCTCGAAGGGAAGGGGGTCGGCGCGGAGCTCGGCACTCGTCGTCATGCGCCGAACTTAGGGCGAGATCGCCCCCGGCGGAATCGCCGGGGGCGTGCATCGCGTGCCACGGGCGGAAATCTCCCGGGCAAGGACCCCTCCGTCAGGCCACCGCTGCCCGGGACATGGCCCGCTCGTCCTCCTCCTCCTCGATCCCGCCGAGGACGGCCGCCTCCTCCTCGGAGGCCCCGAGCACGCGCCAGTTCTCCGTCTTCGGCACCACGCCCTGGTAGGAGCGCAGCTTCGCCATTGGCAGGTGCGGCTCGGCCAGCCCGATCGGCTCCGCCCCTGCCTCGTGGCGCGCCACCGCGTCCAGCATGATGCGGCGGAACTGGATCACCGCGATGTCGCTCGCCCCCAGCCGCTCGCTCGTCCGGTCGGCGATCGGCCCCATGCTCTCCCACATGGCGATGTCCTGGTTGGGGATGCCGGGGATGCCGGTGAAGCTGTCGCCGGACTTCATCCAGTCCCGATCCTGCAGGTAGTCGTTCCAGGCGTGGCGCTTCATCGGGCGGAACTCCGAATCCACGTCCACGCCCACCTCCGCCACGCAGAACCTGCGCCAGGCCTCGGTGCTGATCGCCTCGCGCTCCGGGTGCCAGGCGATGAAGTGGAAGTAGCTGCTGGTGTCGTCCCGCGGCGTGATCACGCTCGCCACGTTGTAGGTGGCGTTGGGCGGGATCAGCGCGATGAAGGGCGCGACGAGGGTGGTGATCCGCACGTAGTCCTGCGTCGCCGCATTCATGATGGGGCGGCGGATTGCGGCGTAGCGCATGCCGTAATTCGTCACCTGCACCTGGATGCGCGGGTTCTTGTCGGTGGAGGGGCGCACCCAGTGCGTGTCCTTCGCCGCCGCCTCGCCGCGCGCCGGCCGCATGTCGGAGGAGTGGAGCGAGGAGGAGTGGGCACTGTCGATCTGCCCCTCCATGATCTGCGCCCAGTTGCAGGGCAGCTCGATCCGCACGATCGCCGCATGGGCTTCCGGCGTCGGCGCCCAGGGCGGCGGCTCGAAGGCGGGCATCAGCGCCGGCTCGCCCATATAGATCCACACGAAGCCGCCAGCCTCCCGCGCCGGATAGGCCTTGTGCTTCACCCGCTCCGCGAAGCCGCTCTCCTTCGGCTCGGAGGGCATGTCGATCACGTTACCCTCCACGTCCATCTTCCAGCCGTGATAGAGGCAGCGCAGCCCGCAATTCTCGTTGCGGCCGAAGGCGAGCGAGGCCTTGCGGTGCGGGCACATCTCCCCCAGCACGCCCACGCGCCCCTCCGTGTCCCGATAGGCCACCAGCTTCTCGCCGAGAATGGTGACGCGCACCGGCTTCCCGTCCGGCTCCGCCACCTGCTCGGAGAGCAGGGCGGGGATCCAGTGGCGGCGCATCAGGCGGCCCATCGGGGCCTCGCCCTCAACGCGGCAGAGGGTCTCGTTCTCCTGGGCGGTGAGCATGAGTAATTCCTCCCGGCGCCCGGCAGGCCATGATCCCGGGCGAAAACTGCTTAGGCTTCTAAGTTTGTTCCGGCCGCTCATGCCGTCAAGCGAAATCCTGTGCATCCCCACTCAGTTGCGAATCCTCGCATCTTCCCCGATTGATGTGCCTCCATCATCGCGAGCCTTGCCAAGGCAAACTTAGAACCCTAACCATATTCCCGACGGTGGAACCCGCACAGGGCAGCACCGGGAGGACAGGCCAAGGATGCTGGACACGCCCGCCCCCGATGCGGAGCTGATGACGCTGCGCGTCGCCCGTGCCGAACCCGCGGCCGACGGCATCCAGCTCTTCGAGCTGCGCCACCCCGATGGCGCCCCTCTCCCGCCCTTCACCCCCGGCTCGCACCTCGCCGTGCGCGTCCCCTCCGGCGCGATGCGGAACTACTCCCTCTGCAACAGCCCGGAGGAACGCGACCGCTACGTCATCGCCGTGAAGCGGGAGGAGAAGGGCCGCGGCGGCAGCGTCGGCCTCATCGACGCGACGCAGCCCGGCGCCACGCTGCAGGTCTCCGCCCCCCGTAACCTTTTCGAGCTGGACACGCGCGCCCCGGACTACATCTTCGTCGCCGGCGGCATCGGCATCACGCCGATCCTGGCGATGATCCACGCCGTGCAGGCCGCGGGAAAGCCCTTTCGCCTCTTCTATCTCACCCGCAGCGCCACCGGCACCGCCTTCCGGGACCAGATCGCGGCGCTGGGCGACCACGTCACCATCCACCACGACGAGGGCGTGCCCGACGACGCCTACGATCTCTGGCCCGTCTTCGAGGAGCCGGCCAAGGCGGGGATCTACTGCTGCGGCCCCCGCCCGCTGATGGACGCCGTGCGCGACATGACCGGGCACTGGCCGGAGAACGCGGTCCACTTCGAGGATTTCGGCTCCGACCTCGTCCGCCCGCGGGAAGACGACCAGCCTTTCACCGTGCAGATCGGCGCAAGCGGCACTCCGCTCGAAGTTCCCGTCGGCACCACGGTCCTGGAGGTGCTGCGCGCCCACGGCCACCCGCAGCCCTCCTCCTGCGAGAGCGGCACCTGCGGCACCTGCCGCACCCGCTACCTCTCCGGCGAGGTGGACCACCGCGACATGGTCCTCACCGACGCGGAGCGCCGCGGTGCCGTGATGATCTGCGTCTCCCGCGCCAAGGGCACCCTGGTGCTGGACCTCTAGCGGTGGCGGGCGACCCCATCCGCCTCGGCCCCATTCGGCTCGGTGTCGCGGGTCTCGGCCGCGCCTTCATGCTGATGCTGCCGACGCTCGCGCGGGACCCGCGCCTCGCCGTCCTCGCCTGCGCCGACCCGCGCGCCGAGGCCCGCGCCCGCTTCACGGAAGATTTCCCCGGCGCCCGCGCGCACGGGACGGTGGAGGCCCTCTGCGCCGACCCGTCGATCGAGGCGATCTACGTCGCCACGCCGCACCAATTCCACGTCGCCGATGTCCGCGCCGCCTCCGCCGCCGGGAAACACGTGCTGGTGGAGAAGCCCATGGCCCTGGCGCTGGCGGATTGCCAGGCCATGGTCGATGCGGCGCGGGGGGCGGGCATCCACCTCATCGTCGGCCACAGCCACTCCTTCGATGCCCCCTACCTCCGCGCGCGGGAGATGATCCGGTCCGGCGAGCACGGCGCGATCCGCATGATCACCGCCGTGAACTTCACCGACTACCTCTACCGCCCCCGCCGCCCGGAAGAACTGGACACCGCGCAAGGCGGCGGCGCGGTCTTCTCCCAGGCCCCGCACCAGATCGAGGTGGTCCGCCTCCTCGCCGGCCGCCCCGCCCGCAGCATCCGCGCCGCCGCCACCGTCTGGGACCGCGCCCGCGGCACGGAGGGCGCCTACAACGCCATCATCGACTTCGGCGACGGCCTTTCCGCCACCCTCACCTACAACGGCCACGGCCACTTCGACACGGACGAGTTCCAGGACTGGACCGGCGAGATGGGCCTGCCGCGCGACCCCGCCGCCTACGGCACCGCCCGCGCCGCCCTCCGTCACGTCACCAGTCCTGAGGAAGAAGCCGCGCTGAAGGAGAGGCGCGCCTACGGCCGCGGCCCCGGCGCCACCGAGGCGCGCGCTGCACCACCCCCGCCCGCCTACAACCATTTCGGCCTCGTCCTCGCCTCCTGCGAGCGGGCCGATCTCCGCCCCACCCCGCGCGGCGTCGCCGTCTACGCCGACGAGACCCGCCGCTTCGACGCCCTGCCCGCCCCCGGCGTCCCCCGCGCCGAGGTGATCGACGAGCTGGAAGCCGCCCTGCGCGGCAACACGCCGCCGCTGCACTCCGGCGAGTGGGGCATGGCGACGGCCGAGATCGTCCTCGCCCTGCTCCAATCCGCCCGCAGCGGCCGCGAAGTTCGGTTGCACCACCAAGGCGCCGCATGACGCGCCACCGGAGAGAAGCGATGACCACCCCAATCCCGACGCGCCGGGACGCGCTCCGCCTCGCCCTCCTCGGCGCCACAATTCCCGCCCTGGCGCGCGCCCAGCCCGGCCGCGGTCCCGTCCGCCTTGTCGTTCCCTACGCCCCCGGCGGCACCAACGACGTCACCGCCCGCCTCCTCGCCGCCCGCCTGGGCGAAGGCCTCGGTGTCGCCTGCGTCATCGAGAACCGCTCCGGCGCCAGCGGCGCCATCGGCGCGGGGGAGGTTGCCCGCTCCGCCCCCGACGGCCTCACCCTCCTCTACTCCAACGAGGTTCATCCCATCCTGAAGCTCGTCCAGCGCGGCGTCCCCTTCGACGCCCTGACGGACTTCGCCCCGGTGATCCGCACCGTCAGCATCCCCTACGTCCTCGTCGGCGGCACGCGCACGGACCAGACCACCGATCCCCGCGCCCTGCTGGATGCCGTGCGCCGCACCCCGGCGCGCTTCACCTTCGCCTGCTCCTCCCTCGGCTCCGTCGGCCACCTCGGCGCGGCCGCGCTCGGCCAGAAGCTCGGCGTGGAGGTGACCACCATCATCTATCGCGGCTCCGGCCCGGCGGTGAACGATCTCATCTCCGGCGCCGTGCCGCTGATGTTCGCCCCTGTCGGCGCCGTGCTGCCGATGATCCAGGGCGGCCAGCTCCGCGCCTTCGCCGTCACCGCGCCGCAGCGCATCGCCTCCATGCCCGACACCCCCGCCATGCCGGAGGTCGGCCAGCCCGAGATGCTGTTCGAGGGCTGGTGCGGCATCTGGGGCCCGCGCGGCCTGCCCGAGGAGCGCGTCAGGGCCGTCCATGCCGCCGCCCTGAACGCCCTGAAGGACAATGAGGTGGTGAACCGCCTCGCCGCCATCGGCTGCACCCCCATCGCCGAGAGCACCGAGGGTTTCACGAGGCTCCTGGCCGCCGAGCAGGCCCGCGGCGCGGCCATCGTCAGGGCCGCCGGCATCACCCCGGAGTAGAGGAGGCCCCCATGGCCCTGATCCGCATCGAGCCCGTGCAGGACGAGCGCACCGGCCGCTACTTCCTGGAGATCTACAACCCGCACGACGCGCCCGCGCCCTTCGTCACCACGCAGCCGCGCTACGCCTCCGCCACCGCGGCGGAGACGGACCTGGTGGCCATCCTCGCCGCCGCCGCCAGCAGCGCACGCTAGGAGAACCTTTTGAATCCCCTCCGCCTCTCCCTCGCCATCGGCGACTACGACCGGATCCGCCCCATCGCCGACGGCACGGTCAGGATCGACGGCGTCGATCCCGTCATGTCGGTCCTCGACCCCGAGGAGATCTTCTTCCGCGCCTTCAAGTACGCCGATTTCGATATCTGCGAGTTGTCGCTGTCCTCCTACACGGTGAAGACCGCGAGGGGCGACAGCCCCTACATCGCCGTCCCCGTCTTCCCCTCCCGTGCCTTCCGCCACACCTCCGTCTACATCCGCACGGATCGCGGCATCACGAAGCCGGAGGACCTGCGAGGCCGCCGTGTCGGCGTGCCGGAGTACCAGCTCACCGCCAACGTCTGGGTCCGCGTTATTCTGGAGGAGTACGGCGTCCGCCCCTCCGACATCACCTGGGTGCGCGGCGGCTACGAGCATCCCGGCCGCGAGGAGAAGATCGCCGTCCAGCTCCCGCCCGATGTGCGCCTGGAAAGCCTCCCCCCCGGCGCCACCATCTCTTCCGCCCTGGCGGACGGCACCATCGATGCCGTGATCGGCCCCCGCGCGCCCTCCTGCTTCGAGCGGGGCGCCCCGGATGTCGGCCGCCTCTGGTCCGACCCCGTCGCCGCCGCCTGCGAGTGGTACGGGAAGCACCGGATCTTTCCCATCATGCACGTCCTCGGCATTCGCAAGGACGTGGCGGAGAGGCACCGCTACCTCCCCGGCGCCCTGGTGAAGGCCTTCGAGGAGGCCAAGTCCGTCGCCCTCGCGAAGCTCACCAACACCGCCGCAACAAAGGTCACCCTGCCCTTCGTGGAGGAGCGCCTGCAGCACGCCCGCACCCTGATGGGCGACGACTTCTGGTCCTACGGGTTGGAAGCGAACCGCCATGGGCTGGACGTGTTCCTGGAGGCCCACCATGCCCAGGGCCTCTCCTCGCGCCGCCTGGAGCCGGAGGAGCTGTTCCACCCCGCCTCTCTTGAAGCCTTCCGCCTGTGACAGCAGAGGGGGGGGGCCATGGCTGCGCCCATAAGCGGGTGGATGGGGCGGAAGGTGGCCTCCGCTCCCAACCTCGTCGGGAGATGGAGCTGGTGCCGCCTCTTGGGCGGCGCCCCTCGGCCAGGATAGCGTCCGGGAGGTGCTTCACGGCGCCGTCGCAGAGCGTATCCGGCGACTCCAAGGGGACAGGGCCGCTTGGCGCAGCGCCGGCGCCCTCGATTTGCTGACCTAGGGCAGGGCGGGCCTGGCGCCGCGGCGGAGCCGCTCGTCGCTGCCCATCGTGTCTCTGCACGGTCGCCTCGTCCGCCCGGCCAGCGCCGCCAGCACCACCTCTACAGTCCTGCTTTCAGGGCTTTATGGACCGGGGGACGTGCCCTCTCGGCTCCGAAGAGCAGGGGGCTGATTCCATCGCTGGGGCCGCACTCACCGATCCGTGCATTCGGCACGGGTGGATTCCGATGGCAGGATTCCCACCAACGGCGCCACGCTCGCCGGCGAAGAAGGCGGAAACAGCCCATGAGCGACACCCCTGCCCCGGTTTCGAGCCGTCGCGACCTCCTCACCCGCATCGGCCTCGCCGCGGGCGGCGGCGCGATGTACCAGGCCATGACCGCCCTCGGCGTCTCGGCCGCCTCCACCTATGCCGGACCCATCCGGCTGGAGGGCGACCCGAAGGGTGCGTCCGTCCTCATCCTCGGGGCCGGCGTCGCGGGCATGGTCGCCGCGATGGAGCTTCGCAAGGCCGGCTACCGCGTCCAGGTGCTCGAGTACCGGGAGAAGCCCGGCGGCCGCGTCTGGACCCTTCGCGGCGGCGATCGCTACACCGAGCTCGGCGGCGCGACGCAGGAGGTCCGCTTCGACGAGGGCGGGTATTTCAACCCCGGGCCATGGCGCATCCCCTACAACCACCGGGGCATCCTGGACTACGCGCACCGGCTGAACGTGCCGCTGGAGCCGTTCATCCAGGTCAACCACAACGCCATGGTGCACGGCACCCGCGCCTTCGGCGGCCGGCCGAAGCGCTACCGCGAGATCATGGCCGACTATCACGGCGGCATCGCGGAGCTCCTCGCCAAGTCCACCCGCCAGGGCAAGCTGGACGGGATGGTCACGAAGGAGGACGGCGAGATCCTCATCGAATCCCTACGCTCCTTCGGAGCCCTCGACCGGGACCTGAGCTACGCGAAGAACGTGGTGACCGCCGACCGCCGGGGCTTCGACAAGGACCCGGGCGGCGGGCTCAACGCCCGCCCGGTGCCGTCCGAGCCCATGTCGCTGAAGGATGTCCTCGCCTCGCGCGGCTGGGCCTATCTCGCCTCGGGCGCGCTCTACGAGTTCCAGATGACGATGTTCCAGCCCGTTGGCGGCATGGACGTGATCGCGCAGGCCATGGCCCGGGAATGCGGCGAGGCCATCCAATACAATCGCAAGGTCGTCGGCATCCAGCAGGACGGGCGCGGTGTGACCGTCGCCTTCGAGGAGACGGGGCGCCCGGGCCAGGTGCAACAGGCCCGCGCCGACTACTGCCTGGCCACCATTCCCCTCTCTATCCTCAGCCAGATCGAGATGAACGTCAGTGCCCCCATGGCCGCCGCCATCGGGGCCGTGCCCTACGCGGCCTCGGTGAAGGTCGGCCTGCAGATGAAGCGACGCTTCTGGGAGCAGGACGAGCACATCTACGCCGGCATCTCCTACACCGACCTGCCGATCCGGATGATCCAGTACCCGGCCCATGGCTACGGCTCACGCGGCAAGGGCATCCTTCTCGGCGCCTACGCCTTCGGCCCTTATGCCTACGAGTTCACCGCCCTGTCGCCGGAGGAACGAGTCCGCCGCGCCGTGGAATGGGGCGCCCAGATCCACCCGCAGTACCGGGCGGAGTTCGACACCGGCGTCTCGGTCGGCTGGCACCGCGTCCCCTGGGCGCTCGGCTGCAACGGGATGTGGACGGACGCGACGCGCGCGGAGCACTACGACAACCTCTGCGCCCTCGATAACCGCATCCTGCTGGCCGGCGAGCACGCCTCCTACATCCCCGCCTGGCAGGAGGGGGCGGTCCTCTCCGCCCTCGACGCCGTCTCCCGCCTCCATCGCCGCGTGGTGTCCGCATGAACCGCGTCACGTCCACGGCCCTTGCCGCCGCCCTCCTCGCGCTGCCGGCCATCGCGCAGCAGCCGCAGTCCCGGCAGGCCCCGGCCGCTGCGGGGGCGCCGGCCAGCGCGCAGCAGCGGAGCGAGGGCGCGGCGGCCGACAGCCACGGCTTCGTCTCGGCCACCCGCTTCGGCCAGCGCGACGGCGCCGCCCTCTACGCCGCCACCTGCGCCGGCTGCCACATGCCGGACGGCCGCGGCGCGGCCGGTGCCGGCCAGTACCCCGCGCTGGCGGGGAACGAGAAGCTGGAATACGCGGCCTACCCCGCGAGCATCGTCCTCAACGGCCTGCGCGGCATGCCGGGCTTCGCGACCCAGATGGATGACGCGCAGGTCGCCGCCGTGGTGAACTATGTACGGACCAACCTCGGCAACCGCTACGCCGCGGATCCCGCGACCCCCGACGACGTGAAGGCCCTTCGCCAATGATCCGTGCGCTCGCTCTCGCCGCCCTTCTCTCGGCCGCGGCCCTGCCCGCGGGGGCGCAGGAGGTCACGCGCCACCGCACGCCAGGCTCCAACTTCCCCATCGCCATGGCGGTGGAGGTGCCGGCAGGCCGCACCCAGGTCCTCGTCAGCGGCATGGTGCCGGCGGTGACGAACCAGGAGGCGCCGCGCAACTCCCTCGCCTCCTTCGGCGACACCCGCGCGCAGACGAAATCCGTCCTCGACCGCATCGAGGCCGCACTGCGCTCCATCGGGCTCGGCCTCGGCGACGTCGTGCGGATGCAGGTCTTCCTTGTCGGCGATCCCGACAAGGGCGGCCGCATGGACTTCGATGGCTTCATGGCCGCCTACACCGAGCGCTACGGCACCGCGGCGCAGCCCAACCTCCCCGCCCGCTCCGTCATGCAGGTGGCGGGGCTGGTCAACCCTGGCTGGCTTGTCGAGATCGAGGTCACGGCCGTCCGGCCGTGAAACCCGGCCGCCCCCTCCCGACATTACGTCCACGCACCCGCCGCCGTGAGCCGCCTGCCCATGTCCGGGGTCGGCATGGCCAGGAGCCGAAGCATGCAGCGCGTCATGCAGCCCTTGCCTGCAAGGCCCGGCCGAGCAACGACGCCGCGATGGCCGCCAGAAGCAAGGCCAGTCCGGGGAACACCGCCAGCCAGGGCGCGGCTGTAAGATAGTTCCGGCTCTCCTGCAGGCTCGCCCCCCAATCCGGTGTCGGGGGCGGCACCCCGAGGCCGAGGAACCCGAGGGCCGCCTGGATCTGCAGCGCCAGCGGGAACAGGATCACGCACTGCAGTGCGATCGCCGGCGCGACGTTGCGCAGCACGTGCCGCAGCAGGATGGTGGCCTCCCCGTGGCCGAGCGCGCGCGCCGCCTCGACATAGGCGCGGCCACTCTCCACCAGCGCCGCCGCCCGGGCGACGCGGTAGAAGACCGGCAGGTAGATGATGGCCAGGGCGAGCACGAGGTTCCCGGGACCGCTGCCCAGCGTGCTCGCGAGAATGACGCCGAGGATGATCGGCGGAAAGGCCAGCAGCGCGTCCGCCATGCGGGAGAGCGCCAGGTCGGTGAACCGCCCCGCGAAGCCCGCCAGCACGCCCATTCCGCCGCCGAGCAGCCCCGCCAGACCCATCGCGACGCCGACGATGCCGAGCGTCGTGCCCGCGCCGTGGACGACGCGCGCGTAGACGTCGCGCCCGGTCTCGTCCGTGCCGAACCAGAACTCTGCCGAGGGCGCTTCTAGGCGCCGTGTGACCGCGACGGCATCGGACGGCCCCGCGAAGAGCCCTGGTGCGACCCCGATCGCGAGGAAGAGGGTGCAGAGGGCGAGGCCGATGGCCAGCCCGAGCGGGGCGCGCCGCATCAGGCCCCCCTCACCCGCGGGTCGATGAGCGCGTAGGTCAGGTCGATCACCAGGTTGACGAGGAGCGCCACGACGACCGTGAGCAGGAGCGCGCCCTGCAGCACCGGGTAATCGCGCCCCTGGATGGCGGCGAGCAGGGTGCGCCCCAGTCCGGGGATGCCGAACAGGGTCTCCACCACCACCACGCCTCCGAGGATCTGCACCAGGATCAGCCCGGCATAGGTGACGAGCGGGATCGCGATGTTGCGCAGGAGGTGGCGGCCGTACACCACCCGCGCCGGCAGGCCGCGTGCCCGCGCGGCCCGGACGAAGTCCTGCCGCATCAGCGCCGCGCTCTGCTGCCGGGTGAACTGCGCGTAGGCCGCCGCCTGCAGCAGCCCGAGCGCCAGCACCGGCAGCGCGATGCCCTCGAGGTTGTCGGACAGCGAGATGTCCGGCGGCGTGTAGACGAGCGGCGGGGACCAGCCCAGCCAGCCATCGGCGAGGATCAGGAGCACCATGCCCGTCCAGAAAACGGGCGCGGAGAGGCCGACGAGGGTGAACCCCTCCACCACCATGTCCGCTACCCCGCCCGGCCGTGCCCCGGCAACCATGCCGAGCGGCACGCCGACGAGGATCGCGAGGAGCAGCGTCGCCACCCCGATCTCCAGCGTCACCAGGAAGGCGTCCACCACGATGCCGAGGACGGGCAGGCCCTGGCGCATGGAGGTGCCGAGGTCCCCCTGCAGCACGTCCCCCGCCCAGGCCAGGTACTGCGCCGTCAGCGGCCGGTCCAGGCCGAAGAAGGCGCGCAGCGCCGCCTCGCTCGCCGGGTCGCCGGCGCTCTGCCCGAGCATCTCGCCGATGATGTCGCCCGGCACGGCGCGGATCAGCAGGAAGACCACCCCCGTGGCGAGCACGAGGGTGACCAGGGCGGCCCCGATCCGGCGCAGCAGGGCCTCGATCATCGGCGGGCCACCCTCACGCCGCGATCCACGCCTTGGCGAGGCCGAACCACCAGCCCGTCGGGTGCTGCACGTAGTTCCGCACCCGCTGCTGCGCGACGGTCACCAGATCGGGCGAGAAAAGCATCACCGTCGGCGCGCTCGCGTCCAGCACCTTCTGGAAATCCACGTAGGCGGCCTTCCGCCGTGCCGGATCGGCGGTCGCCATGCCCGCGTCCAGGAGACGGTCACCCTCCGCGTTGTTCCAGTTGCGGAAGTCCGCGCCCCGCGGCGGGCTGTGGAAGTGCCGGTAGTAGAGAATGTGCGGGTCGGGCTGGGTGCCCCAGTCGTTGAAGGTGAAGCGCATGTTCCGCGAGCGATAGGCGTTCAGCCAGACGCCGAGCTCCACGCGCTGGATGTTGAGGCGGATGCCCAGAGGCGCGAGCTGCTGCGCGAGGGTGACCCCGGCCGGGTCCATCCACTCGAAGCCGATGATGCTGATCAGGTCGATGCCGAAGCCGTCCGGCAGCCCGGCCTCGGCGAGGAGGGCCTTGGCGCGCGCCGGGTCCGTCCGCTGGTTCGGCAGGGCGTCGAGGGGGGCGCCCCAGCTCTCCTGCATGGCGGCGGGGATGGTGCCGAGCACCTTGCCCTTGCCACCGATGGAGGCCTGCATCACCGCGTTCTTGTCCACGGCGAGGGCGATGGCCTGCCGCACGCGCGGGTCCTTCAGCTGCGCGTGGTTGCCATCCAGGTCCAGCGAGCACTGGCGCAGGGAGGAGGTGGCGGTGATGGTGAGGCCGGCCTGTCCCTGCAGCTGCTCCGCATCCTGCGGGCGGGCGAGCAGGGCCAGGTCAACGCGGCGGCTGCGCAGCGCCACCAGCACGCTCGCGGCGTTGGGCTGCACGCTGAACAGGACACCGTCGAGATAGGGCTGGCCCTGGACCCAGTAGTTCGGGAACCGCGCCATCCGGATGTGGCTCTGCGGCCGGAACTCCTGCAGCATGAAGGGGCCGGTGCCCACCGATTGCTGGGACAGCCGCGCCCGAGCCTGGGGGTTGGCGAAGGTGTCGGCCGGCACCACGCCGCCGAAGCGGTTGGTCAGCGTCATCGGCAGGGAGGCGTTCGGCTCGGAGAGGCGGACCACCACCGTGTTCTCGTCGGGCGCCGCGATCTCCGCGATCGTGCCGAAATCGAGGGCGCCCGGGCTGCCGTTCGCGGGGTTTCGCACGTAGTCGTAGCTGTACTTCACGTCGGCCGAGGTCATCGTCCGGCCGGTGTGGAAGCGCACGCCGCGGCGCAGCGCGAAGGTGTAGGTCAGGCCGTCATCGGAGACCGCCATGGACTCCGCGAGGAGAGGCTTCGCAACCCCCGAGGCGTCCTCGTACATCAGCCCCTGGTACATCAGCAGGGTGACCGCGGTCCGCGCATCGCCGGCCTGGTGGAAGGGGTCCAGGTTCGGCGGCTCGTTGGCGATGGCCACGGTGAGGGTGCCGCCCCGCCGGGCCTGCGGGTCATCCGGCCCGTAAAGCGCCCCGGCGCCCGCGCCCTGCGCGCGGGCCGGCGGCACGGGGCCGCCGCCGAGCAGCCCCGCCCCGGCCAGGAGCGCGGTGCGGCGGTCGATCATCAGGCGGGGCAGCGAGAGCGGCATGGGGCAGATCCTCCGGTCGGCAGCGTGCGTGAGGGACGGCGTTCTCCGTGGTTCCTAGTCGTGCAGGGCGAAGACGAACTCGATCTCCACCGGCACGTTTCGCGGCAGCATGGCCACGCCCACGGCGCTGCGGGCATGGCGCCCTGCCTCGCCGAAGACCTGCCCCATGATGTTGGAGGCGGCATCGACGACCCGCGGCTGGTCCACGAAGCCCGGGGCGGAAGCGACGAAGCCCGTCAGCTTCACCACGCGCGCCACCGCGTCCAGCGACCCCGTCACGGAGCGCAGGGCGGCCAGGCCCTGCAGCGCGCAGAGCGCGGCCGCCTGCCGCCCGGCCTCCAGCTCCACCTCCTCGCCCAGCCGGCCGAGCACGGGCAGGTTGCCTTCCGCGTCGCGCGGCAACTGCCCGCTGACCCAGACCAGCCCGCGGTCGATCACGGCCGGGACGTAGTCGAAGGCCGGCTTCGGCAGGGGCGGCAGCGTCAGGCCCAATTCGGCCAGTCTCGCCTCGTGCATCACGCGGCCTCCATGAGTTCCGTGAGGGATTCGGACAGGATGGCGTCCAGGTCCCGCGCCGCGCGCCAGCCCAGGGCGCGCAGGGCGGCATCGTCCACCAGCGGCAGCTCGGGTTCACCAGGCTCCGCGCGCGCCGTGATCAGGCCAGGCCCGGCCAGCCCGTCCAGCACGGCCGCGATCCCGGCATGGGTGACGGTGAGCCCCGCCATGTTCAGCCGGCGCGGCGGCGCCTCGTGGCGCGCCAGCAGCAGCAGCGCGGCGGCCGCGTCGTCGCCGTGCACCGCGTCGAAGGGGGTGTCGGGCACCGTGAGGTCCAGCGGCTCGCGCGACGCCGCCGCCCGCAGCATGCGCGCGTAGAGGGTGGCCGCGCCGGCGTACCAGCGCCCCGGGCCGAGCACGAGCGGCAGGCGCAGCGTGACGACGGAGAGGCCCAGCGCGTCCGCGCCCCAGTCCGCCGCCATCTCGGCCATCTGCTTCGACAGGCCGTAGGCGCTCCGCGGCGCTGTCCGCGCCGCCTCGTCCACCCGGCCGGGCGCGTAGACGGAGGGCGGACCGTAGACGACGGTGGAGCCGCACCCCACCACCCGCGGCACGCCGGCCCTCCCGCAGGCCGCCAGGGCCGCGGCGAAGCCGCCGGCATTCACCGAGATGCCGCCGGCCGGATCCTCGATTGCCGCACGGGCCAGCCCATCGCCGGCCGGGTTGTGCCCGGCGGCCCAGACCAGCGCCTCCGGCCGGAAGGCCCGCAGGGCCGCCTCCAGCGCGCCCGGCGCCTCGGCGCGCCCGTCGAAGCGCGCCACGCCGTCACCGCGATCCGCCTCTCCCGGCCCGAAGGATGCGACCTGCAGCCCGGCGGCCATGGCCTGCCGCAGCAGCCTGCCGCCGACGAAGCCGCTTCCGCCCACGACGAGAAGGCGCTCCACGCTCATGACGGCGCCTCCAGGATTTCGTCGCGGATGCAGGCGGCGCGCCGGCCCGGCCGGATCTCCCGCAGGGCGGGCACGGTCTCAGCGCAGGCAGGAAGCGCGTGCGGGCAGCGCGTGCGGAACACGCAGCCGGAGGGGGGGTTGGCGGGGCTCGGGATCTCGCCGCCGAGGATGATGCGCGGCCCCCTCGCCTCCCCCGGCCGTCCCGGCGTGGCGGAGAGCAGCGCGCGCGTGTAGGGGTGGGAGGGCGCGCGCAGCACCCTCTCCGCCGAACCCTCCTCCATCACCCGCCCGAGATAGAGCACGGCGACGCGGTCGCAGAGGCTGCGCACCGCGTGGAGGTCGTGCGAGACGAAGAGCAGCGCGAGGCCCCGTTCCGCCCGCAGCTCCCGCAGCAGGGCCAGGATCTCCGCGCCGACCGAGACGTCGAGCGCCGAGACGGGCTCGTCCGCCACCACGAAGTCCGGCTCCACGGCAAGCGCCCGCGCGATGGCCACGCGCTGCCGCTGCCCGCCCGAGAGCGCGGCCGGGCGCCGGTCGTGCAGCCCTGGGGGAAGGCCGACCCGGCGCAGCAGCGCCGCCGTCCGATCCCCCGCCTCCCGCCCGCGGGCGATCCCGTGCAACGCCATGCCCTCCGCCACCGCGGCGCCGATGCCCATGCGCGGGTTGAGGCTGCCGAAGGGGTCCTGGAACACCATCTGCATCCGCCGCCGCAGCGGCCGCATGGCGGGGCGGGACAGGGCGGTGATGTCCTGCCCGTCGAAGTTCACGCGGCCCCCGCTCGGCTGGGCCAGCCGCAACAGGAGGCGGCCGAGGGTGGACTTGCCGCTCCCGCTCTCCCCCACCAGGCCCAGGGCCTCCCCGCGGCGGATCGCGATGTCCACGCCCGCCACGGCACGCACCGGCCGGCGGCGCGGGGCCAGCAGGGTCGGCCCGCCGAACTCCATTACGAGCCCCTGCCCCTCCGCAATCGGCGCGCTCATGCCAGCGCCTCCCAGCGGATGCAGCGGCTGCGCCGCCCGGGCGCGACGTCGATGAGCGGGATCGGGGCCTCGCGGCACGCCTGCACCGCCAGGGCGCAGCGGTCCGCGAAGCGGCAGTGCGGGGGCGGCGCGAGCGGGTTCGGCATCAGCCCGGGGATGCCGCGCGGCGGCGGGCCCTCCTGCGCGGGGATGCAGTCCAGCAGCGCGCGGGTGTAGGGATGCAGCGGTGCGGACAGAACCTCGGCTGCGGGCCCCTCCTCCACCACCTGCCCCGCGTAGAGCACGAGGAGGCGCTGCGCGACCTCCGCCACCAGGCCGAGATCGTGGCTGACGAAGATCATCGCCATGCCTCGCTCCCGCTGCAGGTCGCGCAGCAGTTCCACGATCTGCGCCTGGATGGTGACGTCCAGCGCCGTGGTCGGCTCGTCCGCGATCAGCAGGCGGGGCTCGCCGGCGAGCGCGAGGGCGATGACGGCCCGCTGGCGCATGCCGCCGGAGAGCTGGTGGGGGTACTCGCCGGCCCGGCGCGCCGGATCGGGGATGCCGACGAGGCGCAGCAGTTCCACCGCGCGCGCCGCCGCCTCCCGCCGCCCGAGGCGGAGCAGGTGGCGCAGCGTCTCCGCGATCTGGTCGCCGACCGTGAAGAGCGGGTCGAGCGCGCTGCCGGGGTCCTGGAAGACCACGGCGATCTCCCGCCCGCGCACGCGGCGCAGCCCCTCCCCCCGCAGCGCGAGGAGATCGACCGGCTCGCCGCCCCGGCCGCGCCAGCGGAGGTCGCCCTCCGCGCGCGTGCCCGGCTCCCCGGCCTTCATCCGCGCCACCGCCATGGCGGTCACCGACTTGCCGCTGCCGCTCTCCCCCACCAGGGCGAGCGTCTCGCCCGCCTTCACCGCGAAGGAGACGTGGGCGACCGCCGTCACCCAGCCGCGCGCGCCGAGGAAGCTGATGGAGAGACCGTCCGCTGCCAGCAGCGGAGAGGGGGCGGGCTGCGCGCTCACCGGGGACGGAAGCGCTCGAGCGCGGCGCGGTCCGGCTCGACGCCGAGGCCGGGAGTGGAAGGCACGGCGATCGCCCCTCCGGAGGGCAGGAGCGGCTCGCGGAACAGCTCGTCACGCAGCGGGTTCTCGGCCACGTCGTACTCGATCCAGGGCGGGTCCACCTCGCTCTCGGCCACGCCGGGATAGGCGGGCTGGGCGGCCACGAGCTGCACGGCCGCGGCCAGCCCCAACCCCGTGCCCCAGACATGCGGGGAGAGGCGCGCGTGGCGCAGGGTGCAGAGCTGCCCGATCAGCCGCCCCTGGGAGAGGCCACCGCAGAGGGCGAGGTCGGGCTGCGCGATGTCGATGGCGCGCGGGGCGAGCAGCCGATCGAAGGCGAAGGCGGTGTAGAGCGCCTCCCCCGTGGCGACGGGGATCTCCCGCCGCGCGTAGAGGGCCCGGAAGCCCTCCTCGTCCAGGGGACCCAGCGGTTCCTCGTACCACTCGATCCCGAAGGGCGAGATGGCGCGCATGCTGGCCTGCACCTGGTCCAACCCGTAGTTGCCGTTCGCGTCCACCGCGATCCGCATGGCATCGCCCAGCGTCTCCCGCGCCAGTCGCACGCGCGCCACGTCGTCCGCCACGCCGCGCCCGATCTTGATCTTGCAGCAGGCGAAGTCCCGGAACCGGGGAAGCTGCGCGGCCAGGCCCTGCGCCGGATCGGCGGTGAAGTAGCCGCCCGAGCCATAGACCGTGACCGTGTCCCGCGCGCGCCCGCCGATCAGCGCGTGGGCGGGCAGCCCGTGCTCCTTCCCCAGCGCGTCGTGCACGGCCATGTCGAGGCCAGAGAGCAGCGCCATCAGCCCGTTCTGGAGGCCGAAGTGGTAGTTCCGCGCGAGGACGCGGTGGAACAGCGCGCCGTGGTCGGACAGGCGGGCGCCGCGCCAGTCCGCCTCCACGAAGCCAAGATAGGGTGCGCAGAAGCCGGGGGGACCCCAGGCCTCGCCGAAGCCGCTGGTTCCGGTGTTCGTCTCGATCTCCACGATGGTGGCGCCGCGGGCGGAGACGAGGCCGCGCGCCATGCCGTAGGCATTCTCCTCCCCCATGACGTGCAGCACGGGGTGCAGCGCGATGCGGGCGATGCGGGCCATCGTATCGGGCAGGGTCATGGTGCGAGCCGCTCCCTTGAGCCTTCGAGGTGCTGGACCATCGCTGCCTCGGCCGCTTCGGCATCGCGCCGGAGGAGCGCCTCCAGGATGGCGTTGTGCTCACGGGCAGTGATCTCGGCCCCCTGCTGGTCGGCCATGTAGAGGCGGGAGGCGTGGACCTGGGCGTTGAGCGCCGACAGGGCCTGCCGTGCGGGCAGGTTGCCGGAGGCCCGGACGATGATGTCGTGGAACGCCTCATCCGCCGCTGCGTGGGTGCGGTGGGTCTGCCAGGGACCGCGCCGGACATGCGCACCCATATCCGCGAGGCAGGCACGGAGCCGCGCAGAATCTTCCGCCGTGAGGTGCAGCGCCGCCCGGGCGGCGAGCCACGGCTCGAGCCGTAGCCGCGTCTCGTAGAGGTCTCGGAGAAAGGCGGCATCCGGGAGTGGCGCGACGCTGAAGCCGATGAACGGCTCCACGGTCACCAGCCCCCGTGCCGTAAGGGCGGCCAGCGCCTCCCGCAGCGGCGTGGTGGAGACGGACATCTCCCGCGCCAGGGCATCGACGTTCAGCCGCGCCCCCGGTTGCAGGTCGCGATCCATGATCCGGGCCTGGAGCCTGGCCCGGACCTGTTCCCCGAGCCCGATCCGCTGGACTGTGCTTGCATCTTGCATCCTATAGGATATGGGATGGGAACGGCGCCGCCCTGTCAAGCGCCTTCCGAGGAGGTTCCGACGATGACGACGAACGCGCCCTGGACTTCGCTCACCTCTGAGGAGCACGAGTTCCACTACAACCCGCAGCGCGCCTTCCCCGACTTCGCGACGCACAGGGTGCGCCGGGCACCCCTGAACGATCCTGCCCTCGCCGGTCCGGGCCGCATCGCGGACCTGTCCTACGGCGAGCACCCGCGCCGCCGGCTGGACATCTACCCGGCGGCGCGGCCGCGGGCGCCGATGCACGTGTTCTTCCACGGCGGGTACTGGCGGGCGAACGACAAGAACGGCTTCGCCTTCGTGGCCAAGGCCCTGGTCCGGCGCGGCTTCACGGCCGTGATCCCGAGCTACGAGCTCTGCCCGGGCTCCACGCTCGATGGCACGGTGGACTCAGCGCTCGCCGCCATCGAGTGGATCGCTCGCAACGGGGGGGACTACGGCGGGGATCCGGCCTCCGTCAGCCTGTCCGGCCATTCCGCCGGGGCGCATCTCTGCGCGGCGGCGCTGGCGACCGACTGGTCTGCGCGCGGGCTCGCCCCCTCCTTCCTGACATCGGCCACGATGATCAGCGGCGTGTACGACCCGGCTCCGGCCATGCTGACGACCGTCAACGAGGACCTGCGGCTGACGCCGGAGATCGCCGCGCGTCAGGACTACGAGCGGGCGGCGCCGCGGTCACCCGCCCGGGTCAGCCTCTTCGTCGGCGGTAGGGAACCGTGGCACTGGATCGATCAGACCTTCCGCTACTCGCACCACCTGCGCCGCCATGGTCGTGACCCCGCGGTGCAGGTGATCCCTGGCCACGATCATTTCGGCATCCTGGACGAGTACGTCGCCGAGGACAGCCCCGTCCTCAAGGCGATCTCAAGCCCGGACTAGGCTCGAGCCTCGGCTCTTCAGAAGAGGGCGGTGCTGGCGAGGAGGATGGCGGAGAAGACATGGCCTTCCTCGCCGTGGTGACGGCCCTTACGTCCGCTCGGGCGAGCTGTGCGCTCGGCATCGGCAGCTGGAACCGCCTGGACCTGCTGGTGATGGGCAACGCGCTGGTGGCGTGGCTACTCTACAGCCTGAGGCGCCAGGGCGTGCCGATCCGCTTCGATACGGCAGTCGCCGGGCTGCTGCTGGACGGCGGGCGGGTGACCGGGGCGGTGCTGCGCGGCCCCGAGGGCAAGAGGCCCATCCTTGCCCTGCGCGGGGTGATGCTGGCGACCGTTGGGGTGGCCTGGAAGCCAGCGCTGCGCGAGCGCCTGTTCCCCGAGGCTGCGCGCCCTCTCTACCTGGCGCCGGAGGGCAGTACCGGGGACGGCATCGCGGCGGGGATGGGCATCGGCGCGGCCCTGGACGATGCCGGGGACAGCGTCGGACTGTGGATGCCGTGCTCCGTGCTGGAGCGGCCCGATGGAACCCGCTCCGTCTGGCCGCATGTCGTGCTCGACCGGGCCAAGCCCGGGCTGATCGCCGTGAACGGCGGCGGCCGGCGCTTCGTCAACGAGTCGGACTCCTACCATGACTTCTGCATGGGGCTGCTGCGCGCCGGAACGGCGCCGGGACGACCGGCGCACCTGGTCTGCGATCGCGGCTTCATCCGCGACTACGGCATCGGGCTCGTGCACCAAGGCAAGCGGCGGCTGACGCCCTTCCTCGACGCCGGCTACCTCATCGAGAGCGCGACGCTGAAGGAGCTGGCCGGCCAGATCGGCGTGCCCCCGGCTGCGCTGGAGCGGAGCGTGGCCGAGCACAACCGCTTCGCCGCGACAGGCGTGGACGAGGCGTTCGGCAAGGGCAGCACGCCGATGAACCGCTTCAACGGCGACCCGGAGAACCGGCCAAATCCCTGCCTGCGGCCGATCGGGCCGGGCCCGTTCTACGCCGTGGCCGTCCGGCCCGCGGACCTAGCCGGCAGCGCGGGGCTTTGCGCGGATGCGAGTGGCCGCGCCCTGGACACCGAGGGGCGGCCGATCGAGGGCCTGTACGTCGGCGGGAACGACATGGCCTCAATTTTCCGGGGCACCTATCCCGGACCGGGCACGACAATCGGGCCCGCCATGGTGCTCGCCTGGCGCGCCGCGCGGCGGGGGTGATGGACAGATAGCGGCCCCTTGCCCGCCCTTCTCGGCCCGCTCGCGCGGGTAGCTGGATGAAAGCTCCCTGCGCGGCGTGCTCGCTTTCTTCGGCATCACGGGCATCAGCCTCGTCCGCACGAAGGGCGTGGCGCTGGGCGCCGATACGCGGAAGCAGGCCATGGGGGCCGCCCAAGGCGAGATCACCAGGCTCGCAGCCTGGTAGGGTAGGAGCGACGTTCCCGACATCGGTTCGCTGCCCGGCGCTCGCGCCCATAGAGCTCCCGTTGGACGGCGAGTGAGCCGTTTCCGGCAAGCATGTCGAGGCAGCTCGGCGCCCGTTCCGGTTCTTTCCATGCCTTCCCCGGCTGCCTGGAGGCGGACAGACCACCCTGGCATCGGCGCGGTCTCGCCGGGCGGAAGGCCGCCGGTCTTCGAGCGACCGATGGCCGCGTGAGCGCTTGTCCTCCGCTGTCTCGCAACGGGTCAGACCTGCCGCATCCCGCCATCAACACAGAGTTCAGCGCCCGTGATGAAGCTCGCTTCCTCGCTGAGGAGGAGCAGCGCTGCGCCGCGACTTCTTCCGGCCGCGCCATGCGGCCGAGCGGAATTCGGCCAACCAGCGCCGCCCGCACCTCATCCGTCGTGGCCGCCATCATCGCCGTGTCGGTAAGGCCTGGGCTGACGACGTTCACGTGGATGCCGCGCGGCGCCGGTTCCGCGGTCCAGGTGCGCGCTTAGGAACGCAGGGCCGCCTTGGTCGCGGCGTAGGTCCCGCAATAAGGTCCGCGATCAACCCGATGAGCACGACCGAGCCGCCCTTGTCCATGGCGCCGACCGCCGCATCGAAGGCAAGAACGTTCCGGATAGCCGTATTGACCTTGCAGCCGCCCGATGGCCCAATCAGGTGTTGAGTGGATTAGCGGGCGCCGCCTCACAAGGCGGCCCGCGAGTATGCTTTCGTGCCTGAGCGGATGACCTTACACCCTGTCGTCCTGTCTCCCGCCATTCCCGAGCAGAGTGCAATCACGGAGAGTGATATGACACTTCACCGTAGGACTCTCGCCACCTCGCTGCTGGTGGGAGCGGCCATTCTGGCCGAATCCCCGGCCATGGCTCAGAACGCGCCGGCACGAGCGAACAACGTGGTCCTTGTCCACGGACTCTTCGCCGACGGATCGAGCTGGTCGGAGGTCATTCCGCTGCTTCAGGCCCGCGGGCTGAACGTGACCTCCGTCCAGAACCCGCTGACGACGCTGGAGGAGGCCGTCGCATCCTGCCGCAAGGTCCTCGACCGGCAGGACGGGCCCACGGTGCTGGCGGGCCATTCCTTTTCCGGCATGATCGTGACCGAGGCGGGCGTCCATCCGAAAGTCTCCGCCCTGGTTTACGTGGCGGCGCGGGCACCGGATGCCGGGGAGGACTACACGGCCCTGGCGGCCCGCTACCCTGCCCCGCCCGCGTCGGCGGGCATTGTCTTCGACGGCGACGAGGGGCGGCTGAGCGAAGAAGCTTTCTTGCGAGACTTCGCGGGCGACCTGCCCGAGGCCAGGGCACGCGCCCTCTTCGCCGTGCAGCAGCCCTTCCGGAGGGCACTTCTGGCCGGGCGCACGGGCCAGGCGGCCTGGCGTTCCAGGCCCAGCTTCTACGCCGTCTCCACCGAGGACCGGACGATCAACCCCGACCTGCAGCGCTTCATGGCGTCCCGCATGGGCGCTCGGACCGTGGAACTCCGGGCCAGCCACGTCTCGTTGATCTCCCAGCCCCGGCCGGTCGCGGACCTGATCCTGGAAGCGAGTGGTCACTGACGGGCCGAGCATCGGCCGTGTGCCAGGCGACGTCAGGCGAGATCCAAATCGTCAGATCATCTTACCTGATCAAGCCGCGATCATAACATTTCTGTTGCAAGTACAAGATCGCTTCCGCGGCTGGCCATATGCTGTCGCGTCCTGAACCGTGGTACCTCACCACTGCGGAGCGATCCAGCGGTGTCATCCTATTGCAGCATGATCCGTGTTTGGCGACGGCGAGCATCGGTCACCAGCGGCTTGACAACCACTCCAACGCTGCGGCCCCGCAAGATGCGCGAGAGGGAATCAGGGAAGAACCTTGTCGAGATAGGCCAGCAGGACCGCGCGTTCTTCCGCCAGACGTGCCGTGATTGCCGGCAGGTCGAGCGAACTCGAGAGGCCACGCAAGGACTGTCGGGTCGTCTTCTCTGCCAAGTTGGAGATGCCTCCGGCAAAACCGAGCCGGCGGTACATCTCGGTGATCTTGGACGTGACGGTCGGGCTCCGGAGGGCAAGCCCCACACAGGGGATGCCCTTGTTGAGGGCGAGGATGCAACCGTGATAACGTTCGCTAACGACAAAACGCTTTGTCGACGCAAGCTCCTGGAAACGCTCGGCCGTGTCGAGGTACTCGACGTCATCTCCGAAGACGTCCTCGAACCCGCTCCGCCGATCTGTCTCCGGGTTGAACGAGACGATCAGGTCGTTCGACGCATCGTAGAGGCGCGACATGAGGCTGGTGTAGGCCGCCGTCGTCCCGGGAACGATCTTCCCCGGCACCCACAGAATGCCGCGGCCATCGCTGGAGGGCTGCAAGGGATCGACCGGGTCCAGCAGGATGGGATCCATCACGATGTCGACGTCCGGACGCAAATCGCCGATCATCGAGCGGGAATATTCGTCCCGAACCGAGAAGAACTGGCACTTGCGGACAAAAGCGGCCGACTGGGCCGGCGTGTCGCCAGCAGCACCGAGGGCGAGGGCAACGACCGGAAGCTTCAGGCCGGCAACCCAGGCCTCGTCGTTGAGAGGAGCGTGCGGAGCCGAGAGGAGGCCGCCGCCTCCGACGAGCAGCATGTCGAAGCCGTTGATGAAATTGAGGTCCATTGCGCCGCTTGCGGGGGCAGCAGTGTGGTTCCGGGCAGGGTAGGTGGACTGCCGCTTCGAGGGGGAGACCGAGACGATGTCGGCATCCGGCCGAACCGCCTGGATGGCCCTCGCGATAGCCTCGGCCTGGTACATGTCGCCAACGTTGCCGTTCGCGTAGGCGCCCAGGCAGAGAATTCGGAGAGGCATTCGAAACCTGACCCTACTTGTGCCCAGACGGGACTTGTGCCCGGACGGGCGAGGCGCTGCAACGGCCACTCTATGCTGGAGCAAGTGGATAGAGGCAAGGCTGGATGAGACTGCCTTGACTTTCCCGGAGGCGTCGGTCCCTCATTCTACGAGCTTTTATGCTAAAATTCGAGGGCGACATGCAATTCAGGGTCCGGGCTACGTCGATCCAGCTCCTTCGATCCGCCCCCCCCAGCGATCAGGGCAAGTCCGGCAGCCTAACGGTGGTGGGCGTTCTTCGCCGCCAGAACCCGAAGATCGCGGAAGACCTCAAGGGCAAGCTCTCGGCGGACGAGTTGAGGGAGGTCGAGGCCTTCATCAAATCCCGGGATGAAGCGAGCAGCCTTGAGGCACGTGTCATGGCGCTGAGGCTGCCCGAAGTCGTGGCGAACTTCGTCTCCATGCTCGACGGTGCCGCCGAGGAGGAGAAGGAGCTCCTCATGAGTTACGCGAAGATCGCAGTCACGGATCTGCGGCGCGCCATCAATCGCCACTCGGCCTGAACCAAGGCGACAAGATCAGGGCTCGCGGCTCGGGCAGGCGTTGTCCGGCGCACCGGGCAGGGCCCGGACGGCGCGCCGCTGTCCGGGCAACACGGCGCTGTCGACCCGCTCCGGCGCGCCAGAGAGGCTTTTGCGCGGATCCCAGCCATCGACGCGCGCGGGATCGACGGACAGGTGGACCCTGGCCTCCGGCCCACAATGCACTAGGCGCGCAGAGCGGGCGCTGGCGGGGGCCTCAATAGTGGCGGTGGCCTGGTCGACCACCACGAACATCGGCCGGTCGGCGCCGCTGCGCTCACGCCGGCAACCGACGAAACGGGCCTCGCTCGTGTCGCCCACGCGGAATGGCGAGAAAGGCTTTCCCTGCTCGATCCGGTCCTGGACCACGAATCCCTCGACGTCCACGCCCTCCGACCCGTTGTAGACGACGACGCCGCTCCCGCGGTAATCCGCCCTGCCTCCCTCGATCCGAACCCGCGCGCTCTGGCTGATGCGCACCGCAGCCGGGCCCGCGCGATCCATTCCGTCCTGGCTGCGCCATTCTCCCCCGCGGATAGCAACCCCGTCGCACGTCGAAACCGTGAGGCCGCCGACCGTGCCCTTCGCCTGGGCCTCCTCGATCGTCAGGTCGCGGATGTCCGAGAAGCGGAAGGCCTCGCTGTGCGGATTGTCCTGCGCGTCGAGCCGACGGGCGCGGACGCGCAGGCTGAAGCCGCAGAAGGCACGGGTCGAGCCGGGGTTCTGCATGTAGATCGCGTGCGGCGGGACCGACAGCGCCGTCGTGCCGCGGGCCATCACGCCATCGATGAGTAGATCCTCCTGCTGGTTCCCCGTGAGCACGAAATCCGTCATGCGCCCCGCGATGTCCCGGACCTGGTTCCCGCGAGAGCGCGCCGTGTAGTCGTAGGGCTCGGCGCGGTCCGGGGCTGGCTGGCCGGCGCGGAGCGGCAGAACAGGCCCACGCAGGCAGACCACCCCGAAGCTGTTCTGTCCCGATACGGCCTCGATCCGGTTGTTGCTCCCCTCCGCCCAGACGGCACAGACCCGCTGGAACGCCGCATAGCCCCGCCAGCGGCCAGCCAGGCGTTGTCGCTCGTACTCGCAGCTGAAGGCGATCCCGCGGATCACATGCCTATCCCCGCTCAGCCGAAGGAAGCCGCGGCCCGGCGTGGACTGCACGAAACGCGTTGCCTCGCCCTCTCCTTCAAGGTGAAGGCCCGACCAATCCACCGAAATGTCATCGTCCAGGAGATAGGTTCCCGCCCGCGCGATGACCTTTACGCGCCGCGCCCTGGCCTCTCCCAGCGCGTCCAGAAGGATCGAGGTATGCGGGCCCGGCCGCCCGCCGATCCGTCCGAGAAGGTCGATGTCATCGCTCTGCCCGGAAACCGCAGGGGACTTCAGGGCGGGAACGAGGGCGAGCCCCGAGAGGGCGCGGCGGCCGAAACCGGATTTCATCGACCGATCCTTAGATGGCGTGTCCACGACGGGCACTTGCCTACGACCTCCGGGGCAGTCATGCTAAGCGCAACTTAAGGTTGAATGGAGATCGCGGGAACCGATGGCTTCTCAGGACCTCCCGAGCCAAAACCGCGTCCTGGTGACGGGCGGAGCCGGATTTCTCGGTTCTCACCTGTGTGAGCGGCTTCTCGCCGCCGGAAACGAGGTCCTCTGCGTCGACAACTACTTCACCGGACGCCGCTCCAACATAGAGCCGCTCCTGGATCATCCGCGTTTCGAGGCACTCCGGCACGATGTGACGTTCCCTCTCTACGTTGAGGTGGACGAGATCTACAATCTTGCATGCCCGGCCTCGCCCGTTCACTACCAGTTCGACCCCGTGCAGACCACGAAGACAAGTGTGATCGGTGCGGTGAACATGCTGGGGCTGGCGAAGCGGACGCACGCCAAGATTTTCCAGGCCTCCACCTCGGAAATCTACGGTGATCCCGAGGTTCACCCGCAGGTCGAGGAGTACCGCGGCAGCGTGAACACGCTCGGCCCGCGCGCCTGCTACGACGAGGGCAAGCGCGCCGCGGAGACCCTGTTCTCCGACTACCATCGCCAGCACCAGGTGAAGATCAAGATCGGGCGCATTTTCAACACCTATGGACCGCGCATGTTGCCGAACGACGGCCGCGTCGTCTCGAACTTCATCATCCAGGCCCTGACCGGGCAGAACATCACGATCTATGGGGACGGGCAGCAGACCCGCTCGTTCTGCTTCGTCGACGACCTGATCGAGGGCTTCATCCGCCTCATGGCGACGCCGTCGGAGGTGACAGGCCCGATCAACTTGGGAAACCCCCACGAGATCACCATCGGCGAGCTGGCCCGGCACATCCTCGATATCACCGGCAGCAAGTCACGGCTGATCAACGCGGCCCTCCCGGTGGACGACCCGATGCAGCGTTGCCCCGACATTACGAAGGCGCGGGCAATCCTGGGATGGGAGCCTCGGGTACATCTGCGGGAAGGCTTGGTGCAAACCATCGCCTACTTCGACAAGATGCTCTCCTCTCAACGGATCGACACCCCGGCCAAGTGATGGGGACCACTGTCGATCCCGATCTCGCGGCCTCATTCTGGAAGTATCGCGAGTTCCTGGATGCCGGAGGCGAGGCAACCAGCTATCGAAGCGTCCCTGTTCGGCGTCCCGAGCTGTGGGCCGACGGTGAGCCTGTGTCCATCGAGGCAGGACTTGGCAGGGCCGTACCGGCGCATGTCTACTATGGCCAGGCGCTGCAGCCGATCGTGCGGGTGAGTACCCTGCACGACGTGCTGGTCGATCCGGTGTCGTTCAACATCTACAAGGCAGAGGCCGTAGAGGACGTGGTTCGGCCGGGGCGCCTCAAGCCGCCGGCCGACTTCCTCGCCGCGGTCTTCCGGAAGGATGCCTGGTTCGAGCGGGCGCTCATCGGCACCACCCGTTCGGCGGACAACTACTATCACTGGCTTGTGGAGTGCATGCCGCGCTTGGCCCGCTTGGCCCGCTTGGCCCAGGAGCACCCCGGGGAGACGATCAGCGTCAACCGGCTCAAGATGCCCTTCCACGACGTGCATCACCACTTCCCGCAACTCCCTGCCAGAACGCTGCCCTTGCTCCGGCCCTCCTTCGTGCGGGAGGCGCTGGTGCCGTCCGTGTCGACGCGGTTCGAGCCGGACCCCAAGCTGTCCCGGCACGTGCTGCCTGCCCAGGACGTTCTGCTCTTCCCACAGTCTGTGGTCTCTCCGGGCGGCCGTACCCGCCGTCTTTTTCTCTCGCGCCGGGACGCCAACACCAGGGTCCTCCACGATGAGGAACGCCTGTGCGCCGAGCTGACACGGCGGGGCTTCGACTGCATCGTCATGGGAGAGCTCACCGTCGCGGAGCAGGCACGACTGTGCAGCGAGGCGGAAATGATCGTCTCCACGCACGGGGCCGGGCTCTCGAACATGCTGTTCCGCAGTGGCCAGCCTTGCACGGTGGTCGAGGTCATACCGCTCCGCCATTGGCCGCACCGCAATCTGGCCTGCATGTACAATCTGTCGATGCTCGCCGGGTTCCGGCACGTTCTCTACGACTGCACCTACGAGAGTGAGACGACGCGCCTGCTCAGCCAGAATTGGTCGGTCGATATCGACCGCTTCCTGCGCTGCATCGATTCCCTGTAATCGTCCTCCGGATCCTGGCGCCGTCACTCCGGTCCTAGGAGGCGCTCGCGGAGCCGCGCTCCCCATTGTCTCGGACAAGGCGTTGCAGGAGCCCGGAATACTCCTCACGGGGATTGAGCAGAATGGCTTGCCGCACGGCTTCGAGGGCTGGCTCAGGCTTCCCGGCCGCTCGTAGCGCACGGGCAAGGTTGTAATAGTATTGAGCTGTCGTCGGGGACCCCGCAACAGCCGCCTCAAAGCTCCCCACGGCCATGGTGTAGTCCCGCAGCTTCATTGCCAGCTGCCCCTGCGCGTACCGATAGTCCAGATGTCCTGGCGCCAGCGTTACCGCCTGCGTCAGGGCGCGCATTGCGGCCGGAAGGTTCTGCCGTCCTGCAAGAACCCGGGCCAGTTGCCGCCAGTAGGCTGCACTCCGCCGGCGCCTGCACCGGACGGCCGGTCGGAAGCGGGCGGGCTCAGCATCATTCCGAAGGAGCGTCAGCACCATCTTCGAGAGCAGACGGGTCTGCTTCAGGAAGTCCCCAGAGGGGTGCCCGGAAAAGGGCAGCCGGAACTCCGTCACGGGCCGCAATGCCCTGATCAGGTCGACGTGCCGCGCATCGGCGGAGAACGGGTCGTAGAGAAGGTTCCACGTTGCTCGCTCACCCGGTCCCGCTGTCATTGGGTAGCGCCAGCGCAAGGCTTCCAGATCTTCAGCCCAGCGCGTCTCGAAGCTGACAAGCGCCCGATCCACCGAGTACTGCGGGGAGAGAGCAATCACCGAGTCCAGGCCGAGCGCGGCCGAGAAGGTCAGGGCCGCGAAGCCTCCCATGCTCGACCCGTACCCGACGCGACGCCGCGATTGACCCTCCAGAGCGGCAGTTATGGTCGGGATCACGGCCGCCATCGCCTCGGCCTGATACCAGTCGTTCCGCGCGCATGTCACGTGGATCGCGTCGATGCCGCTCGATGCCAGGAACGTCTCGCCGAAGCCTTCGGCAGCAACGTTCTGCTGCCGTTGCCAGGGCGCGAAGGTAACGACGACAACGTCGCTGCCATGACCATCCACGGCTCTCACCCGGACTCCCCCATCGTCGAAGAGGGTCCTGGCCTCGCTCATGACAGGCTGTCGGCGTCCTCGGCCTGTCGGATCTCTCCCGCAACGAGGCCCTTCCCCGTATCCAGCATGCGCCGGACCGCCGCCTCGACGGTGTCGACCGCGATCTCGCCGATGCAATGACAGCGACGCTGGACGAAAGGACCTGACGGTCCGGCCAGCTCACAAGGGGAACAGGCTTTCGACAGGGCGAGGCTGACGCTTCGCGTTCCCAGCGGGCCGCGCGTCCTCGCCTCGGTTGGTGCGAAGAGAGTCACCAGCGGTATGCGAAGGGCGTTCGCGATGTTCATGACACCGCTGTCGTTCGACACGAAGGCACCGCAATCCAGCATCGCCATTGCCATCGCCTCGACGCTGCCGCCAGTACGGTCGATGGTTCCCTCCACATACTCCTCGGCGCTGCCGAAGGAGGCCACGCGCAGGCCCGAGGCCTGAAGCCGCGCCGCCAGTTCAGCGTAATGCGGCCACCGCTTCGCGCCCCAGGTTCCGCCCTTGGAGCCGGCATGCAAGCCCACCAGGTCCGATAGGCCACGCCGCGGGCTCAGCCCCGCGACGAAGGCGTGACGCACATCCTCCGCCTCGTAGTCCAGCCCGAGAAGCTGCCGCGCGGCCTCAAGGTTGAACTCCGCCTCATGGAGGCGGTGCCCCGCGTGGAAGCGATCCCATTCCCGGGATCTCACGACACGGCGCGCGCGGAAGGCCGGACGCAGCTCCCCAAAGCTGTTCGTCAGGAAGACGGTGTCGTACTGCCGGCGGACGGGAACGTCGTTCAACAGGAAGGCGTGGTTGACGTAATCCGGGTTGGCAACGACGGCGAGCGCGCCCGGCGAATCCCCGGCGACCACCACGTCGATCCGTCGGCCGAGATGGCGGGACAACTGCCGTATCAGCGGCGTCGTATGCACGACATTGCCGACACCTGATCCCACCCCGACAAGCATCGGCGCCGTGAGCCCGGAGACGAGGCGGGAGAGCCGATCCCCCTGGAGGTGGACATCCAGCGAGGCGGCGTTCCGCAGCGCGGCCTCGGAACGGGCGCGCCAATGATCCGGGTCGTCGAACAGGCGCTGGACCTCCTCGGCCCAGAGATCGGCGCTTTCCGGCAGGACCGTGCCGCTCTCCCTCAGCAGGAAGGGGATGTTTCCGCGGTCGGCTCCGATGACGGGAACGCCCCGGGCCTGTGCTTCCACCACCACCCGGCTGAATGTTTCCACGAACTGGAAGCTCGGGGTGAGGACGACGCGGGCCTGCCCGTAGAGATCGTCCAACGTATCCTGCCTGTCCAGAACTGTGACGTTCCGCAGGCCGGCGGTGCTGCATAGCCTTTCGGCAACCTGCCGAGGCGACTGGGAGGCGATAGTAATGAAGGAGATGTGCGGCAGCCTCGCGGCAATGCCAAGCAGCAGGCCAAATCCCTTGTCCCACCGGCTGTTCGGAAGAAGCACGATCGGACGCTCGTCCGGCACTGGAACCGGGGCGGGAGAGGCCTTGCCCGTGTCGGCGGCAGCGGGAAGGGACGGAATGACGTTCAGCCGGGCGCCGAACGTGCTCTCGACCACGCCCTGGACGAAGAGCGAGTTCACGTAGACGGCGTCGGCATCCATGAGCAGGAGCTGCATGTTGCGGCGGGGAACGTATCCA
This sequence comes from Pararoseomonas sp. SCSIO 73927, assembly GCF_037040815.1. NCBI lineage: Bacteria > Pseudomonadati > Pseudomonadota > Alphaproteobacteria > Acetobacterales > Acetobacteraceae > Pararoseomonas > Pararoseomonas sp. SCSIO 73927. Next base: position 1,153,279 of record NZ_CP146232.1, read on the forward strand.
TCCGGGCAATCCGGGTAGTAGCCCAGATTCGCGGTCGGCGGCTCGAACATCTCCCGCCAGAAATGGACGCCGAAGACAAGCCGTATATTCTGGAAGCGAAGCGCCGCCATTGCCTCGTGCCCGAAACCCGACACCACGTGCGCGAGACAAGCCTGCTCCTGCCATGCGAAACGGAAGAGAGCCTCGGGCGTGGCGGTGATGAAGACGTACCGGACGCCATTCCGGTCCCCGGTCTCGCCGCGCCGTTCGGCACGCAAGCCGACGACGACCGGGGTATACCCCATGCCCTGGTACAGCCCGGCCATCTGCTCGAGGAAGTGCTCGGCCCCACCGAACTTCTCGACGCCAAAGAGGGAGACCAGCAGGACCGTTCCGCGCGTGGGCTCCTCTTCCGAGCGGACGAGCACGGGAGGAGATGAGCCTGCCGCTTCGTAGGCGTGAACACGCGCCCTCTCCCCAGCGAGGGCCAGCAGCGCCGAAGCATCCACTGCGCCGTCGGCCAGGCCGTACTCCACGATCTGCCGCAGGTAGTCCCGCCGCCAGAGCCGCTGCCGCACGATGCCGTCCCGGCGGATCTCGATGACGGCCGCCCGGTCCGGTGCGGTCGCTGTCGCAGCGGATGTCCCGACGGGCGGCACCTCGCCCGGCGCGGCGAGCCATTCTGGCAAGGTCGCGAGATGAGAGAGCCAGGCCGACCGGCCGGCCTCCTCCGGAACGGGCGAGGGTGTTGGGGTCATGCCGAAACCTTGGTGCCCCGTCCATCCCGCCCGGACGGGGCCGTCAGCGTTCCCGTGGAGAACGGCCCGGACCGCCGCGCGTCCAACCATCGCTCGAGGATACGGATGGTCGAAGCCGCCGCATCGTTGTTCTCATCCGCCGCCGCGGCCAGCCTGGCCTGCTGGAGCGCGTCCTCAATCCGGTCCAGTCGGACGAGGAGCCGGGACTGCTCGAGATGCAGCGCCGTCATGGCCGGCGATCGCCGTTGCGCCTCGACCAGCGCGGCCAGCGCTTCCTCCAGCAGCCCCTTGCCTTGAAGCATGGCTGCCATCTCGCGATGCGGGCGGCCGTCCCGGGTCATGAGGCCTGCGGCCCGCGTCAGCAGGTCGATGGCCTCGTCGATGAGCTCTGGCTGCGGCTCGGCACTCCCGAACCCGCCGCTCACGCACTGGGCTGTCGCGCGGCCGGCCTGAAAGACGAAGCGCGCCTCGTCCGGGTGCCCCGCTAGGCATTGCAGGAAGAGCCGTCGCGCCTCGTCGTGGCGGTGCTGCTTCTGCAGGGCGAGGCCGAGATGGTAGGCGACATCGTCCTTCCGCGGCCCATCCATGCCCAAGCGGCGCAGGATGGCCTCGGCCTCCTGGCCTCGCCCGAGTTGGATCAGGGCGCGCGCGAGGTCCATTGTGGCCCGGCGATCGCCCCGGAGTGCTTCAGGCCGGTCCGCCGCCAGTTCCGCGACGCGTGCCCAGTCCTTCTCGCCTGCCGCGGTTCGGACGAGGTCCGCCAGCATCACAGGATCCACCACGCCGTTCGCTGCCGGGGGCCGGGTGACCGGCACGGTCCCGAGCTCCGGCGGGACGGGGGAGACGATCCTCTCGATCCGTGGGGTGACCAGCGGCAAGGGGGGTGAGTCGGGGTCCACCACCGTGTCGATCGTCGTGGGGATGCTGATGGCGGTCGCGCGGTGGAGATCTCCGCACCGCGAGAACACGACGCTCTGCTCACCACCCAGGAAGATCGTCACGCCGTTCCCGGTGTGGAGGAGATCCACTTCGAGCTGATCCGGCCGCTCAGGGCTGGTCCGCTCGATGCGCACCTCCTCGTCCCAATGGTCGGAGGCCCTGCTGTTGACCGCCAGGGCTTTTCCCGCTTCCCGCGGCTTGAGGTGAAGGAGGATCCCGCCTCCCTCCAGGAAGTCCACGCTGTGGCCTGCATCCACGGCCGCTTGGCTGAAGCGAAACCGCAGTCTCCGCCAGGATTCCATGCGCCCTCCCCTTAACCGTCCAGCCTTCTCGAGCGACGTTCCGGGCAGACGGCCATTCCCCCGATCTGATAGCCAGTGATGCCCCGTGCCACAAGGATCACACAGGCCTATGCACCTCCGGCCTTGCCGCACTGACCAGCGCAGCGCTGGTGCCCTGACTGTCCTTCGCGGCTTTGCAGCCAATCCATTATCTTGTCGCCGTCATCCAGGACGCGACGTGCTGTCCGTGTCCGACCGTACGGCCTGCTCCAGAATCGCCTGGAGTTGCCGGCGGGTCCGACTCGGCACCCTCACCGCACTGTCTATGATCTGCTCCAGCGTCGGCATGTCGTTCCGGTTCCTGCCGAGATTGCGCAAGCAGAGACCTGCCAGCCAAGCGGCGTTCAGACTGTGCTCGAGTTCCCGGAACAGAACCGCGCGGTAGGGGTCCGCATCGCGAACGGCGAGTTTGAACATTGCAACCGTCTGGTCCCAGAAGAGCTTGGCGGTCGCTTCGTCGCCCCGGCGCCACTCGAGCCATCCGCCCAGGAGGAGCGACTTGGAGGCGGAGTAGGCGAGCGTCGCGTAATTTGCCTGCGGCCTGGACGTGAGCGCGAGCATGTGGTGACACGTCGCCTGCAAGCCCGAGATGTTGGCCGCAGCAAGCTGAAGATGCCACTTGGCCGTCAGCAAGGAGACTTCCAGGTGCTCGCGGTTACGCCGGGGATGCCAGTCGAGCGACAGGCCCTCCAACCAGCCGAACGCCGCCTGGTTGATGTCGAGCGCCGCCGCGATTAGGCCGGCATCCCCGAGTTCGACGGCCTTGTAGGCCTGGATCAACGACGCGCCGATGCGGTGCTCGGGATGGTCCACGAAGAAGCGCGTGACCTGCTCCGCCAGGAAATGACGCGTGCTCGCGCTGCCCCACCTTCGGGTGTGGCTTGCCAGCAGGTCGACGTAGTCGGGCCCGTCGAGCGGGTAGAGGCGGGCGAGACGATCGTCGAGGCCTTTCTCGAAGACGATCCTGTCCTCAGGGTGGACCGTCGTGATGCGGACGGCCTGCAGCGGACCATCGGCTCGAGGGGTGGGCAGGACCGTACGGAACGCCGCGCCGGCTACCGGGACCAGGAGCTTGGCACTCAGATCAGCGTCGACGTTCGTGGCTTCAGCAAACTGGAACGAAACTCTTGCCAGGACCGTATTCTGAGGAGGCTGTTCCGCGGCCAGCGACGGATCGACCTCCATCGTGAGTGCGATGGACCCCTGACGCAACTCGGCATCCAGAAGGGTTAGCTCGGTCATCCGAAAGTCTTCCATCCTCCTGCGCCAGCACGGCGCCACATCTCCAGTCCCGCCACGTACATTGAGCTTAAGAGAACTGGTAAGGCTTCGCGGGATAGCACATCCCGCACGGTGGAGTGGATGGAGAGACAGCTGGGCCGGCAAAGTCTGAGAAGTGTGGGTGGCAAACCGGCACCCGGTACATTGCAACAGTCTCCCGCCAAAGCTGTGCCACGAATAATCGGCCGGAGAAGGGCTGGGCACCGCCATTGCCTCTCTGGCCGGCTCTCCCAGGGGCTCGTCTTGCATGCCGCCGTCCCGTCTGACCGACATCGAAAAGACGAGCATGAGGGCCTGGAGTTCAAACGGGCTCCCCTCCCAAACCCCGGGTCTGCTCACGGGCACCTTCTCTCAGGCTGATCTGTGTCGATGAATTTGGAGCGACTCAACAGGTGGACAGCGGACGTTTCGGTATTCGCTAGACGCTTGCATTCAGTACAACTTGTTCCGATCCTCACAGCACGGCCAGGAGCTTGGACCCATGCGCTCGCCCTATCAGAACTTGCCTCGCCGAGCATTCTGGCGGACCGGCGTACGGAACCAGGACTGGCTGGGCGGGCCTACGGACCTGTGGCAGCCGAAGTTTGAAATCACCCCTGACATGAAGGTGATGACGGCGGGATCCTGCTTCGCTCAGCACATCGCACGCCACCTCCGCGCCCGAGGGCAGAACGTGATCGACACTGAGCCACCTCCGCGGCGCATGAGGCCGGAGACGGCAAGGGAGTTTGGCTACCTCCTCTACTCTGCTCGCTACGGCAACATCTATACGGCGCGCCAGCTCCTCCAAGTCATGCAGGAGGCGACGGGCGCGTCGCCGCCACCGCCGGTCGCCTGGGAACGCGATGGCCGATGGTTCGACGCGATGCGCCCCTCTGTCGAGCCGGAAGGGCTCGACAGCCCTGAGGAGGTGGCCGTACACCGCCGCCACCACCTGAAGTCCGTTCGTCGCGCGCTTCGTCAGGCGGACGTCTTCGTTTTTACCCTCGGACTGACCGAGGCTTGGGAGGACGTGGAGACGGGCCGGATTTTCCCGACGGCGCCAGGCACGATCGCGGGAACCTATGATCCCGCTCGTTGTGCTTTCCGCAATTTCACCCACGCCGAGGTATTGGCCGATTTTCTGGCGTTCAGGAAAATCGCGCTTCGAAACAGGCTAGGCCTGAAGTTTCTCCTCACCGTGTCGCCAGTGCCTCTGACGGCCACTGGAAGCGGCAGCCACGTTCTGTCGGCCACGATCTACTCCAAATCGGTTCTGCGGGCGGTAGCTGGACAGCTAGCTCAGGAGTTCGAAGACGTAGACTACTTCCCTTCTTACGAGATCATCAGCACGCCCTTCCTCGGCCAGACCTTCTACGACGAGACGCTTCGGGCCGTGGCGCCGGAGGGTGTCGAGGCGGTGATGCGGATCTTCTTCGAGGGCAGGACTGGGAGTGCTTCACCCGAGGTTGAGGCGGCCCCCGTAGCTCCGCGCCGGGCTCGAAGCGACGATATTGTCTGTGAGGAAGTTCTTCTGGAGGCGTTCGCCCGCTGATGCGTATTGCACTGATCGGCAACTCGCATCTCGGGGCGATGAAGGGCGGCTGGGAATTGCCGGACTTCAACCGGGGCGGGGTTGAGGCGGTGTTCTTCGGGGCGCCTGGAAATGGCCTGGTCGGGATGCACTTGCGGGATGGAGCGTTGCTCCCCGTCTCAGACGCCTCCCGGCGCTACATGAAGGTGACATCTGGCGGCCTGGACCGTGTGGGATCGGCGTACGATGCCTACGCAATTGTCGGCTATTTCGGGATTGGATTCGTGGCTGATGTCCTGGTTGGCCATCGTACGCTAGAATACTTGGAAGGCCGGAGTGCCCCGATCTCTCGTGCGGCTCTGAGGGCCGCAGCCCGCGATGCTCTCAGCAACACGCCGGCGCTCCAGCTATTGCAAAAGCTGCGGCACCTCACTGCGGCGCCTGTCCTACTCGTCGCCGACCCGCTGCCCAATCCGAGGATCAGCGAGGTCGATGTGTCCGGCCGATGGGAGTTGGGGCACATGCCACTTGTCGTGACGGCCTATCAGGAGGCCCTGGAAGATCTGGGACGGAGTACCGGCGCGGCGATTGTCACCCAGCCCCCCGAAACCATTCTGGCTCCTTGTTTTACCCAGCCGCGCTTTGCGTTGGACCATCCTGAGCACGGCCTGCGCCACATGACTGCAGAGTACGGTTCTCTCGTGATGAGGGATGTGCTGCTTTCACTCAGTGCGATTCCGAAGGAGAAGGAGCGCGCAGTCTAATCGGTTACTTGTTCCAGTGCTGGCGCCGGGGCGTCGGCGTCTTTGCCAAAGTGTCCAACCCACGGGTGCAGAAAACGTCCGCAGTTCGTATTGGCTGATGGCTGGTTGTTCCGGACTTCTCCCGGCGTAATCTCAAATCTTCATCGGCATCGCTGCAGCCCTGAATTCCTTGCGGCCGGCTACCCCTGTTGGCCGCGCGAAAGGCGCCAGAACATGAGAACTACCCGCCAGGGGCAGCGCCCCGGCGGGTAGTCCTGGCACTGATGGAATCGACCGGTGGGCCAATCGGCCAACCGGTCGGTCCCGTCGGATTGACCTACAGGATGAAGTCGCTCGCAGTCAGCGGCCCGCCACCATTCGTGTACACGGCAATGTTCAGGTCTACACCGCGATCTGCATCCTCATAGATGAAGACCCGGGCAAGATCCCGCCCCTCATCGAAGGTGACAGTGAACTGCGCGGCACCAGTTTGGTCATCCACCTGTGTCAAGTTCAACGCCGAGAGGTCGATCTTGTCCCCGTCCGCACGGAGAAAGTCATAGATCGCGTCCCGACCGCCCAGAGCGTCGGCACGCCACACGAAGGTGTCGGCCCCGATCCCGCCGCGAAGCGCGTCGTTGCCGGCACCACCTTCGATCCTGTCGTCGCCGGCGGCGCCCCGCAGATCGTCCGACCCATCCAGGCCCAGAATGGTGTCGTCACCGTCGCTGCCACTGACGAAATTAGCCTGGGAATTGCCGGTCAGCGTCACGGCGTCCTTCAGGTAGACGCGCTCCACATTGTTGGCCACCGTCCAGTCCGCGCTGACAGAGGCCAGATCATTGCCCTCGTTGGCCAACTCCAGGATGACATCGTCGCTGGAATCGACATAGTAATTGTCGGTTCCAGTTCCGCCGATCATCGTGTCCACGCCGGCACCACCGTCCAGCCGGTCGTCCCCTGCCCCGCCATCCAGCCGGTCGTCACCGGCGGCGCCGCGCAGATCGTCCGACCCGCCCATCCCGAAAACGATATCGTCGCCCGCGCTGCCGCTGACGAAGTTCGCCTGGAAGTTGCCGGTCACCGTTACGGCCGCCTTCAGATAGGCGCGCTCCACATTGCTGGAAATGGTCCAATCGGCGCTGACATTCGCCACATCGTTGCCCTGGTCAGTCGCCTCGGACGCGACGTCACCGCTCTCGCCGATGATGAAGGTGTCGTCGCCAGTCCCACCCAGCATCGTGTCGTTGCCGTTGCCGCCTCGCAACGTGTCATTGCCGTCGTTGCCGACGAGGCGATCATTGCCCTCATCGCCGAACAGCGAGTTGGCGGCGGCGTTGCCCGTCAGCGTGTCGCCACCCGAGCCGCCCGCGACGTTCTCAAAGCCGGAGATGGTATCGCCCGCGGCGTCGCCACCTGCGGCCGTCGAGGTGGAAAGGTTCACCGTGACCGCCCCGACCGACCCGGCATAGCTCAGCGTGTCTGCGCCGGCGCCGCCGCTCAGGACATCCGCGCCGATCCCGCCGACGAGGGTGTCGTTGTCCGCCCCGCCGTTCAGCGTGTCCTCGCCTTCCCCGCCGATCAGGAAGTCGTTGCCGCCATTGCCGTTCAGGATGTCATCGCCCGCAAGGCCGTCGGCGTAGTTGTCCGTTCCGCCACCCAGCGCAAGCGTGACGACGGGAACACCGAGCGCGCCGACGACGAGCGTCGCATCGCCGTCGAAGCGATCATCCCCGTCGGTCGGATTGCCGGTGATGCCCACGCCGAGCGCAGGGACGCTGACCCCGAGCCCTAAGCCTCGAGCGGTCCAGATCCCATTCCCGCTGCTGCTCTCGCTCATTTTTGAGCCTCCCGTTCGTTGAAGACACAAAGCTCGACAGATTGTGAAGTAAGCGTTAGCACTACTTTAACGAGCATTCTTTGGCGTGTTTCAGCGACGAACACAACCATTGCGAGAAGCTTCGAGACCAGTTCTCGAAAATGTGTCTTCCACGGTGAGATGTTGCACTTCGGTGGAATCTTGTCCCACCAAGTTTGGCATTCTGTCTCTTGGGAGGATCGAAGTCGGAACAATGGCTCGCTGGACTTAAGTGTCCCGGGCGATGGGACATGGCCAGACCCGGCTCAACCAAGGCGAGAGCACCAATAAGGAGGGTGTTTCCAGGATCGACCGGCCTGCCGAGGTGGATGGAGATCACGCTTGTGCGACAGCTTTGCGGCGTTCCGGGCGGTTCTACAGGCTCCCCGCGCCGTGGTGGCCCGGTCTGCCGCGGGACTGCCGGTCACGGCACTCCGATCGTCCAGCGATTCGCTGCCATCTCAGCGGCTTGTGCCGTTCCGGATCGGGACGGAAACCTGATTGTTGGTCCCCGTCAGGATATTGCGGAGCAGGACCTAGTTCCCGGCGATCACGCGCTTGCCGAGCGCCTGGATGCCGCGTCAAGGCAGCAGCGGGATGGCAGTCGCGCCGCGCCAACGCTGCAAGGGCAGGCCGGCCTGCGGCCATTCCAGCCCGGACTGCCGGGATGGACAGCGGCCCTCACCGGGTGATCAGCGGATCCGGGCTGCTGTTCCCAGCGCCTCGAAAGGCCTGGGCTAGCCGGCGGTCCAGCGCCGCGATATCGGACCTGTGCAGGATCGCGGCACGTGCCTTCGCCGCACCAGCCCGGGCCGCATCGGCCTGGCGCGCGGCGTTGACCGCAAACTCGGCCACCTGCCGTAGCAACCAATCGTGCAGAAACTCCGCATCGCCGGTGCGGAAATCGGGAAGTTGCAGGACCGGAAGGCCGGCCGCCTCCATGGCCAGCAAGGTCGGTCCAGGTGGCGCAAGGCCGATGTCATGGGCCGCGGCCACGCGGCGCAGGACCGCGACAGGATCCTTCCCCTCCGTCAGAATGGCCTTGTACCATTGGGCGTTCCCAGGCCTGCCCCCCAGGATGCCGAGGGTGGCGACATCCAGGGCTGAGAGATCCTCGAAAGCGGGTCGAAGGGCTGCGACCATGGTCTCGTCGCCTGTGGAAACGAAAAGGACCCGGCAGGCTGCCCCCTCGTCGGAGGCCACCTTCTCCGGCGCAGGGGGCATGTCTGACAGCCAGCGGGCTGCTTCCAGCCCGCTCCCGACCTCCAGCCCATCGCCGGCTTCCCGGCCGCAGGCCACCTCCAGCACGGGGAGCCCTGCTGCCGCGCAGCGCCGCCGCAGTGCCTCGAGATCGCCGGGCGGCAGCGCGTCCGGCGAGACCAGGACGGCGTCCGCCATCCCGGCCAGTGCATTGCCGAAGGGAAAGGACGGAAGGATCGGGCGGAAGATGGAGGTACGCGAAACGGCGTTGCGCGTTGCCACGGCGAGCGGGGTGGGCAGGGTCGCCGTTGCCCGGTCCAGGGTGAGGACGATGCGCGGCGCCTCGGCAGCTACCGCAAAGCTCCGGCGCCTGTCGAGCACCTCGCGGTAGAGCCGATCGTACTCCGCCGCCATCGCCGCGGTGGTGCGGTGGCGGCCAATGGTGGCCTGCCAGTCCAGCACGGCGTCCCGTTGTCCGCGCACCTCGGTCGGCTCGCGCCGCAGGCGGAGCAGTTCGGACAGCATGGCCTCAGGCGCCATCCAGCGATCCAGGAGCCAGCCGCCGCCGCTCGCGCCGATGCGCTCGGCCAGCGCTCCTTCCAACGTCGCCACCACGGGCAGGCCCACAGCCCAGCACTCGGTGAGGGTGTGGCAGTAGGTCTCGGGCCAGAGGGAGAGAATGGCCGCGAGATGTGGGCGTATCCCGCCGACGCGGGCCGCGAACTCCTCCCGGTCGTAGCGCCCGTGCAGGACGATCCCCGGCGCTTCGGCCAGGTGCCGGTCCACCGCGCCGAGCACGTGGAACTCCACCTCCCGCCCCCCGTCCAGGGCGGCCATCGCCGCGATCAGCTCGCTGCCCTTGGCGGCCGAGATGTTGCCGGGGACCAGCACGCGCAGCCGTTCATCCAGGTTCGGCTCGGCCGCCAGCATCTCCTGCCGGTGGAAGCTGCGCCCATGCGGGATCACCCGGAAGTCCCGCTGCGCCAGATCAGGGAAGTTGCGGAGCACCGTTTCCCGCGCGGAAGGCGACGTGGTGACGAAGCCGTCGCAGGCCAGGATCGTTTCCGACATCATCGCCTGCCACCGATGAACGAAGCGATGCCGCAGGGGAGGAACGGATCCGACCGACCAGAGCTCGGCGGTGCAGTCCGTCTCCCCGTCGGTGCAAGGCCCGCCGCAGAAGCGCCCTTCCGCGTCCAGCAGCTTCGTGACCGGACAGGCCATGTAGAAATCATGGAAGGACAGAACGACAGGCACGCCCAGCCGCTGGCAGACCTGTGGCAAGCCGAGCCCGTGCCACGCGATGTGGCGGATGTGCACCAGTTCGAAGCCATGCCGCAGGACGAGGTTTGCGGCGTGTCTGTCATACTCGGCAGAGCGGTGCGTGGCCGGCTCGATCGCGCGCTCCAGGGTGATCGATTCGATGACAGTGTCCGCTTCACCGGACCGCGCGCCCGCGTAGCGGGACAGGGTCAGGGTTCGCGAATCACAGCGAAGCAGCCAGGGTTCGTAGCGGTCCGACAAGGCGTCCATCAGGTCGCGATTCGTCTGCGGCGTCCCTCCGCTCTCGGTCGAGATCACGAAGAGCACGCGGGGGCGGGGAACCACGCCTTCCGCGAGGGCCTGCTGCACGGCACGCCGCACCCGCCAGCGCAGGGCCAGCATGGCCGGGTCCGCCTGGAACATCCGCGTAAGAAACCCGTACTCCGGGTAGCGATCCTCCAGCACCGCGCGACCCTGCGCGTTCAGCGCCACCTTCTCCGAACCGAAGGAAGCAGAGCGCAGGTGCCAGACGAAGGTCCGGTCATCCAGCACGTTGTCGAAGCCCGCCCGCGCGGCGCGCATGCAGAAGTCGTTCTCCTCCCCGTAGCCGCGCGGGAAGGCCGTCTCGTCGAAAGCACCCACGGCGTCGAGGCACTCGCGGCGGATGTAGAGGCAGAAGCCGTGGCCGGTGGGAACCACGGGCAGAAGCGGCAGGGCGGCGCCGCGGACCAGCCTTGCCATGTCGTCCACGCCGAACCAGGCCGGCATGGGGTTGTCGAGGTTGAACTCGGGCACCGAGAACGCGCCGGCATTGTTCGAGACCGCCGTGGCGGTGCCGGTCCGCGGGCCCGAGCGGGCCGCCGCGCGCAATCCTTCAAGCCAACCCGGCCCAACCGCCGTATCCGAGTTCAGCAGAACGACGTCATCGCGTCCGGCAAGCGCGATCCCGCGATTGGCGGTCCGGGTGAAACCGAGATTGCTGGCGTTCCGGTGAATCTCAATCCCCGGCGTGCCGCTCCAGCGCTCCAGGACCTCGGCCACCTCGGGCTGCGGGCTCGCATCGTCGATCAGGATCAGGCGGGCCGCGCCAGTGGTGTGGCGCACGACGCTGTCTATGCAGCGGGCCAGTTCGGCCGCTGCGTTATAGATGGGGATAACGACCGAGACGGGCACGCGGCCGTCATCGGGCACCCGGAAGGCGACCTCGCCGAAGTCCCTCCGCCAGGCGGGCAGCGCCTCCAGCACGGTCCCCCCCGGCAGCGCCTCGGTGCCGTGGAGAGGAACGGCCTCGACCCGAAGCGGTCCGCCCTCGCCGGGATGGGCCGGCGGCAGGGCCGCGCGGAAGCCGCCGCCGCGGCGAACGACGCCAGGCCGTATCAGGTCCGGGCGCTCGATATCGGCCTGGACCGTCGTCCACCGCGTGCCGCCCAGCAGCAGGTCGACCGCGTGCTCGTCCTGCGGCCGGCCCCGCTCGGCAACCCAGCCGACGGCCTGGCCTGCATCGGTCCGCTCGAGCTTGCCGATCATGTCGCGCCGGACGGCGACGGGCTGTCGGGCGAGTTCGACACCCGAGGCGACGAGGGCGATCTCGCGTGACCAGCCGTCAAAGAGGGTGGTGGCGGGATCGTCCTGCCGGAGGTGCTCGGCCAGGGCCTCGAGGGAGATGTGAAAGCCAAAGCGCGGCACCTCCGTGCCGTCCTCGAAGGGCAGGTCGGGCCGGTGGACGTCCAGGGGCACCGGAAGGGGGCGGCTGCCCTCGAGAACGAGCAGGGGCTGCTCGCCGGGCACGTCGACGGTCCAGCCGCTCACGCCATCCCGGCCCGGCACGTCCAGCCCGCCCCGCGGGCGGAACGGGGTGGGCCGGAGCAGCGCGGGAGCGAGGGGGAAGGCCTCGCCACGGAGCTCGAGCGTGGCCGAGGCCGGATCGTCCGTCTCCGGACCGTCCAGCAGCACCTGAAAGCCCCGCCCGGCCGGCAGGCCGTCCCTGCCCGCCACATCCTGCCGCTCGCGGAGGCGGCGGAGGGCGATCGCGCGCCTCTCCTCTCCCCAGCGCAGCACGAGCCGCGGCACCTCCTCCGAAAGATCGTCCTCAGCGGCCTGGAACCATCCCGCCACATAGAGAAACCGGCCATGCCGCGTGAACACCTCGACACGGCCCCGGGCACGCTCCACGGCCTGGCCTGCATCGGTCCGCTCGAGCTTGCCGATCACGTCGCGCCGGACGGCGACGGGCTGTCGGGCGAGTTCGACACCCGAGGCGACGAGGGCGATCTCGCGTGACCGGCCGTCAAAGAGGGTGGTGGCGGGATCGTCCTGCCGGAGGTGCTCGGCCAGGGCCTCGAGGGAGATGTGAAAGCCGAAGCGCGGCACCTCCGTGCCGTCCTCGAAGGGCAGGTCGGGCCGGTGGACGTCCAGGGGCACCGGAAGGGGGCGGCTGCCCTCGAGAACGAGCAGGGGCTGCTCGCCGGGCACGTCGACGGTCCAGCCGCTCACGCCATCCCGGCCCGGCACGTCCAGCCCGCCCCGCGGGCGGAACGGGGTGGGCCGGAGCAGCGCGGGAGCGAGGGGGAAGGCCTCGCCACGGAGCTCGAGCGTGGCCGAGGCCGGATCGTCCGTCTCCGGACCGTCCAGCAGCACCTGAAAGCCCCGCCCGGCCGGCAGGCCGTCCCTGCCCGCCACATCCTGCCGCTCGCGGAGGCGGCGGAGGGCGATCGCGCGCCTCTCCTCTCCCCAGCGCAGCACGAGCCGCGGCACCTCCTCCGAGAGATCGTCCTCAGCGGCCTGGAACCATCCCGCCACATAGAGAAACCGGCCATGCCGCGTGAACACCTCGACACGGCCCGCCGAACGGGTCGTGCCCTGGCCTTCGGTGACCTCGCTCACGCGATCATTCTCCATGCTCGAAGCCACTCAAGGATCCTTGCCGGGACCGGCTCGCCCCGCACGGAGCGCGGAGCAGGACCGGGGATCACCTCGCCACACTCCGGCGGAAAGGGCCTAGCCGAGATGCCAGGCATGCCGAAGATCACGAAGATAGCGCCGCATCCTCTCGTCCGGATCGGCGCCCCGGTCCAGGAGCCGCCGCAGCGTCGAGTGCATTGCAACAACCTCCGCGAAGTGAGAGGCAGCCGGGATCGACCCCGTGACGCTCGACGCGTGACGACGGTGCAGGTTAAAGGGGCGGGCCTCATAGTGCATCCGTGCCTGCGGCCGGGCAGCCTCCGCGTAGATGCGCCAGTCACCGGCACAGCGCCAGCGGCCGACGGAGTCGCCCAGGCTCCCCAACGCAGCGCGCAACGCCTCGGTACGCCATAGCACGGCACTGGCGCTGACGACGAGGTTGCGCGGGCAGAGGCACCGGCCGACGAATTCCCTCCCGGTCAGGGTCGCGTCCCGGTTCAGGACATCATCGCCCAACATGGCAGCGTACGGCTTGCTGCTCTCCTGCGTCACGGCACCGTCCGCGTCGATCGCGGCCGAGTCCGAGAAGGCGAAGGCTGCGGTCGGATCGCCCGAGAGACGCCGGGCGAGGGCGTCCAGCATCTCCGGCCGCGCGCTGTCATCCGCCTCCGCGATCCAGAGGAACGGCGCCTCCGCCGCTTCGGCGCCCCGGGCCCACTGGCGGAAGACCGATCCGGAGTTCACGGCGTTGCGCTGCACCGTGACCGGGATGGAAAGACCGGCAAGAAGGGGTTCGGCCATCTCCATGCTGTTGTCGCTCGACGCATCGTCGAGGAAGGTCAGGTGCCGGACGATCCGACCTTGCGCAACAATCGAGGCGAAGCGTTCCGGCAGGTAGCGGGCATAGTTGTAGTTGGGCACCACGACGCTCACCGAGCCCACGAGCGAGTTGGCAGCCATCACGGTGGAACCGGGCGGCAAGGACTTATCTGCACCACCATGAGGGTGGGGCCGGCCGGAGGAAGCCGATTCGTGGAAGGCGTGGATCTCGGCATCCCGCCGCGGCACCGCCGCTCCTGGTCTCTCGTCAAGCACAGGCCTAAGGAGCTGCCAGTCGACGCGACGATGCACCGGACGCCTCATCCCTTGCAGCAGCGCCCTGTCTCTCCGAACCGTGGAAGCTCATGGCAGGCGTTGCGGCCCCCTCACCTGCCGCACCCAGGAGCAGGTCGTGGCGCTGCAGTTCCTCGAACACGTGGTCGCGGACGGTTCGGTAATCCAACTCCTGGATGCAGTTGCATTCGCCGGAAAGAAACGTCTTCACATGAGAAGGCCTGATCTCGCACGGCGCGCAATCCTTCGTAAGGCCGAGCCAGGAACTCGTCGGGCGAAGCGGGCCGCGCGTCCCGGGGTTGGTGGGTCCGAACAACGCCGTGAGGGGAATGCCGAGTGCATTCGCGATGTTCATCAGGCCACTGTCATTGGAGATGAAGTACGAGCAGGTCATCATCCCCTCGATCATCTCGGAGATGGTGCCGCCGGTCAGGTCGAGTGTCTCCGGGACGTACTCCGCTTCCACCCCGAAGGAGGCCACCTCGTAGCCGTGCTGCCGCAGTTCCCGCGCCAGCTCCACGTAGCCGGGCCACCGCTTGCTCCTCCAGAACCCGTCCTTCGATCCGCCGTGAAGGCCGATCCGGCGGCCGTTCAGGGGTCTCCGATAAGCGTAGTTCGCGACAAAGTATTCCGTCACGTCCGCATCCTCGTAGGGAACCCCGAGCAGCGCCTTGGCAGCCTCCAGGTTGAACACGGTCTCGTGGAACGGCCCGCCCGGCTCGAACATCATCCAGTCCCGGGAGTACAGCGTCCGGCCCGCCAGGAAAGGCACGCGCGCACTGCCGAAGGAGTGGGTGATGAACACCCGGTCGTAGCGCCTGCGCAGCACCGTCTGCCGCAGGGAGAAGGCGGCGTTCACGTACTCCGAGTTCTGCAGGAGAAAGAGGCTGTTCTTGTGATCCTCGGCCACGACGAGGTCGACCTTGCGGCCGAGCCGGCGGGCGATGTTCCGCACCATGGGCGCGACATGCAGCATGTTGCCGATGCCGGAGCCGATGCCGATCAGGATCTGATCGCCCAGGCTTGAGACGATTCCGTGGAGGGCCCGGCGCTGCCTGTCGTAGCCGTAGCGGGAGGAGTTCTGCTCTGCCCGGGCAGCCAAGCCGCGGTAGTAGGGGGGATCGTCGTAGATCCGGCGCAACTCGGCCGCCCAGCGATCCGCATCCTCCGGCAGGACCACGCCCGATTCATGGAGAAGATAGGGGACGTTGCCGCGATCCGAGCCGAGCACCGGCTTCCCGAAGCGCTGGGCCTCGATGCAGACGCGGCTGAAGGTTTCCACGAAGTGGTAGCTCGGTACCGCGACCACCTTGCTCCTGCCGTAGAGAAGGTCGATGCGATCGGTCCGCGGAAGGATCGCGACGTTCCCGGCGCCCGCCTCGGCGACGGCAGCCTCCGCCTCGCTCTGGTCCGACTGGCTGGAGATGGCGACGAAGGGGATGTCCGGGCAGAGGCGCGCCACCGCGAGGAGCAGGTCGAAGCCCTTCTCCGCCTTCGCGTTGACGAGCAGGACGAAGTCTTTCCTGTCTCCCAGCAGCGCCTGGGCTTCCCGCTCGCGGTCTGCCTGCGCCGTCGGGTCGATGTCACGCGGCAGGGAGTAGATGATGGGCGTCCGGGCATGGAAGGCCTCCTCCAGCACCGCCTGGGTATAGCTGGAGTTGGAGTAGACCGCCGCGGCGCGTTGCAGGATGCGGCGGAAGGCCGGGCGCGGGATCGGATCACGGTCGAAGTTCAGAAAGAACCGGTCGTCGCCCTCGATCAGGCCGAGACAGTCGCGCCAGAAGTGAACACCGTAGATGAACGGAACGTCGAGGTATTCCAGCGCGTCGGCCACCTGGTAGCCGAGCCCGGACAGCACGTGCACGACCGCGGGCTTGGTTTCCAGGAGGAACCGCCGCATGGCGGCCGCACTCTCCTCGATGAAGTGGAAGGCGCGCCCGTTCTCCAGGCCGGACTGCCCCACCATTTCCGGACGGGTGCCGACGATGATCGGGTCGAAGCCCATCTCCGCGTAGTGCTCGGCCATGCTGTCCAGGAACTGTTCGCCGCCCCCGAATTTGACGACGCCGTGCTTCGACATCAGCACGACGGTCCTGCGATCCTGCCGCCCTGCGGCCTGCGACAGCTCCGGGACCGGGCGGGAACCGGACAGATCGACGGTCGCGACGAGGGCGGCCTGCTTGGCGAGAACGCTCGGAAGATCCGCCACCTCGGGGACCAACCCGGATTCAGCAAGGAGAGTGATCAGGTCGCGACGCCAAATCTCCTGCGGTGAGCCCGCTTCGTCTTCCATCAGCAGGCACCCGCTCCACCGCAGGCCGTTCTCGTGCAGCCTGACCATCCAGGCCGCGGAGATCGCGGGGGCCGCCGTACCGGCGGGATGGAGGATAACCCATTCCGCCGGGATGCTGCTGAGCATCGGCAGCGGGCTACCGTCAGGCGGCGCCTCGGGAAGCGCCACCTCCTGCAACTGGCCTTCCACCACGCTGAAGATCGAGCCGGCGATCGCTTTGGCCTCCGGCAAGATCGTCACCAGGGCTACGGAATGGCTCTCGGAACGGTCCTCATCGTCGTCGATGAGGGTCCGAAGGGAGCGGAGCTGGTACTGGGCGCCCTGATTACCGGGCTCGATCTCCACGACCCGCTTGGCGATGGCAAGCGCGTCACTGGCCCGGTTCAGCGCGAGGAGGATGTCACTGCGCAGCATCAGCGACGACACGTTGTCCGGCTTCAACTTCAGCAGCTTCTCCGTTGCTGCCAGCGCTTCGGGAAAGCGGCGCAGGTCGAAGAAGTTCCGGGCGATCCGGAATCCCAGGTTCTCGGCACGATCCGGATTGATCTGGATGGCAGTCCGGCACGCGTCAATGCTCTCCTCCAGCAGGGCCACGCGGCCGGCCTGCTCCGTGGTCTTTTGACGGGCAAGTTGACGCAGGACAGCACTCTGGTCGGAGAGATACTGGTCGTTTTTCGGCCGCAACGCGATCGCGCGGCGGCCAAAGCTCACGGATCTCTCGAGATCGTTGTTCCGTGCGAGCGCGACTGAGGAATAGAACTGGATCGTCGCGTCGTTCTCGAATTCCGTGGCGAGACTGCTCAGCAGCCGTGCTGCGGTACTGTATTCTCCGGCGTAGATGTAACTGCGGCCAATCATGGTCTGAATTTCGGCACGCTTCTTTCGCGCGCCTTCGCCAGCCCTGTGCAGGGCGTTCAGATCGGCCCACCGCTTCTCCCGGAAGAGCTGCCGGACACGTTTGCCGAAGATGTCCTCTTCCAACTTGGTCCAGAACTCGCCGAATTCCGCTGCTGGGAGCATCCGGAGCAGTTGCTCCAGAGCTTCGGCCGTCGTCGTCGGCGTCTCAGACCCAGGATCCCGCGAGGGGGTAGCAGCCGGCCCGCCCTCCCCGTCTATCCGGCGCGTACCCGGAACAGCCTCCAGGGCCTGCAGAACCTCGAGGCGACGCGCCGGAGAGAGGATCGTCTGCCCTGCCGCCGGATCTCGCAGCAGGAGAAGGAGAAGGTCGCGCCATGTGCCCGCCGCCCTTACGGCTGCGGCGGCCTCCGGCTTCGTGACGCCGATAGTCCAATCCACAAGCGAAGAGGGCGGAGACGCATGACGGCGCTCGTGCGGCAGCATCTCGCCGTTCACCAGGCGAAGGATGACATTCGTGCGGAATTCGTTGGACGAGGTCAGGCGCTGGAGGAGCGCGGCCGGTGACATCCGGGCCATCTCCGCAACCGTCGAGGCGGGGCTTGCCGATCGACCCAGGAGAAGGGCGAATGCCGCATGCACCATATCGGTGCCGGCATGCTCCCGTTCGTTCCCCACTTTCATCATGCCCACTCGCCCTGTGCAAAGACCCAAAGATTTTCGGCAGGTCGCTTAGGTGTCCGCCACCGCGGACCGCAGAAGCCCCCTGCCGCCGGAACGTGCGCCTTGCCGTGATACCCAGCGCAGAGCCCCTCTTGTTCCGAGCCGGCACAGGCGGGATGGCACAAGCGCCAGACCAGGCCGGCCAGACGGAGAAGAGAGGAGGGCGAAAACATCGGAGCTTCCCGGCGACGAACGGGCATAGGCACAACTGTTGCTAGAAATCTTTGTAAGATTTCTCTTCCACGAACTTTGAGCCGAGCATAATATTCAGCTTCTTCTTCAGAGTAGCCCGCTCGTCATTAGTGAAGTAGACAGCACGGGCAAGTCGGATGAACTCGTCTCCGAAGTCCTTCAGCCTCTCGCGATCACGTATATCGTCCTCGACCACCCAGAGCGTCTCATTGACCCGCCGGAGCTGGTCAATCAACTCGGTAGTTCCTTCCGGCGCTGCCGCTTGGATAGGGCAAAAAATCGCTGACAAAGCGTTCAGTTCAAGCCGCACATTACTCAATTTTAAGGGGTCAGAAACAAACCGTGCTTTGAGTTCAAGTATAGTTATCTTATCGATGAGTTCGCCGATTGATGTTGGCACTAAAACCTCTTGTGACAAGGCTGTCTCCGCACTTTTACATTTAACCCTCCGTTTACGATAAGATGCTGGTTCTCCGCACGCAAGTACAACCCACCTGCAAACAAGTACCAGAGGATTTCTCGAATATCGAGATCAGTACAGAAATTTGTACAATTCTCTTCCCCGTTCCTCGCTGCCGTGGGCTTTGCAACCGGGGTCACAAGCAAATGCAAAGAGTAACCAGTCCTCGTTAGGAGACCCGGCCAGAATTTTTGGCATATTCTCACGGAAGCTGTGACTGACCAGAAGGCGCACGGTGATATCCGGGATGGCGAGCAAGGCTTCCGTGGCAGTTCTGGTGCGGGTGGTCGGTAGCGGGGCGAGGGGGGGGGGTTGGCCGGACGGTACTGGCAGGGATAGCGCACCATATTCCCCCGAGACTGTTGACAAGCAACCATAGCTTGGCCCACCCGGATCTGCAGGTGGTTGTCGTCTCACGGCGCCAGCGTTCAGGACCGCCTGATCATCCCAGCGGTCGCCGAATCGCTACACGCGTCGATCCTGTCCGGTGCCACAACCGTGGAGGGCCGCAAGATTGGTGTGCCCTGGAGCGGAAGCTTCGCGCGCGCCGAAAATTTCGTTCCCACGAGTACTCCGGAGTTCTACGAACTTCGCTGGCAGGCTATGGCCTCCGCCTCTTCAACGTCACGCCTATATACTTCGGGCCCGCCATCCTCGAACGGGGCGCCGCCGAGGTGCTCAGCGGCCGAAGCATCGCCCTGCGCCGATGAGAACGGATTCCGCTCTGCGTTATCCTGTTCGACACGGAACACCGCCTCCGCAGCGGCATGGCCGCCTTCGTGATTGCCGACGGGCGCGCTCACCTCTCCCGCCAGTCCGGCCTGAGCCTGCAGAACAGGCCCGCGACGGATGGCTTGCCCCGGTCAGGTTGCTTCCACCGTCCGGGCCTGAACCAGCACTGCCGCACGATCGGGCTCGGCATAGCCCCGTCCATAGTGGCGCTCCAGCCGGACCTGAACGAGATTCCAAAGAGTGGTGAGCACGAGGTAGTAGACGGCGGCGACGGAATAGAGCTCGAGCACCTCGAACTTCTCCTGCATCAGCACCTGGCTGCGGCGCATCACCTCCTCCAGCGAGATGACGGAGGCGAGCGAGGTGGCCTTCAGGAGGCCGTTGAGCGAATTGCCTAGCGGCGGAATGATGAGGCGTGCCACCTGCGGCATGAGGACGAGGCGCAGCGTGCTCCAGCGGGAGAGGCCGAGGGCCTTGGCGGCCTCGGTCTGGCCCTTGGGAATACCGTTGAAACCCCCGCGGATCGTCTCCGAGAGGTAGGCGGCCTCGTTGAGGCTGAGGGCGAGAAGGGCAGAGGGCAGGACGCCGAGCTTGATGCCGAGCTGTGGCAGGCCGGTGTAGATGAGGACGAGCTGCACCAGCAGCGGCGTGCCGCGAAAAACCCAGACATAGAAGCCCGCCACGCCAGAGAGCGCGACAGTCTTCGACATGCGCATCAGCGCCAGCATGGTGCCGAGAATCAGGCCGATGATCATCGTGGCGATCGTCAGCCCGATCGTCACGCCGACGCCTTCCAGGAGGTAGGCGTTAGTCAGGTAGGTCAGGAAGGCCTGTACGTCGAACATCGGCCTGATCCTTCTCGGCTAGGTGCGGACTCGGCTAGGGGCGTGCGCTCAGTTCGGGCCGCTGCCGCGGATGGCGAAGCTGGTGTTCGCCAACCGGGTCATGCCGAACTTGTCGAAGAGGCGGTCATAGGTGCCGTCGGCCTTCAGCTCGTTCAGCGCGGCGGCGAAGGCCTGGGCCAGGGCCCGGTCGCGGAAGGCGTAGGTGATGTCGGTGCCGAAAAGGCTGCGAACGTGGATCTTGGCGATGCCGCGGCTCACCATCTCGTTCGCGGTCTCGTCGATGTTGATGGCCGCCTCGAGCTGGCCGGCGCGCAGGGCGGCCACCGTCTCGCTGGCGGTAGAGAAGGTGCGGAAGTTCACGGGTCGCAGACCGCGCGCCACCATCTCCGCGTTCGCCTCGCGCGCCTTGCGCTCATTGTAGGTACCGGTTTCCACGCCAACGGTGCGGCCGGACAGGTCGTCGAACTTCGTCAGGTTCAGCGCGCTGTTGGGCAGGGTATAGATGCTGATCGCCTGCTGCGCGTAGGGCACGACGTAGAACATGCTGGACCGCTCCTCGGTCCAGAACATGCCGGTGTTGATCGTGTCGAACCGGCCGGCGCGCAGGCCGGGGATCATCGGCGGGAAGTCCATGCGCAGGAAGACCGGCTCCACGCACATCTTCGCCGCGGCGGCGCGCGCCAGCTCCACGTTCAGGCCCTGCAGCTCGCCGCGGCTGTCCACGAACTGCTGCGGCGGCAGGGTGGGATTGATGGACATGGTCCACTTGCCGCCTTCCACGAAGCTGCCGGCGGGCACGCGGGGCGTGCAGGTCTGGGCGCCTGCCGCTCCGCCGAGAAGGGCGGCGCCGGCGAGGCCGAGAAGGAGACGTCGCATGGTCATCGTACATATCCCGTTGCTGGATGTGCCCGACCGGCAGGCAGAGGAGGCGGTCACCTCAGATCAAGAAGGATGCGTCGCAATAAGCGTGCCTCGCCCCGTCAGGCGGCGGCGCGGGCGAGGATGAGTGAGGCGTGCTCGGCGTCGATCACCACCTCGCCGCGCGCGTTCACGAGTTCCAGGAACTCGGTGACCACGCCGCGGTCGGGGTTGCGGGAAGGGCGCTTGGCGGTGAAGCGCGTGCGAAGGTGCAGCTCGTCGCCGGCGAGGATCGGCGCGCGGAAGCGCACCTTGTCCCAGCCGAGGGAGGCGATGGATGTGCTCTCGTAGAGCCGCAGCTCGGTCTTCAGGCCTTCCATCAGGGAGAGGCCGAACAGCCCGTGCGCAATGACGGTAGGGAAGCCGCGGCTCCTGCAGTAGGCCTCGTCCGTGTGCAGCGGGTGGTGGTCCCGCGTCAACTCGGCGAAGGCGGCGATC
The DNA here is from genome assembly GCF_037040815.1 of Pararoseomonas sp. SCSIO 73927. NCBI lineage: Bacteria > Pseudomonadati > Pseudomonadota > Alphaproteobacteria > Acetobacterales > Acetobacteraceae > Pararoseomonas > Pararoseomonas sp. SCSIO 73927. The sequence continues at coordinate 1,174,624 of NZ_CP146232.1, forward strand.
TGCGCGGCGGTTACGGTGTGCGTACCGGTGCGCCACTCCTCCCCGAGGGTGATGTCCTCCAGGAACAGGCTGTCGGGGGCGGGAGCGGAAGCGCTCATGCGGCAACCCTCGGGCGCGCGGCCTTCATCAGGAACTCGTCCCGCAGTGCCATCGGGCCGGGGCGGAACAGGCGGGCATCCATGGGCTTCACGGCAGGGCTGACGAGGGGCTGGAACCCCATCTGGTCCAGCACGTCCTCCTGCATGCGGGCGCCGGGGGCGACCTCGGTCAGCACCACGCCTTCGCGCTCCAGCTGGAACACGGCCCGCTCAGTCACGAAGGTGACCTCCTGGCCCTTCTCCCGCGCCAGATGGCCGCTGAAGCTAATCTGCTCCACGGCGGGCACGAACTTCCGCATCTGGCCTTCCTGGCGGATGGCGATGCCGCCTTCGGCCAGGCCGATCCTCAGCCCGCCGCCCGTCATCGTGCCGCTGAAGACGAGGCGCCGCGTGTTCTGGGTGATATCGATGAAGCCACCCGCACCGGCGAAGCGGTTGCCGAACTTCGTGACGTTCACGTTGCCCTGCGGGTCCACCTCCGCGAAGGAGAGGAAGGCGCAGGAGAGGCCGCCGCCGTCGTAGAAGTCGAACTGATAGCCCTGGTCGATGATGGCGCGCGGGTTCACCGCCGTGCCGAACTCCCGCGCATGGCCGGGCACGCCGCCGATCACGCCGGCCTCGACCGTGAGGGTGATCAGGTCCTCGATCCCCTCCTCCGCCGCCACGTTCGGGATCATGGCGGAGACGCCAACGCCGAGGTTCACCACGTCGCCCGGGCGCAGTTCGAGCGCGGCGCGGCGGGCCATCACGCGCCGCTCGCTCATCGGGTCCGGCAGGATGGAGGAGGTGGGGACGCGCGTCTCGCCGCTGCGGCTGGGGTCGTAGGCCGTGCCGAAGGTCTGCATCTGCTCCGGCTCGACCACGATGTAGTCGATGAGGAAACCGGGGATCTTCACCATGTGCGGGTTGAGGCTGCCGCGGCGCGCGAGGCGCTTCACCTGGCAGATCACCGTGCCGCCCGCGTTGTGCACGGCCTGCGCGATGGAGAGGTCCTCCCGCGTCGTCGCCTCGTGCTCCATGGTGACGTAGCCGTCCTCGTCCGCCGTGGTGCCGCGGATGAGGGCGATGCGCGGGGCGCCGGGGACACGGTAGAAGAGCCAGTCGCGATCCAGCAGGCGCACATGGTCCACCAGCTGTTCGGTGGTGCGCGCGTTCATGCGGCCGCCGCTCTCGGCCGTGCCCTGGCGGGGGTCCATGTAGGTCTCGAGCCCGACATGGGTGAGGATGCCGGGCTGGCCGGAAGCCATGGCGCGGCACAGCCCGGTCATCACGCCCTGCGGGAAGTTGTAGGCCTCGATGTGGTTGCCGTCGATCAGCGCCATGAAGGGCACCTGCAGCCCGTAGTGGCCGCCGATGACACGCCTGACGAGGCCCTGGTGGCCGAAGTGGCACATCCCGTGCTCGTGGATCGCGCCGATGCCCGTCACGTGGAACAGGGTCAGGTCGTGCGGGCCCTGCCCGGCCAGGAAGCGGCGCTCCACCGCCTCGATCAGCGCCTCCGGCGTGCCGGTGCCGCCATTGCCGCCGACAATGACGAAGTCGCCGTCCTTCACCAGGGCGGCGGCCTCCTCGGCCAGGATCTGGCGCGGGGCGGTGGCACCCATCAGGCCGTCTCCTTCTCGACCTGGCGGGCGATGATCATGCGCTGGATCTGGTTCGTGCCCTCGTAGATCTGGGCGAGGCGTACGTCGCGGAACAGGCGCTCCACCCGGTACTCGCGGGAGTAGCCGTTGCCGCCGTGGATCTGCAGCGCGTTGGAGACATGCTTCACCGCCATGTCCGTGGTGAAGAGCTTGGCCTGCGCCGCCTCCTTCGCGATCGGCATCCCCGCGTCGTAGAGCCGGGCGGCGTGCTGGATCAGCATGCGGGCCGCCGCGATGTCCGTGGACATGTCGGCGATCATGAACTGAATGGCTTGGTGATTGATGATGGCCGTGCCGAACTGCTTGCGCGTCTTCGCGTAGGCCACTGCGTCCTCGAACGCCGCCTGGGCCATGCCGAGGGCCATGGAGGACATCATCAGCCGGCTGAAGTTGAAGTTGCCCATGGCCATCTTGAAGGCGCCGTTCTCCGGCCCGACCACAGCGTCGGCGGGGGCACGCACGCCGTCCAGCGTGATCATGCAGTCCTCCAGCCCGTGCATCCCCAGCAGCTCCTCGTTCTTGCCGCGGTGGATGCCGGGGGCGTGGCCGTCCAGCAGGAAGCAGGAGATAGCCTTGTGCCCGCCCCCCGGACCGGTCTCCGCGCCGCTGCGGGCGAAGACCATGAGCGCGTCCACGACGTTGCCGAAGGTGACCCAGGCCTTGGTGCCGTTCAGCACCCAGCCCTCATCGTCGCGCTTCGCCGTGGTACGGAGGCCCGCCACGTCCGACCCGTGGTCGGGTTCTGTCACGGCGGTGGCGGGGATGATGTCGCCCGCGAGGATGCCGGGGATCATCGCTTTGTGGCGGTCATTCCCGTGATGGTCGAGGAAGAGCGCAGCCTCCACGGGGATGGCGAAGGCGTTGCCGACCGAGCCGGAGCATCGGGCGATCTCCTCCATCACGATGCAGGCGCCGGTCGCGCCCATGCCGGCGCCGCCCGCCTCCTCGCGCAGCGCCACGCCGAAGAGGCCGAGATCGGCCATGCCCTTGTAGAGCGCGCGGTCGAAGCGGTCCTCGCGGTCGATCGCGGCGGCGCGGGGCAGGACCTCGCGCTCGGCGAAGCGGCGGGCCGTCTCGCGCAGGGCGGCCTGGTCCTCGGTGAGGAAGCGGTGCATCGGCGGTCTCAGGCAGGTTCGGCGTCGGAGGAGAGGAGGCCGGCATGGGCCACCTCGTCCTTCGCGCGATCGAAGAAGTAGACGGCTAGCGTCCTCTCGGGCGTGCCGTAGATCCCGGCCAGCGGGGCGGTGAGGGCCGTGGCCGCCTTGCGGCGCTCCGGGATGCCGCGGCGATAGGCGTGCACCTTGACGAAGATGCGCTGCTCCTCCGGCAGCGCGCCCATCGCCCCGGCATGGGCGTAGGCGCCGGGCGCGATGTCCAGGAAGTAGATCGTCACCGTCTCCGGGCCGACGGAAAAGGCGTGGCAGAGGCCTTCGGTGACGGCGGTGACCACCTTCTGTCGGCGCTCGGCCGGGATGGGTGGGGCGAGAATCTCGACATAGGGCATCAGGGGGCCACCGAACGGACGGATTGGCGTTGGATCAGCCGCGCGCCGATGCGGAACTCGCCGACGGTGGCTGGAGGGGCCTGGGGACGGAGACGCTGCAGCAGGCGGTCCGCGGCCAGCTCGGCCATGGCGTTGGCGCCGCTGTCCACCACGCTGATGGCGGGGCGCTGCCAGGCGAAACCCGGCACGTCCTCGTAGCAGAGGAGGGAGACGTCGTCGGGCACGGCGATATTGCGCTCGGCCAGACCGCGCAGCACGCCGAGCGCGGATTCGTGGTTGGCGGCGAAGAGGGCGCTGGGCCGGTCCTCCCGATCCAGCAGCTGGCGGCAGCCCGCCAGCCCCGTCTCCGGCTCGTAGCGGCCCGCGTGGACGAGGGAGGGGTCAAAGGCGATCCCCGCCTCCTCGAGCGCGCGGCGGTAGCCGGAGAGGCGCTCCCGGCCCGAGGTCGTCTCCTGCCGGCCGACGATGAGGCCGATGCGGCGATGGCCTTGCTCCAGCAGGTGGCGCGTGCCGGCGTAGGCACCCTCCGGGTCCGCGGCCAGCACGGTCTCCAGCTCCACCGTCTCGTCGCGACGGACGACGCAGGTGACGGGCGTGCCGCCTGCCTCCAGCGAGGCGAGCAGCGCGCCGTTGCGGCCAGTGGGGCAGATGATCAGCCCGTCCACGCGCTGGTCGGCGAGCGTCCGGATCGTCACCGCCTCCTGCTCGGGATCGTCGGCGGTGATGCAGAGGATGGCCTGGTACCCCTCGGCCCGGAGGCGCCGCTGCGCCACCTCCGCCAGCACGCGGAAGGAGGCGTTGGTAAGGTTGTGGACGACAAGGCCGACGAGGCGCGTGGTCCGCGTCTTCAGCCCGCGGGCCAGGGTATTCGGGCGGTAGCCGAGCTCCGTCGCGATGCGCTGGAGGCGCGCCTCCGTTCCCTTGCTCGTCAACCCGCCGCCGGCCAGGGCGCGCGAGGCCGTGCTGACCGACACCTTGGCGGCCCGCGCAACGTCCCGAAGCGTCACCTGCGTCTGCATGCCCCGACAGTGCTCCGCAAACGTTTGCGGATGCAAGCCCTCTTTCCGGGCAGGAAGGTGCAAAACATTCTTTGACTGCACCCATGCTGATCCGTTTTAGTGCATCCGCAAACGTTTGCGGCACTTGCGAAGGGACCCCCCTTGGACTTGACCGGCATCGGCGGCATCTGGCCCGCCTCCCTCACCCCCTTCGACCGGGACGGGGCCATCGATGAGGCGGCGCTGCGCGCCCATCTGCGGCACCTGGCCGGCACCCCGGGCGTGCGCGCGCTGGTGGTGAACGGCCATGCCGGCGAGACGAGCTCGCTCGATCGCGCGGAGCGCAAGCGCGTGGTGGAGGTCGCGCGCGAGGTGGCGGGGGATGCGACGGGCGTGGTCGCCGGCATCGTGGCCGAGGACCCGCGCGCCGCCTGCGACTTGGCGCGCGACGCGCGCGAGGCCGGGGCGGACGCCATCCTTCTCTTCCCGCCCCTGTTCTTCGCCGGCGGGGCGGAGGTGCGGCCGGAGATGGTGCTGCGCTTCTTCCACGCCGTGGCCGAGGCGGCGGCGCTGCCCATCGTGCTGTTCCAGCTCTCCCGCCCCTCCGGCCTCGGCTACGCGCCGGAGCTGCTGGCGCGGCTGCTGCGCGAGGTGCCCTCCATCATCGCGGTGAAGGAGGGCAGCGACCTCGTTGCCTCGTACGAGGACAACCTGGAGGTGCTGAAGGCCTGCGGCCGCAAGGTCAGCATGCTCACCAGCAACAACACTTGGCTCCTCGCCTCCCTCTCGCTCGGCGGCGACGGCATCCTCTCCGGCATCGGCAGCGTGGCCTCCGGCATCCTGGCCGAGATGCACGAAGCGATAGCGCGCGGCGACCTCGCGGCCGCGCGGCGCGCGAACGACCGCCTGCGCCCCCTGGTGCGCGTGTTCTACCGCCGCCCGTCGCTCGACATGCACAACCGCATGAAGACCGCCCTGAACCTGATGGGGCTGATGCCGAACCCGGCGCCCCGCGCGCCGCTGCTGCCGATCGAGGTCGGGGAGCGGGAGGAGATCCGCCGCGCGCTGGTCGCCGCCGGCCTGCTCCCCGCCACCGAGATGGCCGCCTGAGGATCAAGACCATGAAGACCTTCCGCGGCACCTACACCGTGATGATCACGCCCTTCGACGAGAGGGGCGAGCTGGACCTGCCGGCGCTGCGCCGCTTCGTGGACTGGCAGATCGAGCAGGGCATCCACGGCCTGATCCCACTCGGCTCCACCGGCGAGTTTCTGTCCCTCTCCGACGAGGAGCATGTGGCTGTGGCGGAGACGGTGATCCGCCAGGCCGCCGGCCGCGTGCCCGTGCTGGTCGGCACGGGGGCGGAGGACACGCGCCAGTCCGTGCGCCTCAGCCGCCGCGCGGAGTCCCTGGGCGCGGACGGCGTGATGATCATCCCGCCCTTCTACTCCACGCCCACCGACGACGAGCTGGTCCATCACTACAAGACGATCGGCGACGCTATCGGCATCCCCGTCATGGTCTACAACAACCCCGCCACCGCCAACGTGGACCTGAAGCCCCAACTCGTCGCGCGCATCGCCGAGATCCCGAACTGCCTCTATATCAAGGAGTCCACGCTGGAGGTGACGCGCGTGCGCGACATCATCCGGCTCTGCGGCGACAGGATGACGGTCTTCGGCGGCATCCTCGGCTTCGAATCCTTCGTGGAGGGCGCGCAGGGCTGGGTCGCCGTCGCGTCCAACATCGCCCCCGGCCCCCTCGCCCGCCTCTTTGAGCTGGTGGCCGACGAGGAAAAGATCCGCGAGGCGCGCGACCTCTATCTGCGCTACCTGCCGCTGATCGAGTTCGTGGGTGGCCAGTACTACGTGGCCGGCAGCAAGGCCTTGCTGCGCCACATGGGTTTTCCTGTGGGAAACCCCCGCCCGCCGCGCCTGCCACTGCCCGCGGACCGCGATGCGATGGCGCGGGACATTGTGCGGACGCTGGACCTGGCGTTCCGGCAAGCGGCCTGAGGCGGGCTTGCGGCCCCAGGGAGGCGCCGCCTCCCTGGAACCCTCCGCCAGGAGGCTGAGCCTCCTGGACCTGCATCGGGCTACCGCGGATACGATGCTGCCTGTGGCGCCGCAGGCCGTTGATACCCTGCCGGCGCTTGCTGCCGCGCCCGTCGCCTGAGGTCATCGACCTCAGGCGTACCTCCAGCGCCGCATTCCGCGGCAGCCCCGAAAAGAAAGATGATGGGGGTTCCAGGGGGAAGAATTCTTTCTTCCCCCTGGAGGCCACCGGCCCGTGATCAGCCCGGCCCGGGACCCCGGATCGCGAAGGGCTGGTCTGCCGGCTGGGGCGTCAATCCGTAACGCTCGAACAGCGCGCCGTAGCTGCCGTCCTTGCGCATGGATTCCAGCGCGGCGGCCACGGCCTCCGCCACGGGGCGCTGGCGGAAGGCCATGGCGCTCGGCGCGCCGCCCAAGCGGTGCAGCACGGTGCGGATCATGCCGCGCTTGGTCATGTCCACGGCCATGTAGTCCAGCAGCGCGGCGGCATCGCCCTGCCCGGCCCGCAGCGCCGTCATCGCCTCCGTTGCCGTAGTGAAGCCGCGGATGGTGACGGGCGGCCGGCCGCGCTTCGCCAGGTCCTCGCTGATCGAGCGGAGCCAGCGCTCCTGGTAGGTGTTCACCTCGATCACCACGGCCTTGCCGGAGAGGTCGTCCGGGCTGTTCACCTGCAGGCCGCTGTTGGCCGGCACGCCGACGCTGATGGCCTGCAGCGCGTAGGGCACCATGAAGGCGACGCGGGAACGCTCCTCGGTCCAGAACATCGCGGTGTGAATGCCGTCGAACCGCCCGGCCTGCAGCGCCGGGATCATGGAGGGGAAGTCCATGCGGATGAACTGCAGCTCCAGGCAGAGCCGCTTGGCGATCTCCTGACCCAGTTCGATGTTGATGCCCTGCAGTTCCCCGCGGCTGTCCACGAACTGCTGCGGCGGCAGGGTGGGGTTGATGGCCAGCTGCAGCTTGCCGGGCGTGACGAGCTGGCCCGGCTGGACCTGCGCCACCGGCGCGCAGGTCTGGGCCCGCGCCGCGCCGCTGGCGAAGGGCAGCAGGGGCGCCGCGAGGAGGGCGAGCGCGAGCTTCAGTCGCGTGCGGTGTCGCATCATCGGGTCTCCGGTTCGTCGCGCCGCGACAGGAAGGTGGGTCACGCCGCCGCATGGGACGATGCAAGTCTGGGCCCATGCTGCCGCGCGCCGAAGACAATGCGTTATCAGAACACAGGGCGAGACTAAGCGGCGGATGAATAGACCTGCCCAGGAATGGAGCTCCGCCTCTCCTTGGGCCGTCTCCGGCCGGAAGACCAGGGGCCTCCCGCACTCCGCGTCCTGAAGCGGCCACGCCGCCCTGGTCCTGTGCCTCCGCTTCAGGCACCCCATCCTGCCCTTCAGGTCGCCGCGGACGTGCGGCTTTTCGAAGCCGGCCAACCCTAAACCCCGCGGTAGCCCCGAATGGAAACGGGCCGGATTCATCGGAGGCATCACCTTACCGGGGGGATGAACTCGCTCGTTCCACTCGGGGGAAGCCCGTGCGCGGAGGGCGGCCCCTCCGGAAAGGCTTCCCGCACCGCTTCTCCTGCGTGCCGCAGGAAGGATTGCACCAGGCGGGAAGGCGGCTTGTCCCGCGCCAGGGCGGCGTGGACGGTGATGGGGATCGCCGGGCGGAAGGGGCGGATGGCGATGCGGTCCGCCGCACCCGCCGCGGCGGTCAGCGGGTCCACGATCGTGGCGCCGATGCCCTGCTCCACCAGGCTGACGCCAGTATTCATGAAGCGCACCTCGATGGAGGGCGCGAAGAGCTGCGCGGCCTGCCGGAAGGCATCGCCGACAAGGGTGTGGACGCGGCTGCCGGCAGGGGCGGCGACGAGGGTCGTGTCCTGCAGGTCCTGCGGGGTGACGAAGGGCAGGGCGGCCAGCGGGCTGTCCCGGGGGATGACGCAGGCCATGTCGAACGCGCGCAACGGGCGGGTCTCGATGCCCGGGCGCGGGTCCGGCTCCATGACGAGGCCGAGATGGGTGATGCCGGCCTCCAGCGCGTCCAGCATCTCGATCATGGGCCGCGTCTCGATGGAGATGGCGACTCCCGGGTGGTGCGGGACGAAGCGGCGGAGGATGGCGGGGACGAGGGATTCCGAGAGCTCGGCCGTGGTGGTCAGGCGCAGGCGGCCGATGCGGCCGGTGCGCAGGTCGCCCGCCTTCTGTCGGATTCCCTGGAACATCAGGAACAGGGGCTCGGAATCCAGGAAGAGGCTGGTGGCCTCCTCGGTGGGGATGAGGCGGTTGTTGACGCGGTGGAACAGGCGGAAGCCCAGGTGGGATTCCATGTTCTTGATGGCGTTGGAGACGGAGGGCTGGGACATGCCGATCTCCCGCGCCGCGCCCACGGTCGTGCGAAGCCGCATGACGGCGCGCAGGATCTCGATCTGGCGGAGATTGAGCACGGCGCATCCCCCGGGGTGAGCCGGGGGATGCTAGCAGGAAACAGGCCGGATCAGGCGCCCAATGGGGCCAGCACCTGGCGCCGGAAGTTCCGGATATGGGGCGTGAGGTGCATGAAGCCCTTCGCCGCGTGGAACTCCGGCGTGTCATAGACCCAGGGGCCGGCGATCTCGTAGACGGCGGCGTAGCGGGGGCCGCCATCGTCCACCGTGTAGCGGCGGGCGGAGAGCCAGCCGGGGCAGGCGAGCAGGTCGGGGATGTGGCTCTCCACGTACCAGCGGTTGAACTCCTCCTCCACCGCCGGGTCCACGTCCACGCGGACGATGTGCAGCCAGGGCGCCTCGCTCACGGCATCACCCCGGCACCGGTCAGCGCGGTGCGCAGGGCGTGGAGCTCCGCCGCGTCCAGCACCGGCAGGGGGGCGCGGCAGGCGGGCACGGGAAGGCGGCCGAGGAGATGGAGGCAGGCCTTGAGGCGCGGGGTGGCCAGGCCCGGCGGCGCGGTGCCGTAGATCGCCTTGGCCAGCGGCGCGAGGCGCTCGTGCAGGGTGCGGGCCGCGGGCAGGTCCCCTGCCCTCACGGCCCGGTCCAGCGCCACCACCAGCTCCGGCACCACGGCCGCGAGGCTGACGAGGCTGCCGACGGAGCCGGCCAGGAAGCAGGCGAAGAGGTGCTCGTCGCCCGAGGCCATGACGGCCACCTCCGGCCGGGTTTCCGCCACCACGCGGCGGGTCTCGTCGTAGGCGGCGGAGTCCCAGCTGCCTTCCTTGATGCCCACGAGCCTCGGCAGGCCCAGCAGTTCCTTCAGCAGCGCGGGCGGGAAGTGCAGCCCGCCGGAGCGGACGTGGCCCTGGAATAGGAAGAGGGGCAGGTCCGTCGCATCGTGGATGGCCTGGTGGTGGCGCAGCACCACGCGGGGATCGACGCCCAGGCCCCAGGAATAGGGGGCGAAGACCATGATGGCGTCGGCGCCCTCGGCCGCCGCGTCCCCCGCCTGGGCGGCGGCAATGGCGCTGGATTCCGCCATCACGCCCGCCACTATGGGGGCCTTCCCGGCCGCCTCGCGGCAGAGGCGCACCACGCGGCGCAGCTCCTCGCGCGTCAGGAAGGCGTTCTCGCCGGCATGGCCGTTGATGAGCAGGCCGTGCATGCCCTCGCAGGACAGCACGGCGCGGACATGCGCGGTCAGCCCGCCCTCGTCGATCGCCCCGTCCTCCCGCATCGGCAGGATGATGGAGGCGTAGAGGCCGTGGAAGCGTTCGGCGTTCATGCGGCGGCCTGTGCGGGCTTGGGGCGGGGATACTTCAGCGTGGCGCGGGCCTTCAGCACCTCCAGCCCCTCCTCATTCCGGCAGCTGCCTTCCCACACGATCGTGCGGGTGTCCGGGTGGCTCTCGGCGATCCACACCTCCACGGTCAGGGTGTCGCCGTAGAAGACCGGGCCGGTGAACCAGAAGCGGTCCTCGATGGAGACGCCGATGGTGCCGGCGAGTTCGGCCGTCAGCACGCTGGTGCAGAGGCCGGCCACCATGATGCCGGGCGCGAGGCGCCGGCCGAAGCGCGTACCGGCCGCGTAGCCGTCATCCACGTGCACCGGGCCGAAATCGCCGGTGGCCGCGATGTAGAGGGCGCCGTCCGCCTCAGTGACGGTCTTCGTCATCGCCGCGCGGTCGCCGACCGAAAGGCTGTCGAAGGGCTTCAGGTCGTACATGGCGTCAGGCCGCCGCGCGGAAGGGCAGCAACTCGGCCTCGCCCTCCATCACCGCGCCGAAGCCGTCCAGCGTGCCGGTAAGGCGGAGCGTCAGCGCGTCACCCTCGGCGGCCGTGACCTCGGCGGCGGCCTCTACGCTGCCGCCCACGGGCACGGGGGCGAGGAAGCGCAGGTCCACGCGACCGATGCGGCGGGACGGGCCGCCGATGCGGGAGAGGCAGGTGGTGGCCAGCGCGCCGATCACCAGCTCGAAGGCGATCATCCCCGGCGCGCCCTCCGCCTTGGCGCGGCTGGCGTCCACGTAGAGGGCGCCGAGGTTGCCGGAGATGCCGGTGAATAGCGCCTGCTCCGCCGTGGTGAGGGTCTTGCGGAAGGCGACCCGCGTGCCGACAGACACCTCGCTCACAGGGACAGCCCGTTCTTCATCACGCCGCGGGCGACGAGCATGCGATGGATCTCCGATGTTCCGTCATAGATGCGGGTGACGCGGGCGTCGCGCGCGATGCGCTCCAGCGGCAGCTCCTTGCTGTAGCCGGCGCCGCCGAAGAGTTGGATGCCCCGGTCCGCCACGCGCCCCAGCATCTCCGAGGCGTAGAACTTCACCATGGAGACCTTGTCGCGGGGGTCGCGGCCCTGGTCGATCTCCCACGCGGTGTTCAGCACCATCATGCGGGCGGCGAAGATCTCGGCCGCGCTGTCCGCGATCATGGCCTGCACCATCTGGAACTCGCCGATGGCCTGGCCGAACTGGCGACGCTCGGTCGCGTGGGTCCGCATCATCTCCAGCACGCGCCCGGCCATGCCGACGCAGCGGGCGCCGATATGGCCGAGCCGGATTCCGGAGACGCTGCTCATGATAAGCTTGAAGCCGCCGCCCAGCTCACCGAGGATCGCGTCCTTCGGGATGCGGCACTCGTTGAAGGCCAGCTCCGCGTGGCCGTAGCCGCGGTGGCCCATCATCGGCTGCTTGCGCGCCACGGTGAAGCCGGGCGTGCCCTTGTCCACCAGGAACAGGGTGATGCCGCCGCGGGCGCGCTTCTCGCGGTCTGTCACGGCCATGACGATGGTGTAGTCGGCGATGTCGCCGTCGCTGATGTAGTGCTTCGTGCCGTCGATCACCCACTCCTCGCCGTCCAGCCGCGCGGTGGTGCTGATGGAGGCGGCGTCCGATCCCGCCCCCGGCTCAGTGATGGCCATGGCGACGATCTTCTCGCCCGCTACGGTCGGCAGCAGGTACTTGTCGCGCTGGTCCCCCTTGCAGGCCAGCAGCATGGGATAGACCTGGCCGAACACGCGGCGGATGAGGGCGTCGCTGGTGCGGCCCAGCTCCTCCTCCACCAGGCACATCTCCAGCACGGAGAGGCCGCCGCCGCCGACATCCTCCGGCATGTTCATGGCGAACAGGCCGAGTTCCTGCGCTTTCGCCTTCAGGGCGCGCAGCTTGTCGGCGGGCACCTCGCCCAGCGCCTCCACCTCGGCCTCCAGCGGCTGCACCTCCTGCGTCACGAAGCGGCGCACGGTATCCGTGAGGAGGCGCGTGTCCTCGGGGATGGAGAAGTCGATCATGCGAGGGCTTCCGGCCAGTTCACGGCGCCGTCGCGCTTCATCCCCTCCATCTCCTCCGGCGTGAAGCCGAGCTCCGCGAGGATGTCGCGGCTCTGGGCGCCGAGAGGCTGGGGAACGAGGCGCACACGCGGCACCTCGCCGTCGTAGCGGGCGGGGTGGGAGATCAGGGTGACGGGATGGCCGGTCGCGCCATCCGTGGTGATGAAGGCACCGAGGTGCTGCAGCTGCGGATCGGATTGCAGGTCCTCGTAATCCTGCATCGGCGCGTGCCAGACCTTGTGCTTTTCCAGCCCCGGCAGCCACTCGGCCGTCGGGCGCTGCGGCAGGCGCTCCGTCACGAGGCGCGCGATCTCCTCCCGCCGCGCGAAGGCGTCGCCCTCGCTCATTGCTGCCAGCTCCGGCACGTCCAGCGCCTGCCCGATGACGCCGGGCGGGGACATGGACAGCGCGAGGTGCCCGTCCGCCGTGGCGTAGATGCCGTAGGGCCCGCCGCTGAACCAGGAGGCGATACCCCCCGGCCCGCGCGGGGAGGCGGCGCGGGCGCCGTTCACCCAGGCCGTCAGCGCCTCCGTCTGCAGGTCCAGCGCCGCCTGGAAGAGGTTCACCTCCACCAGCCGCCCCTTCCCCGTCCGCTCCCGCGAGAACAGGGCCGCCAGGATCGCCATGGCATAGATCATCGCCGCGTGCTGATCGACGACTACCGCGCCCACGGGCGTCGGCGGCCCGTCCGCGCGCCCTGTGCGGGCGGCAAGGCCGGACAGCGCCTGAAGCAGCAGGTCCTGGCCGGGACGGTCCTTGTAGGGGCCGGAGGAACCGTAGCCGTAGGCCGCCGCGTAGATCAGCCGCGGGTTCGCCTCGCGCAGCGCCTCATACCCCAGGCCCAGCTTCTCCATCGTGCCGGGACGGAAGTTCTCCATCACCACGTCGGCCCCCCGTAGCAGCCGCGCGACCACCTCGCGCCCGGCGGTGCTCTTCAGGTCCACGGCCAGGCTGCGCTTGTTGCGCCCGGTGGAGAGGAAATTGACGCTCTGCCCGCCCACGAAGTGGTTCGCCACCGCCCAGTTCCGGTGGAACGCCCCCTCCGGCGGCTCCAGCGCGATCACGTCCGCGCCGAGATCCGCCAGGATCTGCGCCCCCAGCGGCCCCGCCAGGAAGTGGTTGAAGCTGACGACCTTGATGCCGGCGAGGAGATCCATCCGACGCCCAATCCTCCGAGAAGGCCCGAGCGGCGGGCCGAGGCGCAGGATGGCCGCACGCGGCGCGGCCCCCAAGGGGCCGCACAATTCGGAATCAGGGCAGGGCTATAGGCCGGGAGAATGCCCCGCGGCCGCCATCCTCACGCCGCCCGCGCCTTCAGCCGCTCGGCCAGCGCCACGCCGCCATCCACCAGCAGGTTGATGTCGTTCGTCGCGACGATGAGGCTGGCCCCCAGGTCGAAGCCCAGCGGGCCCAGCAACCGCTCCGGCACCCCGATCACCGCGAAGCGCAGCCCCTGCGCCCGCGCCGCGGCGGCCACGCGGGCGAAGGCCGCCAGCACCGTTGGGTGGTCCAACTGCCCGGGGAGGCCAAGATCGGCGGCCAGGTCGTTGGCGCCCACCATCAGCGCGTCCAGCCCAGGGGTGGCGGCGATGGCTTCCGCGGCTTCCAGCCCGGCGCGGCTCTCGATCATCGGGATGATCACGGTCGCGGCCTCGGCCTCCTCCATGAAATCCGGCGCGGGCGGCATGCGGTAGCCGAAGCCTGGCAGCGGCGCGGGCAGGGAACGGCGGCCGGCGGGGGCGAAGCGGCAGAGATCGACGATGCACGCGGCCTCCTCCGGCGTGTCGACATGCGGCACCACCACTCCGTCCGCGCCCACGTCCAAGGCGCGGGCCAGGTCGGGGTGATGCGGCCCGCCCACGCGGATCAGGGCGGGAAAGCCCGCCATGCGCGCGGCGACGGCAAGGTTCCCCGCCTCCCCGATCGTGATGGGCGAGTGCTCCAGATCGACCAGCAGCAGATCGAAGCCGGTGCTGCGCGCCACCAGCACCACTTCCGGCGTCCGCACGATGCAGGCGGCGAGCGCGAAAAGTCTCTCACCTCTCGCCAGGCGGGCGCGCAACAGGTCGGGCATGGTCGTCTCCGGAATCGTTCGGGACGATGACACGCACGCCAGGGGCGGCGCGGCAAGACCATGCCTGCCAGGGGCGCTGCGGCGCGATCCAGGCTGAGGGCGCGTGCTCACCCTTTCCTGAAATTGGCCACGATGACCCTCCGAGCAGAGGGTACGCGACCATGTCAGGTGCGCATGAGCACGCCTTTCAGGAGCAGGTCGTCGACCCAGCGCGGTCCTGCCAACCTGCCAAGCGGCTCGTGCTATGCCACCGTGTAGCCGAGTGCTTCGTCGGACCGGCGCGCGGCCTCCGGGCGCAAGGCCGGGTCGCCATAGCCGCCGCCGCCGGAGGTCTCCAGCCGCACCACGTCGCCCCGGCGCAGGCGCAGGTTGTTGACCTTCGAGCCATGGGCCGTGCGCTCCCCGTCGCGGGTGACGAAGAGGCGCCCCTCGCGCCCCGCCTCGCCGCCCTCCAGCCCGTAGGGGCGGTGGGTGAAGCGCTCCAGGTTGGCGGTGAAGATCGCCTCCGCGCTGTCGATCCGCCACTCCCGGAAGAGGCCGAGGCCGCCACGGTGCCGCCCCGCACCGCCAGAACCGGGCAGGAGGCCGTAGGCGGTGACGGTGAGGGGCAGCTCGCTCTCGATCATCTCCGCGGGGATGTTGAAGTTGTTGTGCATGCCGAAGGTGTAGCCGGAAAGCCCATCCGCGTCGGCATAGGCGCCGCTGCCGCCCACCTCGATTTCCACGAGCACGCCGCGCTCCCCCTCCTCGTTGATCGTCTGGAAGGAGCAGACGTAGGAAACGCCGTAATAGGCCGCCGGCACGCGGCCGGGGATGGCCTGGTGCAGCGCGCCGAGGATGGTGGTGGCCAGCCGGTGCGTGACGGCGACGCGGTTCGCCACGGGCGCGGGATGGCGGGCGTTCACGATCAGCCCTTCCGGCGCGATCGTGCGGATGGGGCGGTAGCAGCCGGCGTTGGCCGGGATCTCCGTGTCCGCGATCGCCATGATGCAGTAGGAGACGGCGGAGGAGGAGGAGGCAAGGGTGGCGTTCACCGGCCCCACAGCCTGCCTGCCGCAGCCGGAGAGGTCCACCGTGATCTCTTCGCCGCTCACCTCCACCGCGGCGTGGATGCGGATCGGGTCGGCGGAGATGCCGTCATTGTCGAGGAAGTCCTCGAACTCGTAGCGGCCGTCGGGGATGCGGGCGATCATGGCGCGCATGGCGCGCTCGCTGCCGTCCAGCATCCGCCCGCAGGCCTCGACGAAGGCACTGACGCCGGTGCGCGCTGCAAGTCGGCGGATATTGGCCTCGCCCACCGACAGGGAGGCGAGCTGGGCCTGCAGGTCACCCCAGAGCATGTCCGGGCGGCGGACGTTCTGGCGCATCATCGCCAGGATGTCCTCGTCCAGGGTGCCCGCCTTCACCAGCTTCAGCGGCGGGATACGGAGCCCCTCCTGGAACACCTCCGTCGCAGCGGCGGCGTAGGACCCGGCGGCCATGCCGCCCATGTCCAGGTGGTGGCAGAGCGTGCCGACGATCGCCACGCGGACGCCATCCACGAAGACCGGGCGGAAGGCCAGGATGTCCGGGATGTGCTGGCCGCCGCAGTACGGATCGTTGGTGATGACGACGTCGCCGTCCTTCCATCGCTCGGCGGGCAGGTGGTCGCGCAGCACGGTCAGCAGCCCCGCGCCCATGGAGTTCAGATGCTGCGGAATGCGCGCGGCCTGGGCGATGTTCTCGCCGTTCCCGTCGAAAATGGCGGTGGAGTAGTCCAGCAGTTCCCGCACCACGGTGGAGCGGCTGGTGCGCCAGACCGTCACGTCCATCTCGGCGGCCGCGGCGGTGAGGGCGTTGCGGAGGATCTCGAGCGCGACGGGGTCCATCAGACGGCCTCCTTCATATCGACTTTCCTGGCGATGAGGGTGCCTTCGGGGCCGGGCGAGAGGTTCCAGCCCTCGGTGACGAGGATGGTCGTGTACTCCTCCTCCACGAGCGCGGGGCCGGCAACGGGGCCCTCGATCCGCTCGCGCTGGTGAACGGGCACGCTGCGCCAGGCGCCGCCGAGCCAGATCTCGCGCGGCTCCGGCACGCGCTCCGCGCCGAGGCCGGAGGCGCGGGCGGCCTGGACCTTCGGCAGCACGCCTGTCACGGCCATGCGCAGCGCCACCAGCTCCACCGGCGCACCGGGGTTGGAGTAGGAGAAGCGCGCGGCGTGCAGGGCGTGGAAGGCTTCCAGCAGGGCGGGCAGGCCCGGCGCGTCGGGCCAGGGCACGACCAGCTCGAAGGCCTGGCCGTGGTAGCGAAGGTCGGCGGAGACGGCGAAGCGGCGGTCGGGTTCCGGCACGCCGTCCGCGGCCAGCAGGGTCTCACCGCCCTGGCGCAGCGCGGCGATGGCCTCCTCGATCCAGGGCAGGGCCGCCCCGTCCAGCGGCATGACGCGGGAGCGGGCGAGGTCGTGGACGATGTCGGAGTGCAGGATGCCGAAGGCGGAGAAGGTGCTGGCATCGGCGGGGAAGACCACCTCCGCGATGCCTAGCTCCTCTGCCACGGGCACGGCGTGCAGACCGCCGGCACCACCGAAGGAGAGGAGGGCGAACTCGCGGGGGTCCAGCCCCTTCTCGAAGAGGGAGAGGCGGGCGGCGGCAGCGAGGTTGGTGTCCGTGACCGCCAGCATTCCCTCGGCGGCGCCCTCCATCGCCAGGCCGAGCGGTGCGCCGACCTTCTCCGCGATGGCGCGGCGCGATCCTTCCTGGTCCAGCTTCATGGCGCCGCCGAGGAAGAAGCGGGGATCCAGCCGGCCGAGGGCGATGTTGGCGTCCGTCACCGCCGGCTCCGTGCCGCCGCGGCCGTAGCAGACGGGACCGGGGCGGGACCCCGCGCTGCGCGGGCCGACGCGGAGGCGCCCCGCCTCGTCCACCGAGGCCAGGGAGCCGCCGCCGGAGCCGATGGTGCGGATCTCCACCATGGGCAGGCGCACGGGCAGATTGTCGATCTCGCCCTGGGTCATCAGCGTCACCGCGCCGTCCCGCACCACGCAGACGTCGTAGCTGGTGCCACCCATGTCCACGCCGAGCAGGTTGGGGCGGCCGAGGCTCTCTGCCATGCGCAGCGTGGCCAGCGCGCCGCCGGAGGGGCCGGAGAGGAGCAGGCGGGCCGGCTGGCGCTTCGCCACCTCCGGGCTGCACACGCCGCCATTGGACTGCACGAGGAGAAGGCGCGCGACGAGTCCGGCCTCCGCCATGCGGCGCTCCAGCCGGTCCAGGTAGTTCCCCACCACGGGCATGAGGAGGGCGTTCAGCACGGTGGTGGAGGAGCGCTCGTACTCCCGGATTTCCGGGCTGATGTCGGAGGAGAGGGAGACGGGAAGGCCCGTGGCGAGCAGGGCCTCCGCCACCATCCGCTCATGCGCGGGGTTCACATGCGCGTGGAGGAGGCAGACCGCCACGGATTCCGCGCCCAGCGCCGAGAGGCGGGGCAGCACGGCGTCCAGCTTGGCCGGGTCCAGCGCCGTTTCCACGCTGCCATCCCCCCGCAGCCGCTCCGGCAGGCCCAGGCGCCGGTCGCGGGTGATCAGGGGCGGTTCCTTGTGCGGGCGCAGGCCGTAGATGTCGCGCCGGCCGTGGCGGCCGATCTCCAGCACGTCCTCGAAGCCCGCGGTGGTCAGCAGCACGCCCTTGGCGAGCCTGCGCTCCAGCACCGCGTTGGTGGCGATGGTGGTGCCGTGCAGTAGCAGGCGGATGTCGTGCAGGGCGAAGCCGAAGCGGCCTGCGGCCTCCGTGATGCCGGTGAGGAGGCCGATGGAGGGGTCCTCCGGCGTGGTCGGCGTCTTGAGGCTGCGGAGCGCGCCGGTGCGCTCGTCGAGGATCTGCAGGTCGGTGAAGGTGCCACCGATGTCGATGCCGATCCGGATGAAGGGTTCCATGGTTCGGGGGACCTCCGGGCAAGGTGGGGGCGTCGCGCGCCCAGGGGGTGCGCGTGCCGTTGGGTCGGAAGGGGTCCGGACGCTCAGCCCATGAAGGTGAGCGGCCAGAGGGCGATGGCGGGCCAGATCAGCAGCAGGCCGACCGCGACGAGATAGGCGAGGAGGAAGGGCATGACGCCCGCGAAGACGTCCGTGATCGGGCCGCCCTTCGGTCGCATCCCCTGCAGCACGTACATCACCGTGCCGTCCGGCGGGCTGATCTGGGCAATCTCCACCAGCATCGTCACCACCACCCCGAACCAGATCGGGTCGTAGCCGAGGGCGACGACGATCGGGAACACCACCGGCACGGTGGTGATGATCATGGAGAAGCCCTCCATGAAGGTGCCGAGGGCGAAGTACATGCCGATGATGGCGAGCATGATGGCCCAGGGCGGAACGGGCAGGTTGGCGATCACCTGCGCCAGGGCCTGGGGCACGTTGATGAGCGTGAGGATGTAGTTCAGCAGGTAGGCGCCGAGGATGATGAGGCCGAGGAGGGCCGTATTGCGCGCGGTGGCCTCGGCGGAGGCGTTGAGCATGGCGAAGGTGAGCTTGCGCTCGAGCGCCGCGAAGAGGAGCGATCCGGCGACTCCGAGCGCCGCCGCCTCCGTCGGCGTGGCGTAGCCGCCGTAGATGGAGCCGAGCACCATGACGATGAGGGCGATGGTGGGCACCAGCCCGACGAGGGAGCGCAGCTTGACCGAGAGCGGGAGCGGTGGCGGCCGGTCCAGCGGGTTGCGGACGCCGTGCCAGAAGATGACGGCGATGAAGAGGGCCGTGACGAGGACGCTCGGCAGGATGGCCGCGACGTAGAGGTCGCCGACCGAGGTCTCGGTGATCAGGCCATAGACGATGAAGGTGATGCCGGGCGGGATGAGGTTGCCCATGGCGCCGCCGGCGGCGAGCGAGCCGAGCACCATTCGCTGGCTGTACTTCGTGTCGTTGAAATAGGGCAGCGCGACGGAGCCCATGGTGGCGGCGGTGGCGACCGATGAGCCGGAGATGGCGGAGAAGAGCGCGCAGGAGGCGATGTTGGTGTGCAGCAGCCCGCCCGGCAGCCGGTTCAGCCAGACATTGAGGGAGCGGTAGAGCCGGTCCGAGAGGCCGGCGCGCAGCAGGATCTCGCCCATCAGCAGGAAGAGGGGCACGGCGATCAGGACGAAGTTGCTGGACGGCCCCCAGAAGGTCTGGCCGGCGAAGAGCCAGAAGGGGCGGTCCGAGAAGAGCAGGCCGGTGAGGAGGGCGAGGATGCCGAGCACGGCGGCCACGTGCACGCCGGAGCCGAAGAAGACGACGAAGACGGCGACGAGGCCGAGGATCTCCGCGATCGGCAGGGGCTGGCCCGTGCCGGCGGCGGCGAAGACGAGGACGCCGAGAAGCGAGAGGAGGAAGACGATGGCGATCATGCCGGGTGCTCCTCCCGCGCCATGGCCACGGCCTCCAGCGCCTCCTGCGTCTCGTCGTCGACCGAGCGGGCGCCGAGCAGGGCGTCCACCTCTTCCGGCAGACCCAAGGCGAGGGCGAGGACGGCCTCCAGCAGCAGCACGAGGGTCATCGCCAGGAAGGCGAGCAGCCCGAAGGCCCAGATGCCCTGCGGAATGTCCAGGGGCACGCGCAGCGCGCTGTTGTCATGCGCGTCGAACAGAATGGATTCGTCCAGGATCTGCCAGCCCGCCCAGGCGACGAAGCCGGCGAAGCCCGCCAGGAAGACCAGGGACAGCACGTGCAGCCGGGCGCGCCAGGCCAGCGGCATGCGGTTCACCAGCACGTCCACGCGGATATGGGCGCGCCGGGCCAGGGTATGCGCCAGCGCCCAGGCGATGCCGCAGGCCAGCATGTAGGAAGAGATCTCGACCGTGGCGGAGGAGGAGACGCCGAACAGGCTTCGCCCGATCACGTCGAAGGTGATGAGGGCGGCGCAGGCCACGTAGTTCCAGCCGGCCAGGTAGGCCATGACGGCCGCGACCGCCGAAACGCCCCGGGTAAGGCCCCGCGCCGCCCGGAGGGGCGCGGGGATCGTGCCGCTCAACGGCGGTACTCCACGCCGCCGATGGGGGCGACGATCCCGTTATAAACCTCGCCGCAGCGCGCGCCGCAGCGGCCCACCCAGTTCGGCAGGATCGTGGTGCGGAAGGTGTTCGTCACCAGCTCCCGGTCTGCCGGCGTCGCGCGCACCAGCGTCATCGGGCGGGGAGACAGCGGGTGCAGCTTGCAGTCCGCGGCCACCCCCGTCGCGCAGGCCAGCCCGTCCTCGGTCGCAACGCGGCCGAGTTCCCAGAGCTTGTCGTTCATCTCGCGGAAGGTGCCCTCCATAAAGGCACGCACCGCGGGGTCCAGCCGGTTCCACCAGGCCAAGTTTACCATGTAGCCCGCCAGAGACCAGGAGAGCGGCAGGTCGGAGATGTGGGTGGAGACCTCCGGCCAGCGCGCGGCGGCGCCGCTGCCCGTGCCGGTCACGGCGCAATCCGCCACGCCCCGCTCCAGCGCCGAGTACACCTCGGGGAAGCCGATCGAGACGGGCTGGGCGCCGAGGCTGGTGACGAGGTCGTTCAGCGAGTTGCCGAAGGTGCGGATCTTGCGGCCGCGCAGGTCGGAGAGGGTGGCGAAGGGCTGGCGGCAGAACAGCACCTGGGCCGGGAAGGGGTAGATTACCATCAGCCGCACCCCGAACCGCTCCAGGTCGCGGTTCGCGGCGGGCAGGATGGCGTCGGCGATCCTCTTCGCCTGCTCGATGCCGGGCGAGAGGCCGGCGAGATCGATGCCGTCGAGGATCGGCACGTCGCCCGAGAGGGTGGAGAGGGTGCCGGCGCCGATATCGGCCTGGCCGGAGCGGACGAGGCGGACGATCTCGGCCCCGCCGAGGTTCCGCTCCGCGTGGGAGGAGAGCTGCATGGTCAGGCGGTTGTTCGTCCGCTGGGCCAGCATGTCCCGCAGGTAGGGCGCGTCCACCCGCGTGTACTGCGGCATGGTCGGCAAGGGCTGGGTCACGGCCGACATGCGGACGGCGGGGCCGGCGGGCAGGCTCTCCGGCATCTGCGCCATGGCGGGCGCGGCGCCAAGGGCCAGGAGGGCCGACAGGGCGGCGCGGGGCAGGAACCCGGCGCGGCGCGCGCGGGGGGTGGTGCTGCGGGTCATGCGTCTCGGTCCTCCAGCTCATGGCGGGCCGTGTCCCTGGCGGTGCCGGGCCGTCCTTCTGGTGAGCGGTCCCTGCCTGGTCGGAGGAGTGCAGCGCGCCAGGCCATAAGGATCAAATCATCAATTCGAACGGCAATCCATCACGCCAGCTTATGGACGGCTGCATAGGCCTTCGCCACTTCGACGCCGATCTGGGCAAGGTTCGGGATCAGGTTGGAATCCGGGGCGGTGCGGTAGGTGGCGGTGAAGCGGATCGGCGGCAGTTCCAGGTCCGCCTTCAGAAGGCGCAGCTCGCCCCGCTCCAGCTCCGCTTTCATCACCTCCGCGGGGATCACGCTGATGCCGATCCCGTCCACCGCCATCCGGATGATGGTGGCGATGGAGGAGGACACGTGAATCCGGGGTGTCCGCATCGTCCTCTCCCGGAAGGCCTGGACGAGGAAGCCGTAATTCGCCGTGTTGCGGGGGTGGGTGACGAAGGCGTGATTGGCCATCGCCTCCGCCGTGACCGGGCCGGGCCCGAGGCCCAGGCGCGGGCTGGCGGCGAAGCAGTGCGGGAAGGCGCAGAGGGGAATGTCGACGAAGTCCTGCTCCGCGATCCCGCCGACGAGGAAAGCGAGGTCGAGCTCCTGGCGCAGCAGGCTGGCCTTCATGCGCGGCGTCAGCTCCACCTCGATGTCGAAGGTGACCTGGGGGTGGGCGCGGCTCACCCGCTCGATGAAGTCCGGCAGCCAGGTTTGCGCGATTGTCTCGGACACGCCCAGGCGAACGATCCCGCTCGCGCCACCGGGGCCGGCGACGGCGCGCATCATCTCCGTCCGCAGCCGCAGCAGCCGGTCCGCGTGGTCCAGCAGGAGCCGGCCCTTCGGGGTGGGGATGGCGGTGCGGCCGGCCCGCTCGAGCAGGCGGCCACCAAACTCCTCCTCCAAGGCCGCGATGCGCTGCGAAACGGCGGGCTGGGTGGTGTAGAGGCGCTCCGCCGCGCGCCCGAAGCTCTGGAGGGTGGCGACCCAGTAGAAGACCTCCAGGCTTCGGAAATCGACCAAGCGGGGACACTCCGGCTCTCGTGGAAGTCGCGCATCGGGGCGGCTGCGGGCAGGGCGGCATGGTCCGACGGCTCAGGGCCAGGCTCAAGGTCGGGTCTCGCCCCCTCGGTCAACACCCGCGACCCCGCCGTCAGAACCTGAAGGCCCTCAACGCTCACACGATGGCCTCAGAACGGCTGCCCCATGGAGCGCGGCACCGTCCGGTTTTCCAATACTGGAAAACTATCGGCCGTTTTCCTGCTCATGCATTCAGCCTTGGCGGATCCCAGCTTGTGCAGCGGGGTGAGCGGCGAATGGCGCGAAAGGAGGTCCGCTATGAATGACTTGCACGTCCAATCGACCAACAGGGCGTGGTGCGAAGCGCTCGGGCGCCGAGGCGTGGAGATCATCCTGAGGGTTGTGACCGACGATGTGACACGCCCTGCCGCCGCCATTCCCCACGCTCACGCCGTGTAGCAGGCGCTTGGCTATCAAAGGCGCCATGCCGCCTTCACCACCGTGATGAAGCCCGACGCGGTCGACGCCGACCAGGGCAGCAACTTTCCACCGACGACCACCACGGAGCCGAGCATGTCGGCACGCGTGCGCGGCCGTGCCCGAAGGAGATGACGATGAAGTACAAAACGCTTGGCAATACTGGCCTCCTAGTCTCGCAGCTCTGCCTGGGAACCATGACGTTCAGTGACGGAACGGGGGTCTATAAATCGATCGGAGATGTCGACCAGCCTGCCGCCGACGGGCTGGTCAAGGCGAGCATCGACGCCGGCATCAACCTCTTCGACACGGCCGATGTCTACTCGGCCGGCGCCAGCGAGCGGACACTCGGCCAGTCGTTGAAGAATCTCGGGATTCCCCGGAACGAGATCGTGCTTGCCACGAAGGTGTACAGCCGGATGGGCCGCGGCCAGAACGACATCGGCGCGTCGCGCGGCCACATCATGGATGCCGTCGAGGCGAGCCTGAGGCGCCTGCAGACCGATCACATCGATCTGTACCAGGTCCACGCCAACGACACCGTGACGCCCGTTGAGGAGACGCTGCGGGCGCTTGATGACCTGGTCCGCCAGGGCAAGGTCCGTTATCTCGGCGTCTCCAACTGGCAGGCGTGGCGGATCGCGACGGCGCTGGGCATCTCGGCCCGCCTCAACCTCGAGCGGTTCAACACGCTTCAGGCTTACTACTCGATCGCTGGACGGGACCTGGAACGCGAGCTCAAGCCGCTGCTCGAAGCCGAGAAGACGGGCCTGCTCGTCTGGAGTCCACTTGCCGGCGGACTTCTTTCGGGCAAGTTCAGCCGCGAGGACCAGTCGCCGGAGGGTTCGCGCCGCTCCTCCTTCGACTTTCCGATCGTCGACAAGGAGCGCGCCTGGAACGTGATCGACGTTCTGAAGCAGGTTGCGGAGGCGCATGGCTGCAGCCCGGCTCGAATTGCCCTGGCGTGGCTGCTGTCAAAGCCCGTCGTGACTTCGGTCATCGTCGGCGCAAAACGGCTGAGCCAACTCGAGGATAACCTCGCCGCGATCGATGTCGTGCTCGATGACGGCGAGATCGCCAGGCTGGACGCGGTCAGCGAGCTTCCGCCGGAATATCCGGGCTGGATGCTTGCCACGCAGGGAGCTGACCGGCTGGGCCTTGTTGATCTGTGGGCGGACAAGACGTCCCGGACATCGTGAGCGGAGTGCGGGAAGCGCCTGCATCACCCCTGCCGCGATCTTCCCCGCACCGGACGCCTCGAGCTGGACGACCGGCGAGTTCTTTGCCGCCCGACAACCATCGATGATCTCGAAGTTCAACCAGGCCGCTTGGAGCGGAACGGAGACACGGACATGACACCCAGCAGCGAGATGACGCCGCGAGAAGTGGCGCAGCACTATCTCGACACCTTCTTCGAAGGAGATGTCGACAAGACACTCGAATGCCTCACCGACGATGTCGCGTGGAAGGTTCAGGGCGCCGGCGACGTACCGATGAGCGGAGTGCGACGCGGTCGAGACGAGGTGCGTGCGTGGATGGCGCTCTTCCCGATGTACTTTGAGGCGCTTGAGTTTCATATCGAACGCACCTTCGACAGCGGCAACCAGGCCGCCGTCACCGGGAATCTCAAGCACCGCATCCTCAGCACCGGCAAGGAGTTCACCAGCGATTTCGCTATGATCTGTTCCGTCCGGGACGGCAGGATCAGCGCCTACAACTTCATCGAAGATTCCTACGCATTGTGGCGGGCCTTTCAGCGCGACTGATGCGTCGGCGGCGCCCGCGGTCCAGCCGGCGGCTCCCCTGCCCTCTGGCCGAGGCATTCGCGGGCGCGCCTCGGGGCCATCGATGCGCCCGCTGCAGTTCAGATGCTTGTCTCATGGCCGGAGAGCGCCGGGTTCGCTGCCATCACTTGATCCGCGAGAAAATCGCTGACGGCCCGAACCCGGGCGGAGGCGACAAGGTCCGCATGGGTCACCAGCCACACCTCGGCGCTGAACATCTGATCTGGCGGGATGAGGCGGACAAAATCATCCTCAACGGCCAGGAAATCCGGGATCACGGCCAGCCCTAGTCCGGCGCGCACTGCCGCGATCTGGGTTGGAAGGCTGCTCGTGACGAGCGCGATCTTACAGCCGGGATGCTCCCGACTGAGCCAAGCCGCAGCGGGCATGTAGGCGTGGCTGTCGTCCCAGGCGATGAAGTGTCGGCCGCCGAGCGGCTCTCCTTCTATGACGGGGTGCTTCTCGACGTAGTCCCTGCTGCCATAGACCGAGTAGGTCATGTGACCGACGCGCCGGACCTTCAGGTTCCCTCGCGTCGGCCGGACGACCCGGAGTGCGATATCGGCCTCACGACGGCCAAGCTCGGCGGCAACGGTGCTTGTGACGATTTCCAGGCAGATGCCCGGGTAACGGTCCCTGAATGCAGGAAGGGCAGGAATGATCAGGTCCGTCGCGAGGTTCTCCGAGGTCGCCAGCCGCACAGTCCCAGTCGGCTTCTTGTCGAGGCCTGCTGCGCCGCGTTCCAGCGCCATAACGCTGTCCTCGACAAGCTCGGCATGGCGAAGCACCACACGCCCCTCGTCCGTGAGGAAGTAGCCTGTCTGATGCCGCTGGAAGAGCGTCATCCCGATACTCGCCTCCAGCTCGGCTATGCGGCGGCTGACAGTAGATTGGCTCACCCGGAGATCCGCCGAGGCCTGGGTCAAGCTGCTACTCCTCGCTACGGCGAGAAAGTACCTGAGATCATTCCAGTCCATTTCCTGTCGCCTACTCCGTGGCCCCCATTCCTGAAGCCTTGTCGGTTCCCGGAGCGGCGGCAATCCCGGTTCACGTGCTTACCGATGACGCCCTGCAGCCTGTTCGAAGGACGGCGGGGTCGGCCAGAAGCCTTGCACACGTTTCGTGCGCATGACAGGCCGGGCACGCCGCTCGGCCCGGTCGAGGGCTGGTTCCCTGGAGACCGCAGCCGATGGTGTGCTCGCCTCCGACCAGGGGAGGATGCCGGGCCCGGGGAAGCCCTCCAACCCGTCAGCAGCCGCCCGAGCGGCGAGGATGGTCCATCGACCTCAGCTGAGCCGGGCTGGCAGAAACTATACACCCCGGGAAGGGTGATCGATGCGGGTGCGAGCGTAGCGAGAGCGTGCTGGCATGGCCGGAACCTCGTGGAGGCACGCTGGACGGCTATGTATTCCCGAGCCGATCCAGGAAGGCACACCAGCTCTGAACGCGCCAAGATGCCCGCCTCTTGGGCGATTGGGTCGAGGCGATCGGGCTTGCCCGCTCAGCCTACGACACCCACTGCATGCGCCGGACCCAGGTCGCCCTCCTCGACAAGTGGACCGGCAACCAATTGGCTGTGCGGATGCTGCTCGGACGGACGAAGCTGGAGAGCACGGTTCGGTACCTGGGTGTCGATGCCGACGAGGCCCCCACCCTGTCCGTGTTCAGCGAGAGCTGACCGGCTCTGCGGACTTCTCCAAGCGGCTCGGGGCGGCATGCCGTCCCGAGCCGCCCCAAGACGGCTCTCCAGGCTGAAGCGCGCCCACGTCGGCGATGGGCATGTCGCTGGCGGCTTCTGAATAGGGACGGTCGCGGCCGACCGTCGGGCGCATGGCGGCGGTGTCAGCAGCATCCGCTCAACGGCTTGCAGCAGGAGGCTGAGGCCTTAAGCTCCCCCTCCGCCCGGTGGCGCGGCTTGCAGATCGCCGGACGGGGCGCGAGCTCGATCACCGCGCCAGGGGTACTCTCCATCACCCGGCGCTTGGCCCCGTCCGGGGACGACCTGCCGCCGCTGCCCGGCTATCCGGACCTGCCGGACGGCACCGGAGAACGGTGATCCGCGCCGCGTCCCATGGCTTGCGTCATCTCATGGCGGAGCCGGGCACCGCTTGCTGGACCAGCTCCGACCATTCCGACATGCCATCGGCGTTCCGCCGGGCGCGCAGGCGTGTCCCCGGCGCCCGCCGCGCTGCCAGGATGGCGGGCGGCGCCGCAGTCGGTCATGCTCGCCGCGGCCGGTACGAAGGGGACAGTCCGTGAGCGAGACACGTCTTTGTTCCCCGACCGCGAGCCTGCTGGCCGCCGCGCTGCTCGGCCTGGGACCGGCACTCGCGCTGGACGCGGACACGGAGGCCACGTTGCTCAAGCAGAGCCCGCTCGTCGTGTCGGCCGAGGCGGAGGCGATGCCCCGGATGGGATCCATCTGCTGGGTGCTCCTCGTCGCGGCAGGGCGGGCGGGAGACGCGGCCGTGGTGCGCGATGAGGCCCATGTCGCGCCCGCCATCCGGCGCTGCGCGGGCCTGCCGCCGTCGGTCCTGGCCGGCGCCGACGGTCCACCCTCCGAGAGGGTGGCGTCGCTGCTGCCCGGCCACCGCTGCATGGCCCTGGTCGGCGGGCAGGCGCCGGCGCGCGGCGGGCCGACGCCCCTCCTCGAGGCACCGAGGCCGGACAGCCGCCGCCTCGGCCCGGCGACCGACCCGGTCATCGTGGCCGACCCCCTGAGGATCAGGAATGGCCACGCGCGGGCGCTGCGTCGCGACGGCCAGCCCGGCTGGATCCGGCGCGACCGGCTGCGCGAGTGGACCGTGGCGGCCTCCCCGGGTCTGCGCTGCCTGCCGGCGCGCATGGCGGACGGCTCGCTCGGCTTCACTTTCGCCCACCCCGGGTGAGGCGCCGACCCCGGGCGAGGGTCTTCGTCGTGCTTGCCGCGCGCCTCGGCGCGGCTTTCCTGCCGCCGGCCGAAACGGCGCGTCCTCAGCCCCCCGCAGCGGCGCTGAACGGTTCGCCCTCGTCGTTCGCGCAGGCCGTGGCCTGACGCCGGTCCTCCGCCGCCGCCCGCGCCGCGGCGACCGAGGCGGCTGCGAGGGTTGCGAGGAGCAGCAGCGTCGCCGCGGGCCGCCGGCGGGAGGCGGTTGCCAGCAGCGCGACGGTGCCGAGGACGAGGGCCGGCACCGCGAGCAGCAGGACGCGGATCGGCCCGTCGCAATCGATGGTGTCGAGGCCGAGCGCGTCCCGGTGACGGTTGGCTGGGAGCAGCAGGGCGAGAAGCGCCAGCGGCAGGGCTGGCAGCAGGAGCCAGCGGGCCGTGGTACAATACGCCTCCTTCACCCGTCCTCCCCGTCGCCGAGCGGCCGCCAGCGCTTCCCCAGCCGGCCGCCGGAGATCTCGATCCGCGACCAGCGCCGCGCCACCGGGTCGCCGGACAGCGTGACCCTGGCGCCCGAGGCGTAGGCCCGCATCTCGCTGTCGCTGAGGCGCAGCGCGCCGGTCCCGTCCTCCGCCGAAGCGAGGGGGTGCCGCGCCGGCTCGCCGCGCAGCCCGGGCGGCAGCGCCGCGTCGATCAGCGCCTGGGCCTCGTCGTCGCCGAAGGCGCCGCGATCGGCCGGGAAGATCGCGGCGGTGCTGGACCACGCGGCGGGATCGCCCCAGCGGACGACGAAGAGGTCCGCGCCCGGCCGCCAGTCCGCGCGGTGGCGCAGCCGCCCCGGATCGCCGCCGGGCGCCCTCTCCCCGTGGTAGAGGGCGAGGTGAACCCGTGCCGCGTGCGCCACGGCAGGGTGGAGGCTCGCCGCCAGCTCTCGCAGCAGGGGCGCCATGCCCTCGACCTTGCCCCGAAGCTCGACCGCGGCCTCGATCGCGATGTCGAGGCGGCCCGCCCGCTCCAGCCGCCGTATGGCCTCCGGCTTCCCGGCCGCGAGCTCGTGAACATGGAAGTCGACGCCGTTGAAGGGCAGGTCGGCCGGCTCGGGGCCGCGGCGGCGCTCGATGATGTCGAGCATCCAGGCCAGCGGGTCGATGCCGGGGTCCTCGCCGAAGTAGCCGCAGCCCGACCAGAAGGGTCCGACGATCCCGGGCCGGGCCAGCTCGACCTCGGTCAGGACCGCGACGATGCCGGGGTCGAGCCGGCCATCCCCTTCCGGATCGCCGAAGCCCCCGCGGCCGAGGGCGCAGGCGATGCAGCCGCGCACCCAGTCGGACGGGTGGTCGATTCCCGGCGGCAGGCCCGGCCCGTCCCAGGCCCGGCCGCCGAGGAGCACCTCCGCCCCCTCGGCGAGCTCGTCCGGCACGCCCGGCAGGGCGCGGGCCCGCAGGTCGCGCAGCCAGGGCAGCAGCACCTCCGGGAAGGGCGGATCGTCGCCCTGCCAGCGCAGTCCGCGTAGCAGGGTGGGGAGGATGTCGGGATGCCCGGCGTGGGCGCGCTCGGCCTCGTCCAGCAGCCAGGCGGCGCGCTGGCGGCGATGCGCGTCGGCCGCGGCGCGGTCCTCGCGCGCGTTGGGCGGGCGCCCGGCGCGGAAAACGCCCATCATCAGCCGCTCCACCGCCGATGCCCGGGTCTCCGGGTCGGGGTGGTCCAGGTAGGCGGCGACGCGGGGGTACCACGCCTCCCACTCGGCCGGGGTCAGCCGGTGAAGCGGGGTCTCGCGCAGGGCCCGGAAGGCGGCGTCCACGCTACCGCGCCCCCCGCACGGCGCGGGTGATGGCGGCGCGCACCGCCGGGCTCCGCACCACCTCGTGACAGTGCAGCACCGGCATGGGTGTCAGCGGGTCGGCCACCGGCCCGTCGCCGCGCCCCTGCGGCACCGGGCGCCGCGCCGCCTCCGCCACGACGGCATCGCCCAGCGCGCGCCAGGTCGCGAGATCGCCGCCGCGCTCCATCACCGCGCGAGTCCACAGGAAGCCCTCATCGCGCAGCCTCTCCGGCGTCTGCCGCGTCAGGCAGGCGCCCATGGCGAAGCTCTCCGCGTCGCCCCGCGGAACGCCGCGCCGCGCCTCCGCGGCAGCGGGGGCAGCGAGCAACAGCAGCACGGCCGCCACCGGGGCGGCGGTGCGGGCCCCTGCCCGGCCCTGTTCAACAGCGTTCATCCCGGCCTCCCCGTCCCGCGCAGCTTGACCCGGACCCCGGTCGGACGCCACGGCCGGGAGGAACGCGCGGGCGCCCCCGCCGGAGAACCGCGCCCCGTGACGCACCGCGCCATCGCCCCTCTGGTTCTCGCCGCGCTGGCGGCGCTCCTCGCCGGCCCCGAGCCCTTCGCCGGGCCGGAATGGGCGACTGGGGCGGCGCGGTGGGCACCCTGACCGCGCCGTTCCTGGTGTTCGTGCTCGTCAACCTCGTCGTTTACGTCCTGGCGCGGCTGAACTACGCCGGGCTCGTCGCGGCCACCTTCGCCCTCCTGGCGACGGCGGCGCGGGTGGCTGACGGGTGGGCGCCACCACCGTGGTGTCCGGCCTGCGCACAGCGCTCCTGCCGCGCGAGCACCAGCGCGACCGCTTCGGCCTGCGCACCCGGCGCGCCCACGCCTCGTCGGCAGTTCGCGAGATCGCCGACGCGCTGACACAACCGGTGGAGGAGCAGGAAGGGACGCCGTGAGGTGGACCCGATGGACGACTTCTATGCCAGGCTTGAGGGCTTCGTACCCCTTTCAACGCGCTGATGGCGGGCGGCATAGCGACGCGGGCGGTGGCCGCGCTGGCCCGTCCGCGTTCCTGCACGCCGGGCACCTGTTCCGGAAAGGGGCTACACGGGGGAGTGGAGGACTCGCAGGAGCCTCAACCGAGACCGGAGATGTGTCACGGTGAGGTTCCGGGTCGGTCACCCCCGGCGGACGGCACGTAGCCGACCACCGGTGGCTGCCGGGGAACGGTCGTCAGGGGCGGGACGGGTTGTTCGCCCGGTCGATCGCGCGCCCCGCTGCCTCAGCCGGTCCGCGCGCCGGGTCGAGCGCATCGCGGGTCTGCTGACCGGTGGTGCGGTTCGGGGTCGCGCTCGGGACGGAGGTGTCAGGGTTGCTGCAGGCCACGAGAGAGGTCATCAGGGCCGCGCCGGCAATCCCGGCCAGCACGCTTCGCGAGTACCACATTCTTCCTTCCTCCGCTGTTTGTTGCGCCCTCTACATTTGCGCGACGGCGGGGACCGCAATGAGGGGCCACCGCTGACGTTCTCGTGTGGGAGAGGCGGGGAAGATTGCCGATGGCGTTGGGCGCGGACCGCAGAGAATGACCGCAGCGAATGAGGTGGCATGAGAAGAAAAGCGCATAAACGTCCACCTGCCGCGCCCGACGGCAGGCAGCTCCGGCGATGTTCGGCGGTCTGCCGTGAGAGGATGGGTCGGTGAAGCTGGCTATGACAATCATCGCAGCGCTGGCGCTGGTGGCCCTGGACTTCTTCATCCTGACGGTGATGTTCCTCTACCGCCCGGCGGGCGCCGAGATCCTGGCCGGTGTCATGCTGGCCGGGGCGCTGGCGGCCGTCCTGCTCCGGTGGCGGTGGTTGTTCTTCGCTTCCCAGAACGTGGTGACTGCCGTCACGGTGCTGCGCCTCGTGCAGTGGGAAGGTCCCGAGGAGATCGCGGAGCTCGCCGGGCCGATCCTGTTCGTGCTCCTCCTCGCGCTGGGCAACCTCCTCGCCTGGTTCGTCGCCCGCATCATCCCGCCCCGCCATAGCGGCCTTCGGTTCGATGGGCCAGGATGACGCAGACCACCCTTCAGGCGGCAGGACATCGGGAACTCTCTGCGATGCCATCAGGCCGTCGCCGGGGCCGCGACGTCGTCGTGGACGGGGCTCAGACGGTGCCGATCCCCTAGCCAGAAGAAGGTCGGCCCAAGATCAGTCTCGCGCAATGCCGACACCGAGTCCGCCATCGACTATTAGGCAGTGGCCGTTCACATACGAGGCTTCGTTGGAGATCAGGAACAGGGCGGCATAAGCGACCTCCCAGCCCGTTCCCTGGCGTCCGAACGGCACCAGCGCGGCCCTGCTGGCCCGGTTCCGGCTGGCGTCCCGCCCCATGGGCGTGTCCATGAGGCCGGGCGCCACACTGTTGCAGCGGATGCCCAAGGGCTCGCCAGCACGGGCGACGCTGCGCGCCAGGGCTACCTGCGCGGCCTTGGAGGTTTCGTAGGCCGGGTTGCGGGAAGTCGCACGCTGGCTCGCCAGCGACGAGATCAGGACGATCGACCCACCGGGCTTCATCACCCGCAATGCCTGCTGCGCAAACAGCATGTTGCTCCGGACGTTCACGGCAAAGACGCGGTCCCAGTCCTCGGGCGTCAGCTCTTCCATCTTCTGCCGGGTAGAGATGCCGACGTTGAGCACGAGCCCGTCGAGGCCGCCGAGCCCTGCCCGCGCCTCCTCCACCGCCCGCGGGATCGCCTCCACCTCGGACACGTCCGCAAGGATCGGGACGGCGCGCCCGCCTTCCCGCCCGACGATGCCGCAGGTCTCCTCCACTGCGTCCCCCGCGATGTCGAGGCACGCCACGGCGGCGCCCTCCCGCGCGAAGAGCACGGCCATGGCGCGCCCGTTCCCCACAGGCGGGTCCGGATCGGCGCTGCCGCGCTGGCCGGCGCCCACCACCAGCACGCGCCGGCCCGTCAGGCGCTGGAAGCGCGGGCCCTGCCCCAGGGACTCGGGATGAACCTGCCGGGCCGGGTCCTCCGTCCGGGGTGGGTGGTTCATGCCGGGTGCGTCCATGGTCTGGTCCTTTCTGCGGGCGGGCTCGCTGGCGGCGGCGGGAAGGATCCGCCAGACTGGCCGGCAACGATGAGGAGGGACGGGCCATGAGAGCCGTGGTCGTGACGGAGGACGGGCCAGGGCTGCGGGACCTCCCGGTTCCCCGCCCTGGCCCCTCGGAGGTCCTCGTGCGCGTGCGCGCGGCCGGGCTGAACCGGGCGGATCTCGGCATCGCGGCCGGCCACGCCCACGGCGCCCAGGGCGGCGCGGGCGCGGTGCTCGGCCTGGAATGGGCGGGCGAGGTGGAGGCGGTCGGCGCGGAGGTGACGGAGGTCGGGCCCGGCGACCGCGTGATGTGTTCCGGCGCGGGCGGCTACGCCGAGTACGCGGTAGCGGATCGCGGCCGGGTGGCGCGGCTGCCGGACAGCAATATGGGCTTCGTCCAGGCCGCCACCCTCCCCGTGGCGTTGCAGACCATGCACGACGCGGTCGTGACCAACGGACGGCTGCGGCCGGGCGAGGCGGTGCTGGTTCAAGGCGCCAGCTCCGGCGTGGGGCTGATGGCGATGCAGATCGCGCGGGCGATGGGCGCGGGGCTGGTCATCGGTACCTCCACCAGCCCGGAGCGCCGGGCGCGGCTGGGGGAGTTCGGCGCGGGGCTGGCGCTGGACACGGGCGACGCCGCCTGGCCCGAGGCCGTGCTCGCCGCGACGGAAGGCCGCGGCGTGGCACTGGTGGTGGACCAGGTCTCCGGCCCGATGATGAACGCGAACCTGCAGGCTACCGCCATCCTCGGCCGCATCGTCAATGTCGGGCGGCTCGGCGGCCAGGCGGCGCCCTTCGACTTCGACCTGCACGCGCTGCGCCGCATCGCCTATGTCGGCGTCACCTTCCGCACCCGCAGCGTGGAGGAGGTGCGCGAGATCAACCGCCGCATGCGCGCCGATCTCTGGGACGCGCTGGAGGCCGGGCGCCTGCGCCTGCCGGTCGCGGCCGAGTTCGCGCTGGAGGAGGCGGCCGAGGCGCTGGATCATATGCGGGCCAACCGGCACTTCGGGAAGATCGTGCTGCGGGTGTAAGGGGGCACGCCCCTTATCCCACGGCCCGGGCCTGCCCCTCCCAGTAGGGGGCACGCAGCGCCTTCTTGTCGGGCTTGCCGAGCACGGTCAGGGGGAGGCTCTCCACGAAGTCCACCGTTTTCGGCGCAGCGACCGCCCCTTTGCGCTCCTTCACGTAGGTCGCGAGTTCGGCCGCCGTGACGGCCATGCCGGGGCGGCAGACGACGATCGCCTTCACCGCCTCGCCCCAGCGCGAGTCCGGCACGCCGATCACGGCGGCGGCAGAGACGGCAGGGTGGGCGGTCAGCACGTCCTCCACCTCCTTCGGATAGACGTTGAAGCCGCCCGACACGACCATGTCCTTCTTGCGGTCCACGATGAAGAAGAAGCCGCGCGCGTCGCGATAGGCCATGTCCCCCGTATGCAGCCAGCCGTTGCGCAGCACCTCCGCCGTCAACTCCGGCTGCTTCAGGTAGCCCGCCATCACCAGCGGGCCGCGCACGCAGATCTCGCCAATTTCGCCCTGCGGCACCTCCTCGTCCCGCTCGTCCAGCAGCCGCACCGTGATACCGGGATAGGGCTTGCCGGCGGAGGACAGGATTCGCTCGTCCGGGTCCGTGTGGTCGAGGCGGGAGAGGGTGAGGATCGCGCTCGGCGCCTCGCTCTGCCCGTAACCCTGCTGCAGCACGGGGCCGAAAACCTCCAGCGCCTCCCGGATGCGGGCCGGTGACATCGGCGCGGCGCCGTACATGAGCGTCTCCAGCCCGGAGAGATCGATCGTTCGTGTGCGGGGGTGGTCCAGCAGCTTGTAGACCATCGTGGGCACCAGGAAGGTGGCGGTGGCGCCGTGCTCCTCCAGCGCGTCCAGAAAGCGGTCGGGATCGAAGCCCTTCTGCAGGATCACCGTGCCGCCGCGCCACAGCACGGGGATCAGCGTGGCGCCCGCCCCGTGCGAGATGGGGGTGGGGCAGAGAAAGCGCGGCGCGTCGCTCCAGGCCCGGCCGGCCATCAGCAGCAGCGTCTGCGTCATCGTCGCTCGGCCGGGCAGCATCACGCCTTTCGGCCTTCCCGTGGTGCCGCCGGTATAGGCCAGGCGGATGACGTCGTCCGGCGTCGCCTCGGACGGGAGCGGGGCCGGGATGTGGCGGGA
Source organism: Pararoseomonas sp. SCSIO 73927 (assembly GCF_037040815.1). Lineage (NCBI taxonomy): Bacteria > Pseudomonadati > Pseudomonadota > Alphaproteobacteria > Acetobacterales > Acetobacteraceae > Pararoseomonas > Pararoseomonas sp. SCSIO 73927. The sequence continues at coordinate 1,209,006 of NZ_CP146232.1, forward strand.
CGCCTCCGCCCAGAAGCCGAGAAGGCCTTCGGCGGCCTCGTGCAGGTACCAGTGCGCCACGCCCGGCACGCGGCCGCGCAGAGCATGTGCCCGCTCGGCATAGGCGCCGTCCGCCAGCATAACCTTCGCGTCGCAGTGCTCGAGAATGTAGGCGTGGTCCTCGATCCCCCCCATCGCCTGCAGCGTGACGGAGCGGAGGCCGAGAAGGTAGAGCGCGGCGGTGACAAAGAAGACCTCCGGCCGGTTGCCGGAGAGCTGCACCACCGTGTCGCCCTTCCGCAGGCCGAGGGCGTGCAGGTGCTGCACGGCGCGGCTGATCGCGTCCCGTGTCTCCCCGTAGGTGAAGCGGCGCGCGCCGTCGATGAAGGCGGTGCGGTCGGGGTAACGGTCCAGCAGGGTGACGATCATATCGCCGACGGTGCCGCCGTCGTGGACCGACGGCCCGCGCTGCTGCTTTTCCATGAGGCCCGATCCCTCCCTTCCGCGTCCCTTCGCTCGGCGCCTTGACTACGTCTTCTCGGAGCGATCTACATCCTATCGTAGGATTTGGCGGGAACAAGCCGCCGTCGCCCCACGAGGAAGCGAATGCCCGATCCCGCGCTCTCATGCTTCGGTATGGGCTGGCCGAACCCGGCCCTCTTCGGCTGCGGCAGCATCGCGCAGCTCGGCGGGCGGCTGCGCGGGCTGGGTGCCACGCGCGTGCTCCTCGCCTCCGATGCGGGCCTGCAAAGGGCGGGGCTGGTGGACCGCGTGGCCGGCCTGCTCCGGGATGCCGGCCTCGCCGTGGAGATCGACACCGGCGTCAGCCCCAACCCGCGCGAGGCGGAGGTGGAGGCGATGCACGCGCTCTGGGGCGCCACGGGCTGCAACGCGATCGTCGCGCTCGGCGATGGCAGCACGATCGATGCGGTGAAGGGCGCCTGCTTGCGCCGCTTCACCGGCCGCTCCCTCGGCAGCCTCTTCGACGACGGCATCCACGAAGCCCCGCACCAGCCGCTGCGCTTCGTCGCCGTCCCCACCACCTCCGGCACGGGCAGCGAGACGACGCTGGGCGCGGTGCTGAAGACGCCGCGGCGCAAGCTGGTGCTGCGGAGCGAGCACCTGCGGCCGGCGCTCACCGTGCTCGACCCGGAACTGGTGGCGAGCCTTCCCCCGCGCGCCACCGCCGCCACGGGGCTGGACGTGATCATGCACGCGCTGGGCGTCCTCACCTCCAACCGCCCGCACCCGATCGGCGACATGGTCGGGGCCGAGGCCATGCGGCGGGCGGCGGCCCACCTCCCCCGCGCGGTGGCGGATGGCGGCGACCTGGAGGCGCGGTCCGAGATGATGCTGGCCAGCTACCTGGCGGGGCACGGCATCACGCTGAAGGGCGTGGACGGCATTCACGGCCTCTCGACGCCGGTGGAGTCCCTGACGGACTGCATCCACGCCGATTCCCTCGGCGTGATCTTCCCCCATGTCATGCGCTTCAACATGCCGGTCGCGGCCGGGCGATATGCCTGGATTGCGCGGATGATCGGCGCCGCGGGGGCGGATGCCTCGGAGGAGGGCGCGGCAGAGGCGCTGGTGACACACCTCGTCGTCCTGCGGGACCGCTTCGGCATGCCGGACCGTCTCGGCGCGCTCGGCGTGGAGCGCGGCATGATCCCGGAACTGGCCCGGCAGGCCGGGCTGAGCGCGGCGACCAAGGGAAATGCGCGCCCGCTGGATGCCGCGGACGCCGTCGCGCTCTACGAGAGGATGATCTGATGCCCGCCCCGCTGCACGGCCTGCGCGTGCTCGACTTCTCGGAGCTTCTTCCCGGCCCCTTCCTGACGGGCTGCCTGGCGGAGCTCGGCGCCGAGGTGCTGAAGGTGGAGCGGCCGCCCGCGGGCGACCCGGTGCGGCGGATGTCCCCCGGCGTCTTCGGGGCGGTGAACCGCGGCAAGGGCAGCGTGCTGATCGACCTGAAGCGGCCGGAGGGCCGCGAGAGGGCGCTGTCCCTGGTGGCGGAGCACGACGTGCTGGTGGAGAGTTTCCGCCCGGGCGTGATGGCGCGGCTGGGGCTGGGCTACGCGGATCTGGCGGCGGCCAACCCTCGCCTGATCTACGCCTCGCTGAGCGGCTACGGGCAGGACGGGCCCTTGGCCGCGGTGCCCGGCCACGACCTGAACTACCTGTCGGTGGCGGGGATGCAGTCCATCTCCGGCGGCGGCGCGGGCGTGCCGGTGGCGGACCTCTGTGGCTCGGTCTACGGGCTGGCGGGCGTGCTGGCGGCCCTGGTGCAGCGCGGCGCCACCGGACGGGGGCAGTTCCTCGACGTGTCGCTGACGGAGTGCGCCCTGCACTGGATGAACCCGCGCCTCGGCCGCTTCGCCGGCGCGGGGGCGGAGACGCTGGAGGCGCAGCGGCGCATGTCCCTCGCCCGCCCGGGCTACGGCGCTTTCCCGTGCCGGGACGGCAAGGCCATCAGCATCGGCGCGCTGGAGGACCACTTCTGGGGCCGCCTCGCCACGGCCCTGCAACTGGCCCCTTACGACACGGCCAGTCACGCGCGGATGGCCCAGCGTGTGCCGGAGACCGAGGCGATCAACGCCCGGATCGCCGAGCGCTGCGCCGGGGAGGACCGCGACGGGCTGCTGGAGCGCCTGATCGCCGCCGATGTGCCAGCCGCGCCGGTGCTGGCGCCGGGCGAGCTGGCAGGCTTCCCCCATTTCGTGGCGCGCGGCGCGATGCAGGGGACGGAGACGGGCCCGCTCGCCCGCTTCCCCGTGCGGCTGGAGGGCATGGAACCGCCCGGGCCCGCGCCCGCGCTGGACGCGGGAGCCGGCCGGTGAGCGCCGCCCCCCCGCCGCGCATCGCGCGGGACCTGGAGGGCAAGGTGGCGATCGTCACCGGCGCGGGATCGCGCGCCGAGGGCATCGGCAACGGCCGCGCCGCCGCCATCCTCCTGGCCGAGGCCGGGGTGGGCGTGGTTCTTGTGGATTCGGAGCGCGCCTGGGCCGAGCGGACGGCGGAGATGATCGCCGGGGAGGGCGGCCATTCCGTGGTGGTCGAGGCCGACGTGACGCGGCCGGAGGATTGCAGGCGGATCGTGGAGGAGGCCGTCGCCCGCTTCGGCGGCGTGGACGTTCTGGTGAACAATGTCGGCATCGGCGGCCCGAAGGGGACGGCGGTGGAGGTGGACCTGGAGGCCTGGAACCACGGCCTTCTCGTGAACGTCACCTCCATGATGCTGATGGCGAAGTTCGCGGTGCCGGAGATGGTGCGGCGCGGCGGCGGGGCGATCGTGAACATCGCCTCCGTCGCGGGGCTGCGCGGGGGCACGCCGAACCTCCTCTACCCGACATCGAAGGGCGCGGTGGTGAACATGACCCGCGCCATGGCCGTGCACCACGCGCGGGAGGGCATCCGGGTGAACTGCGTCTGCCCGGGCATGCTGCACACGCCGATGATGTACGCGGGCGGCATGACGGAGGAGATGCGGGAGGCCCGGCGCAACCGGTCCCTCCTCCGCACGGAGGGATCGGGCTGGGATTGCGGGGCGGCGGTGCTCTACCTCGCTTCCGGCCATGCGCGCTGGGTCACGGGCACGATCCTGCCGGTGGATGCGGGCGCGACGGCCACCAGCTCGCTCGACCTGCCGGACCGGCGGCAGCCGCCGCCCTAGTCGCCCCTTCAGCCCCGCAGCGTCACCACCGCGTCCAGCGCCCAGGCGCCCTCGCCCACCGCGCCGACGCGCAGGGGGTTAATCTCGATCTCCTCGATCCCCTCCGGCCGCGTCTCGACCAGGGCGGAGAGGGCCGCCATGGCCGCGCAGAGCGCCTCCAGGTCGCAGGGCGGCGCGCCGCGCAGGCCCCTCAGCAGCGGGAAGCCGCGCAGCTCCCGCAGCATGCGCCCGGCCTCGGCGGCATCGACGGGCAGGAGGCGGCGGGACACGTCGCGGAGCAGCTCCACATGGATGCCGCCCAGCCCGCAGGTCATCACCTGGCCCAGCACCGGGTCGCGCGAGACGGAGAGCAGGACCTCCTGCCCGCCGGAAGGCGCCATGCGCTCCACCAGAGCGCCCTCGATCCGCGCCTCCGGGTGATGCGCGCGGGCGGCGCGGGTGACAGCCTCGAAGGCCGCGCCCGCCTCCTCCGCCGTCCGCAGCCCGAGCGCCACACCGCCGATGTCGGACTTGTGGAGGATGTCGGCGCTGGCGATCTTCACCGCGACCGGTAAGGCCAGCCGCGAGGCGATCTCCGCCGCCTCGGCGCCCGAGCGGGCGATGGCGCCGTCCGGCACCGCGAGCCCGGCCGCGCGCAGCATCTCCTTCCCCTCCGCCTCGGACAGCGTCCGGGTGGGCCCGTCCGGCGGCCCGGCGCCCAGGCCCCGCGGCATCGCGCCCGCCTCCCACGCGCCGCGGTCGATGAAGCGGCGGAACGCCTTGGCGGCGTTGCGAAGGCTGCGGACCGGCACCATCCCCGCCTCCGCGAAGTGGCGGTAGGCCGCGCCCGTGCGCTCGCTCATCCAGACCGGGACGAGCGGCACGGGGGAGAGCCGCTGCGCCGCCGCCATCCGCTCCGCAACGGTCAGCGAGACGGGGCCGTAGTCGAGCGGCATCGGCAGCATCACCAGCGACACGGCGGGGTCGTTCGCGACCGCCGCCAGCGTCTCCTCGATCACGGCCGGGTTCGTCAGGGTGACCGTGGTCGTGTCCACGGGGTTGCCGAGGGCGGCGAAGGAGGGGAGCTTCTCCGCCAGGACCGCGATGGTCTCCAGCGCGAACTCCGCCAGCACGATGCCGGCCTGCCCCACCATGTCCGCCGCCAGCGCGCAGGCCCCGCCGGAGGAGCCGAACACGGCGATCCGCGCCCCCCGCCGTGGCCGCCCGCGCGCGAGCAGGGAGGCGACGTCCACCAGCTCGTCCACGTCGTCCACCTCGATCATGCCGGTCTGGCGGAACGCGGCGCTGTTCACCTCGGCCGAGCCGGTGAGCGAGGCGGTATGCGACGCCGCCGCCCGCATCCCGTACTCCGAGCGGCCGACCTTCAGCGCCACGACCGGCTTCCCGGCCTCCGCCGCCGCCCGCGCCGCGGCGAGGAAGCGCGGCCCGTCCTTGATCCCCTCCAAGATCGTGCCGATCACCCGCACGTCGGGCGCGCCCGCCATGTAGTGAATGAAGTCGGCGACCTGCAGGTCCACCTCGTTGCCGGTGGAGCACCACAGGGCGAAGCCCGCCCCGCGCTCCATGGCCTGCATCAGGTTCCGCCCGAGCCCGCCGCCCTGCGTCGCCAGCCCGATCGGGCCGGGGCGCAGGTCGTCCTTGAAGGCGGGGGAGAAGGTGAAGCCGAGCCGCCGGTTGATGTTCGTCACGCCCGGGCAGTTCGGACCGTAGAGGCGCATCCCCGTGGACTGCGCCAGCGCCCTCATCTCCGCCTCGACCGCCCGGCCCTCCTCGCCCGTCTCGCCGAAGCCGGAGGTGAGGATGACGCAGACCTTCACGCCGATCGCCGCGCACTCGCGCAGCGCCTCCATCACCCCGGCGGCGGGCACGGCGATCACGGCCAGCTCCGGCGCGGAGGGCAGGTCGGCGACGCGCCGGTGGCAGGGCAGGCCCCGCACCTCCGGCCGCGTCGCGTTCACCAGGTGCAGGGTGCCGCGGAAATCCGAGTGGTCCACGATGTTGGCCAGCGTACGCCCGCCCACGCTCGCTGCGCGCTCCGAGGCGCCGACGAGCACGACGGAGCGCGGGTCGAAGAGCGGGGAGAGATCGGAGAAGCCGCTCATGCCCATGCTGCTCATGTCAGCGCCGAGAGCCCGAGGATCTCCCGCCCGGCGATGAGGGTCTGGATCTCCGTCGTCCCCTCCGGGATCATGCCGCCGCGCGTGTCGCGGAAGATGCGCTCGATCGGGTAGTCGGTGGAGTAGCCCATGCCGCCATGCACCTGCAGCGCCATGTTCGCCACCTCGTGCGCCGCCTCCGTCGCGTAGAGCTTGGCGATGGAGCACTCCGTGCGCGCGTCGCGCCCGCGGTCCAGTGCCGTGGCGGCGTTGTAGGCCAGGGCGCGGGCCGCCTCCGTGCGGATCGTCATGTCGACGATGTGCTTCTGGATCAGCTGGAAGCTGCCAATGGGCTTGCCGAACTGCTTGCGGGTCCTCGCGTACTCCACGGAGAGATCCAGCGCGGCCTGCGCCGCCCCCACCGCGCCCATGGCGATGTTTACCCGCGCGGCGTTCAGCCCCTTCAGCACGTTCCGGAAGGCGCCGCCCTCCTCGCCCAGCAGGTTCTCCCGCGGGATGACCACGTCGCTGAAGCCCAGCTCCGCCGTGCCGGTGCAGCGCAGCACCATCGTGTCCAGCGGCCGCACGTCGTAGGGCGAGACCTCCCGCTCCACGATGAAGGCGGAGAGCCCGCCGTCGCAGTCCGGGCTGAAGGTGCGGGCGATGACGATGGCAAAGTCGGCGTTCGCGCCGTTGGTGATCCACATCTTCCGTCCGTTGAGGACGTAGGTGTCGCCCCTGCGGTCGGCCCGCGCCTGGACGCCGGCGGCGTTGGATCCGGTGTCCGGCTCCGTGAGCCCGAAGCAGGCGCGCCGCCGGTTCTCCAGCAGCGGCCGCATGAAGCGCGCGTGCTGCTCCGGCGTGCCGTAGGCGTGCAGCCGGTTGATGGCGCCGTTGGTGATGTTCACCAGCGTCCGGAGCGACATCCAGAAGTAGCCGCTCTGCTCCAGCAGCATGCCCCAGGTGACGTAGTCCAGCCCGAAGCCGCCATCGGCCTCCGGCAGCCGGCCGCCAAGATAGCCGAACTCCGCCAACTCCCCCAGGATCTCGAAGGGAAAGGTCTTCGCCGCCTCGTGCCCGTTGATCACGGGCGCGACGCGGCGCTCCATGAAGCGGCGCACGTTGTCGCGCAGCAGCTCCTGCTCGGGGGTGAGGTCAACGGCCACGGGCACCCCCGGGCCAGGGCGCCGCGTCCGGATGCCGCGATCGGTGATGCCCCGCCGTGAGACGTGCCATGCCCGTTCCCTTCCCATCGCCGGGCGCTCCCCGCCCTGGCGTCCAAGTCTGGTGAAGTGATGGTAGCCTCCGTGACTCTTGAGTCAACAGCCTGCCTGGAAGGTCACGGCAGGCCCTGCCCATCCCGCCCTGGAAAGCGCGCGCCCGCTCCTCTAACGGCAGGGCCCACCGGACCCTTCCTGGAACGCCCATGCCGACCACCGTCCCGGCGACCCTGCGCACCCTCGCCGTCTTCGAGGTCTTCGCCCGGGAGCAGCGCGACCTCTCCAACGCCGAGGTCGCCCGCCTCATCGGCCTGGCGGAGAGCAGCACCTCGGACCTGCTGCACACGCTGCACGAGGCGGGATACCTGCTCCGCACCGTCCGCTCCCGCCGCTTCTATCCCACGCGCCGCCTTCTGGAGGTCGCGCGGCAGTCGGCGGAGCGGGACCCGATCGCCACCTTCGCGGCGGACGCCATCGCGGCGCTGAGCGAGCGCACGGGCGAGACCGCCATTTGCGGCCGGCCGGACGGCATGCGCGTGCAGGTCGTCGCCATCCAGGAGGGCAGCCATCCCCTGCGCTTCATGCTGCGGCCGGGGGAGCGCCTGGCCATGCACGCCTCCGCGCTCGGCAAGGCGCTGCTCGCGCTGATGCCGCCGGAGGAGATGCGCCGGGCGGTCCGCGCCCGCCCCCTGCGCCAGCTCGGCCCCGCCACCATCACGGACCCCGCCCGGCTGGAAGCGGCGGTGGAGGAGGTGCGGGCGCGGGGATGGGCCTGGGTGGCCGGCGAGGCGGGCGAGGGCGTGGCCGCCATCGCCATCGCCGGGCTGGTCGGCGGAGAGCCCCTGGCCGTCTCCCTCGCCGGCCCCACCAGCCGGCTGGAGGCGAGCCGGGACGCCTATCGCGCCGCGCTGGAGGAGGCGCGCCCCCTCCTCTTCGGCCCCAGCCAGTCCACGGGGTGAAGACGCGCGTTGATTCATCCCCTCCCTTCGGTATCCTGAAGGTCACTCCGATGACTCGGAGGTCACGGCGCAAAGCCGGATGCGGGAGGAAGGGATGCGGATCACCAGACGGGCCCTGGGCCTGGGGATGGCGGCGCTCGGCGCTGCGGGTGGCGTCGGGCGCGCGGCGGCGCAGGGCGGCTATCCCAACCGCTCGATCACCTGGATCGTGCCCTTCACCCCGGCGGGGATCACGGACGTCAATTCCCGCCTCTTCGCGCGCAAGCTCGGCGCGGAGCTCGGCCAGACCGTCATCATCGACAACCGCCCCGGCGCCGGCGGCACCCTGGGGACGGAGATGGGCGCGCGCGCCGCGCCCGACGGCTACACGATGATGTACGGAACCCAGGGCACGCTCGCCACCGCGCCCGCCCTCTTCCGGCGCCTGCCCTACGATCCCCTGCGCAGCTTCATCCCCATCCAGGCCATGTTCGAGACGCCGAACGTGCTGGTGGTCCATCCCTCCCGCCCCTACCGCACGGCGAAGGACTTGATCGCCTATGCCAAGGCCAATCCGGGCAAGGTGAATTTCGGCAGCTCCGGCGTGGGCACCGGCACGCACCTGGCCGCCGTGCTGTTCCAGACCGTGGCCGGCATCGAGATGACGCACGTGCCCTATCCCGGAAGCGGCCCGGCGCTGACGGACCTGATCGCGGGCACGCTGGACATCATGTTCGACTACGCCGTCGCCACGCGGGATCACATCGAGGGCAACCGCCTGCGCCCGCTGCTGGTCACGGCGAAGGAGCGGATTCCGGCGGTGCCGGAGGTGCCCACCGTGACGGAGATCGGCCTGCCGGAGGCCGCCTCCGCCGCCTGGTCCGGCATCCTCCTCCCCGCCGGCTCCCCGCCCAAGGCGGTGGAGAGGCTGGCCGCGGAGGCCGCCGTGACGATCCGCGACCCGGAGATCCGCCGCGTGGCCGAATCCAACGGCAGCCGCCCGATGGTGGAACTGAGCCGCGACAGCTTCGCGCGCTTCATCGAGGCGGAGATCCCGCGCTGGGCGGAGATCGTCCGCCGCTCCGGCGCGCAGCCGAGCTGAGGAGCCGCCATGCCCATCGGCCGACGCGCCCTCGCCCTCGGCGGCCTCGCCCTTGCCGGGCAGGCCCTCCGTCCAGGCCGCGCAGCGGCGCAGGGAACCACCCCCTACCCGTCCCGCCCCATCACCTGGATCGTGCCCTTCAACGCGGCGGGGGTGACCGACTCCACTTCCCGCCTCGCCGCCCGCAAGCTCGGCGGGAGGCTCGGCCAGCCCGTGGTGATCGAGAACCGGCCCGGCGCCGGCGGCACGCTGGGCACGGAGTACGCCGCGCGCGCCGCGCCGGACGGCTACACCGTCCTCTACGGCACCAACGCCGCCATGGCCGGAGCCCCCGCCCTGTACCGCCGCCTGGGCTACCACCCCGTCCGCAGCTTCACGCCGCTGCAGGGCCTGTTCGAATCCTCTAACGTGCTCGTCGCCAACCCCTCGCGCCCTTACCGCACGGCCGAGGAGTTCATCCGCTTCGCCCGCGCCAAGCCCGGGCGCGTCAACCTCGCTCATGCCGGCGTCGGCACCTCCACGCACCTCACGGCCGTGCTGTTCGAGTCCATCGCCGGAATCGAGATGACCCACGTCGCCTACACCGGCGCCGCGCCCGCGCTGACCGACCTCCTGGCGGGCAACGTGGACGTGATGTTCGACTACGTGGCCACCACGCGGGACGCCATCGCCGACGGCCGCATGCGCCCGCTCGCCGTCACCGCCCGGGCGCGCATCCCCGCCCTGCCCGACGTGCCCACGGTGGCGGAAGTCGGGCTGCCCGACGCCTGGTCCTCCACCTGGTCGGGCCTCTTCATGCCGGCCGGCGCGCCCGCGCCGATGGTCGAGCGCCTGACCGCCGCCGCCGCTTCCGTGATCCGAGACCCGGAGATGCGCGCCTTCGGCGAAGGCAACGGCAGCCGCCCGATGGAGGAGCTGAGCGGCGAGGCGTTTGGCCGCTTCGTCGCAGCGGAAATGGAGCGCTGGGGCGAGATCGTCCGCCGGTCGGGCGCGCAGCCCCTCTGATGCCGGGGCGCGCTGGGCCTGGCCCGGCGGCCCCGGGGAAAGGCTTTGCCTTCCCCCGGCCCCCCATCCACTAGGAGCCTGAGGCTCCTGGACCTGCAGCGGGCTGCCGCGGATGCGATGATGGAGGGTGTTTCTAACCCCTACGCAACCGTCTTGCCTGTCCGGGCGCCTCGGGTCCACGACCCGAGGCGTTGGCCAGTGAAACAAGCACCAACGCATAGAAAGATGATGGAGGGGGTTCCAGGGGGAGGAAGAATTCCTTCTTCCTCCCCCTGGCCACGGCGGGCCTCGACAAGGTCAGCAAAGGCCCGGCGGTGGCAAGAAGAACCGGGCTTCCCGCCCTCACTCCATGCGGATGTTGGCGCTTCGGATCACCGCGCTGATGCTGGTCCGCTCTGCCGAGAGGGCGGCGGCGAAGTCCTGTGGTCCCAGCCAGGCGGACTGCCCGCCAAGTTCCTTGATGCGTTCCGAGAAGCCGGGATGGCTCACGGTGCGCCGGACCGCGTCCGTCAGGTAGGCGACCAAAGGGGGTGGCATGTCTGGGGGGCCGCCCAGCCCGACCCAGGTGGTCATGATCACGCCGGGCACGATGCTGTCCAGCGTGACGGCATCCGGGAAGTCCGGATGGGGCTGCTCCCCCGTCACTGCGACAGCGCGTAGCGATCCGCCGCGCACATGGGAAAGGGGGGGGCTGATGCTGTCGATCATGAAATCGATCTTGCCGCCGATCAGGTCGGCCACCGCCGGGCCGCTGCCGCGGTAGGGCACATGCGTCGCCTCGAAGCGCCCCCCCCTTCTTCAGCATCTCCATCACGATGTGCTGCGAGGTGCCCGGCCCCGGGGTACCGTAGGACAAGGGGATGGAGCGGGACCGCGCGCGCTGCCTCCAGCAGCTGGCGAACGTCGCGGAAGGGAGACTCTTTCGGCACGACCATCACCAGCTGTCCGACCGTAATCCGCGCTATGGCGGTGATGTCCCGCTCAGGGTCGTAGGGCACGCGCATCATGAGCGGATTGGTGACGACCTGGCCGGGGGTGAGCATCAGCAGGGTGTAACCGTCGGCGGAGGCGCGCGCCGTCATTTCCGTGGCCACGTTGCCGCCGGCGCCGGAGCGGTTCTCGAGCACGACCTGCTGGCCCAGGATCTCCGATAAGATGGGGGCGGCGAGGCGGGCCGCGATGTCGGTCGCGCCACCCGGTGCGAAGCCGATCAGCAGCCGGACGGGCCTGGACGGATAGCCGGGCGGCGGCTGTGGGGCGGGGTGCGCGGGCAGCGGAAAGACGTTGGCAAGGGGCGACGCAGCCCCAAGGGCCAGCAGGCCCCGCCGGGTCCAGCTCATGACGGGTCCTCCTCCCGGCGGGTGCCCCCGCCGGCGCCGCTCTCCGGCGGTGACCTACTGGTCCTGAAAGTTACCCGAGAGTCAAGTTTTCGTCGGGGTCCAGCCGGGCCCGCGCAGACCGTCCAGCACAAAGCCGGCGAAGGTCTCGCCGATCTGCCGTCCGGTAAGCGCGCCGTCCGGCGCGTACCAGCGGGCGATGTGGTTAATAGCCCCCATGAAGAAGGCGACGACGAGTCTCGGGTCGCCTGGCGCGACCGACCCGGCATCCATGGCCGCCTGCACCATGTCGCGCAGCGCACGGTCCGCCTCCCGCATGCGCCCGCGGATAGGCTCGGCGAGCTCTGGCGGGAGGGAGGTGACCGGCTCCGCGAGGACGGCGTAGGAGCCGAGCTCGCTCGTCACGAGATCAATATAGTTCACGATATAGAGGCGCAGCTGCTCCAGCGGGTCCTCGCTGGCAGCGAAGGCGGTCTTGCGCGCCTCTGCACCCGCGTCGAAGGCGATCGTCTTCGCCTCGTAGAGGATCTCGTGCTTCGTGCGGACGTAGCGGTAGAGCGCGGGCTTGGTGACGCCGAGCGCTTCCGCGATCTCCTCCAGCGAGGTGTTGTGAAAGCCCCGGCGCCCGAAGGCGCGGGCGGCCTCTCGCACCAGGGCGCGGCGCTTCGTCTCGAACTGGGCCTCGCGCGCCGGGACGGCATCCGCCCAGCGCGCCGGCTTCTTCACGCTTGCCGTCCGAGTCATTCCGCCATCCCGCTTCGCGACACGTGATGGCCGCACCGGGCCGCCGGTGCAAGCCGGACCTTAACCCGCGTCATTTGAGTTGACTTGAAAGTCACTTCTAATACCATGAGGTCACTAGTTGGGTTAAGGTCCAGCCGTGGCCAACGCGGCGGACCGACGGAGGATCGTCCATGTCCACCCCGCGGCGCGCCGCCCTGGCACTCGCGCCCCCGCTGCTGGTCGCCCGGCGCTCCTCCGCGCAGGCGCAGGCCATCCGCGCGGTCTGCGGCTCCTCCCCGGGCAGCATCACCGACCTGATCGCGCGCATCGTGCAGCCCGGCCTGGCGCAGCGGCTCGGCCAGCCCGTGGTGGTGGACAACCGGCCCGGCGCGGGCGGCAACATCGCCGCCGAGTTCCTGGCGCGCGCCGCGCCGGACGGGGCGACCATCATGGTCACCTCCGGCGGCATCCTGACCCTGAACCCCTACCTTTACCGGGACCTGCCCTTCGATCCCGTGCGCGACTTACGCTTGGTCTCCCGCATCACCGCCGGCGGCTTCCTGCTGGCCGTGCCCGCCTCCATCGGCGTCACGGAGGTGGACGGGCTGATCGCCCATCTGAGGCGCAAGGGCGAGGCGTCGAACTACGGCTCCCCCGGCATCGGTTTCGCCATGCATGTTGGGGCGGAGGTCTTCCTCAACGCGATCGGTGCCAGGGTGACGCACGTGCCCTATCGCGGCAGCGCGGCCGCCATCAACGCCCTGGCCGCCGGAGAGGTCGATTTTCTCTTCGACAGCCGCGGGCCGCTGCTGCCGCAGCTGCAATCCGGCGTGGTCCGGGTGATCGCGAATGGCGGTTCCCTGCCCGACCTCGCCTATCCCGATCTCCCCCGCCTGTCCGACCGCTATCCGGAGGTGGTGGTGCAGAGCTGGACCGCGATCGTCGCGCCCGCTGCCCTGCCGGAGCCGCTGCTGCGCCGCCTGGACGACGCCATGCGCGCGACGCTGGAAGAGCCGGAGGCGACGGCCCGGCTGCGCGCCGTCGGCAACGGCCCCGCCTATCTCGGGCCGGAGGCCTTCAGGCAGTTCTTCCAGGAGGAGCGCGCCCGCGCCGCGCGCGGCGTGGAACTGGCCGGGATCCGCCCGCAATGAAGGCCTCCCGACGCCGTCTCCTCGCCGCCGCGGCGCTGGCGCCCTTCGCCCCGCGCCCGCTGCACGCCCAGGGTTTTCCCGCGCGCCCGATCAAGCTGCTGGTCGGCTTCGCGCCCGGCGGCGCTACGGACATCGCCGCCCGCCTGCTGCAGCCCCTGCTGGGCGAGGCGCTGGGCCAGACGATGGTCGTGGAGAACCGCTCCGGCGGCGGCGGCAACGTGGCGACCGACCTGCTCACCCATGCGGAGCCAGACGGCTACACGCTTATGCTCGCCAGCCCCGGCCAGCTCGTCGTGAACCCGCTACTGGACCCGAAATTTACCTTCGACGCCGCACGGAATGCGACCGCAATCGGGCAGATCACCAGCAGCCCGCTCGTCCTCGTCGTGCCCGCGAACTCTCCTTACCGCGATGCCCGCGCGCTGATCGACGCGGCCCGGGCCAGGCCGGGGAAGATGAACTACGCCTCCGCCGGCGTCGGCAGCTCCATGCACATCGCGGGCGAGATGCTGAAGGCCTATGGCAGGCTGGACATCACGCACGTGCCCTACCGGGGCAGCGGCCCCGCCGTCACGGACCTGATCGCGGGCGGAGTGGACTTCATGATCGACAGCGTTTCCACCACCACGGCGCATGTCCGCAACGGCGTGCTGCGGCCGCTCGCCCAGACCGGCGCCGAGCCCTTCCGCGAAATGCCTGACGTGTCGCTGCTGAAGGAGATTGTGCCGGGCGTGGTGGTCACCACCTGGCTCGGCCTCGTCGGGCCAGCCCGCCTGCCATCGCCCGTCGTCGCGCGCCTAGCGGACGCGCTGCGAGGCACCGTGGAGGGCCCGGTCTTCACCACGCGGATGAGGGACCTCGGCAGCCAGGCCTACTGGGCCGGCCCCGGGGACTTCGCCGCCCATCTCGCCGCCGAGCGGCAGCGCGCGGCGGAGGTGATCCGCCGCGCCGGAATCCGACTGGAGTAGGTGCATTGGACCTCCGCGACCCTACCCTCTACGCGCCATCGGGCGCGGGCGACGGCGCCGCGCTGCTGGCGCTGCGCGATCCCGCCACGGGCGCGCTCGCCTTCCCGCGCACGCCCTACGGCATCGGCGGGACCGGCACGCCGGCCGAGGCGGCTGAACCCGTGGAGCTGAGCGGGCGGGGCGAGGTGCTGATCTGCGTCACCGTCCACCAGCCGCTCTCCCCCGGCATGAAGGTGCCGCTGCTCGTCGCCCGGCTGCGGCTGGAGGAGGGCATCGTGCTGGACGGCGTTCTCGAAGGCACGGAGGAGCCTGCACCGGGGACGAGGGTACAGGCGGTGCTGGTGCCAGAGGAGCGGGAGGGCGGCCCCGTGCTCGCCTGCCGCTTCCGGGTGGCGTCATGAGCGGGCTGGCCTCCATGCGCCCCGTGCGCGCCGTCGGCATCGGGATGCACCCCTATCAGTTCCCGACGGAGACGCCCTACCTCGCGCTCGGCCTGACCGCGCTGCGGGAGGCGCTGGCGGATGCCGGGCTGCAATGGCTGGACGTGACCTTCGCCGCCATCGGCACTGGCGCCATCGGCATGGCCGCAGGGCGGGTGATGCTGCGCCACATCGGCTCCACGGGGCTGGAGGTGATGCAGGTGGAGAACGCCTCCGCCTCCGGCTCCACCGCTTTCCGCACGGCCTGCCTGATGGTGGCCAGCGGCCAGCATGAGATCGCGCTGGCGCTCGGCGTGGACAAGTTCGGCAGCGGGCAGCGCGCGGCCCAGAAGGACGGCATTCCCCGCCTGACGCCGGCGGCGGAGATCCCGGCGGTGAAGTTCGCCCTGATGGCCCGCGCCTGGCGCGACCGCTACGGGCTGACGCGGGAGGATCTGGCCCGCGTGGCCGTGAAGAACCACGGCAATGCCGCGCGCAACCCCTTCGCCCAGTTCCGCAAGCCGCGCACGCTGGAGCAGGTGCTGAACAGCAATCCCGTGGCGGGCGACCTCACCTCCCTGCAATGCACCCCGCGTGGCGAGGGCGCGGCGGCCGTGATCGTGGCGAGCGAGGACGCGATCCGGAAGCACGGCCTGGACCGCAGCCGCGCCATCCGCGTCCTCTCCTCCGTCTCCTCCTCCGAGCACGCCGTGGCCGATGAGGGCTGGAGCCTGGTCGAAATGGTGCAGCGCTCCGGCCTCTCCGCCCTGGCCGCGGCCGGGGTGGGCATGGAGGAGATCGACATCATCGAGCTGCACGACGCCTTCACCATCGAGGAGATCGTCTATGCCGAGGCGCTCGGCCTCTGTCCGCTCGGCGAGGGCGCGGCGCAGTTGCGCGAGGGCAAGTGGGACATCGGCGGCGGGGGCTGCGCGGTGAATCCATCCGGCGGGCTGCTGGGCATGGGCCATCCCATCGGCCCGACCGGAGCGGGACAGATCGCCGAGATCGTCCGGCAGCTTCGCGGCGAGGCGGAGGGCCGGCAGCATCCCGGCGCGCGCACGGCGCTGGCGCACATGATCGGGCTGGGCTCCGTGGCCGTCGGCCACGTGCTGCAGCGGGACTGAAGGGGGGGCGGATGCGCGAGGAACTGGGAACGCTGATCTACGAATCGGCGGACGGCGTCGCCGTGATCACCCTGAACCGGCCGGACCGGATGAATTCCATCGGCGGCACAATGAAGGAGGACCTGGCGACCGCCTTCTTCCGGCTGGCCAAGGAGGATGCGGGGCTGCGCTGCGCCATCCTCACAGGCGCGGGGGAGCGCGCCTTCTGCGCCGGCGCCGATATCAAGGAACGGGCGGAGCTGCGCCGCACCGGGCCGGAATACTTCATGGCGCAGAAGGCCACGCACGCGCTCATCCGCGGCATGATGGAGTTCGAACGACCGCTGATCGCCGCGGTCAACGGCGTCGCGCTCGGCGGCGGGATGGAGTTGGCCCTCACCGCAGACATTCGATACGCCGTCGCCCACGCGAAGATGGGCTTACCGGAGGTGCGCTTGGGCGCCATCCCCGGCGCCGGCGGCACGCAGACCCTGCCGCGCGCGGTGGGCGCGAGCACCGCGAAGGAGCTGATGTTCACTGCCGAGCACATGACGGCGGAGAAGGCGCTCGCCATCGGGCTTGTGAGCAAGGTGGTGGAGAGCGACGTGCTCGGTGCCGCTATGGAGACGGCGCGCCGGATCGCGGAAATGCCGCCGCTGGCCGTGGCCTTCGCTAAGCGCGCCGTGAACGCGGGCATGGGGGGCGGCATCGATGCCGGCTTCGAGTTCGAGCGCTACGCCGCCGGCATGCTGACCGACAGCGAGGACCGGCGCGAGGGCTTCCGCGCCTTTGTCGAGAAACGCAAGCCCGTCTATGTCGGGCGCTGAGGGTACACCATGGAACTGAATCTCAAGGGCAAGGTCGCCCTCGTTACCGGCGGCGGTCAGGGCGTCGGCCGCGCCATCTGCAAGGAACTGGCGGCGGAGGGGGTGAAGATCGTCGTCAACGACCTCTTCCCCGAGCGCGCCGAGACGGTCGCGAAGGAGATTCGCGACGCGGGCGGTGAGGCGGTGGCCTCCCCCGGCGACATCACGAAGGCGGATTCCGTGAACGCGCTGGTGGCGAAGGGCCGGGACGCTTTTGGGCCCATCACCATCCTCGTGAACAACGCGGGCGTCACGCCGGAGCGCCGCGCGAAGGGCGGCATGCCCCCCACCTTCATCGAGACGCCCGACCGCGAGATGCACCAGACGGTGGAGCTGAACGTCTACGGCACCATGTATTGCTGCCGCGCCGTGCTGCCCGACATGGTCGGCGAGAAATGGGGCCGCATCATCTCCATCGCCTCCGAGGCGGGGCGCGTAGGCGAGGCGCGGCTGGCCGCCTATTCCGGCGCCAAGGCCGCGATCATCGGGCTGACGAAGGCGCTGGCGAAGGAGCACGGGCGGGACCGCGTTACCGCCAACGTCGTCGTCCTCGGCGCCGTCTCGCACGAGGGGATCGCGCCGAACCAGGCCACCAGCGCCGATGCCACGCCGGAGAACAACGAGCGTCTGGCGAAAATGCTGAACGCCTACCCTTCTGCCAAGGGTCTCGGCCGGCTCTCCCGCCCGGAGGACGTCAGCGGCATCGTGGCCTTCCTCGCCTCCGACCGCGCGGCCTTCGTTACCGGCCAGCATGTCGGCGCGAGCGGCGGCTACGCGATGCCCTGAGAGGAACGGCCATGCACGAACCCGTCTTCCGCACGCGCGTCACGGAGCTGTTCGGCATCTGCCACCCGATCCTGGGCGGCGGGCTGATGTGGCTCTCCGATGCGCGCTACGTCGCCTCCATCGTGCGGGCGGGCGGCATGGCCTTCCTCACCCCGCGCTCCTTCCCCGGCCCCGGCGCCTTCGCGCGGGAGCTCGTGCGCTGCCGCGAGATGTGCGAGGGCCTGCCCTTCGGCGTGAACCTCAACGTCTCCCGCGTGGAGAACCACAACCTGCACCTGGACGAGTGGCTGGACCTCTCCCTCCGCGCCGGGGTCCGTCACTTCGAGACGGTGGGACGCGCCCCGGGCGACCTGATACACCGCATCCACGCCGCGGGCGGCATCGCGATCCACAAGTGCCCGCTGCTGCGCCACGCGCTGAACGCGGAGCGCGCGGGGGCCGATGCCATCACGATCATCGGGCGAGAGGCGGGCGGCCATCCGGGAAATGCGGAGCTCTCCTCCTTCGTCGTCGCGCCGATGGCCGCGCGCACGCTCAGCGTGCCGCTGGTGATCGGCGGTGGCATCGGGACCGGCGACAGCATCCTGGCCGCGCTGGCCGCCGGGGCAGAGGGTGTGCTGCTCGGCTCCCGCCTACTGGCTGCCGAAGAGGTCTGGGCCCACCCTGCATACAAGGAGCGGATCGTCGCGGCAGAGCAGGAATCCTCCGTCCTCACCTTCTCCGGGAACCACCCCATGGGCGCCTGGCGCGTGCTGGAAAACGAGACCGCGCGCGAGGTGCTGCGGCGCGAGGCCGCCGGCGCCCGCGGCCACGCGGAATTTGCCGACCTCGTCGGCGGCACCAAGTCGCGCGACCACGCCTACTGCAACGGCGAGGTGGAGCACGGCATGCTCTCCTGCGGCCCCGCTGCCGCCTTCACGGGGGCGGTGGAGCCGATGGAGACGATCATCGACACGCTGATGGCGGAGGCCGTGGCGGCCCGCGGACGCCTCGCCCGCCTCGTCGCGATGGACGCGGTGAACGCATGAGCCAGGCGATCGTCTTCGGCGCCGCCACGACTGACGGCGACGCACTGCGCGGGCGGGCCGACCGCGCCGCTTCCGGCCTCGCCGCGCTCGGCATCGCACCGGGCGAGCGGATCGCCGTGATGATGCGGAACGAGCCCTCCTATCTCGAGGTAATCCTAGCCGCGGACCGCCTCGGCGCCGCGCTGGTCGCCATAAACTGGCATTTCCGCGCGGACGAGGCCGCGCACATCCTCACCGACAGCGGCGCGCGCGTGCTCGTCGTTCACGCCGACCTCCTGCCGGGGATTGCCGCATCGGTGCCGCCCGGCGTGGTGGTGATCGCGGTGCCGACGCCGCCCGAGGTCCTGGAGGCCTACGGCATCGTCGCGCGCCCCGCCGCCCCGCCCGATGTGCTGGACTGGCCGGGCTGGCGCGACGCGCATCCGCCCTGGACGGCACCCGCCCCGCCCTCCCTGGGCATGATGCTCTACACCTCCGGCACCACGGGGCGGGCCAAGGGCGTGCGCCGCCTTCCCGGCACGCCGGAGCAGCACGATTCGGCCCGGCGCATCCGCAACCTCGTGGGCGGCGCCCGGCAGGGCATGCGCACCGCGGTTGTTGGCCCGCTCTATCATGCCGGCCCCGCCTCCAGCGCGCGCGTGGCGCTGGCCCAGGCCGAGCTGATCGTGGTGATGCCGCGCTTCGATGCGGAGGATCTGCTGCGCGCGATCGAGAGGCACCGGCTGACCCACCTCGCCCTCGTGCCGATCATGCTGGTGCGCCTGCTGAAGCTGCTGGAGGCCGTTCGCAGGCGCTACGACCTCTCATCGCTGGAGGGCGTCACCCATGGCGGCTCCGCCTGCGCGCCAGAAGTGAAGCGGGAGATGATCGGGTGGTGGGGGCCCATCCTGTCGGAGACCTACGGCTCCACCGAGGTCAGCCTCATCGCCTCCTCGCGCTCGGAGGAGTGGCTGAGGTACCCCGGCACGGTCGGGCGCGCCCTGCCCGGCACATCCATCCGCATCCTCGACGAGGAGGGCCGCGTGCTGCCACCCGGGCAGCTCGGTGAGATTTACGTCGATTCCGGGCCGAACGCCCTGCCTTTCACTTACCACAATATGCCGGAGGAGCGGGCGCGGGTGGAGCGGGACGGGCACGTCACCAACGGCGATCTAGGCTATCTGAACAAGGAGGGTTACCTTTTCGTCACCGACCGCAAGCGGGACATGGTGGTCTCCGGCGGGGTGAACATCTACCCCGCCGAGATCGAGGCCGCGCTGATCACCCACCCCGGCGTGCTGGACTGCGCCGTCTTCGGCGTGCCGGACCCGGAGTACGGGGAGGCCCTGGTGGCGGCCGTGCAGCCGCGCCCCGGCGCGACACCCGCGGCGCAGGACATCCGCCATCACTTGCGGGAACGGCTGGCAGGCTACAAGGTCCCGCGGAAGGTCTGGCTGGTGGACGAGATGCCGCGGGACAGCATGGGCAAGGTCTTCAAGCGCCGCCTGCGCGAGGCTTATGCCGGCGTGGCGGCGTGATCCATCCCGAGCCGGGTCGGCCACGTCCGGGTGTGGCCGTGGAGGTTGCGCCCGGGCTGCGACGCGTCTGCATGCCGCTCCCCGGGCCGCCGTCCCACGTGAACTGCTGGGTGGTCGAGGACGGGGATGGCTGGCTTCTCGTCGACACCGGCCGGAGCGACGAGCCCACCCGCGAGCTGTGGCGGGAGATTTTCGCCACCTCGCTCGACAACCGGCCCATCACGCGCGTCCTCGTCACCCATTTCCACCCCGACCATGTCGGGCTGGCCGGCTGGATCTGTGCCGAACGGGGCGTGCCCCTCCTCATGCCGCGCAGTGAATGGCAAAGGACGCGCATCCTGCTGATGGAGGACGAGGCGGAACTGACCGCCCTGTTCATCGATCTCCAGCGCCGCGCCGGCGCCACGCCGGACCACTTGGCGTGGCTGTGGGAGGAGGGCTTCACCTATGGCCGCAGTGTCGGTCCCTTGCCCCGGACCTATCAACCCATCGGTGAAGGCGATCTCCTCCGCACAAGGGGGCGGAAATGGCGGGTGCGGATCGGTGCCGGCCATTCGCCGGAGATGGCCTGTCTACACGACGAGGCGGGCCGGCTCCTGATCTCGGCCGACCATATCCTGCCCCGGATTTCGCCCCATGTCGGGCTTCAGCCCACCGAACCTGATGCGGACCCGCTCGGCGTCTTCCTCGCGGCCCTGGAAAGCTTTTCGCGGATCCCGGCGGACACGCACGTGCTTCCCTCCCATGGCGAACCCTTTCACGATCTTCACGGCCGCATAGCGGCTCTCCGGCAGCATCACGAGGTGTCCCTGGCGCGGTTGGCCGCTGGGCTGACCGATCGGCTGACCCCCGGCCTCACGGCAATGGACGCCCTGCCTCTGCTCTTCGGCCGATCCTTCACGGGGCGGCAACTCACCTTCGCCCTTGCGGAATCTCTGGCCCACCTTGCCCTTCTGGACAGCCGCGGACGCGCTCGGCGCCGCCAGACTCCCGAAGGCGTCTGGCGTTTCGAGAAAGGCGCCACGCGATAGTTTTCAGGTTAGATCCCTCACGCCGCATGGTCAGGAGCCGGTGCAGGTCGAAGGGGCAGGAGCGGTCGGTCGCTATCCCCGCGAGTGCCGCCTGGTGGTTGGCCGCCGCAGCGTCGCGCAGGCGCCGGGCGAGGATCTTGGCGCCCGCGAGGCTGATCGCCCGCCCCCGTCCTGCGGGTTTCGCCGGGGCCGAGAACGCGTACCAGGCCGGGCGGATAGCCCTGCTCCAGCCCCGCCCCTACCTCTCATCGGCCCACCGTCGCGTCGCGCCAGCCCTATCCTGCCCGCCGGACTGCACCCCACAGGTCGAGCAGTCGGGCCGGGCTGTCCCTGGTGATCCTGGCTCCAGCGCGCGTAAGCAGCTCCTTCTTCATCGACGATCTGGCGAGCCGGGAGAGTGGAGGCATGGTCCTTGCTCGATCGGATGGCCATGATCCCCCGCCGTTCCCTCCTTGCCATCCTTGCATCGTTCCCGTTGACCGCCGGGGCTCAACCCACCTGGCCCAGCCGCCCCGTCCGCTTCATCGTTGCCTTCCCGCCAGGGGGCACCAGCGACGTGCTGATGCGCCTCCTCCAGCCCCGCCTGTCGGAGGCGCTCGGCCAGCCGATCGTCATCGAGAACCGCCCGGGGGCTGGCACTGTCATTGGGACCGACGCCGCAGCCAAAGCCCCGCCTGACGGTTACACCTTCCTCAACGTCGCCAACTCCTTCACCATCAACGCCACCCTTCTCCGCAACCCGCCCTTCGACGCCCGGCGCGACTTCCGCGGCATCGCTTCCCTCGGCTTCAACCCGCACGTCCTCGTCGTCACCCCCGGCTTCGCACCGAAGAACCTTGCCGAACTCGTGACCGCCGCCCGAGCCGAACCCGGCCGCCTCTCCTACGCCTCCATTGGCAACGGCACCTCGCCGCACCTCGGCGGCGAGAGCTTCAAGCTCGCCGCTGGGCTCGACATCCAGCACGTGCCCTACCGGGGCGGCCCGCCCGCCCTCGCCGACGTCATGGCCGGAACCGTGCCGATGACCTTCGCCAACCTGCCCGAGGCCATGCCCCTGATCCGCGAGGGCCGCCTGCGGCCAGTCGCCCTGTCGGACTCTCGCCGCAACCCGCTCCTGCCGGACACGCCCACCTTCGACGAGGAGGGCATCCCCGGCGTGGCTTCCAACTCCTGGTTCGGCATCGTGGGGCGCGCCGACATCCCGCAACCCATTGCCGATCGCATGCACGGCGCGGTTACCGCCCTGCTGACCGATCCCGAGATTGCTGCCCGCTTCGCCGGGCTCGGCGTGGACCCCCGCCCGATGCCGCGTGAGGCTTTCGACGAGGTGCTGCGCTCGGAATTTGAGCGCAACGCCCGTATCGTCCGCAGCGCAAACATTTCGGTCGACTGATGCCCGCTCCTCTCTTCCCCCGTCCTGTCGAAGTGTTCGGCATCCCGGAGGGCCATGTCGGCCTCGTGGTGAATGGCGGCCTTATGCGCGGCATGCGCGCTGCGTCCCGCATGACCGCGGCCGGTGCCGTCTTCATCCGTGATGTTTCAACGGCCCCGGTCTACCGCCTCTGGTCTATCCTGGACCGTCACCCCGGGATGATCCGCTTCACGGCGGGCGGCGCCGCGATCTCTGCCGAGCTCTACGCGGTCCCTCGGGTCACCTTCCCCCAGGTGGCCGAGGAGGAAGCTCCCGGCCTCAGCGTCGGTCGCGTCCTGCTGGACGACGGCAGCTCTCCCCTCGGCGTCATCATCGAGCCCTGGCGCGTGGAGGGCATGGAGGAGATTACCCACCACGGCGGGTGGCGCGCCTATGTCGCGCACAAAGGCATCCCCCAGAACACCTGACCAGGACTCGCTCGCTCATCTGCGTAGGGACTTATGGCGTCGCCCCCCGGGCCAGCCAGTGTGCGGCGATGTCACGGCGGCGGGCGACCCAGAGGCCGGGTGTGCGGGCGGCGTGCGCCAGCACCGTCTCCAGCCCCGGCATGCGCCCGGGGCGGACGATGAGGCGCAGGTGCAGGCCGATCGAGAGCATCCGGCCCGGGCCGGGTTGGGACCTTGATGATTGCGCAGCCCGGCGCGCCAAGCATGGACTCTCTCATTAGGGCCGCAATGCAGAGAGCACATCGGCGCCAATCCAGAACTTGCCAGGCGCGTGCTCCCGAGACGGCCTGGCAGTCGATAGCGGCCACGGCTTGTCCGACATGCCGGTGCGGCGCAGCGCTCAAAGGTGGACGGAAAGCCGTCGCGCCCCGTCAAGGATGAGTGGCAGCAGATCGCGCTCGGCTTCCTGCAAGCTGCGCCGGCTCGGCTGCGTGCTCACGCTCATTGCCGCCACGACCCTCCCTGACAGGTCCCGCACAGGCACGGCGAGAGAGAGAAGCCCCAGTTCCAGCTCCTCGTCGCAGGCGGCGTAGCCGGCCGTCCGGGCCCGCTCGATGCGGGCCCGCACCTCCTCCGGCGCCGTCGCGGTATGGCGGGTCAGCGGCTCGAGGCGCACCGCGCCGAGGTGGGCGGCAATCGCGTCCACGGGAAGGCCGGCAAGCAGGACGCGCCCGGTGGCCGAGCACCAGGCGGGCAGGCGCGAGCCGATTCCCGGCCCGACCGACACCATCCGGTGCGGCGCCGATCGCGCGACGAAAACCGTGTCCGCGCCATCGAGGATCGCGAGGGAGATCGCCTCTCCCGCC
This sequence comes from Pararoseomonas sp. SCSIO 73927, assembly GCF_037040815.1. NCBI lineage: Bacteria > Pseudomonadati > Pseudomonadota > Alphaproteobacteria > Acetobacterales > Acetobacteraceae > Pararoseomonas > Pararoseomonas sp. SCSIO 73927. Next base: position 1,232,635 of record NZ_CP146232.1, read on the forward strand.
GCCTCCTGGACCGCCTCGAGGACCGGCTGGGCGAGGCGCGGCAGCGGCGTCGCCGATAGAAAGGCGTAGCCAAGGCGCAGCATGCGCGGCTGCGGCGCGAAGCTGCGCCCGTCATGCGTGACATAGCCGAGCTCGAGAAGGGTCAGCAGGCAGCGCCGCGCCGTGGCCCGGGAAAGGCCGGTCCGGCGCGCGGCCTCCGCCAGGGTCAGCCGCGGCGCGCCCTCCCCGAAGCACTCGAGGATGGCGAGCCCTTTCGCCAGCCCCGCCATGGTCTCCTTACGCCCGGGATCCGCCTCGCTCATCACGTCCCTTCGCCGCCCCGCATTGACGACCTCTCGCTCCGCAGAGCAGAATGTTCGAAAATCAGCCATGTGTTCGTTATTCGAACGCAGATTGAGGGTCAAGGCTGGAGCGGGAGGAAGGCGAGCTTGGACACTCTGCACCGCCGTGGGCTTCTGGCGTGGCCGCTGCTGGCCACCCTTCCGTCGACGCCGGCTGCGGCCCAGGCGTCGGCGGGGAACGCGGCCTTCCCGAACAAGCCGGTCCGCATTATCGTCCCCTTCCCCGCCGGCGGGTCGAACGACATCTCGGCGCGGGTCGCGGCTGAGCAGCTCCGGGGCCTCTGGGGCCAGCCCTTCGTGGTGGAGAACCTCTCCGGCGCCGGCGGGAACGTGGGCACGGCGAACTTCGCCAGGGCCGAGCCCGACGGCTACACCCTGCTCGTCACACCGCCCGGCCCGCTCTCCATCAACCAATTCCTTTTCCGCGACCTCGGCTTCGCGCCGGAGGGCTTCGTGCCGGTCACGGTGCTCTGCGAGACGCCGAACGTGGCCATCGTCTCCACCGCCAGCGGCATCCGCACGCTCGGCGAGCTGATCGAGCGGGCCAGGGCGCGCCCGGAGACGCTCACCTACGGCTCCCAGGGGGTGGGGACCACCTCTCATCTCACCGCCGCGCTGTTCCAGGACCTGACCGGCACCAAGCTCGTGCACGTCCCCTATCGCGGCGAGGCGCCGGCAATGACGGACGTGGTGGGCGGGCGCGTGGACATGATCTTCTCCAACGTCACCGGCGCGCTGGCGCAGCACCAGGCCGGCCGCGTGCGGATGCTCGCCGTGGCCGACACGGAGCGCGCGCCGGAGATTCCGGACGTGCCGACCGCAGCGGAGGCGGGGCTTCCCGGCTTCCAGTCCACCGCCTGGTTCGCGGCCGTCGCCCCCGCCGGCACCCCCGCCCCCATCGTCGCGCGCCTCTACGAGGGCCTGTCCCAGGTGCTGCGCTCGCCCGAGGTGCAGCGCCGCTACCGCGAGCTGGGCGCCGCCGTGGTGGGCGGCACGCCGGCCGAGACCGCCGCCTTCGTGGCGGCCGAGCGCACGCGCTGGGGTGCCCTGGTGCGGCGCGCCAACGTCACCGTGGAATGAGGGGAACCACCGCCATGCCCGACCACAACCCCCCGGCGGCCGCGCTTCCCCCCGGCCTCGCTGCCCCGCCCGAGGTGCCATGGCCCGAGGGGCTGACCCGCGTGCCCTACTGGGTCTTCCAGCGCGAGGACGTGGCGGCGCTGGAGCAGACCCAGGTCTTCCGCGGCGAGACCTGGAACTATCTCTGCCTTGAGGCGGAGATCGCCAACCCCGGCGACTACCGCGCCACCACCCTCGGCGGCGTGCCGATCCTGGCGGTGCGGGACCATGACGGCGAGATCTACGCCTTCGAAAACCGCTGCGTGCACCGCGGCGCCCTCATTGCGCTGGAGGATTTCGGCCACGCGCGGGAGTTCACCTGCGTCTACCACGCCTGGAGCTACGACCTGCAGGGCAACCTGAAGGGCGTGGCCTTCAAGGACGGCATCAACGGCCAGGGCGGCATGCCCGAGTGCTTCCGCATGTCCGAGCACTCCCCGCGCAAGCTCCGCACCGCCGTCGTTCACGGCCTCGTCTTCGCCTCGGCCTCCGACACCGTGCCGCCGATCGAGGAGTACCTTGGCGACGAGATCATGGAGCGCATCGGCCGGGTGCTGGGCGGGCGCGAGGTGGAGGTGATCGGGCGCTTCACCCAGGAGCTGCCGAACAACTGGAAGCTCTACGTGGAGAACCTGCGGGACAGCTATCACGCCTCCCTCCTGCACCTGTTCTTCACCACCTTCGAGCTGAACAAGCTGAACATGAAGGGCGGCCTCATCGTCTCCGAATCCGGCGGCAACCACGTCTCCTACTCCGCCATCGACCGCGAGGCCGAGGCGAAGGCCGCGAACGACTACGCCGCGCAGAACATCCGCTCCGAGAGCGACTACCGCCTGAAGGACCCCAGCGTGCTGGAGGGCGAGGACGAGTTCGGGGACGGGGTGACCCTGCAGATTCTCTCCGTCTTTCCGGGTTTCGTCCTGCAGCAGATCCAGAACGCGCTGGCCATCCGGCAGGTGGTGCCGCGCGGCGTGGGGCGGACGGACCTGCACTGGACCTATTTCGGCTTCAAGGATGACAGCCCGGCGCTGCGGAAGATGCGCCTGAAGCAGGGCAACCTCGTCGGCCCGGCCGGCTACGTCTCCATGGAGGATGGCTGCGTCGGCGGCTTCGTGCAGCGCGGCGTGGTCGGCGCCTCCGACCGGCACGCGGTGCTGGAGATGGGCGGGACGGACGCGGCGAGCACGCGCACCCGCGCGACCGAGGCCTCCGTCCGCGGCTTCTGGAAGGCCTATCGGGCGTGCACGGGGCTCTGATGAGGATCACCGAGATCATGGCGGCGCAGGCGCGCTACGCCCGCTGCATCGACACGGACGCGCTGGAAGCCTGGCCGGACTTCTTCACCGAGGACTGCCTCTACCGGATCACCACGGCGGAGAACCACCGCCTGGGCTATGCCGCCGGAATCATCTGGGCGGACAGCCGCGGCATGCTGGAGGACCGGGTGGCCGCCCTTCGCGAGGCGAACATCTACGAACGCCATTCCTACCGCCACGTCCTCGGCCTGCCCTTGCTGGAGGAGGAGGGGCCGGAGGGCGTGCGGAGCGAGACGCCCTTCCTCGTCGCCCGCATCATGCGGGACGGTGCGACCGACCTCTTCGCCACCGGCCGCTACCTCGACCTCTGGCGCATGGACGAGGCGGGCGCGCCGAAGCTCGCGGAGCGGCTCGTCGTCTGCGACAGCTCGCGCACCGACACGCTGCTGGCGCTGCCGCTCTAGCATGGAGTGGACCGTCCAGGTCGCCCACAGCGACCACCGCTTCCCCTGCGCCCCGGAGGAGACGATCCTGGAGGCCGCGCAGCGCGCCGGGCTGGAGATCCCCTATTCCTGCCGCAAGGGCGTCTGCATCACCTGCCAGGGCAAGGTCTCCGCCGGCGCGGTGGAGTCCTCCGGCACCGTGCGCTCCGCCGAGGAGGGCGGGACCTTCGACGCGCTCTTCTGCGCCTCGCGCCCGCGCTCGGACGTTACCATCGCCCCGCGCCGCGTCTCGCGCCCCCTCGGGATGGGCCATCCGCGGGAGGTGACGGCGCGCGTGTTCCGCAAGCAGCTCGTCGCGCCCGGCGTCACGCGGCTGCACCTGCGCTTCCCCATCGGCCAACGCGTCGCCTTCAAGGCGGGGCAGTACATGGACGTGCTGCTGCCGGGCGGCGAGCGACGTTCCTACTCCATGGCGAATTCCCCGGCCGAGGCGGACGGGGTGCAGATGCATGTCCGCATGCACCCCGGCGGCGCCTTTTCGGACGCGCTGCTGGCCGGGCTGCAGCCCGGCGATGCGCTGCGCCTGAAGATGCCCTACGGCGAGGTGGAGCCGGACGGGCGCGACCCGCGCCCCCTCCTCCTTCTTTCGACCGGCACCGGCTTCGCCCCCGTCGCCTCCATCCTGGAGGAGGCGGTGCGCCGCCGATGGGTGCGCCCCCTAATCCTCTACCGCGGCGGCCGCCGGCCGGACGACCTCTACCTCCCCGAGCTTCCCGCCCGTTGGGCCCGGCGCCTGCGGAACTTCCGCTACATCCCCGTCCTCTCACAGCCCGATCCCTCCTGGGCCGGGCGCACCGGCCGGGTGCCGGCGGCCGCGGCGGCCGATCATCCGGCCATGTCGGGGCTGCAGGTCTATGCCTCCGGCAGCCCCGCCATGGTCGCCTCGGCCCGCGAGTCCTTCACCAAGCTGCACGGCCTGCCGGAGGCCGACTTCTTCGCCGACGCCTTCATCCCCTCGACCCAGCCCGGCGCGGAGGCCGCATGAGCGCCGCACCGCGCCGCCGCATCGCGCTGACGATCGGGGATCCGAACGGCATCGGTCCGGAGATCGCGGTCAAGGCCGCTGCCCTCGCCGCCCTTCGGCCGGACGGCCCGGTCCCCGTGCTCGTGGGCGACCCCGGGCCGATCCGGCACTACGCCGCCCGCCACGCGGAGGGCCTGCCGATCCGCGCGGAGCCCGCGGCCTGGCGGGACGGGGGCGGGCTGAACATCGCCCCCGTGAGGGCGCTGCCGGACGGCGCCTTCCGGCCGGGCCAGGTCACGGCGGAGGCCGGGGCGGCCACGGTGGCCTATGTCCGCGAGGCCCTGTCCCTGGTCGGCGCCGGCGAGGCCGGGGCGATCATCGGTTGCCCGCACTCGGAGACGGCGGTGGCCGCGGCCGGGATCCCGTTCAGCGGCTATCCCGGCCTCATCGCGGACCTGACGGGCGTCTCCCACGACGAGGTCTTCATGATGCTCGTCGGAGGCGACCTGCGGATCGTCCACGCCACCCTGCACGAGCGGCTGCAGACCGCGCTGGAGCGGGTGACGCCGGAGCTCGTCGCCGCGGCCGCCCGCGCCGCCCACCGCGTCCTGGCCGGCTGGGGCATCCCCGAGCCGCGGATCGGCGTCTTCGGCCTCAACCCCCATGCCGGCGAGGGCGGGCTGTTCGGCACCGAGGATTCCCGCGTGACCGAGCCCGCCGTGGCGGCGCTGCAGAGGGAGGGCATCCGCGCCGAGGGCCCGGCGGGCGCTGACGTTCTCCTCGCCGGCCGGGCCATGGACGCCTATGTGGCGATCTACCACGACCAGGGCCACATCCCGATTAAGTTGCTGGCGCCGAGGCGCGCCTCGGCCCTGTCCATCGGCGCGAAGGTGCTCTTCTCCAGCGTCGGCCACGGCAGCGCCTTCGACATCGCCGGCCAGGGCATCGCCGATCCGGGCGCCGTCATGGCCACGCTGGCCCTTCTGAACGGTTGCGGGCATGACGGACCGGCGCCCGGAGCCGCGATTTCCCGGCACCACGGACCGTAGCGAGCGCGTCGATGCGGCCATGTGCGCGCCCGCTTCGCTCGGATCGGCCGGCAGGTGCCGGATGAGCATAGGGCGCGGGGAGCAGCGGCAACGCCCTTGTCCTTTCCGCTTCCATGGACCAGGCCGGGGACGAGCAGCTCGGACGCTGCGCCTCTGCCTGGGCGTGCATAAGCGCCCAACCAGGCCCTCCAACAATCGGCTGCAAGTCACCGATCTTCGAACGCGTGTTGGCTGCCGCGCGGGGTCCCGGTCGGCGCCGATTGGAACCCTGTTCTCACGTCGGCTTTCTGTGTGAATCAACACGATCGGTGGACTTCAAGCAGGGCTTCGATTCACCGCTTCCCACAGGCGTCCGGGGATCAAGGGCTGATCGGCTCCTCAAGCAGCCTCAACGCCATGAACACTTCCGGAGGACGTCACGGAGGCACCGCAGTGTCTCTCGCTGAAGGATCGCCCCTGGGAGAACGGCTGAGTAGGACTGCCTCGCAGGGCAGGGTCACACATCGAGGCGCGGCTGCTCCGGCGCGCCCAATCCCTCGCCGCGGCGCGCCAGCTCCGTCCGCGCCGTGAAGAGCATGTCCCCGTTCCGCCCGAACGTCCCGTCCAGCACGCGCGCGAGCTGCACCTCGTCCAGCTCGTCCCAGCGCCGCCCGCGAAGGGGCCCGCTCGGCACGCGCACCAGCAGCGCCGGCTCCACCGACCAGGCCAGCAGCCGGTCTAGGCCCGCCAGCGCCAGCATGTCGCGCAGGTGGTGCGCCGTCACGTAGGCGTCGGGCCCGGCCCGGTGGGCGGGCAGCCCCGTCGGGCGATCCAGCCCCGCCGGGCGGCGCCAGTAGCGCAGGCCCTGGTTGGAGTGGGTCGGGGCGTCCGGCCAGACCCGCAGGGCGCATTTCCACGTGCAGATCCAGCGCGCCCGCCCGCTCAGGGCCGGCGCGCACCAGCGCTGCTCGAACGCCGCGCGGTGAGCCGCGAGCGCGAGCGCGTGCCCGCCGCGCAGGATCGCCGGGGCCACCTCGGCCCAGGGCCGTGCTTCTGCGACGTCCTCGTCCACGATGTGGTGGATGGCCGAGGTGACGGCGGAGATCGGGAAGTCCGGGCGCACGAGCAGGGACCTCGGGCCGCCATCCAGGTCCCAGCTGCCATCGGCTCCCCGCGCCAGATCCTGCCAGCCGATCTCCACCACACCGCCATTGGCGAAGCTGTCACCGGTCGTTTCGAGGTCGATGACGCGCAGGCGCGCCGGCGGCGCTGGACTTTCCATCATAGCCCTCATAACCGACGACGAGGCCCCGGGTTCGACCCGAGAACCGGCAGCGTCCGGCCCGGGGTAACGAGGTCGCCCCGCGCACGTTCCGTCCGCGTACAGGGGCGAGGGACATGGGATCTGTCGAGTTCGTGGCCCTCCTCCTCGCGGGGATCGGGCCGTTGCTGGCCCTGTCGCACCTGCTGGGCGTGCCGGCGACGGTGGTCCTGTTCGGCACCGGCCTCGCCATCGGCCTCCTGCCCGGCGACGTGCCGGTGAAGGTGGACCCGGACCTCGCCATCTGGCTCTTTCTGCCCCCGGTCATCTACGCCTCCGCGGTCCGCATCACGCCGCACCTGCTGCGGCACGCGCTGCTGCCGGGGGTGGCCGTCGGCGGCGCGCTCTCGCTGGCCACCGTGCTCGGCGTCGCGGCCGCCGTGCACTTCTTCCTCCTTCCGGGCCTTCCGGTGACCGCCGCGCTGGTGCTCGGCGTTGTCGCGGCGCTCTTCGACACGCGGCTGTTCCAGGAGGTGAAGGGTGTCCCGCGCGTGCCCCGCGCCCTGGCCGACGCTCTCAAGGCGCGCGAGATGGCCTCCCGCGTCGTGGCGCTCACCGCCCTCGCCATCATCGCCTCCTCCGTCCGCGAGGGCGGGCCACCGGGGATGGGGGAAGGGGCGCTGCACGTTGCCTGGGCCCTGCTCGGCGGGGCCGCCGCCGGCCTGGGGATCGGCCGCGCCGTCCTCTGGCTACGCGACCGAACGGGGCCGGCGCCGGCCGAGATCGCGGTCTCCCTCGCCACCCCCTATCTCGGCGCCCTCGCGGCCCGGAGCCTCGGCCTCTCGCTCGCGGTGACGGTCATCGCCGCGGCGCTCGCCGTCTCCGCCGCGCGGGTGGACACCCGGACCGGGGAGGCCCGCTCCTCCGCCGAGGCGCGGATCTCCGGCATGGCGTTCTGGGAGGAGGCGAGCCTGCTCGTCTCCTCCATCCTGTTCCTGCTGGCCGGGCTGGCGGTGCCGGACGCCCTCGGCGATCTCGGGGGCTGGTCGCCGGCCACCGCGGTCGCGGCGGCCGGGGGCATCCTCCTCCTCGTCCTTCTCCTCTCCTGGCTCGGCTCCGCCCTCTCGACGCGGCTGCCACCCGTGCGGGAGGCGCTGGCAGGGGAGGACGCGGCCGGGCGCGCGGCCGCGGCGGGCGTGATGGCCTGGGCCTCCACCCGCTCCGTCCTCGGCCTCGTCGTCGTGCTCTCGGTGCCCGCGGCCTGGCCGGACGGGACCCCGGTCGCGGAGCGCGGCCTGCTGCTCGTCGTCGCGGCGCTCGTCGTGCTCGGCTCCGTCGGCGTCCAGGGCTTCACCCTGCGGCGCGCAATCCGTGCGGCGGCGCTGCAGGGCAGCGGGGACGCGAAGGGGGAGGAGGCGCGTGCGCGCGGCGCCGCGACCGAGGCGCGAGAGCGGACCACGGGCGAGGACGCCGCGCACCCGGAGGGGATCGCGGCCGAGCGGCGCGTCCTGGTGGAGATGCGGGAGAAGGACGAGATCGGGGACGAGGCGCTGCACAACCTCCTGCGCGAAGGGGATCTGCGGAGACGGGCGGCGGAGGGTGACGCCGAGCCCGGCGCGCCGCCTCCGAAGCCCTGAGCAACGCCCGGGCCTACCCGCCCGCCGAAAGTTCAGGTCGGAACGCGAGGCCGTGCAGGGCCGCCTTGTCCGCCACGTCCGGGAACCCGAAGTCTTCCAGCCCCGCGCGCGTCACGTGATCCGCAAGCGCCCCAGTCGCGCTCCTTCGCTCCGTCCGTCACGGAGCAGCGGCGCGGGTGGGAGGGTAATCCCGAGCCAGACCGTCCGGTGCGCGCCCAATCCGGCCATTCGCGCGACCTTGTCGACTTCCGAATAGCGGAGATCATCCACCCCGGGCGGCATACAGGCGCTCGGAGGGGGTGATTGGTCACTCCGGCTCCGAGCGCTGACAGGTTGATCGCGGGCGTTCAAGCCAGCGTCAGCGCTGGTCTCATCGAAGTACGCCAGGATGGAAACGTCTCATGGGTTCGCTTGACAGGGCAGCCCCTTGATCGCCCGGTACTTTGCGGAGGAAGGCAACAACAGCGCGAGTTGCAGCGCTCGTGTGACGGTTGCGATGGTAGTAGGCGAAGAACCCGTCATAGGGTGGCGACCAGTCTTCAAGGAGCGGGATGAGTTGGCGCGCCTCGATCCAGGGCCGCAAGCGATGCTCGACCCAGAGCGCGATGCCGAGGCCCCGCACGGCCGCCCGCGCGGCGGCACCCCGGTCGCTCAGGATCAGGGGCCCGTCCACCGCCACCGCGATCTGCTCGCCGTTCTTCGCGAACTCCCAACGATAGGGAGCGGCGCCGGTCTGCTGGCGCCAGCCGATGCAGCGGTGGCGGGCGAGATCGCGCGGGTGTGCTGGCGCCTCGCATGTCGCGAGATAGCTCGGCGCCGCCACCGCGATTTGGCGCAGTTGCGGCCCGAGCGGAAAGGCGACCGTTTCCTCGCTGACGAACTCGCCGAGCCGCACCCCGATATCGACGCCCTCCCCGACAATGTCGCTGAACGCGTCCTCTACCCGGATGTCGAGTGTGACGCGGGGAAGGGCGGCGTGGAGCGCGACCAGCTGCGGCTCGATGAGATCCTCGTAGGCGACGCGCGGTACGACCATCCGCACGACGCCCACTGGGGCGCCGCTGCCGCCACGAATCTCCGCCGCGGCCGCGTCGATCTCCTCGAAGGCTCGGTTCAGCCGGGTGAGCAGCCGTTCGCCCATCTCGGTCGGTGAGACGCGACGCGTGGTGCGGTGGAACAGCTGGACGCCGACCCGATCTTCCAGCCGCCGCACGATCTGGCTCATCGCGGACGGTGTGAGCCCCAGCGCGCGAGCGCCGCCGTTGAAGCTGCCGGCACGGGCCACGGCGCGGAAGGCCTCGAATTCGTGCAAGGGAACGGAGGACATGGAGCCGCCATTACCCGTCCCCGGGCGCATAATCCATGAAAGAATAGGTCGATTATTTGCGGGCATGCGCGGCGTCACCTCCAGACCGTCACCAGGGAGTTCCGCCATGCCGGCCGACACCAACACCTTTCGCCGCAGCGACGCCGCGGGGGTCGCGCGCATCGTGTTCGACAACCCGCCACTGAACCTAGTCACTCCGGCGATGATCGGAGAGCTCACCCGCCTGTTCGACGGGCTCCGGTCCGACACCGCGACGCGGGTGGTGGTGTTCGATAGCGCCGACCCGGTCTTTTTTATCGGGCATGCCGACCTGACCCTCTTTCTGGAGCCCCGCGACGCGGTGCCGCCGAAAAGCGCGACGCTGAACCCGCTCCAGAACCTGCTGGAAACGCTGCGCACGCTGCCGCAGGCGACGGTCGCCATGCTCGACGGCCGGGCGGTCGGCATCGGGCCGGAGTTCCTGACCTCCTGCGACATGGCCTTCGCCTCCGACCGGTCCGTGCTGTTGCAGTTCGAGGCGGCGATGGGCGTCGTCCCCGGCGCCACCGGTTCGCAGCGCCTGCCGCGCCTGCTCGGCCGGATGCGGGCGCTGGAGGTGATACTCGGCTGCGACGAGATTCCGGCTGACCTCGCCGAGCGCTACGGCCTGATCAACCGGGCCTTTCCGCAGGCGGAGCTCCGCCCCTTCGTGGAGCGGCTGGCGCGCCGCATCGCGACCTTCCCGGCTAAGGCCATCACGCTGAACAAGGTCGCGGTGGACGCCGCCGACGGCCAGCCCCTGCACCAGGGTCTGCTGGAGGAAGCGCACGCGCTGAACCAGGCGCTGGTCGGCGGCGAAGCGCAGCGGCGCATGAAGGCCTTTCTCGATCTCGGCGCGCAAACGCCCGAGTTCGAACGGCAGCACTTCGCCGCCGCGCTCGACAAGCTCCAGGCCTGAACCGCCGGCAGGAAAGGCACGACCATGACCCACCCCACCCCCGCCGAGGTCATGCAGAAGCTGGCCGACGGCATCTCGGCGGATCGCTGGCAGGAGCTGCACCTCCTCTACGCGCCGGACACCGTGGTCCGCCACCCGATCGCGCGTGACCGCTCGGCACGGCTCGAAGGACGCGCCGCGCTGAAGGAGCATTTCGAACGCTTCTTCGCCACCGGCGTGAAGCTGCGCGCGACCCCGATCCGCTTCATCGAAACCACCGACCCCGAGCTGATCGTCGGCACCTTCACCTACCACGGCGAGAACGGCTTCGGGATGGATCGCTTTGACCTCGAGGCCTGCTTCATCTGGCACGTGCGGGACGGCCTCGTTGTGGACTCGATCGACTATCTCAGCCCGCCCGTAGCGCCCCGCGACTGAACCCGAGGAGATCCGAGCGCATGACCGACACTATCGACATGGCGCAGACCACCGCCGAGCGCGTCGCCCGCGGCAAGGCGATCGTGGCCGAGCTGACCAACGGCGCGCCGCAACCACACTCCCTCGATGCCCTGGCGCGCGACTTCCCGTTCCTGTCCAACGCCGTCAACGCTTTCGCGGTGGGCGAGATCTTCGACCGGACGGTGCTGGACGTGCGCACGCGCCAGCTCGCCCTCTGCGCCGCCTTCGCTGTGCTCGGGTTGACCGACTACATCAAGATCCACGCCGGCTACGCCCTCAATCACGGGGCGACCGAGGACGAGGTCAAGGAGATCGCCAACCTCGTCATCATCCCGGGCGGCTTTCCGCGCGCCATCATGGCTTCGCAAGCGATTGGGGAACTCCTCGCGTCGAGGCAAGTACCTGACAGTGCATAGAAAAAGGGGGCTGCTTTCGGGAACGGGCTCAGCGCGTGTCAATGTCATGAAGAAATAGGGAGCGGCCCAGGGCCGCCCGCCCCGGATGGCCGCTTCGCCATACACTCCGACCGAAAGCAAAAATTCTGCTCCCGGGCAAGGGGCGACGCGGGCGCCGGGCCCTACCGGGCGAGGTTCATCTCGCGCAGGAACGAGGCGGCGCCGCGGTGCTCCGCCTCCAGCCTGGAGCCGAAAGCCGCGGCGTCGAGCGGCGGCGCGATCTGGCCGGTATTGGACGCCATGGTGCGGTAGGCCTCGCTCCCCACCGCGTCCAGGCACGCGGCCTCGAGCCGCCGCAGCGCCGGCTCCGGCATTCCCCTCGGCGCCATGAGGCCGCCGAAGCCGCGCCAGTCCACCGGGAAGCCGAGCTCCTTCAGGGTCGGGACCTCCGGCAGGCTGGGCTGGCGGTCGTCGGCGACGACGGCCAGCGGTCGCAGGTCCGTGCCGCGGATCGTGGCATAGGTGGGCATGGAGAAGGCGAGCGCGCCCGACTGCGTGTCCAGGATCATCTGGGGGGAGCTGCGATAGGGCACCGGGGTCATGCGGGCGCCGGCCCGCCGGGCGAGCTCGAGCGCGACGAGGTTGCCCACCGTGCCCGGGCCGGCGTCGCCCCAGGTCAGCTCCTCCGGCCGGGCGCGGCCGGCCGCCAGCAGGTCCCCGAGCGTGCGGTGGGGCGAGTTGGCCGGAACGGCCACCACAAAGATGTTCTCGAAGGTCTGGCAGACCGGCTGGAGCGCGCCCCAGGCATAGGGCAGGCCCGGCACCAGGAACGGCAGGGTCGTGAGCATGCCGGAGGGGCCGAAGTAGAGCGTCGCGCCGTCCGGCCGGGCGGAGGCCGCGGCGGCGGCCCCGACCGCCCCGCCGCCGCCGTCGCGGTTCAGCACGACCACGCTGGCGCCGCCGCCGAGCGACGCCCGCAGCGCCTCCGCGAAGGGCCGCGCCATGATGTCCACCACGCTACCGGCGGAGAAGGGAACGATCAGGGTGACGGCGCGCGGTGCGCCGTCCTGCGCCCGGGCCGGGGTGGCCGCCGTTGGCAGGGCAGCGATGGCGGCCATGGCCGCGGCACCGAGAAACCTGCGGGTCGTCATCCTGCGGGTCGTCATGCTTGTCTCCTCTCCGCGCCCCTGTTCCGGGGCATGCTCTCCGGTCAGCGGGCCGGCTCGATGGCCCGCAGAAGCTCGGCCTTCTCCGCGACGTCGCGCGCCAGGCGATCGGCGAAGGCGGCGGCGCCGGCGTGGTAGGCGGCGGGCTGCAGCGCCCGGCGGGCGGCGGCGCGATAGACGTCGTCCGCCGCCACCTCGGCGCAGGCGGCCTCCAGCCGCGCGATGCGCTCCGGCGGCGTGCCGGCGGGCGCCATCAGCCCGCCGAAGCTCGTGGGCGCCACGTCGAAGCCCTGCTCGGCGGCGGTCGGCACATCGGGGAAGGCGGGGTTGCGGGCGGTGTCGAACACCGCGAGCAGCCGCATGTCCGTGCGGCCGGAGGCGGAGCCGAGCACGATGGCGGCGAAGTCGATCCGCCCGGCCAGCGCGTCCGTCATCACCGCGCCGTCGCCGCGGTAGGGCACGTGCGTCACCTCGATCCCCGCCGCGCGCGCCCATTGCAGGATGGCGAGGTGCGGGATGGAGGCGATGCCGAGGGATCCGTAGGTCACGGCGCCCGGCGCGGCCTTCGCGGCCGCGACGAGGTCTGCGAGGTTCCGCAGCGGGGAGTCCGCCCGCACCGCGACCGCCTGGGCGTTGGCGAACATCTGGCAGACCGGCCTCAGCGCCTCCGCCCGCAGGCCGGAGTTCGGCTGCGTGACGGGCAGGACGGAGAGCACCAGCGCCGGGACGAAGGCGAGGGTGTAGCCGTCCGGCGCCGCGCGGGCGACGCCGAGCGTGCCGACGGCGCCCGCCGCGCCGTCACGGTTCACGACGACCACGGGCTGGCGGAGGCGCTGTTGCAGCCCGGCCGCCATGGCGCGCGCCATGAGGTCCGTCGCGCCACCGGCGGGATAGGGGTTCACCACCTGGATCGGGCGGGCGGGGAAGGCCTCCTGCGCGCGGGCCGGCGGGGCGGCCAGGGCCGGGGTGGCCAGCACCGCGGCGACGAGGCCTCGTCTTCCGATCATCTCTGTTCTCCTCCCCCCTGCCGCGTCGTCGCGGGCCTACTCCTGCGCGATCACCGCGTCCGCCCAGGCGCAGCCCGAGGTGAAGGGGCCGGGTGCCGGATCGGGCGCGCGCACGCCGCGGCGCGCGGCGTCCATGGCGATGGCGCGCATCCGGTCGCGCCCCTTCTCGGGCATGTGGAAGCGCTCGTGCCCCCAGAGCGTCGGGCCGTCGAAGGTCTCGTGCGGCTGCCAGGTGGCGGGCTCGATCACGCGCGCGCCCCAGCCGTACTCCACGAAGAAGCCGGAGGGCGTGTTGGCGTAGAAGGAGGTCATGTGGTCGTTGGTGTGGCGCCCCAGCCCGTAGGCCAGGCGCCCCTCCTCCACGCGCGCGATGTCGTGGCCCTGGCCCACGTCGTCCAGCGCGCCGAGCTCCACCATGAAGTGGTGCAGGCCGGAACGGCCGGAGCCCACCATCGCGAAGGAGTGGTGCCGCCCATTCATGTGGAAGAAGTAGAGCGGGTAGGGATGGCGCGACCAGTCCGTCACGCCGAAGCCCAGCAGGTCGCGGTAGAAGGGCACGAGGGCGTCCGCGTCCGCCACGTGCAGCACGGCGTGCCCCATGCCGAGCGGCCCGGTGCGGAAACCGGAGATGGCGCGGCCCGGGGCGAAGGCGGTGTCCGCCCGCGCCGGGCCGTGGAAGGCCTCCAGCGGCGTGCCCTGCGGGTCCTGGAAGGCGACGAGGTCGGCCACTTGCCGCTCGGCGGCCAGCGCGCGCGATCCGCGTGAGACGGGCGTGCCCGCCGCCTCCAGCCGCGCCGCCAGGGCGTCCAGCGCCGCGGCATCGGCCACCTCCCACCCGATCGTCGCGGGCGCGGCGCGGCCGGAGACGAGGAGGCGCTGCGTGCGGTTGTCCATGCGGAAGGCGCGCATCCCACCGCCGCGGTCCACCGCCTGCATCCCCAGCAGGCGCGTGGCGAAATCATCCCAGTCGGCGAGCCGGTCGGAGCCGATCACCATGTAGCCGAGGGATTGGATGCTCATGGCCATTCCTCCTGGACCACGGGGTTGCGCAGGATGCCGATGCCGGAGATCTCCACCTCCGCCACGTCGCCCGGCTTCATCCAGAGCGGCGGGTTCCGCTTCGCGCCCACCCCGCCCGGCGTGCCGGAGACGATCACGTCGCCCGGCAGCAGCGGCAGGACGGTGGAGATGTAGGCGATCAGGCGCGGGACGTCGGTGATCATCAGGTCGGTGTTGGTGTGCTGCACGACCTGGCCGTTCAGGCGGGTCTCCAATGTAAGCTCTGAGGGATCGCGGATCTCGTCCGCCGTCACCATCCACGGGCCGAAGCCGCCGGTGCCGGCGAAGGTCTTGCCCGCGAGGTACTGGCTCGTGTGCAGCTGCCAGTCGCGCACGCTGCCCTCGTTGTAGCAGGAATAGCCGGCGACATGCTTCAGCGCATCGGCCTCCGCGATGTGGCGGCCGCCAGTGCCGATCACCACGGCCAGCTCGCCCTCGTAGTCGAAGCGCTCCGACACCTTCGGGCGCACCAGCGGCTGCCCGTGCCCGACCTGGCTGCCGGCGAAGCGCGCGAAGAGGGCGGGGTTCGCCGTCTCCGTGCGGCCGGTCTCCGCCACGTGGTCGCGGTAGTTCAGGCCCACGCAGATGATCTTGTCGGGATCGGGGATCACCGGCAGCAGGCGCAGGCCGGAGAGTGGGCGGCGCGGGGCGCCTGCCGCGGCGGCGCGCGCCTCCTCCAGCAGCCCCGCCGCCAGCAGGCCCCGCAGCCCCGCGGCGCGGCCCGCGAAGGCGGCGGTGAGGTCGGCGACGGAGTCGCCATCCACCGCGCCGAAGCCGTGGCCGCCATCCGTCTCGAACGAAACGAGCTTCATCGTGCTTTCCCCGCTCTCATCGCGTCACAGCGCCTCCGCCAGCGCCCGCATCTCCGCCGCATCCCGCGCGGCCCCCAGCACGTGGCGGTCGGGGCGCAGCAGCACCGCCTCCGCCCCGGCCTCGTCCAGCATCGCGCCCACGCCCGGCGCGGCATCGGCCACCAGCACGGCGCCGCGCGCCGAGAGGCGGTCCAGCAGCGCGTTCGGCAGGGCGGCGGCGAAGCCCGGCCGCATCACGGCGGCGAAGCGCGGCCCCACGCGGTCGTCCAGCAGGGTTCCGTCCGACAGGCGCGGCTGGGACAGCAGGCGCCCGGCCGGGCCGGCCCAGCCCGCGGAAGGGCCGGGGCCGAGGGCGGGGCGCGCGGGCACCAGCCGGCCCGCCTCCCCGCCGCGCAGCACGTCGGAGGAGACCACGGCCTCCATCGCCTTGGTGTTGATCAGCCCGCCGATCCGCACGGCCTCGCGGATATAGCCCTCCACGTGCGGCGCGCGCTCCGTGCCGTAGCTGTCCAGCAGATCGTCCCCGGCATCCCCGCGCAGCACGCGGGCGAGCTTCCAGGCGAGGTTGGCGGCGTCGCGGATCCCCGCGCACATGCCCTGGCCGAGGAAGGGCGGCGTCTGGTGCGCGGAATCCCCCGCCAGCAGCAGCCGCCCCTCGCGCCAGCGGCGGGCGACGGTGCTGTGGAAGGTGTAGATGGCCGCCCGCTCGATCGTCGCGTCCTCCGGCGTGATCCAGCGCGACAGCAGCGGCCAGGCGCCCTCCGGCCGTCCCAGCGCCGCGGCGTCGTCTTCTGGCCGCAGCGCGATCTCCCAGCGGCGGCGGTTCCCCGTGCCGCGCACATAGGTCGCGGAGCGCGCGGGATCGCAGTGCTGCACGGAGTGGTCGCCGAGGTCCGGGCGCGGGCGGCGCAGCAGCGCGTCCAGAACCAGCCAGCGCTCGTGGAAGCCGAGATCCTCCATCGGCTCCCCGATCCAGCGACGAACGAGCGAGCGGGCGCCGTCGCAGCCCACCACGTAGCGGGCGGAGGCGCGCTCGATCCGGCCGTTCGACAGGTCCTCGAGGCGCAGGCCGACCGCGTCCCCGCCCGGCTCCAGCGCGAAGACCTCCGCGCGCTGACGGACCGTAACGGAAGGCCAGCGCTCCAGGCCACGGCGCAGCAAGGCCTCCAGCTCCGGTTGGTGAAAGCGGTAGGAGGCGTTCCAGCCCTGCGACCCGACGCCCTGCGGGCGCGACCAGTCCAGCAGCAGCCGCCCCTCCGCGTCCACGAAGCGCATCCCCGGCGAGACGTGGGTGACGGGCAGGATCGCCTCTGCCAGACCCATGGACTGGAAGATCCGCATGACCTCGTCGTCGAAGTGGACGGCGCGGGGCAGGTGGTAAGCGGCCGCCTCCCGCTCGATCACCAGGGTGCGGATGCCCCCCGCTCCGAGCAGGTTTGCCAGCGCTGCGCCCACCGGCCCGTAGCCGATGATCGCGACATCCCAGGTCTCCTCGCTCATCGCACGGCCTCCAGCCAGGCCAGCCCGCCGGCACGCAGGGCCGCCTCGCCCTCGCTCCCCTGCCCGGGCAGGTCCGCCGGCACCGTCCGGCCCGCGCGGCGCAGGCGCCACGCGAGGAAGCGGTGGCCCGGCGCGTCGCCGGCATCCGGCAGGGACGGTACGGCGCCGGGGGTGGCCGGCACCATCCAGTCGTGGTCGTAGATCGCGTCGCGGCGCAGGACGCGCCAGGCGCCGCCACCCCGCCTCTCGACCCGGTCCAGGAAGCGCATGTTGGTCTGCCCGATCATTTCGGCGCCCTCGACCGGGCCGCGCATGCAGAGCAGCACGTCGGTCTCAGCCAGGGCGCGGTCGCCGCGCAGCAGCACGCGGCTGCCGCACATCACGTGCTTGGAGTAGGAGACGCTCCGCCGCGCGCGGCAGGTCTCCACGAACGCCGCGAAGGGGCCGTCGAACCAGCTCACGGCGATGCGGCCATCCGGCTGGAAGGTGGCGGCCAGCGCGTCCCAGTCGCCGGCATCCCGCGCGAAGCCCCAGGCCTCGATCACGCGGCGGATGGCGGCGCGGTCCGCCTCCTCCGCGGCGGTGCCGGGCAGGCCGGGATGGGCCGGGATAAGGGTCTCGCTCATTCGATCGGCACCTCCAGCTCGCGCACCAGCCGCCCGAGCGTCGCGCGCTCGCGCTCCATCATCGCCGCCAGGGCGGCGGGGCCGTCGGCGGAGACCACCGCACCCAGCTCGCGCAGCAGGCGGTCCCGCAGGTCCGGCGCCTCCAGCGCGCGGATCGCATCGGCGGCGATCCGCCCGGCGAGGCCGGCGGGCATCCCGGCCGGCCCGAGGAGGGCGAACCAGCCGCCCATCGCGAAGCCCGGCAAGGTCTCAGCCACCACCGGTACCTCCTCCAGCCCCGGGAAGCGCGCGGCCGAGGTGATGGCGACGGGCGCGAGGAGTCCGGTGCGAAGCTGCGGCGTGATCAGGGGCGTGCCGTCGATCACCAGGTCGGTCCGGCCGGCCACCGTGTCCTGCACGGCCTGCGGGCTGGCGCCGTAGGGCACGTTCGTCAGGCGGATCCCCAGGCCGCGCGCCAGCTGCTCCCCCGCAAAGCGCGGCAGGCTCGTCGCGCCGCCCGTCGCGAAGGTCAGGCCCTCCCGGGATTCCCGTGCCCGCGCCGCCAGCTCCGGCAGGGACCGGACGCCGAGGCCCGGCCGCGCCGCGAGCACGAAGGGAGTGGTCATCGCCAGCGTCACCGGCGTCAGGTCCCTCGCCGGGTCGAAGGGCATGGACCGCATCAGGTGGCCGTTCAGCACCAGCGGCGAGGCCTGGGAGAAGAGCAGGACGTGGCCGTCCCGATCGGACCGGGCGGCCGTCCCCGCGCCGATGTTGCCGCTGCCGCCGGCGCGGTTGTCCACCACCACCGGCTGGCCCCACATCGCCGAGAGCCGGTCCGCCAGCAGCCGCATCGCCGTGTCCGGCCCGCTCCCCGCGCCGGCGGAGACGATCACCCGCACGGGGCGTGCGGGGAAGCTGCCGGCCTGCGCCCGCGCCGTCCGCTGCGCCGTGCCGAGGGCAAGGCCCGCCCCGCAGGCGAGCATCCCCCGCCGTCCCACACGCATGGCTCGCTTCCTCCGCCGGCCCTAGGCCTTGAGAGGGCTATAGGCCCGCCGCCTCGGGCGCGGCGAGCGCGACGTTCGATCTGTCCGCCTGGTGAACCGCTATCCCATGCCCGCTGCCAGCCCGGCCTCGATCTCCTGCGCCGTCTCCTGCAGTGGGCCGAGGCACTGGCGGATGCCCTCCTCCTTGCCCAGCACGCGCGCCATCCACACCGCGTTGATGGTGCCGAGAACGCGCCCGCCCACCCGGATCGGCACCCCGATCGAGGCGGTGTGCGGCCAGGGCGGCTGCCCGCCGGGACGGATGCCGTAGCCGCGCCGCCGCGTGGCGGAGAGCAGGCGCGCGACCCCCGCCGTATCCCGCGCCATCGCGTCCAGCGGGTCGTCGGACGCGGCGAGGAGGCGGAGCAGGGCCCTGCGCTCCGCCTCCGGCGCGAAGGCGAGATAGGCGATGCCGAGCGTGCTGGTGAGCGGCGGGATGCGCCGCCCGACCATGCCGCGGTCGATCGAGAAGGGCGCGATCCGGTGGGTCGTGTCGCGGATGATCATCCGCGTGCCCTCCAGCGTCGCGAGGTCGGAGGGCCAGAGGATGCGCGCGGTCAGGGCGACGAGCGCGGGCTTGGCCACCGTGGAGATCCAGTGCTCGTCCTCGAAGCCCTCGGACAGCTCGCGCACGCGCAGCCGCAGGATGAAGCGGTCCTCCGAGGTGCCGCGCGCGACGTAGTCCTCCTCCAGCAGCGTCTGCATGATCCGATAGACCGTGGCGCGCGAGAGCCCCGTCTCGCGCGCCAGGGTGACGACGCTCGCCGCCCCGTGCCGGTTCAGGGCGGCGAGGACAGCGAGGCCGCGGGACAGGGCGCGGATCGGCTTGGGCTGCACGGTGGTCGCCTTCCCTGCTGCGCGGCGGCCGCGGCCGCCGCGCACCGAAGGATCGACCGCCCGGAGGGGCGCGGCAAGATAGCGGGCTACCGGCCGCTCCTTCTCCCGACAGAGGTCGGGCGGACGGGCAATACAATCCTGCTCTACGGAGGTGTCTCGGGCCCAGTGGAGCGGCGGGCAGTTCCAGGACGATCGCCCGCACGACCACCCGGGGTGACAATCCTTCCGACTGGCTGCAAGGCTGGGCACCCGAACTGTCCTTCCGCACTGCGCCCATTCCGAGGGCTCAGCAGCGTTCCTCGAAGCGGAAACGGCTATCTGGCCCCTGTGGGCCAAGTCGGCTGGTGAGCAGAAATGCGGGCGCAAGCTAGAAGAAGTGAACCGGAAAGCTGCCGTCCTGCGACGACGAGATGTTCGCCAACCTTCCGTTCTACTGACGCCCGGACCTCTCGCGTGGCTCCTTTATGAAATCGAGGAACGCGCGGAGCGGTGGCGGCACGAGCCGTCGCCCGGAGTAGTAGAGGAACGGGCCCGGGAAGGACGGCCACCAATCCGGCAACACCGGCAGGAGCGCGCCGCTGTCGAGATGGGGGCGCAGCCAGTCCTCGAACAAGCCGATGATGCCCGTCCCTGCCACGGCCATGTCGACGGCCAGATCCATCGCACCGCCCACGCTGACAACCAGCGGGCCATGCGGTTCGATGCTTACGGTCTCCTCGCCGCGCTCCAGCTCCCACGGGCTCGTCAATCCTCCACTACGGAAGCGGCCGAGCAGGCAGGCATGGTTCAGGAGATCCCGAGGGTGGGAGGGCTCCCCCCGTCCCCGGAGATAGTCCGGCGCCGCGGCGAGGGCGAGACGCTGCACGCGCGGACCGATGGGCACCGCGATCATGTCCTGCTCGAGGCGCTCGTCGTACCGGATGCCGGCGTCCGATCCGGCGGCCAGCACGTCGACGAAGCTGTCCTCGGCGACGATCTCGACCTCGACGTCCGGGTACCGGGCCATGAAGGCCGGAAGGATCCCCGGCAGGACGACGCGCGCGGCGACGACGGGAACGTTGAGCCTCAGCTTCCCAGCGGCGGTGTCGCGGAAGCCCCTCATCGTCTCCAGGGCGGCCTCGACCTCGCCAAGCGCAGGGACAAGACGGTCCATCAGGCGGGCGCCCGCCTCGGTCGCGGTGACGCTGCGGGTCGACCGGTGCAGCAGACGGACGCCGATGCGCTCCTCGAGCCGTCGGACCTGCTCGCTCAGCGTGGACGCGCTCGCGCCCGTGCTGCGGGACGCGCCGCGGAACCCGCCCGCGCGGGCGACGGCGAGGAAGGCGTTCAGGTCCGTGAGGTTCGTGGACACGTGTCCGGATTTTCGTACAGCCCGTGCAAAACATGCGGCATTATCGAACAGGTCGGCAAGGGGCAGAAATGTGGTGTCAGCCGGACGGGCTGAGCATCGAAGAGGACGCACCCGACATGACCCAGGTAGCTGAAGCCGCGACCCATCCCACCCGCGCCGAGCTGGTCGCAGGCCTCGTCGCGCCGATGGTGAACCCGCCGCGTTCGCCCATCCTCCGCTCGCCCGCCGACGATGGCCTGGCGTACTCGGACGTGTTCTTCCCCGCGATGGACGGCGTGACGATCGAGGGGTGGTTCATCCCGGCCGATAGCGACCGCCTGATCATCGCCAACCACCCGATCTGGGCCAACCGCTACGGGTTCCCCGGCCACCTGGAGCCCTACGGCAATGCCTGGAAGGCGAGCGGCAACAACCTCGAAGTCAACTTCATGCCGGACTACAAGCATCTCCACGACGCGGGCTACAACATCCTGGCCTACGATCTGCGGAACTTCGGCGGGAGCGGCTCCGGCAGCGGCGGCGTGATCGGCAACGGCATCCGGGAGTACCGCGACGTGGTCGGGTCCCTGCGGTACGCGCGCTCGCGCCCCGACCTGCGGGAGATGAAGATCGGACTCCTCAGCCGCTGCTGCGGCATGAACGCCACGATGGTCGGGCTGTCCAAGCACCCGGAGGAGTTCCGGGACGTCCGGGCGATCGTGGCCCCCCAGCCGATCTCGTTGAGCGCCTTCTACCGCACGATCCTCGGGCACATGGGGATGGCGGCCGCGCTCCCCGAGGTGGCGGACGCCCTGCGGCGCGCGACAAGCATGGAACTGAAGGACATGGACATGCCGCCCTATGCCGCGGCGGTGACGGTCCCGACGCTGCTCCTGCAGGTCCGGAACGACACGCTGACCACGCCCGACGACGTGCAGGCCATCTTCGACGCCATGCCGACCGGGCAGAAGGAGCTCCTCTGGATCGAGGGGACGAGCCGACGCTTCGACGGTTACAACTACCTGCCCGGGAACCCGGAACCGATGATCGACTGGTTCGGTCGCTTCATCCGCTAGCGGCGGGACCGAACAGCACCGCAGTGGCTGATGACCGGGTTGGACGGAACGGTCGGCCCCAGGCGGCGGAGCCCACCGGGTCGCCACGGCCGGTGAGGGAACCGGTGGCGAGGCGGTCCGGGTTCCGATGCTGACCTACGGCGAGGGGAGATTGCCGGATGATATTGGCCGGTCGAGAAGCGACAGGACACTTACGTTTGCTGATCGCTGAGGACCTGCTGTGTGAGAGCAAGGTCTCGCAGCCGGGCTAGGGCAGGGTGATTGTCGCCCTCCCGCCAGCCCAGCAGGAGTTCGGCGCGCTGGTCCGTCTCCGGCCGGAGGGGGAGGAGGACCACACCCTCGGTCCGCAGCGCGCGGGCGCTCTCCGGCACCAGGGCCAAGCCGATGCCCTCCCGCACGAGGGCCAGCATGGTATGGGTCTGGTTGACCCGCTGCACGGCGCGCGGCGCCACGCCCGCGCTCCGGAAGATGTTGGCGAGCAGGCCGAGGAAGTAGGTCCCGCCGCGGGGTGACCAGGTGATGAAGGGCTGGCCGTCCAGCTCCCGCAGGCTGACATGCCCGCGGCGGCAGAGGGGGTGGTCATCGGGCAGGGCAAGTAGCAGCCTCTCCCGCGCGAGGCAGGCGAAGGCGATGCGCACGCCCTCCACCTCCGGGGCGAGATCGGGGGCCAGGGGCCGGAGAAGGCCGAGATCGAGCCGCCGGGCGGCCAGGGCCTCCACCTGCTCTGCCGTCACCATCTCCTCCAGCACGAGGTCGATGCCCGGCATCTCGGACCTGATCGCCGCGACGAGGCGGGGCAGCACGCCCAGGGCGGAGGCCGCTGTATAGCCCAGGCGGACCGGCCCGGCCTCGCCCCGCGCCACCTGCCGCGCCACCCGCTCCGCGTTCCGTGCCCCGTCCAGCAGCCGCCGGGCCTCTCCCAGGAAGGCCTGCCCGGCCGGGGTCAGGCGGACCGAGCGGCTGGAGCGGTCCAGCAGGGGGGTGCCGAGGGCGTGCTCCAGCGCCTGCACCTGGCGCGAGAGGGGGGACGGGGTGAGGTTCAGCCGCCGGGCGGCCCGGCCGAAGTGAAGCTCCTCGGCGACGGCAACGAATCCCTGCACCTGGACCAAGTCGAGCATCATTGCTGCTTAAGCAATGATCAGGACCGATTCAACGCTGGACCCGCACGACGTGCGGCACCTATTCCCTCCGCGTCCTCAGTCAGGAAGCGCAGCGATGCCCGGCATGGCCCCCAAGGAAATGGCGCAGACGATCGGCGCCGGCCTCCTCTCCTTCCCCGTCACCCACTTCCGGGAGGACCTCTCCTTTGACGAGGCCGCCTACCGCGACAACCTGAACCGCCTCGCGGGCTACAAGGTCGCCGGGCTCTTCGCCGCCGGCGGCACGGGCGAGTTCTTCTCCCTCACCCCCGGTGAGGTCGGGCGCGTGGTCCGCGCCGCCGTGGAGGAGACCAAGGGCCGCGTCCCCGTCATCGCTCCTGCCGGCCAGGGCACCATGGCGGCCGTCGAGCTGGCCAGGGACGCCGAAAAGGCGGGCGCGGACGGGGTGCTGCTGCTGCCGCCCTACCTGATGACCCCGGACCAGGAGGGCCTGGCCGCCCATATCGAGGCGGTGTGCCGCGCCACCTCCCTCGGCGTCATCGTCTACAACCGCGACAACGCCCAGCTGAACGAGAACACCCTGGCGCGCCTCTGCGAGAGGCTGCCCAACCTCGTCGGGTTCAAGGACGGCGTGGGCGACGTGGAGCTGATGACCCGCGTCTACGCCAGGATGGGCGACCGCCTCACCTATGTGGGCGGCCTTCCCACCGCGGAGACCTTCGCCCTGCCCTACCTCGAGATGGGCGTCACCACCTACTCCTCGGCCATCTTCAACTTCCTGCCGGAATGGGCCCTGTCCTTCTACGAGAAGGTGCGGAACCGCGACCGCGAGGCCGTCTACGCCGAGCTGCGCGCCTTCGTGCTGCCCTACATCGCGCTCCGCAACCGCGGGCGGGGCTACGCCGTCTCCATCGTGAAGGCCGGCATGACCGCCACCGGGCGCCACGCCGGCCCCGTCCGCCCGCCGCTCCGCGACCTCTCCGGGGCGGAGCTGGAGGAGCTGAAGGCGCTGATCGGGGACCGGCACCGGTCTGCGGGGCAGAGCCTCGCGGCCTGACCCCGCGCCACACCAGGGGCCGTCGCCGCGTTCGGGCGACGGTTCCCTCAGGAAGACCCAGGAGGACCCATGACCACCATCACCGGTGAGATGCTGATCGGCGGGGCCGCGGTACGCGGCAGCGACAAGCCGGTCCGGGCGATCGAGGCGGCCACGGGCCAGCCCATGGAGCCCGCTTTCGGCGGCGGCACGGCGGCCGACGTGGAGCGCGCCTGCGCCCTGGCCTGGGCGGCCTTCGACACCTACCGCGAGACCACCCCCGAGGCCCGCGCCACCTTCCTGGAAGCCTGCGCGCAGGCCATCCTCGACATCGGCGACGATCTCATCACCCGCGCCATGGCCGAGAGCGGCCTGCCGCGCGGCCGGCTGGAGGGCGAGCGCGGGCGCACCGTCGGCCAGCTCCGCCTCTTCGCGGCGGAGGTACGGGACGGCGCCTACCTCTCCGCCCGCATCGACCCCGCCATGCCGGACCGCGCTCCCCTGCCGCGGCCGGACCTGCGCCTGCGCATGATCCCGCTGGGCCCGGTGGCAGTGTTCGGCGCCTCCAACTTCCCGCTGGCCTTCTCGGTTGGCGGCGGCGACACCGCCTCGGCGCTCGCCGCCGGCTGCCCGGTGGTGGTGAAGGCCCACTCCGCCCATCCCGGCACCTCCGAGCTGGTCGGCCGCGCCATCCAGGGCGCGGTGAGGGCCGCGGGCCTGCCGGAGGGTGTCTTCTCGATGCTCTTCGGTTCCGGCCAGGTGGTCGGCCAGGGGCTGGTGGCGGATCCGCGCATCAAGGCCGTGGGCTTCACCGGCTCGCGCGGCGGCGGCACCGCGCTGATGAGGACGGCGGCCGCCCGCCCCGAGCCCATCCCCGTCTACGCGGAGATGAGCAGCATCAACCCCGTTTTTCTGCTGCCGAAGGCCATGGCGACCCGCGCCGCCACGATGGGCAAGGGCTTCGTCGGTTCGCTCACGCTCGGCGCTGGCCAGTTCTGCACCAATCCCGGCCTCGTCCTTGCCCTTGAGGGTCCCGATCTCGACACCTTCCTCGCCTCCGCCACCGAGGCGCTGGGCGGGACGCCGGCCCAGACCATGCTGACGCCGGGCATCCTCCAGGCCTACCAGACCGGCGTCTCGCACCTCGCCGGCAACAACCGCGTCCGCAAGGTCGCCTCCGGCCAACTCGCCACCGCCTCCAGTCAGGGCGAGGCGGCGCTGTTCGAGACGACGGCCGCGCACTTCATGGAGGATCCGGCGCTGGCCGAGGAGGTCTTCGGCGCCGCCTCCCTCGTCATCCGCTGCCCGGACGTGGAAACGATGCTGCGCCTGGCGGAAGGCCTGGAAGGGCAGCTGACCGCCACCATCCAGATGGAGGAAGGCGACGTGGAGATGGCGCGGCTGCTGCTGCCGGTGCTGGAGCGCCGGGTCGGCCGCATCCTCGTCAACGGCTATCCCACGGGCGTGGAGGTCAGCCACGCCATGGTCCATGGCGGGCCCTACCCCTCCACCGCCGACGGCCGCTCCACCTCGGTGGGCACCCTAGCCATCACCCGCTTCCTGCGCCCGGTCTGCTACCAGGACATGCCGGAGGCGCTGCTTCCGGCCGCCCTGCGCGACGGTAACCCTATGGGGTTGTTCCGCCGCGTGGACGGCAAGCTGGGGCAGGCTTGAGGGCGGCGGCCATGTCCGATCCGCGACATGGCCGGGCTGGTGGCGTGGCTGGCGGAGCCCCGACAAGGCCGCCGTGGACGCCCTGCCGGGACCGCCCGCGGCGCCGCGCCTGACGGAGCCGGGCTTCGGAGTGGTGGCGAACACCCCGGCCGGGTTCGCCACCTTCCGGGCCGAGGAGATCGTGCGCTGGAAGCGCGTGGTCCAGACCGGCAATATCAAGGTCGGGTAGCGCGGGAGTGGCCGCCCCGTTGCGGGCGGCCAACCTTCGCTGGAGGCCCGGCCAGGGCGTCGACAAAGTCCTGTGCCAGCCGCGAGACCGGACGCAGGCCGGCCGTGACCAGGCGGGCGGTGCTGAGCAACGTGGGCCGGAAGGGGCGGCTCACCAGGTCGTCGGCGCGCGCGCCCATCAGCCCGAAGCCGTCCATCAGCGCGATGCCGACCCCGGCCCGGACGAGGGCGCAGGCCGCGTGGGTGTGGGACACCTCGACGGCGATGCGGAAGGGGACGTTCCTGTCGGCGAAAGCGCGGGCCAGCTGCTCGCTCAGCACCAGGTTGCGGCTCGGGCAGATGAGCGGGTGGTCGGCCAGCGCCTCCGGCCCGATGCTGCGCTGGCCCGCCAGAGGATGGTCCGGAGGCATCACGCAGGCCAGGCTCGTGCTCTGCAGGTCTTGCACGACCAGCGCCTCGTGGCCCACCGGCCCGATGATGAAGCCGAGATCATCCCGATGGGAGGCGATGCGCTGGATGATCTCGTGGGCGCTGAAGGTCTGGAGGGTGATGGCGCTTTCCGGCCGCTTCTCCCGGAAGCGCCGGATGGCGGCCGGCAGGATGGAGGCCGCGAGGGATGGGATGGCGGCGATGGCGAGGATGCCGGCCCGCCCCTCCCGCAACTCCCCGGCCAGGCGCTGCACCAGCTCGATCGCGGTGAAGGCGCCGAGCGTGCCGGGGAACATGACCTGAGCCTCCGCCGTCGGCCGCAGGCGCCGGCGCTCCCGCACGAAGAGGGCGAAGCCGAGCCGCGCCTCGGCCTTCTGCAGCATCCGCGTGACGGCGGGCTGGGAGATGTTCAGCGCCGCCGCGGCCGCGGTGACGCTGCCGAGCTCCATGACGCGGCGGAACACCTCCATCTCCCGCAGATCGAAGGTCATAACCACCGGACATGATCCCTGCGCATAACGGCATTTGCGCACATCATCCCCGGCGCGACAAACTGCCCCGCCGGGCCGCCGAGAGCCCGCTGCGGAGTGGAGGGACGTCGCGTTGAAGGTGGTGGAGATCCGCGCCTACCTGCTGGGCTTCGCGCCCGAGCCCGCCATCGGCAACGCCTCGCGCATGATCCGCCGGCGGGACTTCCTGCTGCTGGAACTGGTGGCCGACACCGGCGCGCGCGGCTGGGGGGAGGTCTTCGCCTCGCCGGCCGCCGCCGCCGCCCTGGTCCGCACGCGGCTCGCGCCGATCGTCCTCGGCGCCTCGCCGCACCATCATGGCCGCCTCTACGACCGGATGCTCGGCACGCTCGGCTACGACCGGCGGGGGCCGGGGATGATGGCGATCTCGGCCGTGGACATGGCGCTTCACGACCTCGCCGCGCAGGACCGCGGCCTCAGCGTGGCGGAGGCGCTCGGCGGCGCGCTGCGCACGCGGATCCCGGCCTATGCCAGCGCGCCCTTCATCACCACCGACGCCGCCGAGCCCTACGGCCACTACGAGGCCGAGATCGACAGCATTCTCCGCCGCAACTTCCGCGCCCTGAAACCGCGCGCCGGCGTCTCGCCCCGGGCGGACGGGACCATGGCGGCGGCGGTGCGCCGGCAGGTCGGGCCGGACGTCTCGATCATGGTGGACATCAACCAGGGCTACACGGCCCGCGCAGCGATCGAGTCCGCGCGCCGCATGGAGGAGGCGGGGCTGCTCTGGATGGAGGAGCCGGTGGGGCCGGAGGACGTGGCGGGCTACGCCGCGGTCTCCGCCGCCGTGCCGGTCGCGGTCGCGGGCGGGGAGGCGCTGGCCAGCCCTGCGGCGTTCCGGGACTTCCTCGCTGCCGGCGCGATGTCCGTGCTGCAACCGGACCTCACGGTCTGCGGCGGCTACACGGGCTTCCTCCGCGTCGCGGCGCTCGCCGCGGCCTACGACGTCCCGGTCATGCCGCACGTCTTCGGCACGGTGGTGAACATGCGCGCCGCGCTCCAGGCCGCGGCGCTCGTCACCCCGCGCCGCGGCGCGCCGGGCAAGTATCCCTGGATCGAGGTCGACGCCTCCGTCAACCCGCTGCTGGAGATCGCGGGGGCGCTTCCCGTGAACGCGGACGGCACCATGGACGTGCCCGACGCGCCGGGCACGGGGCTGGACCTGCAGGGCGAGCGGCTGGCGCCCTGGACCGGCGAGACCTGGCGTCTCGTCTGAACGCCGCGAAGGAGGAGACGACATGCCCATGCTGACCCGCCGCTCGGTCCTCGGCGCCCTCGCGGCCGCCCCGGCGCTCGTGTCGCGCCCCGCGCGCGCCGCCTGGCCCGAGCGGCCCGTGACCCTCGTCGTGCCCTTCCCGCCGGGCGGCAGCAACGACGTGGTGACGCGGATGGTGGCCCAGCCGCTCTCCCAGGCGCTCGGACAGCCCTTCGTGGTGGACAACCGCCCCGGCGCCAACGGCAACATCGGCGCGGCGCAGGTCGCCCGCGCGGCGGCGGACGGCTACACCGTGCTCGTCTCCGGCAACGGCCAGAACGCGATGAACCACGGGCTGTACCGCAACATGCCCTACGATTCCCGCACGGGCTTCACCCATGTCGCGCAGCTCGCCTCCCTGCCGAACGCCCTCGTCGTCGCCGAGAACTTCCCGGCCCGCACTCTGGCGGACCTGGTCCGCATGGCGAAGGAGAGGCCGGGCGACATCACCTTCGCCAGCCCGGGCAGCGGCTCCTCCGGCCATCTCGCGATGGCGATGCTGATGCGCGCGGCGGGGATCGAGATGCTGCACATCCCCTATCGCGGCGCAGCCCCCGCCATCACGGACGTCATCGCGGGGCAGGTGCCGGTGGTGATGATTAACGTGGACATCCCCCTGCCGCATGTGCGCGCCGGCCGCCTGCGCGTGCTGGCCGTGACGAGCGAGGCGCGGAGCCCGCTCTACCCCGAGGCGCCGACGGTCGCCGAGAGCGGCTATCCCGGCTTCTCGGCGAATGGCTGGCTCGGTCTCTCCCTCCCGGCCGGCGCACCGGCTGACATCGTGGCGCGCCTGCACGACGCGGCGGCCAGGGCGCTGCAGGACCCGCAGGTCCGGGAGCGCTTCGCGGCGGGCGGCTACATCCCCGGCGCGGGCTCCTCCGCCGACTACGCCCGCTTCGTCGATTCGGAGATCACCAAGTGGGGCGCCGTGACGCGCGACCTCAACATCGTGCTGGAGTAGGCGCGCCATGAACTTCCTGGACCGCCGTCCGCGGCGCGAGGTCACCGATGCCATGCGCGCCGAGGTTCTGGAGGACCTGCCGGAGCTGGTGGAGATCGGAAGTGAGGAGCTGCGGCGGAAATGCGTGGAGGTGTGGTGCCTGGCACTGGCGGAGAGCAGCTTCGCGCGCGTCTCCGACATCCCCGGTGAATCGAACCCCGGCCAGTTTGCTCTGCGGCGCGGCGACCAGGCGACGCATCTGCGGGGAGTGACCCGCATCGCCCTCTCCATCGCCGACGAGTTCGCGGCCATGGATCCCGCCGTGCGGATCGACCGCGACGTGGTGGTCGCCGGCGGGCTGACGCACGACGTCGGCAAGCCCTGGGAGTTCGATGCCGCCAACCGCGCGCGCTGGACGGGCGATCCCTCGGCCACGGGCCTGCCTTCGCTGCGGCATCCCGTCTACGGCGCGCATCTCTGCATCGCGGCGGGGCTGCCGGAGGAACTGGCCCATATCGCCCTCGCCCACTCCTTCGAGGGGGAGCACCTGGTCCGCAGCCTGGAATGCCTCATCGTGCAGCGGGCGGACCACCTCTGGTGGTCGATCGCCGGCGGCTGCGGGCTGCTGCAGCCATCGGGCGACGCCATCCTCCAGGCCAGGAAGATCGTGCCCCGCCCTCTCCGCGACTGATCCATCCCCAGCGCTCACATCCCGAGCGCCCAGGAAAGGAAGCCGACATGAGATCGGTCTGCCGCCGCACCGCCCTGCTCCTCCCCGCACTCTTCGCCGCCGGCACGGCCCGCGCAGACTGGCCGGACCGGCCGGTCCGCATCATCGTGCCTTTTGCGCCCGGCGGCAGCTCCGACCTCATCGCGCGCCTGATCGGGACGGAGCTCGGGACGCGGCTGGGCCAGCCCGTGGTGGTGGAGAACCGCGGCGGCGCCAACGGCGCGATCGGGATGGCGGCCACGGCCCAGGCCCCGGCCGATGGCTACACCCTGGTGGAGGGTCATATCGGCACCCACGCGATCACGCCGGCCATCATGCGAAACCCGGGGTACGACACCCTGCGCGACTTCACGACGATCGCGGTGCCCGCCACCTCCTCATCCGTGCTCGTCGTGCCGCAGGCCAGCCCGGTCCGGGATCTGAGAGGGCTGCTCGAGCTCGCGCGCGCGAGGCCGGGAGGGCTGAGCTACGGCTCCCCCGGCGTCGGCTCGCCCTCCCACGTCACCGTGGTCCTGCTCTCGAAGATGACAGGGATCAGCGCGCAGCACGTGCCTTACCGGGGCGGCGGGCCGGCGGTGACAGATCTGGTGAGCGGCACGCTGGACTTCATGTTCGCCGGCCCGTCCGAGGTGATGGGGCAGATCGGGTCCGGCCGGCTGCGCGCCCTGGCCACCACCGGCGAGCACCGCTCGCCGGGAAGCCCGGAACTGCCCACCGTCGCCGAGGCAGGCGTTCCGGGGTTCCGCTTCACCGTCTGGCACGCGCTCTCAGTGCGCGCGGGCACGCCGCCCGCGATCCTCGACCGTCTGCGCCAGGAGGTGGCAGCCATCCTCGCCACGGAAGCGATCCAGGCCCGTCTCCGCGACGTGGGCCTCGAGCGCGGGCCGACCGATGCCCGGGCAGGGGACGCCATGGTGCGGGCCGAGATCACCCGGTGGGGCACGCTGGTTCACGAGGCCGGCATCCAGGCGGATTGAACCCTGTCCGTTCGGTTGGAATGAGCACCGGCCAGCGATCGTTGACGCGTCAGGCCGCGGCTGGCGCGGGCGTGCTGCTCGCCTTAGAGCGCAGGGCCGGCCTGGACAGCGCGGCGACGGGGTCCGGCGTGGTCCTTCATGTCTCTCCCCCTGTGCATCCCGTCGGCCTCACACGTTGTAGAAGTCCAGCGCCGTCGGGATCATGTCGTTGGTCAGCAGCACCGTCTTGCGCGCGATCCGCCAGCTGCCGTCCGCCCCGCGACGGAACAGGTGCTCGTAGCGCCCGAAGAACATGTGGGGACGGGAGACGCGCGGGTCGTAGCCGTGCACCGTCCAGCTCGACGTGGCCTCGATCTCGTCCTTCGTCACCCGGCCCGGCAGGATGTTCGTCACCATGTGGACGGTGCGGGGCAGCGGCAGCGCCGTGACGGACTTGCGCGTGCGGATCCGCATGATCCGCTCCTCCAGCCCGACGCGGGAATCGTGGTAGATGAGGGAGACCTCGCGGTCCGGATCGGACGTGGTCTTGTGCTCGTCCAGCCAGGCCGGGATCCAGAACACGGCGTCCTCGGCGTAGAGGGCGAGCCAGGCATCCCATTCCTGCCGGTCCAGGTGCAGCCCCTCGCGGTAGAGCAGCCCGGCGCAGATCGCGGCGGCCTCGGCATCGGGCATCGCGCTCACGCCTCGGCCCCGCGCAACATCAGCCGGCGCCACTCGCGGTAGCCCGTGTGGAAGCAGGTCTCGTCGCCGAAGGTGACGGGGCCGCGCGCCTCGGCGAGCGGGGCGACGCCGATCCCGGACACGAGCGACGGCGCTGCTGCCGCCCCGCTCATCCCGCCCATGCCGCGCGCGTAGCCCTGGGTCCAGCCATCCGGGTCGGCGGCGTAGCCGGACTGGCAGTACTCGTACATCACGTTGTCGTCCGAGGTGGCGAGGCCGGTGGGGTTGAAGAAGTCCTCGTACTGCCGGATCCGCAGCCGCCGCGCCTCCGCATCCTCCCCGATCGGGGCGAGGCAGTGGGAGACCATCTCCGTCCGGTCCGGAGCCAGCGGGCGCCAGGTGCGGAGCTGGAGCGAGACGATGTCGATGATCTGCAGGTTGGGAAAGATCGTCAGGTTGCGCTGACGCAGCATCCACTTCGCCCGCTCCTCTCCCACGCGCGCCCGCACCTCCTCCAGCCGCGCCCGGTCGAAGGCCAGCGGGCGCAGGCCGCGCGGGGGATTGCGGATGGACCACATGACGGAGTGACCGTGGGCGAAGCTGAAGCTGCCCTGCTCCTCCTGGTCCGGCTCGGGCGGGGCCTTCACCGCCGGCGGGTTGCGCTTCGCCCGCTGAGCGAGCACGTCCATGTAGGAGCTGTGGGTGGAGGCGAAATGGTAGAAGTCCAGTCCGTTCTCGAACTGCAGCTTCCAGTTGCCGTCATAGGTGTAGTTCACCGGCCCCGGCACGAACTCCCACCCCGTGCTGCTCTGGTCCAGCACAAGGTCGAGCATCCCCCGCGCCTCGCCTAGGTGCTCCTCCAGCGCGGGCACGTCGGGCGAGAGGCTGGCGAAGAGCAGGCCGCGGTAGCTGCCAAGGCGCGCCACGGGCATCAGGTCGTGCCCCTCCGCGTCGAAGGACTCCGGGTACTGCCCCGTCGCGTGGTCGGTCACCAGCGTGTTGCGGCCGGCGCTGTCATAGGCCCAGCCGTGGTAGCGGCAGACGTGGAACTTCGCCCGCCCCTTGCGGAAGGGGCAGACCACCGCGCCGCGATGGCGGCAGGAGTTGAGGAAGGCGCGGACAACCCCGTCCGCATCCCGCGTCACCAGCACGGGCTGCCGGCCGACATGGGTGGTGAAGAAGTCGTTCGGCCTCGCGACCTGGCTCTCCAGCCCCACGAAGTTCCAGGTTCCCTCGAAGACGCGCTCCATCTCGAGCGCGAAGACGGCGGGGTCGCGGAACAGGTCGCGATGGATCCGGAACACGCCGTCCGCGGGGCGGTCGTCCACCAGCTCGGCGGCGGTCCTGTGATGATGGCTCATGCAAGCACCCGGATGGAGGAGGGGATCGGAAATCAGTCGAGCACGATCTTCGCGGCGCGGGCCACGTCCCGCCACTTCGCCATCTCGCCCTTCAGGAAGGCGTCGAAGGCGGCGGGCGTGCCGGGTGCCGGATCGACGCCGAGCGGGACGACCTGGCGGCGGAAGCCCTCGGAGCCGGTGACGGCGCGGAGGTCGGCGGAGATGGCCTCCACCAGCGCCGGCGGGGTGGCCGCCGGGGCGATCACGCCCTGGAAGGCGACGGAGGAGAAGCCGGGCAGCGTCGCCGCGACCGTGGGGACCTGCGGCGCCTCGGGCAGCGGCGCATCGCCCGCCACCGCCAGGATCTTCAGCCGCCCGGCCTCGACATGCGGCCGCACGGAACTCCAGAGGTCGAACATCACGGGCACGCGCCCGGCCAGCACGTCGGTCAGGGCCGGCGCGCTGCCGTTGTAGGGCACGTGCTCCATGGCGATGCCGGTCCGCTGCTGCAGGAGGGCCCCGGCCAGGTGGCCGGCCCCACCGGGCCCGGGCGAGGCGTAGGCCAGCGGCTCCCCCCGCCGCCTCGCGTCGGCCACCAGCTCCCCGAGCGTGTTCGGCCCGAAGCCGTTCCCGGCGACGAGGACGAAGGGCGAGGTGACGAGCATGCCCACCGCGGCGAAGTCGGCCGCCGCATCATAGGGCATCCGTTCCTTGACCGCGGGGTTGATGACGAAGGGGTTGGTGCAGATCCCCAGCGTGTAGCCGTCCGCCGGGGCGCGGGCGATGGCGAGGGTGCCGACGATCGTGCCGCCGCCCGCGCGGTTCTCCACCACGACCGGCTGCTTCCAGCGGTCTCCCAGCGCCTCCGCGACGACGCGCGCGATCACGTCCGTGGGCCCGCCCGCGGCGAAGGGCACGATCATCCGCACGGGCCGCGCCGGGAAGACCGCCTGCGCCCGTGCCGCGCCCAGGGGCAGGAGCACCGTCCCGGCGCCCAGCGCCGCCGTCCGCAACGCCGAGCGCCGCGTCCCCATCACCGTCATGCCGCCCTCCCCTTTTTCTTTTGTGCGCCGCGTCACGATAGCCCCGCCGGACATTGCGCGCGGGTCGCCAGGCGGAGCATGACGCCATCGCGCCCATTGTCGAGCACCGCCGGCCCGGCGGCCTGTCCCATCGTCATCACCGGCGGCATCTGCCGCAGGCCGGAGAGCGCGACATGGGCGGGCGGACATCCCGCGCCCGGCCACCAGCGCATCGTCGAGCGAGCGGAGGACCTCTCGACCACCCAATGCCTGGGCTGCACAGAGAAGCCCTTTTGTCCCGGCGCGCTGCCGACGATGGTGACGGCGACAGGCGAGGCCTCGGCCACGCGGGATCCGGTGTAGGCGCGGTCGGCGACCGGCGCTTCCTGCACGTTCGGCCCACGGGAGGAACTTCCCACCCCCCTTTGCCGAGCGGTAGCTCCTCGAGCAATACCTGGCCTGGAGCACTCGCAAGCCGCGTCGCGCCCGCGACGACGAGCGCACCACCCGCTCCGGCCTCGGCCTCCTCACCCTATCCCGCCTTGTGCTCCGCCGCCTCCCCTCGGCTCGGATGCCACCGTGGAGCTGAGCGGATCGGTGGCTAGCTGTTCTGCTTCAGCACGGCGTCAAGAAGGGCGCCGAGATCGGCTGACGAGGTTATGGCCGCCGGCAGCATGGCTCCCCGGGCGGCTGACCAGTCCTGACGATCCGCGATCGGGACGGAGAGGATCGGCTCCACTCCCACCTCGGACACGGTGCGCGCCACCTCCCGCATCTCCTCCGCCCGTCGGCGTCCATGGATCAGAGGACGGCTGATCACGTATCGCGCCAACTCTGCCCAGTCCGGGTGCGGCAGCGTATCGGAAAGAGAGGCGAGCACCTCCTTCTCCACACCGTAGCGTCGGGCGGCGAGCAGGCACTCGGTCGCTAGCACCTCCAGACCCTTGACCATGACGCTCCGGCACATCTTGACCGAAGATGCGCGTCCAACCTCCTCAGAGAAGATGGTGAGATCCATGCCGAGATCAGCGGCAGCCTCCGCAAATGCTGCGGCGTGGGTGCCACCGAGGAGGATGGGCGTGCCGAGACCCTTGGGCGGCACGCTGGCCATCACGGCCGCCTCCACGTAGCGTCCGCCGCCTGCGGAGACGGCCGCAGCCGCCTCCCGCTTCGTGCCCGGGGAGACGGAGTTCACGTCGAGGAAAAAGGGGGCGTGCCGCAGGCCGGGGGCGGCCGCGCGGCAGGCCGCGAGATCTGAGCCGGCGGTGACGGAGCATACCACGAGGTCCACGCCGTCCACGGCGTCCGTCGCGGATGCCGCCCGGACGACGCCGGCGGCCATGGCCTCCTTCGAGGCGCGGCTTCCCAGATCGGCGAAGGCGGTGTCCCAGGCCGCGGCGACGACGACGCCGCGCGCCGCGAGGTCGCGCGCGAAGATGCGCCCCACCTCCCCGAAGCCGATGATGGCGGCGCGCGCGATCATGCAGCGCCTCCCTCGTTCCAGTAGAGGCGGGCTGGATTGTCCACCAGAATGCGCGCCCGCGTCGCCTCGTCCTCCACAGCCTCCGCCAGCAGGTCCAGCAGGTCGCCGTCGTTCGGCATATCGCCCGCGATGTTGGGATGCGGCCAGTCTGTCCCCCAGAGCACGCGGTCCGGCGCGGCGGCGACGAGGGCGCGTGCGAAGGGCAGCGCGTCGCGGAAGGGGGCGCCGGCAGAGGAGACGCGCTCCGCCCCGCAGATCTTCACCCAGGCCAGCGGGTTGTCCATCAGGCCCAGCAGGCTGCGGAAGGCGGGCTGCTCCGTCCCATCCTTCGCACGCACGCGGCCCATGTGGTCGATGACGAAGGGGATGTCGATCCGGTCGATGCGGGGCGCCAGGGCCTCCACGTCCTGCGCGTCCAGGTGCAGCACCACGTGCCAGCCCAGCGGCCGCACCTGCGCCAGTACGCGGTCGAAGAAGGCCATGTCCGGCATCCCGCCGAGGTGACGGACAAAGTTGAACCGCACGCCGCGGATCCCGCCCGCGTGCAGGTGCCCCAGCTCCGCGTCCGTCACGCCCGGATCCACCACAGCCACGCCGCGGTAGCGCCCGCCGGAACGGGCGATGCCGTCCAGCGTCACCTGCATGTCGCTGCCGTGGCAGGAGGCGTGGACGATCACCGCGCGCTCGATCCCTAGCCGGTCGTGCAGGGCGCGCAGCGCCTCATACGGCGCGTCGGGCGGGGTATAGGCGCGGTCGGGCGCGTAGGGGAACACCGCGCCAGGGCCGAAGATGTGGCAATGCGCGTCGCAGGCGCCGGCCGGCGCCCTGTACCGCGGCTCACGCGTGTCGGGATCGGGACCCTTGCAGGTGGGAATCACTCTCTCGCTCATTGCCGCTCGATCCCTGCCTTCTCGATCACCTCGGCCCAGCGGGCCGTGTCCGTCCGCAGCAACTCACCCATCGCCTGCTGCGTACCGCCCTGTACTTCGATCCCCTGCCCGGCCAGGGCATCCCGCGTGGCGGGATCGGCCAGCACGTCGTTCACCGCCCGGTTCATCGCCTCGGTCACCGCCGGCGGCGTGCCGATACGGGCGACGAGGGCGTTCCAGGAGGCCACGTCGTAGTCGCGCACGCCGGCCTCCGCTGCGGTCGGCACATCCGGCAGCGTCGCGGCCCGCGTGGCGGTGGTCACGCCGACGGCGCGCACGGCACCCGCTCGGATCTGGCCGAGGACAGGCGCCGAGATCTCGAACACGGCGTCCACGTCGCCGCGCAGCAGCGCCGTGGTGGCCTGCGGCGTGGCGGGAAAGGCGATTGTTTCTGCCTGTATGGCGGCTCGGATCTTGAACAACTCGGCCGAGAGGTTTTGCGTGCTGCCGGCGGCGATGGTGCCGATGTTCAGCCTCCCCGGCTCCGCCCGCATCCGTGCCAGCAGCGCCGCAAGGTCCCGCGGCCCGTCCGGCTTCACCAGCACGACGATGGGGAAGGCGCCGAGGGTGACGACGGGGGTGAAGTCCCGAAGCGGATCGAAGGGCAGGTTGCGGAAGAGGGAACGGCTGATGGCCGTACCGTTGGTGGCGGCCATCAGCGTGTGCCCGTCCGCCTCCGCGCCCAGGAGCTGCTGCGCCGCGACAATGCCTCCCGCGCTGGGGCGGTTGTCGATCACCACGGGCTGCCCGATCCGCTCGGACAGCCGGTTCCCGACGGTCCGCACGGTCAGGTCCGCGACCCCCCCGGCCGCGAAGGGGACGACGATGCGGACGGGGCGCGAGGGGGACCAGCCGGTGGGCTGGGCCGCGGCGGGCTCTGCGCGAACCGCGGCCGCGGCCAGCGCGCCGAGCAGGGTGCGACGGCCATGCGGCCAGCCGGTCGTAATCAGCATGACGTCCCTCCCCTTCGTTCAATCGGCCCTGATGCCGGCGTTGCGGATGACCTCGCCCCAGCGCTCGCGGTCCCGCGCCAGTTGCGCGGCGAAGGCGGCGTCTCCCGGCAGGGGCTCAAGCCCCGCATGGGCCAGGCGCTCCCGGAACGGCTCCTCCTTCGCCACCGCGTCCACGGCGGCGGCCCAGGCGGCACGCGCCCGGGCGCGGCGGCACCGAGGAGGCGGCGCGGGATGGAGGGCATGTCCTTCTCCCTTTTCTGGCTGTCCACGATCAGTCCGGCCGCATGCCGGAGACGCGGACCACCTCGCCCCACCGCGCGCGCTCCGCGGCGATGTAGGCGCCGAACTCCTCCGGCGTGCCGGGTCGGGCCTCAGCCCCCTCGGAGGCGAGGCGCGGGCGCAGGCGATCTCCCGTCAGAATGCGGGCGCAAGCCCGGTTCAGCCGCTCGATCGCCGCGCGCGGGGTGCCGGCGGGGGCCACGAGCCCGTACCATTGCACCGCCTCGAAGCCCGGGAGCACGGCCTCTGCCAGGGTCGGCAGCCCCGGCTCCGAGGGCAGGCGGGTGAGGGAGGAGACGCCGAGCGCGCGAAGCTGCCCGGCGCGCACCGGCGGCAGGGCGGGTGGGCCGCCCGTCAGCGTTGCACCGATCGTTCCGGCGAGGAGATCGGTCATCATCGGCGCCGTGCCGCGATAAGGGATGTGTTCCAGCTCGATCCCCGCCGCGCGGGAAAAGGCGACCATGGCGATGTGCGCGGCGGACCCGTTGCCGCCCGAGCCGTAGGAGATGCCGCGCGGCCGCGCGCGGGCCAGCGCGATGAAGTTCCGGGCGTTCCCCACGTTCAGCGACGGGTGCACCACCAGCACGTTGGGCACCACGGCGGCCAGGACCACCGGGTCGAAGGCCGTGGCGGTGTCGAAGGACAGGCCGCGGTACAGGCCGGGGTTCACCGCCAGCGTACCGACATGCCCCATCAGCAGCGTGTGGCCATCGGGCGCCGCGCGTGCCACGGCCTCCGTGCCGATGGTTCCGCCGGCGCCGCCACGGTTCTCCACGATCACGGGCTGGCCCAGCGCTTCGGGCAGCTCGTTGGCGACGGCACGCGCCAGGATGTCGGAACTGCCGCCGGGGGTGAAGGGCACCACCAGCCGGATCGGGCGCTGCGGCCAAGCGCCTTGCGCGCGCAGCAGGGCCGGGGCCGCCAGCAGGCCGCCGCCCGCAATCGCCGCCCGGCGTCCGACGTGACACCCGCTCATTGGACGCGGATGTTCCGGGCGCGCACGAAGTCACGCCACTTCGCGTTCTCCGCCGCGAAGTAGCCCGGCCACTCCTCCACCGGGCGCACGCCCGGCGTGACGGTCAGGCTGTCCAGGCGCGGCTTCAGCTCCGGGGCGGCCAAGGCCGCGGCGCAGGCAGCGTTCAACCGGCGGAGCAACGGCTCCGGCGTGCCGGCAGGGGCGAGGAGGGCGACGTGCTCCACCACTTCGAAGCCGCCATAGCCCAGCTCCTCGAAGGTGGGCACCTCGGGCGCGAGGGGGGACCGCACGCGCATGGTGTTGGCCAGCGCGCGCAGGTCGCCAGAGGCGATAAAGGACATCACCGCGGCGCCCGGCATGAAGAGCATGTCCGCCTCGCCCGCCAGCACGGCCTGAATGGCCGGGCCGCCGCCGCGATAGCCGATCTCGGCAACCTCGAGCCCCGCCATCTGCAGGAACAGTTCCGTGACGAGATGGGAGGTCGCGCCGACACCGGCGTTGGCGTAGACCTTGCGCGCGCCCGGTGCTTTGACCATCGCCACGTAGTCCGCAACGCTGCGCGCGGGGGAGTTCCGCGGCACCAGCATGAAGAGAGGCGAGGAGGCCAGGAGCCCCGCGCCGGCGAAGTCCCGCTCCTGGCTGTAGTTCGTCTGGTACAGGTGCGGCGCCACGGCGTAGGTGCTGTTGGGGGCCAGCACCACCGTGTAGCCGTCCGGCCGCGCGCGGGCGGCGGTAGCCATGCCGATGGTACCGTTGGCGCCGCCCCGGTTGTCCACCACGACGGAGCGGCCGAGATCCTGCGACAGCCGCGCGGCCAGCACGCGCGCGAAGGTGTCGGTCGGGCCGCCCGCCGGCCAGGGCACGATCATCGTGACCGGACGACTGGGATACGCTCCCTCCTGCGCCAGGGCTGGTGCGGCGAGACCCGCGAGGGCGGCGGTGCCGAGTATCCGGCGGGTGACTGTCATGGTTCGTTTCCCGTGCCTTGCCTGGTTTGCCTTCTAGGGAACCGTCAGCGGCGTCCCGTCCCAGATCTCGTCGAGGTTGAGGGCCCGCCTGGTCAGCCCCTGATCGGCGCAGAGCCGCGCGGCGAGGAGGAGGGCCGGGGCGAGGCCCGCGCGACCGCCCGGCGGGGTCCTGCCTCCGAGGAGCCGCACGATCTCCGGCGCGATCTCCGGATGCGCCGCCGCCACGTCGCGCCGAAGCACGAGCAGGTGATTCACCGGCACGAAGCCATGGGCGGTGCGGAACGTCTTCGCCGCCGCTCCCGGGTCGGGGAAGACGGTGCGGAGCGGTTCGCCCTGCGGCAGGTCGTTTCCGAAGACCGCGGCGTCCAGCGCGCCGCCGCGCAGCATGGCCAGCATGTCCGATCCCGCCGGGGCGCGCTCCGCCCAGGGCGGGTCGCGGTAGCCGGGCTCGTGCGCGTCCTCGAAGGTCACCCACCGCACGGCGCCCGGCGGCACGCCCGCATCCGCCAGCGCGCCGCGCAGCCACATCCCCGTCGTCTGGCTGTAGGCGCGCACGCCGACGCGGCGGCCCGCGATGTCGGTAGGTCCCCGCAGCGGGCTCTCCGCAGGGCAGAGCAGCGCGCCCTCCTGGAAGCGCGCGGCCATCACCACGGGCAGCAGCACCAGCGGCCGCCCGGCCTCCTTCGCCATCAAGAAGGTGGCGATCGCCATCTCCGAAAGGTCGAAGCGACCCTCGCGCACCATGGGCGCGAAGGCGCGGTTCACGGGACTGATCCCGGCATCCTCGATCCGCAGGATTGGCGAGGCCGCGGTGCCGTCCAGCACCGCCGCGCTGTGTGGGTACCGGCCGATGGCGGCCCGCAGGGTGACGGGCTCAGCCATCCTCGTACTGCAGCCCCTTCTTCGCCAGGGCCTCCCGCATTCCATAGATGTCGAGGCCGAGTTCCCCGGCCTTCAGCCGCGTACGGGTCGCCTCCTCCTTGCGCTCGCGCGCGCCGGAAGCGGCGAGAACGGCCTCGGCCTCCTCCCGGCGCACCACCACCACGCCGTCGTCGTCCGCCGCCACGAGGTCGCCCGGATTCACGAGCTGCCCGGCGATGACGAGCGGCATGTTCACCGAGCCCAGCGTCTCCTTCACCGTGCCCTGAGGGGAGACGGCACGGGACCAAACGGGGAAGCCCATGGCCTCCAGCGCCGCCAAGTCGCGGCACCCCGCCTCGATCACCAGCCCCACCACGCCGCGAGCCTGGAGGGAGCAGGCCAGAAGCTCCCCGAAGTAGCCGGCATCGGAGGGCGAGGTGGGCGCGACAACGAGGATGTCACCGGGCCGGCACACCTCCACCGCCACGTGGATCATCCAGTTGTCGGCGGGCGGGAGGGAGACGGTGACGGCGCTGCCGGTCGCCCGGCCGCGCGGCCAGGCAGGGCGCATGTGGGAGGCGAGGCATCCGCGCCGGCCCTGCGCCTCGTGGATGGTGGCGGTGCCGTAGGGGGCGAAGCGCGCGGCCAGTTCCGGCGCGACGCGGGGCGGGTTGCGGCGGACGAGGTGGACCGGCCCGGCCCCGGCGGAGACGCTCACCGTCCCTGCCCCCGCAGGATGGCGTCCAGCCGGGGGTAGACGCGGCGGGCATTGCCCTCGAACACCTTGCGCTTGTCGGCCTCGGGGATCGTCAGCGCGTCGATGTAGCGCTTGGTATCGTCGAAGTGGTGGCCCGTCTCCGGGTCGATCCCGCGCACGGCGCCGACCATCTCGGACCCGAACAGGATGTTATCCACGTCAATCACCCGGAAGAGCAGGTCGATGCCGGGCTGGTGGTACACGCAGGTGTCGAAGAAGACGTTGCGCATGATGTGCTCGGACAGAGGCGGGCGCTTCAGCATGTCCGCCAACCCCCGGTAGCGGCCCCAGTGGTAGGGGACCGCGCCGCCGCCGTGCGGGATGATGAAGCGCAGCGTCGGGAAGTCGCGGAACAGGTCGCCTTCCAGGAATTGCATGAAGGCGGTCGTATCGGCGTTGATGTAGTGAGCGCCGGTCGCATGGAAATTATGGTTGCAGGACCCCGAGACGTGGATCATCGCCGGCACGTCCAGCTCCACCATCTTCTCGAAGAAGGGATACCAGGCGCGGTCGGTCAGCGGCGGACCGGACCAGTGCCCGCCGGAGGGATCGGGGTTCAGGTTGCAGCCGATAAAGCCCATCTCCGTCACGCAGCGCTCCAGCTCCGCGATGGAGTGGGTGATGGAGACGCCCGGCGACTGCGGTAGCTGGCAGACGCCCACGAAGGACTGCGGGTAGAGGTCCACCACGCGGCGGATCAGGTCGTTGCAGTGTCGGGTCCAGGCCTGGCTCACCGCCTCGTCGCCGACGTGGTGCGCCATGGTGGAGGCACGGGGGGAGAAGATCGTCAGGTCCGCGCCGCGCTCGCGCAGCAGGCGCAGCTGGTTCTTCTCCACCGACTCCCGGATCTCGTCGTCCGAGATGCCGGGATAGGCGGGGTCGGTATCCCCGCCGGCCTTGAAGGCCGCCTTCTGGCTGTCTCGCCAAGCGTCGTGCGCGGTAGGAGCCGTGGTGTAATGGCCGTGGCAGTCGATGATCATCGACCGTCCTCCATCGATGGGCAGGGATGGGTGGTCACGAGGCGATCCCCGTGGCGGAGAGATCGTCGGGTTCCTTCTCCGGCAGGGGCGGGGTGCCGTGGGTGTGGAAGCTGGCGATGGTCTGCAGCCCCCAGGCCTGTCCGCGCTTCCGCTCCGCCTCGGTCCAGGTGATCGTCCGCCAGTCGGGCGCGAGGATGAGGCGCGCGCCGGCATGGGCCACCTCCACCCGGTTGCCGCCCGGCTCGTAGACATAGAGGAAGAAGGTCTGCTGCACGGCGTGCTTGTGCGGCCCCGTCTCGATGTGGACGCCCGCCTCCAGGAAGGCGTCGGCGGCCTGCAGTACGGCCTCGCGGCTATCCAGCGCGAAGGTGACGTGGTGGAAGCGGCCCGGCACGCCGTGCGCCTCCTTCGTGAAGGCGAAGTCGTAGGACTTGTTGTTGGAGGTGAGCCACATGCCCGCCTCCTCCCCGCTGTCCAGCTCGATCCGCTCCGTGCAGCGCAGGCCGAGGTTGCGCTGGAAGAACTCGCGGTTGGCGCGCACGTCCACGGCGAGACAGTTGAAGTGGTCGATCCGCCGCACGTTCACGCCGCGCGCCGGGAAGCGCTCCGCCTGGTTCTTGAGGGAGGGGCGGCGATCCGGCGGCGCCTCGTACCACTCCGTGCGCCAGTAGAGCTCGAAGACGTGCCCGTCCGGGTCGCGGAAGCGCCAGCCCGTGCCGTGGCCGAGATTGTCCTCCTGCGGCCACACCTCCACCCCGTCGGCCCGCAACGCGGCCAGGCGCCGCTCCAGCGCCGCGGCGCTGCGGGTGCGGAACGCGGCATGGCCCAGGCCGGAAGTGTGAGAGGCGGTGAGCTGGAGGGAGTAGCGCTCGTAGTCGTCCCAGCCGCGGAGGAAGACGCTGTTGCCCTTTCGGCCGCTCTCCGTCATGCCCATTACCTCGGTGAAGAAGCGCAGGCTCTCCTCGGGCCTCGGCGTCAGCAGTTCGACGTGGCCCAGATGGGCAATGTCCATCACGGGCTCGGGCGCATCCATCGCGGTTTCCTCCCGCCCGCCCCTGGCCCAGGGTGCAACCCCGGATCCGGCGCGGAACCGGGTGGACCTTAGGAGCCGGAGTGGCGACGCGTCCTATTGGTTTTCCGGCGCGAGATATCAGCATCCGGCATATCAGCGAGGCCTCGTGCCGCGATCTCCCTCAGGGTCTCGTGCAGGGCGGTGATGAAGGCGTCCACAGCAGGCGAAAGGCTCCCCCCGCGCGGCAGGACCAGCCCTGCGGGGCGGGGCGGGGAGGCGGCGGCCAGGGGTAGCACGCGCAGCGAGCCCCGCAGGAGATCCCCCAGCATCATCAACCGCGGCATCACGGCGATGCTGTCCGTCGCCAGCAGCATCTCCCGCAACAGGCCGTAAGACGAGGACCGCAGCGGCGCCCCGGCGACGGGACCGAGCAAAGAGAGGAAGGCTTCAATCTCCTGGCCGATTCTCTGGCTCATGGTCGGTAGAACGAGGCCGTAGGGCGCGAGGTCGGCCAAACCCGGCGCCGCCTGCAGTTGCAGCAGGGGATGCTCCGCACGCACGAGGAGTGAAATGGGCTCGTCCCACAGCGCCTCTCGGCGGAAGCCGTCCGGCGTGGACGGTGGGTAGAGTCGGCCAACGATGAAATCGATCTCGCGCTCTGCCAGCAGGGGCAGCAGTTCCTCCGACCGTCCCTGCTCCAGGCGCAATCGGATGCCGGGCTGAGCAGCGCGCAACCGTAGGAGCACGCCGGGCAGGATACCGACCGCGGAGACAGGCAGCACGCCCA
This sequence comes from Pararoseomonas sp. SCSIO 73927, assembly GCF_037040815.1. Classification (NCBI taxonomy): domain Bacteria; kingdom Pseudomonadati; phylum Pseudomonadota; class Alphaproteobacteria; order Acetobacterales; family Acetobacteraceae; genus Pararoseomonas; species Pararoseomonas sp. SCSIO 73927. The sequence continues at coordinate 1,276,182 of NZ_CP146232.1, forward strand.
CCGCCAGCGTATCCCCGCCATCGATCGCATCCAGCTCCTCCTCGGCCCGATGAACCTCAGCCCGCACACGCTTTGCCAGCCGAGTTATCGCCAGGCCGGCGCGAGTGGGGCGGACGCCGCGTGCGTGCCGCTCGAAAAGCGGGGTGCCGACGATGTCCTCCAATTCGCGGAGGCTCCGGGAGAGGGCAGGCTGACCAACCCCCAGGGCCGTAGAGGCGCGTAACAGGCTGCCGTGGGCCTGCAGCGCCTCCGCCACTCGCAGCAGTGGAAGCTTCAGCCGACGATCGAGGAAGCGAGAAGGCATGAGGAACGTCCAGATGAGTTAGCGGCGTTTAGGTACTTTCGACATTCGCCAGGTGGAGTGTTCCCCGTCAAACCGGACAGGTGACTGGGGTGGACGAGTGGCTGGCGATGAACTCACGGGGTGAGAGCATGCGCAAGCCGGGGTGAGGATGGACGGCGTTGTAACCGTTGAACGAGGCAGGGGGTGCTCGACACAGGCGAGCATCATGTCGCGGATCATCTCGCCGCTGATGCCCGCACCGGCCGTGGCAACCCAGGCCATGACCTCGCAGGCGTGGGTGTCGACGGCGAACGCGACTTGGACCGTCTCGCCGTTCCAGCAGGGGATGGCCAAGCCGTCGGGCGCCCAGCGCTGGTTTGATGCGGATGCGACGACCTTGCCCTCTTGCGCGCGGATGATGCGCCTAGCGGTGCTGGGATGCAGCGTAGGTGGGGAGCAGCCAGGTAAGATCCATCGTCGACTCCCGTAGCTCGTCGAGCGGGAAACGGCGTTCCACGCCGGGTGCTGCGCGGCGTGCGGTCCATCGAGCGCCCGACCCAGTCGGTGCGGAACTCGCCCGGCGCCAGAGCCGTGACGCGGATGCCAAAGCTCGCCACCTCCTTGCCCAGCGCCTCCGAGATGCCCTCCAGCGCGATCTTGCTGCCGCAGTAGAAGGTGATCCCGGGCATGGTGATAAAGCCGCCCATGGAGTTGACGTTGATGATGTGGCCGCGCCCGCGCGCCCGCATGCCGGGCAGCCCCGCCTTCGTCATCGCGACGGGGCCGAAGACTTTGGCCGCGAACTGCCGCTGCAGGTCCTTTATGGAGGACTCCTCCAGCGCCTGGTCGTGCCCGTAGCCGGCGTTGTTAACGAGGACGTCGACCGGCCCGGCCTCCCTCTCCGCCGCGGTGACGGCGGCGGGGATGGCGTCGTAGTCGGTCACGTCCAGGAGCACGGGGTACACGCGGCCGAGGGCACCGATCTCCACCGGCTCCCCAACCTCCCGCTTGGCCGTAGCACTGCGGGCTTCGGGGTGACCGAAAGCGACTGCGCGGCCGACGAGCACGGCCCTGATCGCGGCCCTTCCGGCCATCACGCCCCGCTCTCAGGCAAGGCAGCGAGCCAATCGCCCATCAGCCTCCTGCCGCGCTCCGCCGCGGCCGGTCCGTGCCGGGCCGCATCGGCGCGCAGCGTCCGGGGATTCTGCCCAGAGGCCACGATCTCGGCCGCATGCCCGATCAGCCAGTGCTCAAACCCCTTGTCGGAGGCTTCCGGATGGAACTGCAGCCCGAGCCCGTGCGAGCCGAGCGCGAAGGCCTGGTTCCGGCAGGCCGGTGTCGAGGCCAACAGCTCCGCGCCCGGCGGCAGGTCGAAGGTGTCGCCGTGCCAGTGCAGCACCGGCGCACCATCGGCGAGGTGGCGCAACGGACCGCGCCCGCCCGCCGCGGTGATCGTGACGGGTGCCCACCCGATCTCCCTTGCGCCGCCCTGCATCGGGTAAACGCGGGCGCCCGAGACGCGCGCCATGAGCTGCGCGCCAAGACAGACCCCGAGGGTCGGCCGCCCTGCGGAGAGCCTGGCCTCGAGAAGGCGCAGCTCGTCGGTGAGGAAGGGATAGCGGTCCTCCTCATAGGCTCCGACCGGTCCGCCGAGCACCACGAGCAGGTCGGGCGGGGCGGGCTGCGCCGCCTGCAGATCATCCTCGCCGGCGCTCAGCACGCGGACGGCGTAGCCCGCCGCCGCGAGTGCGGGCGCGAAGGCGCCGAGGTCCTCGAAGTGCACGTGGCGGATGACGAGGGCCTGCCTCATGGGATGGCGCACCTCCCATGCGCGGCGGCGGACGCCGCGACGTCCGAGGGTCCGGCCGGGGCTCCACCCGCCTCGGCGACGAGCAGCGCAATCTCGGCGCCGAGGGCGATGTCCTCGACATGGCCGAAGTTCTGTCGCCGCAGTCGTCCCTCGGCGTCGATCAGCAGAAGAGTCGGTGTGCCCTGCATCGCGTAGGCCGCCATGGTCACCGGCGTGCGGCCGCCCCGCGGATCGGTGGCGTCGATCCCGATCGGGAAGTCGAGCCGGTACTCGTGCGCGAAGGCGGCCAGCGTCTCCGGCGTGTTCGCGGCGTGGTGCTCGAAGACGGTGTGCAGGCCGACCACGGCGACGCGGGCCGGATGGAAGGCGCGGCGCACGCGGGCGAGCTGCGGCAGCGCATGCCCGACACAGCCCGGGCAGAGCATCTGGAAGCCGAGCGCGACCACCACGCGGCCGCGCAGGTCAGCAAGCGCCAGGGGCTCGCCCTTCGGCGTGTTCAGCCACGGCCCGGAGGTGGTCCAGAGCGGCGCGGCGCGGAGCCGCGGCTTCGTCTCGGTCATGGGAGAGTGCTCCTGCGGAAGGCGCGCCCGCCCGCGCGGGATGGGCGCGCGATGGGCTCAGCCCTTCAGGTCGGCCAGGGGCGCGCCGAAGTTCACGTAGAAGGGGCGCCCATCGATCACGAAGGCGGGGACCCACGTCACCCCGGCGCTCTCGGCCTCGACGCAGACGCCGCAGCCGGCGTGGTAGAGGATGGCGGACTTCTCCGTCATGATGCTTGTCCTTGGTTCTCTGTCAGGGTCAGGGGTCGTCCGGGCGCGCGGGGGTTGCAGCCCCCGCGCGTCCAGCTTTCCGGCGCGCCTCAGCGCGTCCCGGCGGGCGCCGCCCGTCCGGGCAGGCTGAGGTCGCCGGAGGCGACGTCGAACACCTCCGCCACGCAGAGCAGCGGGGCGTGCAGGTTCGCGTTCACGCGCAACCCGGCCGTCACGCCGTCGAAGCGCGTCTCCCGTAGGCCCGGCGCCCTCGTGAGCGGGACCCGCACCTCCACCTGGCCTCCCGAGAAGACGGGCGGCAGGTCGGGGCTGGAGATCAGCAGCGGCACGCCCGGCCAGTCCTCCGGCAGGCGCGGCTGCGTGCCCGCGGGGATGTCGCGCACCTTCAGCGCGCCGGGGCCGCAAGCCGGGTCCGGCGCCATCACCACCCAGTGGCTGTGCCAGACGTCGCGATTCTCCTTCCGCCCGGGGGCGCCGTCGTCGAAGTCGGGGTGGAAGGTCACGGCCAGCGCCAGGATGCCCTGGTCCGCCTCGAAGCCGACGGCGGAGGAGTTCAGGCTGGTCGGCCAGACATAGGCGTGCACATCGCTGCCCTCGAAGCGCCCGGTCGCCGCGGGCCGCGTCTCGCCCGCGCGTCCGGCCACCTGGATGCGGAACACCCCGGTGTTGCCCTCGATGGAGATGGCGGCGCGGACGACGTCGAAATCGGCCACGCGGGTGTTGCCGCGCTGGGCCTGGATCGCACCCGCGCTGCGATGTGCCGCGTGCGGGTCCGCGGCGGCGGCGGTCCCTGCCAGGCCGAGGGCGAGCGCCCCCGTTGCCGCGGCCAGGGACCAGCGGCGGTTCTTCGGTCTCATGATCTTGTGTCCTCTCTAGTTCGGTGGGCTGGCGCCCGGTGCACCGCTGGTGAAGCGGGCCCAGACGACCTCGGCCTCGGCGGGCGGGAGCGGGTCCTGCTCCGGGCAGTCGAGGCGGAGGTGGCGGTCGCCGAAGGGGGCATCGACATAGGCGCAGTGGTGCGGCGCCAGGGCGTCCCCGTGGGCGTAGGGTCTGAAGTGACGGCAGGTGACGCAGAGCCGCGCGGGCGCGATGGCGCCGCGCGCCTGCAGGCCGCGGATCATCTTCACGACGAGGCGCAGCAGCATCTCCTGCTCGGCCGGCGAGAGGTCGGCCGCCGTGTCGAGCAGCATCGCCGGCCAGTCGCCGGCATCGCTGGCCGCGGCCTGGCCTTCCCCCGTCAGCACGAGCCCGGAGGCGCGGGCGTCGCGCGGGTCGGGCTGGCGGGCGACCAGGCCCTTACGCTCGAGGGCCGCAACGGCGTCGCTGGCGGTGGGGCGGCTGACCGCGAGCTGCTCCGCCACCTCGGAGAGGCGCGGGGCGTGGCGGCCGGGACCGCCGCGCGCGGCGATGACGGCAAGCGCCTGCGCCTGGGTAGGCGTGAGGCCGCGCGCCTCGCCGAGGCGCCATTGGCCGGCGCGGAGCGCGGCCGAGAGGCGCGACAGCCCGGACGCGAGACGGCGGGAGAGCGGCTCGGAAAGGGTGTCGAACACAGCGGTCATAGGGAAAGAATAAGAAGGACTCCTAACCACACAAGCGTTCAATACGCTCTCGATGAAGAACGAAGCCGTGACGCGTCGACCGGCGAGGGAAAGGCGGGTCTCTACCGGAGAAGCGGTGTTCTCTGACATGCCTCTCTCCTCAGAGCTGGGCGGCCGGCGGTACGAGCCCGGCAGACGCCAGAGCCACTGCGGGGTGTTCGGGCCGGCCGGATTTCGGCCGCGCCGACAGGCGATCCCGAGTGCGTGGACTAGCTGGCGAACCGGAGGGGCCGAAAGGTCCGGTTCCCAGAAGACGGATGGTCCGGTTGCACAACTCCCCCTCTTCCATCGAAGGAGAACGGCGCGATGCCGGCAGACGAGGGACGGTGCTGAACCCTGGCGCCCGTTCAACGCCCGAGCAGCGGGAACGGGGCAACTGGTGGACCGCTACCGCGGCCTGCTCCGGGCGAGGATCCGCACGGCATTCTCCATCTCCGCACCGTTGAGCGACGCGAAGCCCAGGCGGAACGCGTTCTGCATGCCCTCTGCACCGAGCGCGAAGCGGACGCCGGACGAGACCGCGAGCCCCTGGTGCAGCGCCTCCGATGCCCAGAGCTCCGCGTCGATGTCGCGCCTCACGGACGTCCAGATCGCCAGGCCGCCTGCAGGAAGGTGGAAGGAGAGCGCGTCGCCGAGCTCACGCCTCAGGCCGGAGACCAGCAGGTCGCGCCGTTCCAGGTAGATCTTGCGCGCCCTGCGTGCGTGCCGGGCGAGCTCGCCGTCCTGCAGCAGCTCGGCGATCCCGATCTCGAGCGGCACGTCGCCCTGGCGGTCGATGGCCTGGCGCGCGGCGGTCATCCGGCGGAGCCGGTCGGGCGAGGCGACGACGTAGCCCAGCCGTAGGCCGGGCGCGAGGAGCTTCGAGAGGGAACCGAGGTAGATGACCGGGCTTTCCGAGCTGAACGAGGCCGAGGCGGCCAGGGGCAGGATCGGCCGGCCCTCGAAGCGGTAGTCCTGATCGTAGTCGTCCTCGATGACGGTCAGGTTGTGCTCGGCGGCGGCCGCCAGCAGGGCGAGGCGCCGCCCGGCGCCGAGGGTGACGGTGGTCGGGTACTGGTGGTGCGGCGTGACGAGCACGCCGCGAAGGGTCCTCTCCCGCCCGGCCAGGTCGCGGAGCGCGTCGACGCTGATCCCCTCGCGGTCGACGGGCGTCCCGACCACACGCGCCCCGGCCATCCGGAAAGCTTCCCAGGCGAGAGGATAGCCCGGGTCCTCCACGGCGATGGCGGCCGGCTCGGTCCCGGCGATGGCCCGCGCGGCGAGAAACAGGCCCATCTGGCTCCCGCGCGTCAGCAGGATGTCCTCGGGGCCGACCGCGAGCCCGCGCGTGCTGGCCAGCAACTCCGCCAGAGCCCGCCGCAGCTTCGGGCTGCCCTGTGGGTCTCCGTAGCCCTGCGCCTCGAGAAAGGCCGGCGAGGGAAGCGCGCGCCGGAAGGCCCGCGCCAGTTCGGAGGCAGGCAGAAGGCGCGGGTCGGGAGTGCCGTCCGAGAGCACGAACCGGGGCGGCCGTTCCGCCGGGTGGGCGCGAACACCGGGATTGTGTCCGGGCGTGACAGTCGCCACCGCGGAGGAGGGTGGGATCGCGTCGGGCAGATCCTCGGCCACGGTGGCGCCGCGGGACGGGTGCACGCGGATCCAGCCCTGAAGGGCCAGCTCGTTGTAGGCCGCAACGACCGTGTTGCGGTTGACCTTGAGTTGCGCCGCCAGCGCCCGGGTGCCGGGCAGCCTTGCACCGCGCCTCAGCCGGCCGCGCTGGATTCCCTGGATCAGCGCGCGCGCGATCCGAAGGAAGAGCGGCGTGCCGGGCTCGTTCTCCAGCTCAAAGGCCTGCGAAGGTCGCGACAACCGGACCACCCAAATTCCACGAACCGGCTCTACCAGACGGTCCGGTTCCCCGGATAGTCCGGAAAGCCCCGTCAGAGGTCGCCGCCATGCCCTCCGCTGCCATTGCCCTTCGCAACATCCAGGCCCCGACAGATCCGGCCCTGCCCGCCACCGACGGGGCGGTGCCGTCGGGGGTGGTGGAGCGTGCCCAGACCTGCCGGCCGCTCGGCCGCACCGGCCGTGCTGCCCTGCTCTCCGCGGCCCTCCTGCTTGCGGCGGTGCTCCCGGCCGCGGCCAATGCCCAGCCGACCCAGGCTGCCGACGCGGAGCAGATCGTGGACGCGCTTCGCGCCAATGCGGGCCACCTCCCTCATATCCGGCCGACATTCGCCAAGGGGCAGTGCGTGACCGGCGGCTTCGAGCCCTCCGGGGAGGCCGCGCACGTCACGCGCTCCGTCAGCTTCACCAGGCCCGGGCGCATCACCGGCCGCTTCTCCGTGGGTGGCGGCAATCCGGCTGTCGCCGATACGAACAGGGCCGTTCTCCGCGGCTTCAGCTTTCGCATCGAGACGGGCGACGCCGCGTCGGAGTTCCTGATGGAGAACGCGCCCGTCCACTTCGCCCGGTCGCAGGATCAGATGCTCGCCTTCCTGCGGGCACGTGCCCCCGGCCCGGGCGGCAGCCCCGATCCGGCACGGGTCCGGACCTTCTCCGAGGCGAATGACGAGACGCTGAACCAGGCGCGCTTCGTCGCGGGCAGGCCGTTCCCCGGCAGCTTCGCCGGCACGACCTACTGGGGCGTGCACGCCTATCCCGCGACGAACGCGCAGGGCGCCACGCGCTTCATCAAGTTCAAGGTCGTGCCGGCCGAAGGCGAGGTGACGCTCTCCGACGAGGAGGCGCGCTCCAGGCCCGGCGACTTCCTGCAGCGTGACCTGGAGCAGCGGGTCGCAGCGCGTCGCGTCCGGTTCGACGTCCTCGCGCTTCTCGCGCGGCCCGGCGACCAGACGACGGATGTCACCCTGCGCTGGCCCGACGAGGACGCCCACGAGGCCGTCCGGCTCGGGTCGATCGCGATCACCGCGCTGGAGCCCAACGAGACCTGCGACGCCGGCTTTTTCGATCCGTCCCGTCTCGCGGAGGGGATCGGCCTTCCCACCGACGACATCTTCGTGGCCCGGCTCACGGCCTACGCGATCTCGTTCGGGAAGAGGCGCTGATCCTCGCCCGCCCGCAGGGCCACGCGGAGGCCGAGGCACTTTGCCCGGCCTTCCGCCCGGCAGGCCTGTAGCCAAGATCCGCGCGGGGACGCTTCGGCCGGCACCGAAGCCTGCGCCCGGCGGTCCGCGCCATAGCGTCGGCGTTCACCGCATCGGGACATCTCCATGGCTGCGCCGAGGCCGGTTCCAAGCATTCTCGCTCAGGCATGGCCGGGATGGCTGGGGGGCGCTGCCCGACTTGCCGTACGGCGCCGACCTCCCGCGCGGGCCTCTGGGCCTAACCGGGCCGTCCCGGCCCTCATGGCGGCACTGCTCCTGCTCTCACCCTACCCGGCACCAGCGCAGGGCGCGATCTTCCTCCCGACGGCGGGAGGGAACGTCCTGCTCTCCCTGCCAGCTTCCGGGGTGGCCCCTGTTCCCGTCGTCCTGATCCTGCCGGACCAGCTCGGCGCGGATGGACGGGAGCGGCCCTACGCGGAACGCCTCCTGGAGGGCGGCATCGCGGTTCTCACGGTGGAGATGGAAGGCACCGAGGCGGCCGCGCTGCTACGGAACTCGCCGTGGCTGCGGGACATCGTCCGCAGGATCGCGCCCGGGCGCCTGGACGGCTCGCGCATCGGCCTTCTCGGTTTTGGTGGAGGAGGGCGCGCGGCGCTCAGTGCACCGGCGGACCTGCCGGTGGCGGCGCTCTACCCGTCCTGCGCCGGGCTGACCTCCCTTGGCCGCACGGCACCAGCATTGGTGCTGCATCCCGACGACCCGGCCGAGACGGTGGCGTGCCGCCATCTCGCTCCCCTCGCCGAGGTGCTGGAGGGCGCCGCGCACGGGTGGGACCACGGGCAGGGCCCCTGGGCTAACACGACGTCGATGATGCCCCACCCCGACGGATCAGGTGCGCGCATTCCCGCGCGCGGCGATCACTGGGCAACGGAGGAGGCGGCCGGGCGCGTCCTGCGGCACTTCACGGCCTTCTTCGGGCGGGGGACGGTGCCGGTCCGTCCCTCCGAAGGCCCGTTCCACGCAGCCGCGGGACCCGAGGTGGGGATCCCGGCCGGGGCGGTCAGGCCGCGGCGCTGACCTTTCCGGCGCCGGAGACCAGGCCGCCCCGGTAGAGGGCGGCAATCAGGTCGGACTGGGCGATGATGCCGGACAGCTTGCCGTGGTGGTCGACAACGGGGACGTGGCGGAACCCCGCATCCGCCATCAGCGGTACCAGTTCTCCGATATGGGTGCCTTCCGCCACCGTCCGGATGCCGCGCGGCATGATCTGCCCGACAACCTCCGGCCGGTCCGCGTGCAGCGTCGTCAGCCGGCGGATCACCTGTCGGAAGCGCGCCTTGAGGCTGTCGTAGTGATCGAGTTCCGGTCGCTTCATGAAGTCCAGGTCGGACACCATCCCGATCACGCGGCGCACGGGGTCGATCACGGGCAGGGCGCGGATGTCGTGCCGGCGCAGCAGCATCCAGGCCTCTGCGAGTGTCGTCCTGTACTGCACGGCGATCACGTCGCGCGACATGATGTCCCCGCAGGTGATCTCCCCGAAGCGGCGCCGGTAGGCGTGCATCTCCGCCTTCTGCACCAGGGCGTCGAGGTCGTCGCGGCCGACGTCGAAAACGCCGTCGTGGTTCCGCAGGACGGCATCCAGGTCCTCCGGCCGCACACCCACGCGCTGCATGGGGCTGCGGTCTGCGGTCCCGTGCGGATGGCCCCGCGCCGCGCGTTGAGAGGACGGATAGGGCCGGCGGGTCGCGTTGTTGAACGCGACGGCGGCGAGCATGAGCACCAGGGAGTTCAGCGCGACGGGCGAGAGGGCGAAGTGGTAGCCGGCCCCGGTCACCGCCTGTCCGCCGAGCACCGCCGTCAGCGCGATCGCCCCGCCGGGCGGGTGGAGGCAGCGCAGCGCGAACATCGCCCCGATCGCGAGCGCGCCGGCCAGGGGCGCGGCGAGGAGCGGGTCCGGGATCCACTGCGCGCAGGTGACGCCGACCAGGGCGGAGAGGGTGTTGCCACCCAGGATCGACCAGGGTTGCGCCAGCGGGCTGGACGGCACGGCGAAGAGCAGCACCGCCGAGGCGCCGAGCGGTGCGATCAGCAGCGGCACCCCTTGGCCAGCGAGGCCAGGGCCCGCCAGCCAGGTGCAGGCCAGGCCGGCCACAAGCAATCCGACGAGAGCGCCGCAGCAGCCGCGCAGCCGCTCCGTCAGGCCGGCCCCCATCGGCGCCGGGAGAAAGGCCCGTAGCCAGTCACGCATCACAGGGCGGCCTCGCCCGGTGCGCTGCCTTCGGCCACGGCAGGCAGGAGACCCAGCCGGGCGGCGATGGAGAGGCGCGTGGGCCCGCCGATCAGCTCCGCCAGCGTGGCCTTGTCCAGCACGGCCATGAAGGCCGCCAGGGCCTCGCCCAGCAGGGACTGAAGCCGGCACACGTTGATCAGCGCGCAGCCGCCCGCGCCCCCACCAGCCCCACCGGGCGGCTGGAAGCAGGCGACCAGGGCCAGATCGTCCTCGGTGAAGCGCACCACGTCGCCGACGCAGATCTCCTCCGGCGGGCGCGCCAGCCGCAGCCCGCCGCCTCGCCCGCGTGCCGTCTCCACGAAGCCCCCGCGCCCGAGGTTGTGGATCACCTTCACCAGATGGTTCTCCGAGATCCGATGCGCCTCCGCGATCTCCCGGATCGAGACGCGCCGGTCCTGCCTCAGCCCGAGATAGATGAGCGCCCGCAGCGCGTAGTCGGTGTGAAGGGTCAGCCTCATAAAAGAAGGTGTAGCGCCTTTACACCTTCTGGGCAGCAACATAGAAAGGTGCATCTATCATGCACCTTTAAGGAGCTGCCCATGCCCCGCCCGCTCACGGACCGGACCATCGCCATTGTGAAGGCCACCGTCCCGGCGCTGGAGGCGCACGGCCTTGCCATCACCGGCCGCATGTATGAGCGGCTGTTCGAGAACGAGGCGATCCGGGCTCTGTTCAACGCGTCCCATCACGGCGAGACGGGCTCTCAGCCCCGGGCGCTCGCTGGCGCCGTGCTCGCCTTCGCGCGGAACGTCGACAACCCCGCCGTGCTCGGCCCCGCCCTGGAGCGAATCGCGCAGAAGCATGTCGGGCTGAACATCCTGGAGGAGCACTACCCCTTCGTCGCCACCGCGCTGCTGGGCGCCATCGCGGACGTGCTGGGCGAGGCCGCGACGCCGGAGATCCTGGACGCATGGGGCGAGGCCTACTGGTTCCTGGCCGGGCTGCTGATCGGCCGCGAGAAGAGGATCTACGCGGGGCACGCGGCCGCCCCCGGCGGTTGGGTCGGCTGGCGCGACTTCGTGGTGACGGAGAGGAGGGCGGAGAGCGAGATCATCACCTCCTTCATCCTCACGCCCGCGGATGGCGGCCCGGTGCTGCGCCACCGCCCCGGCGAGTACCTGACCTTCTGGCTGGAGGTCCCGGGACACGCGCCCCTCAAGCGCAACTACAGCATCTCCTCGGCCCCGGATTCCCGGAGCTACCGCATTAGCGTCAAGCGCGAGCCCATGGGCGTCGCTTCCGGCTGGCTGCACGATGCGGTGCGGCCCGGCACCCGGCTCAAGGTGGCCGCGCCCGCCGGGGACTTCGTCCTGCCGGAGGAGCCGCCGCGCCCCGTGGTGCTGCTCAGCGGCGGTGTCGGCGTGACGCCCCTGCTCAGCATGCTGCACGCCGTCGCCGGGCGCCCCGGCGCGGCCGCGCACTTCGTCCACGGCACCCTCTCCGGCGCTACCCACGCGCTGGGCGAGGAGGCGCGCGCCCTGGCCGCCGCCTCGGGCGGCCGTATCACTGCCAGCACCTTCTACGAGGCTCCGCGCCCCGAGGACGTGGTGGGCCGCGACTACGACGAGGCCGGCCGGATCACCCCGGACTGGCTGCGCGCCAACACGCCCCTGGCCGGGGCCGACTACTACCTCTGCGGCCCGCGCCCCTTCCTGCGCGATTTCGCAGCGGGGCTGACCGCGCTCGGCGTTCCCGCCGGCCAAATCCATTACGAGTTCTTCGGTCCCGCCGACGAGCTCCTTGCCGCGTGAACGACGGGTGGTCTTCCGCGGCAGGATCATCGGATGCGGAAAGGCAGCTGGTCGGTGCCTGGTGACTTGGCCGCAACCGTTCGGACGGTTCCTCCGGTCCACCGGGCTCAGGTCTCACCTATCCAGAAACGTACGGTGCCGGCGGAGAGGAAGGGGTGGGCGCATCGGCCGCGGCGCATGGCGGTGCCAGCGCCAGCTTTTCAGGCGCGCGAACATGATCTCGATGCGGCGTCGCTGCCGATAGAGGGTCTTGTGCGGCCCGCACCCGGCCGGGGCATCGCGCCAGCGCAGCCCGTTGCGGGTGAGATGATGATGCCGCTGACCACGCGCTGATCGTCGACCCGCGGCACCCCATGCGAGGCCGGGACGTACGGCCGAACCCACCGGCCCCATGCCTTCGTCAGCCAGAACAGGTCATCCGTGGCAGCACCTCCGGCCGCCAAGGAAGCATCCCATCAGATCAGGCGCTGCAGGAGGCGGTCGCTGGACCGGCGCTGCGTGAGCGCCTAACGGAGTGGGCAGTTTCGGCGTGATCAAGCGTCCGGCCGAGTTCGCTCGCCGCACCTCGGACCATGGCGCCCGTCTTGACCGCGCGGCTCGCAAGGGTCCCCTGGTCAGGGCCGGCAAGGACGACGCGGTCGGATGCCGCGAGACCTCGAGCACCTCGGAACGCTTGCACGATCCTGGTGGCGAACGATCCGGCGCGGAAGGATCGGCGGCCCTACTCCTGCCGGATGCCGCCCTCCCGGATCACCGGCGTCCAGGTGTCGTACTCCTTCCGCAGGAAGCCCGCGAAATCCTCGCGGCTGCCACCGACGACGCTCCCGGCCTGCGCATTGAACACCGCGTCCCGCACCTCCGGCAGGGCCGCGATCCCGGCGAAAACCTCGTTGACGCGCTGGGCCAGCTCCGGCGCCATGCCGGCCGGGGCGGCCACCCCGTACCAAACGCCGATGTCGAAGCCGGGCAAGATGTCGCTTACCGGCGGTACTCCCGGCATGGCCGGGCTGCCGCCGGGGTTCCCCATGGCGATCGGCCGGATCGCGCCCTCCCTCAGCATCTGCAGTGCCGAGGAGAGGGTAGGGAAGCCGAGCTGGGTCTCGTTCCGCATCACGGAGGTGACGATCTCCGACCCGCTGCGATAGGGAATGTGGACCATGGAGATCCCGGCGCGGCGGCAGAGCAGGGCCATGAAGAGGTGGCTGCCATTGCCCACGCCCGCCGAGGCGTAGGTGTAGGCGTCCGGCCGCGACTTCGCCCGGGCAATCACCTCCGCCACCGTCCTCTCCTGCACGGAGGGGTGGGCGAAGAACACGGCCGGCAGGTTCACAAGATGGATGATCGGCGTGAAGGCCGTCATCGGGTCATAGCCGAGGCGGGGGTTCAGCTCCTTGCCGATGGCGTTGGCGCCGATATCGGCCATCAGCAGGATGTTCCCGTCAGGCCGCTGGCCAGCGACATAGGCGCCGCCCACCAGCCCACCCGCGCCGGCACGGTTCTCCACCACCAGGGTCTGGCCGTTGGCGAAGCGCGGGAAGTGCTGCGCCACCTGCCGCGCCAGCGTGTCGGAGGCGCCGCCGGGGGTAAAGGGCACCACCAGCGTCACCGGCCGGTCCGGCCAGGCGGCGCGCTGGGCCAGGGCCGGGGCGGCGAGCAGCCCGGCGGCGGCCGTACCGAGGGCGCGGCGGGTGAGGATCGGTCCTGTCATGGTCGGCTCCTTCACGGCGGGGCGGCGGGCTACTCGGCCGCCTGCTTGCGATCGGGGCGCGCCCACTTCGCGTCGAACTCCCACACCTCGGGGAAGCCCATCAGATCGTTCATCGCGCTGAACGGGTAGATGTCCAGCCCGCGGCTGTCGCCCTGCCGGAGCAGGTGGCCATAGGCCTCCTCCAGCACCTTCGCGACGCTCAGGAAGCCGATGGCGGGGTAGATCGCGACGTTGTAGCCGATGGACTTCAGCACCTCCGCCGGGAGGATCGGCGTGCGGCCGCCGCCATCGACGTTGTTCGCGAGCAGGGGGGCGTCGATCTCGCCGCCGATGCGGCGCATCTCCTCCTCGCTCTCCGGGCTCTCGATGAAGACGATGTCGGCGCCCGCCTTCGCGTAGAGCTTGCCGCGGCGGATCGCCTCGTCCAGGCCGAGGGTGGTGCGGGCATCGGTGCGGGCGATGATGAGGAAGTTGTCGCTCTTCCGCGCCTCCGCGGCGACCTCGATCTTCAGCGCCATTTCCTCGGCGGGGATCACGCGGCGGCCGGGGGTGTGGCCGCACTTCTTCGGAACCTCCTGGTCCTCGATCTGGATGGCCGTCACGCCGCCGGCCTCGTAGCCCATCACGGTGTGGCGCACGTTCAGCAGGCCGCCGTAGCCCGTGTCGGCATCCGCGATCACGGGGGTGGTGCTGCCCCCCGCGAAGCGGGCCATGCGGCTGACCATGTCCGTGAAAGTCGCAATCCCCGCATCCGGCACGCCGAGATGGGAGGCGACGGTGCCGTAGCCCGTGGCGTAGAGGGCGGTGAAGCCCATGCGGTCCGCCACGCGGGCGGAGATCATGTCGAAGATGCCGGGGGCGACGACGAACTCGCCGGCCTTGATGGCGGCCTTGAGGCGGGGATCAGCCATGGGGTGTCTCCTGGTTGGTTCAGTTTGAGAGGGCGGCGCGGACGCGCGGCACCAGCCCGCCGGCGGCGAGGATGGCGCGCACCTCCTCGCCCAGGGGCTGGGCCTGCCAGGCGCGGTCGCCCTGGCGGATGGTGGCGGTGGCGAGGTCGATGCTGGCCGTCTCTCCGAGCCGCAGGGCGCCGGCCGCCTCCGGGCAGACCAGCACGGGCAGGCCGAGGTTGATCGCGTTGCGGTAGAAGATGCGGGCGGCGCTGGCGGCAACCACCGCGCCGATGCCGGCCGCGCGCAGCGCCACCACCGCGTGCTCGCGCGAGGAGCCGCAGCCGAAGTTGCGGCCGGCGGCGAGGATGTCGCCGGGGCGGACGCGATCGGCGAAGCCGGGATCCAGGCCTTCCAGGCAGTGGGCGCGCAGCTCCTCGGGCCTCCGCAGGGCAAGGTAGCGGCCGGGGAGGATGACGTCGGTGTTCACCTCGTCGCCGAGGCGGTGGACGCTGCCTTGCAGGGGGTCGCTCATGCCGCCTCCGCCGCGTCGCGCAGGTCCTCGGGCGGGGTGATCTCGCCGGCGACGGCGGCCGTGGCGGCGACCCAGGCATTGGCGAGGAAGACCTGGGAATCCGGGTCGCCCATGCGGCCGCGGTAGTTGCGGTTGGTGGTGGCGATCGCCGTCTCCCCCGCCGAGAGGATGCCCATGTGCCCGCCGAAGCAGGCGCCGCAGGTGGGGGTGGAGACGGCGGCGCCGGCGGCCGCCAGCGCGTCCAGCAGCCCCTCCGCCAGGGCCTGGCGCCAGATGCGCTGCGTGGCCGGCACCACGACAAGCCGCACGCCGGGGGCGACGCGACGGCCCCGCAGGACCGAGGCCGCCTGGCGCAG
The DNA here is from genome assembly GCF_037040815.1 of Pararoseomonas sp. SCSIO 73927. Taxonomy (NCBI): domain Bacteria; kingdom Pseudomonadati; phylum Pseudomonadota; class Alphaproteobacteria; order Acetobacterales; family Acetobacteraceae; genus Pararoseomonas; species Pararoseomonas sp. SCSIO 73927. Next base: position 1,291,220 of record NZ_CP146232.1, read on the forward strand.
GTCCTCGATCGTGCCGTTGGAGCAGTTTCCGATATAGACCTGGTCCACCCGCTGGCCGCGCAGCGCCCCCACCGGCACGCCGTTGGCGGGGGATGGCGGCTTCGCCACGAGGGGGGAGAGGGCGCCGAGGTCGATCGCGATGCGCTGCCGGTAGACGGCGCCTGGGTCGGCCGCGACGGGCGGGCCGTTCGGCGCGCCGGTGGCGGCATTGCGCGCGGCGGAGAGGGCGTCGCCCTCCAGCACGCAGGTGTCGGCGCCGGCCTCAACCGCCATGTTCGCCACGGCCATGCGCGCGTCTACGGAAAGGTTTGCGAGGCCGGGGCCACCGAACTCCAGCGCGGCATCGGCGGCGCCGTCCGAGCCGATCCGGCGGATCACCTCCAGGATCACGTCCTTCCCCGCCACGTAGGGGCCGGGCGCGCCCGTCAGCTCCACGCGGATGGAATCCGGCACGCGCATCCAGGACTTCCCCATGGCCAGCGCCGCGGCGAGGTCGGTGGAGCCGAAGCCGATGCCGAGCGCGTTGAAGGCGCCGGCGGTGCAGGTGTGGCTGTCCGCGCCGAAGACGATGCTGCCGTGGCCGACCATGCCGAGCTCCGCCAGCAGCGTGTGCTCGATCCCGCCATTGCCGGGCTCGTAGTAGTGGGGGATGCCGTGACGGGCGGCGAAGTCACGCGTCATGCGGATGGCGGCCGCGGCGGCGACGTTCGGCGCGGGGGCGAAGTGGTCGGCCACCAGCACGACGCGCTCCGGGTCGAAGACGCGGGCCGCGCCCATCTCCGCGAAGCTCTCGAAGGCGAGCGGGCCGGAGACGTCGTTCAAAAGGACGACGTCCGGACGGACCGTGACGATCTCGCCCGCGCGGGCGGTCCCGCCGGTGGCGTGGGCTGCGAGGATTTTCTCGGTGATGGTGTGGGCGGCCAAGCCGGTGGCTCCTTCCGCGCGGCTACTGCGAGACGTTGATGAGGCCCTCGCGCGCGGCCTGGGCCCAGCGGGCGTCGTCGCGCTGCAGGAAGGTGGCGAAGGAACCGAGCACGATCGGCTTCACGTCGGCGCCGAGTTCCAGCAGCCGCGCCCTCAGCGCCGGCTCGTGCAGCGATTCCTCGATGGCGCCGGCCATGCGGCCCGCGATCGGCGCGGGCAGGGCGGGCGGGGCGTACATGCCGTACCAGGCGGTGAACTCGTATCCCGGCACGCCGCTCTCCGCGATGGTCGGCACATGCGGCAGCAGCCCGGAGCGCGTGTCGGAGGTGACGGCCAGGACGCGGATCCGTTCGTCCTGGATGTAGGGCAGCACGGAGACGGTGCTGGTGACGCAGGTCGGCAGGTGCCCGGCGACAAGGTCGTTCAGCATGGGGCCGCTGCCGCGGTACGGCACCTCCGTCATGGTCAGCCCGGCCATGCGGGCGAAGTTGTTGCCGGCGAAGCTGGTGGCGGCCTCGGTCGTGCCGAAGCTGACGCTGCCCGGCTTCTCCTTCGCCGCCTTTATCATCCCAGCGAGGTCCCGGAAGGCGCGCCCGTTCACCGCGATGCAGAGCGGAAAGCTGGAGAGCAGGGCGATGGGCGTGAAGTCGTTCACGGGATGGAAGGGGATGCTGCGCATGGAGTACTTGTTGATCACGTGCGCGCCGGTGCAGACGGCGAAGGTGGTGCCGTCCGGCGGGGAGCGCATGACCTGCTCCGCCCCGACCACGCCGTTGGCGCCCGCGCGGTTCTCCACCACCACGGGCTGGCCGAGGCGGCCCCGCAGGCTGTCCGAGAGGGCGCGCGCGAAGATGTCCGTGCCACCGCCGGGCGCGTAGGGCACCACGATGCGGATGGGCTTGGTCGGCCACTCCTCGGCCCTGGCGCTTGGGGCGAGGGCAAGCCCCGCGCCGGCGGCCAGGAGGGTTCGGCGCTGGATGGTCATGCTGGCAGTTCCTCCCGCGGTCGCCCCTCTTGCGGGGCCGTTTGTTGGGACGGAGCGTCGGGGCGCTCCGTCCGGGCAGCCCTAGAGGCTGTAGGGCGTGTCGCGCATGCCGAGCTCGGCCGCGGCGCGGGCCTGGTAGGCAACGAGCTCCGGCGTGACGCCGCGCCCCTTGAAGCCGCCGCGCACGCTGTTGGCATCCACGCTCTTGTAGACGTCCAGCAGGGCGGGGGAGAGCGGCCGCGCCTCCGGTACGGAGAGCCAGAGGCGCAGGAGGTGCCGCTTGCGCTCCGGCTCCTCGAAATCCTCGTAGTGGGTGCGGGAGTGGATGAGGACGTGGTTGTTGACGAGCTGGAGGTCGCCCGGCTCCAGCCACATGTCGAAGGAGAAGTCCGGGCTCTCCGCCATGCGCTGCACCGTGTCCAGCGCCTCGTGCTGCAGCGGCGTCAGGCGGGGCGTGCCCTCCATGGCCTGGGTGGAGCGGATGTGGTTGCGGATGTAGCGGCAGGCGAAGGCGCCGTCCCGCTCGCTGAAGACCGGCGCCATGTACCAGGGCGCCTCGTCCGCCGCCTCCTCGTTCTGCCGGCTGTGCGGGAAGAGGCCGTACAGCGCCTCCGCCAGGTCCGGCCGTGTCCGCACCAGTTCGTTGTGGATCGCCACCGTGGAGGAGAGGCGGCTGAGGCCGCCGGAGCGCGCGGTGTTGAGGCAGAGCAGCCCTACGACGTCGCTGCCATCCGTGTGGTAGTCCAGCTCCGCATTCGTGTTGTAGCCGCGGCCGCTGCCGCTGCGGTAGGTTCCGCCGGCGTCGCGCACGTCGGAGATGAGCTGGCTGGCCTTGCCCTGCGGGCGCGCCACGCCGAGATGGGCGCCGACGGCCCAGGCCATCAGCCTGTTCTCCTCCGGCGTGCGGCCGGCGGTGGGCAGGCCGCGCAGCACGATGAAGCCGGGCCCGTCCTCCACCACGGCGCGCGCGTCCCCCAGTACGGCGGCGAAGCGGCCGAGCGCCACGTCGCGGCGGGTGATGTCGAGCATCGGCTTTCCGCCCGCCTTCAGCGCATCCACGGCGGCGCCGAGATCGGCGGCCTCCTCCTCCGCCACCTGGCGCAGCCAGCGGCCCGAATTCACTATGCCGGCAGGGCGCCAGTCGGCCTCGGACCGGATCATCCGATGCATCCGCTTCATCTCCCGTTCTCTACTTCCCCGCGTGAACCCGCAGGGTTGAGAGGAGCATGGCCCGGTCGTTGTGGGACCATCAAGAGGTTTTGGGCAAAGGTTTGCACGACATCTCTGCTGCGCTGCAGCGCCAATTCTTCGCCCGCAAGGATCGTGGTCGTGCAAAGCTTTGCTCGCGAGGAGGACATGCTAGCATTGCCGCATGGATCTGCCCGCCTCACGCCTCCGGCCGGCCCGCGCAACACTGCTCTCCCTCGCCGGGGCTGCCGGGGTCTCGGCGTCTACCGTGTCCCGCGCCCTCCGCGGGGATGGTCGGATCTCTCCAACGACCCGCAAGCGGATCGAGGCGTTGGCGGCAGAGACGGGCTACGCGCCGAACGCGATGGCGCGAACGCTGCTCGGCGGGCGCAGCGGATTGATCGGGCTCGTGCTCGGGCCGATGCACAACCCCTTCTATCCGGACCTGCTGGAGGAGTTGGTCGCCCAAGCAGCGGAGCGCGGGCAGCGTCTGGTGATCCTGCACGCGGGTGAGGGCTCCATGGAGGACCGCACCGCCCAGGCCCTGCTGCAGTACCAGTTGGACGGGTGCATCGTGACCTCGGCCGTGCTGCCCTCTCGTATCGCGGCGATCTGCCGGGAGAACGCGGTGCCGCTGGTCATGGTGAATCGCGTGGCGCGGGAGCACGGCACGGCCGTGTACTGCGACAACGTCGAGGGAGGCGCGCGCCTCGCCGACTGGCTCATCGATGCCGGTCACCAGCGCCACGCGGTGGTCGGGGGCCATGTCGACACCTCGACGAGCCTGGACAGGGAGCGCGGCTTCGTGGCCCGGCTGGCGGAGCGGGGCCACGCGTTGGCCGTGCGCTTCGACGGCGGCTCCACCAGGCAGGGAGGGTGGGCGGCCGGCACGCAGGTCGCGACCATGTCACCCGGGAAGCGGCCTGATGCCATCTTCGCCGTGAGCGACGGGATGGCCATGGGCGTGATCGACGCATTACGTGCCAACTCCGTGCCGGTGGGAGAAGCGGGCGGCGTGTCTGTGGTCGGGTTTGATGGCGTGGCGGCGGCGCTGAAGCCCCCTTACGAGCTGACGACCATCGTTCAACCGTTGCAATCCGTGGTCGGGCGCGGCCTGGACCTGCTCCTCGCACGGGTGGAAGACCCGGCAGCGCCGGACGAGGTGGTGATGCTGCGCGGCACGCTGCACCTCGGCCGCTCCGCATGGCGCTACGGCTGTGCACGAGGGAATAGGGCATACGGTTGCGCTGCGGGTAGGTCAGCACGTCACCCATAGCCTCCAGCGCCAGTTCAGCCGTTGGATCATCCATCCAGCGCTCGGCCTGAATGCAGTGGGTACGCTCGTCATCCGAGTGGCTGGCGCTGGCTTGGACACGGCCAAGCGCAGGTCGCAGGCCAGGGCAACTCACCGCCGCCTACATTACGCCATCGGTGGCGGCCACCATCGGCCGGGGGGTGGCGTTCATGGCGACGCACACCTCTGGCAGGACAGCTCCATCCAGCGGCAGGTGCCTTACCGTGATCTTGGCACCCGCGCTGAGGTGTTCAAACCCGGCGTCGCGGAGCGGTTTGCCTGCCGGGCGCTGCTCGGGGAAGGCGAAGAACCAGTTGCTGCGGGTGTTGTCCCGGAACCGGCCAACCTCAGGAAAGTGTCGCCCGGCCTAGGCGATCCCGGCAGCTACCGCGCCCCCTCGACCGAAGCAGGAGCTTTCAGGCCGGTGTGAGCCAGCATCGGCCGCAAGCTCCCGACCCCACCGTCATCGCCCGCCTGACATCACCCCAGTTCCGGTTCCCGGATCAACGGGCCCGCATTCCCTCAAAGGCTGCTTCGCTTGCGGCTCGGCCCGCGATTCGCCCGAGCGCCACCGCCGTTAGCAGCCCATTCCCCGAAAGGTATCCGGACGCCCGCGCCCCCGAGACACCGCAGGCCGCGCCACCGGCCGCGAAGAGGTTAGGAAAGGAGCCACCCTCCATCCGCCGCACGCGCGCAGTTTCATCGACCACGAGGCCCCCCTGCGTGTGGAAGAGCGCCCCGGTGACGCGAACGGCGAAATAGGGTGCGACCAATTCCGGCACACCGGCGAAGTTCCGTCCCTGGGAGTCGGTCGCACCTTCTCTCTTGAATTGCGACACCTCCTGCAGCGTCGCCGCCAGGGCGCCCTCCGGCAGGCGGGTGAGGGCAGCGAGAGCCGGGACGGTCTCGGCCGCAAGGACGGCGCCGGCGGCTTCCGCCAGACGGAAATCCTCGAACTGCCGGGCAATCCCCGCGATTCGCTCGTCGAAAATCGTCCAGGCCAGCCCGTCGGGTTGCTCGAGCACCTTTGCGGCCTGCTCGGAATAGCCGTGGCTCTCATCGGAGAAGCGATGCCCCTCCAGGTTCACCTGCACGCCGCCCTCGGTGATCGTGGCCCAGGTCAGGAGAATACCGGCCGGGTGCGCCACCGATCCGTGCCCCTGATGCCCGGAGAGGTGGCGCGTGGCGGCGCCCAGCGCCTCGCCCCAGAGAACCGCGTCGCCCTGATTGCCAGCATGGCCGAAATACAGGGCATCCGCGAGGTCCGGGATGTGGCGGCGCACGAGATCCTTGTTGCCGCCATAGCCGTTGCAGGCGAGGACCAGCGCGATGCAGCCGATGCGGTCCTCGGTCCCGTCCGGCCGCCGCAGCGTCAGCCCCGCGATGCGGCCATCCGGCGTGGCATGCAAGGCCACCACATGGGCATCGCAGAGGATATCGATCCCCGCCGCCTCGGCGGCCTGTCGCAGCCGGTCCACCAACTCCTGGCCGGAACGGGTGGGCAGGCCGTGCATGCGGTTCGCGGAATGGCCGGGGTAGCGAAAATCCGTGATGACGGAGAAGTCGAGCCCGTGCGCATCGGCCAGCCATTCCAGGGCCGGTCCGGCCGCGCGGGTCACGGAAGCGACCTCCGCCGGGTCCGGCTCGCCCTCGGCCTTGGCCCTGATGTCGGCGGCGAAGGCCTCGGGGGTGTCGGCGATGCCGGCCTCCCGCTGCCAGCGCGTGCCGGCAGCAGGGACGAGCCCGGCGGAGAGGGCGGTGGAGCCGCGCGGCACCGGGTCGCGCTCCAGCACCAGCACCTCGGCCCCGGCCTCCCGCGCGGCCAGGGCGGCGCAGAGGCCGGCAGCGCCGGCGCCGACCACCACAACGGGGATGGTGACTTCATAACCCCCGCCGGCCGGCAGCACGGTCATGCGGCGTGGCCCAGCTCGGCCATCACCTCCCCAATGGTGGCGATTTGGGCCACGGAGCGCAGGGCTGTGATGGCCGCCTCATGGGTCTCGAGGCCGAAGGCCGCGCAGCCGTCGGACAGCACGGTCACGTCGATGTCGCGCACATGCGCGTCCCGCACCGTCGTCGCCACCCCGCCATTGGTGACGATGCCGCCCACGACCAGGCGCTCGATCCCGCATTTGCGGAGCAGCCACTCGAAGCGGGTCATGTAGAAGGCGGAATAGGCGACCTTCTCGATCATCAGGTCGCTCGGCTGCAGTGCATCGACCAGTTGGTGCCCCCAGGCGCCGGGCTGGAAGTCGCCTTTCCGCAGGAAGGGGCGCAGTGCCTTGAGATGTGGCGAGATGATAGGCTCGCCGCCCTTGCCGGGGATTAGGGTGAAGTGGGTGGAGACGATCCAGCCGCCCGCCGCGCGCATCGCACGGGCCAGCGGCTCGAGCTTGCCTGGCAGAGCGGCGATGGCGGGATCGCCCTGGCCGCCGCGCGCGTAGGCGCCATCCGGATGGATGAAGTCGTTCTGTAGGTCGAAGATCAGCAGCGCGGTTTTCGAGGCGGGAACCGGGGCATGACTCACGCTGCTGCCTCCTCGCGGCTGGCCGCGCCTGTTATGATGACATTGCCCAGGTGATCCACCCGCGCGATGAGGCCGGGGTCGACCACGGTGGTGGCATCCGGCTGCTCCAGTATGGCCGGGCCATGCACCACGGCGCCCACCGGCAGGTCGAGGCGCGAGAGGATCGCCGTCTCATGCCATGCGCCGCCGAACCAGACCGGCCGTGTACCGCGCTGAGCTGCCTCCATCGAGGCGCCGGAACCGGGCGCCAGGGCGGACAGGTCGAAGTGCGGGCGCCGGCCGACGGCGGCGGTGCGCAGGTTGACGATGCGCGCTGGCACGCCGGTGAGCAGGCGGCTGAAGCTGGCCTGATAGGCCGCCTCGAAGGCCTGCCGGATCGCCGCCTCCGTCACCCCCGTCGTGCCCTCCGCAACCTCGAGAGGCAGCGGCACCGAGACCGTGTGGGTCTGCCCGGCATAGTGCATGTCGAGCGCGAAAACCGTGTCGATCCGCTCCACCGGCAGTCCGGCATCGGCGACCACGGCGCACAGGGCCCTGGCTTCCGAAACCATCAGGCGGTCCAGCGCAGCGGCGTCCACGCCATCCAGGGAGAGGCTGACGGTGCGAACCCCGTCATGCCGGATATCCGCGATGACGCAGCCCAGTGCCGAGTTGATGCCGGGGAAGCGCGGCACCAGCGCCGCCTTCAGCCCGACATCGCGAATCAAGGCGCCGGCATGCAGCGCACCGCCGCCGCCGAACGGCACGGCGGCGAAGCGCGCCGGGTCATGCCCGCGCTCGATCGAGACGAGGCGGATGGCGCCGGCCATATGACCGTTCGCGACGCGCAGGATGGCCTCCGCGGCCGCCATGGCGTCGAGGCCGAGCGGGCGACCGACATGCTCCAGGATGGCGGCCTTCGCCGCCTCCACGTCCAACCGATCGAGGCCGCCGCCGATCGGGCGTTCCGCATTGATGCGGCCGAGCACGACATTGGCGTCCGTCAGCGTCGGGCGCGTGTTGCCCCCGGCGTAGCAGACAGGCCCGGGGCGCGATCCCGCGCTCTCCGGCCCCACCTGCAGCAGCCCGCCGGCATCGACGCGGGCGATGGACCCGCCGCCGGCGCCGATGGTGGTGATCTCGATCATCGGCGTGCGGATCACCAGGCCGAAATCAATGGTGGTCTGCGCCGCCAGCGCGGTCTCGCCGTCGACCACCAGCGACACGTCGAAGGAGGTTCCGCCGAGATCGCCTGTGACCACGTCGGGGAAGCCGGCCGCGCGCGCGATGGCAGCGGCCGCGATCACCCCGGCGGCCGGGCCCGAGAGGGCTGTCCGCACAGGCATGCGCCTGGCTGATTCGGTGGACATGACGCCACCGTTGGACTGCACGATGTGGAAGCGCCCGGTGAAGCCGTCGCCCTGCAGCGCCGCGTCGAGTTTCCCGAGATAGGAACCCACCACGGGCTGCAGGTAGGCATTCAGCGCGGTGGTGGAGGAGCGCTCAAACTCGCGGATCTCCGGCAGGATCTGGGAGGAGCAGGAGATGGAATCGCCTGGCCAGACCTCGGCCGCCGCGGCCAGGGCGGCCCTCTCGTTCTCCGGATTCGCATAGGCGTTGATGAAGACGATAGCGAGCGCCTCCGCCCCCTGCGCGACGAGCTGCCGCACGGCCGCGCGCACGGCCTCGGCATCAACGGGCTGGCGGACGGTGCCATCGGCCAGGATGCGTTCATCCACCTCCAGCCGGAAATCGCGGTCGACCACGGGGATGAAGTCGCCCCAGAGACCCCAGGTGCGCAGCCGATCGCGGCGGCGCATCTCGATCACGTCGCGAAAGCCGCGCGTGGTGATGAGGCCGACCTTGGCGCCCTTGCGCTCCAGCAGCGCGTTGGTGCCAACCGTGGTGCCGTGGACAACGGAGGCAAGGTCGGAGACGGCGCCGAACTGCCGGAGGCCGTTGAGGAAGCCCACCGCCTCGTCGCCGCGGTTCGAGGGAACCTTGGCGGTGCGGAAGCTCCTGCTCGCCTCGTCGAAGAGGAAGAGATCGGTGAAGGTGCCGCCGACATCGACACCGACGACCTTGGCGCCGCTCATGCCAGGTTCTCCGGCGCCACGTAGCCCAGCCGCGCATCGCGCGCCGAGGCCGCCGGGTCGCGCAATGCCGGATCGCCCCAGCCACCGCCCCCGGGCGTCTCCAGGCGTACGCTCTGCCCCGCGCCAAGCTGGATGTCGGTGATTTTGGACACCATGGGCGGCGTTCCCCTTCCCTCCGCCGTAGCCCAGGAGAAGCGGTTGAGCGCGGCCGAACCGCCGCCTCCCACGCCGAAGGGCGCGACCTTGCCGCGCTCTCCCAGTAAGGAGACGCTGGCCGGCACCAGTGCCTCGATCTCATAGACCGCGCCGAGGCCGCCGCGGTGCTCGCCCACGCCCGCAGAACCGGGTCGCAGCGCCCACTGCTTGAACATCACGGGATAGGCAGCCTCCAGGATCTCCACGGGCGGAATGGTTGCCGTGGAGATGGGGTTGTTGGCGTGGCTCAGCCCGTCGCTCTCCGGATTGCCGCCGAGCCCGCCGCCGAAGAAGGAGAACATCACCCAGCGCGAGCCATCCTTCCGGTACCCGGCCATGGAAAGCGCATTGATCGTGCCGAAGGGCGCCGCAGTGGCGCGAGCCGGGTCGGCCTTGGCCAGGGCGCCGAAGATCACGCCGATTAGCCGGAGAACCGTCTCGGTGTAGCCCGCCATCGGATGCGGCGCGCCCGCGCCGAGCAGCGTGGTACCCGGCACCACGAAGCGAATGGGTCGCAGGCAGCCGGCATTGGCCGGCACCTCGGTGAACACGTGCTTGAGCGCGACGTAGCAGCCCGCGATGGTGGTGGCGCGGCTGATGCTGACCGGTCCCTGCGCGGGCGCCGAGGAGCGGGTGAAGTCGAGCACCATCTCCTCCCCCGCGATGGTGAGGTCGAGCGCGATGGTCAGCATCTCGTCGGTGATGCCGTCATTGTCCAGCACGTCCTCGAAGGCATAGGTGCCGTCGGGCAGGCCGGCGATGGCGGCACGCATCAAGGCTTCCGCACGGGCGGAGAAGGCGGTGAAGGCACCCTGGACAAGCTCCTCGCCGTGCTCGTCGATCAGTGCGCCGAGACGGCGCTCGCCGAGATCCAGCGCGTTCAGCTGCCCGTTCAGGTCGCCCCAGTTGGAGGCGGGCACGCGGGAATTGGCCGCCAGGATGTCCACGATGTCCTGGTTGATCCGGCCATCCCGCATCAGGCGCACGGGCGGGATCCGGAAGCCTTCCTGGAAGCTCTCGGTTGCCTTGGGGTTGTAGCCGCCGGGCACGTTGCCGCCGACATCCAGCCAGTGCCCGACCGAGGCGATCCAGCAGAACAGCGTGCCCTGGCGGAAGACCGGCCGCACCAGGCGGAAGTCGTTGAGGTGGGTGCCTCCCTCGTAGGGATCGTTGAAGAGGAAGGTGTCGCCCGGGCGCAGGTCGCCGTCCCGCGCCACCTTGTCGATCACCACCTTCACGGCAAAGGCCATGGCACCCACGAAGATGGGGAGGCCGCTCGTACCCTGCACGAGGGTCTCGCCGGTCTCGGCATGGTACAGGCCGTGGCAGGCGTCCTTCGCCTCGGCGATGATCGGGTTGAAGGCGGAGCGGAACAGCGTCGCGTCCATCTCGTCCGCGATGCCCTCCAGCCGTCCCTTGAGAATGGCCAGCGTGACGGGATCCGGCGTCATGGAGACCTTCGTCACGCCTGCTTCTCCTCGTAGCGGCGCCCGAGCGCCAGCATCTCCGGCGTGCCGATCACCGCGTTCAGCTCGGTGAAGTCGAACATGCGATTCGAGAAGGGCGCGTTGGAGCCATGGGCCGCGAGTGAGCGGTAGTAATCCTGCGCCGTGCGGGCCAGGGCCCGCGCGATGCCGCCGGGAAAGATCACGAGGCGGAAGCCCATCTGTCCCAGTTCCCCGGAGGTGGAGATCGGCGTGTCGCCGCCCTCCACCATGTTCGCCATCAGCGGGCAGGCACTGCCCAGCACCTGCACGATCCTGGCCATCTGCTCGCGGTCACGCGGCGCCTCGACGAAGAGAATGTCGGCCCCGGACTCGGCGTAGATCGCAGCCCGGTCGAGCGCCGCCTGCAGCCCGTCCGTCGCCACGGCATCCGTCCGAGCGATGATCAGCGTCTCCTCGCTGGCGCGCGCATCCACGGCCGCGCGGATCTTGCCGGCCATCTCGGCAGCGGAGATAAGCGACTTGCCCTGCAGGTGGCCGCAGCGCTTGGGCAGGGTCTGGTCTTCCAGCTGGATCGCCGTCGCGCCTGCGCGCTCGAACATCCGCACGGTGCGCTGCACGTTCAGCGCGTTGCCGTGGCCGTTATCGGCATCCACCACCAGGGGAAGCGCCACGCGGTCGCGGATCAACGCCACCGTCTCCGCCATCTCCGTCATCGAGACGAGCCCGATATCGGGCCGGCCAAGGCGCGTATAGGCAATGGCGGCGCCCGATACGTAGAGGGCCTCGAAGCCCGCAGCCTCGGCCAGGCAGGCGGTCATGGCGTCGTAGATGCCGGGGGCGGTGACAGGGCGGGGGTCCGCCAGCCGCTGCTTCAGGAGGGTCGTGCTCATCATTGCCTCAAGGGCCTTACAGGCCGAGATAGACGCGGCGGAGTTGGGGGTCGTCGCGCAGGGTTGCGGCGGGCCCGTTCAGGGCGAAGGCGCCGTTCTCCAGGATGAAGCCGCGCGATGCGATCTCGAGGGACTGCACCACGTTCTGCTCCACCAGCAGGATCGGCAGCCCCTCCGCGTTCAGGCGGCGGATCAGGGCGAACATCTCCTCCACCAGCAGCGGGGAGAGGCCGAGGGAGGGTTCATCGAGGATCAGCAGGCGGGGCTCCGCCATCAGGCCGCGCCCGATGGCGAGCATCTGCTGCTCCCCGCCGGACAGGGTGCCGGCGAGTTGCCGGGCGCGCTCCCGCAGCTGCGGGAACGTCTCGAAGACGCGGTGGAGGTTGGCGCCGCGCCGGGGGCGGCCACGGCGGTAGGAGCCGAGCTCCAGGTTCTCCTGCACGCTCATGTTCGGGAAGATCCGGCGCCCCTCCGGCACATGGATCAGCCCGGCCTCGACGATGGCGGCGGGGGTTGCGCGGTCCAGCCGCATGCCGTCGAAGGTGATCGCGCCGGCACGGGCCGGCAGCACGCCGGAAAGCACCTTGTTCAGCGTCGTCTTGCCCACGCCATTGGCGCCGAGCACCGCCACGATCTCACCCGCGGCCACCGCCATGTCGAGGCCGCGCAGCACCTCCACCGGGCCGTAGCCGGCGCGCAGGCCCGTGATCTCAAGCATGCGTGCCATCGGTCGCGTTAGGGCTCACGCTCTGGGCCGCAATCCTCGCGGCGGCGCCATGGCCGAGGTAGGCCTCGATCACCCGCGGGTCGGCCGTGACCTCGCGCGGGGCCCCGGCCGCGATCATGCGCCCGCCCGCGAGCACGTGGACATGGTCGCAGAGGTTCATCACCGCCTGCATCACGTGCTCGATCATCAGGATGGTCACGCCGCGCGCGCGGATGCCGCGGATCACCGGGATGATGTCGCGCACCTCCGAAGGATTGAGGCCGGCCAGCACCTCGTCCAGCAGCAGCAGGCGCGGCTCGGTGGCCAGGGCACGGGCGAGCTCCAGCCTCTTGCGGCCGGAGACCGTGAGCGCGGAGGCCTGGGCATCGAGCATCGAGGCCAGCCCCACCTCCTGCGCCACGGCCTCGGCGATGTGGATCGCCTCGGCCCGGCCGGCATGGCGGAGATAGGCGCCGACCGAGATGTTCTCGCGCACCGTCAGCCCGGCGAAAGGCTGCACGATCTGGAAGGTACGGGCCATACCTCGCGCGGCTCGCCGGTGCGGCGGCTCCGCCGTCACGTCCTCGCCGCGAAAGGTCACGCGGCCGGCACTGGGCGCGAGGAACCCGGAAAGCAGGGAGAAGAGCGTCGTCTTGCCCGCGCCGTTGGGGCCGATCAGCCCGATCAGCCCGCCCTCCGGCACCTCCAGGGAGGCATTGTCCACCGCCAGCAGGCCGCCGAAGCGGCGTGACAGGCCCTCCGCGCGCAGCAGGCTCATCGGCCGAGGCTCCCTAGGAGACGCCGCACCCCGCCCATCACGCCCTGCGGCAGGAAGGCGACGGCCAGGATCAGCAGCGCGCCGAAGAGCACGAGATCGACCCCGGGCAGGGGGCCGGCAACGGCGCCGAAGGCGATCTTCGCCGCCTCACCTGCCCCGTGCAGCGCCAGCGCACCGATCACCGGGCCCAGCACCGTGCCGCTGCCGCCGAGGACGCAGGCGATCAGCACCTCCACCGAGATCCAGGTGCCATAGGCGATGTTGGCGTCGAGATAGAGGAAGTTCTGCACGTAGAGGCAGCCCGCCGCCGCCGTGATGCCACCCGAGAGCGCGATGGCGAGGAGCTTCGTCCGCAGCACGTCCACCCCGAGTGCGCGGGCCGCGTCCTCGTTCTCCCGCACCGCCACCAGCCGCGCACCGAAGCGACCGCGAGCGATCCAGGCGGTGAGCAGCAGCACTGCCAGCACGCAGGCGATGACCAGCCACAGGAAGGCACCGCGGGAGGGGAACTGCAGGTTCCCGACGCCCGGCGCCATGCGGACCAGCAGTCCCGCCGCGCCGCCCGTCCAGTCCGCGGCATTGGCGAGGATGCGGAGGACCTCCGCGAAGGCGAGAGTGACGAGTGCGAAGTAGGAGCCGCGCAGCCGGGCGCGGAAGGAGAGCGCGCCAATCACCCATCCCATCGCCGCGCCGAAGGCGATGCCGGCCGCGAGCCCGACCCAGGCATTCACGCCGTAGCGCAGCTGCAGGACGGCGGTGACATAGGCGCCCGTACCGAAGAATGCGGCATGACCGAAGGAAAGCTGCCCGGCATACCCCCCCAGCAGGTTCCATCCCTGCGCCGCCAGGGCGACGATGAGGGAGGAGACGAGAAAGTTGAGCGCCACGTTGGATGCGAAGAACGGCGCCAGCGCCAGCAAGGCCAGCAGCACGCCTCCAGGCCAGATCTCCCGCGCGCTCATGCCCCCACCCTCATGCCCTCGTCCTCAGGACCGTCCGTCATGCACGGGCCCCGAACAGGCCCGTGGGCCGCAGCAGAAGCACGAGAATGAAGATGAGGAAGATGCCAAGCTGCCCGAGGCTCTCGCCCAGCAGCAGGCCGCCGAGGCTTTCCACCACCCCGATGAAGAGCCCGCCCAGCAGAGCCCCGGGGATCGATCCCATGCCGCCGAGCACGACGATGGTGAAAGCCACCAGCACGAAGGCGTTGCCCACGCGCGGGTTGACGTAGAAGGTCGGCAGCAGCAGGCAGGCGGCAACGGCCAGGCAGGCGCAGCCCAGGCCGAAGGTCACGGCGAAGATGTGCCGCGGATCGATACCGGCAAGCTGCGCGCCCAGCCGCTCCTTCGACACCGCGCGGATCGCCCTGCCTGTGTCGGTCGCGGAGAGCAGCGCCCAGAGCAGCCCCGCCGTGACCAGCGCCACCGCGAAGCCGATCAGCCGTGGCCGGGAGAGCAGCATCGGCCCCAGCTCCACCACGTCGAAACCGGCATCGGTGCCGAGCGTGCGGGTGTCGGAGCGGAACAGGGCCAGCAGCGCATTCTCGAGGATGATGGAGAGGCCGAGCGTGACGAGTAGTGTGTTGCCGTCCTCCCCGTGGCTGGAGGGGCCGATCACCCAGCGCTGCAGCGCGTAGCCGAATCCGAAGAAGGCAAACGCCATCGGGAGGATCGCGAGATAGGGATCCAGCCCGAAGGTGGCGTGCAATCCCCAGGCCGCGAACATGGCGCAGGTCAGCAGGGCCCCGTGCGCGAAGTTCACGATGTGCAGGACGCCATAGACAAGGGTGAGGCCCAGCGCGACCAGCGCATAGGCCGCGCCGGCCAGGAGGCCGTTCACCAGGGCCTCCGCGATGATGGCGGGCGGGATCATCAGCCCTGGATCGGAAAGACGGCCCGGGCGTCGGCCACCTCGGTGGGGTAGACCACCTTGATGTCGCCGTCCTGTACCTGCGTGTTCACGGGGCGCGCGCCGGCGTTCTGGCCGTTGACGAAGCGCGTGGGCGAGTAGGGCATGATGTGGCCCGCATAATCGGAGGCCGCGAGCGCCTGGATCACCTTTGCCCGGTCCGCCGCGCCGGCGCGGTTCACCGCATCGGCCACCAGCTTCACGCAGGAGTAGTTGAGCGGGATGTTGTAGCCCCAGAACTTCCCCGCGGCATCCGCCTGCCGCTTCAGCACGATGGCCTCGGCATTCTTGGGGTCGTGCCAGTGATTGCAGTCCATCACGCCCAGCGCCGCGTCCGGGAATTCCTTGACGAAGCGGTAGTTGGAGGCGGCACCGTTCAGCACGGCATAGATGCCCTTCGGCCGGATGCGCTGCTGCCGCATGGTGCGGGAGAGCAGCACGAACTCGCCGTAATAGGAGGAGGGAACCAGCAGGTCCGGCCGTAGGGAGCGGAGGCGGAGCGCGATGTTGTTCATGTCGCGTGCCGGCGTCGGGTGGGCGATGGTTTCCAGCACCTCGAAGCCGTGCTTCGGCAGCTCCGTCGCCATGAGCCTCGCCAGGCCGGAGCCGAAGAGCCCGTCCTCATGAACGAGCACCACGGTCCTGCAGGGCTTGCCGGCGGCGTCGTTCAGGCGGACCAGGTTCTCGATCGCGGCCGAGGTGACGGTGCCGAAGCCCGGCGCGAACCGGAAGGTATTGGCCAGACCCCGCGAGGTGATCTGGTCCGCCACCCCCACATCCACGACATAGGGCAGGTCGTAGCGCGAGGCCGCCTGACTGGCTGCGAGGCAGATCGGGCTCGCAAAGCCGCCGACGATGGCCACCACGCCCTCGCCCTGCAGCTTCTCCACCTCCTGCGCCCCTGCCTCGGGGTTGGAGCGCGCATCCGCCACCACCAGTTCCACCCTGGCGCCGCCCAGGGCGGGAAGCCCGCCCGCGGCGTTGATCTGCGCCACCGCTGCCTCGGCACCGAAGCGGCCGAGATCGCCGTCCTGGGCCAGGGCGCCGGTCAGCGGCTGCAGCAGGCCGATCTTCACAGCGGCTGGTTGCGCCCGCAGCAGCGCGGGCATCGCCAGCAGCGCCGCACCGGCCGCGCCGGCACCCAGCAGCGCGCGGCGGGGAAGGAGGGGATGGATCATCGTGAGGAGGTCCTCTCGGGTTTCCGCGGCCGCGCCGCCCGCTGTGCGGTGATCATGGCCTCACCGGGATGCGACAGGGGGCTCCAGCGCCGCTCGCCGTCGGCGCCCGTGCGCTGGAGCTGCATCTCGAAGGAGAATCGGTCCGGGCGATAGAGGGCACGCAGATGCTCCACCGGCCGCCCGTCCTCATCCTGCACGAGGCGGGTCAGCGCGATCAGCGGAGCGCCGATCTCCACTTCAAGCCATTGGGCCGTCTCGGGCCCGGCCAGGGCGGCACCGATGCTCTGCCGCGCGCGACCGATCCGCAAGCCGGAGCGCTCCAGCAGCGCCAGCAGCGGCTGGTTTGCAAGATCCGCCTCGGAATAGGTGCGGCCGATCCGCCCGGGAACATGCGTCGTGAGATGTGAGAAGGGCCCCTCGGCCATGCGGCGCACGCGCACGGCGCATTGCGCGGCCTCGCCCGGCGGCAGCTCCAGGCTCTCGGCCACGCCGGGCGGCGGCAGGACGTAGCCGAAGGAGAGAAGCCGCACCTCGGTGCGTCGCCCCATCTCCTTCAGGTGGGAGAAGACGTCGGAGAAATCGACCACGGTGGGCGGTAGCGCCGCGCCGCCGCGCACGAAGGTGCCTACGCCCGGCCGACGCTCCACCAGCCCGTCCTGTGCAAGCTGGTCCAGCGCGCGGCGGATGGTCACGCGCGCCACGCCGTGCTCGGCCGCCAGATCGGGCTCCCCTGGCAGGCGCGCGCCGACCGGCAGGGAGCCGCCGGCGATGCGGTCGCGCAACACCAGATAGATCCGGCGCGCCTTGAAAGGTTCCACCGCCGCGTTCAATCGCCCGCCTCTCACCCCGCTCCTGTCCTATATCCAAGACAGCACGCAGTCTAGGTTACAGAACAGGAGGATTGCATCAAGTGTTTTGCCGTGCCTATCGTCCGCCAACGGAAACGGACGGGAACGGGGAAGAGGGTATGGCGGATGCCGCGCCTCGAACATTGTTCGACAAGGTCTGGGACGCGCACGTCATCCTCACGCGGGAGGATGGGCAGGCGCTGCTGTTGATCGACCGCCACTTCTTCCACGAGGGCTCCCACCACGCCTTCAACCAGCTCCGCGCGCGCGGCGCCGCGGTGGCGCGGCCCTCGCAGAATGTCGGCGTGGCCGACCATTACGTGCCCACCCGCGGCCGCGGCGGTCCAATCGCCGATGAACCCATCCGCCGCATGGTCGCGCAGATCTCCGACAACGCCGCGCAGCACGGACTCCGCCTCTTCGGGCTGGACGATCCCGGCCAGGGCATCGTGCACGTCGTCGGGCCGGAGCAGGGGTTGACCCTGCCGGGGCTGACGATCGTCTGCGGTGACAGCCACACCTCCACCCACGGCGCGTTCGGCGCGCTGGCCTTCGGCATCGGCGCCTCCGAGGTCGCCCATGTGCTGATGACGCAGACCCTGTGGCAGCGCCGTCCCCGCCGCATGCGCGTGGCGGTGGAGGGCGTGCTGGCCCCCGGGGTGGGCGCGAAGGATCTGGCGCTCTCCGTCATCGCGCGACTGGGCGCCGATGGCGCGCAGGGGCATGCGGTGGAGTATGCCGGATCGGCGGTGCGTGCCCTCTCCATGGAAGGTCGCCTGACGCTCTGCAACCTCTCCATCGAGTGCGGCGCTCGGTGCGGCATGGTGGCGCCCGACGCCACCACCCTCGAATTCCTACGCGGCCGTCCCTTCGCGCCGGAGGGTGCCGGGTTCGACCGCGCGGCCGAGGCCTGGATGGCCCTGCCCGGCGACGCCGATGCCGCCTTCGACCGCAGCCTGACCCTCGATGCCCGGGAGATCGTGCCGATCGTCACCTGGGGCATCAGCCCGGAGGATGCGCTGCCCGTCACCGCCACCCTGCCCGACCCCGGCCGTGTCACCGATCCGTCGCGCGCCGCGCAGATCCGTGACGGGCTGGACTATATGGGCCTTCATGCCGGCCAGAAGCTCTCGGACGTTGTGGTGGACCGCGTCTTCATCGGCTCCTGCACCAACAGCCGGATCGAGGATCTGCGCGCCGCCGCCGCCGTGCTGGCGGGGCGCCGCTCGAAGGTGCCGGGCCTCGTCTCCCCCGGCTCCACCCCCGTTAAGCGCCAGGCGGAGGCGGAAGGGCTGGACCGCATCTTCATCGAGGCCGGGCTAGAATGGGTGGAATCCGGCTGCTCCATGTGCGTCGGCATGAACGGCGACCTCCTCGCCGCCGGGGAGCGCTGCGCCTCCACCACCAACCGCAACTTCAAGGGCCGCCAGGGCAAGGGGTCGCGCACGCATCTGATGTCACCGGCCATGGTCGCCGCCGCGGCGGTCACGGGCTATCTCACCGATGTGCGGCCGCTTCTGAAAGGCCGCGCCTGATGCAGCCCTTCCGCCTCCTCACCGCCACGGCCTGCCCACTCCCCCAGGCGAACGTGGACACGGACCAGCTCATCCCCGCCCGTTTCATGAGCCGCCCCCGCAGCGCCGGCTACGGCGACTTCCTGCTGCACGACCTCCGCTTCGGCGCGGATGGCGCGCCGCACCCGGAGTTCCCGCTGAACCGGCCGGAGCGCATGGGCAGCGGCATCCTCGTCGCCCGCCGCAACTTCGGCAGCGGCTCCTCGCGCGAGGCCGCCGCTTACGCGCTGGTCGATCACGGGATCCGCTGCGTCCTGGCTCCCAGCTTCGGCGACATCTTCAGCAGCAATGCCGTGAACAACGGCCTGCTTCCAGCGCCGCTGGAGGAGGAGGCGATCGAGGCTCTGCTCGCCTGGCTGGAGGCGGGCGGCCGAGAGGTCACCGTTGATCTGGAGGCCGGCAGCGTCCGGGCCGGCGAGTTGTGCTGGTCCTTCACCATCGACCCGGTCTGGCGCACGAAGCTGCTGAATGGCTGGAGCGACGTGGACCTTACCCTGAGCTACGCCGAGGCCATCGCCGCCTTCGCCGAGGCCGACCGCGGCCGCCGCCCCTGGGCCTGGCTGCCCGAGGGCACCGCCACACGGTGATGCCCGCCCCTGTGGCCCACCCCATAACCTGTCGAGGAGCTACGCCCGGGATGACCAGCCCGCATCACCACGAGGCCGGGTTCGCCCGCACCGGCACCCTGCCGCGCGCGATCACGCCGGACTGCCTGTGGACCGGCCGTTGCCTCGCCAGCAGCGTGCCCGACATGCACGCGCACTACTCGCTGTACCTGCTGAAGGGTCGCGACAGGACGGTGCTGATTGATACGGGCCACCCGATTCACTGGAACGAGGTGAGGGCCGACGTGGCCGCCTTCCTGGATGGCCGTCCGCTCGACTACATCTTCCCCACGCATAGCGAGCTGCCCCATTCCGGCCTGCTCGAGCGCTGGATGCGGGAGTTCCCGGACGCGATCGCGGTCGGTGATGTCCGGGATTACCCGCTTTACCACCCCTCCCTCGCCCCGCGCTTCCGGCAGGTCGAGCCCGGCGACTCCCTCGACCTGGGCGACCGCCATTTCCTTTTCCTGCCCCCCGTGTGGCGCGACCTGCCCGACACGCTCTGGGGGTTCGACACGAAGGATCGCATCCTCTTCCTCTCCGATGCCTGCGCCTACTTCCACGCGCATGTCCCCGGGCAGTGCGATCACCTGAGCGGTGAGATCCCGCCCCCTGACATCGCGATGATGCAGGACTTCAACGACAAGGCGCTGCACTGGCCGCGCTTCACCGACAGCCGCCCGAGCTTCCCCGAGATGGACGAGCTGATCGCGCGCCTGCGGCCGCTCCTTCTCGCCGGCGCTCATGGCTGCGTTGTCGACACCCCGGCGGAGACGCTGCCCCTGTTCAAGCAGGGCATCTCCATGAAGCCTGTCGCTGTATGAGCGCCGAGACGGAGGGCTTTTCAGAGGTCGTTCCCGGCACGCTCTACGCGACCGGCGGATGGATGGAGGTGGCGGCGCGCCCGGTCAGTTGGCTCCCGCCGGAGGGCCGCGGCCTGCTGCCGGTGCAGGGCTATGTCCTGCGCGATGGTGGTAGCTGGCTGATGATCGACACCGGCCTGGCGATCCATTGGCCGCTGATCGCCGACGGCATCGCGCGCACGCTTGGGGGCACGACGGAACGGCGCCTGATCACCACACGCCGCGAGCAGGACAGCATGATCAACCTGCCCGCCATCCTCCGTGAGTTCGGGGTGAGCGAGGTGCTTTATGCCGGAGTCCTGAACCCGCTCGACTTCTTCGAGGGCATGGAGGAGACCGATGCCGCCGCCCGCATCGAATCTGTGCCCGGCCTGCGCGCCGCGCGCATCGCGCCCGGCACCGTGACCGAGATCGGCCGGCTACGGCTGGAGGTGCTGCGGGTGGAGCTGCGCCTGCTCGCCACCAACTGGTTCTACGAGCGCGAGACCCGCACACTCTTCACCTCCGATGCCTTTGCCTTCCTCACCCGCCCCGCTGCCGCCTGGTCCCCTGGCCTCTCCCGTCTGCGCGCGCCGGGCGAGGTCCCGATGCGGGCGGAGGACGCAGCGCTCTTCCTCTCCGCGAAAATGGATTGGCTGATCGGAATCGATCCGGCCCCGGTGATCCGCGACCTGGACCGCATCCAGGCTACCTGTGCCATCGACCGCCTGTGCCCGGGCTTTGGCTGCGTGATCGAGGGCCGGGCCGCGGTGCGCGAGGCCTTCGACCGGGTTCGCGAGGCCCTTGCGATCCTCGCGGGCCGTCCGCGGACGCTCTGGCGCTTTCCCGACGCCCTGATCGGGTCGCCGCTGCTGGAGCAGCCCGCGTGAGCCCCCGCCCGGGAACGGCGTTCCGTGCGCGGATGCGCGCGGGCGAGCTCGCCCTCGGCAGCAATCTGCGGATCTCGCGCAGTGCCGAGGCGGGCCCGATCCTCGCTGCTTGTGGCTTCCACTGGGCGATGATCGATTTCGAGCACAGCCCGGCTTCGCCGCATCTGGCGCACGACATCGCCCTCTCCGCGATCCGCGCCGGGCTGCTGCCGCTTGCGCGCCCGTCGAGCCACGACCCGCGTGAGATCGCGGGGCTGCTCACCAATGGGGCGCTCGGCCTCGTCGTGCCGCATGTGGATACGCCGGAACAGGCGGCCGCCGTCGCGCGAAGCGCGCGCTTCGCCCCGCGCGGCAACCTCTCCGTTCCCGGGACCCTCGCGCATTTCGGCTACGACAAGGGATTGGCCGAGGCCTGTGCGATCTTCAACGAGGAGGTCGTGATCGTCGTGATGATCGAGAGCCGCACGGCGGTCGCGAATGTCGAGGCCATCGCTGCCACCCCGGGGATCGACGGACTGTTCATCGGCGGCTCCGATCTGCTTTGGGACCTTGGCCTGCCCGGCCGCTACGATGCACCCGAGCTGCTGGATGCGGTGCAGCGCACCGGCACGGCCGCCCGGCGGCACGGCCTCTTCGCCGGTATGGGCGGACCGAAGGAGGAAGGCCCCTGGCACGGATTCCTCCGAGCCGGGATGCGGATGATCCTGACCGAGAACGACATCACCTTGATGATGCGCGGTGCGCGGGACCGGCGATGCTTCTTCGAGGGCGCCCTCGCGGCTTCCGCCTGATGCGCCCGCCGGCCCTAGCGTTCCGGGGCTGGCGGGGTTTCGGGCAGGGCGAGCGGTCCCTGGCCCGCCGCCTCGGCCCAGGCCGCGAAGGGCGGCGTGGGCCGCACGCGCCCGCTGCGCAGCAGCGCGAGCCAGACATCGGCGGCCCGCACGAAAGGGTTCACCCCGCGCGGCCAGATGATGAGGCTGAGCGCCTCCGCCATCCACCGCTCATCCAAGCCTGTCCCGTAGGCGTCCTCCAGTTCGACGCCCAGCGCCCAGAGATTGCCGCGCGCCGCGTGCACGGCCAGGCGAAGCAGCCGTGCCGTCGCATCGGGCAGATCGCCCGATGCATTCAGCGCCGCCGCGCCGTCGAGAAGGGAACGCGCCGCGTCGAAGCCCGGAAACTGCGAGGCCCAGGACTTCGCAAGGAAGCCGAGCGCGTCCGCGCCCATAGCCCAGGAGGTCTGGCGAAACACCGCGCCGGCCAGCCGGTCGTCGCCGCCGTGCCGATAGAACTGCGCGACGTGATGCGTGCCCACGGCCTCATCGCAGGCCACCAGGATGGCCAGCCACACGCATTCCCGCTGCAGCGGCGACAGGTGCTGCTCATCGAGTGTCAGCACGCGGTAGGTCGCGCGATAGGCCGCGTGCAGTTCCGGCAAGGCCGCCGCCATCAGGCCGTGATGCGGCAGGACATAGCCGCGCTCGTCTCGCAGCGCGGCCAGCGTCTCGCGCACGCGCTGCGGCTCGTTCATCCCGGTTCCGGCCTCGATCTTGCTCATGGCAGGCAAGCTCGGCCGCGACGCCGCACCCGTCAACCGCACCATGCCCGCAATCGCACAACCATCCGGCACGGAGACCACCATGCGCCGCCGCGAAGCCCTTGCCCTTCTCTCCACCGCGGCGGTTCCCGGCGCCGGGCCGGCTTTGGCACAGCCCGCCTGGCGCCCGACGCGGCCCGTCACGCTGCTCGTCCCCTTCCCGCCCGGAGGCGCCACGGATCTCTGCGCACGCGCCCTGCAACCGGGGTTGCAGGCGGTCCTCGGGCAGAGCGTCGTCATCGACAACCGCCCAGGCGCAACGGGGGTCGTCGGCACGCGCATCGTCGCCGGCCTGCCGGGGGACGGCCATACGCTGCTCGTGAACGCCAGCGGCACCATGACGATCCAGCCCGTGGTCATGCAGCACCCCGGCTTCGATGCGGAACGCGACTTCAAGCCGGTGATCCTGGCGATGAGCGCACCGAACGTCATCGTCGTAAATCCCGGCGTGCCGGCCCGGGACGTGGCGGAACTCAAGGCCTGGATGGCCGGGAGGAGCGACACCCTGTCCTTCTCCTCCTCCGGTATCGGCTCCTCGGAGCAGCTCGGCTTCGAGCTGTTCCTTCTGCGCACCGGCCTGAAGGCGACGCATGTTCCCTTTGCCGGCGGCGCTGCCGCGATCACGGCGGTGATCGGCAACACGGTGCCGCTCTCCATGGTCAACTCCGGTACCGCCGCGCCACAGATCACCTCCGGGCAGTTGCGCATCATCGCGGTCGCCGGCCCCCGTCGCCTGTCCTGGGCACCGGATGTCGCGACGATGGCCGAGCAGGGACTGCCTGATCTCCATTCCCTCTCCTGGACCGGTCTTTTCGCCCCTGCCGCCACACCGGATGCGGTGGTTGAAGCGCTGCACGACGCAGCTGCCATCGTCCTCCGCCAGCCCGAGGTGGTGGAGCGCCTGGAGCGCATCCGCTTCGTGGTGGAAGGCGGCAGTCGCGCCGATCTCGGCCGGCTCGTCTCCGGAGACCTCGCGCGCTGGCGCGGCGTGGTGCGGGACGCCGGCATCACCGTGAACTGAGCACAGGATCTGGCCCCCATGACCCTTTCCCGCCGCGCCCTGCTCTCCGCGACCGGTGCTCTGCCCGCCCCTGCCCTGCTGGCCCAACCCGCCTGGCGCCCGAACCGTCCGGTGCGCCTCGTCGTTCCCTTCACCCCGGGCGGCACGACGGACCTCCTGGGCCGCCTCGCCGCGCGCGGGATGGAGGCGCCTCTCGGCCAGACCGTCATCGTCGAGAACCGGGGCGGGGCTGGTGGCGCGATCGGCAGCGACCTCGTCGCCAAGTCCGCGCCCGACGGGCATGTGATCGTGCTGTCCAACATCGCCTCGCAGGCCATCGGCCCCGCGGTGTCGAAGCACATTCCCTACGACGCGGTGCGCGACTTCACGCCGATCGGCCTCATCGCCGCCGTGCCGAGCGCGATCGTGGTGGCCGCCGACGGCCCGATCCGCACCCTGCCGGAGCTGATCGAGCGCGCGAGGGCGGGCAGCGTCCGCTTCGGTTCCACCGGCGTCGGCACGTCCAGCCACGCGAAGCTGGAGCTGTTGAACCGCGCGGCCGGCGTGCAGATCATCCACGCGCCCTATCGTGGCTCCGCGCCGGCGGTCGCGGATATCCTCGGCGGGCAGATCGATGGGCTGATCGCCGCCGTGCCGGACGTCGGCCGCAACGATCGGCTGCGCATGCTGGCCGTGACGACGCCGGAGCGCGCCACCCGCTGGCCGGAGGTGCCGAGCGTGCGCGAGCACGGGCTCGGCACACTCGTCGCGACGAACTGGTTCGGCCTTTCCGGGCCCGCCAACATGCCGGCTCCCGTGGCCGATGCGCTCTGGGCTGCGCTTGCGAAGGGCCTTGCCGCGCCGGACACGGTGGAGCGGCTGCTGGACTTCGGCGCCGGCCCGAACAACATGACCCGCCAGGATTACGCCGCCCTGATCGCCTCAGAGGTGACACGTTGGGCCACGGTGGCGCGGGAGGCCAACATCCAGGGCGATTGATGCCGCGGGGCCGTGCTCGCCGGCTCCGGCCCTGCCACGCGGAACCCGCCCCGGACGATGGCGGCCGGATGACAGGATCCACGAAGAAGGCTCATCCCATCCTTTCGCGGTAGCGCGGACCCCAGTCCCCGCCACCAATCCAATCAAGCAGACTGGCGGCATCGGGATCCCGGCCATGCAGGATGAGGCTGGTACGCCATGCCAGGGCCAGCATGCAGGAGAGCACCGGCACCTGGCCGATGCGGGGGCGCGCGAGAATGGAGCCGAGGCTCGGCAGGCCCGTGCCCAGCATCACGACGGCATCAAGGCCGGAAGAGGCGGTGTCTGGCGTATCGAGGCTGGCCAGCGCCTCCTCCGCCGCCGCGCCGCTCATGGTGTAGATGGGATGGAAGGCTGCTTCGGGCTGGATGAGGGCCGCGACGCGCACCACCTCGAAGCCGCGCGCCTCCCAGTAGCCGCGGGAGGCTTCTGTCATATCCGACGAATATGGCGAGACAAGCCCGATCCGGCGCGCATTGAGGGCGACCAGCGCATCCCGCACGGCGCAGGCCGCCGTCACGAGGCGCACGCCCCGAGAGGCCTCAACCCGCGATATCAACGCATCCTCCGCTAGCACGCCGACATAGTAGGATGCGCCCGTGCAGGCGAAGGCATAGGCGCCGATCGGCGCGTTTCCGAACCGGTCCAACACATCGTCGAGCCCGCGGATATACTCCAGCAGGCGGTCAACCATACCGGGCCGCGCGCTGGTGAGCCGGGCCGTCACCATGCCGACGCCGCGCGGGCAGAGAAGGCCGAACTCGGCCTCCGCCGTCGTATTGGCTTGCGGAGTCAGGAGGCCCATCAGGCCGTGCGGGGCATATTCAAGCCTCAAGGTCGGCTGCGGCTCCGTCGAGCGATGCATTGTCGTGATGCTCAGCTGCGTGGTCACCCAAGAGGATGCGAGTTCAGGGAGTGCGATCGAGAAACTCCGCAAAACGGCCCACGGTCTCGGCCAGCGCCTCGGCACCGCCGGTCCCCGGTGTGATCATCGATTCAGAACCGGGAATAAGGTCCTTCACACGGTCAAAATAGGTGAGAAACATGTCGGTTCTGGCGCAGGCCATCAGTGTGGGCACGCGCACGAGGGGGAGGCGCGCCACCTTATCGTAGGCGATCGCCGCCCGATACGGGACGTGGTAGGTCCGGGCCGCCTTCAGCACCTCGACGACCTTATCGTGCAACTCGTCCGCGCTCGGAAGCCCCAGGTTGCGTCGATGGGCCGCGTCACGTCGGTACCACGGCCAGAAAAGATAGACGTCCCGCACGAAGTGCCAGATCCAGTTGAGCTGACTCCCGTGGAGATCGATCGTCACGCCCGGCGCATAATTCGCGAGCATCTCGGCCTGTTCTTCGGGCTCATAGAGGGACACACCGTCCAGGATGAGCCTGCGCACGCGGTGCGGCTGCGCGATGGCGATCTCGCAGGCGATGTTGGCGCCGGTATGGGACCCGTAGAGGTCAAAGCTTCCTACGCCGAGGGCATCCAGCGCGCGGAGATGGGCATCGGCGAAATAGGCGATGGGAGGCTGCTCGCCGTGCCGTGGCGCGGAGGAGTCACCATTGCCTAGCGTGTCGGTCGCCAGGACCCAGCGCCGCTGGCCGACGGCGCCGAGCAGTGGCTCGAGCATCTTCGCCGAGCCAGGCGAGGGATGGAGCATGATCAACGGAGGGCCGCCATGCGCCTGGCCTGCCGTGCGGTAGTGAACCTGCCCCTCGGCCACATCGGCGAAGCCGCGGCTGATGCGAACAGGCGTCGCGTTCAGGCTCATCACTCGACTTCCTTAAGGATCACTGGGCACGACAGCGGGGGCCGGTCCGGCCCCGGTCGCTTCCGAAGGCTGGCTCGCCGGCCGCATCAGCCGGCGCGAATGCCGGTGGCCTTCGCGAACTCGCCCCAGCGCTTTAGATCGTCCGCGATCTTGCGGCCGAAGGCGTCCGGATCCGTGGCCTCGATGACCATGCCGCTTTCCTGCACGAGCTGCTGGTACTCTGGCACCGCCAGCGCCACGGTGCACTCCCCGTGCAGGCGCTCGACCAGCCAGCGCGGCGCGCCGGCCGGCAGGGCGATGCCGTACCAGGAGTTCATCTCGAAGCCCGGATAGGTCTCCGCCACCGCCGGGATGTCGGGCAGGCGCGACATGCGATTCAGCGTCGAGATGGCGAGGCCCTTGAGACGCCCCGCCTCGAGGTGGCCGGTCACCGCGCCAATGCTGAAGAAGGCGAAATCGACCCGGCCCGCCAGCATGTCGATGATGGCCTGGGTCGAGCCCGTGTAGGGCACGTGCAACATGGGCGCGCCCGAAAGCCTGGACAGCATCTCGGCGGCCAGATGGGTGGTGCTGCCCTGACCGACGGAGGCGTAGGACAGTGGCTGCCGGGCCGCCTTGGCGATGGTGATGAAGGACGTCAGATCCGCCGCACCCAACTCGGGACGGCAAACCAGCACGGTCGGCACCGATGCGATCTGCATCACCGGCACGAGATCCTTGAGCGGATCGTAAGTGACGTTGGATTGGAAGTTCGGCGCAAGGGTCAGCGGCCCGGCATGGGCCAGCAGGACCGTGTAGCCGTCCGGCGGAGAGCGCAGCGCAAGCGCGGTTGCGATCGTTCCGTTAGCACCCGGGCGGTTGTCCATGACCACCGGCTTGCCCAGGCGCTCGGTCAGGCGCTGATTGATGGGGCGCGCCAGAAGATCGGAGGGACCGCCCGGGGCCCACGGATTGATCATGCGGATCGGTCTATCCGGCCACCCCTGCTGGGCATGTGCCTTCCCGATGCAGGGAGCGGCCACCATGCCGCCAAGTAACATCCGCCGACCAATGGAACTCACGACCATCGAACGTCTCCTGTCCAGTGATGTGCTGGGCGCAAAGGCCGTGCCACGAAGGGCATAGGGGCCATCTCAGAACATTCTTTCGGCAGAGGAGCGCGACGCCGGCAGGGGGGCTGTCAGTCCGCCGCTTCGCCCGCCACCGACCAAAGCGCCTTGCCGGATCGCAGGATGCGCTGCATATCCAGCTGATAATCGTAAAGCTCGGGCTGATAGAGCGCCTGGATATACTCCACCACACGTCCGTCCTGATCGCGCACTTGGCGGCGGACGTAGAGCAACGCACTGCCGACAGGCACGCCGAGCGCGCCGGCCACCGCTGGCTCCGCCGACCGGGCCGAGATGACCTGCTCCGCGTGGGAGACCTGACAGCCTGCTGCCTCCAGAAGCGCGAGCAGCGGCTTTCGGGCCAGGTCCGCGCGCTTGTAGCTGAGGCCGATCTCCTCCGGCACCCAGGTTGTCAGATAGGAGAATGGCCGCCCGTGATGACTTCGAACGCGCACTGATTTCTGAACCGTACTCTGGGGGGGGATCTGCAGCGCCTCCGCAATCTCTCCTAACGCCAGCACATAGCTGAAATCCAGCACCTTGACGCTGGTTTCCTGCCCCATGATGAGCAGGTTCTCGATCAGCCCGCCCAGATTCTGCCGGAGAGGCGAGACGGCATCCGGCCGCGCGAAGGTGCCACGGCCGTGCTGCCTTTCCAGAAGGCCTTCCCGCGCCAGTTCCTGCAATGCCCGGCGGATGGTGATGCGCGCCACCTGGAAACGAGCGGCCAGTTCGTGCTCGTTGGGAAGCGACACGCCATCGGTCCAGGTGCCTTCCAGGATCTGCTGCCGCAACACCGTGTAGATCCGGTGGTAAAGTGGGAGCGGCCCTTCGCCGCTCTGCCGCCCGGGAGGACGCCGTGCCGGAGCCTTGCCTCGCATCGCTCAAACCGCTCCAGGCATGTGCACGACGCACGGCATCGCCGGCGGCGCCATCCGCGAGACACCCTGCATTGTCCCCAGTCCCGCGTGCTTCGCCGTCACGCATGGCGCCGGGAGCCTCGGCGCCGCGTAGCAGTGATGCGGCCGACAATTCGAGACGGTCGAAGGGGATGCCCAAGACCTGCCTCTCATCGGATCGGTGGGAGGCTCTTGGCCAGTTCCGCCTTCAAGATCTTGCCAGAGGCGTTGCGCGGCAGGTCCGTCACCAGGAAGAACTCTCGCGGCCGCTTGTAGGAGGCCAGTCGGTCCGCGCAGAGCTTGTGAAGCTCGGCCAGGTCGAGCGGGCCACGCGGCAGGATGAAGGCCGCGACCTCCTCACCCATCTCCCGTGCCGGCCATCCGACGACAACCGCGTCATGCACAGCCGGATGCGAGGAGAGGAGTGCCTCTATCTCCATCGGATAGATGTTCACGCCAGCGCGGATAATCATGTCCTTCCCACGGCCGCGCAGGCGGATGAAACCGGATTGATCGATGGTGGCCAGATCACCGGGCAGGAACCACCCGTCCTGGAAGGCATCGGCATCCGCCTCGGCGTCGTCGAAGAAGCCGCTGGCGACACCCGGGCCGCGATAGGCCAGGCGGCCCACCTCGCCGGGGGGCAGAGGGCGGCCATCATTGTCCTGGACGCGGACCTCGACGCCGAAGACGGGGCGGCCCACGGAGTCCGCGTGGCGGTCGACATCCTGAGGACGAAGGAGCGAGACGCCTCCTCCCTCGGTCGAAGCGTAGTACTCGTGGAATCCCGCCGAGATACGATCGCGGATCATCGCGCGCTCATTGGCATGGAGAGGAGCGCCCGAGGACAGGAGAAGTGACAGGCGCCTCATGGGAAGCAGCTTGTCCGGCGCAAGGTCGAGCAGCCGGCGGATCAGGGTCGGCACAAGAAAGCAACTCGTCGCCTCGCGGAACTCGACCTCGCGAACGAGGTCCTCCGGCTTATAAGGCGGAGGAAAGAGCACGACCGTGCCGCCACAGAACAGCTGCGACATGGCAAAGGTGCGCCCGCCGCCGAAGTAGAGCGGCGTGGCCGACACATAGACCTGCTTGGCATCCAGGCCGAGATCGATCCAATGCGTCCAGAAGCGTCGGAGGAACTGGTAGTGCGTGACGACCGGGCCCTTGGGGCGGCCGGTCGTTCCGGACGAAAGCGAGACCAGAAGGGGCATCTCGCCGCAAGCGGCACCCGCGGGGAACTGCATGTCGGTCCGGGCCGAGGCGACGGCATCGAGGAAGGCCCGGTCGACTGGGACACAGTCGAGCCCTTCGATGGGTAACGCATCACCTTCGACCAGGACGCGCTTGGCCCGGAAGCGGGCGGCGACGGACTGCATCTCGGCCCTTGTCCACCGCACGTCGATCGGCAGGGTAATGGTCCCCAGCCGGGCGGAGGCATAGAGCGCCAGGACGTGATCAGCCGTGTCCTTGAGCGCGATGCCGAGAACATCACCGCGCTCCAGCCCGAGCGAGGACAGATGAGCCGCCCAGCGCCGGACGAGCCCATCGAGGTCACGATAGAGGATGGTACGGCCGCCATGGATGAGCGCCGGCCGGTCGGGCCGCGCCCGGACATGATGGGCGAGCGCATCGGCTAGATTCATGACCATCTCCGCGGCCCTCAATCCAGCTTGTAGATACGGCGCGCATTCTCTCGCAGGACCGCTCGCTTCGCCTCGGGCCTCAACTGAAGGGCCTCGATCTCGTCGCGCGTGCGCTCGAATGCCAGGACGGGGAAATCCGTCCCGAAGATGACCTTCTCCCGGCCGTAGGTGTTCATGTAGTGAATGAGCGAGGGCGGCCAGTAGCGCGGGCTGTGGGCATCGGTGCCGATGAAGACGTTCGCGTGCTTCCACGCCATGGCGATCATCTCATCCATCCAGGGCACGCCGAGATGGATCCCGATGATCTTTAGCTCGGGAAAGTCGCAGGCGACGGCGTCTAGGGTGATCGGTCGGCCGACGGAACGCCGCGGGTAGCGCGGGTCATAGACAAGGGACTGACCGACCTGGAGCTGGACGGGAATGTCCAGTTCCACGCATTTCGCGTAGAAAGGGTACCACTTGGCATGGTCCGGCGGCAGCTCGAACCAGTGCGGGTAGAAGTGGGCGCCGATGAACCCATGGTCCTGCACCGCGCGCTCCAGGGCACGAACGCCGTCCATCCCCTCGGTCGGATCAAGGCCGGCCAGTGCGCTGAACCGGTCGGGATGCATTTTCACGGCCTGGGCCACCAGCGCGTAGGGAACGTGGTAGCAGGCAGGGTGCCCCAGCGTGCCGACCTTCGCAGCGATCAGGAACGCGCGCTCGATGCGCGCCTTGTCCATGCGGTGGAGCATCTCCTCGAGCGAGATGCCCTGGAAGGTTTCCGCATCAACGCCGATCTTGCTGCGATAGAAGCCCGCCCGCTCGGGGCGCCCGGCCAGCGCCTCCTCTGTCCAGATGTTGACGACGGCGTCGATCGCCCAAACCTCATCGGTCATCGCGGTGCTCTCTCAAAGGCCAAGTTCGCGCGCGACGATCTCGCGCTGGATTTCGTTGGCACCTTCGCCGAAGGTGTAGAGGCGCCCGTCACGCCAGAAGCGCTGCATGTCGCTTTCCGCCGAGTATCCGGCGGAGGCGAGGATCTGCATGCCGTGATGGGTGACGTACTGCAGTGTCTCGGTGGCGATGATCTTCGCGGCCGAGGCCTCGCGCTGCGCCCTCTGCCCAGTAGCGAGGAGCCAACCCAGGTGCCAGACCGTCAGGCGCGATTGGTCGACCCGCATCTGCATGTTCGCCAGCCGGTGACGCACGGACTGGAAGCTTCCGATGGGGCGGCCGAACTGGGCGCGTTCCTTCGCGTGAGCGACGGCACAATCGACCGCGGCCTGGGCGCAGCCGGTAACGGTGGCCGCCATGGAGGCACGCGAGTTGTGAAGCGTTGACATCATGTGGCGGAAGCCCTCGCCCTCCTGCCCCATCAGGTTCCCGGACGGCACGAAGACGTCGTCGAAGCCGATGTCCCAGGACGGCATGCAGTTGTTCCCGATCTTCTCGAGCAAGGTCATGTTGACCCCGGCGGTCGAGGGCGGGACGAGAAGCAGGGAGATGCCCTTGGTGCCGCTGCTGTCCGCCGCGGTTCGAACCGGAACGAGCAGGTAGTCCGCACATCGCGCGTCGCTGATCCAGGTCTTGCGGCCATTGATCCGCCAGCCGCCAGGCACGGGCACCGCGCGCGTCCGGATGGCGCAGGCATCCGTCCCCGCTTCCGGCTCGGTCAGGGCGAGGGCGATCAGCAGTTGCCCATCTGCGAGCCTGGGAAGAAGCGCCTCGCGTTGCTCTGCAGTTCCGTACCCGAGGACGGACGCGATGCCGAAGCCCACCACGCGGTTGAAGATCGATGCCACCATGTAGGCGTGCCGTCCGAGCTTCTCCTGAACCAGCATGACGCTGCGCCAATCCATCCCGAGGCCACCATGCTCCTCCGGCAAAGCCAGGCGGAAGAGGCCCAGATCACCCATCTCAGGCAAAAGGTCGTAGGGAGGGATGTGCATCCGGTCACGCCGCCGGATCTCATCGACCGGGAGACGGTTCCGGAGGAAGCGATCGACGGAGTCGAGGACAGCCAGCTGGGCATCGTCGGGCGCGAAGTCGATCATGTGTGCACCCCAAGGCCGGAACAGCCGGGCCGCCGGCAGGACCCGAACAGGTCAGCCCGCGGGAACGCCGCCTCTGGAGAACGAAAGCTGCGCATCCTTCGGGCTAGTCCTCCACAGGTACTAAAACTAGGACATCCATTCTTACGGCTGTCAATGACGCCGTGAGGCCGGTCACGCTGCAGGCGCATCCCGCCGGCAGGCCCGGGCCGATCCGGCGTGACGCGGCCTGAGTACAGGGGCAGCCCTGGCGCGGCCCGTCGACGTCGCCCCCGTCCCGGCACCAGCGAGTCCTCACGACACGGCGGCTGGCACCGGGCTCGTGGATGCGTCACGATCGTTTCCCGGGACGAACCGCCCCAGGCCAGTACCGGGGCGCGCGCTGGGAGGAGCCAAACAGGACATGCCGAACGCCACACGCCGCACCCTGATAGCAACGACCCTGGGAGTGCCCTTCGCCACCGCGGCCGGGCCCCGCCAACCCGCGCGAGCGCAGCAGGCGCCTCTTCCGCCGGTCATCTCGCTCGTGGTGGGTGCCGCCCCGGGCGGCACGACGGACACCCTCGCCCGCGATGTTTCCGACGTATTGCGGGAGCAACTCGGGCGCAGTGTTGCCGTCGAGAACCGCGCGGGGGCAGGAGGGAACGTGGCGGCGCAGCACGTCGCACGTTCAGCGCCCGATGGCGGGACCTTGCTGGTCGCGTTCACGAGCCACACCCTGAACGCGGCCATCATGCGCCAGGTTCCCTATCGGCCGCTCGAGGACTTCACCCCCGTTGCGCTGCTTGCGCAGCTCAATGCGAGCGTGCTGGTCGTCGGAGCGGGCGTGCGGGAGGCGGACATCGCAAGCTTCCTCGCCGCGGCACGTGCCCGACGCGACCGCTACAGCTTCGCCATTGGCGGGGTAGGCAGCTCTCTGCACATGCAGACCGTCCTGTTCCGGTCGGCGCTCGGCCTGTCAGGGCCGGAAGTGCCGTTTCGCGGCACGGCGCCGGCGCTGGTCGATGTTGTCGCGGGCCATGTGGATGCGATGTTCGCACCGGTGGATGTCGCCGCCCCCCTGCTCCGGGACGGACGTGTCCGTGCGCTCGCGGTCACATCGAGGAACCGGCTGGCATCTTTGCCCGACATTCCGTCCCTGTCGGAAACAGTCCCGCAGGTTCAGACAGCGGCGGCCTGGTTCGGCGTGCTCGGGCCAGCGGGAATTCCGCTGCCTGTCCTCACCACGTTAAACCAGGCCATCCGTGCGGCGCTCCGCACGCCTCGGATCACCGAGCGGATCGTACATGCTGGCGGCGAGATCCCCGATCTCACTCCGGCCCAGTTCAGCACGTTCCTAGCACGCGACCTCGCACTTTGGATCGAGGCAGCCAGGATCGGCAAAGTAGAGGTTCAATAGGAGTTGCTGCGGCAGGCACGAGCCGTCGCATGCAGCCGGTACACGCGACAAGCGCGCGTTGTGCCGGACTAATCGGAACAGTCTGCCCACAGTCCGAGCCGCAACCGCTTATGCTCTCAATTCAGGGCCAGCACCTGTTCGTGCACAGGCCAAAGCGCTTCCTTCGACGGAGGCGGGAGATGTGAGGCCGTGCGCGACGCCGAGATCGAGCCGACCATGGCGGAGGCTGTCGCGAGGCGACTTCGCTGGAAGGAAAGCCTCGGGCTGAAAGAGGCCGCGGGGCTGGTAGGGAGAGTGCAGCATCCCGGGCAGCCCAAAGGTGCGCCGCAGGTCCGGCCGCTCGCCAACCGGCGCTACCATGACCCGGTCGTGCGCCCGAAGGACCCGCAGTGCCGAGCACGGTCCTGGCAGAGCGGAGCGGCCGCTCGTTCCGTGACAGGCTTCAGGCTATCCCCCTTCGGCCGGGGCGATCTCCCGTCGGGGACACGCCTTTCGTCCTTTTCGGGATCGCCGCGTGCTGCAACGCCTCCGCGAGCCGCGCCAGGCGCGGACCGACGTCGGAGCGCAGACGGGCCGCGGACAAGGTGACGGCGGCCGAACCGCAGTTGATCGCGAAGGGCACCGACCCATCCGGGGCCACTACCGGCGCCGCGGCCGTATTGTAGCCCTTGTGAAGAACCCCGGCATTGATGATGAAGCCGCGCTGCCGGAACTCCTCCAGGGCGAGCGCAAAGCCTGCCTTTGCCTTCCCCCAGCGTCCGCCATCCCTGGCCTCCATCTCACCGACGGCGCGAGCGCGCTCCTCCTCGGAGACGCCGGCAAGCCAGGCCCAGCCGAGCGCCGAAGTGGAGAGCGGCACGCGCGAGCCGACGTGAAGATTCATCAGCAGCCGGTTGTCGCTCTCGCACCGCTGCAGGATTACCAT
The DNA here is from genome assembly GCF_037040815.1 of Pararoseomonas sp. SCSIO 73927. Taxonomy (NCBI): domain Bacteria; kingdom Pseudomonadati; phylum Pseudomonadota; class Alphaproteobacteria; order Acetobacterales; family Acetobacteraceae; genus Pararoseomonas; species Pararoseomonas sp. SCSIO 73927. The sequence continues at coordinate 1,325,487 of NZ_CP146232.1, forward strand.
CTCGATCCCTTCGCGCGTCGCGAGCCCGCCCGCGCCCTCGAAAGTATCCGCCAGTTCCTGCAGGTGCGGCCGCGCCGTCTCGGCGATGCCGAGGCCCGCGATGGCGCTGTGCCCGAGCCGGAGCGCCGCCAGCCCCGGCCGCATCTTGTCGCCGGAGACCGTGACCAGCACGCCCATCTCGATCATCGTGTGGCAGAGCCGCCACACGGTCGGCTGAGGCAGCCCGGTGAGCCGCGCAAGGTCGGAGCCGCTCATCTCCGGCCGCTGCGGCGTAAAGCACTGCAGAAGCTGCAGCCCGCGGGAGAGGGCCGTGACGAACTGCCGGTCCTTCTTCTCGTCCGCGCTTGTCGGGGGAGGTTTGATCGAGGCCAAGAAGCGGTCTCCGGATACGGCAGGGCCGTGGCGGTTTACGAACGGTCCGCGAGCGCGGTAGCATCGCGGCGCTTCGATTACACAATTCGTCATGCGAGTAAAGCACGGCCTGGCACAGGGGAGGCGCGGCGTCCTGAACGGGACATGGCCGCCTTACCCCCTGGAGGAAGAGGGAGACGGACGCGTCCATGCAGCAGGCTCCACTCCTTCTCCAACCCTTCGCGCTGCGCGGACTGGTCCTACGGAACCGGATCGTCCTCTCCCCCATGCTCACCTACGCCGCGGAGCGCGGCCACGTGACGGACTGGCACCTGATGCATCTCGGCAGGTTCGCGGTGGGGGGTACGGGGCTGGTCTTCATGGAGTCCACGAAGGTTGACCCGCGCGGCTGCACCACGCCGCGCGACCCCGGCCTGTGGAAAGACGAGTTCATCCCGGGGCTCGAGCGTATTACCCGCTTCGTGAAGGGCCACGGCGCGGCGATCGGGATCCAGCTCGGCCATTCCGGCCGAAAGGCCCGCAACTCCGTGCCCTGGGAGGGGCGCGCCCCGCTGGCCAGCCATCCCGGACTGGAGGATGACGGGGATTGGGAGCTGGTGGCGCCGAGCGCCGTGGCCGCGAGCCCGGCGGCCGCGGTGCCGCGCGCCCTCACCCTGCCGGAAATCCAGGACATGGTGGCCGCCTGGGGCGCCGCCGCCGGCCGGGCGCACCGCGCCGGCTTCGACGTGCTGGAGGTGCACGGCGCGCACGGCTACCTACTGCACCAGTTCCTCTCTTCGGCCGCTAATCGACGGGACGACGCCTATGGCGGCTCTCCGGAAAAGCGGATGCGCTTTGCGGTGGAGGTGGTCGAGGAGGTGCGGCGGCACTGGCCCGCGGAGAAGCCGCTGTTCTTCCGCGTTTCCGCCATCGATGAGGATGGCGGCACGATCGAGGCGACGGTGGCGCTTGCGCGCGCGCTGCACGCCAAGGGCGTGGACGTGATCGACTGCAGCACGGGTGGGATGACGGCGCGCTCCATCACCGAGGCGGACCGGCCGCGGCTGGGCTACCAGGTGCCGCACGCCGCCCGGATCCGGGCCGAGGCCGGGGTGGCGACCATGGCAGTGGGGCTGATCGTCCATGCCGACCAGGCGGAGGCGATCCTGCAAGAGGGCAGCGCGGACCTCGTCGCGATCGGGCGGGAGATGCTGCACAACCCGAACTGGCCACTGGACGCCGCGCAGAAGCTCGGCGCGCCCGACGCCTTCACCGCGATCCCACCCGCCTACGGGTACTGGCTGGAGAAGCGGGACAGGTCCGGCTTCGGAAGCGCCCCCTCCACCTGGCAGGCCGGCATGGGGCCGGCCGGCGCCCGATAGGCCCGGAGGAACGGATGCCGAAGCTTCCGCAGCCCGAAATCGAGGTCGTGCACGAGGGCGCCGACATCGTCGGGGAGAGCCCGATGTGGCACCCGGCGGAGCGACGCCTCTACTGGGTGGACACGCGATATCCCGCGCTGCAGCGGCTGGAGGCGGACGGCACGGTCCGCCGCTGGACCATGCCGAACAACATCGGCTCCTTCGTGTTCCGGCGCGGGGGCGGCGTGGTGGCCGGGCTGAAGCAGGGCTTCGCCGCGGTGGACCTGGAAACGGGGGCGGTGACGCCGGTGCTGGACCCGGAACCGGACAAGCCGGAGAACCGGCTGAACGACGGCCGCTGCGACCGGCGCGGGCGCTACTGGTGCGGCTCGCGCGACCCGGGCGACGAGAACCCCGGAGGATCGCTGTTCCGCCTCTCCCCGGACATGACGTGCGAGCGGATGGATACGGGCTTCATCGTGTCCAATGGGATGGCCTTCAGCCCGGACGACCGGACGATGATCTTTGGCGACAGCCGCGGGGAGACGGTGTGGCGCTACGATTTCGACATCGAGAGCGGGCGGATCGCCGACAGGCGCGTCTTCCTCTCGACCGCCGGCCTGCCCTGGCGCGTGGACGGCGCGACCTTCGACGCCGAGGGCTACTACTGGTGCGCCCTGATCGGGGACGGCGCGATCGGGCGCTTCGATCCGGAGGGGCGGCTGGACCGCATCGTGCGGCTGCCCGTCTCGCACCCCACCATGTGCAACTTCGGCGGACCGGACCTCGACGTGCTCTACGTCACCTCCGGCACCGTGTTCCTGGGCGAGGCGGAGCGGGCGCGGCAGCCGCTGGCCGGCGCTCTCCTCGCGCTCCATGGCCTCGGCGTGCGGGGCGTTCCCGAGCCGCTGTTCGAGGGCTGACGCGATGACGGAAGAGACGGCGGAGGGACCCCTCCGTGGCATACGGGTTCTCGACCTGTCGCGGCTCGTCTGCGGCAACATGCTGACGATGCTGCTGGGCGACTTCGGCGCCGACGTCGTGAAGGTGGAGGAGCCGGGGCCGGGCGACCCGCTCCGCGCCTGGATCGCGGACGGCATCGCCGCGCACTGGAAGGTGTACGGGCGCAACAAGCGCAGCATCGCGCTCGACCTGCGCTCCGCCGAGGGGCGGGCGGTGCTGGAGCACCTGGCGGCGCGGGCGGACGTGCTGGTGGAGGGCTTTCGCCCCGGCACGCTGGAGCGCTGGGGCCTGGCACCGGCCATGCTGCTGGAGCGACACCCTGAGCTCGTCATCGTCCGCATCTCGGGCTTCGGGCAGTCGGGGGAGTACCGGATGCGGCCGGGCTACGGGTCGCTGATCGAGGGCCTGTCCGGCTTCGCCTCGCGCAACGGCTTTCCCGACCGCCCGCCGCTGCTGCCGAGCTTCCCACTGGCCGACATGGTGGCGGGCATGATGGGCGCTTTCGCCACCGTCTCGGCCGTGCGCGCGCGGGAGGCGGGCGGCCGGGGACAGGTCGTGGACCTCTCGCTGCTGGAGCCGATGGTGGCGATGTTCGGCGCTGACGCGGTGCTGCAGGGTTTCAAGGGCACCGTGCGCGGGCGCACGGGCAGCCAGGGCGCCTCGGCCGCCCCGCGCAACACCTTCCTGGCCGGCGACGGCAACTGGCTGACCATCTCCGCGCCCATGCAATCCATGACGGAGAAGCTGTTCGACGCGATGGGGCGGCCGGAGATGAAGTCCGACCCGCGCTTCGTCACGAACACTGCGCGGCTGGAGCACGTGGAGGCGCTGGAGGCGGAGATCACCGCTTGGCTCTCCACCCGGAGCGCCGCGGAGGCCTGGGCGACGCTGGACGCGGCGGGGGTGACCGCCGCGCCGATCCTCGATGCCGCGGGCCTCGCGGCCGATCCCCACGTCCTCTCCCGCGGGGTGTTCCGCGCGGTGGAGGATTCGGAACTGGGGGAGGTGACGGTGCCAGACGTCGTGCCGCGTCTCTCCGGGACGCCGGGCGCCGTGCGCCGGCCCGCGCCGGGAGTGGGCCAGGACAGCCGGGAAATCCTGGCGGAGGCGGGCCATGACGAGGCGGCGATCGAGGCGCTGATCGCGGCGAAAGTGGTGGCGGAGAGCAGGAAGGACGCGTGACAGCTCGGAGGGGCGCAAGACCCCCTGGAGAGGAGGAGCGTATGAGGTGCATCCTGAGGGCCGCCCTGGCCGCGGCGGTGGCCTGGGCCGCCTGGTACGGCACGGCCGCGGCGCAGCCGGTGGCGCCCTACCCGGACCGGCCCGTGCAGGTGGTGGTGTCCTGGCAGGCGGGCGGCGTGGTGGACACGATCGGCCGCGCCCTGGCCCAGGCCATGTCGGACCTGTCCGAGGGGCGCTTCGTGGTGGTGAACCGCGACGGCGCCTCGGGCATCGTCGGGGCGCAGGCGGTGGCCTCGGCCAGGCCGGACGGCCTGACCATCGGCTTCGGGCCCATCACGCCGATCACCACCGCGGCACATACCGTGCGCAACGTGCCCTTCGACGTGGAATCATTCGAGTACGTCTGCCGCGTCTTCGAGAACGTGCTCGCCGTGGTGGTGGCGGAGGGCTCCCCGCACCGCACCATGCCGGATCTCGTCGCCACCATTCGCGCAAGGCCGGACACGATGACCTATGGGCACTTCGGGACGAACAGCCTCGGGCACCTCTCCTTCGCCAACATCGTGCGCGGCCTTTCCCTGCGCGTGACGGACGTGCCCTTCCGCGGGGAGACGCCGATCTACCCGGAGCTGCTGAGCGGCCGGTTGGACTTCGGCATGGGCACGGTGGGAGGCGCGCGCGGCAAGCCGGTGCGGCTGCTCGCCGTGTTCGGCGATGAGCGCAGCGTGGCCGCGCCGGATGTGCCGAGCACGCGGGAGCTGGGCCTGCCGACGCTGCAGCCCGTGCTGGCGGGGATCACCGTGCCGCGCGGGACGCCGGCCGCGGTCACGGCGCGGCTGGACGAGCTGTGCCGCAAGGGGACCGAGGAGGCCTCCTTCCGCGCGGTGATGGGCCGCCTGGGCGAGCCCATCCTGTATTCCGGGCGCGAGGCCTTCACCGCCCAGGCCCGGCGAGACAACGCCGAAAAGGTGGAGGTGGTGCGCTCCCTCGGGCTGACGCCGCAGTAGGTCCGGGGGCGGACGGGCCGCCCCCTTCCTTCAGGCCGCCTTGCGGAAGGCGTCCAGGCTGCCTGCGTGGATCAGCTCGCTCGGCAGCTGGTGGCCGACGATCGCCTCGGCCATGCGCCCCACTTCGATCAGCGCGTCGAGGTCCACGCCGGTCTCGATCCCCATCTCGTGGCAGAGCAGCACCAGCTCCTCCGAGCAGATGTTGCCCGCGGCACCCTTCTGGCCGGCGAAGGGGCAGCCCCCGAGTCCGCCTACCGTGGTGTCGAAGCGGTCAATGCCCATCTTCAGCGCGGCGTGCGCGTTGGCCACCGCCAGGCCGCGCGTGTCGTGCAGGTGGAGCGTGACGCGCTTCTCCGGCCAGCGGGACCGCACTTCGCCGAGCACGCGCTCGATCCGCGCGGGCATGGCCCAGCCCATCGTGTCCGCGAGCGAGATGTCCGTGATCTCCGCCCCGGCCTCGGCGGCGATAGCGAGCCCGTCCTCGACCGTAGAGATCACCTGCGCGGGCGAGATGTCGCCCTGGTAGTTGCAGCCGAAGGCCGCCATCACGCCGATCCGCCGCACGGGTACGTCGTGGGAGAGGTGCAGCGCGGTCTGCTTCCGCATCGCCGCGAGGTTCTCCTCATGCGTGCGGTTGAGGTTCTTCTTCGTGAAGCCCTCGCTCGCGGTGAGCGAGATCGAGCCGGAGATGGCGAGCTTGTCTCGGAACGCGAGCGCGCGGTTCAATCCGCTCTCGTTGAACCACAGCGCCGTGTAGCGGACGCCGGGCTTCGCCTTGAACCCTGCCACCGTGTCCTCGGCGTCCGCCCAGCCCGGCACGATCTTGGGGCTGACGAAGGAGCAGACCTGGATGTGGTCCAGCCCCGTCTCGGCCAGCGCCTCGATCAGGCGGATCTTGTCGGCGGTAGCGATCGGGCCGGGCTCGATCTGGAAGCCCTCGCGCGGTCCCTCCTCCTGGATGTGGACGCGCTTCGGAATGTCGGACATGGCTTTGCTCCCCGTGCTTTGAAGCCCCTGCCCGAACCGGCTGCCGGCCGTGTCTCGGATAGGGATCAGGACTGCAAAGTCGTTGATCACCTTGCCGCAGACAAGGCAATCTGAATCTCGAACAATCAACTCGCAGGATGAATTCTCGGGTTGACGCCTGCCTCCTCGATGGGGCGGCGACAGGGAGGAGAAGGTTGCATGCTGACAAGACGCCAACTCGCGGCTGCTGCCGGCCTGGCCACGCTGGGACACGCCGCGGGCGCGCAGGCACAGCGGGAGGCTTTCCCGAGCCGGCCGGTCCGGCTGATCGTGCCGTACACACCGGGCGGCTCTGTCGATCTCATGGCGCGCGCCTTCGGTACCCGACTCTCGACCCACACGGGCCAGCCCACGGTTGTCGAGAACAGGCCGGGCGCTTCCACCATGCTCGCGACGGAGTACGTCGCGCGCGCCGAGCCGGATGGCTACACGGTGCTGTCGGGCGGCACGCAGCTGGCGCTGATGCCGCATTTGGGCACCCGCACGCCCTACGACGCGGAGCGCGACATCACCGCCGTCGCGGTGCTGACCATCGTGCCGTACCTGCTGGTGGTGAACGCGAAGCTCCCCGTCCACAATGTGAGGGAGCTGATCGCCTACGCGAAGGAGCGGCCAGGGGTGCTGAACTACGCCTCCTTCGGCGTCGGCGGGGCCGGGCACCTTGCGGCCGAGATGTTCAACCTGCTCGCCGGCACGGAGACGGTGCACATCCCCTACAACGGAACGGCGCCCGGGCTGAACGACGTGATGGGCGGGCGCGTCGCCATGAGCTTCTGCACCATTCCCCCTGCCCTGCCGGCAATCGAGGCCGGGCGGCTGCGGCCGCTGGGGCTGACGGGGCGCCAGCACCTTTCGGCCCTGCCGGGCGTGCCGACGATCGAGGAGGCGGGGGTTCCGGGCTACGAGTGCGTCAGCATGAACGTGATGTTCGCGCCCAGCGGCGTACCCGCCGACCGGCTGCAGCGGCTGAACGACGCGGTGGTGAAGTCGCTCGGCGATGCCGAGCTGCGTAAGCTTCTGGAGGAGCAGGGTTTCGTGCCCGCCGAGCCGATGACGCCCGCCCAGGCCAAGGTGAGCTTCGATATATCCGTCACCAAGCTGGTGGACATCATCCGGCGGGCGAAGATCCAGACCTGACGATGCCGGTCCCCGCCCCGGACCGCCGGGGCGGGGAACTGCGGGGGTTCAGGCCACCCTGCGCTCCCGCTCCGGCTCCGCGGCCGCACCGGCCACGGGAACGGGCTGGCCGAGCACGACCTCGCCGGGGAAGTCGATCAGCGCCGCCGCGACCCGCGCGCGATGGTCGTAGGTGGTGCCGAGGCGCATGCCCCAAGCGGCGATACGCCGGTACCAGAGGTGCAGGTCCAGCTCCATCATGAAGCCGATGCCGCCATGGATGATCTGCGCGTTGCGGGCGGAGGCAAGGCATTTCTCGTTGCAGAAGGCCTTCGCCTGGGAGACCTCGACCGCGTGCGGCAGGCCCTCGTCCATCCGCCACAGCGCCTCGTAGGTCAGCAGCTCGCCGCCGTCGATCCAGATGACCATGTCCGAGCATATGTGCTGGATGGATTGGAAAGCACCGATGGGCTGGCCGAAGGCCTCGCGCATCTTGGCGTAGTCGAAGGCCATCTCGGCGTCCTTGCGCGCGGCACCGAGCATCTGCGCGCAGAGCAGTGCCGCCGCGCGGTCCAGCATCCGCTCCACCACCGGCCAGGCCTCGCCCGCGCGGCCGACCAGGTTGGCCACGGGGACGCGGACGCGGTTGAAGGTGACCTCGCTCTGCTTGTCCTTGGCCGTGGTGGTCAGGGGCTTGTGCGAGAGGCCCTCCGCCTTCGTATCCACGAGAAGGAGCGAGAGGCCGGCGCTGCCGCTGCGCGCCGGCGCGGTGCGGCATACGACGAGGAATTTGTCCGCAGCGACGAAGTCGTCCACGAACATCTTGCGGCCGGAGAGGAGGTAGTGATCGCCCTCCTGCACGGCGTTCATGGCCACGGCCTCCGGCCGCAGGCGCGGGTCCTCCTCGGTGAAGGCCCAGGTCAGGATCGTGTCGCCCGACACCACGCCGGGCAGGATCGCCTCGCACTGCGCCTTGCTGCCGGCCTCGGCAATCGTGAGCGCCGCGACGGCGGTGCTGTGCAAGGGCAGAGGCGCGACGGCGCGCCCGACCTCCTGGAGGACAAGACCGAGATAGACGAGCGGCATTTCCGAGCCGCCATAGGCCTCGGGGAGCGAGAGGCCTTGCCAGCCCAGCTCCGCCGCCTTGCGCCAGAGCTCCGGCGGGTAGCCGAGCGGGTCGGCCTCCATCGCGCGCACGAGCTGCGGCGTGCACTCGCCCTCCAGGAAGCTCCGCGCGGTCTCGCGGATCATCTCCTGTTCGTCGGTCAGCAGGACATCCATGTCAGCGGTCCGTCATCTCGTTCTGTCAGGGGCCGTCAGTTCGCCGCGGCCTTGGGCCGGCGCATGGCCGGCAGGCCCAGGCCGCGGCGCGCCACCTGGTCCCGCATGATGGTAACGCCGCCGTGGTTCACGCCGGACTGGAAGGCGCCGAGGACGTTGTGCGCGAAGACCCCGTCCTCCACCGCGTACGGCGAGCCGCGCAGGAGCTGGCCGTAGGGGCCGAGCATCTGCGTGATCGCCTCCGTCGTGCGGACGCCGTGCTCGGGGGCCCAGACCTTCTCGGCAGAGCCCTCATAGGTGAAGTCGCGGCCGCGTTGGACGATGGACATGCTCCGCATTGTCATAAGGCGGCAGACCTGCGCCTCAATCCACAGCTCCGCCACCTTGTCGCGGATCGCCGGGTTGTCCACATAGCCTTCCAGCTCCGTGGTCTTGACCCAGTTGACCATGTCCTCGTCGCGCCGGATCGACATGACGTAGCGGAAGGCACCGACACGATCGAGGTTGAGGCCATCCGCCGCCACCTTCCAGCCCTTGTTCTCCCCGCCCAGCAGCGTGGATTCGTGGACGCGCACGTTGTCGAAGAAGGTCTCGTTCGTCCGCGCCTCGCCATAGGTGGTGCCGAGCGGGGCGCGCGGGTTGTTCTGGATGGACCAGAGCGGCCGCACGGTGATGCCCGGCGTGTCCATGGGGAAGATGAAGATGGACAGTCCCTCGCGCTTCGGCAGGCTCGGGTCCGTGCGCGCCATCAGGTAAATGTGGGAGGAGAGATGGCCGGAGGTGGTGTAGATTTTCTGGCCGTTGATCACGAAGTGGTCGCCGTCCCGCGTCGCGCGGCAGCGGATATTGGCGAGGTCGGCGCCCGCATGCGGCTCGGTGAAGCCAAGGGCGAAGGTAATCTCGCGGCTGATCAGGCGCGGGATGTAGTAGCGTTTCTGCTCCTCGGTGCCGGCCGCCATGATCGCCGGCGCGCCGCTGCCGCTGAGGCTGATGTTGAGGCCGACCCGCATGAAGGCCTCCTCCACGATGTACTGGCTGATGCGGTCGCCGCCCTGCCCGCCGTACTCCCTGGGGTAGGCGATGCCGAGCCAGCCGCGGGCGTGCAGCTTGCCGTAGAGCTCCCGCATGTTCGGACCGAAGGGGTCGGCCACGCCGGAGCCGTGCATCTGGTCGTCCTGGGCCTCCTTGTCGTGGAGCACCTCGGGCGTGACATGCTCCGCAATGAAGGCGTTGACCTCGCGCCGCAGCGCCTCCTGCTCGGGCGTGTAACCGAAATTCATGGCATTCCCCGTTATGCAGGGCCGGGTAAGCCCCGCCCCGTCGCGTGCCGCCTTGCAGGGAGGGATCCCGCTAATCGCACCGCGAATACCTTATCCTTTTCCGACGGTAGACGATCCCGGATCGGGGGGTCAAGAAGATGCGCCGGAGGTCAATCCAGCCGGACCGAGGCGTCCTCGATGATTCGGCCCCACTTCCCGGCATCGCTCCGCTGCAGGGCGGCGAGGGCGGCCGGGGTGTTCCGCTCGGCGGGCGGGATGACGTAGCCCTGCTCCCCGAAGAAGCGGCGGACCTCCGGCATGTCCAGCGAGGCCAGCATCTCGGCGCTCATCCGCTGCAGCGCCGCCTCGGGCGTTCCCGCGGGGGCGTGGACGGAGTTCCAGCCGGCCGCCTCGAAACCGGGCATCCAGGCCTCCTGCATCGTCGGCAAGTGCGGCAGGGCGTTCACCCGCTCCGGCGTCGTGACCGCCAGGGCGCGCAGGCGCCCGTTCCCGATCTCCGGCACGGCGGGGAGGATGGTGCTGAAAGCGAAGGCGAGCCGCCCGGCCATGAGGTCGATGAGCACGGGCGACGAGCCGGGATAGGCGACATGCGTCACCTCGACCCCGGCCGCCCGGCCGAAGAGCAGCCCCGTGAGATGCGCCGTGCTGCCCGCCCCGTAGGAGCCGAAGATCAGCCCGCCCGGCGCCGCGCGGCCGTGGGCGACAAGGTCCTGCACCGAGCGCACTGGAAGCAGCGGGTTCACCACCAGCACGAAGCGCACCGTGGCCAGCAGCGCCACCGGCACCAGGTCGCGCTCCGCCTCGAATGGAAGGCGTCGGTAGAGGAAAGGATTCATCGCCAGCGAGGACGTGCCGACGACGAAGTTGTAGCCGTCCGGCGCCGACTGGACGATCTGCTGGGTGCCGATGATGGTGTTCGCGCCGCCGCGGTTCTCGACCACGATCGGCTGCTGCAGCCGCTCCGAGACGTGGCGCATGACGGTGCGGGCGAGGATGTCGGCGCCGCCGCCGGGCGCGTAGGGAACCAGCAGCCGCAACGGCCGCGTGGGCCAGGGCCCGGCCGCGCGGCCCTGGCCGGCCGGTAGCAGCAGGCCGCCGCCCGCGCACAGGAATTGCCTTCGCCGCATCGTTCGTTCCTCCCGTTCGGGGGCTTTCAGGATCTTCTCCTCGGTGCCCCGGAGGTGCCGGGCGAGACGGCAGTGGAGCAAGTCAATCCGTTCCGCCGCGCTGGGCATCGCCGCAGGCCCCGGGCGTTCCCGGGGGCTGCGGGCCGTTCCACGGGTCAGCCGGCCGCGGGCGGCACGAAGGGATAGGGCACCGGCGCCCGCCCGCGGTAGGGCAGCGCGACCACGGCGGTGCCCGGCGTGGATTCCACTCCCTTCTCGTTGCTGATGCCGACATCCAGATCAACGAGGCCGTAATCCGGCATCTCGCGCTTGCCCGTGACCCTGGCCCAGACGGAGAGCGTCTCCCCCGCCACGTTCATGGCGCGGAACTGGAAATTCACCTTCCACATCCAGCCGTCGCGCCCTGCCCAGTCCTTCAGGAGTTGCGCGATGAACTGCTGCTTCAGCGAGCCGTTGATGAGCAGGCCCGGCAGTTTGTCGTGCCCGGTGGCGAAGGGCTGGTCGTAGTGGATCTTATGCCAGTTCTCCATCGCCGCCGACCATCGCATCAGGTGCGGCGTGGTGAACGGCCCCTTGCCGAGCGGTCCCACGGCGTCACCGACGGAGACGTCCTCGAAATCGATCCTCTCGCGCATGCCGCTCACCGCCGGATGATGGTCTTGCGGGAGCGCAGCAGGAGCTGGCCCGCCTCGTTCGTGAACTCCGTCTCGAAGATCACGAGGAGCATCGGTCCGGACTTCGTCTGCTTCTCCTGAATATCCGCGATGCGGGACTTCTGCAGCACGCGCTCGCCGTGGCGGGCATAGGCGAAGAACTCCACCTCCGCGCCGCCGTTCAGCAGCGCCAGGCCGTGCAGGGGCAGCTCCGGGAGGCCGTTCCCCACGCCCATCACGATGCCGTCGAAGTCGGGATCGTGCGCGCGCTCCGTCAGAACGTCGGGGGTGCCGAAGGGCGTGCGAAACATGAAGGAGGGATAGAGCGGCGGCGCCACCGCCCCGCCGTAGCGCAATCCTTCCCGGTCCGAGGCGTAGGCCGGATCCGGATCCATGATGGCCTGAGCGTAGCGGCGGACCGCACCGGCCTCCACGGCGTCGCAGGCCGCGAAGGCCGGCCCCTCCCGCCCGATGTAGGACCGCACCTCGTCCGTCAGCAGCGTCATGCCCGATCCTCCTCCTCTTCTCCCGGCCGCATCGCGCTCAGCCGGTGCGGCTCGGCTGGTCTCCGTCGCGCCAGCCCTCGTCCAGGCCGATGGCGCCGCGCCTCGCGAGGGCGTTGATCTCCTCATCCGCGTAGCCGGCGTCGCGCATCACCTCGGCCGTGTGCTGGCCCAGGCGCGGCGGCGGCAGGCCGATAGCGGCGGGCGTCTCGCTGAGCTTCACGGGAAGGCCCGCCATCCGCATGGCGCCCAGGCCGGGCAGGTCGATCTCCGCCACCATCCCGCGCGCCGCGACCTGCTCCTCCGCCACCACCCTGTCGATGCGGTTGATCGGGCAGCACGGAACCTCGTTCGATCTCAGCAGCATCTCCCATTCCGCCACGCGGCGTGTCGCGACCGCGGCGCCGATGAGGTCGATCAGTTGCAACCTGTTCGCCACGCGCAGCGCGGCGTCGGCGAAGCGCGGATCGTCCACCCACTCCGGCCTCTCCAGCGCCGCGCAGAGGCCGCGCCACATGCGCTGATTGAAGGCAGAGATGACGATCCAGTCGTCGGCGGCGCGGTAGGCGCGGTATGTCGGGCTGGTCAGCGCGCCGCTGCCGCTCGGCCCCGGCACCTCGCCGGAGGCGAAGTAGCGCGTGACGAAGTGGGCAAGCATCGACATCTGTCCCTCAAGCAGCGAGGTGTCCACGCGCTGCCCGCGCCCGGTGCGATGCCGCGCCTCCACCGCCATCATCACGCCGATGGTGGCGAGCATGCCCGCGCCAATATCCGCGACCGACATGCCCATCTTCACCGGGCCGCCGCCCTCCTCGCCTGTAATGCTCATGCCGCCGGCATAGGCCTGCATGAAAAGGTCGTTCGCGGGCTCCTCCGCCCGCGGACCGGTGGCGCCGAAGCCGCTGATGGCGCAGTAGATCAGGCGCGGGTTCGCGGCCTGCAGGCCCTCCCAGTCCAGCCCGGCCCGCGCGAGCGCGCCGATCCGGTAATTGTCTACAAGGACATCCGCGCCCTTGATCAGCCGCCGCGCGACGCCCGCGCCCTCTGGCGTCTTCAGGTCGATCGCGACACTGCGCTTGTTGCGGTTGGCGGAACCGTAATAGTAGCCCATGGCGCCGAAGAAGTGCGGCGGCCACGAGCGGCTGTCGTCCCCGGCACCGACACGCTCGATCTTCACCACCTCGGCGCCGAAGTCGCCGAGCGTCATCGCGCAGTAGGGACCGGCCATGGCAACACCGACCTCGACCACCCGAAGGCCTGCGAGGGGCCCGCTCATCGCGCGCACCCCGTCAGGTGAGCACCGGGGTTTACTGGCTGGATCAAACGCTTCTCCCGGAGAAGAGCCGGCCGGAACCGCCCCCTCATTTGCTATGCGAGTTGCTTTCTCGCTACTGTCCCACGCTAGGCCCAACCCGTCCGGGCTGTAAACCGCTGGTGGCGGGGCTGCGCTCAGGCCGCCTCCAGCTCCGTCGCCGCGCCGAGCGTCGCGATGTCGTTCAGCCGATCGAAGAGCGCGGGCGCGCGCCGGCCCTCTCCCACGGAGGCCAGGCAGTCCATGAACTTCGCGCGCAGCTCGGCATCGGTCAGCGGCACGGCGGCGTGGCCGCGCGCGCGCCGGACGGATTCCTCCAGCCGCTCGCCGTTCCGCAGCGCCACCCGCACCGTATCGAAGGGCGCGGCCCCCGGCAGGGCCGGATCCGCCTCGTCGGTGGATGAGACGGTGACGCGCGCCATCAGCGCCCGCACCTCCGGGCGCTGCACGAAAGCGTCGGTCAGCTCCGTTAACCCGACCTTCCCGGCGATCACCGCGGCCGCCATGTCGAACTGCGCGCTGAACTTTGCCTCCAGCCCGGTCGCGGGCATGGCGTTGCGGAGCGTTCCGGCATGGGCGCGGCTCGTGACCACCTCGATCGTGTCGATCTCCTCCGCTCCAAGGGGCCGGCGCGCGAGCAGGGCGAGCATCGCGTCGGTCGCGCGGTGGCCGCAGTAGCAGATCGGGAACTTCTTGATGCTCAGCCGGTGCTCCAGGATGAGCCAGTCCTGGCCGAAGCCCCGGCTCGGTGCGTCCAGATCCTTCATCCGGCCGTGCGGGGAGATGGCGTAGAGGAAGCCGCGCGGGTGCTCGATGGCGTCGAGAGAGGCCGTCATCCCCGCTTGCGCTAGGCGGGCCGACATCACGCCCGCCTGCGCCGCGCGCCCGGCGTGGAAGGGCTTCGTCATCGTGCCGAAGTTGGCGCCCAGCCCTGCGCTCTGCGAGGCGCCGAGCGCGACGGCGTGGGCCGCCCGCTCCGCGTCCAGCCCGCGCAGCCTGGCGCAGGCCGCGGCCGCGCCGACAGCGCCGAACACGCCGGTCGGGTGCCATCCCTTCTCGTGGTGGAAGTCCTCGTCGTGGGCGATCAGCTCCGCCCAGACCTCGTAGCCCGCGACATAGGCTGCGACCATCTCCGCCCCCGTGGCGCCGAGCGCCTCGCCCTCCGCCAGGATTGCCGGGACGAGCACGGCGCTGGGATGGCCGCGCAGGGCCACGTCGTCGTAGTCGAGCGCGTGGGCGGCGGTGCCGTTGATGAGGGCCGCCTCGGGGGCCGGTGCGCGCAGGGGGCCGAAGGTCAGGGCCGCCTCGCCCCGCGGCCCGGCGACGTCGAGCGCGTCGCGCAGGATACCGACGACCGGCTCCTCCCGGCCGGCGATCATCACGCCGACGCAATCCACGAAGCCCGTCCGGGCGATGGCCGAGGCTTCCGCCGGGATTTCTTCGAATCGCAGGCCGCTGGCGAAGGCCCCGAGCGCGCGCGTGATGGAGGTGGCCACGGCTCAGCCCTCCTGCGCGCAGCGACGCGCATAGGCAGGACGGATTGCTGTCGGGAGCTCGGCCATTATCGAACGGTCCTCCAGCGCTGCCAACACCCGGTGGTCAGACTCCGGCCCGGCATTCGCGCAGCAAATGATTTATTTGTGCATTACGTTACGGCTACCGCCGTTTGTCACGCGAGGTCAAGAAGCGGGACCAGATCGCGATCCCAAGTTCGGCAGGAAGCGCCTCTATTTGCATAGCGGATTTCCTGCCGCGTTGCGCGAGCAGCGGTACGGGCATACCATCCGCTCAAGAACCCCGCCCGGCCTCGGAGACGGGATCACGGGACGGAAGCCGCCATGACACGGATGTCCATTGTCGGCTCCTGCGCGCCCTGCCGCGCTGGAGTCTCGCCTGGCCGGGTACCCCGGCGTTGAGCGGCACGGAACCGCAGTCAGCCACGGGACGTCTGGCCGCCCGGGTGGCCGGGCTGAACGCAGCGGACCTTGTCCCGGAGGAGCGCGCGCTCGTCGCCAGGGCGGTGCTCGACACCGTCGCGGTGGGAGTGGCGGCGCGCGACGAACCGGCCGCACGCCTCGCGGTCCGGCGGGCTCTCGCGCAGGGTGAGGGACCCTGCACGCTCTGGACGGCCTCGGGCGCTCACCATGTGCGGGAGGAGGAGGCGGCCTGGGCGAACGGTGTCATGGCCCATGTCCTTGACTTCGACGACGTCACCTCGGCGATGCGCGGCCACCCTTCCGTTGCGATGCTGCCGGCCATTCTCGCCCTCGCCGAGGCCGAGGGGCTGCAGGTGGACGACGTCACCACCGCCTATGCCGCGGGGTTCGAGGTGATTGCCGCGCTCTCGGCCGCCATGGCCGCGCCGCACTACGCCCTGGGCTGGCACAGCACGGCGACGATCGGCGCGATCGGGGCTGCGGCGGCCTGCGCCCGTCTGCTCCGGCTGGACGGGGCGCGGGTCGCGCACGCGATCGGGCTCGCCGTCACCCAGGCGGCCGGCACGCGGGCCAGTTTCGGCACCATGGCCAAGTCGGTACAGGCGGGGAACGCGAACCTGACCGGACTGCGCGCCGCGCGGCTGGCGGAAATCGGCTTCGACGCGGCACCGGACGCTCTCGGCGGCGCCCTGGGCTTCGCTTGTCTCGGCGGTGGCGGGATGCTGGCCCTGCCCGGGGCACGCGACGCGCCCGCCCTGCTGCAGCACGGGCTGGAGGTGAAGAAGTATCCGCTGTGCTACGCGACACACCGCGCGCTGGACGCGGTGCTGGACCTGCGCGCGGCGCACGGGCTGACGCTGGCCGATGTGGAGGCCGTGCATGTCCACACCTCGTCCGGCGCGCTGGCGCCGCTGATCCACCACCGCCCGACAACCGGCCTCGATGCCAAGTTCTCCATGGAGTTCGCGATGGCGGCCGCGCTGGCGGACGGCGCCTTGCGTCTCGCCAGCTTCAAGGATGCGGCGGTGCGCCGGCCCGCGCTCCAGGCTTTCCTGCCCAATGTGACCGCTGATGAGGCCAGGGGCGCACTGCTGCCGCGCTGGGCGGAGGTGACGCTGCGGCTGAAGGACGGCCGCACCCTCTCGACCCGCCGGGACGCGCTGCGCGGCGGGATCGAGGATCCCCTGAGCGAGGGCGATCTGCTGGCCAAGTCCGCCGACTGCTTCGCGCATGGCGGCGGCGCGCCGACAGGGGCGGCCGCCCTCCTCGCCGCTTTCAAGAACCCGCGCCGGGCGGCCGGGCCGGCGCTGCGCGAGGCGCTGACCGGCACCGTACTGGAGGAGGCCATATAATGCCCCACCGCAGACATGTCCTGGCGGGCGCTGCCGCGCTCGCGTTTCCGGCATTGCGGCCGGTCCGGGCGCAGGGCTGGCCGAACCGCCCCCTGCGCCTGGTGGCCACCTTCGAGCCCGGCGGGGCAGCGGACCAACTCGCCCGCGCCATCGCTGCGGGCCTGGGGCCGGAGCTCGGCCAGACCGTGGTGGTGGAGAACCGCACCGGCGCGGCCGGCAATATCGGGACGGAGATGGTGGCGCGTGCGAATGACGGCCACACCTTCCTGCTCTGCAGCACCGGGCCAATGGCGTACCATACCATCCTGTTCCGGTCCCTTCCCTTCGACCCGCAGAAGGATTTCACGCCGATCGGATTTGCCGCCTGGTCGCCGAACATCTTCGCCACGCGGAACGACCTCGGATGGAAGCGGCTGGACGAGGTCGTGGCCGCCGCCAAGGCAGCGCCGGGTAAGCTGAACTTCGGCAGCGCCGGCACCGGCACCACGCAGCACCTCGCGGGGGAGATGCTTCAGGAGGCCGCCGGAATCCACCTGACCCACGTGCCCTACCGCGGCGGCGCGCCGGCGCTGCGGGACCTTCTGGGAGGGCAGCTGGAGCTTCTCGTCACGACCGGCTCTGGCGCCAACATGATGCGGGAGGGGAAAATCACCCCGATCGCGGTGATGGGCGAGAAGCGGATCGCCGCCCTTCCAGACACACCCACGATGCAGGAGGCCGGGCTGCGGGGCTTCTCCGCCACGGCCTGGTACGGCGTCGTCGGTCCTGGCGGCCTACCCGCCCCCGCCGTTGCCCGCATGTCCGCCGCGCTCCGCGCCGCGCTGACCGACGAGAATCTGATCGCGCGGATGCGCGACCAGACCATGGACGTCCAGTTCAGCACCCCGGACGACTTCGCGTCGTTCATCGCTGTCGAGCGGCGGAAGTGGCAACCCGTGGCGCAACGGTTCGCCGGTACCATGTAGGGCCTGCCTCTCATCCCGCCGCGGCCCAGGGCCGGACCAGGATCGCGGTGACGGCTCCACCCGGAAAGTTGCGCCGGGTGCTGCCTGGCTCACGATCCCGGCGCCGCTGAACGCCTCCTCCGACGACGTTCGCCAGTCTTGCGTTACTTCCTTGATCCGGCACCGAGGAGGCGGCTAGGCCATGAAGAAGCCGCCGTTCACGTCGAGCGTGGTGCCGGTGACGAAGCCGGCGTGTTCCCCGACGAGGTAGAGCGCTGCAGCGGCGATCTCCTCCGGCAGGCCCATGCGGCCCACCGAAATCCGGCGCGCGAACTCCTCGTTCATGCCCGGCGCAGCGCCCGCCGCCCTCGGCGTGTCGATGCGGCCCGGCGCGATGGCTTTCGCCGTCACGCCGTGCCCTGCGCACTCGATAGCCACCAGCGCCGCCTCGTGATCGGCCACCCGCGGTGCCCTGCGCTGCACGGACCGGTGCTGCCCCAGCACCCGGCAGGCGAACCGCTCCGAGACGTCCAGCGTGCCCGTGACTTGCCTGACGCAGGTCCGACAACGCGCGGCGCTTACGGGTTTTCCGAGGCGGCTTCCTTCAGCACCAGCTTCTCCAGGGTGAGGTCCGCCACCGCCCGGCGAAGCCTGCCGTTCTCCTTCGCCAGCACCTTCAACCGCTTCGCCTGGTCCAGCTTCAGCCCACCGTACTCACTTCGCCGCCGATAGTAGGTCTGCTCCGTCACCCCGATCACGCGCACGACTTCGACCGCCGACTTCCCCTGCGCCAGCAGCACCTTGACCTGGCCCAGCTTGGCCACGATTTCCTCCGGCTTGTGGTGCTTCGTCGCCATCTCCACGCCCTCCACGGATCCGTCGGACTCACATTACCGGCGGACCGCTTCTACGAGGGCTAGGTCAGCCGGACCGACCCAGCGGAACCCATTGGGCCGGCCGCGCCGCCGTGCGATCCGGCCGGACACGGTGCGGCGGGTCAGAACCGCATCAGGTCGCGCCCCGCCACGACCCGGCCGGGGAACACCGCGGCGATGCTCCGCAGGTCGGCCTCGGTCGCCCGCGTGTAGTGCGACAGCACCACCATCCCGACCCCGGCCGCCGCGGCGAGCTCGCCGACCCGGCGCGGCGACAGGTGGCCCCGCTGCGCCTGCGCGGGGGTGAAGCCCGGGGGCAGGTCGGAGTCGTCGTCGCTCACCATCTCCGCCACCAGCACGTCGGAGCCGCGGGCCAGCCGCTCCACGTCCCGGCTCGGGCCGGTGTCGCCGGTGAAGGTAATCGCCCGTCCCCCGGCCTCGATCCGGAGGGACAGGGAGACGGCCCCGGCCGGGCGCCTGACGCCGCGGCCGGAATAATGTGTGTTCTCGACCGCCGTGACGCGGATGGTCCCGTCGTCGTAGGCCGCGCCCGGACGCAGGGTCACGACCTCCAGGCCGTCCGTCCCGGCCCGCGCCCCTCCCTGGCTCGACCTGCCCCGGTTCGACCCGCCCCGGTTCTGCGCACCCGCGCCCGGCCCCTCGGCGCGGGCCTCGGCCTGCCGGATGGCGCCGCTCACCCCGATGAGACGCCCCGCCGCCGCGGCGTAGGCCGCGACGCCCGGCGGCCCGAGCAGCCGCAGCCGCGGCGGCGCGCCGGGGAAGAGCCCGGCGGTGGCGCGGAAGCTGAGCAGCGCCGGCAGGTCGGCCGTGTGGTCGTCGTGCAGGTGGGTGAGCAGCACGGCGCTCACGTCCGTCGGCTCCAGCCCGGCGGCGGCGAGCTGCCGGGTGGCGCCGATCCCGGCATCGACGAGGTAGTGCCGCCCGCCGGCGGTGAGCAGCGTGGCGATGCCGTTGCGCTCGCGCGACACCATCGGCCCGGGGCCGACGCCGAGCAGGGTGATGGTGGTCCCGCCCGCCGCCGGCGCACCGGACGCGGCGTCGCCCGGCGGCGAGGCCGCGGGCGCCTGCGCACCGGCGCGCGTCACGGTCCCCGCCGCGAGCGACAGGACCGCGGCGAGGGCGAGGACGGCGCGCCGCGTGCGTCGGCGAGGGGGGAAAGGCATGATCGGGCGCTCCTGTCCTTGCGTCGCAGCGGGCCCCCGGACCCGGACTCCCGTCCCGCTCGCCCGCGCCCCTCGCGGGCCTGAGGGGCGCGGGCCGGGGGCGGCCGTCGCTCCGGGCGCCGTCGGCTTCGTTCCTCGCCGGAACGGCGGTCCCACGGCGGCGTTTCCACGATCACCCGCCGCGGGGACGGCGCGAACGTCTCGACGGGGCGCGAGGGAGGCGCGTCCGCGGGACGAGGCGGCTGACCCGCTCGCCGTCGAGCGAGCCCAGCCTGGACTTTCCGTCAGGACCGTATCGCTTCTGTCCGGAAAGCGGCGACAAATCGGCCATCAACCAAAGGAGGGCTGACGTCTTCTGCGACGTATCCGCAGACAGGGGAATGGCGCATGGCCGACGGAAGCAGCGTTGACGAGATCGGTGGCAAGATCGCGGTGATCACCGGGGCGGCGAGCGGGATCGGCCGCGCGACGACCGAGCTCTTCGTCGAGCGCGGCGAAGGTCGTCGCGGTGGACATCAACCCCGAGGTGGAGCGCCTGGCGTCCGAAGAGCTGGTGCCGCTGGTCGCCGACGTGGCGGCGGACGGCAGCGCCGAGAAGGCGGTGGCGACGGCCGTCGAGCGCTTCGGGCGGCTCGACATCCTCGTGAACAACGCGGGCTACATCAAAACGGCCAGGCTGCCGAGCGAAAAGCCTCGGCTAGTCATTGCTCCTTAGATCACATGGCGACTGATCGATCAATCAAGCCGTGGCATGTCCCCGGGCAAGTTTACAGTCGCGGCCACCCGCCTCGCAGCGGGGAAAATGGGACGCCATGAGCGCCCGGGCCGTGAAGCTCCGGTCCAGCCATGTCGCCCTGATCTCCCATCCTCGGGCGGTCGCCGGGCTCGTCCAGGAAGCGGCCGGTCGCTGAGGGCACCTACCCGCCCCATGGGCATAAGCCGGTCCCGCCCTGGCAACGCCGGTACTCCACCGGCGTCGTGCCGGCCCGCCTAGCGAAGGCACGCCAAAGAGTGCCGGCGTCCCTGAATCCGCAGGCGCCCGCGACCTGCTTCGTGGCCATGCTTCTGCTCTCGAGAAGCCGCCGCGCGGCCTCGATCCGCACGCCCTCGACATATGTGGCCGGCATCAGCCCCGTCTCGACCTGAAACAGGCGCACGAAGTGCCGCGGGCTCATCCCGGTCCGGGCTGGAAGGCGCTCGACGCCGTGGTCCTCGGCGGGATGTGCGGCGACCCAGCGCTGGACCTCCTGCAAGGCGGAACGCCCGACCGGCGCGCCGAGGCCGTGCCGGCTCAACTGCATCTGCCCGCCGCCGTGCTCGAAGAACATGACGAACTGCGCCGCGACCTGCCGCGCGAGCTCTCCCCAATTCTCTTCCACCAGCGCCAGGGCGAGGTCGAGGCCCGCCGTCACCCCGGCGGCCGTCCGGAGCGGCCCGTCGAAGTTGAGGATGGCATCTGGCTCGACCCGAGCCGCGGGACAGCGACCGGCGAGCGCCTCCGGCACGGCCCAGTCCGTCGTCACGCGACGCACCTCCAGCAGCCCGGCCTACTCGCGCAGGAATGGGACGGTTCTTCGCTAAGATCGGGGAGTCGGTAACGGTGTCGGGCGGTGCGCCTCCAGCGCCGGAGCGGATGGCGGGCGTCATCGACGCGGTACGGCGATACGGGTTCCGGCTCGGTTCGGAGAAGTACAACAAGGCTGTAGTTCTGGCCTGAGCCCAACGGTGCCTGCAGGCCCTACTCGGACTGCCGGATCTGGAACTGGCGGATGTCCTCGGCCGTAGCCGTACCGGGCGAGCATTCCAGAAAGGCGGCAAAGCCCTAGACGGTGCGGAGGTAGTTCCTGCGGGTCTTCTCAGTAAGTCCGCGCACGGTCATGTCGGCGACGAAGCGCTCGCGCAGCCTACCGGAGGCTGCGGGATGGAGATGGGTCATCGGGAGCCCTTCGGGATCGGGGAGCTTCCAGCGTCGGCTCGGACTTGGACGGACGGGCGCGCTTAAGGGCGCGCTTCCTGATCGCAGGCCGGGGCCTGGTGGCTGCGCCGGGGAAAAGAGGGTTC
Organism: Pararoseomonas sp. SCSIO 73927; assembly: GCF_037040815.1. Taxonomy (NCBI): domain Bacteria; kingdom Pseudomonadati; phylum Pseudomonadota; class Alphaproteobacteria; order Acetobacterales; family Acetobacteraceae; genus Pararoseomonas; species Pararoseomonas sp. SCSIO 73927. The sequence continues at coordinate 1,347,002 of NZ_CP146232.1, forward strand.
AACCAAGCGGACTGCCGCTTTGCGCCCTTCTCAGACGTGAAATCGGATCTGGCGCATGCTCCAGAGCGGACGTCACTCTTCGAGAAGGTTTCTGCTGTCCTGGATCCGAGGCGGTTCATCGCCGTCCTGGAGTGCGCCTCATCCGAAATCGCGCAGGGCCTTCGACCGGAAGCCCACGAGCGCGACACCTCCCGCCAGGGTGCCCGTCAGGACGAAGAGCCAGCGGGTTCCCATCATCTCTCCGATGGGGCCGGCCACGGCCAGGCCGACCGGCGCCGCAAGCCCCATGACGGCGGTCATCAGGGACAGCGCCCGGCCCTGCTGGTGATGGGGGATGGACGACTGCAGGAGAGCCATCATCGGCGCGTCGCCGATAACGAAGGCGGCCCCGCTCACCCCCCACCAGAACACGGCCGCCCAGAACATCTCCCTCGGCATCAGGGCTGCCAGGGCGACGGCGAAGCAGGATCCCGCAAGGCCCCACAGGATCCAGGGCATAGGCCGCCCGGGCGGAAAGGCGGCCACCACCATTCCGCCCGCGAGCATCGCGGCGCCCGCCACCCCTTCCATGACCGCGACCTGCCCGGCCCCACCCCCGAAGTGCTCCTTCACCAGCAGGGGCACCAGGGTGAACGACGGCATGACCACGAGCACGACGGCCCCCAGCAGCCCGTAGAGGCGACGCAGCCCGGGGTGACCCCAGACCAGGCGAACACCGCCCTGGAACTCCGACCAGATGCCTGTCCGGTCGGCCGGGGGTACCTCTGGCTGGGGAATGCGGAAGACCAATAGCGGCACGATGCCGAGCAGCGCCGTCAGCACGTCGATCCCCAGCGCCATCCCGATCGGCATGACGCCGATGGCCAGAGCGCCCAGTGGCGCGGCGGCGACCGTCATCAGCCCCATTAGGGTCTGGTTCAGCCCGGCGGCGCGGGGCAGGAAGTCCCGCGGGACGAGCATCGCCGTGCTGGCGGCCGCGGCAGGCGCCTGGAAGGCCTGCATCGCGCTGCGGACGGCCATCATGGCGTAGGCGTGCCAGAGCTCGATCCGCCCCGTGAGGAAGAGGGCGATCAGGACCAGCATGCAGAGCGCGCTGACGGCGTCCGCCGCGATCAGCAGGAGCCTGCGGCTGTAACGGTCTGCGAGGACACCGCCGAGCGGGCCGAGCAGCGCCTGCGGCAGCAGGGCCGCCGTGCCCGCGGTGGCCAGCGCCGAGACGCTGCCCGTGGTGTCGGTGATCCACCAGAGCAGCACGAACTGCGTTAGGGCCGACCCGATGAGCGAGAGCGCCTGCCCGCCGAAGATGGCCCAGAACCGCAGCTGCCAGCCCCGGCCGGGGTCCGGCAGGGAGTGAACGGCCTCCTGCTCGAGGGCTGTGACCGTCGGCGGGATCATCGCCCGGACACCGAAGCGACAGCCCCGGCCTCCGCGCCGAAGCCGCCGCCGAGGGCGACGAAGAGGGCGGTGGTGTCCGCGAAACGGGCAGCCCGGGCGCGGATTAGGGCGATGCGGGCCCGTGCATCGGCCTGCTGGGCGGTCAGGACCTCCAGCGTCGTAACGGCGCCCAGCCGCTGCTGCCGCCGCGCGATGTCGAGGGACTGGGCCGCGACCCGCGCCGCCTCGTCCTGGGTCCGCAGGGTCTCCGCGTCGAGCTCGACGGCCCGCAGCGCGTCGGCCACGTTCTTGAAGGCGCGGAGGACGGCGCCCCGGTACCCGGCCGCGGCGGCGTCCCGTGCGGCGATGGCGGCATCCCGCTCCCGCAGCAACCGCCCACCCTGGAAGATCGGCTGCGCCAGCCCCGCCGCCGCCGACCAGATCAGCCCCTCCGGCGTGAAGGCCGAGATCCCGGACGTCGCCGCCGTCCCGTAGCTCGCGGTCAAGGTCACCCGGGGCAGGAGGTTGGCCGTAGCCACGCCGATGCGCGCGTTGGCCGCCTGCAGGGCCGCCTCCGCGGAGAGGATGTCCGGGCGCTGGCGGACCAGCTCGGAGGGCAGCCGGACCGGCAGCGTCTCCGGCAGGCGCAGCGCGTCGAGCGGGGGCAGCGAGAGGGGATGGCGGTCCGTGGTACGGCCAGCGAGGACGGCGATGAGCGTCCGCTGCTCCTCCAGCGCCTTCTGCAGCACGGGCAAGTCGGCGCGCCGCTGCGCCACCTCTGCCTCTTGCAGCAGCACCTCGCTCCGGGCGATGGCGCCGAGCGAGAGGCGGCTCCGCAGCACGCGCAGGCTGTCCTCCGCGGCCGCGATGATCTCGCGCGTGGCGTCGATCTCGGCCCGGAGGGCGGCGTCCTGGACAGCGGCGTTCACGAGGTTGCCGCTGAGGGTCAGGGCCGCCGCGTCGCGCTCGAAGAGCAGTCGGTCGGCCTCGGCGTCGAGCCCCTCGACCTCGCGCCGGACGCCGCCGAACAGGTCCACGAGGTAGCTCACCTCCACCCGGGCGGTGCTGAGCGTGTAGGCGGGAGGGGAGGCGGCTCTGCTCCCGAAAGGGACCGGCTCGACCCGCTGGCGGGCGGACTGGGCGGCGAGACCGATTGTCGGGAAGAAGCCGCCGCGCCCGGCCTCGGCCAGGGCCTGGGCCTGCCGGAGCGTGGCGCGGGCCGCTTCCAAGTCGGTGTTGCGGGCGAGCGCCTCGGCAACCAGGGCGTCCAGCTCGGCCGAGCCGAAGGCGCGCCACCAGTCCGGCGCCACGGGCGCGCCGGGCACGAAGCGCTGGGCGCCGCCGCCGGGGCCGGTCGTGCCGGTGATCGTGGCCGCCAACGGGGCCGGGCGGTACCCGGCGGCGTCCGGCGCGGCCGGGCGCTCGAAGTCCGGGCCGACGGCGCAGCCCGCGAGCAGCAGGAAGGCCGCGCCGGAGAGGGGGTAATGACGGCGGGCCATGATCAGGTCGCCTCCTTCGCGGTGGCCGGTGGCCTCCCGTCGCCAGCCTCGGCCGCCACCTCGGCCTTCCCGGCGAACCACTTGTAGAAGAGCGGGATGAGGAAGACGGCGAGGAAGGTCGCCGCGACCATCCCACCGACCACGGCGGTCCCAATCGAGACCCGGCTGCCCGAGCCCGCGCCCGTGCTGATGGCCAGCGGCACGCAGCCCAGGATGAAGGCCAGCGAGGTCATGATGATGGGGCGGAAGCGCAGCCGGGCGGCCTCCAGCGCCGCGTCGAAGGCGGACCTGCCCGCCCGGCGCTCCAGCACCGCGAACTCCACGATGAGGATGGCGTTCTTGGCGGCCAGGCCGACCAGGGTGATGAGGCCGACCTGGAAGTAGATGTCGTTGTTCAGCCCTCTCGCCCACACCGCCACCAGCGCGCCGAACAGCCCGAAGGGCACGGCGAGCAGGACCGCGACCGGCAGGGTCCAGCGCCCGTACTGGGCGGCGAGGATCAGGAAGACCATGACGATGCCGAAGCCGAGCGCGAGCGCGGCCGCGCTCCCGCCTGCCACCTCCTGGTAAGCCGCGCCGCTCCAGGCGATGCCGAAGCCCTGCGGCAGGGCGGTGGCCGCGAGTTCCTGCATCGCCTGCAGCGCCTGGCCGGAGGAGTAACCAGGAGCGGCGGCGCCGTTGATCGTGGCGGCGGGAAAGCCGTTGAAGCGCTCGGCCAAGTCGCTGCCGACCACGCGGGTCAGCGTCAGCATGGCGCTGGCGGGCACCATCTCGCCGTTGCTGGCCCGCACGAAGACGCGGCTGAGGTCGCCCGGCTCCCGGCGGTACTCGCCCTCCGACTGCAGGTTGACCCGGTAGTTGCGGCCGAGCAGGGAGAAGTCGTTTACGTAGAGGCTGCTGAACGTGCTCTGCACCGTTTCGAACAGGGCGTTGAGCGCCACCCCGCGCGCCTTCGCGGCGTCGCGGTCGATGTCCAGCCGGTAACGCGGGACGTTGCTCTGCAGGGTCGTGCTGACCCCGGCCAGCTCCGGCCGCTGCGCCGCGGCAGCGACGAGGGCGTTGACGGCCTCGGTCATCGCCGCGCGCCCGGTCCCGGCGCGGTCCAGCACCTTCATCTCGAAGCCGCCCACCGTGCCCAGTCCGTCAATGGCGGGCGGGTTGAAGGCGAGGGCGAAGGCGTTGCGGACCTCGGAGAGCGTGCCCGCGAGGGCTCCCGCGAGGACGCGCGCGTCCTGCCCCTCGCCGGTGCGCTCGGACCAGTCCTTCAGCTCCACGAAGGCGGCGCCCGCGCTGGTGCTGGCGGCGTTGGAGAGCAGGTTGAAGCCGGAGAAGGACAGCACGGTCCGGACGCTCGGGTCGGCGCGGAGGATGCGCTCGACCTCCACGCCGGAGGCGGCCGTGCCCTCCAGGGAGGTCGCGGGCGGCATGCTCCAGACGACCAGCAGGTTGCCCTGGTCCTCCTCGGGCACCAGGCCGCCGGGGACCGTGCGGAACAGCATCACGGTCAGGCCGCAGACCACGGCGAGCGAGAGCAGGCCCGCGAAGCCGCGGCGCAGGAAGAAGCGCACCCCGGTGGTGTAGCCCCGCGTCAGCCGGTCGAAGCCGCGGTTGAACAGGCGGAAGGGCAGCAAAGGCTGGCCGTGGCCGGGCTTGAGCATGACGGCGCACAGGGCGGGCGTCAGCGTCAGCGCCACGATGCCGGAGAGGATGACGGAGACGGAGATGGTGATGGCGAACTGCTTGTAGAGCTCGCCGGACAGGCCCCCGAGGAAGCCGACGGGGATGAAGACGGCGCAGAGCACGAGCACGATGGCGATTACGGGCCCGGTAACCTCCTCCATGGCCTCGATCGACGCCTCCTTGGGCGAGAGCCCCTTCTCGGCCATCAGGCGCTCGACGTTCTCGACCACGACGATGGCGTCGTCCACCACGATGCCGATGGCCAGGATCAGGCCGAACAGGGTCAGCATGTTGATGCTGAACCCGAGCGCGTACATGCCCGCGAAGGTGCCGATGATGGAGACGGGGATGGCGATCAGTGGGATCACGGTCGCCCGCCAGTTCTGCAGGAACACGAACACCACCACGACGACCAGGAGGACCGCCTCGATGAAGGTGGTGATGACCTGCCTGATCGAGACCTGGACGAAGGTCGTGGTGTTGTAGGGGACCGAGTAGGACATGCCCTGCGGCATGGACCGGGCCAGCTCCTCCATGCGCGCGGTCACCGCGTCCATCGTCTGCAGGGCGTTGGCGCCGGGCTGGAGATAGATGCCGAAGGGGGCGCTGGGCTGGCCGTTCAGCGTGCCGAGGAAGTCGTACTGCTGGGAGCCGAGCTCCACGCGGGCCACGTCGCGCAGCCGCAAGGTGGACCCGTCGGGGCGGGCCTGGAGGATGATGTTACCGAAGGCGGCCACGTCCGGCAGGCGGCCCTGGGCGGTCATGGCGTAGGTGTAGGCCCCGCCCCCCGCGCTCGGGGCGGCGTTGATCTGCCCAGCGGCGAACTGCTGGTTCTGCTCACGGATGGCGGCGGTGACGTCCGAGGCGGTCAGGGAGAACTGCGCCAGCTTCTCCGGCCGCAGCCAGATCCGCATGGAATACTCCTTCTGCCCGAAGAGCGAGGCGTTGCCGACGCCGGGGATGCGCTTGATCTCGTCGATGACGTTCCGCAGCGCGTAGTTGCTGAGGAAGATCTCGTCGAAGCGGTCGGCGGCCGAGGTCAGCGACACGATGGCCAGGAAGGCGCTGGACTGCTTGCTGACGGTGACGCCGACCCGCTGCACCTCGCTCGGCAGGGTCGCGAGCACGCCCTGGACGCGGTTACTGACGTTGATCGTCGCCTGGTCCGGGTCGGTGCCGATCTGGAAGCTGACGGTGAGGGTCATGCTGCCATCGGTGTTGACGGACTGCATGTAGATCAGCCCCTCGACGCCGTTTATGGCGCGCTCCAGCGGCGCCGAGACGGTCTGGGCCACCGTGTCGGCATCGGCGCCGGAGTAGGTCGTGGAGACGACCACCTGCGGCGGCACGATCTGCGGGTACTGCGCGATCGGCAGCACGCGCATGGCCACCAGCCCGGCCAGGACGATGACGATGGAGAGCACCCCGGCGAGAACCGGGCGCTCGATGAAGAAGCGGGCGCTCACGGCCGGGCCTCCCCGACCTGGACCGGCGAGGCCTCGACGGGGGCTGGCTCGACGGGCACGCCCTCGACCACCTTCACCACGCCCTCGGCGATGACGCGGTCACCGGGCCGGAGACCGTCCTCGACCACCCACTCGCTGCCCACGGTGCGCCCGAGCCGGAGAGCGCGGCGCTCGGCCTTGCTGCCCGGGCCGACGACGTAGGCGAAGGGGCCCTGGACGTCCTGCTGCACCGCCGCCTGGGGCACGCGGATGGCCTCCCGCGACCGGCCGGACACGCGGATGCGGACGAACTGGCCGGGGATCAGGCGCCGGTCGGGGTTGGCGAAGGTGGCGCGGCCGCGCACCGTGCCTGTGGTGGGGTCCACCGTCGCCTCGGTGAAGCTCACCTTGCCTTCCGGGCCGCCATCGGCGTCCAGCAGCACCTGCACGGGCAGGTCCCGCACGCCGCCCGCGGACAGGGCGGCGAGGTCAGGGCCGTTGAAGGCGAAGGCCACGTAGACCGGATCCATCTGCGTGATGCGGGTCAGCAGCGAGTTCTCGCCCCCGGCGCTGACAAGGCTGCCCTCCGGGACCGCCTCCAGGCTGGTGACGCCGGAGATCGGGGCGGTGACGGTGGTGTAGCCGAGCTCGAGGCGGGCCGTGGCAAGGCGCGCCCGTGCGGCGGCCAGCCCGGCCTCCGCCTGAGCAAGGGCAGACACGGCGTCGTCCCGATCCTTCAGGCTGCCCGCGTCCGCGCGCAGGAGGGCCGCGGTCCGCCGCTGGTCGCGGCGGGCCCGCTGCACCGCCGCGTCGGCCTCCTGGACTTGGGCCTCGGCGAGGTCCACCGCAGCCTGGTAGGTGGCGGGATCGATGCGGAAGAGGACGTCGCCCTCCTTGACGGCGGCACCCTCGGTGTAGGCGCGCCGGAGCAGGATGCCGCCGACGCGGGCGCGCACCTCGGTCTGGCGCACGGCCGTGACCCGGCCGCCGTACTCGAAAGCCAGGGGAGTCGGTTGGGGTCGCGCCTCGACGACGCCGACCTTGGTGGGTGGCGGCGTTGACTCCGATGGCCCTGTCGCCTCGCCGCAGGCGGCGAGCAGGAGGAGCAGGGACAGCGCGGAACGGCGTTGCATGACGTCACCAGATTCAGGAAGGCGGCCCAAGGAAGGTGCTTGCCCGTGGCAGCACCGGGCCGTATAAATCCATACAGATGGAATTGAACTCGTCAAGGAGACATCTGGTGGGGCGTCCGCCGACCATCGACCGCGACCGGGTTCTCGACCTCGCAGAGGGCATCCTGCTCAAGGCGGGAACCGGCGCCCTGACGCTTGATGCCGTCGCTAAGGCCGCGGGCATCTCGAAAGGGGGCGTTCAGTCGCGCTTTGGGACCAAAGATGAACTCATCGGCGCGATGATCGAGCGCTGGTCGCGCGAGTACGATGCCCAGCTCAACGCCATTGTCGGCCCGGACCCGCAAGCCGAGGAGGCGGTGCGGGGGCACGTCGAGGCGACGATGGGCATGGACGCCGGTGGCCGCACTAGGGCCGCGGGCCTGATGGCCGCCCTAATAGAGAGTTCGCATCATCGGGCGGAGTGCAGGGCCTGGTACGCCGAACGCTTCGGCGCCCTCGACCCGCGCTCGAAGCAAGGGCAGCGCGCCAGGATGGCGCTGCTGGCCACCGAGGGGGCGTTCATTCTGCGCACCTTCGGCTTGATGGAATTCAGCGATGACGAGTGGAGCGGTGTCCGCGACGGGCTTCGCGCACTCCTCGACGGCAAGATTTGAGAGGGGGAAAGACCTTGGGTTGGCTTTACCTGGTCCTGGCAGGCCTCCTGGAGATCGGCTGGCCCGTCGGCCTGAAGATGGCCCAGGTTCCGGCAACGCGCTGGCTCGGCATCGTGGTCGCCCTCGCATTCATGGGAGCGAGCGGTACCCTGCTCTGGATGGCCCAGCGGCAGATCCCACTGGGTACGGCCTATGCGGTCTGGACTGGCATCGGGGCCGCTGGGACGTTCCTGGTCGGCATCATGATCTACGGCGATCCGACATCTGTGGCCCGCTCCGCGGGTGTGGCCCTGATCATCGGCGGCGTGGTTGTGCTCAAGCTGGCAAGCTGAACGCACTGCCACGATCGGGATCTTAGAATTCCCTAGGATCAATGCCCATCAGGATGGTGCGGTGACAACATGTCCGCTGCCGGATCGCTGATGCCCGCTTCTCGACACCTGCACTCCGGAAGCGGAAGTGCCGCTTCCGGCCAGCTTCACCCGTCGGCTCAGCGCCCTTCTCGGCCGTTCGCGTGGTGCCGTTGCCTTCCGGAAAGCGGAAATCGTCTACCCCGAATGGCATATAGCCGTCTGAGGTGGCAAACAGACATGTCTATCCCTCAGGGGACATCACACATCGGCGTTGGGCTCAGCTTACGGAGACGGTCATCTACTCCCGCAGCTTCGACCACTGCCGACGGGTGTTCCTGTTCTTGACCGCGATGGCCAGCGCCCGCCGCTGGCCTACCAGCACGACGAGCCGCTTGCCCCGGGTCACACCGGGGTAGAGCAGGTTCCTGGCCAGCATAGCGGAGTGCTGAGTTGTGAGCCCGCCTCCGCGACGGGTGCCGAACTACTGCGCTCATCCGTGCAGTCCCGGGACGTTCCCAGGCGGACCATGATGCACAGCGCCGGTTTGACAAAAAATCGGCTTCTGCGGAGCCTGCATGCGGAAATGGGGCGAGACGGGATGACGACCGACGCACGGTATGTCCAGATCGCGGCGCTTTCCACGCTGCTCGTGCTCGAGATCTGGGCGTTCGACCTCGGTGCGACTCCCCTCCAGGCCCTGGTGACCGTGGGCACCGCGCTCGTCGTCCAAGCCGCCTCTTGCCGGGCGACCGGGACGCCGTTCGACTGGCGGAGCCCGCTCGTGACCGGCCTTTCGCTGTCCCTGCTGCTGCGCTCGGCCGACCCGCTCTCGTGGGTCGCGGCCGCTGCGGTCGGTATCGGCTCGAAATTCCTGCTCCGGATTGGTGGCAAGCATGTCTTCAACCCGGCCTGCTTCGCCATCGTCGCCATGCTCGCCACGGGGCAGGTCTGGGTTTCTCCAGGGCTCTGGGGCAACGCAACCTGGCTTGCACTGATGGTGGCCGGGTTCGGCGGCCTCGTCCTGGCCCGGTCCAGCCGCCTCGACATCGCCCTGGCGTTCCTCGCCTCCTACGGAGCGCTGCTGTTGGGCCGGTGCCTGTGGCTCGGGGATCCGCTGACCATCCCGGCGCACCAGATGCAGTCCGGGGCACTGCTCATCTTCTCGCTGTTCATGATCACCGACCCCCGCTCCACGCCTGACAGCCGATCCGGCCGGATGGTCTTCGCCTTTGCCGTGGCGGCGATCGGCTATCACCTCCAGTTCCGCTGGCAGGTCCGGGAGGGACTGTTCTACGCCCTGGCCGCGGTCTCGCTGGCCACCCCCCTCATCGACCGCTGGCGCCCTTCCGCGCGCTTCGCTTGGTCTGGAACCCGGGAAGCATGACCCTATGACCAAGAAGATCCGTGTCCTGCCCGTGGCGCTCGCCGCCCTGCTGTTTGTGTCGCAGACCGCCCAGGCCTTCTGCGGCTTCTACGTCGCGACCTCCAGCGAGCCTCTGGTGAACAGGGCGTCGCGTGTCGTCCTGGCCCGCGAGGGAAACCGCACCTCGATCACGATGGCCAGCGATGTCAGCGGCGATCCCAAGGAGTTCGCCATGGTGGTGCCGGTGCCGACCGTCATCCGGCGCGAGCAGGTGAGCATCGTCAGGCCGGACACCGTTCAGCACCTCGTGGATTACACCAAGCCGCGCATTGTCGAGTACTTTGACGAGGATCCGTGCCCCGAGCCAGAGCCCGAGCGTCGGTACTCCATGGCAGTCCCGGCTCCGGCGCCCGCCGCCGCGCCAGCGACCGTGCGCGTCGAGGCGCAGTTCGCGGTCGAGGAATACGACATTGTCGTGCTGTCGGCGACCGACAGCGGCGACCTGATCCGCTATCTTAACCGCAACGGCTACAAGATCCCGCCGGGAGCGGAGGAGACGGTGAACAGCTACCTCGGCCAGGACATGAAGTTCTTCGTGGCCAAGGTGAACCTCAACAGGATGCGGAACAACACGTCCGGCTTCCTGCGGCCCATCCGGGTGGACTACGAATCCCCCAAGTTCATGCTGCCCATCCGCCTGGGCACGGTGAACGCGACCGGCCCCCAGGAGATGGTGGTCCTCACCCTCACCCGTCGCGGACGCGTAGAGACGACGAACTACCGCACTCAGCGCATGCCGACCGACATCGAAGTGCCGGTCTTCGCCCAGGAGGAGTTCGGCAGGCTCTATGACGCGGCTTTCGACCGGGCGCACGAACAAGCCGGACGCAACGCGGTCTTCCTCGAATACGCCTGGAACATGGGCGCCTGCGATCCCTGCGCGGCCCCGAACCTGTCGAACGCGGAACTGCGCGAGCTCGGCGCCACCTGGGTACCCGAACAGGGATGGCAGCAGAACGCCTTCGTGACGCGGCTGCATGTCCGCTACGACCGCGAGCACTTCCCGGAGGACCTTGCGTTTCAGGAAACCGTCGATAATCGCACCTACCAGGTCCGCCTTGTCACCCGTCACGCCTATCGCGGTGACACCTCGGTCTGCCGCGCAGGCCGCGCCTACGAGGCCGGGCTCCAGGCCCGCTACGCCCAGTGGGCGTCGAACCTCGAGCGGTTGACCGGCTGGTCCGGGGCCGTGGTGCGTCATCGCATGGCCGGGACCGGCCAGGGCCTGCGTTGAAGGAAGCATAGGACATGACGACCAGGAACGCTTGGTCGGCCGCTCTGGCTGTCCTGCTCATCGCCCCGGCCGCTATGGCCCAGGCTCCGTCTCCCGAGCGGTGGGAGGGCTACCGCGAGGAGATGCGGACCGCTGCCGTGCACGTCCAGGCGGAGGTCGTGTCGGCGGTCATCCCGACTCTCCGGCACCGGGGAGACTGCACGGTGGACGCGGTAGCACGGCGGACCTTCCGCGGCCGCGAAGTCCTGCCCGAAGGGGCCCGCTTCCGGGTTCGGCTCGGCTGTGCCGGACGCCCGAATCCGGAGGCAAGCCGACGCTCGGCGTGGGGATACGGGGGCGGCGCTGCAAAGGCCCGTGAGGGGCGTGCAGTATGGCCCGGCGACCTGCGCGAGGGCCGCTTTCTCGAGATCTACATGGATCCGGCGCAGACCGGTCCCGTAGGCAGCTTCGTCCGGGCAGGTGACGCCGTCCTGTCGCTCGACAGCGTGACCGACCGCCCGGCCCTCCCGATGCCGGCGCGGTCCTCCGGCGCTCGCGTGCGCCCGGTCACGGACCGCCCGCACACCCGTCCGGCCGCCCCGGCCGTTCCCCTATTCCCGGCGCGGGACGCTACCATCACCTACCGCAGCTCCCAGGATCCCGGCACCGATCTGCGCGCCCGCTACGATACGGCTGGGTGGAGGGTGAGGGTGGACTACCCCGGCCATTCTTGGGGTGGCGTCCTGATCACCGACGCATTCGCCCGCGCCATCACACGGGCCAGTCCCTCCACCGCTGAGTACTCGGTGGCCTACCTCGCGGACGGTCCCCTGTCCGAGCGCCTGGGCAGGCTGTCGCGCGGGGACCGCCCTGTGCTGACCGCCCAAGGCGAGGACACCGTGGCCGGGCTCCGCTGCACGGTCTATCGCATCCGCAGCGAGATCCGCGATGAGCCCGAGGCGACCGCTTGCGTGACCACGGACGGCCTGCAGCTCCGCCGCTCGGATGCCACGGGCAGCACGGAGGTGGTGTCGGTGCGCTACGGCGAAGCTGACCCGGACGACTTCCAGGTCTCCTCCCGCTTCAAGGAGGTCGCGCCGCCCCGCTAGGCCGGGTGCGACCCGTTCATGGCCGCTTCGCGCCCAAAGCGGCGGTAGAGCGGCATCATCGCCCCACCCAGAAGCGGACACTGGCCGGCGCGGGTTCCGGCCCATTGCTCCTCTGTCAACGCTCCCGCCGGGCAGCACCGCACCGCCCGGCCAGGATCAGATTGGCGTACCGCGGCCGTGCACCCTGCTATCGATGGCGGCGGCGAGGCGGGCGCGCAACTCGATCGATCCCACCGTTGCGCCACTCACCGGCGCCTCGGTGAGGCAATGCTCCAGCTGGGCACGCAACCGGCCGAGCGTGGCGGCGAGGCGTTCGGACGGAACGCTGGCCAGAACCCGGTCGAACGCCTCCCCGACGATCATCTCCAGATCCGGAGCGGGCTGAAGCCCGGCATCGCGGCACTTCATTGGCCGGAGCCCGCCCAGCCCGAAGCATGGTGTCCCGCGGCAACCCTGCCGGGCCCGGGACCACCGAGGCGATGGAGGCCAGGTGCCGCCCCCGCCCCTTGCGCCGACGCGACCTTTGCCGTGCCCTGCCTCGGGGCGCCCAGGGTCAGGACGCCGCGGAGCAGCGCATCGGGGTGGAAGGGCTTCTCCAGGATCGGCACCTCGGGGAACCGGTCGCGGAGATGGTTGGGCGGATAACCCGTCACGTAGAGGAACGGCACGCGAGTGGCGGCAAGGGCCTCGGCCACGGGTGTGGCGGGGGCGCCGCTGAGGTTGAAGTCGAGCACCGCGGCGCTGATGCCGCCATCGGCCGAGGCGGCCCTAACGAGCCGGAGGGCATCGTCCACCGTCGGCACCGGGCCCAGCACCTCGACGCCCGCCCTCTCCAGGCACTCCGCCGCTTCCTCGGCGATGAACCATTCATCCTCCGCCAGAAGGACACGGAGCCTGGGCTTCGGCGGCGCGACAGCGTCGCGCGGCGCCGGCGTGGCCTCCTCATCCACCGGCACCGGCGGGATCATCTGGGAGAGGACCAGGAGGGCGCGACGCAGGGCAGCCTCGCGCGTGTCGGATCGGCCGGAGAAGCTGTCGGGCGGGTCGGCGGCGAGCGCGGAGAGGAAGCGCAGGTCCTCGTTCGTGTGCCGATCCGGCACATGGGACAGTGCGAGCAGGGCCGCGCGCGCCGCCTCCTGCACGGCGGCGAGCGCCACGCCCGGCGCATTCCGCTCCAGCGCCCGGGCGGCGATGGCCGCCGCGGCCGCCGCGCGGGCCGCGTAGTCGTCGTGCCCGTCATCGCCGGGAGCGCCCTGGGCCTGTTTCAGATCGTCTTCGTCGCGCAAGGGCTGGTCCCCCCCCCCCCCCCCGATATCCTGGGGTTCTGTCTAGGGTGCCGCGCCGCGCCGTTGCTGTCCCATACCGTACCACCCGCCCGGCCCGCCGCCGGATCGGGCGGTTTTTTTGCGCCCTCAGGGCCGGTAGGTGCCCTTCGCGCCCGGGGCCAGCCCGAACTGGGCCTCGGAGAGGCGCCGGACGATGCCGTAGCACTCGCAGGCCGCGCTCTCGAGGCCGGGGCGGTCGGTGATCTCCATCCGGCCCGCCGCGTAGCGGATGAACCCCGCCTTCTGCAGCAGGCCCGCGGCCACCGTGACCCCGGCCCGGCGCACCCCGAGCATCATGGAGAGGAACTCATGGGTCATCGGGTAGGAATCGCCCTCGGCCCGGTCGTGGCCCATCAGGAGCCAGCGGGCGAGGCGCTGCTCGATCCCGTGCCGCCCGTTGCAGGCCGCCGTGCGCGCGACCTGGCTGTGGTGGACGAGGGCGTAGCGGAGGAGGAGGTCGCGCAGGTCGGGATGCGCCTCCAGCGCCAGCCGGAAGGCGCCGGCCTCCATGCGGAGCGCCGTCCCCGGGCACTGCACGAGCGCCTCGATGTCGTCCGAGTCCGCGTTCAGCAACACGGGCAGGCCGATCATGCCCTCGCGGCCGACCAGGCCGACCTCGGCCGCGTCGCCGTCCTCCAGGTAGGCGAGCATCGAGGCCCAGCCGGTCTCGGGGAAGTAGACGTGGCGGACGGGCGTGCCGATGGGCTGCAGCACCTCGCGCAGGGCGAGCTCGGCCGGCTCCAGCCGGGGCCAGATCGCTTCCAGCACCGCCTGCGGGAGCGCCGCGAGGAGACGGTTGCGGGTGGGGGGGGGGTATCGGCGGAGGCGGCCATTGCAGCTCGTGCGGTGGGGTGTCGGCGGGAGTGCAGGGCGTCTCCCAGCCACCCGCGCCGAGAGGGCCGCGGCGGGCGGTGGGCGCGCTATAGGGAGACGGGGCCGCCGGCGGTGTGCGGTACCGTGCACCCATCGATCGAAGGCTGGTCCATCGAGGGGGCGATCGCGCGGGACGGGCTGCCGGACGGGAAGGGCCCCGGCCGGCGCGGGCCCCTTCCCGCCCTGCCGGTGCGGGAGGGATGGGCGCCCCCCGGGGATGTCATGCCCGGTAGGGGCCGCGCGCGCCCCCGGGCGGCCCGAACAGGCGATCGGAGGCCCGCCGGGCGACGCCGTAGCACTCGCAGGCGACGCTCTCGAGGCCGGGGCGGTCGGTGACCGTCATCTGGCCGGCCGCGTAGTCGATCATGCCCGCGCGCCGGAGCCCCGCCGCCGAGGAGGAGATCCCGGCCCGGCGCACGCCGAGCATCATCGAGAGGAACTCCTGCGTCATCGGGAAGGTGTCGCCCTCCGCGCCGTCGTGGCTGATCAGAAGCCAGCGGGCGAAGCGCTGCTCGATGCTGTGGTGCGCGTTGCAGGCCGCGGTCCGCGCGACCTGGGTGTGGTGGACATGGGCGTAGCGGAGGAGGAGGGCGCGGAACGCTGGGTGGGCGTCCAGCGCGTCCCGGAAGGCGCCGGCCTCCATCCGCAGGGCGGTGCCGGGGTTCTGCACCAGCGCCTCGAGGTCGTCGCGCCCGGCCCCGAGCAGGACCGCGATGCCGATGATCCCCTCACGGCCGATGATCCCGACCTCGGCGGCGTCGCCGTCCTCGAGATAGGCGAGCATCGAGACGGAGCTTGTCTCTGGGAAGAGGACGAAGGCGATCGGCTTTCCCACCTCGTGCAGCACCTCGTGCAGGGCGAGCTCGACGGGTTCGAGCCGGGGCCAGAGCTGCGCGAGCAGGTCCCGCGGCAGGGCCGAGAGGAGGCGGTTGCGGGTTGCGGGCAGGGGTACGGCGGAGGCGGCCATGATAGCTCCTGCGACGGGGTGTCGGCGGGAGCGCGGCGCGTCTCTCAGTCACCCGCGCCGAGGGTCTCGGCGGGCGATGGAGGGGTTCTAGGCCAGAACCGAGGGGGGAGTTGTACGAAACCGTTCATCGGGAAGGGACGCCGCAAAGAACAAGCTTTCCTCGCGCGCCGCGGTGTCCGGTCGCTCCCTCCTTGGCCGGTCCGGAAAGGGGGACCAGTGAGGCTGGAGGAGACAGTATTCATTTCGGTGGGAGGTGTGCCGTTGACGGATCGGGTGTCGGCTTCTCGGCTGCCACGGCGGGAAGCGGACATTCTGCTTCCGGCCAGCATCGTTTGGCAGCAACGCCCTGTCACAGTCGAATGAGCGCTTCGGTCGGATCAGCAGCCGCTGTCAGGCATCGCTGGCGGCCGGGATCGGCGTAAGACGTTGCGGCTACCTCAAACCCAGTCGCGCCATCTTCTTGATCAACCCTGGCCGGGAAATCCCGAGCCGCCGCGCCGCCTCGGACTGGTTGCCGCCCGTCTCGGCCAAGGCATCGCGGAGCATCCGCGTCTCCAACGCCGCTATCGCCGCGTCGAGCCCGCCCTGGGGAGGGTCTGCGCTGGGAGGGGGCTCGGCCTCCAGGGTGTCCTCCCCCGCCGTGAAGCGGAGGGAGGCCGCGTCCACGAGATTCCACTCACCGCCCACAAGGGCGCCGGCGGTCTCGACCAGTGCACGGAGTTCGCGGACATTCCCCGGCCACTCGCGGGACGTTAGCCAGTCCAGCGCGTCCGGCGTCAGCCGCGTGCCCGGCGCGGCACGGCGCAGAAAGACCGCCGCGAGCAGGGCCACGTCCTCGCGGCGCTCCGACAGCGGCGGCGTCCGCAGCACAAAGCCTTTCAGCCGGTAATAGAGATCCTCGCGGAATGCACCGGCCGCGACCATCGCCTCCAGGTCGCGATGCGTCGCCGCGACCACCCGCACATCGGCGTGCCGCGCCTCCCGCCCGCCCACCGGGGTGAAGCTGCCATCGGCCAGGAAGCGCAGCAGCTTCACCTGCATCAGGGGCGGCATCTCGCCGATCTCGTCCAGGAAGAGCGTGCCCAGGTGCGCCGCCTCCACCAGCCCCGGCCTGTCGCGGTGGGCGCCGGTGAAGGCACCCTTGAGATGCCCGAAGAGCTCGCTCTCCAGCAGCTCGCCCGGCAGGGCGCCGCAGTGGACGGCGAGGAAGGGCCGGCTGCGCCGCGGGCCCGTCCGGTGCAGCGCGGCGGCGACCAGTTCCTTGCCCGTCCCGGTGGGCCCGAGGACCACCACGGGCAGCGAGGTGGGCCCCAGCCTCCGAACGGTCTCGCGCAGGCGCCCCATCACCTCGCTCCGGCCGACGAGGCCCAGGTCCTCGGCCCCATCGCCCGCGCGAAGCTCGGCCAGCTCGCGCCGCAGGCGCGCCTGCCGCAGGGCGCGCTCCACCGCGAAGCGGAGCAGCTCCGGCTCCACCGGCTTGGCCAGGAAGTCCCAGGCGCCACGCTCCACCGCGCGCAGCGCCAGGTCGTGGTCCGCATGGGCCGTCAGCACGATCACCGGGGCGGCGGCGAAGGCGGGGATGAGGTCGAGCCCGGCCTCCGGCACCAGCCGCGGCGGCATGACGAGGTCCAGCACCACCACCTCGGGCTCGCCCGCCGCGAAGCGCGCCGCGGCCTCCTCCGGGTCGCCCGCCGTGACGACCCGGTGGCCGAACCCCTCCAGCCAGGAGGAGGCCAGGCGCCGGAAGGCCGCCTCGTCATCCACCAGCAGCACGCGGCCGGGGGTGTCGGGCGTCATCCCATTGACTCCATCCGCGGGGGCAGCACGAGTTGCGCCGGAAGGGTGAGCACGAAGCAGGTGCTCCAGCCCGCGCGCTCCTCCAGCCCCGCCGTTCCCCCGTGCGCCTCCATCGCCTTCGCCACGATCGCCAGGCCCAGGCCGGTGCCGCCGGGCGTCCGCGACACGAAGGGGCGGAACAGCTCCTCGCGCAGCTCCGCCGGCACGCCCGGGCCGTCGTCGAGAACGAGCAGGCGGAGCGCCCCGCCGCGGCCCCTCTCCGCGTCGATCATCACCCGCCGGACGCCGGGCACGGCACGGGCGTTCTCCACAAGGTTCACCAGGGCCTGCGTCATCCGCGAGGGATCCGCCCGCACGGGGAGCGGAGCCTCCAGGCGCGGGCCGAACTCGACATTCGGAGCACCGCGCGCCGCGCTGCGGGCAAGGTCGCCGAGGTCGGTGGGAACGGGCTCCACCCGCCACGGCTTCGCGTAGTCCAGCAGGTCGGCCGAGAGGCGCGTGATGCGGGCGATCTGCTCCCGGATCTCCGCCCGCGCCTCGCCCGGCGCGGCGGCCGCGGCCATGGCGATGATGTTCAGGGGGTTGCGGATGTCGTGCGCCACCGTCGCCGCGATGGCGCCCAGCTCCGCCAGCCGCTCGCGCTCCGCCCTCTCGCGCTCCCGCGCGGCCAGGGCCGCCGCGCGTTCCAGCCGGGCCGCCTCCTCCGCGACAACGGTGCCGAACAGGGTCCCGGCCTGGCGCGGGCCCGGCGGCGCGGCCTCCCACCCCTCCAGTTCCGTGCGCCAGCCGCCGGCGCCGTCCTGCAGGAGGCGAAGCCGGGGCGCGCCGGGGTCCTCCGGCACCATGCCGGGCATCAGCACCTCCACCTGCGTGCGGAGCCGGGCGGTGAGCAGGGCAGAGGCGGTGCGGGCCAACTTCTCCCCCGATGCGGCGGGCGCCAGCGCCGCCCGCCAAGCCGCGACATCGGCCGGCGAGACGAGGCCGCCGGGGTAGATCACCCGCTCCGCCAGCCAGCGCACCGGCCCGCCCAGCGCCAGGAAGGCCAGCGCCGCGGCCCCGCCAGCAGCGACGGGACCGAGTTCCGCGAGGACGGGGGCGGAGGAGACGACCGCGAGCACGCCGGCGCCCACCGCCCCGAGCAGGGTCCAGGCCAGCCCGCGCCGGGCCCAGGCATTCGCCACCAGCACGCGGTAGCGCAGCACGCCATAGACGAGGATGACGGGGTAGAGCGGCAGGCCCAGCAGCGGCCAGGGATAGACATCCAGCCGCAGCGCCGCCGCGGCGTAGCCCGCCATGCAGACCGCCCCCCAACCGGAGGACAGACCGACCGCCAGCGCCTGCCGCCGCGCCAGCCCCCGCTCGCGCAGTCCCGCCCGCAGCAGGACGAGCGTGCCGGCCGCCGCCAGCCCGCCCCAGACGAGGCTGGCGATCCAGCCCACCGTGTTGGGCGTGGCGACGAAGGGTAGGCCGGCGAAGGGTCCGAAGCTGCCAGGCCGGATCACGAGGGCCAGCAGCATCGCCCCGCCGCCGAGGCCGTAGACGGTGGGGAGCAGAGCCGCCGGCGTCCGCGTGCCGGTAAAGGAGAGAGCGAAGTGCACGAACACAGCCGAGGTGAGCGGCGCCGTCGCCAGCATCGCCAGCGCCACCCGCTCCGTGCCCGGCCCGAGCAGGGGCGGTAGTTCGTTCCCCGCGATCCAGACCGACACGCCGAGCAGGAAGAGCACGAGCAGCCGCGCGCCGGGAACGCGGCCCGCGCGGAGGAGCAGGAACACCGCCAGCAGCAGGCTGCCGAAGAGGGAGAGCGCGAGGGCGATATGGAGCGCCATGGGGGGCCCGGAGCATGGATCGGGCCAGCGCACCCGCGGTTGGAAGCCTGCCCGAACGGCCCGCGGCTGTAAACGCGGTTTACAGGGCGAGCGGCCCAACTGACTCCGCCGGGAACAGCATGGCGCGCCATCCGGCCGCCGCTTCCCATTTTTTCAGATACTTGGCCGGTGCGCGCGGGCTGGCACACGCCCTGCGCTGAAAGGAGCACCACCAACCCAAGGGAGTTCCCCTGATGATCACCTGGATCGAGCTCGGCGCGGCCCTCGCCCTCACCTTCGTGGCCACCACGACCGTCGCCGCGATCATGTGGCGGCCGCTGCACGGCGTGCTGGAGTTCATCTGCCACGGCGGGGCGGCCGCCCGTTTCTGGACGACCTTCTCGGCCGTCATGCTCGTCTGCGGGCCGCTCTTCCTCGTCAGCTTCGCGGCCGGCCAGTCCCTGTCGATGGCGGACTTCATCCGGCAGGCCGTCTATCTCTGCTCGCTCGGCCTGATCGGCGCCTTCGTCATCATGGGCGTGGCGGTGTGGAACGCGGCGCAGGCCGGCCGCGCCGTCCCGGTGCCCGCCGACCCCTGGCGCCAGCAGCGGGCCTCCGTTTCCGCGGCACCGGCCGAGTGAGGGGGCCATGCGGGTCCTCATCCTCGGCGCGAACGGGTTCATCGGCGGGCGCCTCGTCGCCCGCCTCTGCGCCGCCGGGCACGAGACGGTCCTTGCCGGCCGCGACGCCGCCGCCCTGGCACGCCGTCACCCCAGCACCAAGACGGTGCGGGCCGACCTTCTCCGCGACGACGCGGCGGCCTGGGCGCCTCGCCTCGTCGGCGTGGAGGCGGTGGTGAACGCGGCCGGGGTGCTGAACGGCGAACTGGACGCGGTCCACCACCGCGGCCCGCGCGCCCTGTTCGACGCTTGCGCCGCGGCGGGCATCGGGCGGCTGGTCCAGATCTCGGCACTCGGCGCGGCGCCGGACGCGTCGACCGCCTTCCTGGCCAGCAAGGGTGCCGCCGACGCCCACCTGCTCCGCCTCCGCGCCGAGGGCGGGCGTGAGGGCTGGTGCGTACTTCGCCCCGCCCTCGTCCTCGGGCGCGGCGGCCAGAGCACCGGGCTCTTCCTCACCCTCGCCGCGCTTCCCCTGCCGGTTCGCCTGGGGCGCGGGGACTGGGCGGTGCAGCCCCTGCATGTCGAGGATCTGGCGCGGGCCGTCGTCGCGCTCATCGAGCGCCGCGGCGCCGTTCCGCCGCAACTCGACCTTGTCGGCCCGGCGCCCATGGGGACCGACGCCCTGACCGGGATGCTGCGCTCCTGGTTGGGCCTTCCGCCGCGGCCTTCCCTGCCCCTGCCCGCCCCGCTGCTCGGCCTCGCGGCCCAGGTCGGGGCGGTGCTGCCCGGCGCGACGCTGACGCCCGACACCCTCGCCATGCTCACCCGCGGCAGCACGGGCGATCCCCGCCCGGCGGCGGAAGCCATCGGCTGGCGCGCCCGGCCCGTCGCGGAGGCGCTGTCCGCGGAGCCGGCCGTCACCGCCGATCGCTGGCAGGCCCGGCTGGCGCCGTTGCGCCCGCTTCTGCGGGGCGTGCTGGCGGTGATCTGGCTCGCCTCCGGCCTCGTCCCGCTCCTCGTCACGCCGGGGGAGGTGAGCGCCGCCCTGCTCGCCGGGCTCGGCCTCTCCGGCGCGTCCGCGACGGTCGTGCTGCTGGCCGGGGCGCTGCTGGACGTCGCGATCGGCGCCGCGCTGCTCCTGCTGCCGCGCCGCACCGCCCTCGTCGGCGCCCTCGGGATCGCCGTCGTTCTCGGCTTCACGCTCCTCGCCACGATCGCGGCGCCGGAGCTCTGGGCTCACCCCTTCGCCCCGCTGCTGAAGAACGCCGCCGTGATCGCCGCGACCCTCGCCCTCATGGCGCTGGAGGACTGATCCGATGGACTCCTACCTCCTCCTGAAATGGGTCCACGTGCTGAGCTCCACGGTCCTCTTCGGTACGGGGCTCGGCACCGCCTTTCACGGCTGGATGGCGACGCGCAGCGGCGATCTCCGCGCCATGGCCGTCTCGGGCCGCAACGTCGTCCTCGCCGATTGGCTGTTCACCACCCCGGCCGTGATCGTGCAGCCCGTGACAGGCGTGCTCCTCGCGCGGCAGGCCGGCTTCGGCTGGGACACGCCCTGGCTGCTGCTGTCGATCGCGCTCTATGGGCTGGTTGGCGCCTGCTGGCTGCCCGTCGTCTGGCTGCAGATCCGGATGCGGCACCTGGCCGAAGGGGCCGTGGCGAGCGGGGAGGCCCTGCCGGCCCTGTATCACCGCTACGCCCGGATCTGGTTTGCCCTCGGCTGGCCCGCCTTCATCGGCGTGGTGGTCATCTTCTGGCTGATGATCGCGAAGCCGGCCCTGCTCTGAGCCCACCCCTCGTCGCGCCCCATCTACAAGGAACAGCGAGCATGACAGGCACCCAGTTCGCGGCCGGAGCGTCGCCCTGCGATGATGAGGACGGCTTCCGCTCCCCCATCATCCTGTTCGACACGGACTGCCTCCTCTGCAGCGGCATGCTCGCCTTCGTGCTCGCCCACGAGCGCGACCACCTCCTCCGCTTCGCCGGCGCCTGGTCGCCGGAGGGGCTGGCCCTGGCCGGGCGGCATGGCTTCGGCCGGGCGGAGCTGCACGAGACCTTCCTGGTGATCCGCCGCGGTCGCCCCCTGACGCGCTCGGCGGGCGTGCTGGAGATCCTGCGCCACCTCAAAGCACCCTGGTCCTGGCTCGGCGGCCTTCGCGCGGTCCCGCGCCCGCTGCGCGACGCCGCCTACTCCGCCCTCGCCCGCCGGCGCTACGACTGGTTCGGCCGGCGCGAGAACTGCGCCGTGGTTCCGCAGGCCCAGCGGCACCGCTTCATCGGCGTTCGCCCGGGCATCGCGGCCCATGCGTCATGAGCATCGAGGCCGCGCTAGCCGTCCTCGGCATCCAGGGCGTGCTCG
Organism: Pararoseomonas sp. SCSIO 73927; assembly: GCF_037040815.1. Taxonomy (NCBI): domain Bacteria; kingdom Pseudomonadati; phylum Pseudomonadota; class Alphaproteobacteria; order Acetobacterales; family Acetobacteraceae; genus Pararoseomonas; species Pararoseomonas sp. SCSIO 73927. The sequence goes on from NZ_CP146232.1 coordinate 1,368,633, forward strand.
GCGCCTACGACAACATCCGCAACCACGAGTTCCGGGAAGGTCTGCCGCACCGCTCCTCGCAGGGCTCGGAACTCGTCCTCCACGCGGCGCGGGAGGGCTTCTACCTCGTGCTCTTTCCCACCATGGCCTGGCTGGAGTGGCGGGGCTGGTGCGCCTGGCTGCTCGGCGCCGTGATCCTCGCCGAGATCGGGGTGACGTGCCGGGACTTCGTGGAGGAGGACCGGACACGGCGGCTGAGCGCGAACGAGCGCGTCCTGCACACGGTGCTGACGCTGAACTACGGGGCGTTCCTCGCGCTGTTCCTGCCCGAGCTGGTGCAATGGTCCGTCGCCCCGGCCGGGCTCGCCTTCGTGGACCGGGGAATCTGGTCCTGGCTCATGACGGTCTACGCGCTCGGCGTCCTCGTCTTCGGGATACGGGAGCTCCGCGCGGGGCTGCGGATGCGGCGCGGCGCAGGATCCCCCATCCCGGCGCCACCCCATCTCATCGCCCTGGGCCCGGCTCTCCCCGATGCGTTGCGACGCCTTCACGAGGGGCCAGGGCCGCGCCGCGCCACCGGATCGGCCGTGGTGCGCACGGGCGGAAGCCTGTCCCGGCTCCTGCTGCGGTGCATGGGGCTGGGGATGGCCGACGGCCGGCAATCCTTGTGCGTGGTGTTCGAGCCGGACGGCGGGGGCGAGTTGTGGCACCGTGACTTCGGTACGGGCCGCTTCACGAGCCGGATCGATGTCGGTGTTCCCGGCGAAGGGACGATCGCCGAACGGTTCGGGCCATTCTCCTTCGACATCGTGCTGGCCCCCAGCTCCGACAGCATCGCGTGGACGCTCCGGAAATCCCGGCTCCTCGGTCTCCCCGTTCCCGCGCTCCTGGCGCCCCGGGTCGTCGCACGGGAATGGATGGAAGCCGGCCAGTACCGGATGTCCGTCGAGATCGGGCTGCCGGGCCTGGGCCACCTTCTCTCCTACGCCGGCACCCTCGAGCGGGCCACCATGCACCAAGCGCCATAACCGGGCGGCACAGGCCCTGTTCGAACGCGTCCGCTTCGCCGGCCGTCGTGCTCGAAGGCAGCAATACCGCTATCGGCCAGACCCGAGATGACGGCTCAACGCACAGCCTGGCCGCTCACCCGGTTCTCCGGCGCTAGCGCGGACGGAGATATGGGCTCCTGGCGCTCGAGAGGAGGGCAGAGCTGGGCCGACCGTCAGCCTGGTTGTGCGACGGGTGACCCGCGCAGGACGAAGCCCGCCCCTCGTTGGACGACGAGCGGCAGGGCAGACATGTGCGTCTCCCTGGGGAGCTCCTCGAAGGTGACCTCCAGGCCGGACAGGGGGCGCAGACGGTCGGCCAGGGCCCGCGCGGAGTCCACCATGTGGTTCGCCTCCAGCCGGGGCCGGCGCGCGGCCCCGTGCCAAGGGGCAGGGCTCTGCTCGTACTCGCCGACGGTCATCAGCAGGCGGAGCGGCGCGGGCCGTTCCGCTCGCGCGGCGAAGCGGTCCGCCGCGCCGAGGATGGCGCTGTTCTCCCACCAGATAGATGGGCTGCCCGCGATGTGGTCCCGGAAGGTGCCGGGACGGTTGAGGAGGGCGTGCAGCACGAAGAGGCCGCCAAAGGAGTGGCCGAGGACGGCGTGGCGCGCGGGGTCGATCGGGGCCGCGCGGGCGACGAGCGGCTTCACGGTCTCCTCGATGAAGTCGAGGAGTTCGTCGGCGCCGCCGGTCCGCGCCCCGGGGCGGCCGTCGGGAAGGGGCGGCAACTGGCGGCCGGGCGGCGGGGAGAGGTCGAAGGAGCGACGGAGGAAGTCGAAGGGAGCGTCCGTGCGATAGCCGATGCCGGCGACGACCGCGGCGGAGCGGAAGCCGCTATCGGCAGGCCAGAAGGCCTGGACGCGGATCGTGTCGACCACGAGCCCCATAACGGCATTGGCGTCGAGCACCGTGATCATCGGCCAGCCCCCCGTTGGCGGCTCGCCGGCCGGCACGTGCAGGAAAAGGCGGAAGGGTTGCCCGGTACGGGACTCCAGGTCCCGCTGCGTCGTTCCGGGAATGAGGGAAGGAAGGGCGTTCTGCGCGCGCGAGAGGGCCGGGGCCGCCAGGGCGGCGGCAAGGGGAGCGAAGAGAAGGCGTCGGTGCATCAGAAGCGGAAACGCGCGGAGGCTAGCCAAGTCATGGGCAGCCCCTGGTAGCAGGCGCCGGACTGGCACTGGATCTGGTCCGTGTCGGTCAGGTTGTAGCCGTTGAGGGCGAGCTGCAGCCGCTCGGTCACGTCGTACCGGATGGCGGCGTCGAGGACGAGGTAGGACTTGTTGGTCAGGGTGTTGAGCGCGTTGGCCGGCGTCTCCCCGAAGTAGCGCACCCCGCCGCCGAGCCCGAGCCCGGCGAGCGGGCCGTCCTTGATGGAGTAGTCCAGCCAGAGGCCGGCCAGGTGCTCCGGGATGCCGACCGGGCGCTTGCCCGTGTTGCCACTGTTGGAGCGCGTCACCTCCACGTCCTGCCAGGTGTAAGAGGCAATGAGGTTCAGCCCGTCCGCGAGGCTCGCGACGGCCTCCAGCTCCACGCCGCGGGAGCGTGTCTCACCCGTCTGCACGGAGAAGCGGGTGGGCGCCTCGGGATCGGGGGTGAGGCTGTTGCGCTGCGTGATCTGGAAGGCGGAGGCGGTGAGGATGCTATTCGTCCCCGGCGGCTGGTAGCGCAGGCCGCCCTCCACCTGCTCACCGCGGATCGGCTCGAAGGGGCTGCCCAGCCGGTCCACCCCGACCTGCGGGTTGAAGGATGTTGCGTAGTTCGCGTAGGGAGTGAGGCCGCCCTCAAAGAGGTAGACTGCGCCGACGCGCCCGGTGAGGGCGCTGTCGTCCTGCAGGGTGCGGACCCCGGTGGCCCGGCTGGCGCTGGACTGGTCCGCCCAGTCGTGCCGGAGCCCGCCGGTAACCACCAGCCGCCCGAGGCGGATCTGGTCCTGCGCGTAGATCCCGACCTGGTCCTGCTGCTGCACGGTGCGGGCGGTCAGACGGGGAAGCGCAATGGGCTCGCCGTAGACCAGGTTGCCGAGGTCCAGCGTCGGGCCCGTGCTGGTGCCGCTGCGGGTGTCGTAGCCGGTGTTCTGGTAGTCCACCCCGAGGAGCACCGTGTGGGAGAGGGGACCGGTGGCGAAGCGCGCCTCGGCCATGCTGTCCACCACGAAGGAGTCCAGCTCGTCCTCCTGCGAGAGGACGTTGCGGTTGAGGGTGCGCCCGTCGGCGCGCAGCCCGTTGCTGGTGAGGTAGGCGGCGTCGAGCGTGGCGTGGCCGTAGCGCAGGTTCTGGCGGACGGAGAACGCCTCATCGAAGCGATGCTCGAAGCGGTAGCCGACCTGCTGCTGGCTCTGGAACAGCCCGTCGATGGAGCGGTCGGAGGTGCGGATGCGCGTGGGCCGTCCGTTGGCGCTGTAGTAGGCGGCGCTCGGCGTGGTGCGGTCCTGCTGGACGTGGCCGAGGATGGTGAGGGTGGTGCTGTCGTTCCGGAAGGTCACCGCGGGCTGCAGGAAGAGCCGGTCGTCCGGCACCCAGTCCAGGTCCGTGCGCGCGTTGCGGGCGAGGCCGGTGACGCGGAAGAGGACGCGGCTCCCCTCATCCACCGCACCGCCCACGTCGAAGGCGCCCTGGAGGCGGTCGTAGGAGCCGGTGGTGAGGCGGACCTCGCCGATGCGCCCCTCGGTCGGCAGCTTGCTGACACGGTCGATCAGCCCGCCCGGCCCGGACTGGCCGTAGAGGACGGAGGCGGGGCCGCGGAGAAGGGTGATCCGCTCCAGCCCGTAGGGCTCGGTGCGGAAGTAGGTGAAGGGGGCGTTGCCCTGGCGCAGCCCGTCGCGGTAGTCGCCGAGCGTGTTCACGGCGAAGCCGCGCAGGTAGATCTGGTCGAAGCGCGGGTCGAAGCCGAAGTTGCCGACGGAGACGCCGGCGTTGAAGCGCACCGACTCTACCACCGTCTGAGCCTGGAGGTTGTCGATCAGGTCGCGGGTGACGACGGAGACGGATTGCGGGTTCTCGACGAGAGGTGTGTCGGTCTTGCTGCCGGTGATCGCGCGCGGGGCGACGTAGCCGGGCACCGGGCCGTCGGCGGCGACAGGCCGGCTACTGACGTTCACCTCGGGGACTGCGACGGGCAGTTCGGCCGTCTGGGCGCCTGCAGGCCCGCACCAGGCCAGGAAGGGCAGGCAGACCCAAAGAAGCACGATACGCCGCGTCATCACGACCATCCCAGACAATGCGAAAGTCTCTCACTCGCGATTGCCATGGGGTATATGGCGGGGCAACTGTGAACCTGAGCTGTGACAGCCACGGCGTTCTAAACCGCACGCCTGCCCTGTCCCGCCCGGCTCGCCCACTGAAAGGGCCTTTCTCGGGATTGCAGGAGAATCGACGCGCGCTGGCATTGCCGCTCTGCGCCCGATTCGGCCATCAGCGCCGTGCCATCCCCGAGAAGCGGACGCGCTTGCTCAGTCACCGGGAAGTGGTGGGTAGACCTTTGATTATGCCAACTGAGCCACCTATCGGACGAGCGACCTGTAGGACGGCCAGCAATGCCACCCCTGGACGACATCACCGAGTTGGCCCGGGCAGGCCCACCCGCCCGGGCCGCCGTGCCTAGCCCAGCAGGTGGAAGTCGGAGCTGCTGAGCTGCAGACCGTTGCTGCCGCTATAGCTGGCGTTGAAGCCGAAGCTGGCAGTGCCGCCTCCCGACACGGTCGCGTTCCAGTCGAGGGAGGTGAAGACGATGTCTCCCTCGCCGTCGCGGCTGGCCGTGGCGCCCCAGACGCTGGTGGTGTCGACCTTCACCCCCGAGGCGACGTCCAGCTCGACCTGCCAGCCCTCGACAGTTCCTGCCCCGGCGTTGTGCAGAGTGACGTTCTGGTTGATGCCGCTCCCCCAGTCGTTCGTCCGCTGCGCCTCGACCCGCATGGCGGAGGGCGTCGGGGTGCCGGGCGCGCGGTCGAGGTCGTCAAAGGCGAAGGCGAAGTCCTCCGCATCGAAGCCCGCGTCCTGAACCTGAAGCGTGAAGGTCAGCACGTCACCAGCCCGCAGCGTCGGCTTGTAGGCTTGGCCCAGGGTGGAGATGGCGTAGTCACCATCCGCGTCCGGCCCGACGGTCACGCTCCCGTTGAACCCGCTCGCCCAGGCGCTGGTGACCCGACCCGCACCCTCGTAGTTTGGCATAATGGCCCAGGCCTTCACCTCGCCGCCGACCAGATCGGCCTCCTGCACCGTGTAGCGGAAGGTGGCGTTGAACCCGCCGCCCCAGGACGGATTGTACCAGTCGTTCACACCGATGACCTCAAAGCCGCGGCCGCCCTCCTCGACATCCTGCACCGCGACCATCATCGCGTGCTCGGTGACGTCCACCCCATCGGAGGCTCGGACGACCAGGTCGTAGAGGTTGTCGCCGTCGGCATCCGTCGGCCGCTCGTAGTCTGGCGCGGCCTTGAAGCGAAGGTGCCCATCCTCGCCGATTGCGAACAAAGCCCCGTCGGTGCCGCCCAGCGAGAAGGTAATGGCGTCGCCCTCCCCATCGCTCGCCAGGATCGTGGCCACCTCGGCCCTGTTCTCCTCCAGGATCACCTGGCCGGGGGCGGAGACCACCGGCGCGTCGTTCACCGGCGTGACCGCCACGACAACGTCGGCTTGGGCCGGGCCGGCACCGTCCTCCCCTCCATCGGCGAGGATGACGCTGAAGCCGGCCGCCGTCGTCTCGGACCCGTCGTGCCGGAAGGAGACGAGACCGGCAGCGAGCTGCGCCTGGGTGAAGCTCGACGCCGCCACGCCCTCAACCAGGACCTCGCCGTGCGTCGCCGCGCCGACCGTGAAGGAGAGTTCCTCGGCACCGTCATCGGGGTCCACAGCGGCCAAGTCGGCCATGGTCAGCACTGCCACGCCACCCTCGACCACCTCGAGGCGCAGGTCGCCAGCGATCGAGGGCGCGTCGTTGAGGAGGCTGACCACCGCCACGTCGTCGAAGGAGACGCCCTTGCTGCCCCAGGAGTAGAGGCCAAAGGTGCCGCCCGACAGCGCCCGGTCCTCGATGGGCAGCGGGAAGATGGCCTCGCCGTCCAGGTAGGCCGTGATGCGGTGGTCGAGGACATCGACCCGCAGGTGCGATTCCTTGCCGACTGCGTAGCCGCCCCAGGCCTGCCCCAGCACCTCCTCGATGCCGTTGACGAGGCGGACGAGAGTCCAGACGCCACGCTGGGCGTCGAGTTCCATCTTATAGTGGTTGCCGGGGTCCTGGTAGTAGAAGACGAGGCCCACCCCGTCGTCGTCGGGGGTGTGGAAGCGCGCCTCCACCGAGTAGTCGCGCCAAGCGGCCGCCTTGCCGTCCTCGGGCTGGTAGAGCGCCGTGGTGCCCTTGCGCAGCACGAAGGTGCCATCGCCGAGCGGGCTCCATCCCTTCTGCCAGTTATCAGGGTTGCTGGGACCGTTGGCGACCAGCTGCTCGCTGTAGATGTTGGAGTTCTGATACAGTCGGCCGTCCTGAACCCGCCAGTCCGAGGGCCCTTCCAGCGTGCCCTCGTCCAGGATGCGCCAGGAGGAGCCGAGCGAGCCGCTCCCGAAGCCCTCCCGCATCAGCGTCTCGCCGTCGCCGACGATGTCGAGCGCGACGAGGTCGCTGCTCGTCCGGCCGCCCGCGTCCGTGACCTCCGACGTGACGCTCTCGGTGCCGATGGCGAGATCGAGGACGGCATCCCGCCCGGTGCCGACCACCTGACCGTCCACCAGCCAGCGATAGGCGATGATGTCGGCAGGGCCGAACGAGTGGGCCGCGCTGACGACAACCTGGGCCGTCTCGGCCCCCGCCCCGGCGAAGACCCGCATCGCTGCCTCGCCATGGGCCGTCAGCGCCAGCTTATTGACGACGACGTTGTCGAAGATCGAGCTCTTCTGCCCGCTGGACAGGACCCCGACCGTGCCGCCCGAGAGCGGGCTGCTGTCGAGCACCGGGCCGCCGAAGACGCTCCGGTCATCCAGCAGCACATCGATCCGGCCCTCGCTGACCACCACAGAGAGGTCCAGGGCGTCGTTGAAGCGGTAGCCGGCGCGAACCTCCGCCAGGACCGTCTCCACCCCGCCCTGCACCCGCACCAGCTCGCGCTGCATGGTCTGGGTGTTCATGGTGAAGCGGTAGTGGTTGCCCTGGTCCTGGTAGTAGAAGGCGACCCCGATCTCGTCGTTGTCGGTGGAGGTCAGCGTGACGTCGTAGCGGTAGTCCCGCCAAGCCTCCGCGCCCTGACCCTGCCAGAGCAGGACCTTCCCGACGGCGTCGGAGCGGTCGTGCAGCGCTCCCTCGCCAGGCTGGGCGCCGGGCGCGTTGACGCTGCCCTTCACCGACCAGCCGTCGAGATAGGTGCCGGAGGTGGAGCGATCCCACAGCTCCAGGCTGCCGGCGCCGTAGCTCGGCGCCAGACTGCCGCCGGTGAAGTCGAACTGCACGGCGTGGGCCGAGTCGACCGCCGAGGGCGCCACGATGCCGCCCGCCCGTGCGCCGCCGATCGCACCGATCTCCGCCGTGGTCAGCACGCGGTCGCTGAAGAACACGCTGTTCACCTGCGCCGGAGCCGTCTCGAAGTTCCACTGATAATGGCCCTCATCCGTGAAGATGAAGAAGCCCTTGGCGGGGTCGATGGCGTAGCGGCTCGCGTCCATCGACTGCGTGCCGACGAGCTGGCCCTCAATGTACTTGCTCAGGGTGACCGTGCCGTCGCCCTTGTCGGTCACGGTCAGCGCCACGCGCTGCCACTGGTCGGTTTTGAAGGTCCCGGTGTAGCTGCCGTTGATGCCGATCCCGCCGGACATGTTCACCAGGAAGTCGGCGTCGCTGACGTTGGTAGGGTCGGTCTGCAACAGGGCGAGCCAGTGCCCTTTGGCCGCCGGCGCGAAGACGTCCACGATGAAGGTATAACTCTTGATCGGCCCACCGTCCGCCGGCCCGAAGCCTGGCTTAATGAGGTAGCCCTGGTCGGCCGGGGTGGCGGGGATGTCCATGATCTCGTCGACGCCGCCCGGCATCGGGGCGGAGCCCAGCTCGTCCGTGGTGCCGAACTCCGTGTGATCGAGGATGCTCTGCGGCTCCACCACCGTGAAGGCGCCGTTGCCCAGGCTCGGCGCGAAGGGAGCGTCGGCCCCGAAGTCGAACTGCAGGGCGTGACCGCTGGAGGGTGGTGCCGTAAGGATGCCCTGGGCCTTGGCGCCGCCCAGGGCCTCGATCTCCGCCCGGCCCATGGCCCGGTCGGCGAACAGGATGCTGGAGACGAAGCCCGGCTGCGTCTGCAGGTCGGTGCCGTTCGGGGCGTTGTCGGAGAAAACGAGGAAGCCCTTCACCGGGTCGATCGCGTAGCGGCTGGCCGGCATGGACTGGGTGCCGACGAGGACGCCGTCAATGTACTTCGCCAGGGTGGCGTTGCCGCCGTTCGTCTCGGTGACCGTCAGGGCGACCCGGTGCCAGGCATCGTAGGTGAAGCTGCCAGTGTAGCTGCCGCTGATTCCGAGACCGGCGGACTTGTTGATGAGGAGGTCCGCGTCGTTGGAGCTGGACTGCGCCGGATCCGTCTGCAGCAGGGCGAACCACTTGCCCGCGTGCTCGGCCTTCACCAGCATGTCCAGCACCAGCGTGTAGCTGCGGATGGTCTGCCCGGCCGCGGTGCCGAAATCCGGGCGGATCAGGAAGCCCTCGAGCGTCGGCGCCGTGGCGGGGAAGCCCATCACGCCGCCCCCGCCGCCGGGCAGTGCCGGCAGGCCCAGCTCTTGTGTCGAGCCGAACTCGAGCGCCTCGGAGAAGCTCGGCACCGGCACCGGTCCCCAGCCCCGTGCATCGCCGTCGTTGAAGTTGTCGGTCAGCAGCGTGCCGGGACCGGAGACGACGAGCAGCATCTCGTCCTGTGTCACGCGCCCGTCATGGTCGGTCACCACCAGGGTCAGGGTGTGCTTGCCGGCGGCCAGGTCGACCTTGGCGACTGCCTCGGTGGAGAGCACCCGGCCGTCCGCGTCCCGCCACTCGTAGCTTGCCGCCAGGCCGCGGTTCAGCGTTCCGGTCCCGTCGAGCTCGACGGAGGCGGTTCCGCCGACGGTCCTGACGAACTGGTCGGCGCCGGCATCGGCCTGGGCCCGTAGCTCCGGCGCCTTCAGGTCCAGACCGCCGATCGTCTCCTGATGGCCGCGGTAGGGGCCGGTCAGCCCGTCACGGTCCAGCTCCTCCTTGCCGCGGTAGCCGGTCAGGTACTCGTCGCGCTCGGTGATGTAGGTGTCCATTGAGATGGTGCCGGCGTCGGGGTCGATGACCAAGAGGCGGATCGCCCCCTCGCCGCCCCGGGAAATCAGCTCGGTCGTGGAGCCGTTCTGGTAGTCGGCCATGATGTCGGCCACCGCGTTGCCGTGCTGCGAGTAGGTGATGTTGGTTTCCGCGCTGTCGCCCAGCACGTGGCCGGAAAGGGTGATGACGACGTTGGGGTACCGGCTGGTCAGCTGGCGATAGACCGCCTCGCCGTCATTGGCGCCCTCGGCGCTGTTCCCGACGCCGTAGCCCTGGACCGGCGCGGCGCCGATCTGACCCGCGAAGGCGTCGCTACGCCCGGCATAGGTGGTCAGGGTGTGCGATGCGATGATGACGCGGTGATCGAGGTGGCCCTCGATGACGTCGCCCGCCCAGCGCAGGACGTCGTCGCGCGGGGCGAATTCCATCGAGAGGACCAGCCACTTGGTGCCGTCCGGCGCCTGGAAGGTGTGGTAGGTGTTCGCGGAGCGAGTAGGCTCCCGGTCATAGACGCCGCCGAAGGTGTCCGGGTTCGTTGCCGCCTGCTTGTCGGGCGAGAAGATCGTGTCCAGGTAGTCCGTGGAGTGGTTGGCCGCGCTGCCGCCGGAAGCCTGGTCGTGGTTCCCCGGCAGCATGGAGTACGAGATCTTGCCGTCCAGCCGGCGGAGCGCTTCCTCGGCGATCTTCCACTGGGCCGCGTTGTTGTTGTCCGTGATGTCGCCCACGCCGACGACGAACTGGATGTTCCGGCTCTCGGCGTTGTCGACCAGCCAGTTCGTCATGTCGCCGAAGATGTGGTTCAGGGCCGGGTTCGAGGTGTAGTTCTGGGTGTCCGGCAGCACGGCCACGGTGAAGGCGTTCTCGCCCGCGACATGGACCCGGACGTTGTCCGTGACAGTGTTTCCCAAGGCGTCCGTCCCGGTCACCACGAGGTCGGAGAAGCCGTGCTCTCCCGCACGCAGCGTCAGGACGCCGTCGAGGATCTCCGCATCAACGACATCACCATCACTGTTCTTCAACGTGAATGTCATGCTGCTGTCGCCGAACGCGGCCTTTAGGTCGACGCTCCTCGTCTCGTCGACGCCGGTGCGCAGCAGCATGTCGTTCAAGGGGTTCGCGTGGGCCATGGCGTCGGTCATCCGGAAGAGGGTCGGGATCAAAGCTGGCGCCAGACCTAGATGTGATGCTTCGGGGCGACTAATAGAAACGGCTAATGAGTCTCATAGGAGCTGTGGTCATGAATGACGCCCAGCTTCGATGCTTCCACGTCGCCGCTGCCGAGGGCTCCTTCACCCGCGCGGCCGTGCGGTTGAACGTGAGCCAGCCCACGATCTCGGCGCAGATCGCCGCCCTCGAGAAGGGGTACGGGGTCAAACTGTTTCGGCGGGTCGGCCGCAGCATCGAGCTGACGGAGCTCGGCGGCCAATTGCACAGCATCACAGGGCGGCTCTACGCGGCACAGGACGAGGCGCGCGCCCTGCTCGGCAACCAGCGCAAGCTCGTGGGCGGCCATCTTCGGATCGGCGCGGTTGCGCCCTTCCACGTGATGCCGATCCTTCAGAAGCTGAAGAACATTCACCCCGAGGTCACATTCTCGCTGCGGTTCGGTAACTCGACGGCCATCCACAGGGCGATGCTGCGCTACGAGATCGACATCGGAGTGCTGGCGAACATCAAGGTCGGCGACGCCAGGCTGCACGTCCAGTTTCTCCGCCGGGACGAGATCGTCCTTCTCATGAAGCACGACCATGCGCTGGCCCACCGCGCCCGCGTCACCTACCAGGACCTCCAGAACGAGACGCTGATCATCCGGGAGGAGGGCTCCACGACCCGGAGCACCTTCCTCGATGCGGCGGCTGCGGCGGACCACCCGCTCACCCGCTTCGTCGAGATGGAGTCCCGCGAGGCGGCGAAGGAGGCCGTCGCGTGCGGCATCGGCATTGCGCCCGTCCTGCGGTCAGAGGCGGGGCAGGATCAGCGGTGCAGGATTGTCTCAATCGTCGCACCCGCTCCGCACTTTGACGAGTTTGTCGCCTGCCCCGCCGACCTCCAGCGCATGCCGGTGGTTCGCAGCTTCCTGGAGATCGCGGCAGTGGTGGCGGCGGAACTGGCCGTCCCTGAAGGCCCGAGGGTAAGGCGCCTCAATGCAGCGGCGCCGTAGGCTGTCTTCCCACTTGAGGGGTCGCTAGAGCAGATTTGGGTCAACACCTTTGAGGATGTTCCTGTCCGCTCTGTCGTAACACTTTCTCCGAAGCAGCCGTTCCGCTTCCGGCCAGACCCAGCATTTCGGATCACCGCAGCGAGAGCCCTGTTTGGGTCGATATCGGTCATCGGTTCTGAGGGAGCGCAGCGCGGTCATTCAGCAGCTTGAGATTCAATTCGGGGTACCGAAGCAGTTCCATCGCGCTGGCGAGTTCTGCATTGGGCAGGCCGCTGTTGTACGTTCCTCCTGTCATGCTGTTCCCCTGCCTATGGCCGAGTAGCGTCCGGATGATCGGTTCAGGAATCTTGGCGGCAAGAAGCCGCGTGTTCACGCCGTGGCGCATGGAGTGGAAGTCCTGGCCCTCCTTGTAGGCGCCCACGGCGCGACGGTACTCCGTCCACCACTGGGTGAAGCCGTGCCCGTAGCTCTTGTCGGGCCCGCCTCGCCTAAAACATGGAAAGAGGAGCCGGGACCCGCTTTGCCGCATCTGCCGGACGTAGTCGAGAAGCCCAAGTTGCTTCAGGGCGCCGTGAACGGGAATTCTGCGCACGCTGCTCGGGGTCTTCACGCGTGCGCGCCTTCGATCATGAATCGCTCCGATCGACATGATGTCGACGCCATCTTCCGTCACAATGTCATCAGGCCGGAGTTCGAGGAGTTCCTCCAGGCGTTGGCCTCCGTAGAGCGCAACCAGTGGAACCTAGTAGCGAGCATCGCGGACCAGGGTAGTTCCAGCGACGTAGCGCTTCTCGACATGGTCGCCGAATCCGCTGAAGACCGGCCCGTGGAAGATGGCGGTAAGGCGATCATCCTCGAGCTGCCTGCGGTCAATGGTGGCGTTGGCCTTGACGTACTCTTTGGTGAACCTGACTGCCACGAAGGGTGTGAGACCCTTCCGGTCGATGGCAAGCTGCTCGCCAACGAGGGTCTGCAGGCTTGTGAAATGCTTGTTGATCGTGGCTGGTGCCATACGGGGAACTTGCGGGGCATCATCAGGGTCGGTTCTGTTGACAACTGCGGTGCACGACGACATCGCGTCGTCCTCGTTCGCCGCGAGGATGGCCTCGCGGGCAGTCATGTTCCGGTACCGCTCGCCTTTGCCGTGTTGGCTTGGCACACGGCTTAGCTCCGTCACGAAATCCTGGCAGGTTCTCCTCGTTATCGCGTTGATCTCAAGGTCGCCACAGAGTTCGCCGAAGAGACGCCTGGCCACGTTCTAGTCGCGGATTTGCTTCGCGCCGACCTGATCGGCTGGGCGGGCTTCAATTGAGGGTATGGCAGCCGCAGACGCCTCATGAAGCGGGGTGCAAATGCAGGATTGCCCGCTTCCGCAGGTGCTGCCGGTGTCACCACCTCCTGTTCGCCGTCGCTCACCGACGTCACCGCCGTCTCCACGATGCTGGCGTCGAGTGTCACTCCGGGAGTACCATCGGCAAGACCGCTCTGGATGAACAGGTCCATTACCGGATCGGCCTCGGGCGCCGGGTACTTCCCACGGTCACGTCGGGCGTCGTCACGCGCGACTTCGGCCAGCACTTGGAGCGCATACCGAAGCATGATGCGCCGTGTTGCGGGCTCGAAGGTCATGCCCTCCTCGGCCTCGAACCTCCCCAGGTGCTCCTCCGCAAGGTCGGTGTCGTTGGCCAGCAGCGCCCTTTCGAAGAAGCGGGCCCGTCCTTCGGCGACAGCCGCACGCCAGGCCGTCTCGCCCAGCAGGCTCGTCCGTATCAGCGACTTGTCCGCGCCTGCGACCAGGGCGGAGGCCAGCTCCCCGGCCGCGACGCCATAGGACTTGCCAGAGGTGTCAGAGCCGGGCGCGAGCGCCTCCGTGAGGCGTGCCAGCAGTCCGAGAGGGAGAGGTTGGCCGAGAACGCCCGGCTGTTCCGCGAAGGCGCAGAGATCCTGACCCAGGTTGCCTCCGATGGTCCACTCCGCCACTAGGGCATCGCTGCCCCTGACACCGGCTGGCCGGGCAGCCCGCTCTGCCTCGCTCCAGGTGACAACGCGTTTGCGGAAGGCCGAGAGGGCCTGGCCAACCGTACCAATCTGCCCTGCCGTCGCGCCCATCGGCACCGCCACCAGTCGCTCGAACTCAGCGTCGAGAGGAGCGGCACGAAGCACCGCGACCCCCCTGTCACCTGTCCCCAGGGCTATCTGGATGTCCCGAAAACCGCACGTGGAATCGTCGGTTCCAAAGTGCCGCAGCAGGCCCTGGGGCAGCCGCCGCCGCCAGATCCACCGGCCGCCCCGCAGGGCGAGGTGGACGGTTCGGCGCCGCGGCCGCCGCCGGGTGGCGTGGACCGTTGTGTGACGCTGTTGTGTGACATCGATGTGTGACACGGGCCGCCGAGCCGCCTCCAAGGGCTGGATCGCCGACGCAAACACCTGAAATCAAACTGAAATCCGATTCGCTGGTTGGGGCGCCAGGATTCGAACCTGGGAATGGCGGTACCAAAAACCGCTGCCTTACCGCTTGGCTACGCCCCACCGGAGCCGGCCGGAACATGTCCTCCCGCGCGGCCCGCGTAAAGCCCTCCGGTGCCTATCCGTGGCGCACCGCTCCGCCCCAACGCCACCAGCCCCCGGGCAGCTGCCCGGCCGCGCGCTCCGCCGCCCCCGCATCGGCGAACAGCGCGAAGCAGGTCGCGCCGGACCCGCTCATGCGCGCCATCAGCGCCCCGGGCAGGGCGCGCAGCGCCGCCAGCACTTCGGCCACAGGGGGGCACAGCGCGACCGCTGGCGGCTCCAGGTCGTTCCGCAGGGCCGAGAGGCCCGCCGCCAGCCCCGCCGCGTCCGCCCACCTCTCCGGCAGCGTCGCGGCGGGGGAGAACCCGCCCTGCCGCGCCCTGAAGATCGCCGGCGTCGCCACGGCCACGCGCGGGTTGGCCAGCACCATCCCGAAGCCCGGCAGGGCGGGCGCGGGCGCCAGCACCTCCCCGATGCCCCGCATCAGCGCCGGGCGGGAGGCCAGGCACACCGGGACATCGGCCCCCAGCCGCAGCGCCAGCGCCTCCAGCCGCGTCGCCTCCATCCGCAGGTCCCAGAACCGGTCCAGCACCCGCAGCGCTGCCGCCGCGTCCGCCGAGCCGCCGCCGATGCCGGAGGCGACGGGAAGCCGCTTCTCCAGCCGCAGCGCCACGCCCGGCAGATCGCGCCCCGCCGCCTCCGCCAGCAGCCGCGCGGCCCGCAGCACGAGGTTGTCCGGCTCCGCCGCCAGCCCGCCCGCCTCCGGCCCCTCGATGGACAGGGTCAGCCCCTCGCCGGGCGCGGCGGTCACCCGGTCCGCGGCGCCGGCGAAGACCACGAGGCTGTCCAGCAGGTGGTAGCCGTCCGGCCGGCGCCCGGTCACGTGCAGGTGCAGGTTGACCTTGGCGGGCGCGTTCTCGGCCAGGGTTCCGGCCGCTTCCGGCATCGAGAGCACGGGCGTCAGCGCAGCGCGGCAGCGGCGGCGGGCAGCCCGTCGCGCATCTTCGCCTCCAGCCGCCCCGTCTCGTCCGGCTCCGGGTCCAGCCCCAGCGCCCGGCGCCACTGGAAGCGCGCCTCGGCGTGCCGCCCGGCCGCCCAGTACACGTCGCCCAGGTGGTCGTTGATGGTGGCGTTGCGCGATTCCAGCTCCGCCGCCTTCTCCAGCCAGATGATGGCGCCCTTCACGTCGCCCAGGCGGAACAGGGCCCAGCCCAGGCTGTCCGCGATGTTCCCGTCCCCCGGCCGGGCGGCCACGGCCTTCTCGAGCATCGCCCGGGCCTCCTGCAGCCTCTCGCCCCGCTCCACCCAGCCGTAGGCCAGATGGTTCAGCAGCGCGGGCTGGTCCGGCGCCAGCGTCAGCGCCTGGCGAAGGTCCGCCTGCGCCCCGCTCCAGTCCCCCGCCTGCTCCCGCGCCATGGCGCGGGCGTGGAACAGCGGCCAGTCGGCGGGGCCGGGCTGGCCCAGCCGGCCGATGGCGGTGCCGTAGGCGCCCACGGCCTCGGCACCCCGCCCCTGCCGGCGCAGCATGTCTGCCATGGCCAGCTGCGGCTGCGGCGCCTCCGGGTGGGACTCGGCCAGGCGGCGCAGCAGGGCCATGGCCTCCTCGCCCCGCCCGAGCCGGCCGAGCAGCGCGGCCCGGCGCAGCGCGACGAAGGGCGCCATCCCGTCCTCGGCCGGGATGCCCTCCAGCACCGCCAGCGCGCCCGCCACGTGTCGCTCGTCGGCCATGCTCTCGGCCGCGAGGATGCCCGCGGGGGCGAAGCCCGGCCGCAGCCGCTGCGCGAGGCGGGCGAGGATGAGGGCGAGCTCCGGCGCCCCCTGCCCGCGCAGCGCCGCCCCCAGCGCCACCTGCGCCTCCGCCATCCCCTCCACCGGGGAGGCGACAGCCCGGCCCGCCAGCGCCGCCCGGCGCGCGGCGGGCCCGGCCGTCATCGCGATGTCGTCGGAACCCACCGCCATGGCGTCGAACAGCCGCGCCCCGTCCACCTCCCGCCCCGAACGGGCCAGGATGCCGGCGGCGATGGTGGTCAGCCGCATGTTCGGCTCCTCCGCCTCGGCCACCGCGATGCGGATCAGCCGCTCCGCGTCCCGCGGGCGGTTGGCCACGTCGGCGATCATCGCCCCGTGCAGCGCCGCCACGCCGCGCAGCGGCCCGCCCTCCGTGAAGGGGCGCAGCGTGGCGAGGGCGGTGTCGGTGCCTCCGCGTCCCGCCTGGGTCCAGGCCAGCAGCAGCGGCTGCAGGATCTGCGCGCTGCCCTGGCGCGGCAGGGCGCGGATGCGCGCCTCCGCCCGCTCCCACCGCCCGGCCTGGGCATCGGTGCCGGCCAGCAGCAGGGCGGCCAACTGGCTGTCCGGCAGGCGCCGGGCCAGGCGCACCGCCTCCGGCCGCCCGTCCATCACGGCGGCGTTGAAGGCGCGGGTCAGGATCTCCGGCTCGTCCGGCTCGGCGCCGAGCGCGGCCAGCAGCGCCTCGGCCGCCACGCCCGCATCGCTCTCGTTCGCGGCCAGCCGGCCGGCCAGGTAGGCGCCGAACACGCCCTGCGGCTCCGGGCCGGGCGCCGCCGCCGGCGGCGGGGAGGGCCGTCGCGCGGGCCCGGAAACGGAGGAGGCGGCCTGGGCCAACACGGGCGCCACCTCCTCGGCCGGGGCCAGCCCACCCGGCCCGTCGCCGGCCGCGCATCCCGCCAGCAGGGCCGCTGCGATCAGGGCCGCCCGGCCGCCCGGCCCGAGCCCGACGCCCGATGCCCCCGCGAACCACTTCCTGACGTGGCTTGGGCCCCTGCCCGGGCGGGCTAAGGGGAAGGACCGCGGGGATACCTCGAAGGCCATCATGCGACGCAGCGTAGGATCACCTGCCCGTGAGACGCCAGCCTTGCCTTGCTTCCGCCACTCTGTCGTCACCCTGCGTTACATTCCCGTGATGCTGGGTTCGGGCAGAGCTGCAGTGCCCATCACGATTCTCACGCATCCGTTCTCTCAATGTTCTTGACGGGGTGCCCCACCTGCCCCCAAATCACGGGGAACACAGAGAGAACGCGATCGGAGGCCACCATGCCGGACGGCAGCCTGGGCAGCCCCCTTCTGAACCGTGGCAGCACCTTGCCGGGCCTCCGGCGCGGCCGCGGCGCCTTGTCCAACCCGGCCAACCGCTTCGAGCGCACCCGGGCCGACGCCTTCGACGACGGCTGGGGCACCCTGGCCGAGGCGATGGCCGACCTGCCGCCGCTGGCCACGACCCTGACGCGGGACGCCTCCCGCTCCGCCCTCTCCTGGAACGACAGCCCGGACCTCGGCTTCGACCGCTCCATCAACCCCTACCGAGGCTGCGAGCACGGCTGCATCTACTGCTACGCCCGCCCGGCCCATGCCTGGATCGGCCTCTCCCCGGGCCTCGACTTCGAGTCCCGCCTCCAGTTCAAGCCCGAGGTGGCGAGCCTGCTGGAGAAGGAGCTCCGCAAGCCCGGCTACACCCCCCGCCCGATCGCGCTGGGCGCCAACACCGACCCCTACCAGCCCGTGGAGCGCACCCTCGGCCTGACGCGGCAGGTGCTGGAGGTGCTGGACCGGCACAACCACCCTGTCACGGTCGTCACCAAGTCCGCCGGCGTGCTGCGCGACCTCGACATCCTGTCCCGCATGGCGCAGCGCAACCTCGTCCAGGTCTGCCTCTCCGTCACCACGCTGGACCACCGCCTGGCCCGCATCATGGAGCCCCGCGCCGCCACCCCGCTGCGCCGCCTGGCCGCGATGCTGGAGCTGCGCCGGGCCGGCATTCCCGTCGGCGTCCTCGCCGCGCCGATGATCCCCGGCGTGAACGACGCGGAGCTGGAGAAGATCCTGGAGGCCGCGCACGCCCACGGCGCCCGCGCCGCCGGCTACGTGCTGCTGCGCCTTCCCCTCGAGATCCGGCAGATGTTCGAGGACTGGCTGAACGCCCACATGCCGGACCGCGCCGCCCGCGTCCTCGCCCTGGTCCGGGAGACCCGCGCCGGGAAGACCTACGACTCCCGCTTCGGCATCCGCCAGACCGGCACCGGCCCCTACGCCGACATGCTCGCCCGCCGCTTCGCCGTGGCGATGAAGCGCCTGGGCCTGGACGGCGCGCGGGAGAACGGCTCGCTGGACTGCAGCGCCTTCGCGGTGCCGGGGGCGGAGCCGCGACAGCTGGAACTCCTCTAGGGGCAGGCGGCCCCGGTCGCGGTCCCGGACGGGCGGCAACCGGGGGCGGAGCCGCCTGTACCGCGGCCCCTACCCGTGCAGGTCCGGCACCACGGCCGATCCGTCACGGGAGAGGATCCTGCTCCCGGCTCCGCTTGGCCGGGCGCATCAGCTCCCGCACCTTTTCCCCCTTGCGGCCCATCCGCGGCACGTTGTGCCGGAGTTGCCGGAGGGCATCGATCAGCCCCTCGATCTGGACCGCCGAGAGGCCGTCGGCGAGCCTGGCATGGCGCTCCATGATCTCGCCGAACATGGCGCCGTGCAGCGCGCTGCCCTCCGGGGTCAGCGTCACCGCCAGCTTGGTCCGTGCATCCCCCTTCATCCGCTCGATCCGGACGAGGCCGCGCCCCTCAAGGACGCGGAGCGTGCGGCTCACCGCGGCCTTGTCCAGCTCTGCCTCCGTGCTGATCGCGTAGGCGCTGGCCGAGCCCTCGGACGCCAGGAAGGCGAGGATGCGCCACTCCAGCAGCGTGATGCCGTAGCGCTCGCGGAAGAAGACGTTCGCCGACTGCCGCAACTCCGCCACCAGCTTGGTAAGGAGGATCGGGAGGTAACGGTCGAAATCCACCACCTCGGCCGGATTCTCCACCCCGAGGGGCCGTGGCCTGCGCCGTTCAGCCATCTGTCGCGATCACCCGCTCCGGTCCTTGCCCCCGTACCATCACGGCTTCAAACCCGTTGCCAACGGGTGTCAAAACAACTATTGAATAAGCAACAAAGAGGGTTGCCGCCCGTGGCGGCGACCCGCGGAGGACATGTCGGGCGACACGCGGCGCCGAACGGCGGGGCAGCCCTGGGCGCGCGGAACCGCGCCGGCCCTGCCGATGATGGAACGTGATCTCGCAACGGGAGAGGAGTGCTCATCATCATGCTGCGCCGGCAGTTCGTCGGGATCGGCCCCGCCCTGGGGGCAGCGCTGGTCTCGACCCCCTCACGGGCAAGATCGCTCGATCTCGTCCGCATCGTCACGGGCTTCCCGCCGGGCGGCACAGCCGACACGGTGGCCCGCCGCGCGGCGGACGGCCTCCCGCCCTCCTACGCCCGCTCCGCCATCGTGGAGAACCGCACCGGCGCGGGTGGGCAGATCGCGGCCGCCGCGATCAGGAACGGCTCGCCGGACGGCAACATCCTCCTGATGACGCCGCTCGGGGTGCTGACGCAGCACCCGCACACCTACGCGCAGGTGCCCTACGATTCGCTCACCGACTTCGCCCCGCTCTCCTGCGGCGCCTCCTTCGAGTTCGCCTGGGGCGTCGGCCCCACGGTGCCGGAGGAGGTGAGGACGGTCCCGCAATACCTCTCCTGGTGCAGGGAGAACCCGGGGCGCGCCAGCTTCGGCTCCCCCTCCGCGGGCACGACCCCGCACTTCATCGGGATCATGCTGGGCCGCGCCGCGGGCGCCGAGATGACGCATGTCGCCTATCGCGGCACGCCCCCGGCCATCCTCGACATGATCGGCGGCCAGATCCCCGCGGTCTGCGGGCCGGTCGGCGAGTTCCTCCAGTACGTCAAGGCGGGCAAGTGCCGCGTCCTGGCCACGAGCGGCGCCGCGCGCAGCCGCTTCCTGCCTGACGTGCCGACCCTGGTGGAGCAGGGATATGCCGACCTCGCCTTCGAGGAATGGTTCGCCTTCTTCGGACCGGCCCGGACCCCCGCCGAGCGCGTCGAGGAGTTCGGCCGACTGACGGCAGCGGCGCTCTCCGCGCCCGCCGTGGCGCAGAGCTTCGCCGTCCAGGGCCTGGAGGTGCGGCTGAGCAGCCCCGAGGAGCTGCGCGCCCGCGTCGCGAGCGAGCACGAGACATGGGGACGCATCGTGAGGGCGGTCGGCTTCACGCCGCAGAGCTAGGGGGACGGCGATGCCGGGCCAGGCCAGGAGAACCTACCGGGTGGCGGCCGTGCAGGCCGCCCCGGCCTTCCTCGATCTCAGGGCCTCGGTCGCCCGGTGCATCGGGCTGATCGACGAGGCGGCCGAGGCCGGGGCCGCCCTCATCGCCTTTCCCGAGACCTTCATCCCGGGATACCCCTGGTGGATCTGGCACCACTCGCCCGTCTCGTCCTTCCGGCACGGCTTCTTCGAGCGCTACTTCGAGAACGCGCTGAGCTACGATTCGCCCGAGGCCGGGATGCTGGCCGATGCGGCGGCGCGCCGGGGCGTGGTCGCCGTCTTCGGACTCGCCGAGCGATCCGGCGGCAGCCTCTACATCGGCCAGTGGGTCGTCTCCTCCTCCGGCGCGACGCTGCTCCGGCGCCGCAAGCTGAAGCCGACGCACGTGGAGCGGTCCGTCTTCGGGGAGGGGGCGGGGGCTGATCTCGCGGTGGTGGACAGCGAGCTCGGCCGCCTCGGCGCGCTGAACTGCTGGGAGCATCTGCAGCCGCTCTCGAAATACGCGATGTACGCGCAGAACGAGCAGATCCACGTCGCGGCCTGGCCCAGCCTCTCCAGCGGGGAGGGGCGCCCGGTCTACGCGCTCGGGCACGAGGTCAACAACGCCGCCAGCCAGGTCTACGCCGCCGAGGGGGGATGCTTCGTCCTGGCCCCCTGCGCCGTCGTCTCGCAGGAGATGGTGGACACGATCTGCGTCGACGACAGCCAGCGCGCCGCCTTCGCCAGGGGCGGCGGCCGGGCCATGATCTACGGCCCGGACGGGCGCCCCCTCTCGGAGCCGCGGGATCCCGAATGGGAGGGCCTCGTCCTTGCCGAGGTCGATCTTGGCCGGATCGCGCTCGCCAAGTCCGTCGCGGACCCGGCCGGGCACTACGCGCGGCCGGACGTGACGCGGCTGCTGCTGAACCGCGCCCCGGCGCCGCCCGTCATGGACTGGAAGCCGGCCGAGGACGCCCATCAGGCCGCGGGCTGGGTCTCCGCGGAGGAGCCCCGCGTCCCCTGAGGGCGCGCCCGAACTCGGGCGCCCCCTCTTCCCGCTGGCTGGCGGCCATCACACCCGATCGAAGGTGACAGATGCATCCAGAAGAGCCCCCGGCGCCCGCCGGCCCAGGGCCCCGGGCGGATTGGGAACCGCCCTACCCCGCCCACTCCTCCCGGTTCGGGAGCGAGGTCCGGGATCCCGTCATCTCCTACGTCGCGTGCCAGTCCCGCTCGGAGGATGCGCTGAGAGAGGCAACCAACCTCCTGGAGCAGTTCCTGGGCAGGGCGGAGGGCCCGGACTTCCACGAGCGCTCCGCCTTCCGGGACGAGCACGGCTTCGTCAACGAGGTCTTCGCCTGCTACTGGCTCGACCGGGACCGCTACGACGCCTGGACCACCGCCAGCGGCTTCGCGGTCTGGCTGCACCACCCGGACCGCCTCGCCTCCGAGGTCGGCGTGTGGCAGGAAACGATCCTCGTCTCCCTGGACCGCCTCGAGACGATCGCGGGGCGTCCGGACTACGGCATCGCCCGGGCCGCGGCCAACCCCGGCGAGACGACCCGGGCCCACGCCTATTTCGGATCCATGCGGCACCGGATCGGCGCGGCGGCGCGGGCGCCCCTGGACACGCCTCTGGACACCCCCTTGCCGCACCGGCCGGCCGCGGCGGGCCGCCCGACGCACGGGTTCCTCCTGCGCGTCCGGCCGCCGGCGAACATGGCGGTCATCAGGTCGGGGCAGGACTGGACAGCCGTGGGGGGCGACGAACTCAGGACCTATCTGGACGAGGTCCACCCGAGGCTCCTCGAGGGCATGGCCTTCCTGCGGGACCAGCCCGCCGCCACGGGCTGCCTCTCGTGCCGGTTCATGACCGAGAGGGGGCCGGACGGAGGCGAGGCGTCGAGGTCTTCCGGCCTGGCGATGTTCCTCTCGCTGCGCCACCTGGAGGAGTGGTCGAGAGGCCATCCGACGCACCTGGCCATCTTCAACAGCTTCTGGGCGATGGTGCGGAAGCACTGGGACGGCAGGAACCTCCGCCTCTGGCACGAGGTCTGCGTGCTACGGGAGGACAATCCGGACTTCGTCTACGTGAACTGCCACGAGGCGACCGGCCTGCTCCGCTGGTTCTGATAGGGGGCCCGTTCCGCGTCCGCTCCGTGCCGCCCAGGCCGCGCCCGGTCGGCCCCATGGGGCGGGCCTCCGCCCCGCGCTTCGGCCGCGCCACGCGCAGCGACCGGGACGGGTGCGAGACCGGCCTCGGACGCGCTCACGGTGGGGCGGGCTGAAGGAAGCGGTTCCCGCGCAGCCGCTCGACCGCGAGATCGACGAAGGTGCGGATCTTCGCCGAGGGGCGCCCTCCCCCGAGATGCACGACGTGGACGGGGACGGGCGGTTCCTCGTGCTCCTCGAGAAGGAGGGCGAGCCCTCCCTCCGCCAGCGCGGGCGCGACTTGGTAGGAGAGCAGCCGCACGATCCCGTGCCCGCCCAGGGCGGCCTCCAGCGCCGCGTCCACGGTGTTGCAGACGAGCCGGGGCCGCAGGCTGACCACCGTCCTCCGCTCCGGCCCGAAGCGCCACTCCGGCAGCAGGTCGATGCCGGTCGATCCGATCACGGCGTGGTCGCGCAGGTCGCGCGGCGCGGCGGGTGCGCCGTGCCGCGCCAGGTAGGCGGGGGCGGCGCAGAGGACGCGCCGCACGCTGCCCACCCTCGCGGCCATGAGGCCGGAATCCGGGAGGTGGCCGATGCGGATCCCGACATCCGCCCCTTCCTCCAGCATGTTGATGACCCGGTCCACGAAGAGCGCGCGCAGGGTCACCCCGGGGTGGCGGGCCATGTACTCCGTCATGACGGGCAGGACGTGCAGGCGCCCGAACTGGACGGAGGCGGTGACGGTCAGGGTCCCGGTGGGCGTGGCGTAGGATCCGGCGGCGGCGGCCTCTGCCTCCTCGATGTCGGACAGGATGCGCCGGCAATCCTCCAGGTAGCGCTGCCCGGCCTCGGTGAGCCGGACCGAGCGGGTGGTGCGCTGGAGGAGGCGGGTTCCGATCGTCTCCTCCAGCGCGGCCACGGCCCGCGTCACCGCGGGCGGGCTCATGCCGAGCCCCCGCGCCGCCCCCGTGAAGCTCCCGCACTCCGCGGTCCGCACGAAGACGCGCATGGCCTGCCAACGGTCCACGGCGAAGCCTCCTCTCCCGGCAGCCCCTGATTATTCCATCCTACGCATCAGTGCAGTTCCGATAACGCGGCTTCTGTCAGGCTCCGGAAAGGACTTCCATGCCAGGGAACCCTGCCACGGAGATCCCACGTGAAGCTCCACTCCCTCGAACTGTCCGGCCATGCCCATCGGGCCCGGCTGTTCCTCTCCCTCCTCGGCGTGCCCTACGAGCTCGTCGAGGTCGACATGGCCGCGGGCGAGCACAAGTCGCCCGCCTTCCTCGCCCTGAACCCCTTCGGGCAGGTCCCGGTCCTTGAGGACGGGGAGGTGGTGGTCCCCGATTCCAACGCCATCCTCGTCTACCTCGCCCGGAAGCTCGGCCGGACCGACTGGCTGCCTGAGGACCCAGCCGGCGCGGCGCGGGTGCAGCGCTGGCTCTCGGTGGCGGCCGGGCAGATCGCCTTCGGCCCCGCCGCCGCCCGCCTCATCACCGTCTTCGGCGCGCCGTTTCGCGCCGAGGAGGTGATCCCCCGCGCGCACGCCATTCTCTCGCTCATCGAGGCGGAGCTCGGCGCGCGAAGCTGGATCGCGGCCGACCGGGCGACGATCGCCGACATCGCCCTCTACAGCTACATCGTCGCCGCGCCCGAGGGGAACGTGGACCTCGCCCCCTACCCGGCGATCCGCGCCTGGCTCGCCCGCGTCGAGGCACTGCCGGGCTTCCTCGCCTTCCCCCGGACCGCGGCAGGCCTCCATGCCGCGTGACCTCGTCACCGGCGCGGGGCCGGACGACCGTCCCTCGCCCTGGCACGCCGGAGAGGTGGCACTGCAGCGGGAAGCAGGGTCGAGCGAGCAGTTAGAGGCAATGGGCCGGAGAATCATCCGCGACCACATGCCCGATCAGCACAGGCTGTTCTTCGCGGGGCTTCCCTTCGTCGTCATTGGGGCGGTGGACCCGGAAGGCCGGCCCTGGGCCACGCTCCGCGCCGGCCGGCCGGGCTTCATGAGCTCGCCCGATCCCCGCCACCTGCGCCTCGACCTGCCGCGCGACCCGGCTGACCCGGCGGATGCGGGGATGGAGGATGGCGACGCCATCGGCCTTCTCGGCATCGAACCGGCCACCCGGCGCCGCAACCGCATGAACGGAACCCTCCTCCGCGACGGGCCCGGCGCCTTCACGGTGCGGGTGGAGCAGAGCTTCGGCAACTGCCCCCAGTACATCCGACAGCGGGAGGTGCGCGCCCTCCGCGACCCGCGCGCGGCACCCTCCGCGCCGCCCCTGGTCACGGAGGGGCCGGACGAGAGGGCCCGACGCATCATCGCCGGCGCCGACACCTTCTACGTGGCGAGCTTCGCCGATCCACCCGGGGGAGGGCGGCAGGTCGACGTGTCGCACCGCGGCGGGCGGCCGGGCTTCGTGCGGATCGGCGCGGACGGCGCGCTCACCATCCCCGACTTCTCCGGCAATCGCTTCTTCAACACGCTGGGGAATCTGCTGGCCAACCCGCGCGCCGGGCTCGTCTTCGTGGAGGACGCGACCGGCGACCTGGTGCAGATGACGGGCCGAGCGGAGGTGCTGGCCGACTCCCCCGAGGTCGCCGCCTTCCCGGGCGCGGAGCGGCTCTGGCGCTTCGAGCCGGGGCGGACGGTGTTCCGGGCGGCGGGGCTGCCGCTGGCGCTCCCGCCCGTCCCCGGCGGCTGGTCGCCGCAGACGCTGCGGACGGGGAACTGGGCGGGGGCGCCCGACCTGCCCGACCCCGCCCGGACCTGAGCGCAGAGCGCCGCCAGAACGCGGTTCCCCGGGCGCCGCGGGCTGGCTGGGGCCGGTGGAACCGGGCCCGCCTCAGTCGCGCGGGAGGGGCCGGCCGCCGCTCATCCCCGGGATGTTCTCCCGCACCCGGCGGAGCAGGCTGAACAGCGTCTCGGCGTCGCCGGGGGAGAGGCCGTCCAGCAGGCGCTCGTGGCGCAGCATGATCTCGTCGAACATCGCGTCGTGGAGCCTTCTCCCGGCCGGGGCGAGGTCGATGACGAGGCTGGGCCGGCGGGTGCGCGTGCCCGGGAGGATCGTGACGAACTCGCGCCCCTGCAGGCCGCGGAGAGCGCGGCTGACGGCGGCCTTGTCCAGCTCCCCCTCCGTCCAGATCGTGTAGGCGCTGGAGGGCCCAGCCGCGGCCAGGAAGGACAGGATGCGCCACTCGATGAGGGTCACGCCGTAGCGGTCGCCGAAGAAGGCATTGGCCGAGATCCGCAGCTCGCTGACGAGCTTGGACAGCACGGTAGGCAGGTAGCGGTCGAAGGCCACGGCCTCCCCGGCGGGCCCTTCGGTGACGGGGGCGTAGATGCTGTTCCGTGGCATGCGCGTTCGTCGCCGCTTCCGTCCTGCTCCGGCGTCAGGGGACACGGCAAGATTGGCCTTGCAATAGGTGTCCAGACAACTATTCTACCGGAAACGGCGCGCGGCGGCGGATCTGCCCGGACGCTCCGCACCAGGAATGGGGGAGGAAGGGATGCCGGGCACGCTGCGTCGCGTTGTGATCGTCGGCGCGGGCCATGCGGGCGGCGCCTGCGCCCTGGCCCTTCGCGAGTTCGGCTTTGACGGCGCGGTGGTCCTGCTCGGGGAGGAGCGGCACCATCCCTACGAGCGGCCGGCCCTTTCCAAGGCGATGCTGGCCTCCGACGACGCGGCCCCGACGGTCCTGGCGGATGCGGCGCGGTGGGCGGGCGGCTTCGACCTGCGCCTCGGCGCGCCGGTCCTCGCGATCGACCGGGGCCGGCGGCTCGTCCGGCTCGCGGACGGGACCGACCTCTCTTACGACGCGCTGGTCCTCGCCACCGGTGGCTCCGCGCGGAACCTCGACATTCCCGGCGGCGAACTGGCCCAGCTTCTCCGCACCAGCGACGACGCGGTGGCGCTGCGCGCGCGCATGCGGGGCGCGCGCTCCGCCGTCGTCATCGGCGGGGGCGTCATCGGCCTGGAGGTGGCGGCGAGCTTCCGGGCGGGCGGGCTCTCGGTGCGCGTGATCGAGGCCGGCCCGCGCATCCTCGGCCGCAACGTGCCGGAAGAGGCGGCCGCGTGGATCGCCGGGCTGCACGAGCGCGAAGGCGTGGAGATCCGCACGGGCATCGCCGCCCGCTCCATCGCCGCGACGGAGCGCGGCGCCGCCGTGACCCTCGGCGACGGGACGGTGCTGGAGGGCGACATCGTCGTGCAGGGGATCGGCATCCGGCCGCGCACGGAGCTGGCCGAGGCCGCCGGCCTGCCCTGCCGGGACGGGCTGCTGGTCGGCCCCACCTACGCCAGCACCGCCGACCCGCTGGTCTGGGGCATCGGCGACCTGGCCTTCCGCGAGGGCGCGGCGGGCGGCGCGCGGCAGGAGAGCTGGGCGCACGCGCAGGGCTCCGCCCGCGCCGCCGCGCGCGCCATCCTCGGCCTCGCGCCGGAGCCGGAGGAGACGCCCTGGTTCTGGAGCGACCAGTACGGGCACACGCTGCGGATCGTCGGTGCCCCGGCGGAAGCGGATGAGAGCCTCGCGCGTGGCCCGCAGTTCCGCCTCTACCTGCGCGAGGGCCGCGTGATTGGCGCGGCCTGCCTGGACGCCGCGCGCGACTTCGCCATCGCCCGCCGCCTCGTCGCCGCCGGTGCCCGCCTCGACCGCGAGAAGGCCGGGCAGGCGGGCGGCGACCTCCGCAAGGCCGTGGCCGCGTGACCTGCCCCTCCACCACCCGGCAAGGGAGTTCCCGATGAACGCCGCCTTCCAACCCCGCCCGGACCTGCGCGCCATCGCCGGGCTGGTGGATGACCGCCCGGAGGACGGCGTCTTCCAGGTGGACCGCCGGGTCTTCACGGACCCGGAGGTCTTTGAGGCGGAGATCCGCCACGTCTTCGAGCACAACTGGGTCTTCGTCGGCCTCGAATCCCAGGTGGCGCGGCCGCACGACTTCATCACCACGTACATCGGCCGCCAGCCCGTGCTGCTGACGCGCGACAAGGAAGGGGCGCTGCGCCTCTTCCTCAACACCTGCCGGCACCGGGGGACGATCGTCTGCCCCTTCAAGCACGGGCGGCAGAAGTTCCACGTCTGCCGCTACCATGGCTGGGCCTATGACAGCGCCGGCCGCAACATCTCCATCACCGAGGAGGCGGCGGGGCAGTACCCCGCGTCCTTCGCCAATGCGGACCATGACCTCGTCCCCGTCGCGCGGCTGGACAGCTACCGCGGCTTCATCTTCGCCAGCCTGACGGAGGACGTGCCGAGCCTCGCGGAGCACCTCGGCGACGCCCGCTTCTTCCTCGACCTCGTCGTGGACCAGAGCCCCACGGGAGAGCTGGAGCTGGTGCCGGGCGAGATCACCTACACCTTCGATGCCAACTGGAAACTGCAGTTCGAGAACGGGCTCGACTACTACCACTTCTCCTCCACCCACAGCTCCTACGTGGACATCCTGAAGAAGCGGAAGGCCGTCGCCGGGCCGGGGGCCGGCTTCACGGACGAGGATCCGGAGGAGAAGGAAGGCCAGGGCAGCTTCAGCTTCGACCACGGCCACGCGGTGAACTGGTCCATCAAGCGCACGCAGCTCTACGGCCGCCCGCTCGCCTCCGACCCGGCGGTGCTGGAGGCGACGCGCGCGCGGCTGGGGCCGGACCGGGTGAAGTGGATGCTGCGGCAGCGCAACCTGACGATCTTCCCGAACCTGCAGGTGATCGACATCCTCTCCGCCCAGCTCCGCACTTGGCGGCCGCTGGCGGCGAACCGGACGGAGATGACCTCCCACTGCCTCGCCCCGGTCGGGGAGGCGCCGGAGGCGCGCGCCATGCGCATCCGGAGCTACGAGGACTTCTTCAACCCCTCCGGCCTCGCCAGCTCGGACGACAACGTCATGTACGAGTTCTGCCAGACCGGATACGAGGCGGAGCAGGCGGGCGCGACCCAGGGCTACCTGCGCGGCATGGGCGAGGGCCTGCCGGGCGCCCACGCGGCGGAGCTCGGCATCAACCCCGCCGAGAGCGCCTTCGGCCTGCCCGCCTTCGGCGGCGAGACGAACTTCCACGCGGGCTACCGCGCTTGGCGCCGCCTGATGCTGCACGGCGCGGGGAAGGCAGGGTGATGGACGGCCTGCCCTCCGCCCGCTCCGCGCTGGAACTGGCCTCCGCGCTTCTGTTCCGCGAGGCGCGGCTGCTCGACCGCGGCGAGTGGGACGAGTGGGTGCGGATGTACCGCGAGGACGCGGTGTACTGGGTGCCGGCCTGGCTGGACGAGTACCGCGCCACCACGGACCCCGCGACCCAGGTCTCCCTCATCTACCACGCCGGCCGGCTGGGGCTGGAGGAGCGGATCGCGCGCATCGAATCCCGCAAGTCGATCACCGCGCTGCCCCTGCCGCGCACGGTGCACCAGCTCGGCAGTGTGGAGGTGCTGGAGGAGGAACCGGCGCGGATCCTCTGCGAATCCGTCTTCTCCGTGCACGTCTACGACCCGCGGCTGGGAAAGGAGCACACGCGCCACGGCCGCTACGCGCACACCCTGGTGCGGGACGCGGACGCCTGGCGCATCGCCCGCAAGGTGATCACGCTGGTGAACGATCGCGTGCCCACCGTCCTCGACTTCTACAGCATCTGAGGGGGCAGCCATGAGCGGGAACACCGGCTGGCACCGCGCCGCGACGCTCGACCAGGTGACGGAGGACGAGCCCCTCGCGCTGAAGGTCGGGGAGCGCCGGATCGCGCTGTTCCGGGTGGCGGACGAGGTCTACGCGACGGACGACGTCTGCACCCACGCCTTCGCGCTGCTCTCGGACGGGCTGCAGGAGGGGTGCGTGATCGAGTGCCCGCTGCACAACGCGCGCTTCGACGTGCGCACCGGCCGGGCGCTGTCCAGCCCGGCTGAGCGCGACCTGGAGACCTTCCCCGTGCGGATCGCGGGCGACGCGATCGAGATCCTGCTGCCCGCGTAAACGGCGCACCCCGCGCTGCCCGACGACCTGATCACCGCACAACACCGGCGAAAGACCGGACCAGATGGAGGAAACAAGAATGCAGAGACGCGTGCTGCTCTCCGCGCTCGCCGGCGGTGCCGCGGGGATGATGGCGGGCCCCGCCGCCGCGCAGTACCCGGACAGGCCGGTCCGGCTGATCGTCCCCTTCCCGCCAGGCGGCCCCACGGATGTCTTCGCGCGCGTCCTGGCGGAGCGGCTGGGGGCCCGCTGGGGGAAGCCGGTGGTGGTGGAGAACCGGGCGGGCGCCGGAACCGTCGTCGGCACCAACGCCGTCGCGAAGGCGCCGCCGGACGGGTACACGCTGGGCTGCGTCATCAGCGCCTTCACCATCAACCCCGCCATGAACCCGGCCCTGCCCTACAACACCCTGGCGGACCTCGCCCCGGTCAGCCGGGTGGCCGCCCAGCCACTGGTGCTGGTCTGCCATCCCGCCCTGCAGGTGAAGGACCTCGCCGAACTCGTCGCCCTCTCGAAGCGGGAGGCGGACGGGCTGGCCTTCGCGACCCCCGGCGCGGGCACGCTGACCCACTTGGCCGGCGAGATGATCGCGCGCGCCACCGGCGCGAAGCTCGTCCACATCCCCTATCCCGGCTCCGCCCCCGCGCTGACGGACGTGCTGCAGGGCCGCGTGCCGCTGATGTTCGACATCTGGAACTCGGTGCGGCCGAGCGTGGAGACGGGGAAGCTGCGCGTGCTCGGCCTGGGAAGCCGGACGCAGGTGGAGGGCGCGCCGCCGATGGAGCCGATCGCCAGCATCGTCCCCGGCTTCGACATCACCTCTTTCTTCGGCCTCGTCGCGCCGGGCGGGACGCCGCCGGCGATCGTGCAGGGCATCGCAGGCGACGTCCGCGCGGTGATGGGCGGGCCCGACATGACCCGACGCCTCATCGAGTTCGGCATGCAGCTGATCGCCTCCACGCCCGAGGAGTTCGGCGCCTTCATCCGGACCGATGTGGAGCGGTGGCAGCGCGTCGTGCGGGAAGCCGGGATCGAGGTGGTGCGCTAGGCCGGCCGCCATCCCGGCTCAGGGGCGGCACGGCGGACGATATTCCGGACCGGCGTTCCGGCGTTTGCGCGCCAGAACCGCGTCCGCGGACGAGGCCGGCCCGTCCGGCTCGGGCGGGCGGTCACGCCCGCCCCCTCCCGGGGCCGCTCAGGCCGCCAGCGCCGGGTAGTCCGTGTAGCCGTGCTCGTCCCCGCCGTAGAAGGTCGCCTTGTCCGGGGTCGCCAGCGGCGCGCCCGCCTTCATGCGCTCCACCAGGTCGGGGTTGGCGATGAAGGGCCGCCCGAAGGCGATCAGGTCGGCGCGCCCCTCACGGATCGCGGCGTCGGCCAGGGCGAAGTCGTAGCCGTTGTTCAGCATGAAGGGGCCGCGGAAGGCCGCCTTCAGCCCCGCGTAGTCGAAGCCCGGCACGATGTCGCGCGCACCGCCCGTCGCGCCCTCGATCACGTGCAGGTAGGCCAGGCCGAAGGGCGCCAGGGCCTCCACGGCGCGCTTGAACAGCGGGAAGGGATCGCTGTCGCGGGCGTCGTTGGCGGGCGTCACGGGGGAGAGGCGGATGCCCGTGCGGTCGGCGCCGATGGCGTCCGTCACGGCCTGCGTCACCTCCAGCATCAGGCGGATGCGGTTCTCGATGCTCCCGCCGTAGCGGTCGGTGCGCCTGTTGCTGCCGTCGCGCAGGAACTGGTCGATCAGGTAGCCATTCGCCGCGTGGATCTCCACGCCGTCGAAGCCGGCCTCGCGCGCGTTGCGGGCGGCCTGGGCGTAGGTGGCGACGATGCCGGGGATCTCGTCCAGCTCCAGGGCGCGCGGCTCCTCATGCGGCTTGAAGCCGGCCTCGGTGAAGGCCTGGCCCTGCGGCGTGACCGCGGAGGGGGCGACGGGCTTCTCGTTCCCCGGCTGCAGGTCGGGGTGGGAGATGCGGCCGACATGCCAGAGCTGGGCGACGATTCGGCCGCCCTTGGCGTGCACCGCCGAGGTCACGGCCTTCCAGCCCTGCACCTGCTCCGGGCTGTGGATGCCGGGGGTCCAGGCATAGCCCTTGCCCTGCTGCGAGATCTGCGTGGCCTCGGAGATGATGAGGCCGGCGGAGGCGCGCTGGGCGTAGTAGGTGGCGGCGGTGGGGCGGGGCACGTCGCCCGCCAGGGCGCGGCTGCGGGTGAGGGGCGCCATGGCGACCCGGTTGGCCAGATCGATGGCGCCGGTGCGGATGGGCTGGAAGAGCGGGCTGGCGGCGTTGTCGGTGGGCAAGGCGGCGTCCTCGGCTGCGGGCCGGGCATGGCGCCCGGTGGTCGCCGGGCGATCTGGGGCCGGGACGGCCCGGATACAGGGAGCGGCCGGGCATGGCTGCCATGCCGCAAGCCCGCTGGCCCCGAAATCCCCTAACCCAAAAGTCCCATGGCGCCGCGGCCCGGCGGCAGGTTCGTCACCCCCGCCGCGCGCGGGTTCCACCACCAGCCCCCGCCCGGGCCCACCACCACCCCGGCCTGGAAGCGGGGGCCGGGCACGTAGCGCGCCTGCCCGGCCAGGATCGCCGCGCCGCGCGGCGTGGGGGCGTGCGGCGCGTCGCGGGCGATCAGGCGGCGCGTGCCGGTGGAGAGGCGCTTCACCACGTCGTGCAGGATGAGGTCGGTGAGGGGAAAGACCGGATCGCCCGCCTCCAGGGCGCGGAGCAGGGCCGCCTCCCCATCGGCGCCCCCGGCCAGGGCCTGCATCACCCGCCGCTCCGTCAGCCCCAGCCCGTCCGTCACCCAGGGCAGGTCCTGCAGGTGGCGGCGCATGGCGCGGGCTAGGTGGGGGAGGGGCAGGACGCGGCGGGAGAGGCTGTCCAGCGCCGTCGGGTCCTCCGCCGCGAAGGCCCGCCAGGCCTCGGCCCCGGCCTCCACGGCGGACCAGGGCAGGGGCCGGGGCTCCAGCGCCTCCAGCTCCTCCTGCGGCAGCCGGGCGAAGGGGCGCACCCCGTCGGCGGGCATCAGGAACAGGCGGCCGGCAAGGTTCGGCCAGTCCGCCAGCAGGGACAGCAGCCGGATCAGCACCGCCTGGTCCCAGAGGTCGTGCTCGAACCACAGCAGGATGCGGCCATGCCCCGGCAGGGCGCGCAGGGCGGCGTACTCGGCGTCCAGCCGCGCCCGCACCGTCTCCACACCGTGGGCGTAATGCCCCGCCACGAAGGCGGCGCGGCGGGAGACGTACTCCGCCGGGAAGGTCCCGTGCACCGGCCCCTGGCAGACGGGATCGGCGAGGCAGAGATAGTCGCCGGGCACGCGCCCGCGCAGGTCGTCGCCGCAGCGGATGGAGGCGCTGGCGTCGTGTGCGGCGCCCATCACAGGACCTGTCACAGGGCCCGGTGGGCGATGTCGCGCCGGCAGAAGCCGCCGGGCCAGTCCAGCGCCTCCACCGCGGCGTAGGCAGCGTCCCGCGCCGCTCGCAGGTCGCCCGCCGCGGCGGCGATGCCGAGCACGCGGCCACCGGCCGAGACCACCGCCCCATCCCCGCCGCGCGCCGTGCCGGCGTGGAACACGCGCGCGCCGGGCACCGCCGCGGCGCGGTCCAGACCGCCGATCGGCTCGCCCCTGGCGACCGCGCCGGGATAGCCGCGCGCGGCGACGACCACGACGAGGGCGGGATCGTCCGACCACTCCAGGGCGATCCCGGAGAGGTCGCCCCGCGCGCTCGCGAGGAGGGCGGGGAGGGGGTCGGATCGCAGGCGCATCATCAGCACCTGGCACTCCGGGTCGCCGAAGCGCACGTTGAACTCGATCACACGCGGGCCGGTGGCGGTGAGCATGAGCCCGACGAAGAGCACGCCGCGGAAGGGCGCGCCGCGCCGGGCCATCTCGGCCAGGGTCGGCTCCACCACGCGGGCCATCACCTCCTCGCGCATCGCCTCCGTGAAGGCCGGGGCGGGGGAATAGGCGCCCATGCCGCCGGTGTTGGGGCCGGTGTCGCCCTCGCCCACGCGCTTGTGGTCCTGCGCCGCAGCCAGGGCGATGGCGCGCGTGCCGTCGCAGAGGGCGAAGAAGGAGGCCTCCTCCCCGGTCATGCACTCCTCAATCACCACGGAGGCCCCGGCCGCGCCGTGGACGCGGCTCTCCATAATGTCGGCGATGGCCGCCTCGGCCTCCTCCACCGTCTCCGCCACCACCACGCCCTTGCCGGCCGCCAGCCCGTCCGCCTTCACCACGATGGGGGCGCCCTGCGCGCGGATGTAGGCGCGGGCAGCGTTCGGGTCGTCGAAGCGCCGCCAGGCGGCCGTGGGGG
Source organism: Pararoseomonas sp. SCSIO 73927 (assembly GCF_037040815.1). Lineage (NCBI taxonomy): Bacteria > Pseudomonadati > Pseudomonadota > Alphaproteobacteria > Acetobacterales > Acetobacteraceae > Pararoseomonas > Pararoseomonas sp. SCSIO 73927. Next base: position 1,402,068 of record NZ_CP146232.1, read on the forward strand.
CGCCGGCGGCGTCCAGCACGTCCTTGGTGAAGGCCTTGGAGCCCTCCAGCATGGCGGCGGCGGCGCTGGGGCCGAAGCAGGAAATGCCAGCCTCCGCCAGCGCATCGGCCAAGCCCAGGGTCAGCGGCGCCTCGGGCCCTGCTACCACCAGATCCACCGCCTTCTCCCGCGCGAAGGCGACGAGGGCGGGGACGTCCTCCGCCCCGATCGCCACGCACGCCGCATGGGCGGCGATGCCAGGATTGCCGGGGGCGGCCCAGAGCTGCGTGAGGAGGGGGCTCTCGGAGATGCGCCAGGCGAGCGCGTGTTCCCGCCCGCCGCCGCCGACCAGGAGTACCTTCATGTGCCTCGATCCGCCGTTGCCGGGCCACCTTATGCCCGGGAAGGCGCCACCCGTCTGCGCCCTCGCCCACCGAGCCGCGGAGAGGTCGGTTTTCCTGGCCCGGGAAGCCCCGCCTCGATACGATCCAAGAACGGCGTGGTGCGGGGAAAGGGACTCGCATGGACGAAGAGCTCTTCCCGACGCGAACGGAGCGCGAGCGCATGCGGGGCGTGCCCCTCACCGGGCTAGAGCGCCTGAGCTCCCTCATGCGGAGGCTCCGCCAGGAGGGTGTGGCCGCCCTCGGTCCGCGCGACACGCGGCTCCACCCTCCCCAGGTCCTGGGCACCCCCGACAACGAGGGCGGAACCACCCTCGAGGTGCCGGTGACCGACAGCCGGCGCCACCACCCCCGCCGCATCCAGCTCTGTGGCTGGGACCCGCTGGCGACGCCCTTCTGGGCCAACCTCGTAATCGCCGGGGACGGGAACGGCGGGGCCGGCGCGGGCGCGGCGCGGAAGGACGCCGCCGCGCCGCCGGAGCAAGGGCCGGTCTCGAAATCCGAGGGCACGCTGCCGAACGCCGTCCACGACCTCAACTCACTGCGCTACTTCTACAACCCCCATCGCATCGGGGACCGCGACATCGTCGTGCCGGGGAGCCTGATGCGGAGCGCGGGCTACTTCACGCACACGGTCTGGCTGGCGGATCCGACCGAGGCGGCGGCGTGCACCGGCATCGAGAGCCTCTGCCACTGGATCGACGTCAACGCCGGGGATCCGGAGTTCCGGTCCGCCCAGATCAACATCTACTTCTCGGGCCACGGCGCGCCCGGGGAGAGGCCGGGGGAGAGCACCATCCTCCTCCATGACGGGCCCTGGCGGATCGAGGCCCTCGTCAGCGCCCTCGTGGAGGGCGTCGTGCGCCGCGGCACCCGGGGGGAGAACCTCCGCGTCCGCCTCTTCGTCGATTCCTGTCACGCCGGGGCGATCGGCCGCGACTTCCGCGCGCATCTCTACCGCGAGCGGGCGAGGCGGGGGGAGGAACTGGGCTTCGAGACCTTCTGGTGCCGGACGATCCTGTGCTCCAGCTTCGCCGACGAGCAGTCCTTCGACGAGGACGGGCTGGGGAACAGCTACTTCACCGCCGGCTTCCTGCGCGAGAACTCGACCCGTCGCGTGCCGGCCTCCTACCCGAGCATGGCGGAGGTCTCGCGGCGCTCCGGCTGGAAGCAGACTCCGTTCATGCTGAACTTCCCGTCGGCGGAGAAGGCGCCGGAGCTCCGCCTGCCCCTGCTGAGCTGGCTCAGCGGGCCGGAGAAGGCTGAGCTGTTCCGCCACGAGGACGTCCAGCGGGCCGCGATCCGGCTCGTTCAGGAGAAGGGCCTGGTGAGCGAGGACGGTGCCGTCAGCATCGTCGACTGGGCGATCTGCCAGGGCGAGGCCAGGCGGGACCTTCTCCTGCCGCGCCTGCGCTCCAGCACCGGGCAGCCGCCGGACATCGTGCCCTACGAGAGGCGGCGGACACGCTGGGATCACTGAGCCCGTCACCGGACAGGAATGGAGCGGACCACGCCATGACGACACCGAACGACTTCTTCACGACGCAGAGCCTGCTGACCTTCGGCGGCGCGACCGCGGCGACCTTCGTGGTTCCGAACGCCCTCCAGGCGGCGCTGAACTTCAACCCGAGATGGCTCGCGCTGGTGGTGGCCGAGGCAGTCTGCGTGGCGGTGGTGCTGAATGGGCAGATGAACGGCTCCCCAGCGGGGCTGGCCGAGTACCTGGTTGCCGTGGTGAATGGCTGCCTCGTCTACTGCTCCGCCATGGGCATCACCTCGATCGGGGCCAATGCCACCCGGCAGCCGCCGGCCGCGGCCAGTCCCGCCGCGCCCATCCCAAAATCGGCCTCCGCACGCCCCTCGGCAAATGCGGAACCGGCGCCCCGGCCGGCCGGGCGGCGCAGGACCTTCCTCTCGCCCTGGGTCTGACGCTCAGGTCACCAGGGGGAAGAACACGCAGAACCCCGTGCCCCGGGCCTGCTCGGCGCGCGCCATCTTGCCGCCCACCTGGTCCACCAGCCGCCTCACCAGCTCCGTGCCGGAGCTGCCCGGGCGGGCCGGGCCCATCCCCACCCCGTCGTCCCGCACGCAGAGCCGCGCCTCCCCGCCCGGGGGAATGGCGAACTCCACCCGGATCGTGCCCCCCTGCCCCTCGGGGAAGGCGTGCTTCAGCGCGTTCGTCACCAGCTCGTTCACGATGAGGCCGAGCGGCACGGCGCGGGCATGGGGCATCATCACGGGCTCCAGCGCCGTCTCTACCGCTACCTCCGTCCGCCGCTGCGAAAGATTGCCGCAGAGCGCGTGGAGGTACTCCGCTAGATCCACCTGCGCGGCGCCGCCAATGGGACTCAGATGGTCGTGAGCCACCCCGATCGCCGCCACCCGGTCCAGCGCCTCTCCCATGATCCGCCGCGCCTCGCCCTCCGGCAGGCGGCGGCGCTGCAGCACGAGGAGGGAGAGAATGAGCTGCAGATCGTTCTTGCTGCGGTGCTGCAGCTCCCCCCGCAGCAGCCGCTCCTGCGCCAGCTGCCGGGCGGCGTCGGCGGCGGCGTCCACCGCCTCCTGCGCCCCGAGCCGGCCGCGCAGCGCGAGGCCGAGCGTGTTGGCGAGCGCGAGGAGGAAGCTCACGTCATCCGGCCCGAAGCCCCGCGGCGCGTCGCTGTCCACCTCCAGCACGCCCCAAACATCGCCATCCACCGCCACCGGCACGTTGAGCGCGGAGACGATGCCGTGCTCCCGCAGCACAGGCGGGTAGCGGAACTCCCGGTCGTTCGGCAGGTCGTCCACCACGTTGGGCAGCCGCGTGCGCAGCGCCTGGCCGGGCAGGGAAGCGAGGTCGGTGCCGAGACTGACATGCCCGACCACGCCGGGGTTCCAGCCGACGCCGGCCACGATCAGCAGGTCCCCGTGGTCCGGCCGGTGCTGCAGCGCCTTGGTGTGCTGGATCCCGATCCCGCGGGAGGCCTGCACGCAGGCGAGCTGGATCAGCCGCGCCGCGTCGCTCGTCTCCGCCGCCATGCGCGCGAAATCATTGAGAATCTCGCCGTAGCGACGGAGCCGCGCGAGCTGCTCCTCCATCGGGATATCGGCGGCGTCCGCAGGCATGGGCTGGCATCGAACCTTGTCTGTTACCCCAACGGAAGGGCGCAGGGGGGAGCAAGGTTTCGCCCGTCCGCGTGGCGTGAACGGGCGGGCTGGGCCATAATCCCGTGATGGACGCCCCCGTGAGCAACATCCCCGAGTACAGCGTTTCCGAGATCTCGGGCGCGGTGAAGCGCACGCTGGAGAGCGCCTTCGGCCGCATCCGCGTGCGCGGCGAGATCACGGAGTTCAAGACCTACCCCTCCGGCCACTCCTACCTCTCCATGAAGGATGAGGCGGGGACGATCCGCGCCATCATCTGGCGCGGCGCCCTCTCGAAGCTGCAGGTGAGGCCGGAGAACGGGGTGGAGGTGATCGCCACCGGCAAGATCACCGCCTCCGACAAGCGCTCCGACTACGCGCTGCAGATCGAGAAGCTGGAGTACGCCGGTGAAGGCGCACTGCTGGCGCGCATCGAGAAGCTGCGCCAGCGCCTCGGCGCGGAAGGGCTGTTCGACGAGGCGCGCAAGCGCCCCCTTCCCTTCCTGCCGGAGGTGGTCGGCGTGATCACGAGCGAGAAGGGCGCGGTGCTGCACGACATCCGCACCACCCTCGAGCGCCGCTTCCCGCGCCGCGTGCTGCTCATCCCCGTCGCCGTGCAGGGAGGGGGCGCGGCGGAGGCGGTAGCGGCCGCCATCGCCACCATGGGCGGGCTCTCGCCGCTCGGCCGCATCCCGCGCCCGGACGTGGTGATCGTCGCGCGCGGCGGCGGCAGCCTGGAGGATCTGATGGCCTTCAACGAGGAAGTGGTGGTGCGCGCCGCCGCCGCCTCGCCCATCCCGCTCATCTCCGCCGTGGGTCACGAGACGGACACGACGCTGATCGACTTCGCCTCCGACCGCCGCGCGCCGACGCCCACCGCCGCCGCGGAGCTGGCGGTGCCGGCGCGGGAGGAGCTGATGGCCGTGCTGGCGCAGCGCGGCACGCGGCTGGCGCGCGCCGGGCATTCCGTGCTGGATCGCGGCCGGCTGCGCCTTGCGCGCGCCGCCTCCGGCCTGCCGGACCTGCCCGCCCTCCTCGTCGCCGGACGCAACCGGCTGGAGGATCGCGGCCACCGGCTGCAGCTCGCCCCGCGCGCGCTCATCGCCGCCAAGCGCCGCGCGCTGGAAGGCGCCGCCGCGCGCCTGCCGCGCCCGCAGGAGAGCATCGCGCGGCAGAGAGGCGCGCTCGACCTTCTCGGCGTGCGGATCGGCGGCGCCGCGCGCGCCGTGCTGGCGCGGGGGCTCCGCCGCCTCGCGCTCGCGCCCGATCCCGCGCCGCTGCTGCGCGGCCGGCTGCGCGAGGGGCGCGCCGCGCTGCTGCGCGCGGAGGAGCGGCTGGACTCCGTCGCCCGCCGCCGCGTGGCGGAGCGCGGTGCCTCCCTGGCCCGCATCCCCGATCCCACGCCCTTCGTGCTGGGGCGCCTGCGGGAGCGGCGGGCGGCGCTGGAAGGCCTCTCCGCCCGGCTGGAGGGCGCCTCCTACGGCGCGCTGCTGGAGCGTGGCTTCGCCCTCGTGCGCGACGCCTCCGGCGGCCCCGTCACCGCGGCCGCCGCCGTCCTCCCGGGCCAGAAGCTCTCCCTGCAATTCGCCGATGGCAGCGTGAACGTGACCGATGATCGCGCGAAGCGGCGCGGCAAGGCCGCAGCGGCGCAGGACACGCTGCTGTAGAAGGGGGCCATGAGCACCCTGTCCCGACGCGCCACCGTCGCTCTGCCCCTGGCGCTTCCCGCGCTCCTCCTCGCCCGCGCCGCGCGCGCCGCCGTGGTGCTGCCCGAGCGGATCACCCAGGGCGCGCTCGTCACCGGCCGCGCCGATCCCGGCACGCGCCTGACCTTCGAGGGCAAGGCGGTTCGCGTCGCCCCGAACGGCGTCTTCGCCTTCGGCCTGGGCCGCGACGCCGGCGCGCAGGCCGCGCTCGGCATCGTCTCCCCCGATGGGCGGCGCGAGGAGCACGGCTTCGCCGTCGCGCCCCGCCAGTGGAGCATCCAGCGCCTGAACGGCCTGCCCGGCCGCATGGTGACGCCCGACGCCGAGGCCCTGGCCCGCATCCGCGCGGAGCAGGAGCGCCTCAATGCCGCCCGCCGCACCGACACCGCCATCCCCCACTTCGCGGAAGGCTTCGCCTGGCCGGCGGAAGGCCCGATCAGCGGCGTCTACGGCAGCCAGCGCATCCTGAACGGGGAGCCCCGCGCGCCGCATCTCGGCCTTGACATCGCCGTGCCCGTCGGCACCCCGCTCCGCGCCGCCGCCGGCGGGCGCGTGACGCTGGCGGAGGACCTCTACTTCACGGGGAACACGATGCTGATCGAGCACGGGCACGGGGTCACCACCCTCTACGCCCACATGTCCCGCCTGGACCTGCGGGAAGGCGAGTCCGTCCCGCGCGGAGGGGTCATCGGCCTCTCCGGCGCCACGGGGCGCGTGACGGGGCCACACCTGCATCTCGGGCTGTTCTGGCTCTCCACCTCGGTCGACCCGCGGTTGGTTCTGCCCTGATGCTGGCGGGACCAGGGGGAGAAGGAATTCTCCCCCTGGAAACCCCCTCATCTTTCTCTATTGGGCTGCCGCGGGATGCGGGGCTTGCGGCGCGCCAGGGCTCCATGAGCCTCGGCGCGGGACATCGCAGCAAGGGTTGCCACCGCACCAGTGATCTTGCTTCGCGGTGCAGCCCGGCATTCCGCGGCAGCCCGCCAGGAAGGGATGATAGGGGTTCGGGGGAAGAATTCTTTCTTCGCCCGGCGGAGGGTACGGGAGGCAGAGCCTCCCGACGTCAGGACGCGGTCGGCTGCAGCCCGGCCATCGGCGTGGGAGGGGAGGCGGGCATCCGCATCGGCATGACGGGCCCGAGCGACGGCCACTCGCCGCGCGCGCCGCGCTGCGGGGTGACCGGAACGGGGCGCACCGGCCCGCGCAGGAGGACGCGCGGCGGGAAGTAGTCGCGGCCGGGAAGCGGTACGCGCATGGAAGTCGGACTCCGATGGTGGCCGGGATGGGCTGGCCGTGGGGCGGAAGGTGTTGCGGGTTGCGCCGCCCGGCAAGGCGCCGCGCCGTGACAAGACGGTGATGCCCATGCCCGTCCTTCCGGCGTGGCGAACGCGGCCGGAGCCACCGCGTTGCGCGCGCGGCCGGACCCTTCCGCTCATGCGACGAGACGGCGTTTAACCCTTCCTTTACGCTTCGTCTCGAAAATCGGACGCATGTCACCGCCCCTGCCCCACGACGCGCCGCTCGTCGCCGTCTTCCCCGACGACGAATCGGCCCTCGCCGCCGTTTCCGAGACGCGCGCGGAGCTGCTGCGAAGGCCTTCCCCGGGCGTCGTGCTGCTGCGCCCCGTGCAGGGATTGCGGGAGCGGCTCTACGCTGCGGGAGCTGCGGTTGTGGTGCCCTGAGCGCCCGGCCGCGGCCCTACCCGCGTTCTGCCACCAGCAGCACGTTCGGCAGGGGCGTGCCCGCCCAGCAGGGCGCCACCGTGCAGCGGAACCCGGCGCGCCCGAACAGCGCCGCCACCTCCGCCACCGGCATGGGCTGCACCGCGGCACCGTCCCGGCGGATGGCGCGGCCGGCTCGCTCCATCGCCAGGCCGAGGGCGCTGCGCCAGCCGCGATCCGGATCGAAGAGGCGCATCACCACGCGCCGCCGCGCCGCCCGCGCCATCCCCTCCAGCACCGGCACCTGCGCGCCGGCCGGAAGCTGGTACAGCACGTCCGCCATCAGCATCGTGTCGCCTTCCGGCACCTCTGCGCGGGCCAGGTCGGCGGCGGCGAATCCGGCCGGCAGCCCCTCCGCCGCCGCCCTTGCCTCCGCAATCTTGCGCGCGTCCAGGTCCAGCCCCGTCACGCGGGAAGCCCCGCCCGCCAGCAGCAGCAGGATCCCGAACTGCCCACGGCCGCAGCCCAGATCCACCACGTGCCCGAAGCCCCCCGTACGCCGGGCGAGGCCGAGCAGCGCCGCCGTCGCCGGATCCCGCCGCAGCTTGGAGGGCACGAACTCCCGCGTGAAGCGCGAGGCGCCGGCGTAGCGCGCCGCCACGGCCGGGATCAGCGTGTGGAGATCAGGGGAATCCGGCACGGCGTCGCGCTGCATGGCCGCACCATGCCCGGCGCCCCCCGGCCGGGCAACGCCGCCCGCCCCTTGCTCCCCCTCTCCGCCCGGGCGCACCCTCCCGCCCCTCGTCACGGAGCGGAACGCCATGGAAGAGAACGAACTGATCCACGAGGTGCGGGAGGGCGGCATCCTGCTGACCACCCTCAACCGCCCGAAGGCGATGAACGCCTTTACCTTCGCCATGTACGAGGGCCTGGCGGCCAAGGCCGCGGAGATCGCGGAGGATCCGGCCATCCGCGCCTGGATCATCACCGGCGGCGGCGAGAAGGCCTTCGCCGCCGGCACCGACATCAGCCAGTTCACGAGCTTCACCACCGCCCAGCACGCGCTGGACTACGAGGAGCGGATCGGCCGCGTCCTCTCCGCCATCGAGGACTGCCCCAAGCCGGTCATCGCCGCCATCCACGGCGCCTGCACCGGCGGCGGCGCGGGGGTGGCCGGGGTCTGCGACATCCGCATCGGCTCCGCCGCGCTCCGCTTCGGCGTGCCGATCGCCCGCACCCTCGGCAACACCCTGTCGCTCGCCAACTACGCGCGCTTCTCCGCCCTGCTCGGCCCCGGCCGCCTGCTGGAACTGATCTTCACCGCCCGCCTCGTCGAGGCGGAGGAGGCGAAGGCGCTGGGCCTGATCACGGAGGTGCTGCCCGACCAGGCCGCCCTCCTCGCCCGCGCCGAGGAACTGGCCCGCACCATCGCCGGCCACGCCCCCCTGACGCTGCGCGCGGCCAAGACCACCCTGAAGCGCCTGCGGGAGACCGCGACGCAGGGCGTCAACGCGGACGACATGGTCGCGCTGACCTTCACCAGCGCGGACTTCAAGGAGGGCGTCGCGGCGTTCCTGGAGCGGCGCAAGCCGGTTTGGCAGGGGCGGTAGCTCCGGTGCCTCAGGGGGAGAGAAAGGCTTCTCTCCCCCTGGAGCCTCCTCTCGTCCCCTTCTGGGAGGCCGCCGCGTGAGGCCTATCCGGGGGTGCGCCCGAGGTCGATACGCCGTGGGGCCTTTCGGTGCCGCCCTTGATCACCGCATCCCCGTCAGCCCGGTGCAGGTCCAGGAGCGTCAGCGCCCCACCCGGAAGTCTGGCAGCGGTGGTCCCTTGGACTCCTGGCAGAGCCGCCCGGGGGGCGACAAGCGTCCACGGGTCGGAACGGACCTCAGGCCGCCCCCTCCATCCGCACCTTCGCCTTCCGCTCCCGGTCCCGCAGGGCACGGGCGAGCTCGGCCGGGGCTTCCTCGTCCTCCGGCACCGCCTTACTCCGAAACAGGCGCGTAGGAGGCACGGCGCGGCCGGTCACGCGCCCGGAGTTGACGCATGTTAACGGCGCGCGAAGCGCATTCGCGTCCCGCGCGTTAAACGTCGCAACGGCGCCCCGCACCCCTCAACGACGTGCGCGGAGCGGCGTTCTCCGTGCTCCGGTTCCCCACGGACCGGAGGGCCTGATCGCGCGCGGCACGGCGACGCCGTCCCGCGGGATGCCCGCCCCGGAATCGACGCCACGGACGGAAGACAACCATGCAGCAGAGCTACCAGGACCTGTACCTGACCGGCCTCGTGAATGCCCGCGCGCTGGAGACCCAGGCGATCGAACTGCTCTCGCGGCAGGTCGACCGGATCGAGAGCTACCCCGAGATCGCCGACGCCCTGCGCCGCCACATCGCCGAGAGCGAGCAGCAGCGCGTGCGCCTGGACACCATCCTGGAATCGCTGGGCAGCTCCAACTCCACCATCAAGGACTTCGTGACAGGGCTGATGGGCAACATGGCCGCCCTGGCCCACGCGCCGATGCAGGACGAGATCCTGAAGAACACGCTGGCGAACTACGCCTTCGAGCACTTCGAGATCGCCTCCTACAAGTCCCTCCTCGTGCTCGCCGACCTCGCCGGCGACGCCACCGCCCCCACCGCCCTGCGCCAGTCCCTCTCGGAGGAGGAGCGCATGGCCCAGTGGTGCGCGGACACGCTGGAGCCCACCGTGCGCAAGTTCGCGACGCTGGCGGCGCAGGGGGAGAAGGCCGGGATCTGACCGGGACCCGCTCCGGCGGCCCCCAAGGGAGGGGAGAAGGAATTCTCCTCTCCCTTGAATCCCACCCCTCATCTTTTTTCGGTCGGCTACCGCGGAATGCGGATACGGGATCGCGGGGTCCGGGGTGACCGTCGGCACCCCGGCGGAGGTAAGGGGGCAGCGCTCCCTGAGGCCACCTATCCCGCCACCACCTCCGCCATCGGCACCCCGCGCGCACGCTCCCCGTTCTCCGCGAAGACATGCCCGCCGCGGATCGACAGGCGGCAGGGATCGCCCTTCGCGAAGGTCTCGCCCGGGTCGGCCAGCGCGTCCAGCGTGACGTCGCCCGCCTGCACGATCAGCCGCGACGGCCCGTCGCCCTCCGTGCGGCACAGGCGCACGGTGGCGGCACCGCCGCGGCGCGCGGCGATCTCGGAGGGGCGCGCGAAGGCGGTGGCGGGGCCGTCCGGCAGCGCCGCCCGCAGCGGGGCGATGGGCAGCGGGTCGAAATGCGCCACGCCGTCGCGCACCCGGCAGGGCAGGCGCGCCGCCTCCCCGATGAAGCCGGCGACGAAGGGGCTGGCGGGGTCCTGCAGCAGCGCGCCCACCGTGCCATGCTGCACGACGCAACCGTCCTCCATCACCGCGATGCGGTCGGCCATCTCCATCGCCTCCTCCTGGTCGTGGGTGACGAGGATGGTGGTGATGCCGAGGCCCTCGTGCAGGCCGCGCACCCAGCGCCGCACGTCCTTGCGCACCAGCGCGTCCAGGGCGCCGAAGGGCTCGTCCAACAGCAGCAGGCGCGGCTCGATCGCCAGCGCCCGGGCCAGCGCCACGCGCTGCCGCTGCCCGCCGGAGATCTGGTCGGGAAAGCGCCGCTCCAGCTCCGGCACCTGCACCAGTTCCAGCAGCCGGCGCACGCGGGCGGCGATCTCGGCGGAGGAGGGGCGGCCGCGCCGCACGCGCAGGCCGAAGGCGACGTTGTCGAACACGGTCATGTGGCGGAACAGCGCGTAGCTCTGGAACACCACGCCGATGTTGCGCTCCCGCGCCGGCACGCCCGTCATGTCGCGCCCGCCGATGCGGATGCTGCCGGAATCCGATCCCTCCAGCCCGGCCAGCACGCGCAGCAGCGTGGTCTTGCCGGATCCGGAGGGGCCGAGGAGCGCCAGGAACTCCCCCTCGCGCACGGAGACGGAGGCGCCCTTCAGCGCGGCGATTCCTCCGAAACGGCGGACAATGTCCTGAACCTCGACGCTCATGCGGCGCCCCCGTTCCGGCCGGAGAGGCGCTCCAGCCCGGTCTTTGCGGCCAGCGTCACCAGCCCGAGAAGGGCGAGCAGGGCGGCCACGGCGAAGGCTCCCGCGAACTGGTACTCGTTGTACAGGATCTCCACGTGCAGCGGCATCGTGTTCGTCTCGCCCCGGATATGGCCCGACACGACGGAGACGGCGCCGAATTCCCCCATCGCGCGGGCGTTGCAGAGAAGCACGCCCGCCAGCAGCCCCCACTTCACGTTCGGCAGCGTGACCATCAGGAAGGTGCGGAGCCCGCCGGCGCCGAGGGTCGCCGCCGCCTCCTCCTCGTCCCGCCCCTGCTCCTGCATCAGCGGCAGCACGGTGCGCGCGACGAAGGGGAAGGTGACGAAAAGGGTGGCGAGCACGAGGCCGGGCAAGGCGAAGATCACCTGGATGTCGCGCGCCTGCAGCCAGGGGCCGAGCCAGCCCTGCGCGCCGAAGATGAGCACGAAGACGAGCCCCGCGATAACGGGGGAGACGGAGAAGGGCAGGTCGATGATCGTGGTCAGCACCCGCTTGCCCGGGAAGTCGAACTTGGCGATGCACCAGGCGGCGGCCAGCCCGCCGATCAGGTTCACCGGCACCGTCACCAGCGCGACGAGAAGGGTGAGGCGGATGGCGGCGAGCGTGTCCGGCTCCATGATCGCGTCCAGCGCCACGGGCAGGCCGCGTCGCAGCGCCTCCACGAAGACCGCGACAAGCGGCAGGGCGAGCATCAGCACCGCCACCAGCACCGCGGCCGCGGCCAGCAGGCGCTGGATCCAGGGCCGGTCCTCCCAGGCGTAGCGGAAGGGCTTCGGGCGAGAAGGCTCGGGGCGGAAGGGCTCCCCGCTCATCGGCGCCCCCGGCGCAGCCGGCGCTGCAGCAGGTTGACCGCCAGCAGCACGACGAAGGAGAGGGCGAGCATCGCCAGCCCCACCGCCGCCGCCCCGGCATAGTCGAACTGCTCCAGCCGGATCACGATCAGCAGCGGCGCGATCTCCGTGACCATCGGCATGTTGCCGGCGATGAAGATGACGCTGCCGTACTCCCCCACCGCCCGGGCGAAGGCGAGGGCGAAGCCCGTCAGCAGGGTGGGCAGCAGGGCCGGCAGCACCACCCGCCACAGCGTCTGCGCGCGGCTGGCGCCAAGGGTCGCCGCCGCTTCCTCGGCCTCCAGCGGCATGTCCCGCAGCACCGGCTCCAGCGTGCGGGCGATGAAGGGCAGGCCGACGAACATCAGGGCGAAGACGATGCCGGCCTGGCTGAAGGCGATCTTCCAGCCGAACAGGGCCATGACAGGCGCGCCGAGCCACCCGTTCGGCGCCGTCAGCGCGGTGAGCGCGATGCCGGCCACGGCGGTGGGAAGGGCGAAGGGAAGGTCCAGCGCCGCATCCAGAATGCCGCGGCCGGGAAAGCGCAGCCGCACGATGGCCCAGGCCAGCAGCAGCCCCAGCGGCAGGTCGAGCAGCGCCGCCAGGAAGGCGGCGCCGAAGGAGAGGTGGAGCGCGGCCACCACCCGCTCATCCGCCAGCGATTCCCATAGCCCCAGCGGCCCCATCTCCAGCGGCCGCAGCACGAGCGCGAGGAGCGGGATCAGCACGATGCTGCCCGCCCAGAGCAGGGTGACGCCGAGGCTGGTGCGGAAGCCCGGCACGGCGCGGATCGGCGCCGCCCGTCCCCGGGCGGCGCCGATCGTCGCGGCCGAAGCGCTCACCGCGCCGCCGCCCGCGCTGCCCCGGCGATGCGGTCGAAGATCCCACCATCGCCGAAATGCGTTGCCTGCGCGCGCGTCCAGCCGCCGAAGAGCGGGTCGTCCACCGTCACCAGCTCCATCCTCGGGAAGCGGGCCGCGTTCGCCTCCAGCAGCGCCGCGTCGCGCGGGCGGTAGAAGTGCTTCGCCGCCAGCGCCTGCCCCTCCGGCTCGTAGAGGCCGCGCAGATAGGCCTCCGCCACCGCCCGCGTCCCGCGCCGGTCCACGTTCGTGTCCACCACGGCCACCGAGGGCTCGGCGAGCACGGAAAGGCCGGGGTGCACGATGTCGAAATTGCTGGCACCGAACTCCTGCATCGCCAGGTGCGCCTCGTTCTCCCAGGCCAGCAGAACGTCGCCGAGGCCGCGCTGGGCGAAGGTGGTGGTGGATCCCCGCGCGCCCGTATCCAGCACGGGCACGTTGCGGAACAGCTTCACCATCTCCGCCTCCGTCCCCGCCTCCGTGGCACCGGGCCGGCGCATCAGCCAGGCCCAGGCCGCCAGGTAGTTCCAGCGCGCGCCGCCGGAGGTCTTGGGGTTGGGCGTGATCACGGCGATGCCGGGCCTCATCAGGTCGCCCCACTCACGAACCGCCTTCGGGTTCCCCTTCTTCACCAGGAACACGATGGTGCTGGTGTAGGGGGCGCTGTTGTTGGGCAGGCGCCCCATCCAGTCCTTTGCGATCAGCCCGCGCCCGGCGATCTCGTCCACGTCGTAGGCGAGGGCGAGGGTGACGACATCGGCCTGCAGCCCGTCGATCACGGAGCGGGCCTGCCGGCCGGAGCCGCCATGAGAGGTGTTCACCCGCACCGCCACGCCGCCCCCCGCCCGCCAGCGGGCCGCGAAGCTCGCGTTGTATTCCCGGTAGAACTCCCGCGTGGGGTCGTAGGAGACGTTCAGCAGGGTGCCCGCCCCTTGACCCGTCCCTTGGCCCGCGGCCGGCCGCACGGCGGCGCCGACGAGCCCGGCGACCAGCACGCCGCGGCGGGTGGCGGTGATGGAAGGACCCTTGGTCATCGGCAGGTCTCCTTGCGGGAGGGCGGGACGCGGACGGGGTGGCCGGGTGCGCGCGGCCTGCCACCGTACCGGGAAAGGCGGGGCCCCGTCCCGCGCCGTCCGGCGGGCCTGCCCGGAGAAATCCTATGAAGCTGCTAGGAATTGCGGCAACGACTTTCGGCCACCCTCCTGATGGCTTTGTCGTGAGCGCCCGACCGTGGCCGGCCGTGCGGGACGGTCACGCCTTGTAGGGCCGGCCCGATTGCCCGGGCAGGCCGATCGTGCGATCTCGGCAGGGCGCGTCGCGGTGCTCCACAAGGGTGATCGCGCGTCCCCGCGGACAGGGCAGGGCCGCGCTGTCGGCAGCAGAGCGCAGGATTTCCGATGGACACCGACTTCACGCCCGACCCGCAGGACCAGCTCGCGCGGCTGCGCGAGAGGGCCGCCGCGCTCGCCGCCGGCTTCGCGGAGATCCATGGTGGGCTGGAGCACCTGCTGGACGAGATGGGCGGCGCCGCGTCGCGCTCCGCCCGGGAGGAGCTGGACACGGCGCAGGAGAGGATCCGGGATCTCGAGGCGCGGCTGGCCGGGCAGGAGGAGGAGCTGGCGGCGCTGCGTCTGGAGAGAGACCGCCAGGCCGCCTCCCTCGGGGAGCGCTTCGCCGAGCTCGCGGTGCTGACGCGCCTGCTGGAGGATCAGCGCCGGGCCGCCGCGGCTTCCAAGCCGGGGAAGGGCGGGAAACGGAAATCCGCCTCGCCCCCCTCGCCCATCCCCTCACCGGCGACCGCCCCGCCCGCGGAGGAGCAGATGCCGGACCCGCCCTGGCACGTCCTCGACCTGCGCACGGATTCGCTGCTGGCGACGGTGGCGCTGAACCACGTCGCGATCGAGCGGGCGGCCGGGCTGGGCCCGTCGGTCTGGAACGCGGGCGGGGTGGCGCCCGCCGGCTTCGCCTGGCAGGCCCGGCGCCTCGCGGCGATGGAGGGCTTCTCCCCCCAGGACGCGCCGCCGGGTCCCGGCTCCACGCTCTTCGTCTATGGCCTGCGCCTGCTGGAGGAGCTGATTGGGGCCGGCCTGCCCGCCGGGCTCCGGCTTCAGGCTCTCGTCAGCCTCCGCGAGGAGCGCGCGGCGGCGGAGGAGGCCCTGGCGAAAGCAGGGCTGTCCGGGCGGGCGCTGCTGGCCGGCCGCTTCCTCTTCGCCGGGCGGGAGCCGGCAGCGGGCAGCGGCCGGGACGACACCTGGCGCGACACCTGGCCGGCGGCGCTGCATCTCGGCCTCTTCGACGATCCGGGGCCGGGAACACGGATCGTCACCGGCCGCGTCGGCCTCTCCCTCCAGGGCCGCCGGCTGGCGGCGCGGGACGAGAGGCTCGTCGCCGCCATCGGCGCGGCGCTGCCGGACCCGCTCGTCGTGCTGGCCGACGAGGCGGACCGCAAGCGGCTCCGCGAGCTCGGCGCCGAGGTGGTGGTCGTGAACCGGGCGCGGAACTTCTGGAGCGACTTCTTCGACGAGGTGGGCACGCTGGTGGACTGGCCGGCGCGGATGGAGGAGGTGCAGGTCACCTCGGCCGCGGCGCAGGCCCTGCAGCGGGGGCGGCTGCTGGCCCTCCTCACGGAGGAGGCGCCCCCGCCGGGCGTGGCGGCCTTCGCCCGGCCCGATGCGCTGCTCGCCCATCTGCGGGAGGTCACCGCCTCGCCGGAGCGGCACGCGGCGGCGCTGCGCGACGTGCGGGAGAGCGTCTCCGCGACCTATGGCCGTGACTTCCACCTGCGCCGGCTGAACCTGACGGCGGGCCAGGGGGACGGGGCCGCGTAGGGCGGGCCAGCGCCGTCCGGGCGCGGCCCCGCTTCACCCTCCCGAGAGTCCCGGTCCGCAGGCCCGGCCATCCCGTGCAGAATGGTCAGCTTTCAGCTGAGTCTGCCAGGATGTGTTAATCCAGGGGCCGACAAGCTCCTGCGCCGACACGAGATCCCGTCCCCATGACAAGAACGGACCCAGGCCATCCCCCGCCGCTCGCCGGCCGCCACGACCTGCTGATCGCGGCCGCGGCCGCGGCCCGGGGCGAGAGCCTGGACGTGGTGACGGGGGAGGACATCCTCCTCCACGTCAAGCCCGCGCCGCACGGCCTCGTGGTGAACAGCCGCCTCTCCGGGCAGTGGGGGGTCGAGCGGCGGATCGCGCTTCCCGACGATGCCGTGGGGCCGGAGCTGGCCCTCTCCATCGAGCTGGAGGAGGGGCAGGCGGCCCTCCTCTCGCACGGGACCCCCCTGGCGGAGATCCCGCTCGCGCTGCCGCTGGCGGGGGCGCGGCTGCTGCTGTCGGACAACATCCTGAAGGCGGATGGCGGAACCCCGGGCGTCCTCCACGGGCAGATCGCCCGGGCGGACACCCAGCACCTCTCCGGCCTGATCCAGCTCGGCGCGGGGGAGGGGATGGCGGAGATCGAGTTCCGCGCGGACGGGCGCCCCCTCTCGCGGCTGGAGCTCGCGCCCGGCGCCGCCCTCCGCTTCAGCCTTCCCCATCCCTGGGAGGCCCTGGTCTACGAGGGGATGTGGGTGGAGATGCGGCACGCGGGCGCGGTGCTGGACGCGGTGCCCCTGCGCTCCCGCTACTTCGGCGCCGTCGAGCACTGCTCGGAGCGCAGCGTCAGCGGCTGGGTGCGCAACCCCGCGCTGCCCGCCTCCCCGCTGGTGGTGGACATCCTCGTGAACGGGCGCTTCCAGGGCTCCGCCCGCGCGAACGGCGCGCGCCCCGGCACGCCGCAGGACGGCGCCGGCTTCCACTTCCGCTTCCCAGAGCCCGTCCTCCTGCCGGAGGGCCGGGAGGCGCGCGTTTCGGTCCGGGTGGGTGACACGGAGCTGGAGCTGACGAACAGTCCCTGGTGGATCTGCCGCCCCGTCACCTATACCGGCCCCCTGCCCACGGGGACCACGGATTGAGGATCTGCATCGCCTCTCCCGACATTGTCGGGCCGATCAACAATGGCGGGGTGGGCACGGCCTGCACGGCGCTCGCCCAGTTCCTCGCGGCCGAGGGGCACGAGGTGACGCTGTTCTACACCTCCACTTTCTTCGAGCGCGGCGACCGCGAGGCCTGGGCGGCAGCCTACGCGCGGCAGGGCATCGCCATGATGTTCCTTGAGAGCGGCGGCCTGCCCGCGGTGCACCGCACGCCCAGCGTCTACGACGACGACAACCTCGCCCGCTCCTACCACGTGTACCGGCAGCTGAAGGACACGGCCTTCGACGTGATCCACTTCGTGGACTACATCGGCCTCGGCTACTTCACCGCCCTCGCCCGCTCCCAGGGCCTCGCGCTGCAGGGAACCGCGCTGACGGTCACGGCGCACTCGCCCACCCTCTGGTCGCGCCTATCCAACCTGCGGACGGTGGACGACATCACCTACATGATCCGGGACCGGATGGAGCGGCGCCTGATCGCGCTCTGCGACCGGGTGATCAGTCCCAGCCGCTACATGCTGCGCTGGCTGCAGGAGAACGGCTTCACCCTGCCCGCGCGGCAGCACGTCATCCCCAACCTCATGCCGCGCCGCCTGGCGCCCGCCGCGCCCGCGCCGGAGGCTTCCGCGCCCTCGGCGATCGGGGAGGTCGTGTTCTTCGGCCGCATCGAGCCGCGCAAGGGCCTGCTCGTCTTCTGCGACGCCATCGACCGGATCCGGGACCGGCTGCCGCCGGGGCTCCGCATCACCTTTCTCGGCAAGTCCGGCGCGGACTACCCGCCCGCCAGCATCGAGGCCCGCGCCGCCCGCTGGGGCCGCGAGGTGCGGGTGCTGGACGACCTCGACACCTTCCAGGCGAACGACTACCTGCGCGCGCCCGGCCGCTTGGCCGTGCTCGCGGCGCTGTCCGACAACTCGCCCTACACGGTGCTGGAGTGCCTCTCCAACCGCATCCCCTTCATCGCCTCAGACGTCGGCGGGGTCGCGGAGCTGATCGCGCCGGAGAGCCAGGACCGGGTGCTGTTCCAGCCCACCCCCGCCGCCCTGGCGGAACGGCTGGAGGCCGCGCTCGCCGCGCCCGCCGGCGGCTTCGGCCCCGCCGGCTCCGCGGTGCGGGAGGAGGAGACGGAGGAGGCCTTCCGCCGCCTGCACACCGAGATCGCGGCCCGGCTCGCGCGGCCCGCGCGTGCCCCCGCGGCCCGAGCGGCGACGGTCAGCGTCCTCATCCTCCACTACGAGCGGCCGGCGGGGCTGGCCCAGGCGCTGGCCGGGCTCGCCGCGCAGACCCGGGCGCCGGACGAGATCATCGTGGTGGACAATGGCAGCCGCACGGCGGCCGCGGTGGAGTTCCTGGCGGCGCTGGAGGCGGAGGGCCGGCCCGGCCTGCGGGTCCTCCGCATGGGCGAGAACGCCTACGAGCCCGCGGCGCGCAACGCCGGCGCCTACGCCGCCACCGGCCAGTGGCTGCTGCACATGGACGACGACAACGTCCCCAAGCCGGAGGAGGTGGACACCTTCCTGCGCGCCGCCGAGACGAGCGGGGCCGACCTGCTGACCTGCTTCAACGACCACTTCACCGGCGAGGTCCCGCCGGCAAGCGAGGCGGAAGCGGTGAAGCGCTTCATCGTCATGGGCGATTTCGGGCCACTCGGCCTCATCGTGAACGGCTACGGCGACCTGAACTGCTTCGTCCGGCGCGACCTCTTCCTCGAGATCGGCGGCTTCGTCGTGGACGGGCGCTTCAACCACGCCGAGGACTGGCGCTTCTTCGCCAAGGCCTGGTCGCGCGGGCTGAAGCTCGACGTCGTGCCGGAGGCGCTGATCTGGTACCGCACGGGGGAAGGCAGCTGGGGCGGCAGCTGGCGCAAGCGGGACCGCGCCGGCGCGCTCATGCGGGCCGCCGAGACCTACCTCTCCGTCGCCCCGCCCGCGCTCCGCCCCTTCCTCCTTCTCTCCCAGGGACTGTTCTGGAAGGCGCTGGAGGCCGAGACCGGCCGCCGTTCCCAGAACGTGGAGCTGACGATGCTGCGGCGCCAGGCCGCGCAGCTGACGGAGCGGACGGCGCTGCTGGAACTGGAGAACGAGAGGCTGCGCCAGCGGCTGGCCCAGGTGGGCGGCTTCGTCGAGCACCTGGCGGAGGAGCACCTGCCGGAGGACCCGGCGCTGCAACGTGGGGTCGCCTTCATCCGCCGCCTCGGCCGGAAGTACGCGAATTGAGGGCAGACGCGGCCCGCAGCGAGCCGGACGCCACGCGGGAGATCCCGACGATCCTCGTGGAAGGGATGCCGGAGTTCCGCCTCCGGCCGGGCGAGCACCGTTACCGGATCGAGGGCGAGGCCCTGCCGATCGACGTCTACGCGCGGCTGGTCGGCCCCGACCGGCCGCTGATCGTCTTCGGGCAGGGCATGGTCAAGCGCAGCGAGGTCTCCCTGCCCCGCTTCCAGCGCCTCGACTGGGTGCGGCACTTCCCGGAGAACGTCATGATTCTCAGCGACCCCACGCTGGGCCTCGACCCCGGGCTCGGGCTGGGCTGGCTGCTCGGCACGGCCGAGCACCCCGTGCTGCCCCGCATCCTGGAACTGGTGGAGCGGGCCAGGGACGGAATCGGCCTGTCGAACCGGCAGGTCCTGTTCTTCGGCAGCTCCGCCGGCGGCTTCGGCTCGCTCATGCTCGCCTCCCGGCTGGAAGGCTCCTCCGCCTTCGTCAACAACCCGCAGACCGACGTGCTGCAATTCCGGCGCGGCGGCGTGGCCCACCTGCTGCGCGTCGCCTTCGGCGGCATCGCGCCGGCAGAGGCCGCGGAGCGCTTCGGCGCGCGCTTCTCCTTCATCGAGGCCCTGCGGCAGGGCGCGACGATGCCCCGCACCTACTACCTGCAGAACACACTCGACGCGGACCACTACGAGGACCAGCTACTACCGCTGCTCTCGGCCCTGCGCGGCCTTGGCCCCGGCAACGACGATCTCGGCGGACGACGCTTCGTGCTGGACCTCTACGCGGATGAGAGAAAACTGCACAACCCGGTCGGGCTGCAGCGCGTGCTCTCCTGCATGGACGTGGTCAGGCCCTGGATTTCCGGCTGAACGGGGGGGGTCTCGTCCTGACGGGTTCGGAGGCAGGGGGCGCCGCCCCCTGAAACCCCCGCCAAGGGCCTGAGGCCCTTGGAACCCCTTCTGGCTGCCGCCACGCCGTCCTGAGACGGTAGCTCTGCATGGAGGGCTTTATCCTGACCTTGCAGTCGCCTCGGGTCACCGGCCCGAGGCGCACCGTCAGCAGGGTAAAACCACCTACTAGAAAAAGATGATGGTGAGGGGTCCGGGGAGAGGAAGAATTCCATCTTCCTCTCCCCGGGACAGACCGCCAGCCCCGATCCTTCGCCTACGGGCGTCCGATGGAGGAGTAGTTGAGGCCGCACTCGCGGAAGGCTTCGGGGTCCCATGCGTTGCGGAGGTCCAGCACCACGTCGCCCTTCATGGCCGCTTGCAGGCGCTTGGGCGAGAGGGCGCGGAACTCGTTCCACTCCGTCAGCAGCACCACCGCGTCCGCGCCTTCTGCCGCCTCCAGCGCGCCCTCGGCGAAGACGGTGTTGGCCGGCAGCAGCTGCTTGGCGTGGGCGGGCTGGGGGTCGAAGGCCCGGATCGTGGCGCCTGCCGCGGCCAGGCGCGGCACGACGACGAGCGACGGCGCGTCGCGCATGTCGTCCGTCTCCGGCTTGAAGGTCAGCCCGAGCACGGCCACCGTCTTGCCCGCCACCGACCCGCCCAGGGCCGCGACCACGCGCTCGGCCATCTGCTCCTTGCGCGCGTCGTTGGCCGCGATCGTCTGCTCGACGATCGTCACCGGCGCCCCGAGCTCCTGGGCCGTGCGGGCCAGCGCCAGCGTGTCCTTGGGGAAGCACGAGCCGCCGTAGCCCGGGCCCGCGTGCAGGAACTTGCGCCCGATCCGCCCGTCCAGCCCCATCCCGCGCGCCACGTCGTGCACGTTCGCCCCGGCGCGCTCGCAGAGGTCGGCCATCTGGTTGATGAAGGTGATCTTGACCGCCAGGAACGCGTTCGCCGCGTACTTGATCAGCTCCGCCGTCTCGATCCCCGTCTGCACGATCGGCGTCTCGATGAGGTAGAGCGGACGGTACAGCCGCCGCAGCACCTGGAACGCCCGGTCGTCCTCGGCCCCGATCACCACGCGGTCCGGGCGCATGAAGTCGGCGATCGCGCTGCCCTCGCGCAGGAACTCGGGGTTCGACGCCACCACGATCTCGTGCCCCGGCCGCACCTCGTCCAGCACCGCCTTGATCCGCCGCCCCGTGCCCACCGGCACGGTCGACTTCGTCACCAGCACCAGCGGGCCGCGGGCCGCGCGGGCCACCTGCTCGGCCGCCGCGAACACGTAGGAGAGGTCCGCGTGCCCGTCGCCGCGCCGCGACGGCGTGCCCACCGCCAGGAACACCGCGTCCGCCCCCTCCATCGCCTCCTCGAGCGCGGTGGTGAAGCTCAGCCGCCCGTCCCGGACGTTCTCCTCCACCAGCTTGTCCAGCCCGGGCTCGTAGATCGGAATGCGCCCGTCCCGCAGCGCCTCCACCTTGGAGGCCTCCGTGTCCACCACGCAGACATCCACCCCGAACTCGGCAAAGCAGGCACCGGACACGAGCCCGACATACCCGGCACCGATCATCGCGACGCGCATCGATTTCCCCTGCGAGGTCAGGGCCGCCCAGGCCCGCACCCCGCCTCCCTATCCCACCACCACGCCCGCGACCATCCCCGCCATGCCGCAACTGCGAAATTCCTTCCGACCCCGATACACAAACAGCATGCACTTGCGAAACGGGTGGACGAGAGGATAGGAATATCAGGACCTTGAGGGGGGCATTCCTCCTCGCCCCTCCTTTCCCGGTGACCGGCCCTTGGAGCGACCCATCGACGATCCTCCGGCCCCCGGCAGCGTCCACCGCTTCAAGGTGCGCTTCCCCGGGAACCGGCCGCAGATCATCGACTATATGGACGATGATTCGATCCACCTGCACGTCAGCCTGCGCCCAGCGGCCGAGCTGATCGTGCTGAACGACTTCATCGGCGGGTCCTGGAACGGGCAGGTCGAGCTTCCCCTGCCCCGGCTGCGCCCGGACGAAGCGCTGATGCTGGAGCTGCATTTCGGCGCGGAAGGGCTGGAGGTCTGGGCGGGCGGGCAGCGCGCCGTCTTCGCCGACCGCCGCGGCGTCGTCTCCGAGGCGCGGGCGCTGCGCACGAGCGAGGGCGTGTCCCTGCTCAGGGAGGATCCCGCGCTGCCGGATCCGCCCGCCGCCCCCTCCCTGCCCGGCGAGGGGCGATTCGCCGGCGCGATCGATCGCTGCAGCGAGTCCCTGGTGCGCGGATGGGCGGCGGACCTCGACCGCCCGGGAAGTCCCGTGCAGGTGGAGATCCTCGTGGACGGCCAGGTGCAGGGCCGCGTCTCCGCGAGCAGGCTGCGGAACGACCTCACCCGGATGGACCCGGAGCTCGGCGCCACCGGCTTCCTCTTCCGCTTCCCCAGGCCGCTGGAGCCCAAGGGCCGCGACGTCGACGTCGTCGTCCGCATTGCCGGGCAGCGGGTGGAACTGGCCCACAGCCCCTGGCCGGTCTTCCGCGCCGTGCCTGACGAGCTCCAGCCGCTCCAGGCCCCTGCCGAGATCACCTAGGGCTGCGGGGCCGCCCTTCCCTCACGCAAGGCGGTGCGGCAGCCCGGCTTCCTCGACGTAGCTCCTGAAAAGGGCGTAGCGGGCTGGGTAGCCGGCCAGGAAGCCGGAGGGATCCGCCAGCTCGCGCAGGGCGGCGATGTCCCGGACCTTCATCGCCTCCTCCAGCGCGACGGAGGGCAGCCCCAGATGCTCGCAGAGCTCCTGCGTCCGCCTGTCATGGACGAGCCAGAGCGCGGGAACCCCGGCCTGCAGCGCGAACATGTTGCCGTGGAAGCGGCTGCCGAGGCTGAAGGCGTAGCGCCGCATGTGCTCCAGCCAGGCATCGGTCTCGAAGAACTTGTGGAACCGCGCCCGGCAATAGGCGGAGTAATCCTCCGGGCTGAGGTCCTGCGTCCGGAAGAAGCGCTCCATCCGGGGATCGTCGGGCGGCACGGCGCCGGCCCGGACGCTCTCCTCGTACCCCTCCTGCTGCCCGATCATGTCGAAGCCGCCTGCGACGGCCCATCTCACCAGGGGCCCTTCGCGGTTCATCGAAGTGTAGTTGAAGGCGACGCGCCCCTCTTCCGTGCCGGCTTCGGCCAGCGGCCGGTCCAGCGCGTAGGGGAAGGACGGCGACCGGCTGAGAAAGCAGGACTGGCAGCCCACGACGGCGGCGTTGGTGATGCCGAACCGCTCCAGCACCTCGGCGGTGAAGCGGCCGCGCACCGCGATCCGCCGGGACCGCTCCGCGATGATCCGCAGCAGCCGCAGCGTCGCCTCCGGGACCGTGGTGCCGGCCTCCGCGCCGGAGGGCGCCTGCGCGCCGAGGCCGAACACGACGACCGGCCGGTCCACCCGGGCGAGGTTCGCCGCCATGGCCTCGTGGAAGGGGGAGAGGCCGTTCTGGGTGGTGCCGAGCCGGATCGCGTTCGCCATGACGACGACGATGTGCGAGAGGCCCTGCGCCCTCTCCGCCTCCGCCCCTGTCCAGGCGCGGCCGGTGGGCAGCTCGACATGGTCCTGCAGCAGCCTGCGCGCCGCCACGGCGTGGAGGAGGTTGCCCGTATTGTCCGGGCGCAGGGGCCGGTACACCGTGCCCGTCCCGATGACGCCGGGAACTCCGGGCATCCATCTCTCCTGGCCATGCCCTCGGCCGTGAACGGCGCCACGGCAGGATCCGCCCCGCACGGGGGCGCGCCTCGGCGGCCCTGCCGGGGGCGTCGTGGTAGCCCGGCTAGATCCTCTCGTCCACGGGCTCGGCGCGGCCCTCCATGCTCTCCGGCTCGCCCTCCCGGAGATCCTCCGCACCGGAGCTGCCCCCCCGGGAATCGCTCCCGTCAGGATCGTCGCCGAGCACGGCCTCCCCATGGGCTGCCAGCTCGGCCAGGCTGGTCCCGTCGAGCACCGTGGCCGTGGCGTCGCGCACCTGCCGCATCAACCGCTGGATGGCGCAGGCCTGCGGGCGCGGACAGTCCAGACAGGCGCGGTAGGCGGTGAGGCTGGCGCAGGGGATGGGCGCCAGCGGGCCGTCGATGGCGCGGATGATGTCCCCGACCCGGATGATACGGGGTGGCTGCGCCAGGCCGTAGCCCCCCGCCTTGCCCCGGCGGCTGAAGACGAAGCCGTGCCGCCGCAGGTCGAGGAGGATCGCCTCCAGGAACTTGTGCGGGGCGTGAGCGCGCAGCGCGATGTCCAGAATTGTCATGGTCGGGCTCTCCGGCGCCCCCTGCGCCAGGATCGCCAGAGCCCGCAGCCCGTACTTCGCCTTCTGGGTCAGCATCGTCCGGGTTTAGCCAGGGCGGGCGGGCATCACCAGCGGTCTCGCGGGGGGCCGCGCCGACACCCCCGCAGGGGCTCCCGTCGCAGTGCCCACCGGAGCCGTGGCCCCGTTCCCCGCTGCCCCGCGCCGGGGCGGATCACGGGCGGGGGCGCCGCACGCCCCGGTTGCAGGCGGCGGCAGGCCGCCGCCGAGCTGACCCGGGCGGAGAGGCAGTGATTTCACAATAATTTACCCTTGGAGGACGGGTTATTGCAGGGCCTCGCGTCCTTGCCAGGGGGCCGATGGTCGGCCAAGGTTGATCGGTGGTCCGCGGGAAGTAATTCCGGAGAACTTCGGGGGTTTTCTGCACGCGGTGGTTGAGGGTGACACTGTGGTTCTGCCCTATATTTCGTCAGGGAGCCGTTACGCCGGGGCGGTGGACTACATCGACGACGCGCTGGGCATCCGCGGTTGGCTTCTCGACCTGTCGCCCCCTGCGCTCCCCGTCGGCCTGGACCTCCGCTGCGGCGATGCACTTCTCGGGACCACCATCGCCTTCCTCGACCGGCCGGACATCGACAAGGTGGTGCAGCGGCCGACCTGGTGCGGGTTCCTGATCGGGTGGAGCCGCATCGACCGCGCCGCGCTGCAGGCGGCCGCCCCCGATGCGCCCGTCGTGTTCCAGATCCGGGGCAGCGACGAGGCCGTGCCGGTGGTGTGCCGGCCGCTGACGGCCAGCGGCCTCCTCTCCCTCGTCGCCGCGGGCACCGGGCGCGATCGCCGCCCCCCCTTCCATGAGCTGAACGACTACCTGGACATCGCCGGCTCCGGCCTTTTCGACGAGGCGTGGTACCGCCGCACGCAGATGCGGGAGGCGGAGCTCCTGCCGCCTATCCTCCACTACCTGCGGACGGGCGAGGCGGCGGGCGCGCAGCCCTCCCCCTTCTTCGAGCCGGCGGCCTACGCCGCCGAGGCGGGGCTGGAAGGGCGGCCGGGGGCGCTGCTCCACTACCTCCGGCACGGCGGCCCGTCGGGCCTGCCGCCCGGCCCCTTCTTCGACCCGGCCTGGTACGCCGCCACGCACGCGGTGCCGCCCGGGCAGCTCCCCCTGGCGCACCACATGGCGCACCGGCACGAGACGGCGCCGAACCCCTGGTTCGACCCCGCCTACTACGCGGCCGTCGCGGCGCTTCCGGAGGACACGGCGGACCCCTTCCTGCACTTCATGGAGGAGGGGCTCGCGGCGGGCCTGCTCCCCTCCGCCGCCTTCGAGCCCGCCGCCCCCGGGCCGCCCCCGCCGAAGGCGGAGCGCCTGCTGGACCTGGTGCGCCGCCGGGCGCGGCCGGACGGGGATGCCGCGGCCGCCGATTCTGCCCCGGAGGACGAGGAGGCGCGCTGCACTGAGGAAGGGGCCGGAGAGGAAGCCGGGGCAGTGAGGCCGCCCCCCTCCATCGCGGCCCTGGTCGGCCTTCCCGAGCGCCACGCCCCCGAGCACGAGAGCCCCGAGCGCCACGCGGAGGCGGCGGCCGGGGAGCCGGCGATCGGGCCCGCGGCGGCGGAGCCGTGCTTCCGGCCGCTGGAGGCCGGCTTCGCCGGCGCGGAGAGCCACCTGCTCTCCCTCCCCGCCGACCGGCGCGGGCTCCTCCTGGCGAGGGCCGAGCGCGAGATGGAGGAGAGGACCGGCGCGGCCGCCGCCGGGGCGGCGCTGCTGGTGGCCGTCGGCCGCTACCTCGCCGGGGACCGGCCGGGCAGCGCGCGCGCGCAGATCGCGTTCCTGGCGGCGCCCGCGGAGGTCGAGCCCGCGACTCTCGCGGAGATCGGCTCGCGCTTCGCGGCGCTCAACCGGGTCCTCTACGACGACCGGAACCGCGACGAGGCGGTGCAGGTCTATCGCCTGCTGAACGCCCGGGGTGTCCGCGACTACTACGCCAGCCTGCGGCTGCTGGAGCTCGCGCTCGACGCGGGCGACGTTCCCGCCGCCAAGCCGCACGCGCTGGAGCTGGAGCGGAACCAGGACGGCGACCTGAACGTCTGGGGATCGCTGGCCGTCGCCCGCTACTACCAGGCGACCGGGGAGAAGCCGAAGAGCCTGCAGATCCTGCGCCGGCTGCCGCTCCACCCGGCGACCGAGGCCGTCGCGGAGGCGGTGATCGCCCACCGGCTGATGGAGGCGGGCGCGATGGACGCGGCCGCCACCCGGCTGGAGGCAGTGGGCGGGAGCGACCTGCCGGAGGTCTTCCACGCCCGCTTCCGCCTCGCCGCGCGGCGCAAGGACATCCTCGGCCTCGCGCTGCTGCTCGAGGACAGCCGGGCCGAGAGGATGCCGGACTGGCAGCTGGCGGAGGCGATGTTCCTCTGCATCGACCCCGGCCAAATGCGGGTGGGGGAAGGCCACAGGCTGCTCACGACGCTGTACCGCCTGCTCGAGGGGCGCGGGACGGGCAGCAACACCGTCGTGCAGGCGCGCATCAACTTCCTGCTGCAGCAGAAGCGCTGGGACGAGCTGGGCGCCCTCTTCGAGGAGATCGAGGGCAGCCCGATCGCGGAGCGGCGCGACACGCTGCTGCGGAAGGTGGAGTTCCACTGCCACGCCGAGAACCTCGAGGAGGCCGAGCGCATCTACCGCGACGTGTTCCAGGGCTCGAAGCTGAGCAAGTGGGAGGGCCTGACCGTCCTGCGCCTGCTCAGCGAGCTGGGGCGGTGGGAGGAGGCGGGAAGGATCCTGCTGGCCCATGTCGCGAACGGCTACGGCATCGGCGGCGCGGCGCACCTGGCGATGCGCGTGGTCCGCAAGGCCGAGATCCACCAGGAGCTCTCCGACACCGCGGCCGGGATCGCCGGGGAGTCCGGGGGCGGGCTGGAGCCCGACCTGGAGGAGTTCCTGGCCCGGGTGCACGAGGACCTCGCGATCCTGCACCGGGCGCGCGCGATGGCGACGAAGGTGCCCGCCCGCGGCACCCCGGCCCGCTACCGCTCGAACTGGATCCTCTCGCCCCCCGACACCGGGGAGGCGGGGCAGGACGAGATCTGCCTCTATCTCTGCGCCAACCAGCGCTACTTCCTCTCGCTGCTCACCTTCCTCTGCTCCTTCCTCGGCCAGTCGCCGCAGGTGGGCGGGCGCCTCTTCGTCTTCCTGGACCGCGACGTGCCGCGGCACTGGCACGGCTCCATCGCCATGGTCGCCGCCCGCTTCGGCCGCGCGATCGACGTGGTGGGAGAGGAGGAGTTCATGCCGGCCGCCGTGGACCACCGCACGGATTACGGCTTCTTCGCCGGCGGCAGCGCGCTGTCCCGCGCCGCCTACTTCCGCCTCTACGCGGCGCGCTACCTGCTGCAGCGCCACACCTTCCGCCGCGCCGCCTACATCGACACGGACATCATCTGCCGCGGCGACCTGACGGGGCTGTTCCAGACGGAGCTGGGGGACATGCTTCTCGCCGCCCGGGTGGAGGACTACGCGCCGGAGGTGATCAACGCCGCCCGCCGCAACGGGCTGAACCCCAATACCTACTTCAACTCCGGCGTGCTTCTCCTCAAGTGCGACGACCCGATGCTGCCGGAGGTGATCGAGGAGGCGATCCGCATCTCCGAGACGGAACCGGAGCGCCTGGTCTTCCACGACCAGTGCGCGCTGAACGTCGCCTTCCGCGACCGTTTCACGATGATGGCGGACCGCTTCAACTTCTTCCTCCGCCCCAGCCGCGAGCGCAACGGCCACATCGAGGACGGCGTGCTCCTCCACTTCCTCGACAAGCCGAAGCCCTGGGACGTGGTGTTCGACCGGAGCTACCGCGAGGAGTGGCGGGTCTGGGCCCTCGTGCTCGGGTCGGTCCTGCCCCAGGGGCTCTATGTGGACATCTTCGCGGCGGCGAACCGGGACTGAGCGAGGCGGCCTCCGGCCCCGGTCAGCCCTTGTAGCCGAACAGGGCCAGTTCCTCGGCGAGCATCTCGTCCAGTCGGGCGATCGTCGGCGCGTCGAGCTTCTCGCGATGGTCGCCCGGCCGCACGCGGCGGACGAACTCGGCCGGCCGCTCCTCCTCCGGCATCACATCGGCCCAGCCCAGGATCAGCCCGATCAGGCGGTCGTCGACGGGCCAGCCGAACTGCCCGCACACGTCGCGGAGGAACCGGCCCTTGTTCATGATCGCGTCCTCGTAGCGGTAGAGGCGCAGGCCCGGCATCGAGAGGAACCCTTGGTACTCGCGCATCGTCCTGGCGAAGTGCGGCGCCCGCTTCAGCACGAATTCCTGCACGGAGGCGTTCAGCGCCTGCGCGCGGTTCTGTAGCATCATGTCGCGCGTCTCCCCCCCGGTAGGGATCGAGTGGGAGAAGGCGTTGGAGAAGTATTCGCTGACGAGCGCGTCGCGCGGGTCGCGGACGAGCAGGACCTTCGGGCCGGTCTCCAGGCGCGGGTGCCCGAGAAGGCCGAGCGGGGCGTTGCGAAAGCCCCCGTAGAGGTTGCCGCCGTGCAGCAGCCCGCCCAGCCCGGCGTCCTCCTGCCACGCCGCAACGCCCACGCCCCTGGCGAAGAGCTGGCCCGGCACGTCGACGAAGTTGACGCCGTTGTGCTTCGCCAGCGCCGTCATCATGGCGTTCGCGATGGAGCTGCCGGACTTGCGGATGCCGAAGAGGAAGTAGGCCGGGGCGCTCTCGTCGAGGGCGACATCGAATTCCGCGCCGAGATAGGCGACCCGCGTCTTCTCTGCCATCCAGCCCTCCACCTGCGCGGCCCGGTCCGCGTCAGGGCCGGGATCGTCCTCGGCGGCCTCGCCGGGGATCGCTGGCCGGGAAGCGGAGTCTACTGGGAGCGGGCGCGACGATGTGACGCTACTATGCACGCCACGGCGCGACAATGCGGGGCGGCCGGCCGGGGTGCCACTGTCCCGCCCTCGGTCCTGTGAGCCCTCCCGCGCCCGCAGGCACAACCGGAACGACGTCCGCGCCGGCGCCTTGCAACCCCCACTGCGCCAGCTATCCTCGGACCACCGCCGGCGACCCGTCCACCCCAGACTTCGAGAGGCGACCGATGCAGCAGGCCACGCCAGTTGACGAGAGCGCGGGCACAGTGGAGCCGGTCACGGTCACCATCGGCGACAAGGGGAAGCTGACCTTCCGCGTCGCCCGGCCCGCTGCCAGTTCCGATGCGGGGCCCGGGATCCGGAACGCCTGCTTCTGCCTCGGCGTGCGGAAGTCCGGCAGCACCATGCTGCACAAGATCGTCCAATCTCTCGCCCGCCAGAACGGCGTGAATGCCGTCGACGTTCCCGGCACCTTCTTCAAGAACGGCTTCGTCGTGGCCGACTGGGTCGGCGCGGACCTCACGGAAGTGGTCCGGCCGAACAACGTCTATATCGGCTTCCGGTCCTTCCCCACGAACCTCACGGGGTACGAGGCGTTCCGGGGTGGCCGGAAGATCTTCATGTTCCGGGATCCGCGGGACGCGCTGGTGAGCCAGTACTTCTCGGACGCCTACTCCCATTCCCTGCCCTCGGCGGAGACCGAGGCGGGAGCGAAGGCCTCGGCGGAGTTCCTGAGGAAGCGGGCCGAAACCCTCGCGACCGAGATCGACGCCTACGTCCTGAAGCACGCGCGCAACTTCCAGAACACGCTGCTGGCGTTCCGGGACATGCTGGACGACCCGAGCTGCCTGACGCTCCGCTACGAGGAGTACATCTTCCAGAAGAAGCGCATGATCCACAAGATCCTGAAGCACTTCGACTGGTCGTGCCCGCCCGGGCGGGTCGAGGTGCTGCTGAGCCAGATCGACGAGGTGCCGGACGAGGAGGAGAAGACGCGCTTCGTCCGCCGCGTGATCCCCGGCGACCACCGCAACAAGCTGCAGGACGAGACCATCCGGCGGCTGAACAACCAGATGCGCGAGGCGATGGAACTCTACGACTACTACTGATCCGCACCGGGTCACCGCCCGAAGTCGCCCGAGGTCATCGGATGTGTGGGGGTTCTAAGGGGAGAGGATCCCTCCTCTCCCCCTGGGGCCGCGCGCTCCGTCCGCTCAGAACTGCGGCCAGTCCGCGATCAGCGCCTCGATTGCCACCGGGAACTGGCGGACGCGCACACCCGTCGCGTGCCACACCGCGTTGGCGACGGCGCCGGCCGAGCCGGTGATGCCGATCTCGCCCACGCCCTTGATGCCCAGCGCGTTCACGTGCGGGTCGTGCTCCTCCACCAGGATGGCCTCCAGCGAGGGGACGTCGGCGTTCACCGGCACGTGGTACTCGGCCAGGTTCGCGTTCATCACGCGGCCGGAGCGCGGGTCCATCACGGCCGCCTCGTGCAGGGCGAAGGAGACGCCCCAGATCATCCCGCCGAGGTACTGGCTGCGGACCAGGCGCGGGTTGATGACGTTGCCGGCCGCGAAGGCGCCGACGAGGCGCGTGGCGCGCACCTGCCCGAGCTCGGGGTCGACCTTCACCTCGGCGAAGACGGCGCCGTGGGCGTGCATGGCGTAGCGCTCCTGCGCGGCCGGGTCGGCTGCGCCCTGGCCCTGCCCTTCGATCTCCTCCAGCCCGGCGCGGGCCAGGACGCTCTCGAAGGCCTCGCCGCGGCTCTCGTCATCGCGCCGGAGCAGCCGGCCGTCGCGGGCGACCACGCCGGCATTGCCCGCGCCGAAGAGGGGGGAGCGCTCGTCGGCCATGGCGAGCGCGGCGAGCTTCGCCACCACGTCCTCGCCGGCGGCCCGCAGCGCCGATCCGGCGGTGGCAGTGTGGCCGGAGCCGCCGGCGATCCCGGCATCGGGCAGGGTGGAATCGCCGGCGCGGAACTCCAGCCTGTCGATGCCGAGGCCCATGCTGTCCGCGGCGATCTGGGCCAGCGCGGTCCAGGCGCCCTGGCCCATGTCGTGCGCCCCGGTCTCGGCCAGGCCGCTGCCGTCGCGCCGCAGCACGGCGCGCGCCCTGGCCTGGAAGATGTGCACCGGGAAGGTCGCGGTGCCCATGCCCCAGCCCACCAGCAGCCCGTTCTCGTCGCGCATGCCCCGCGGTGCGCGGGGCCGCCCCGCCCAGCCGAAGGCGGCCGCGCCGCGCGCGTAGCACTCCCGCAGCGCCTTGGAGGAGAAGGGCTTGCCGGAGGACGGCTCCGTCTCCGCGTAGTTGCGCAGGCGGAACTCCAGCGGGTCCATGCCCAGCGCCTCGGCCATCTCGTCCATCGCGCTCTCCAGCGCGATGCTGCCGCTCGCCTCGCCGGGGGCGCGCATGAAGGTGGGCGTGCCGGTGTCCAGCCGCACCGCCTCCGTCGTCGTCTCCAGGGCGGGCGCGGCGTAGAGGGCGTGGGAGGCCTGCGCGGCGGGCTCGAAGAAGTCGTCGAAGCGGCTGCTGGAGGTGCGGACGTGGTGCGCGATGGCGGTCAGCGCGCCCGTGGCGTCCGCGCCCAGGCGAAAGGTCTGCCGCGTCGGCGCCCGGTGGCCCACCGGGCCGTACATCTGCTCCCGCCGCAGCGCGAACTTCACGGGCCGCCCGACCATGCGGGCGGCGAGAATCCCGAGGACCTGCGGGCCGGAGACGAGCTTGGAGCCGAAGCCGCCGCCGAGGAACGGGCTGCGGATGTGGATCCCCTCGGGCGGGACGCCGAACAGCCCGGCGATCCGGGCCTGGGTGAGGGCCAGGCCCTGGGTGGGGATGTCCAGGGTCAGGCGGTCGCCCTCCCAGGCCGCGACGACGGAGTGGGGCTCCATCGCGTTATGGTACTGCATGGGCGTGTCGTAGGTGGCGGCGATCCGGGCCTCGGCCGCGGCCAGCCCGGCCTCCACGTCGCCGTTCCGCAGCGCCGAGGGGGTGCCGACGCCGATGGTGGAGGGCAGGAACACCTCCGCCCCGTCCAGCTCCGCCTGCACCGGCTCGGCCTCGTAGCGGGGCGCGAGCAGCAAGGCGCCCTCCGTCGCCGCCTCCAGCGTCTCCGCCACCACCACAGCGACCGGCTGCCCGGCGTAGCGGACGCGGTCGTCCTGCAG
This sequence comes from Pararoseomonas sp. SCSIO 73927, assembly GCF_037040815.1. Classification (NCBI taxonomy): domain Bacteria; kingdom Pseudomonadati; phylum Pseudomonadota; class Alphaproteobacteria; order Acetobacterales; family Acetobacteraceae; genus Pararoseomonas; species Pararoseomonas sp. SCSIO 73927. The sequence continues at coordinate 1,434,033 of NZ_CP146232.1, forward strand.
CAGCTCCATCCGGAAGTTGAAGGGACTGTCCTTCGCGTCCGGGTCCTGCGCCAGGGGCGGACGGTTGGCGGGGGTGATCACCTCCACCACGCCGGGATGGGCCCGCGCGGCCGCCACGTCCAGGAAGGCGACGCGGCCGCGGGCGACCGTGCTGGTGGCCAGCACGGCGTGCAGCAGGCCCGGAGGGTTGTTGTCGGTGGCGTAGGTCGCGGCGCCCGTGACCTTCAGCGGGCCGTCGCGGCGGGTTAGCGGCTGGCCGATGCTGGAGCCGTGCCGGCGCAGGATGGCGGGTTCAGCCATGGAGGGACGCTCCTGCAACAGGGGCCATGGGGGAGGCGGCCAAAGGAGAGGCAGCCAAAGGAGACGCAGGAAGAGCGGGGATGCGCTCCGGCGTGCCGGCGGCCGCGAGCGCCAGGGCGCGCGCGGCGATGCGGCGCGCCAACTCGATCTTGAAGCGGTTCTCGCCGGAGGGGCGGGCCCCCTCCAGCGCCACCTCCGCCGCGCGGCGGAAAGCGGCGGCATCCGGGCGGGCGCCGGCGAGCACCGCCTCCGCCTCCCGCGCGCGCCAGGGCTTGAGCGCGACGCCGCCGAGCGCCAGCCGCGCCTCTGCGATGGTGTCCCCCTCCATCCGCAGCATCGCGGCGGCGGAGACGACGGCGAAGGCGTAGGAGGTGCGCTCCCGCAGCTTCACGTAGCGGGCATGGGCGGCGAAGGCCTCGGCCCCGGCGGGCAGGCGCAGCGCCACCACCAGCTCGCCGGGGGCCAGCACGCTCTCGCGCTCCGGCGTCTCGCCGGGCAGCAGGTGGAACGTCTCCAGCGGCACCTCGCGCCGCCCCGCCGCGCCCTCGATCTCGACGACGGCGTCGAGGGCGGCCAGCGGCACGCAGAAGTCGGAGGGATGGGTGGCGATGCAGCGCTCGCTCCAGCCCAGCACGGCGTGCAGCCGGTTCTCGCCGCCGAGCGCGTCGCAGCCCGCACCGGGCTCGCGCTTGTTGCAGGCGCTGGCGGCGTCGTAGAAATAGGCGCAGCGCGTGCGCTGCAGCAGGTTGCCGCCCGCCGTCGCCGCGTTCCGCAGCTGGGCGGAGGCGCCGGAGAGCAGGGCCTCCGCCACCGCCGGGAAGCGGCGCGCGAAGTCCGGATCATGCGCGAGGTCGGCGTTCCGCACCCGCGCGCCGATCCGCAGGCCGCCGTCCGGCAGCGCCTCGACCCTGTCCAGCCCGGGCAGGCGGCCGACATCCACCAGCCGCTCCAGCCGGACGACGCCGCCCTTCATCAGGTCCAGCAGGTTGGTCCCGGCCGCGAGGAAGGCGCTGCCCGGCACCGCGGCGGCCGCCACGGCCTCGGCCAGGGTGGTGGGGCGGATATAGTCGAAGCGGTTCATGCGGCCTTCTCCCAGCCATCCGCGCCCATGCGGCGCGCCGCGTCCAGCACGGCCTCCGTGATGCCCTGGTAGGCGCCGCAGCGGCAGAGATTGCCGCTCATGCACTCCCGCACCCGCTCCGGGTCCTCCCCGGCCTGGCCCTCCCCGATCAACCCCACCGCGCTCATGATCTGGCCGGGGGTGCAGTAGCCGCACTGGAAGGCGTCGTGCTCGATGAAGGCGGCCTGCACGGGGTGCAGAACCCCTTCCCGGGCCAGCCCCTCGATTGTCACCACCTCGGCGCCGTCGTGGCTGACGGCGAGCGACAGGCAGGAGTTCACGCGCCGCCCGTCCAGCAGCACGGTGCAGGCGCCGCACTGCCCGCGGTCGCAGCCCTTCTTGCTGCCGGTCAGGTCGAGGCGCTCCCGCAGGAGGTCAAGCAGCGTGACGCGCGGGTCGTCCAGCTCGACGCGCCGCGTCTCGCCGTTGACGGTGAGGGTGATGGACCAACTCATGCTGGGCCTCCGATGGGGTGCTGTGCGCTATGATCCGCCGGGATGATGCGCCCGGGCGGCGGTCGGGCCTGCGAACGGTGTGCGACCGTCCCGGGACGCGGCTGTACGAAACTGTCGTGATGGCGTTGAGAAGAAGGGCGCGGGATGGGCGGCGATCGCCGTCCGGCGTCCTGTCGCATAGAATATGGAGGGTGCCTCCGTTTGCAAGAGGCGAATGAGGACAGGCGCGTGAAATCGGGTGTCACCATCGAGAGGGCGAGGAGGCCGCGGGCCGATGCGGTCCGCAACCGCGAGCGCGTGCTGGAGGCGGCGAAGGCGGTGTTCAGCCAGGGCGGGGCGGGCGCCAGCCTGGAGGCGGTGGCGCGAGGCGCCGGGGTCGGGATCGGCACGCTGTACCGCCACTTCCCCACGCGCGAGGCCCTCTATGAGGCGGTGTACCGGCGCGAGGTGGAGCAGCTCGTCGAGATGGCCCAGGCCCTGAGGGCCGAGCCGAGCCCGGCCGAGGCGCTCCGCCTCTGGCTCCGCGCCAGCGTGACCTTCGTGGCCACGAAAAAGGGGATGCTGGCGGCCCTCGCCCTCGTCACACAGAAGAACCCGGACCTCGCGGCCTACTCCTCCGACCGCTTCACCCGCGCCGTGGGGGAGTTGCTGGCGCGCGCGGTCGCCGCCGGCGAGATCCGGGACGACATCGGCCCTGGGGAGGTGCTCCGGGCGTTGATCGGCATGTGCTACGCCCAGGAAGGGGATGACTGGCAGGCCAGCGTGCTGCGGCTTCTCGACGTTCTGGTGGACGGGCTGCGGCGCCGGCCCGCGCCCTGAGCCTCACGGCCTGAACCCTGCGGCCCTGATGCAGGGAAGGCCCGCTTGCGCGGGCCTTTCCGTCACCCCGGGAGAGACCGTCCCGGGCAGCCCGATCATCTCAGCCGACGGGCTGGACCGTGCGCTCGCCGATCAGCTTGTTGGCGATCCAGGAGACCACCCAGATGATGATGGCCGCGAGGAAAGCCGTGCCGAAGCTGGTGATGCGCATGCCCGGCATCAGCAGCGCGGTGAGGGCCAGCATCAGCGCGTTGATCACCAGCGTGAACAGCCCGAGCGTGAGGACCGTCAGCGGCAGGGACAGGGTGGCGACGATCGGCCGAATCAGGGCATTGACGACGCCGAAGACGATGGCCGCGATGATGAGGTTCGTGAGGCTGGGGAAGTACAGCCCGCTGACCAGGTTCGCGGCGATGTAGAAGGCAACGGCCGTGATGGCCGTGCGGATCAGGAAGCCCACCTTGCTCGACTCCTATGCTGCCAGTGCGGCGCCGGACGGACCCGGCGGGACGCGGGGGCAACGCGGCCCCCGGGCGGCGGTTGCCCCCGCCGGCGCGCGGCGCGCGCCATGAGCCGCGCGACGCTCGCCGGTGTGGCCGCGCTGCTGCTCTGGGCCTTCCTGGCAGTGCTGGCGCGGGGCTCGGCGGGGGTGCCGCCGCTGCAGCTGACGGCCATGGCCTTCGGCACGGCAGGAGCGTTGGCCACGGCGGGGCTGGCACTGCGCGGACAGCTCCACCTGCTGCGCCAGCCCCCGCTGGCCTGGCTGCACGGGGTGGGCGGGCTGTTCGGCTACCACGCCCTCTACTTCGCGGCCCTGGCCTGGGCGCCGCCGGTGGAGGCGAGCCTTCTGAACTATCTCTGGCCGCTGCTGATCGTGCTGCTCTCCGCGCCGATCCTCGGCCTGCGGCTGGGGGCGCGGCGGCTGGCGGGGGTGGTGCTGGGGGGGCTGGGCTGCGCGCTGGTGGTGGGACCGGGCGCCTCCTTCCCGCCGGGGGCGGGCCTCGGCTTCCTCTGCGCGGCGGCGGCGGCCTTCGTTTGGGCGACCTACTCCGTCACCTCGCGCCGCATGGCCGCGGTGCCGACGGAGGCGGTGGCGGGGTTCTGCCTCGCCTCCGCCCTCCTCGCGCTCGTCGCCCATCTCGGCCTCGAGGCGACGGTGGTGCCGGATGCCCGGCAATGGGTCTCCGCCGTGCTGCTGGGCCTGGGGCCGGTTGGGGCGGCCTTCTTCCTGTGGGACATCGGCATGAAGCGGGGCGACCCGCGGCTGCTGGGCACCCTGGCCTACGCGGTGCCCGTGGCCTCCACCCTCCTCCTGCTGCTGGCCGGGGAAGGCGTGGCGGGGCCGCGCGTCCTGGCGGCGGCGGCGATGGTGGTGGGCGGCGGCTGGCTCGCCGCCTCCGCGCGGGATCCCGCGAGGAGCAGGGAAGGGCCGCACCGGCCCCCGGCGCCGAAGGCGTCCTGACCCTGGCCGCCGGCGCCCTGGCCTCGCGCCGGAAGCACCGGGACACCACTGGCGGCGAGGCCGGGCCCGGTGGGCGGAAGGCCACCCGTGGCGCGGCCCCGCCCCCCGTTCTATCCTGCGCCGCGATGTTCCAGACCAAGCCGCGCGTGGCGCTCTTCGTGACCTGTCTGGTGGACCTCTACCGGCCCACGGTAGGGTTCGCGGCCATCCGGCTGCTGGAAAGGGCGGGGTGCCAGGTGGAGGTGCCGGCGACCCAGACCTGCTGCGGGCAGCCGGCCTACAACTCGGGCGACCGGGCGACGGCGAAGGACCTGGCGCGGGCGGTGGTCGACGCCTTCCTCGGCTATGACTTCGTGGTGGCGCCCTCCGGCTCCTGCGCGGGGATGATCGCGCACCACTACCCCGCCCTTTTCGCCGACGACCCGGACTACCGCGGCCGCGCGGAGGCGCTGGCGGCCCGCACGCAGGAGCTGACGGCCTTCCTCTCCGACGTGATGGGCGTGGAAGCGGCCGCCCCGCCCTATGACGGCGTGGCCGCCTACCACGATTCCTGCTCCGGCCTGCGGGAAATGGGCGTGCGGGACCAGCCGCGCCGCCTGCTGGCGGGGGTGCCGGGGCTGACCGTGAAGGAGCTGGCGGAGCGCGACGTGTGCTGCGGCTTCGGCGGCACCTTCTGCGTGAAGTACCCCGACATCTCCGCCCGCATGGTCACGGACAAGGTGGCGGACATCCGCGCCAGCGGGGCGGACACGCTGCTGGCGGGCGACATGGGCTGCCTGCTGAACATCGCCGGCCGCCTGCGGCGCGAGGGCAGCGAGGTGCGCGTGCGCCATGTGGCCGAGGTGCTGGCCGGCATGACCGGCGACGTGCCCCCGATCGGCGAGCCCCGGATCGATGGGGCGGAGGACCCGCGCGCGTGACCCTGCCGCGCCTCGGCCGCCGCCCGATCCTCATCGGGGCGCTGGCGGCGGGGGCGCTGGGCTGGGCCGCGGCGTGGTCCACGGGCTCGCGCGGCGCCGCCACTTGGCTCTTCGCCTGGGACGCGGCGGCGCTGGCCTATATCGGCGCGGTGCTGGTGGCGCTCTGGAGCGCCGATCCCGACCGGATGCGGAAGCGGGCGGAGGAGCTGGACGAGGACCAGTGGGTCATCCTGCTCCTCTCCGTCGTCGCCTCCCTCGCCTCCCTCGCAGCGGTGGCGGTGGACCTGGCCGGGGCGAAGGGCACGGACCGGGCGGACGGCGCCGCGCTGCTCGCGGGCGGCACCGTCCTCCTCTCCTGGGCCTTCGTGCAGGTGCTCTACGCCCACCACTACGCCCACGCCCACTGGCTGCGCGGCGAGGGGCTGGACTTTCCCGGCAACAGGGAACCCGACTTCCCGGAGTTCCTCTACTTCGCGATGACCGTGGGCATGACCGCCCAGGTCTCCGACGTCACCACCCGCTCCGCCGGGATGCGGCGGCTGGTGCTCGGGCACTCCATCCTGGCCTTCCTGTTCAATGCCGTGGTGGTGGCGGCGGCGGTGAACCTCGCGGCGGCGCTGGTGGGATAGGTTTCTTCGGGAGGCTCCGCCTCCCGCACCCACCGCCAGGGGGAAGAAAGAATTCTTCCCCCTGGAACCCCCATCATCTTCTTCTATCGGTTGGCCCCGTGGAGACCTGTTCCGCGCCGAGGGTCGATGACCCTCGGCGAGCCGCAAGCCCTGCATTCCGCGGCAGCCCTATAGAAGAAGATGAGGGTGGGGGTTCCAGGGGGAGGGAGAACTCCTTCTCCCTCCCCCTGGCCGTCATCAGCCCTTGCCCGGCTCCGCCAGGCCGCGGTGCATCTCCGCCACCACGGCGGAGGGCAGCACGTTCGCCACCGCCGACTGCAGCTTGTTCTTCAGCCCGTACACCACGTCGCCGTCGCCGCGCAGCATGGCCGCGAAGCCGGTTTTCGCCACCTCGGCCGGATCGTCCTTCTTCTGCTGGCCGACGGGCGTGTCCATCATGTCGCCGCGCTCGAAGAACTCCGTCTCCGTCGCGCCGGGCATGAGGCAGGTCACGCTGACCTGGGTCTCCTTCAGCTCGTTGCGGATGGCCCAGGAGAAGGAGTTCAGGAAGGCCTTGGTGCCGTTGTACACGGCCTGGAAGCTGCCGGGCATGAAGCCGGCGATAGAGCCGGTGATGAGGATGCGCCCGGCGTTCCGCGCGCGCATGCCCTGCCCGACCTTGTGGATCAGGTAGAGCGTGCCGGTGATGTTGGTGTCCACCACACCCCGGATGCGGTCGAAATCCTGGTCCAGGAAGGCGTGGCCGAGGCCGCGGCCGGCATTGGCCAGAAGCGCCTCCACCTCGCGCCCGTTGGTCGCGGCCAGCAGCTTGTCCACGCCCTCTGTGGTGGAGAGGTCGGCCTGCAACGCCTCCACCTTCGCGCCGGCGGCGCGCAGCTCGCTGGCGGCGGTCTCGATCTCCGGCTCGTCGGCCGCGATCAGCAGCTCGTAGCCGTGCTTCGCGGCCTCGCGCGCGAGTTCCAGCCCGATGCCGGTGGAGGCGCCTGTGACGATGGCGAGTGCCATGGTTCTTCTCTCCGAAGGGGTCAGGGCTTCAGGACGACCTTGATGCAGCCGTCCTTCTTGTCGCGGAAGGTCTTGTAGAGGTCCGGCCCGTCCTCCAGCCCCGCCGTGTGCGTGATGACGAAGGAGGGATCGATCTTCCCGTCCTGGATCATTCCCAGCAGCCGCGGCAGGTAGTGCTGCACGGGGGTCTGGGCCATTCGGAAGGTCAGGCCGCGATTGATGGCGGAGCCGAAGGGGATCTTGTCCAGGAGCCCGCCATAGACGCCGATGATGGAGACCGTGCCGAAGTTGCGGCAGCAATGGATCGCCTGGCGAAGCACGTGCGGACGGTCCGTGCCCATGAAGGTCGCGACCTTGATGCGGTCGATCACGGAATCGAAGCTTGCCGTGCCGTCCGCCTCGGTGCCGACCGCGTCGATGCAGGCATCGGCGCCGCGGCCCTTGGTCATCTCCTGGATGGCGTCGTAGATGTCCACCTCACGGAAGTCGAGCGTCTCCGCGCCGGCGGCCCGCGCGAGCGCCAGGCGCTCCGGCACGGTGTCAATCGCGATCACCCGCTCCGCGCCGAGGATGAAGGCGCTGCGGATCGCCATCTGGCCCACGGGGCCACAGCCCCAGATGGCGATCGTCTCGCCGCCCTGGATGTTGCAGAAATCCGCGCCCATGAAGCCGGTGGGGAAGATGTCGGAGAGGAACAGCACCTGCTCATCCGTCATCCCCTCGGGGATCTTGATCGGGCCGACATCGGCGTAGGGCACGCGCACGTACTCCGCCTGCCCGCCGGGGAAGCCGCCGAGAATGTGGGAGTAGCCGAACAGGCCGGCGGGCGAGTGGCCCCAGAGCTTCTCCGCCACCTTGGCATTGGGGTTGGACCGCTCGCAGCCGGAGAAGAACCCCTTCTGGCAGAAGAAGCACTCGCCGCAGGAGATGGTGAAGGGCACCACTACGCGGTCGCCGACCTTCAGCTTTTTGTTGTCCTTGCCGACCTCGACCACCTCGCCCATGCACTCGTGGCCGACGACGTCACCGCGCTCCATGCCCGGGATCATCCCGTCCATGATGTGCAGGTCCGAACCGCAGATGGCGCAGGACGTGACCTTGATGATGCAGTCGCGGCCGTCCTCGATCTTCGGGTCGGGCACCGTCTCGCAGCGCATGTCGCCCTTGCCGTGCCAGGTGATCGCCTTCATGCGCGTTTCCCTTCGAGATGTCTGAGAGAGGTCAGCCGTTCACCACGTCGCCACCGTTCGGATGCAGCACCTGCCCGTTGATGTAGGAGCTGTCCGAATCCGAGGCGAGAAAGATATAGGAGGGCGCGACCTCGTCCGGCTGCCCCGCACGGCCCATCTGGGCCGATGCGCCGTGCTCCGCCGTCTTCTCCGCGTCGAAGCTCGCGGGGATCAGCGGCGTCCAGATCGGCCCCGGCGCCACGGCGTTCACGCGGATCTTGCGCGCCTTGTAGAGCTGGTTCGACAGGCTGCGCGTGAAGGCGACGATGGCGCCTTTCGTGCTGGAGTAGTCGATCAGCTGCGGGCTGCCGCGATAGGCGGTGACGGAGGTGGTGTTCACGATCGAGGCCCCGTCCGGCATGTGCGGCAGCGCGAACTTCGCCATCCAGAAGTAGCCGAAGATGTTCGTGCGGAAGGTCCGCTCCACCTGCGCCGGGTCGATGTCCGCCAGGTACTCGCAGACGTGCTGCTCGGCAGCGTTGTTCACCAGCACGTCGATCCGCCCGCCGAGGAAGGAGACCGCCTTCTCCACCGCCTGCTTGGCGAAGGTCACCTCGCCCACGTCGCCCGCGATGGCCTCGCAGCGCCGCCCGGCGGCCTCCACCAGCCGCTTCGTCTCCGCCGCGTCCCCGTGCTCGTCCTTGTAGAGGATGACGACGTCCGCACCCTCCTTGGCGAAGCCCACCGCCACGGCGCGCCCAATGCCGGAATCCCCTCCCGTCACCAGCGCCTTCCTGCCCTCCAACTTGCCCGAACCCTTCCAGTCCTCCATGGCCGAGCGAGGGCGCGGCGTCATCTCGCTCTCGATGCCGGGCTGATGGGCCTGCTGCTGCGGCGGCTGGGGCGGCTTCGGGTTCTCGCTCATGCGCAGCTCCTTGAGGGCGCTGCCAGAACGGCTCCCACATGGGCACGGTTGCGCGATTCGACGCGGGTGACGAAACGCGATGCCAGTGCCGAGCGATGGATTATCTTATGTTGATGCGCGGGTTGGCCCCTAAGGGGCTTCGCCCCCTGGACCCCCACCAGGAGGCTGAGCCTCCTGGACCTGCATCGGGCTACCGCGGAACTGACGGGACGCGTCAGCTCTCTACGACCGGCACCCTTCCTGCCCTTGCAGTCGCCTCGGCTCCAAGAGCCGAGGCGCACCGTCAGCCGGGCAAAGGCCAAAGCCTAGAAGAAGATGATGGTGAGGGGTCCGGGGAGAGGAAGAATTCCTTCTTCCTCTCCCTGGCCACGGACCGGAAGCGAAGGATCAGCGTATCCCAACCCGCATGAAGAGCTGCACGAACTGCCGCTGAAAGAGCAGGAAGGCGGTCAGCGGCGGCGCGGCGGTGAGGAGGGTGGCCGTGCTGATGATGGCCCGGTTGATGCCCTGGTCGGTCCAGGGTTGGGCCCATCGATCCAACCAGCCTCCTGGCGGAGGGTCCAGGGAGGCGGCGCCTCTCTGGGGTCACGGGCGCAACGGCCTGCCCGCGCCCGAAACCGTCCCACACCCCCCGCGTTGCCGATCCCATTGGCCGGGGACTCGATGGCGCAGATTTTCTCTCCCGCCGCCGATGCCCGGCTGCGCCTTGCCCTGGTCATCGGTGCGGCACTCCTTCTGCTGGGCCTGGCCTCAGGTTTCGCCTGGGTGCGCTCCGGCACGGCCTGGCGCGTGGGGGAGCCGGCGCCGCAGCCCATCCCCTTCAGCCACGCCGTGCACGCGGGCGGGCTGGGCCTGGATTGCCGCTTCTGCCACGCGGGCGTGGAGCGCGCGGCGGATGCGGGGATGCCGAGCGCCGAGACCTGCCTCGGCTGCCACGAGCGGGTGTGGAACGTCACCGCCCAGTTCGCGCCGCTGCGGGCCGCGATCGCGCGGGGGGCGGCGGTGGAGTGGTCCTCCGTCAGCCGCCTGCCGGACCATGCGCGCTTCGACCATTCCGCCCATACCGCCGCCGGCGTGGCCTGCGGCACCTGCCACGGCAAGGTGGAGGAGATGCCGCGCACGGTGAAGGCGGAGACGCTGAACATGGGCTTCTGCCTGGACTGCCATCGCGAACCGGCGGCGCAGCAGCGCCCGGCGGGGTCGGTCTTCGCGCGCGACTACGTGCCAACGGGTGAGGCGCACGCGCTGCGGCCGCACGGGCTGCAATCCTTCCGCTACGAGCATTACGGGGTGGAGGTCTCGCCCCTCACCCGCTGCTCCACGTGCCACCGATGAGCACCGTCCCACCCCGGCGCGGCCCCGATCCCGCGCCCGAGCCGCCGCAGCCCGCCGCCCTGGCCCCCGCGCCGCACGGCGTGCTGGAGCGGCGGGACGCGCTGCGGCTGATGGGCGCCTCCCTCGCCCTTTCGGCGCTGGCGGGCTGCGAGGAGGCACCGGAGCACGGCCACCCTCTGCACGCCCCCGCCCGCGCGGCCGACGGTGCGGCCTCCGCGGCGGAGTACGCGACGGTGCTGGAACTGGACGGGCTCTCGCGCGGGGTGATCGTCCGCACGCGGAACGGCCATGCGGTGAAGGTGGAGGGCAACCCGGCCCATCCCGCCAGCCTCGGCGCGACGGACATCTTCGCGGAGGCGGCGGTGCTCTCGCTGCACGACCCGCAGCGCGCCCGCCGCATCCGGCGGGACGGGCGTCCGGTGCCGGCGGAGATGCTGGAGGCGGCCATCGCCGCCGCCCGGGCGGAGCTGCTGCCGCGCGGCGGCCGGGGTCTGCGGATCCTCACCGGCCCCGTCTCCTCCCCCACCCTGGCGCGGGTGATGGCCGCTGTCCTGGCGGCCTTTCCGGAAGCGCGCTGGCACGGGCACGACCCGCTGGCGGACGACGCGGCGCTGGAAGGGGCGGTGCGCGCTTTCGGGCAGCCGCTCGCTGCCGTGCCGGACCTTTCGCGCGCCCGGGCGGTGCTCTGCCTCGGCGCCGATCCGCTGGGGACGATGCCCGGCCACCTTCGCCACGCGCGGGACTGGATCACGGCGCGGGCGGAAGGGCGGGGCGCGCGCCTGATCGTGGCGGAGGCCTCGCCGAGCATCACCGGCTCCCGGGCGGACCGGCGCATTCCCCTGCACCCCGGCAACGCCGCCCCCTTTGCCGGTGCCGTCGCCGCCGCGCTGGGCGTCGAGGGCGCGTCCGGCACCCATCCGGAGGCGGCGGCCGTCGCGGCGGAGCTGGCGGAAGCCGGACCGGGCGCCCTCGTCCTCGCCGGGCGCGGCATGGGGGCGGAGGTGCATGCCCTGGCCCACGCCATGAACGCGCGCCTGGGGGGCGAGGCGATGCGCCTGCTGCCGCACCCTCTGGCCCGGCCGGAGCCGATGGCGGCCTCCATCACCTCCCTCGCGGCCGACATCGCGGCGGGCGAGGTGACGCACCTGCTGATCCTCGGCGCCAACCCCGCCTACGACGCCCCGGCCGCGCTGGGCCTTGAGGCGGCCCTGCGCCGCATCCCCTTCACCCTGTATCTCGGCTTCCGCGCGGACGAGACGGCGCGGCTCTGCACTTGGCAGGTCCCGCTGGCGCACCCGCTGGAATCCTGGGGCGACTCCCGCGCCTTCGACGGCACGCCCGCCATCCGCCAGCCCGCCACCGTCCCGTTGGCGAGGGAGGCGCGGGGCGAGGTGGAGATCCTCACCACCCTTCTCGGTGCCCCCGCCTCGGCCCGGGCGGCGGTGGAGGAGACCTGGCGCGTCGCCTGGGGCGAGGCCTTCGACGCGCGCTGGGCCGCCGCGCTGGAGAGCGGCGTGGCCGGCGAGGCCCCCGCCCCCCTGCGCCCGAGCTTGCGTCGGGACTGGAACCGCCCCGCTCCGCCCCCGCCCTCCGGCCTGGTCGCGGTCTTCGCGCCCGATCCCGGCACGCGCGGCGGGGAGGCGGCGCACGAGGCCTGGCTGCAGGAAATGCCCCGCCCGTTGACGAAGATCACCTGGGGCAACGCCGCGCTGATGGCCCCCACCACCGCCGCCGCGCACGGGCTCTCGGCCGGGGACGAGGTGGAGCTGGAACTCGGCGACCGCCGCGTCCTCGCGCCCTGCTGGCCCCTGCCCGGCCACGCGCCGGACTGCGTCACCCTGCCCCTCGGCGGCGGGCGCCGCGCCGGCGGGCCGGTGGGGGAGGGGAGGGGCTTCGACGCCTACGCCCTGCGCCCCGCCGACGGCGCCTGGACCGCGCCCGGCCTCTCCATGCGCCCCACCGGCCGCAGGGCGGATGTCGTCACCACCGATTCCCACCACCGCGTGGACCCGTCCGAGGCCGTCCGCACCGTGGCCCCCGGCGGCACCCTGCCGCAGCCGGGCCGCGACGCCTCGCTTCACCCGGACTGGCCCTACCCCGCCCAGGCCTGGGGCATGGCGATCGACCTGGACGCCTGCATTGGCTGCAACGCCTGCGCGGTAGCCTGCCAGGCGGAGAACAACGTGCCCGTGGTCGGCCCGCTGGCGGTCTCGCAGGGCCGGGAGATGCACTGGCTGCGCGTGGACCGCTACCACCACGGCGAGGAAGGGAACCCCGCCTCCTCCTTCCAGCCCGTCCCCTGCATGCACTGCGAGCAGGCGCCCTGCGAGCCCGTCTGCCCCGTCAACGCCACGGTGCACGACCAGCAGGGCTTGAACGTGATGGTCTATCCGCGCTGCATCGGCACGCGGACCTGCTCCAACAACTGCCCCTACAAGGTGCGGCGCTTCAACTGGGCGGACCACCGCCGCCTGCTCGACACCCCCGCGCGCAACCCGGACGTGCCGCTGCGCCCGCGCGGCGTGATGGAGAAGTGTACCTACTGCTCCCACCGCATCGCCGGTGCCCGCAGCGCCGCCTCCGCCGAGGGCCGCGCGCTGCGGGACGGGGATGTGGAGACCGCCTGCCAGCGCGCCTGCCCGACCCGCGCCATCACCTTCGGCGACCTGAACGACCCGGAAAGCGCCGTCTCCCGCGCGCGGCAGGATGGCCGGCACTACGCCATGCTCGGCCATCTCGGCACGCGCCCCCGCACCACCTACCTCGCCCGCGTCGCGCCGGAGACGGAGGCATGAGCGACGTCACCGCCCCCGTCGCCGCCGCAGCCCTCCGCCCGGGTGCCTGGGGCTTCCGCCTCTCCGTCGCCTTCTGCGCCGCGGGGGTGGTGGTACTGGCCGCTTCCGTCGCCGCCGTGCTGGTGCGGGGCGTGGGCGTGTGGGGGAACAACATCCCGCATGTCTGGGGCTTCGACCTGATCGGCTATGCTTGGTGGATCGGCATCGCCAACGCCGCCAGCCTCTTCGCCGCGGTCCTCGTGCTGCGGCGGCACGGGCTGCGCACGGCGGTGAACCGCTTCGCGGAGGCCGCGGCGCTGGCCGCCATCCTCGCCGCCGCCTTCTACCCCATCCTCCACCTCGGCCGGGCGGAGCTCTTCCTCTGGACCCTGCCCTACCCCTCCTACACCGGCCTCTGGCCCCAGTTCGGCAGCCCGCTGGTCTGGGATTTCTGGGGCATCATGTCGCACGTCGTCGTCACCAGCCTCTTCTGGTTCATCGGGCTGATCCCGGACCTCGCGACGATGCGCGACGCGGCGGCCACGCGCGGGCGGATCGGCGCCGCGCGCGCCTACGGCCTGCTGGCGCTGGGCTGGCGCGGATCGGTGGCGCACTGGCACCGCCACCAGGCCGCCTACCGCCTCGTCGCCGCGCTGGTGCTGCCCCTCCTCCTCTGGGCGCAGACCGTGGTGGCGCTGGAATTCGCCACCACCCTCGTCCCGGGCTGGCACCAGGCGCGGCTGCCGCTGCACGTCGTCGTCACCGGCCTTCCCTCCGGACTCGGCGTGGTGCTGGCCCTCGCCGCCGTGCTGCGCCACGCCCTCTCCCTCCAGCGCTTCGTGGACCGGGAGGACATGAACCTCCTGGCGCAGCTCACCGCCACCGCCGGCCTCATCGCCGCCCTGGCCTACGCGCACGAGCTGCTGGTTGGCTTCGCGGAGGAGGACGCCACTACGCGCGCCGCCCTCTCCGCCCGCGTGCTGGGCCCGGGCGCACCGGCCTACTGGGGCGCCATCGCCCTCTCCGCCGCCCTGCCTCAAATCCTGTGGAGCGGCTGGGCGCGCCGCCGCACCCTTGTGCTTATCGCGGTCGGCATTCTAGCCGCCGCCGGCGTCTGGCTGGACCGCTGGTCCCTGGTGGTGGACGGCCTGCTGCGCGACCACCTCGTCGGCATCGGCCCGGGCTATTCGCCCAGCCCCGCGGAATGGGGCCTGCTCGGCGGCACCGTCGCCCTCTTCGGGCTGGTGCTCCTCCTCTTCGGCCGCCTCGTCCCCGCCGTCTCCATGTACGAGACCCGCCACGAGGAGAGCGAGGCCGAGATGGAGGAGGAGGAGCGGTGAGCCACCCCCCGCCCTTCGGCCAGATGGCCGAGTTCGCCGATGGCGACGCCCTGACGCAGGCCGTGCGCGCCGCCCGCGCCGCCGGCTGGCAGCGCCTGGAGGCCTACTCCCCCTACCCCGTGCCCGAGGCCGCCGAGGCCCTCGGCGTCAGCGCCGCGCCGCTGGGCTACATCACGCTCGCCGCCGGTGCCTTCGGCGCCGCCCTCGCCGCCGGCACCGCCTGGTATATCTCCGTCCACCTCTACCCCGTGAACGTCGGCGGCCGCCCCCTCAACGCCTGGCCGGCCTTCATGCCCACCACCTACCTCGTCGCGATCCTCTGGGCCTGCGCCGCCGCCCTCATCGGGATGCTCGCCCTGAACGGCCTGCCCCGGCTGAGCCACCCCGCCTTCTTCGCCCGCGGCTTCCACCGCGCCAGCGCGGACCGCTTCTTCCTGTTCCTCTCCTCCGACGACCCGCTCTACGAGCCGGAGGCCACGGCGGGGTTCCTGCGCGGGCTCTCCCCGCTGCGCGTTTCTGAGGTGCGGAGCGCGTGATGGGCAGTTCTGATCCGGTGCGCTGGTGGCCCCAGGAGGAGAGAAGGAATTCTCCCCTCCTGGACCTCCCCTCATCTTTTTCTTCAAAGCTGCCGCGGAATGCGAAGCAGGGGTCTCGCCGAGGGGCCATGCCCCTCGGCGCGGGACAGGGCGACCGGAACCAACGGATCGCGGGGTCCGGGGTGGCCGTTGCCACCCCGGCGGAGGGTCCAGGGAGGCAGAGCCTCCCTGGGGCCACATGAGGCGCCTTCTCCTCCTCCTGCTTCTCGCCGCCTGCGACGGCTGGCCCGAGAGCCCGAAGCCCCCCGCCCCGCTGCCCCCGCCGGAGGGCGCAGTGCCGCGCGGGGCCGCGGCGGAGCGTCGTGCCCTGGCCGCCCCCGGGCCGCCCGTGGACGCCGCCCTTCTGGCGGAGGGCGCGGACCGCTACGCCATCTTCTGCACGCCCTGCCACGGGGCGCGGGGCCTGGGGGACGGCGTGGTCGTCTCGCGCGGGCACCCGCCCATCCCGCCGCTGCCCGCCGATCCCGCGCGCAGCATGGCGGCGATCGCCGAGAATCGGGTGGGCGCGCATCCCCTGGCGGACCGGCTGGACCCGCGCCAGCGCTGGGCCGTGGCGCGGCACGTGGAAGTGCTGATAGGGAGGCGCTGATGCGGGCGGGGCCATGACCGCGTTCGGGGAGGCCTGGCTGCTGGCCTGGCTGCTCGCTGCCACGCTGGGGGCCGGGGCGCTGGCCGTGTTCGCCTCCGGCCTGCTGCTGCGGGAGCTGTGGGTGGAGCCGCTGCGGCCCGCCTTCTCCGCCGCCGGGCGGGCCATGCCGGCGCTGCTGGTCCTGGCGCTCCCGCTGGTTGCGTTGGCGCCGCATCTCTATCCCTGGGCGGGAGAGCCGCGGGCGGTGGCCATCGGGATCGCCACGGCGGTGATCCTGCCGCTCTGGTGCGTGCTGGGATGGTGGCTGGACCGGCGGGCGGAGACGCGCTGGCCCGCCGGCATCGCGCTGATGCTCGTGGTGCTCTCCGCCGCCATCGGGTTCGAGGACTGGGCGCTCTCCCGCGACCCGGGCTGGGTCGCCAGCCTGTACGGGATCTCCCTGCTGGAGGGCGGGGCCGCCGCCGCCCTCGGCCTCTCCGTGCTCGTCCTCGGCTGCCCCGAGGAGCCGGAGGCGCGCACGGGGCTGGAGCGGGCGCTGCTCACCCTCGGCGTCTTCGCGCTCTGGCTGTGGTTCGTGGGGTTCGTCACCGTCTGGGCGGCCGACCTGCCGCCGGAGGCCGCCTGGTACCTGCGACGGCAGGAAGGGGGCTGGCCGTGGCTGAAGCTCGGCGTGGCCGTGCCCGCGCTGCTCGGCGCCGTCGCCCTGGCGGTCGTGCCGCAATGGCGGCCCCGGCGGATGCGGGCGGTCTGCGGGCTCCTCGTCGTGCAGCACGCGGCGGGGCTGCTGTGGTCCGTGCGGCCGGACGCACCGCTCGCCCCTGGCGCGGCGGCAGGGGCGCCGAGCACGGTGGCGGACGCGATTGTGATCGCCCTGGTCGTACTTCTTCTCGCCCTGGCCCTCCGCCTCGCGCGGCGCGGGCGCGCCGCTCCTGTATGATCGTCCATGATTCGAGCAGCAGCAGGAGGCGCGCATGAACCGAACGGATGCCGTGCCCTTCTGCGGCCTGCCGCCCCTGCCCGGTGAGGCGGGCTGGAACACCAGCCCCCTCCTGGCCGGGGTGCTCCTGGCCGGGCTCCTCATCGGCTGGCGTCCGGCGGCGGACCGGCGCCTTTTCCTCGTCGGCTGGGCCGTTCTGGCGGCGACGCTGGTCTCGCCCCTCTGCAGCCTCGCCGTCGCGCTCTTCTCCGTGCGGGTCGGGCAGCACCTCCTCATCATGCTCGTCGCCGCGCCGCTGATCGCCGCCGCCTTCCGCGCGCGCCCGGCCGGGCCCGGCGCACTGGCCCTCTCCGCCGCCCTCCTCGCCGTCGCGCTATGGTTCTGGCACCTGCCCGCGCCCTATGCCCTGACCTTCACCTCCGACATCGCCTGGTGGGCCATGCACGCCTCCCTCCTCGGCGCCGCCGCCCTCTTCTGGGCCGGCGTGACCCGTGCCGCGCGGGCGGACGCGGCCCTGCTCTCCGGCCTCGCCACCGCCGCGCAGATGGGCGCGCTCGGCGCCTTCCTCACCTTCGCGCCGCGCCCGCTCTTCGCCCCCCACGCCTTCACCACCCTGCCCTTCGGCCTCACGCCGCTGGAGGACCAGCAGCTCGGCGGCTTGCTGATGTGGGTGCCGGGCGGAATCGCCTTCGCGGCGCTCGCCCTCCTCGCCCTCTCCCGCGCGCTGCGGGCGGCGCCGGAGCAGATGGAGGCGTGACGGGTTCCGGTTCTGCGGTGCCCGGTCCGGTGGCCCCAGGGAGAGGAAGAAGGAATTCTTCCTCTCCCTGGACCCTCTCCATCATCTTTTTCTATCTGTCTGGGGTCATCCGGCGGGCGGTGCGCCTCGGGTCGATGACCCGAGGCGACTGCGAACGCAGAATCAGTGCCGATCGTGGAGAACCGACACTTCAGGTCAGTTCCGCGGCAGCCAGATGCAGGTCCAGGAGGCTCAGCCTCCTGGCGGGGTGCAGGGGCGGAGCCCCTGCCCTTCTTCTGCTTGCGTCGTGCACCGGCGCGCAAACACCACTCGATCCCTGGGGCATCCAGGCCGATCGCATCGCGGTGCTCAGCCACGTGCTGTTCTGGGGTGGCGGCGCGGTGTTCCTCGTCACCATGGGCTTCCTGGCGCTCGCCTTCCTGGCGCCGCAAGGGTTGCGACGGGCGATGGGGTCGCGGCGCTTCCTGATCGGGGGCGGGATCGCGTTCCCGGTCGTCGTGCTGACGGCACTGCTGGGCTACTCGCTCACCGTCTCCCGCGCGCTGACAGAGCCCATGTCGGACGCGCCGCTGCGGGTGGAGATCATCGGGCGGCAGTACTGGTGGGAGGTGCGCTACCCCGACCTCGGCGAGGGCGCGGTGACGGCGAACGCGCTGCACCTGCCGCTGGGGCGGGAGGTGGAGCTGAACCTCACCTCGGGGGACGTGATCCACAGCGTCTGGATCCCGAACCTGCACGGCAAGCTGGACATGATCCCCGGCCGCGTGAACCGGCAACGGCTGCGCGCGGACAGGTTGGGCGAGCTGCGCGGCCAGTGCACGGAGTTCTGCGGGCAGCAGCACGCGCTGATGGCCTTCGACGTGGTGGTGCAGACGCCGGAGGATTTCGACGCCTGGATCGCCCGCCAGCGCGCGCCCGTGCCCCAGCCGGAGACAGAGGAGCACCGGCGCGGGATGCAGGTGTTCGGCGAGGCAGGGTGCGGTGCCTGCCACGCGGTGCGCGGCACGCCCTGGGCGGCGCGGATCGCGCCGGATCTCTCGCGCGTGGGGTCGCGCGCCACGCTGGCGGCGGGGGTGCTGCCGAACAATCTCGGCAACCTCGCGGGCTGGATCGCGGCGCCGCAGGACATCAAGCCCGGCAACAACATGCCGTCCTACGCCCGATCCCTGGAGGGCTCCGACCTGCTCGCCCTCTCTTCCTGGCTGGAATCCCTGCGTTGAGCGATCTGCCGCACACCCTGCCGCGCCCGCCGGAGGAGCTGGGCCGGCTGGAGGCCGCCTGGGCCTTCCCGCGCGGCTTCCGCGTGATTACGGAGATCAACAACAACCTCATCGGCCCGCTCTTCCTGGCGACCTCGCTGATGTTCCTGCTGCTGGCGGGGCTGCTGGGCGTGCTCATCCGGCTGCAGCTCGCCTTCCCCGGCCTGACTTTGATCGACCCCAACACCTACAACCAGGTCTTCACCACCCACGGCACGATCATGATGTTCCTCTTCGCCGTGCCGGTGGTGGAGGCGGTGGGCATCGCGCTGCTGCCCGCCATGCTCGGCGCGCGGGAGATGCCGACGCCGCGGCTGGGCGCCTACGCCTACTGGATCTACCTGATCGGCGGTTCCGCCTTCTTCATGTCGCTGTTCTTCGGCGCGGCGCCCGACGGCGGGTGGTTCATGTATCCGCCGCTCACGGGCAAGGCGCACTCGCCCGGCGTGAACACGGACATGTACCTGCTGGGGATCGGCTTCATCGAGATCTCCGCCATCGCCGGCGCGATCGAGCTGATCACGGGCATCCTGCGCTGCCGCGCGCCGGGGATGACGCTGGGGCGGATGCCGGTCTTCGCCTGGGCGATGCTCGTCTTCGCGGGAATGGTGATCTTTGCCTTCCCCGCCGTGATCGTGGCTTCGACGCTGCTGGAGCTGGAGCGCGCCTTCGACTGGCCCTTCTTCCTGCCGGAGCGCGGCGGGGACCCGATGCTCTGGCAGCACCTGTTCTGGTTCTTCGGCCATCCGGAGGTCTACATCATCTTCCTGCCGGCGGCGGGCATGGTCTCCATGATCGTGCCGGCCATGGCGCGGGCGCCGCTGGTCGGGCACAGCCTCGTCGTGCTGGCGCTGGTGGGAACGGCCTTTCTCTCCTTCGGGCTCTGGGTCCACCACATGTACGCCACGGGCATCCCGGGGCTGAGCCTGGCCTTCTTCGCCTCCGCCGGCTTCGCCGTCTCGGTCCCCTCCGGCCTGCAGGTCTTCGCCTGGATCGCCACCTTCGCGAGCGGGCAGCGCGTGCGGATCGCGACGCCCACGCTCTTCATCCTCGGCTTCCTGTTCATCTTCACGCTGGGCGGGCTGACGGGGGTGATGGTCTCCGTCACGCCCTTCGACTGGCAGGCGCACGACACCTACTTCATCGTCGCGCACCTGCACTACGTGCTGATCGGCGGCATGGTCTTCCCGATCCTCGCCGCGCTCTACTACTGGGCGCCCTGCCTCGGCACGCCGCTGTCGGAACGGCTGGGGAAGTGGGTCTTCTGGCTCTGCTTCCTCGGCACCAACGTCACCTTCTTCCCCATGCACATCTCCGGCTTCCTCGGGATGCCCCGGCGCATCTACACCTACCCCGCGGGGATGGGGCTGGAGATCTGGAACCTCATCTCGACCATCGGCGCGCTGATGGTGCTGGCGGGCGGGGTCGTGCTGTTCGTGGACCTGATCCGGAACTTCCGGCTGGAGGACGGCGGTGACAACACCTGGGACGCCGGCACGATGGAGTGGCTGCCCAACTACAATTACGGCCCGCGCAGCCTGCCCGCGGTGGACAGCCGCTACCCGCTCTGGCGTAACCCGAAGCTGGCGGAGGAGGTGGAGGCGGGCGCGCACTACCTGCCCGGCACCATCACCGGGTTGCGCGAGGGGCTGGTGGTCAGCCCCGCGGAGGGAACGCCGCAATACGTGGCGGTGCTGCCCGGCCCCACCTGGGCGCACCTCGTCGCGGCGGTCGGCACGGCGGGCTTCTTCCTCGTGCTGACGGTGGAGTGGCTGGTGCCCGCCGCCGCCTTTGCCGCGCTGGCGCTGGCCGCCTTCCTCTACTGGCTCTGGACCGGCACGGATTTCGGCCCGATCGGTGAAGGGCGCGGCGACATCGGCGGCGGGATCGTGCTGCCCACCTATGTCACCGGCCCCATGTCCGTCTCCTGGTGGGCGATGTGCGGGCTGATGCTGGTGATGGGCTCCTGCTACGCCTGCCTCATCGGCACCTCCCTATTCCTGTGGCTGGTGAACGGGGACGGCATGTGGCCCCCCACCGGGATCGGCCTGCCGATCCTCGAGCGCGGCGGGATCGCCCTGGCCCTCTACCTCGGCGCGGGCGCCGTGATGCTGCTGGCCCGCGCGCTTCTGCGCCGGAACGACGCCCTGCCCTTCTGGGCCGTGCCGCTGGCGCTCGCCCTGCTGATCGGCGGCTACCTGGTGGACATCTCCGCCCTCACCGGCGCCGGCATCTGGCCGACGCAGCACGCCCACACCGCCTCCTCCTACGCGCTGCTCACCTGGCAGGGCGGCATCGTCATCACCTGCGCCATCATGGCGCTCTACACCCAGGCGCGCGCCTGGGCCGGCATGATCGACGCCACGCGCCGCCTGACCTTCGATAACACGATGCTCTTCTGGCTCTACGCGGCCGGGCAGGGGGCGGTGGGGATCGTGCTGCTGCACGGCTTCCCGCGCCTGCTGTGAGCGACGCCGCCTCCGTCGCCCGCGCCGTCCTCTGGCCCGCCGCCGGGCTCGCCGTCTGGGGCGCCCATTTTGGCGGGATCTACGCCATCCACGCCCATGCCTGCGAGCGCGCGCTGGAGAGCCGGCCCCTCCTCGGCCTGCCCTGGGTGCCCGCGCTGGTCGCCGCCGTCACGGTGCTGGCCCTGGTGGCGCTGGTTCTCCTCGTCCTCCTCGCCCAGCCCGTGAAGGGCGCGATGGAGGGCGGCGAGCCCGAGCCCGGCTTCACGCGCTGGTTCGGCGCGGCCGCCTGCGTGCTGGCCGGCTTTGCCGTGCTGTTCCAGGCGGCCCCGGCGGCGGTGCTGCCAGCCTGCTGGTAGCGCCCAGTCCTGATCCGTTCCGCATCCCAGGGGGCCTTGCCCCCTGGAACCCCCACCGGGGTAGCAACGGCTACCCCGGACCCCGCGACCGGGCTGCCGCGGACACGACGATACCTGTCGCGCCGCAAACCTTTTGAATCCAGGTGAGCACGAACGGCCCTGTCCCGCGCCTCGGGTCATGGACCCGAGGCGAGCCGCTAGCCCCGCATTCCGCGGCAGCCAACCAGAAGAAGATGAGGGGTGGGGTGCCAGGGGAGGGGAGCATTCCTTCTCCCCTCCCCTGGCCCGCAGCATCAGGCCCGCGGCCTGATTCGTGGCTCCTCGCGCGGCCCGGCCTGCCCAGGCCCCAGCGGCAGCCCGGCCGGCACTTCGGGCACCCGCCCGGCCCCGAGGGTGAAGAGGTAGGCCGCCGCGTCGCGCGCCTCGGCCTCGGTCAGGCCGAGGTTGGGCATGGCGCTGCCGGGCGCCATCGCCTGGGGGTCGCGCAGCCAGGCGACGAGGGTATCGGGCGCGTTCGGGTGGTGGCCGGCCAGGTAGCCGCGCCGGGCCCACTCCGTCAGTGGCGGCCCGGCCCAGGAGGTAGCACCGCGCACGCCGGGGATGACGTGGCAGGCGCCGCATCCGCGGGCGCCGATCACGGCGCGGCCGCGTTCCGGATCGGCGCCGGCAATGCGGAGCGCGGCGGGGGGCGCCTCGTCACATGCGGCGAGGGCGAGCGCGAGGAGGGGAAGCAGCCGGAGGATCGGTGTTGTCCGCATCGGGTCCGCCGGGCGAACGCGGGCTTCCCGGCCGGGTTGCCGGCGGGAGGGGCTGGTGCCCTCCCGCCGGCAGGGCTCAGGCGTCGGGCTCAGGCCGGCTCCGGCAGGCGCTCGAGAAGCTTGTCGAGCGTGATGGGGTAGTCCCGCACGCGGATGCCGGTGGCGTTGTGGATGGCGTTTGCCACCGCCCCGCCGACGCCGCAGATGCCGAGCTCGCCCACGCCCTTGGCCTTCATGGGGGAGGAGACCGGGTCCACCTCGTCCAGGAAGATCACCTCCTGGTGCGGGATGTCGGCGTGGACGGGCACCTCGTAGCCGGCCAGGTCGTGGTTCACGAAGAAGCCGTGGCGGGTGTCCACCTCCAGCGCCTCCGTCAGCGCGGCGCCGACGCCCATGGTCATCGCGCCGATCACCTGGCTGCGCGCGGATTTGGGGTTCAGGATCCGGCCGGCGGCGCAGACGGCCAGCATGCGGCGCACACGGGTCTCGCCCGTCAGCGCGTCCACGCCCACCTCCACGAAGTGACCGGCGAAGGTGGATTGCTGGTAGCGCTTGCCGAGGTCGCCGTACTCGATCCCGTCCTCGGCCGAAAGTCCGGCCGGCCCGGCCGCCTCGCCCAGCGGCACGGCCCGGTTGCCGGCACGCACCTGCCCCTCCGCGAACGCCGTGTCGGCCGAGTTGAAGCCAAGCTTCTGCGCCACCGCCTCGCGCAGCTTCACGCAGGCGGCGTAGACGCCGGCGGTGGCGTTGTTCGCGCCCCACTGGCCGCCGGAGCCGGCGGAGGCCGGGAAGTCGGAATCGCCGAGGCGCACCACCACCCTCTCCACCGGCACGCCCATCATCTCGGCGGCCGTCTGGGCGATGATGGTGTAGCTGCCCGTGCCGATATCCGTCATGTCGGTCTCGACCGTGACCACGCCCTGCCCATCCAGCCGCACGCGGGCGGCGGACTTCATCAGCAGGTTGTTGCGGAAGCCGGCCGCCACGCCCATGCCGACCAGCCAGCGACCCTCCCGCCGCGTGCCGGGGCGCTGGTTGCGGGTGGCCCAGCCGAAGCGCTCCGCGCCCATCCGCAGGCACTGGACCAGCTGGCGCTGGGAGAAGGGGCGCTCCGGGGCCTCCGGGTCCACCTGGGTGTCGTTCAGGACGCGGAACTCCACCGGGTCCATGCCCAGTTTCTCCGCCATCTCGTCGATCGCGACCTCCAGCGCCATCATGCCCGGCGCCTCGCCGGGGGCGCGCATGGCGTTGCCCTCGGGCAGGTCCAGCTCGGCCATCCGCATGGAGGTCAGGCGGTTGGCGCCGGCGTAGAGCAGCTTCGTCTGCGCCACCGCCGTCTCGGGGTCGCCGCCCTTCAGGTTGCCCGAGATGCTCTCATGCGCGATGGCCGTGATCCGGCCGTCCCGCGTCGCGCCGAGGCGGATGCGCTGGATCGTGGCGGGGCGGTGCGTGGTGTTGTTGGCGATCAGCGGCCGGGTGAGGGCCACCTTCACCGGCCGCCCGGCGGCCTTCGCGCCGAGCGCCGCCAGCACGGCATCCACCCGTACGAAGAGCTTCGAGCCGAAGCCGCCGCCGACATAGGGGCTGTCGATCCGCACCCGCTCCGGCGGCAGGCCAAGGGTCTTCGCCAAGTCCCGCTTGCCCCAGGCGATCATCTGGTTGGAGGTCCAGACGGTGAGCTTCTCGCCCTCCCAGGCCGCGATGGAGGCGTGCGGCTCCATCGCCGCGTGGCTCTCGTCGGGGGTGGTGTAGGTCTCGTCGAGCTTCACCGGCGCGGCCGCGAAGGCCCCGTCGAAATCGCCGACGCGGTCCTCGGGCGGGGCGCCGCTCCCCTCCTCGCTGTCGCCGCCCACCAGCGGGGCGCGCGGGGCCTCGGCCTTGAGGTCGTAGCGGCCCGGCGCGCGGGCGTACTCCACCTTGATCAGCGCCGCGGCGTCGCGGGCCGCCTCGAAGGTCTCGGCCACCACGAGGGCGATCGCCTGGTGGTAGTGCTGCACTTCCGCACCGCCGAAGAGGGCGGCGACGTTCGTCTGCCCCTTCTCCAGCCTCGGCATGTCGAGGGTGCTGACCACCGCGACCACCCCCGGCGCGCGGCGGGCGGCGGCGGTGTCCATGGCGGTGACGCGGCCCTTGGCGATGCCGGCGCCGAGGATGAAGCCGTAGGCCTGGTTCGGCACGGCGTCGTGGCGCTCATAGGCGTAAGGGGCGGTGCCCGTGGTCTTGCGCGGCCCGTCGATGCGGTCGATCGGGCGGCCGACGACCTTGAGCTGGTCGATCGGGTTCCGGCCGGCGGGGGTCTCGAACTTCATGGCTCAGCCCCTCGCCTCGGCCAGCACGGCGGCGATCGCCCGCTCGGCCAGCTTCACCTTGAACGCGTTCTCATGGGTCGGGCGCGCCCCGTCCAGGATCGCCGCCGTGGCGGGCCTGGCACCGCGCGGCAGCTCGGCTTCCGCCGCCTCCACCCGCCAGGGCTTGTGCGCCACGCCGCCCAGCGCCACCCGCCCCGTGCCGTCCCGCTGCACCACGGCGGCCACCGAGACGAGCGCGAAGGCGTAGGAGGCCCGATCGCGCACCTTGCGGTAGAAGTGCCGCCCGCCGAGCGGCGGCGGCAGGGTGACGGCGGTGATGAACTCGCCCGCCTCCAGCGCCGTCTCGATGTGCGGGGTGTCGCCGGGCAGGCGGTGGAACCCGGCCATGGGGATGCGGCGCGTCGTGCCGTCCGCCTTCACCGTCTCCACGGTCGCGTCCAGCGCGCGCATGGCGACCGCCATGTCGCTGGGGTGGGTGGCGATGCAGGCCTCGCTTGTGCCGATCACAGCGAGCGCGCGGGTGACGCCGCCGATGGCCGAGCAGCCCGAGCCGGGCACGCGCTTGTTGCAGGGCTGGGCGGTGTCGTAGAAGTAGGGGCAGCGCGTGCGCTGGAGCAGGTTGCCCGCCGTCGTCGCCTTGTTGCGCAGCTGCCCGGAGGCGCCTGCCAGCAGCGCGCGGGAGAGCACGCCGTAGTCCCGCCGCACCCGCTCATCCGCCGCCAGGTCGGTGTTCCGCACCAGGGCGCCGATCCGCAAGCCCCCCTCCGGCGTCGCCTCGATCCGATCGAGCCCGAGGCCGTTCACGTCCACCAGGTGGGTCGGCACCTCGATCTGCAGCTTCATCAGATCGAGCAGGTTCGTCCCGCCCGCGATGAACTTGGCGCCCGGCGTGCGGCTGGCCGCCGCTGCCGCCTCGGCAGGCGTGCGGGCGCGCTCGTAGGTGAAGGGCCTCATGCCTGCCTCCCCGCGACCTCGGTGATCGCGTCCACGATGTTGGAGTAGGCGCCGCAGCGGCAGATGTTGCCGCTCATGCGCTCGCGGATCTCGTCGGCGGTCACCTGCGGCGCGGACGTCAGGTCGGCGCTCACATGGCTCGGCACCCCGTCCTTGATCTCCTGCAGCATCGCCACCGAGGCGCAGATCTGGCCCGGCGTGCAGTAGCCGCACTGGTAGCCGTCGTGCTTGACGAAGGCGGCCTGCATGGGGTGTAGGTTCTCCGGCTGTCCCAGCCCCTCGATCGTCGTCACCTCGTCGCCCTCGTGCATCACGGCGAGCGTCAGGCAGGAATAGACCCGCCGCCCGCCCACCATCACCGTGCACGCCCCGCACTGGCCGTGGTCGCAGCCCTTCTTGCTGCCTGTCAGGCGCATGTGGTCGCGCAGCGCGTCCAGCAGCGTCGTCCGCGTGTCCAGCTCCAGCGAGCGGGGCTGCCCGTTCACGATCAGGCTGACCCTGGACAGGACCGGGGCGCCGGGCGCGGCGGTGGCGGCCCCCGCCGGGGACGGGGCCGCGGCCAGGCCGCCGGCGGAGGCAGTGGCGGCGCCGGCCAGGAGGCCGCGCCGGGACATCTCGAGGTCATCCTTCCCCTGCATGAGGATCGATCCTTTGACTGGTGCGCATCGATGTCGGGTCTCCCCCCTGTAGCGCCGGGAGGGTTGCGCCGTTTCACGGGCCAGACTCCTTCTTCCGCCGTCGCACCCCGCCCCTTCGAGAGGCGGGAGACAGCCGCGGCAGAGATCCGGGGGAGGGACCGGCGGGTGGCGGGGCTCGTCAGCAGACCGCCGGGGGAGGCCCGTGCAACAGGACCGCGCCGGCCCATGTTCCCGATGCTGAATGGCTTTTCGGCGATTGAACGTCGTGGCGATGCTGTCTAGGCTCTCCCGGCCCTCGTCGGGCCCAGGATCGGGAGGAGGGGCGGGGCCCGCGGCACCGCCCTGTGACAGGAATGGACCAGCTGCCACGGGGTGCCGCCGCGCCCGCATCGAGCGCCATGTCGGCCCTGCTCGCGCCGCGCTCCGTCGCCGTCATCGGCGCCTCGGGCGACCCGACGCGCATCGGCGGGCGCCCGATCGCCTCCATGCTCGGGCGCGGCTACGCCGGCACGATCCTGCCGGTGAACCCGAACCGCGACAGGGTCCAGGGCCTCGTGGCCTACCCCTCCGTCGCCGACCTGCCGATGGTGCCGGACGCCGCCATCATCGCCGTGCCGGCGGATTCCGCCGAGGCCACGATCGAGGCGCTGGGCGCGCGCGGCACCCGCGCGGCGGTCCTCTTCAGCGCGGGCTTCGCCGAGATGGGCGAGGCCGGGGCGGCGGCCCAGGACCGCCTCGTCGCCGCGGCGCGGCGGCACGGCATGCGCCTGCTCGGCCCGAACTGCATCGGCCTCCTCAACACCGCGCTGGGCTACTACGGCACCTTCAGCACCTCGCTCGAGCGCGGCTATCCCGAGGCCGGCCCGATCGGCATCGCCAGCCAGTCCGGCGCCTACGGCATGCACCTGTTCAGCATGGCGCGGGACGCGGGCATGGGCCTGTCCGTCTGCGCCACCACGGGCAACGAGGCGGACGTCAATGTCGGCGACCTGATCGGCTGGATGGCCGACGACCCGCAAACCGAGGTCATCGCCGCCTATTCCGAGGGCATCCGCGACGCCACCAGCTTCCTCGCGGCGCTGGAGCGGGCGCGGCGGAACCGCAAGCCCGTGGTGATGATGAAGGTGGGGCGGAGCGAGGTGGGCAGTGCCGCCGCGCAGTCGCACACCGCCTCCATCGCCGGCGACGACGCGGTGACGGACGCCGTCCTCTCCGAGTTCGGCGTGGTGCGCGCCCGCACGACGGAGGAGCTGCTGGACATCGCGCGGCTGGCGACGCGCCGGATCTACCCCGCCGGCAACACGCTCGGCGTCCTCACCATCAGCGGCGGCGCCGGCGTGCTCATCTCGGACGCGGCCGGGGATGCGGGCCTGCCCGTGCCCCCCATGCCGGAGGCGGCGCAGGAGGCGCTGCGCGCCGCCATCCCCTTCTGCGCCCCCCGCAATCCCGTGGACTGCACGGCCCAGGTGCTCAACGACGTCTCCCTCCTCGGCTATTTCGCGGAGGTGTTGGTGCGGGATGGGGGCTACGGCTCCATCCTCTGCTTCATGACCCACGCGGCGGGCGCCCCTTCCTTCGCGCCGCGGATGCGCGAGGTCCTGCGCGGGGTGCGGGAGGCCTATCCCGACCGCCTCTTCGTCCTCTCGGCCCTCGCCGATCCCCCGCTGGTGCGGGAGTTCGAGAGGGACGGCTTCGCGGTCTTCCCCGACCCCTCCCGCGCCGTGGTCGCGATCCGGGCCATGGGCCGCTTCGGCGACGCCTTCGCCGCCGCGCCGCCCGCGCCGCCCCCGGCGCCCCCGCCCGTGACGCTGCCCGACCGCACGCCGAGCGAGGCGGAGGCGAAGCGCATCCTGGCGGCGGCGGGGATCGAGGCCGCGCCGGAGCGCGCCTGCGCCACGGCGGAGGAGGCGGTGGCCGCCGCGGAGGCGATCGGCTACCCCGTGGTGCTGAAGATCCTGTCGCCGGACATCCTGCACAAGTCGGAGATCGGCGGTGTGCTGCTGGACCGCGCCGATGCAGCGGCCGTGCGGGAGGGTTTCGCGCTGCTGCTGGAGCGGGCCGCGGGCGCCGCGCCCGGCGCGCGGATCGAGGGCGTGCTCGTCGCGAAGCAGCTCTCCGGCGG
This sequence comes from Pararoseomonas sp. SCSIO 73927, assembly GCF_037040815.1. Taxonomy (NCBI): domain Bacteria; kingdom Pseudomonadati; phylum Pseudomonadota; class Alphaproteobacteria; order Acetobacterales; family Acetobacteraceae; genus Pararoseomonas; species Pararoseomonas sp. SCSIO 73927. The sequence continues at coordinate 1,462,029 of NZ_CP146232.1, forward strand.
GGTGGAATGCATCCTCGGTGTCCACCGCGACCCGGTCTTCGGCCCCGTCGCTATGTTCGGCCTCGGCGGCATCTTCGTGGAGGTGCTGCGCGACGTTTCCTTCCGCCGCTGTCCCTTCGGAGAGGCGGAGGCGGAGGCGATGATCCGCTCCATCCGCGGCGCGCCGCTGCTGCTCGGCGCGCGCGGGCGGCCGCCGGCCGACATTCCCGCCCTGGCCCGCATGCTCTCCCGCCTCTCCGCCTTTGCCGTGGCGGCCGGGCCGCGGCTAGCGGGGATCGACCTGAACCCGGTCCTGGCCATGCCGGAGGGAAGGGGAGCCTTCGCGGCCGATGCGGTGATCGAAGTCGCGCCCGAGATTGCGCCCGGGCCCGTGGAGGGCGCGGCGTGATCGACTACGAGACCTTGCGGAACTTTCCGATCCCCGAGGTCCGCCAGGCCGTCACGCCCCACGACGCGGTGTTCTACGCCCTCTCGGTCGGGCTCGGGCAGGACCCAATGGACGAGCGGCAGCTGGACTACGTGGACGCCCACCGGAAGCTCCGCGCCCTGCCCTCCATGGCCGTGGTGCTCGGCCATCCCGGCTTCTGGCTCGCCAATCCCCGCACGGGCGTGGACGCGGTGCGCGTGGTGCACGGGGAGCAGTCCATCGCGCTGCACCACCCGCTCCCGGTGGAGGGAGAGATCGTCGCCACCACCCGCGTCGCCGGCCTCGTGGACAAGGGGGAGGGGAAGGGTGCGCTGCTCTACTCCGAGAAGATGATCCACGATGCCAGTGGCCGGCTTCTGGCGGTGACGGGCAGCACCACCGTCCTGCGCGGCGACGGCGGCTTCGGCGGCCCCGCCGGCCCGGTGCGGCCGCCCAACCCGGCGCCGGAGGGCGAGCCGGACCTGGTGGTGGACCTGCCCACCCGGCCGGAGCAGGCGCTGTACTACCGGCTGAACGGCGACAGCAACCCGCTGCACGCGGACCCGGCGGTGGCGGCGCGCGCCGGCTTCCCGCGGCCGATCCTGCACGGCCTCTGCACCCTCGGCGTGGTGGCGCACGCCCTGCTCCGCGCCCTCGGCGGCTACAGGGCGGATTCCATGAGGAACCTGTCCCTGCGCTTCTCCTCCCCGGTCTATCCCGGCGAGACGGTCCGGACGGAGATCTGGCGCAACGGCACCTTCCGCGCCACCGTGCCGGAGCGCGACGTGGTGGTGGTGAGCAACGGCGCGGCCACCTTCGCATGACCGCCGGAAGGCCCCCTGGAGGAACCGACGCTTGAGCATCCGAGGCAAGGCCTGCATCGTCGGGGCCTACGAGCACCCGGCGCGCAAGGCCGAGGACAGGAGCACCGCGCAGCTGCACGCGGAGGTGGCGCTGGGCGCGCTGCGCGACGCCGGGCTGACCCGGGCCGACGTGGACGGCTACTTCTGCGCCGGCGACGCGCCGGGCATGGGGCCGCTCAGCATGGCCGACTACCTCGGCCTGGACCGGCTGCGCCACGTGGACTCCACCGACATCGGCGGCTCCTCCTACCTCGCGCACGTGTCGCACGCGGCGCAGGCCATCGCGCTGGGCCGGTGCAGCGTCGCGCTCATCACCCTAGCCGGCCGGCCGCGCTCTGAGGGCGTGGCGACCGGCACGGCCCCGCGCGCGGGCAACCCCGCCCAGCCCGACGTGCAGTTCGAGTACCCCTACGGCGCCGCCATCGCGAACATGTACGCCATGTGCGCCAGGCGCCACATGCACGAGTACGGGACGACGAGCGAGCAGCTCGCCTGGGTCAAGGTCGCCGCCTCCCACCACGCGCAGCACAACGCGCACGCGATGCTCCGCAAGGTGGTGACGGTGGAGGAGGTGCTGGCATCGCCCCTGGTGGCGGACCCGCTGCACCGGCTGGACTGCTGCGTGATCTCGGATGGCGGCGGCGCGCTTGTCGTCGCGCGGCCGGAGGTGGCGCGCGGCCTGAAGCGCCCGGTGGTTTCCGTGCGCGGCGCGGGGGAGGCGGTGAAGCACCAGATGGGCGGGCAGATCGACCTGACCTACACGGGCGCCCGCTTCTCCGGCCAGCGGGCCTTCGAGGAGGCGGGCGTCACGCCCGCCGACATCCGCTACGCCAGCATCTACGACAGCTTCACCATCACGGTGCTGATGCAGCTGGAGGATCTCGGCTTCTGCGAGAAGGGGGCGGGCGGCCGCTTCGTGCAGGACGGCAACCTGATCTCCGGCGTCGGCCGCCTGCCCTTCAACACGGATGGCGGCGGGCTGTGCAACAACCACCCCGCCAACCGCGGCGGCATCACCAAGGTGATCGAGGCCGTGCGCCAGCTGCGGGGGGAGGCGCACCCGGCCGTGCAGGTGAAGGACTGCCACCTGGCCCTGGCGCACGGCACGGGCGGCTCGCTCGGCACGCGCCACGGCAGCGCGACCCTGGTGCTGGAGAGGCTGTGATGAGCGAGACCCTTCCCCCGCGCACGCCGCCCGCCCCCACGCCCGATCCCTCCACCCGTGCCTTCTGGGACGCGGCGAGGGAGGGCAGGCTGCTGATCGGCCGCAACACGCGCACAGGCCGGTTCCACTACCCGCCGCGCCCGGTCTGCCCCTTCGACGACGAGGGCGAGGTGGAGCTCGTGCCCGCCGCCGGCACGGGCACGATCTACACCTACAGCGTCATGCGGGCGAAGACGCCCTACGTGATCGCCTATGTCGAGCTCGCCGAGGGCCCGCGGATCATGACCAACATCGTGGACTGCGACCCGGCGGCGCTGCGCGTCGGCCAGCCCGTCCGCCTGGCCTTCGTGGCGGCCGAGGACGGCCAGCCGATCCCCGTTTTCACCCCGGCCTGAGAGGGAGGCGAGCCATGTCGATGCTGGAGGGCAAGGTCGCGATCGTCACCGGCGCCGGCGGCGGGATCGGGCGGGAGATCGCGCTGGCGATGGCGCTGGCCGGGGCGAAGGTCGTGGTGAACGACATCGGCGCCTCCCTGACCGGCCTCGGCGAGAGCTCCGCCACCCCCGGCGAGGGCACGAAGGCCATCATCGAGCAGCGCGGCGGCGTGGCGGTGACGGACACGAACAGCGTGGCCGAGTGGGACAGCGCGAAGCGCATCGTGGCGACCGCGATCGAGGCCTTCGGGCGCGTGGACATCGTGGTGAACAACGCGGGCATCCTGCGCGATCAGATCTTCCACAAGATGACGCCCGAGGAGTGGCGGGCGGTGATCGACGTGCACCTGAACGGGGGCTTCTACGTCTCCCGCGCCGCGGCGGAGCACTTCCGCGCGCAGGGCGCGGGCGCCTATGTCCACATGACCTCCACCTCCGGCCTCGTCGGCAATTTCGGGCAGGCGAACTACGCGGCGGCGAAGCTCGGAATCGTGGCGCTGTCCAAGTCCATCGCGCTGGATATGCAGCGCTTCGGCGTGCGCTCCAACTGCATCGCGCCCTTCGCCTGGAGCCGCATGACGAGTTCCATCCCCGCCGAGACGCCGGAACAGCAGGCGCGGGTGGAGAAGCTGAAGCGCATGACGCCGGAAAAGAACGCGCCGCTCGCCGTCTTCCTCGCGAGCGACGCCGCGAGCAACGTCACGGGCCAGGTCTTCGCCGCGCGGAACAACGAGATCTTCCTGTTCAGCCAGCCGCGCCCTGTGCGAAGCCTGCACCGCGGCGAGGGCTGGACGCCGGAGCTGATCGCGGAGCAGGCCATGCCCGCCCTGCGCGCCGGGTTCCTGCCCCTCGACCGCAGCCCCGACGTCTTCTCCTGGGATCCGGTGTGAGGTCGGCGAGGCTTCGTTCCAGTCCTTCGCCGGGCCTCCGTGGCCAGAGGGAGGAAGAAGGAATTCTTCCTCCCTCCGGACCTCCCACCATCATCTTCTTCTTCAGGTTGGGATCACTCGACTGACGGTGCGCCTCGGCTCGTGGAGCCGAGGCGATTCCAGGGGCAGGACCGGGTAGGCTGGGGTCAACGCACCAGCTCAGCTCCGTCCCGCGGCAGCCATCCGGGGATCCAAGGGCCTCAGGCCTTTGGCCGGTGAGGTCCGGAGAGGGCGGCGCCCTCTCCGGTCCCGCAAGATCAGGACAAGGGCCGGGACCTAGCCCAGGTCCATCTGCAGCCCTTCCTGCCGCACCACGCGGCCCCACTTCTCCGTCTCCGCCGCCACGAAGGCGGCGAACTCGGCGGGGGTGCCGTAGGCGGGCTCCCCGCCCATCTCGGCGAAGCGCTGCCGCGTCGCGGGCAGGGCCAGCATGCCCTTGATCTCGGTGTTCAGCGCCGTCACGGCGGGCTCGGGCGTGCCGCCCGGCAGGAAGGCGCCGAACCAGGTGCTCACGTCGTAGTTCGCCAGCTCCGGCATCGTCTCGCGCATGGCCGGCAGGTCCGGCAGTTGGGCGTTGCGCGCGCTGCTGGTGACGGCCAGGCCCCGGACCTTGCCGGCGCGGATCTGCTCCACCGCGGTGGTCAGGTTGTCCACGGCGAACTCCACATCCCCCGCCATGAGCGCGAGCATGGCCGGGCCGGCGCCGCGGAAATGCGCCGCGGTGGCCTGGGTGCCGGTGAGCTGCTGGAACCAGACGCAGGCAAGGTGCCCGGACTGGCCGGGGCCGGAGGTGCAGTAGTTCAGCCCGCCCCGCTTCTGCTTCATGTACTGCACCAGCTCGGGCACCGTGCGGGCGGGGACCGAGGGGTGGACCATCAGCGCGTTCGGCCCGCTGATCATGTTGGAGACGGGCGCGAAGTTCTCCGGCCGGTAGGGCAGGTTCCGGAACAGGGAGTAGGCGATCGCCTGCGGCCCAATGTTGCTGACGAGGATCGTGTGGCCATCCGCCCGGGCCCGCGCCACCTCCGCCGCGCCGAGCGTGCCGCCGGCACCTGAGCGGTTCTCGACCACCGCCGGCTGGCCCCAGCGCTCCTGCAGGACCGGCGCGAGCAGGCGCCCCATGATGTCCGTCGTGCCCGCCGCCGCCGCGGGTACGACGATCCGGACGGGCTGGGTGGGCCGCCAAGCCCCTTGCGCTCCCCCTTGCGCCCGCAGAACCCGCGGGGCGGCGAGGGCGGTCGCGATGAGGGCCGTGCGCCCGAGAACGGCGCGACGCTCGATGGACTTCATGCCTGTCTCCTCCCGCGGCCAGCCCGTCCCGGTGGTCCGCATTCTCCAGTCCGCACGGGGCGATCCTGCCGCAGGGCAGGCGGCAAGTCATTCCAAATCAGGAATGCCGTTCAGGCCCGGGAACGCCTTTCGGGAAGAGCGCCCGGCCGGCCAGCCCCGCCAGCTCGCGCAGGTCCTCCCCGAGGCTGGGGAAGACCGCCTCGTCGTGCTGCGCCGCCAGGGCGATCCCGCTGATTCCGAAGCGAGGCGCGCCCGTCTCATCCGTCACGATGGAGGCGACGGTGACCATCCCGCGGTACATGTGCCCGAGGTCCATGCTCCAGCCCGTCTCGCGGGCCCGCTGCACGTCGGCCCAGTACGCCTCGAAGCTCGGCGGCACCTGCCAGCGGAGGGCGTCGAAGCGCCGGCGGAGCTCGGCCCGGGGCAGGGCCATGCTGGCCGCCACGCAGCGCCCGACGGCGCCCACGAGCATCGGCAGCCGGATGCCCACCGGCATCTCCACCCGCACCACCGTGGGGCTGAAGGCCCGGTCCATCAGCACGATGTGCCCGTCCTCTGTCACCCGCCACAGCACGACCATCATGCCGTACTTCGAGGCGAGCTGACGCATCTCCGGGCGGATCAGCTCCGCGTGGCTCATCCCGAAGAAGCCGGCCGCGATCTCGGCCACCGCAAGGCCCAGCGCGTAGGTCTTGCCCGTCTCGTCGAAGGACACGAAGCGCGCGCGGACGAGGGTGCGCAGGATGTTGAAGCAGGTGCTGACGCTGACCCCCGCGCCGCGCGCGATGGCGGCCACGCCGAGCGGCGCCGAGGCCCCGGACAGGTAGCGGAGGATGGCGACGGCGTGGACGACCGCGCCGACATCGCGGCGCCCGGGCGGATCGGCCTTCGTAGGAGGAGGATCGCCCATGCCGGACCCTGTCGCGATGCTGGCGCCAGCATAGGTTCGCCGGAGGCCGCGGCAAGCAGCGCGGCGCGCCCTCGATACCGTCACCGCCATTCCCCTGGCCAGCGGCGTCCTCCTCCCGATACGGTTCCCGGACGAACAAGGGAGGAAGAGATGCGGTTGCGGAGGCTGCACCTGGCGCACGCCCTGGCCATGGGCGCCGCGGCCCTGCCCTGCGGAACGGCGCGGGCCGAGGTGACGCGCTTCGAACTCCTCTCGCGCGAGAGCCCGGCCCTCGGCGGCCGCAGCTTCGGCGGGCGTGGCCAGGCCGAGAAGATCACTGCGCGCGCCACGATCGCGCTGGACCCCACCGATCCCCGCAACGCCGTCATCGCGGATCTCGACCGCGCGCCGCGGAACGCGGAGGGCCGGGTCGAGGCGACGACGGACGTGGTCATCCTTCGCCCCGCGCGCCCGAACGGGACGCTCGTGTTCGACGTGCTGAACCGCGGCCGCAAGCTGATCACCGGCCGGACGCTGGACACGGATACGGCGGCCTCCAGCCGGCTGGACCGGGCGGAGGATGGCGGCAACGGCTTCCTCCTGGACCAGGGCTTCACCCTGGTCTGGGCCGCCTGGCAGGCCGATGCGCCGGATGAGCCGGGCGCGATGCGCATCGCCGTTCCCGTCGTGCCCGACCTCACCGGCCCCTCGCGCGAGGAGTGGAGCTTCAACGACGCGGAGGGCCCGAGGCGCGTGACGCTGAGCTACCCCGCGGCGGACCGCGGATCGGCGCGGCTGACCGTGCGCGCGCGGACGGACGAGGCGCGGGCCACGCCGCCCGGCCTCGGCCTGCGCTTCCTCGACGACAGCACGGTGGAGATCGCCCGCCCCGCCGGAATGCCGGCCGGGGCGATCTACGAGCTGACCTACACCGCCCGCGACCCCCGGGTGATGGGGATGGGCCTCGCGGCCATCCGCGACGTGACGAGCTTCCTGCGGCGCGAGGGCGGCCCGGCCAACCCGCTGGCCGCCGGGGGACGGTCCGGGATCGACCGCGCCATCGGCTTCGGCGTCTCCCAGTCCGGGCGCGTGCTGCGCGATGCCCTCTACTTCGGCATGAACGAGGACGAGGCGGGGCGGATCGTCTTCGAGGGGATGATGCCGATCATCCCTGGCGCGCGCCGCAGCTTCACCAATGCCCGCTTCGCCCAGCCCGGCCGCAATCCCGGCCCGCAACACGACCGGCTCTTTCCCGTGCTGCAGTTCCCCTTCACCTACGAGGTGCTGGACGACCCCGTGAGCGGCCGGCGCGACGGGCTGCTGCTGCGCTGCCGCCTGTCGAACACCTGCCCGGTGGTCATGCAGATGGACTCCGAATTCGAGTTCTGGGGCTCCCAGGCCAGCCTTCTCGTGACCGATCCGGTCGGCCGCCACATCGACCTGCCCGCGAACGTGCGCGCCTACATGGTCGCCGGTGCCCCGCACGGGAACGCGGCCGACGCGGTGATGCGGGACATGCCGGCCTGCGCCCTGCCGCTGAACCCGGTTTATCAGGGCCCGGCGCTGCGGGCGCTGCTGATGGCGATGGAGCGCTGGGTGCGCGATGGCGTCGAGCCGCCCTCCAGCCGCTACCCCATGCTCGCCCACGGGACCCTGGCGCGGGCGGAATCCGTCTATCCCGCCATCCCCGGCCTGCCCTATCGCGGACAGTACGTCCGGGCCGAGGCGATCGGGCAGGCGGCGCCCCTGCCCCTGGTGCGCGGGAGCTACCCACTCTTCCTCCCGCGCGCCGGGCTGGACGGCAACGCGATCGCCGGGATCCGCCTCCCGATCATCGCGGCGCCGCGCGCCACCTATGTCGGCTGGAACCCCCAGAGGAACACGGAGGGCCCGCAGGACCTCTGCACCCAGGTCGGCGGCGTGCTGCCCTTCGCCGCGACCGGGGCGGAACGGCAGGCCGGGCGCGACCCGCGCCCCTCCATCGAGGAGCTCTACCCCGACCCCGCCGCCTACGAGGCGGCCGTCCGCGCCGCGGCCGCCCGGCTGGTGGCGGAGCGGCTGCTGCTGCCGATGGACGCCGAGGCGGCCGGGGCCGCGGCGAGAGGCGGGAGGCTCGCGGGCCTCTCACCCTGAAGAGGGACGCGCCCCTTCCTAGAGGCGCTGCATCAGGCCGTGCAGCGCCTCCAGCGCCGGGTTTCCGGTTTCCGCCTTCCAGACGGCGTAAAGCTCCACCGTCAGGCCGGGCGGCATCGCCAGGGGTCGGATCGCCACGTTCGGGAAGCCGATGTTCCGCGCGTCCGAGGGGAGCAGCGCGACCCCCACACCGGCGCTGACGAGGGAGAGGATGGTCTGCGCCTGGGCAACGGACTGGACGACCCGCGGCGTCACCCCCGCCCCGCTCAGCGCCCGCGCGACGAGGCCGCGCATGTACGGCCCCTCCTCCGAGTAGCCGATGAAGTCCTGATCCTGAAGGTCGCGCAGGCTGAGGCGGCGGCGCGGGCCGAGCGGGTGGTCCAGCGGAAGCGCCAGGACCAGCTCCTCCGTCGAGACGAGCCGCGAGGAAAGGGTCAGCATGTCCTGGGAGGGGCGGACGAGGCCGATATCCAGCCGCCCCACCCGGAGGGCTTCGAGCTGGGCCGCGCCGCTCATCTCCCGCAGCAGGATCTCCGTGCCCGGCAGTTCCGTCCGGGCGCGGGCGACCAGCCGCGGAAGGAAGGCGTAGGTGCTGGCGCTGAAGAAGCCCAGCTTCACCGCGCCCCCGCCGCGGTGCTCCATGGCGCGCCGCGCGGTCTGGACCGCCCTCTCGCTCGCCGCCAGCACCGCGCGCGCCTCCGGCAGGAAGGCCCGGCCCGCCGCCGTCAGCGCCACGCCGTGGCGCGACCGGTCCAGCAGTACGGCCCCCAGCCTCGCCTCCAGCAGCTGGATCTGGCGGCTCAGCGGCGGCTGCGACATGCCCAGCCGCCGGGCCGCGCGGCCGAAATGCAGCTCCTCCGCCACGCAGACGAAGGAGCGGAGATGGCCGAGTTCCATGGCTCAGCCACTCCTGTGATGCCGCCCGTGTATCACCACGATGCTGTACCGGTGTTGGACAGGCATCAACCCGAAAATAGAATGATGGGAAGAGAGCACCGGCGGCAGCGCGGCGGCCGGAGGGAGGGATCAGATGTCCATGGGCCATGACGCCCCGCCATCGCGGCCGGCCGCCACCATCCGGGCGGATGAGCGCGACAACACCGCCACCGTCCTTCGCCCCCTTGCCGCGGGTGCCGTGCTCGGCACGGGCCTCGCCGCGCTGGAGGAGGTGCCGCCCGGGCACAAGCTGGCCCTGCGCGACATCCGGCGCGGCGAGCCGGTGCTGAAGGCCGGCCTCCCGATCGGCCTGGCCGCCGTGGACATCCCGGCCGGGGCGCATCTGCGCGGCGAGCTCCTGGCGCCAGCGGTGCCCGCGCCCCTGCCCGCCGCCGGCCCGGTCCGCGCGGTGGCGCCCGCCACCTTCCAGGGCTTCGTGCGGCCGGATGGGCGCGTGGGCACCCGCAACTTCCTCGGCGTGGTCATCGCCAGCAACTGCGGCGCCACGGCCGCGCGGCAGGCGGCCGACTGGTTCGACGAGGAGCGCCTGGCCGCTTTCCCGAACGTGGACGGGGTGGTCCCCCTGGTTCACGCCCTGGGCTGCGGCATGGAGATGACGGGGGAGCCGATGGACCTGCTCCGCCGCACCCTCTCGGGCGTGATCCGCAACCCCAACATGGCCGGCGCCGTGATCGTCGCCCTGGGCTGCGAGCGCAACAACCTGAAGGTCTTCCTGGAGAAGGAGGGGCTGGAGGTCGGCGACCGGCTGCAGACGGTGACGCTGCAGGAGGTGGGCGGCACCCGGGCCGCGGTGGAGGCGGCGAAGGCGGGCATCCAGGCCATGCTGCCCGTGGCGGACGCGGCGCGCCGCACGACGGTCCCGGCCTCGCGCCTCGTGCTGGGCCTGCAGACGGGCGCGGCGGACGGGCTCTGCGGCCTCTCGGCCAATCCCGCGCTCGGCGTGGCGGTGGACATGCTCGTGGCCCAGGGCGGGACGGCGATCCTGTCGGAGACGCCGGACCTCCTCCTCTCCGGCGGCGCCTTCGCGGACCGCGCGGCGAGCCCCGAGATCGCGGCCGCCCTGCGGGAGCGGCTGGACTGGTGGCAGGAGTACGGCAACGGGCGCGAGACCCGGCTCGACGGCCGACTGGACCGGGGCGGCGAGCGCGGCGGCTTCGCCAGCGGGCTGGAGCGGGCGCTGGACGGGCTGGGCAAGGCGGGGAGCACCCCGATCGCGGCGGTGCACCGCTACGCGGAGCGGGTGAGCGGCCCCGGCCTCGTCTTCATGGACAGCCCGGACCACGATCCCGTCTCCGTCACCGGGCAGGCGGCGTCCGGCGCGACGCTGATCGCGATGACCACGGGGCTGGGCACCGACTTCGGCTCCCTCCCGGCGCCGACGGTGAAGATCGCCTCCAACACCGAGACCTACCGGCGCATGGCGGACGCCATCGACCTCGATGCCGGCCCGGTGCTGGAGGGCGCGGAGACGGTGGAGGAGGCGGGCGCGCGGATCTTCGCGGCGATCCTGCGCCACGCCTCCGGCGAGAGGACCAAGGGCGAGATTGAGGGCATGGGGGAGAGCGGCTTCGCCCCCTGGCCCATCGGCGTCTGCTCCTGAGCGAGAGGGAGGGCATCATTATGGACGGCGACATCCTCCGCCCCAACTACAACCCCTTCATCCGGCTGGACCCCCGGGACAACGTGGTGGTCGCGCGCCTTCCCGTTGCCGCCGGCACGGCCGTGCCCGCGGAGGGCGTGGTCACGCTGCAGGACGTGCCCGCGGGCCACAAGATCGCCGCGCGCTTCATCGCCAAGGGCGAGGCGGTGCGGAAGTACGACACGGTGATCGGCTTCGCCTCCGAGAACCTGGCGCCCGGCACCTGGATGCACAGCCACAACATCCTCTTCGACGATGTCGAGAAGGACTACGCCTACTCCCGCGACTACCGCCCGACGGAGTTCGTGCCGGAGGCACGGCGCGCCACTTTCCAGGGCATCCGCCGCGCCGATGGCCGCGTGGGCACGCGCAACTACGTCGGCGTCTTCGCCCTCGGCGCCGCGGGCGCCACGGCGGCGCGCCGGATCGCCGCCCACTTCACGCCGGACCGCCTGGAAGACTTCCCGATGGTGGACGGGGTGGCCCCCTTCGCCCACGAGGGCGGGGACGGAATGGAGCGCGGCGGCGAGCCCATGGCGCTGCTGCGGCGGACCATCGGCGGCACGCTGCGGAACCCGAACACCGCCGCCGCCCTCGTCATCGCCTCGGCCGCCGAGGCGAACGACCTAGACGGCTTCCTGGCGGCGCAGGGGCTGGAGCGCGGGCCGGCGCTGCGGACGCTGGTGATCGGCGAGGGCGGCGGGCTGCGCCGCACGGTGGAGGCCGGCATCGCGCTGGTCCGGGAGATGCTGCCGGCCGCGGACGCCGTGACGCGGGAGCCGGTCTCGGCCGAGCACCTGACGATCGGCATGCAGTGCGGCGGGTCCGACGGCTTCTCCGGCCTCTCGGCCAACCCCGCCCTCGGCGCCGCCATGGACATCCTGATCCGGAACGGCGGCACCGCCATCCTCTCCGAGACGACGGAGATCTTCGGGGTGGAGCACACGCTGACGGCACGCGCCGTGACGCCGGAGGTCGGGCGGAAGCTGGTGGAGCGCATGGACTGGTGGCTGCGCCACAGCGAGGGCCGGGACAGCCAGATCAACGGTAAGGTGGCGCCCGGCAACAATGCGGGGGGACTGGCCAACATCCTGGAGAAGTCGCTCGGCGGTTCCAAGAAGGGCGGCAGCACCGGGCTGATGGCGGTGTACGAGTACGCGGAGCCGGTAACGGCGCGCGGCTTCGTCTTCATGGACACGCCGGGCTACGATCCCGTGGCGGCCACCGGGCAGATCGCCGGCGGGGCGAACATGGTGATCTTCACCACCGGCCGCGGCTCCTGCTTCGGCTCCCTGCCGGCGCCGACGATGAAGCTCGCTTCCAACACGCCGATGTACGAGCGCATGGTGGCGGACATGGACGTGAACTGCGGCACCATCATCGACGGGGAGGAGACGCTGGAGCAGGCAGGGCGGCGCATCTTCGAGCGGCTGCTGCGCCACGCCTCCGGCGAGAGGACGAAGAGCGAGCTGGCGGGCGTCGGCACCAACGAGTTCGTGCCCTGGCCGATCGGCGTGACGGCGTGAGCGCGGCGGAGGGCCAGGCGGCCGCCGCCCGACACGACGCCGGCGCGCTGCGCGGCTTCGCCGCGGATCTGTTCACCGCCGCCGGACTGGACGCGCCGAAGGCTGCGGCGGTCGCCGATATCCTGGTGGAGGCCGACATGCTCGGCCACGACACGCACGGGCTGGAGCTGGCCGCCCGCTACCTCGGTGACATCGAGGCCGGGGGGATGAATCCCTCAGGCGATCCGGAGGTGCTGTCCGACCGCGGGGCCTGCCTGGCCTGGAACGGCCGGCGCCTGCCCGGCCCGTGGCTGATGCTGCGCGCGATGGAAATCGCCTTCGAGCGGGTGGGGCAGTACGGCACCGTCAGCATCGCCATCGGCAACGGCCACCATATCGGCTGCCTCGCCGCCTATCTGCGCCGCGCGGCGGAGCGCGGGCTGGTGCTGTCCATCCACTCCTCGGCACCGGGCGTCGCGACGGTGGCGCCCTTCGGCGGGCTTCGCGCCGCACTCTCGCCAGCGCCCTTTTCCATCGGCTTTCCCACGGGCGGCGATCCCGTGATGATCGACGTCAGCGCTTCCATCACCACGAACAACATGGCGCTTCGCCTCTCCCGCGAGGGGCGGCGGTACGAGCGGCCCTGGCTGATGACCGCCGAGGGCAAGGCCAGCGACGACCCCGCGGTGCTTCAGGGCGGCGGCACGGTGCTGCCGGCGGGCGGCCAGGACCACGGCCAGAAGGGCTATGGCTGGGCGCTGGCGGCGGAGGCACTGAGCCAGGGCCTCTCCGGGCAGGGGCGGGCGGACGGGCCGAAGGGCATGGTGAACGCGGTCTTCCTGCAGGTGTTCGATCCGTCCGCCTTTGCGGGGCTGGATGCCTTCACCCGGCAGACCGGCGCGATCGCGGAGGGCTGCCGCGCCAGCCCGCCGCGTCCCGGTTCCGCACCCGTTCGGCTGCCCGGCGAGGCCGGCCTGCGACGCTACCGGAAGGCGGAGGAGAGCGGGGTCGCGCTGCGCGAGGGCATCCTCGACGCGCTGCGCCCCTGGGCCGGCAAGCTCGGGGTGGCCATGCCCTGAACCTGCCGCACCGACCCGCGGCGAGCGATGTCCAGCGCCATGACAAGAAGCGGCGCGGTCGAGGAGGCGGAAGCATGACAACACTCTCCCGGCGAGAGGCGCTCGGCCTGGCAGGCGCCGCGCTGGCCTCACCGGCTCTGGCGCAGGCTCCCCTCGGGCAGGCCGCGGAGTGGCGGCCCAGCCGCCCGATGCGCTACATCGTGCCCTTCGCGCCGGCCGGGACGGCCGACATTCTCTCCCGCATGATGGCGGAAGCGATCTCCGCCCGCCTCGGCCAGCCCGTGATCGTGGAGAACCGTGCGGGCGCGGGCGGCGGGATCGGCACGGAGGTCCTCGCCAAGGCGGATCCGGACGGCCACACGATCGGGCTGGTCACCGTTGGTACCGGCGCGATCAACTACGCCATGTACCGCAACCTGGGCTACCGCCCGTCCGACATCGCGGCGGTGTCGAACATCTGCACGGTGCCGAACGTCATCATGGTCGCGAACCGCGTTCCGGTGCGAACCCTGGGCGAGTTGGTGGAGCTGGTGCGCAGGACGCCGGGGGGCTTCAACTTCGGCTCGTCCGGAGTCGGCACCAGCCTTCACCTGACGGGCGAGATGCTGAAAAACGGGAGCGGGCTGGATATGACGCACGTCCCCTTCCGCGGCGCGGCGCAGATGCTGCTGGAGGCGGCCGCCGGGCGTGTGGAGATGCTGGTGGACAATCTTCCCTCCGGCCTGCCGCAGATCAAGGACGGACGGGTGCGCGCGCTGGCCGTGACGGACACGCGCCGCAGCGCTTCCCTGCCGGATGTGCCGACGACGGCCGAGGCGGGCTTCCCCGACGTGCAGGCCGTCGCTTGGTTCGGCACCGTGGCGCCCGCCCGCACGCCGCGCGCGGCGATCAAGGTTATCTCCGCCGCCCTTCAGGAAGCGGCACGCCAGCCCGCGTTCCTGGCGAAGCTGACGGAGCAGGGAGCCGAGCCCGTTGGCAGCTCACCCGCGCAGTTCGAGGCGTTCATCAGGGACGAGATCGCCAAGTGGGGCGACGTGGTGCGCAGGGCAGAGGTGCAGATTGAGTAGAGATCCAGGACATCTGCCCTGTGCACAAACGCGAACCCCCTCGGCACGGTTATGTGCTGAGGGGGTTCTGAGGCTTGGATGCGGGGACAGGATTTGAACCTGTGACCTTCAGGTTATGAGCCTGACGAGCTACCGGGCTGCTCCACCCCGCGGTGGTGTAGTGATCATGTTCTCCGGTCGGGTGGCCTGGCGCTGACCGACTCTCCCGCGTCTTAAGACGCAGTACCATGGGCGCAGGGGCGTTTCACGGCCGAGTTCGGGATGGGATCGGGTGTGGCAGCCTCGCTATAGGCACCAGGCCACCGGGCCGGAGGACATGATGGGTGGGCGGACGCGGAGCGTTCTGCCCGGGATGGAAGGTGGTGTGTGGGTGGTGTGTTTGCGTGTTGGTGCTGCGTGCGGCGAGGGGGTTAGCCCTCAGCGGTGGGGGAGTGGAGTTCGATCGGGCGATTAGGACCGCTCGGCTGCGTCGGTTACCCGACTTCCACCTGCGGCCTATCGACGTGCTGGTCTGGCACGGCCCTTGGGGAGACCTGGTTTTGAGGCTGGTTTCCCGCTTAGATGCCTTCAGCGGTTATCCGTTCCGCACTTGGCTACCCGGCGATGCGGCTGGCGCCACAACCGGTGCACCAGAGGTGCGTCCATCCCGGTCCTCTCGTACTAGGGACAGATCCTCTCAAGTCTCCAACACCCATGGCAGATAGGGACCGAACTGTCTCACGACGTTCTAAACCCAGCTCACGTACCGCTTTAATCGGCGAACAGCCGAACCCTTGGGACCTGCTCCAGCCCCGGGATGCGATGAGCCGACATCGAGGTGCCAAACCTCCCCGTCGATGTGGACTCTTGGGGGAGATCAGCCTGTTATCCCTAGAGTACCTTTTATCCGTTGAGCGATGGCCCTTCCACGCGGGACCACCGGATCACTAAGGCCGACTTTCGTCTCTGCTCGCGCTGTCGCGCTCGCAGTCAGGCGGGCTTGTGCCTTTGCACTCAACAGCCGATGTCCGACCGGCCTGAGCCCACCATCGCGCGCCTCCGTTACACTTTGGGAGGCGACCGCCCCAGTCAAACTGCCCACCAGGCAGGGTCCCGGCCCCGGCTAACGGGGCTCGG